>CAVUFT010000029.1:0-344902 GCA_963740725.1 uncultured Actinomycetota bacterium
CCGTACTGCACAACCACTGGGACGACATCCTCACCACCCTGACGGCGGGAAATTGAGTACGCCGGACCAGCGGCTGCCGCTAGCGTGAATCGCATGGCACTCAACGACGTGTTGACGGACGCGGTACGGCACAACAACTGGGCGACGCAGCAGCTGATCGCGTTCTGCCGCGCGCAGAACTTCACCGCCGAGCAGCTGGAGGTCACCGGCGTCGGCACGTACGGCGGGATCCTGGCGACGCTCGACCACATCGTCCGGTGCGACGGCAGCTACGTACGCCGGCTCGCGCAGCAGGAGCTGGACTTCGTCGACAGCGACGAGGTGGCCGACCTCGACAACCTCGAACGGTGGAACGAGGAGGCCGCGTGGTCTGGGAGCACGTCCTGGCCAACCCTCTCGAGGTCGAGCGGGTCGTCATCGTCGACGACAACACCCGCGGCACCCGGGCCGGCATCTTCATCGCCCAGGCGCTCAACCACGCCAACCACCACCGCGAGCAGGTCTGCGCCATCCTGACCGGCTTCGGCATCGAGCCGCCGGACACCCAGGCCTGGGAGTACGCCTGGCACACCGGGCGGATCTGGGACCTCCCTAGCTGAACACGCCCGGCTCGTACCCACCACCCAAGGCATTCGTCATGACTGACATCCGGTTGGCGGCGTTGATCAAGGCGATCAGGGAGACGAGGGCGACCAACTGGTCCTCGTCGTAGTGCTTGGTGGCGTTCCCAGACCTCGTCGGAGACCCCCGCAGCCGGCGATCCGGGTGCCCTTCCTCGGCGAGCGCCAAGGCGGCGCGCTCGGCCTCGGTGAAAACAGTGGCCTCTCGCCAGGCGGCGACCAGATTGATTCGGAGCGGGGTCTCGCCCGCGGCGGCGCGTCCTTGGTGTGCATGTCGGTGCAGAAGCCGCAGCCGTTGATCTGGCTGGCGCGGAGCATCACCAGATCCTGGATCGGACGCGGGCAGTGGAGCCTGCAGGATCGCCTGGCTGACGGCGTACAGGCGCTTGCCGATCTTCCGCCGAGCTCGTGGCTTATCAGGTCGATACGCGTTCCATCAGTGTGCTCCCTTGAGGTGGTCGAGACTTTGACGACCACAAGATGCTCGCCCGGCCCGCCGTGTGACAGTGATGCACGGCCACGACGGGCTGATGTCACAAACCGGTGATGACCGGCGTCTGGATGGCGAGACAGACCGACCAGGAAAAGAGGAGACAGCCATGACCGGCACCGACCGGCCACCGAGGCTTCGTTGCCCATCGCAACCTCCTGTTCACGGTCGCGTACGAGATGCTCGGCTCAGCCGCCGATGCCGAGGACGTACTGCAGGAGACCTGGCTGAAGTGGGTCGGCGTCGACCTCGACGACTGATCCGCGATCAGCGCGCGTACCTCGTCCGGATCACCAGCCGTCAGGCGCTCAACCGGCTGCGGACATCGGCCGCCGCAAGGAGTCGTACGTCGGTCAGTGGCTGCCCGAGCCGCTGCTCACCACGCCGGATGTGGCCGAGGACGTCGAGCTGGCCGACAGCGTCTCGATGGCGATGCTGCTCGTCCTGGAGACCCTCAAGCCGACCGAGCGCGCGGTCTTCGTGCTGCGTGAGGTCTTCGCCGTCGAGTACGACGAGATCGCGGAAGCCGTGGACAAGACACCCGGCGCCGTCCGCCAGATCGCCCACCGCGCCCGCGCCCACGTCGCGGCCCGCCGCCCCCGCGCAGACGTCTCCGCCGGCCGAGAACCGAGCTGCCCTCGACGCGTTCCAGCGCGCGATCGAAACCGGCGACCTGCAGACCTGGTCGACATGCTCGCGCCGGGACGTCGTGTTCCTCGGCGACGGCGGCGGCGTCGTCCAGGCAGTCCTCGAACCGATCGTCGGTGCGGAGCGGGTCGCGACCTTCCTGAGCCGCGGCCGTGCCCGGTTCGCGGAGCGACCGATTCAGCTGGTCCAGATCAACGGGCAGCCGGCCTTCCGGATCGGGTTCGACGACAAGTGCGACGGCGAGTTCGACACGATCATGGCGCTCCGCGTCGAGGGCGGACGGGTCAGCGGACTGTACGTCGTACGCAATCCAGAAGAAGCTGTCCCGGCTCCGCGAGGAGATCATGCTGAGCCGATGAGCCCCTCCGACTCCTGGACCGGGGTGACCGGTACGCCGTTGGTCAACCAGCTGCGAGGTTTTCGACGACCAGGCGGCCCATGGCGTCGCGGGTGGGGATGGTCGCCGGAGCCTACGTGGGGGAGGAGGACGGCGTTGTCGACATCGTGAGCAGGCCGGGGTGGACCTTGGGCTCGTGCTCGAAGACGTCCAGGCCGGCGGTCAGGATCGTGCGGGATTCGGAGGGCGTCGACCAGAGCGGACTCGTCGACGACGGTGCCGCGGGCGACGTTGATCAGGATGCCGTCGGGGCCGAGGGCGGCCAGGACCTCGGCGTTGACCAGGTGCCCGGTCTCCGCGCCGCCGGGGATGACGATCATCAGGATGTCGCTCGCGGCGGCCAGCTCGACCAGGGTCGGGTAGTAGTCGTAGGCAACGTCCTTGCGGTGACGGTTGTGGTAGGCAACGGAGATCCCGAACGCGGCGGCCCGGTGCGCGATCGCCTCACCGATCCGGCCGAGGCCGAGGATGCCCATCTTCCGGCCGCTCAGCGTTGCCGGGGTCAACGGATAGGGCCGCTCGGTCCACCGTCCCGTCGCGCAGGTACCGCTCGGCCGACGACAGCTCACGCGCCGTCATCAGCAGCAGGCCCATCGCGGTGTCGGCGACCTCGTCGTCCAGTACGCCGGGAGTGTTCGTCACCACGACGCCGCGCTCGGCCGCGGCCGCCGCGTCGATCTCTGTCGTAGCCGACCCCGAAGCTCGCCACGATCTGCACGTTCGGGAACTGGTCCAGGTAACGCGCCGTCGATCGCCGTACCGCCGTTGGCGATCGCGACGATGTCCTTGCCCGCTCCTCCAGCACGGCGTCGGGATCGTCGGCCTCCCACAGCCGGATCACCTCGAAGCCGTCGGCCAACCGTCCGGCACCGAGCGGTACATCGGACCGGGCATCAACACGAGCGGGCGGGCCCATCGGATCTCCCTGAAGTTCACTGCGACTTTGTCAGGGCAAGCCTATTCCGCGCGGCGGCGCGGGGTCAGGATCGGTCCACGGACCGGCGTCGTGAGGCCGGCGGGCCCGGCGTCGGGCCGGAGAGGAGCCGTCACCATGATCGTCGATTGCGCCCACTACCGGGACGGACGGCGTCAGGACGCGGGTGCGATCCCGCTCGAGGAGGGGCCGCGACGCGTGCGAGCAAGGGCGGGTTCGTGTGGCTCGGCCTGTTCGAGCCGACCGCCGAGGAGCTCGATCAGGCGCGCCAGCGGTTCGGCCTGCACGAGCTCGCCGTCGAGGACGCGCAGACCTTCCACCTGCGGCCGAAGGTCGAGCAGTACGAGGGCGACGTCTGGCTCGTCATCCTGCGCACCGCGCGCTACGACGACGAGCGCGAGGAGGTGGAGTTCGGCGAGATCAGCGTGTTCGTCGGCCCGCGCTTCGTGATCACGGTCCGCCAGGGCGTGGCCAGCGACCTGCACGAGCGCCCGGCTGCGGCTCGAGCAGCGGCCCGAGCTGCTCGACGCGGGCACGCGCCGCGGTCGCTGTGGGCGATCCTCGACCAGGTCGTCGACGACTACGCGCCGGTCGTCGAGGGGCTCGAGCGCGACATCGAGCAGGTCGAGGAGACCGTGTTCGCGGGCGTCGTCGCGCCGACCGAGCGGATCTACTCCCTGCGCCGCGAGGTCACCGACTTCTACCGCGCCGTCCATCCGCTGCTCGCCGTCGCTCGCGGCGTCGAGCGCGGCGCGTCCCGAAGCCACCCCGGCTGCTGCCGTACTTCCGCGACGTCCACGACCACCTGCGTGCTGGTCAACGAGGAGGTCGCCGCGCAGCGCGACCTGCTCGCGACCGTGCTCGAGGCCAACATGGCGGTGATCTCGGTCGAGCAGACCCGGGTCAGCGTCCGGCAGAACCGACCGATCGAGCAGCTCACCATCCTGGCCACCGTGTTCCTGCCGCTGACCTTCGTCACCGGGTTCTTCGGCCAGAACTTCGGCTGGCTCGTCGAGCACATCGGCGCGGGCTGGGAGTTCTTTGCCTCGGCGTCGGCGGCCTGCTCGCGCCGTGCGTGGCGCTGTTCATCTGGTTCCGCCGCCAGCGGGCAGCCCGTCGGCAAGCTACCTGACGCATCAGATTCACGTGCCGTTCCGACGGTGACACGAGGGTCGGAGGGCAGGATGCCATTCCGTCCGGGACAGCTCATCGCGTCCCGGCCCTCGGAGGTTGTGATGCGTAAGCTCCCCGCCCTCATTGTCGCGACGACCGTTCTTGCGGCCGTCGCACTCCCACCCGCCTCCGCCGTGCGTCCCGCGGTGCAGGCCCATACCAACAGTTTGGTACGGCGGTCGCCGCCGAGCCCCCGTCGTACCTGGCGACGCCGTTGACGTCGTACGCCGCCTTCGACGCGAACCAGGCGATTGCGGTCGACGCGAAGTACTTCTACGCGGTGAACAATCGAGACGATCACCAAGCACGACCGCGCGGACCGGTGAGCCGGTGCTGCAGTTCGCCGGTGACGACGCCGGTCCGTTCATCCACATGGACAGCGTGTGCCGTCGTCGGCAACAAGCTGTACGCCGTGCACTCCGAACTACTCCGACTACTCCGATGGAGAGCTCGATCGAGGTGTTCGACACCAAGACGATGCGGCACATCGACTACGTACTAGTTCGGCATCTACCGCGGTTCGCTGACCTGGCTGGACTGGCACGACGGTGCGTGGTGGGCCGGGTTCGCGAACTACGACGAGAACTCGGACGAGACGGGGCGAGCCGTACGGCCAGACGTACAACACCCAGATCGTGAAGCTGAACGACAAGTTCCAGCGGTTGGCGTCGTAGACGATCCCGAAGGCGATCCTCGACCGGTTCAAGCCGATGAGCAACTCGGGTGGATCGTGGGGCCGGACGGCCGGCTCTGGCTGACCGGGCACGACCTCGGCGAGGCGTACGTGATGAAGCTGCCGAGGCCGGCGCCGAGCTGCGTGGGTCGCGACGGTCGACCTGCCGGAGGTCCAGGGCCAGGGCATCGCGTGGGACCGGTCGACGGCGGAACCCGACGTTCTGGGCGATCAGCCGGCCGGACAAGCAGGTCCGTAGCTTCACGATGCCGCTGAGGTCGATCAAGACCCGACCGCGAAGGGCTGGCAGGTGCACGGGCCAGGGCAGTTCCGGAAGTAGTCCCAGGTCAGCCGGGTAGCGGTCAGTTCCTGTCCACTACCCGGCCGATTCGGCCACCGCAGCCGGCGCCGATCCGATCTGGGAACCCGGTACGACGGAATGGGGCAACTACCGCGTCTCCGACCCCGAAGGCCACGAATGGACCTTCGGCACCCACCGCCCGGGTCAGCCTGCCAGCTGGTAGAAGGTACCTGGTGGATGCGCGGCTGATTGTCATCAGAGGGAACTCGGGGTCGGGCAAGAGCTCCGTCGTGGAAGGGATCCGGGCCGCCTGCGGCCGTGGGGTCGCGTGGATAGAGCAGGACTATGTGCGGCGGATCATCTTCAAGGAGCTGGACGAGCCGGACGGGGCCAACATCGCGATGATCGGGCAGATCGCCCGGCACGCGCTCGATCGCGGGTACCACGCCGTGGTCGAGGGAATCATGCCGACGGTCCGGTACGGCGGGATGCTGGGGGAGCTCGCCCGTACGCACGCGGGACCGGCTACTTCTACTACCTCGACATCCCGTTCGAGGAGACCGTCCGGCGGCATCAGACGCGGGACAAGGCGTCGGCGTTCACGGCCGAGGACATGGCCGACTGGTACCGGCCGAGGGATCTGCTGGAGCAGCCCCGCGAGACGATCATCGACCAATCCAGCTCACTCGAGGCGACCGTCCACCGCATCCTCACCGACACAGCGCTGTTGCGTCCGAAGATCCGAGGGTTGTGAGCCACGGATCTTCGGACGCTAGCGTCTCTTACTGGGTCCAGCCGCCGAGGTCCAGGTCGGTGACGTGACCGCCTTGCCGGTGGCCAGGGACTGGTTGGCCGCGATGCCCGACCGCGACGGCCCGGACGCCGTCGTGGCAGCCGGCGGCGCGGCCGAGCGGTCGTTGCCCGGGCCCTCGAAGAGGTCGCGAGACAGACGGTCGCCGCCGCCGTGCCCGCCGACGCCGCGCCGGGATCGTCACCTCCCGCGCGCGCTCCCAGTGCCGCTGCACGAGCAGCCGCTCGCCGCTCGGGCCGCAGCGCGTCAGCCGGCGACCACGCGGCCGGCGACGGGTCGAGCACCGCGTCGCCGTCGGCGTCGAGCACCGCGCCGCGCTCGACGACCTCGAGCTCGGCGCGCCCGCGGTGCCGTTGACCGCGACGCGGTAGCCCTCCCACGGCGAGTGCGCGTTGAGCGAGTAGCGTCAGCGGGGCGCCGCCGCGGTAGTCGACGAGCGACGGCCATGTTGTCCTCGATCGTGATGCCCGGCGGCGAACGACGTCCTGGTCGCGCAGGTAGCCGTCGTGGTGCTCGGCGTCGCAGGTAGAGCGCCTCGAGCCGCGGCGTCGGGCGGAGGTCGAGGGCGAACGGGTCGCGCCGAGCCGTCGGCCGGTGCCGCGCTCGGGTCGCTGCGCCGAGGCCCCGGTCGCGCGGCGTTGCTCGTCGCCGTAGAAGCGCAGGCCGCCGGAGGCGAAGACGCGGGCTCGGGGACGTCGGCGAGCCACCAGTTGACCAGGTCGAAGTGGTGGCTGGACTTGTGCACCAGCAGGCCGCCGGAGTTCGCCTTGTCGCGGTGCCAGCGGCGGAAGTAGTCGGCGCCGTGCACGGTGTCGAGCACCCACTCGAAGTGCACGCGACGTGACCTCGCCGATCTCGCCGGCCGGCGATGACCTGCCGCAGCGCGCGAGTTCCGCGGCGCGTAGCGGTAGTTGAACGTCATGACGACGTCGCCGGCCGGTGCGCGCGACCGCGTCGGCGATCTGGCGGCAGCCGTCCGCGTCGATCGTCAGCGGCTTCTCCACGACGACGTCGGCGCCCGCGCGCAGCGCCCGGTCGACGAGCTCGGCGTGGGTGCTGGTCGGGGCTGGTCACGACGACGACGTCGACCGGACTGCTCGGCGACCATCGCCTCGAGACCGTCGGGCGCGTACTGCGGCAGCTCCGCGCCACCCAGTTCCTGCACGTACTCTGGTGGTAGGCCAGTCGTCCCGGGTTCGGGTCGAGCAGAGCGACGAGCTCGGCCTCCTCGGGGTGCTCTTCGATGATCGCGCGGACGTACGAACGCGCACGCGAACCGGTCCCGGCGACTGCATAGCGTCTGGGCACGACGAAGCTCCTTCTACTCGTGTAGATCATGCACGTTAGCAACCGCTTTCCAGGACGGTCAAGGCCGGACTATCGCCTCATGCCGAAGGCCACCCCAGTCACCCGGAACGACGTGGCGCAGTACGCCGGGGTCAGCACGGCGGTGGTCAGTTACGTGGTGAACGAGGGTCCACGACCGGTCGCGCCGGAGACCCGGCAGCGGGTTCTGGAGGCGATCCGGGTCCTCGGGTATCGGCCTAATGCGACCGCGCGTGCCCTTCGGATCGGCACGACTCGGACCTTCGGCTTGATCACTCCGGATGGTGGCAACCCGCTCTTTGCTGAGCTTGCGAAGGCCATCGACAAGGAGGCTTCGGCGCGGGGGTACGTCGTACTCCAGACCGGAGCCGACGGTGATCCGGTGACCGAGCAGGCGAAGGTCGCTGAGTTGGTCGCTCGGCAGGTGAGCGGGCTGATCGTGGTGGCGCCGGCTGAGGAACCGGACCTTGGTCGAGGTCGGCCTCCCGGTGGTCGCGATCAATCGAGTGCTGCCGGCTGTTTCGTCGGTGCGGCCGCAGTATCGGGAGGGGGCGCGGCGTGGGGTCGAGCACCTGATCAGCCACGGTCATCGCACGATCGGCCTGGTCATCGGTGGGCCGCGCGACGGTGAACGTGAACTGGGCTGGCGGGATGCGCTGTCGGACGCCGGCGTGGACGAGGGTCCGATCGCCCGGACGCGTTCAGCCGCGAGGGTGGCTATACCGCCGGCCAGGAGTTGCTCGCCGCGAAGCCCACCGCAATGTTCGCCAGCTCCGACCTCCAGGCAATCGGCGTCCTCCGAGCCATTCACGAGGCCGGCCTGCGAGTCCCGGAAGACATCGCAATAGCAGCCTTCGACGGTACAGCCGAAACCGAATACACCTGGCCCCCGCTGACAGTCGTCCGCCAACCCCTCGAGCAGCTGGCGAGGCGAGGCGGTCCGCCGCTCATCGACGGCGAGGATGCGGTCGGAGGCACTCACTTATCCGACGGAGCTCATCCTCCGGAAGATCGTGCGGTTGCTGACTAGAGCGTGCCGAGGTCCTCGAAGATCAGCGCGGTGCGGGTGGCCAGCACCTCGGGGATGGCCTGGAGCTTCTCCAGGACCACGCGGCGGAGGCCCTCGTTGTCGGCGGCTCGGACCAGCAGGATGGCGTCGAAGTCGCCGCCGACCAGCGCCATGTGCTTGATCTCGGGGATGGCCTGGAGCTGTTCGCGCAGGGCTCGCCAGGAGCTCTGGCGGAGACTGAGGGTGACGTACGCCGAGGTCGCGAGGCCCAGCTTCAGCGGGTCGACCGTCGCGGTGAAACCGGTGATGACGCCGGTCGCGGTGAGCCGCTCGACGCGGGCGTAGGCGTTGGCGCGGGAGATGTGGACCTGGTCGGCGAGGGCGCGGATCGAGAGCCGGCCGTCCCGGCGCAGCGCCTCGACGATCTGCCGGTCGATCTCGTCCAGCGCGGGAGCGACGACCATCTGTCCAGGGCGCCTGGGCCGGCGGCGACACCTCTTCGGACATTCTGCTCCCTCGCGGCCTGATCTGGAGCCGATCGTCTCGCAATTCTCGCAGCGTCTGGCATCCGAATGGCCAGAAGTACGACGATGAGGCCATCCGTCCGTCTCCCTGCAGGAGGGCCATGACCACCGTCGAGGAGCGTCTGCTCCCCTCCGCCGAGCCCGTCCGGCTGATCGACGAGCACGGCGCCGCGCACGCGCACGCGTCGTACCGGCTGCCCTCCGCGGAGACGCTGACCGACGGTTACGCGCAGTTGGTCAAGGGCCGCCGGCTCAACGACCAGGCCAGCGCGCTGGTCCGTCAGGGCCGGCTCGCGGTCTACCCGTCGTCGCACGGCCAGGAGGCCTGCCAGGTCGCCGCCGCGCTGGTGCTCGCGCGACGGCGACTGGCTGTTCCCCACCTACCGCGACACCGTCGTCGATCGTGAGCCGCGGCGTCGACCCGGTCGAGACGCTGACGCTGCTGCGCGGCGACTGGCACTGCGGCTACGACCCGTACGAGCGCAACGTCGCGCCGCAGTCCACGCCGCTGGCCACCCAGCTGCTGCACGCGGTCGGCGTCGCGCACGCCGCGCGGCTCAAGGGCGAGGACACCGTCGTGCATGGCGCTCGTGCGGCGACGGCGCCACCAGCGAGGGCGACTTCCACGAGGCGCTCAACTTCGCCGCCGTCTTCCAGCGCGCCGGTGGTGTTCTTCGTCCAGAACAACGAGTACGCCATCTCGGTGCCGCTGGCCCAGCAGACCGCCGCGCCGTCGCTGGCGCACAAGGGCGTCGGCTACGGCATGCCCGGCGAGCGGGTGGACGGCAACGACTGGCCGGCGCTGCTCGCCGTGCTGGGCCGGGCCGTCGAGCGGGCCCGCGGCGGGCGCCGGCCCGCAGCTGGTCGAGGCGCACACCTACCGGATGCAGGCGCACACCAACGCCGACGACGCCACCCGCTACCGCGACGACGCCGAGGTCGACGCCGTGGGTGGAGCGCGACCCGATCAAGCGGCTGCGAGACCTACCTGACCGACGCCGGGCTGCTCGACGACGACCAGGTCGCGGCCGCTGTCGCCGGCCGAGGCGGAGCGCGGTTGCCGAGCACGCTGCGCGACGGGCTGAGCCGAGGACGTCGCACGCCGGACCCGGCGGAGCTGTTCGCAGCACGTGTACGCCGACGCCGACGCCGCAGCTGCGCGAGCAGGCCGCGCTCCTGGCCGACGAGCTGGCTCGCGAGAGGAGCGCCTGAGCGATGACCGCACGTGAAGCTCGTCCATGGCGCAGGCGCTGAACCCGGCGCTGCGCGACGCGATGCACGCCGACGACACCGTGCTGGTCTTCGGCGAGGACGTCGGCGCGCTCGGCGGCGTCTTCCGGATCACCGACGGGCTGACCGCCGAGTTCGGCGAGGAGCCGCTGCTTCGACACCCCGCTGGCCGAGTCCGGCATCGTCGGCATGGCGGTCGGCATGGCGATGAACGGCATGCGGCCGGTGGTCGAGATGCAGTTCGACGCGTTCGCCTACCCGGCGTTCGAGCAGATCGTCAGCCACGTCGCGAAGATGCGGAACCGCACCCGCGGGCCGGTCACGCTGCCGATGGTCATCCGGATCCCGTACGCCGGCGGCATCGGCGGCGTCGAGCACCACTGCGACTCCTCCGAGGCGTACTACGCGCACACGCCCGGCCTGACGGTCGTCGCCCCGGCCACCGTGGCCGACGCGTACTGGCTGCTGCGCGAGGCGATCGACGTCCCCGGACCCGGTGATCTTCCTGGAGCCGAAGAAGCTCTACTGGGCCAAGGAGGAGGTCGACCTCGGCGGCGCCGGAGCCGGGCGATCGGGCACGGCCGTCGTACGCCGCGACGGGCACCGACGCGACGCTGATCGCGTACGGGCCGTCCGTGCCGGTCGCGCTGGAGGCCGCCGAGGCCGCGGCCGCTGAGGGGCGCGACGCTGGAGGTGGTGGACCTGCGCACCATCGTGCCGTTCGACGACGAGACGGTCTGCGCCGCGGTGCGCACGACCGGGCGGGCCGTGGTGGTCGCCGAGGCGCCGGGTTTGCGTCGGTGTCGTCGGAGATCGTGGCCCGGGTGCACGGAGCGGTGCTTCCACTCGCTGGCGGCGCCGGTCCGGCGGGTGACCGGGTTCGACATCCCGTACCCGCCGCCGCAAGCTGGAGCAGCACCACCTGCCCGCGTGGACCGCATCCTCGACGCCGTCGACGACCTGCAGTGGGAGGACTGACCGATGCGAACGACAGTCTTCCTGCTGCCCGACCTCGGCGAGGGGCTGACCGAGGCCGAGCTCGTGCGGTGGCTGGTCGCCGTCGGCGACGTCGTCGCGGTGGACCAGCCGATCGCCGAGGTGGAGACCGCGAAGGCGCTGGTCGAGGTGCCGTCGCCGTACGCCGGGGTCGTCGACCGAGCTGCACGGTGAGCCGGGGGCACGACGCTCGACGTCGGCAAGCCGCTGATCACGGTCGGCGTCTGAGGCTGGCCTGCGTCGAGGCCTACCGGGAGGAGGAGCGGCCGGCTCCGGGAACGTGCTGATCGGGTACGGGACCGGCCGGCGATGCGTCCGGGCGACGGCGTCGGCCGCGTCCGATGCCTGTCGGCGGCGCCTCGCCCGCGGCGGACGTCTGCCGCTGCCGCGCCGCTGCCGCGTGCTGCGATCGAGCCGCAGCCCGATCGCTGGTGATCTCGCCGATCGTCGCGGCCGGCTCGCTCGCGAGCTCGGCTACCGCACGCGCTCGCCCCGACGCGGTGGCGGCGTCGTCGCTGGTCCGCCGGTGGCTCGCGCATGCGGGCTCGGCGCGTCGAGGTCCGCCGTCGGCGGCTCGGCTGCGGCGCGACTGGCGGCGGTCGTGCGGTCGCGGCGGGTCGGCTGACGCCTCGGCGGTGTGCCGAGCAGTCCTGCCGACGGTCGAGCCGCGCCGCAACCGTCGCCGCGGCGAGTCCCGACCGGTCGCGGGGAGTTGCGGCGCGACGCCGGTGCAACGGCGTTCCGGAAGGCTGTGGCGGCGACGCTGACCCGCAGCCGCTCCGAGATCCCCGAGGCGACCATCTGGGTGGACGTCGACGCCACCGCGCTGGTGGAGCTGCGGGCGTCGCTGCGCACGGCAACCGACGCCGGGCCCGGGCCTGCTGGCGCTGATGGCCCGGTTCGTCGTCGCCGGGCTGCAGAAGTACCCGGAGCTGAACGCGCTCGTCGACACCGAGCGCGACGAGATCGTCGCAGTTCGACGGCGTCAACCTCGGCTTCGCCGCGCAGACCGACCGCGGACTGGTGGTGCCCGCGGTGCCCGAACGCGCGACACGCTCAGCGCCCGCGGAGCTGGACGCCGAGATCCGCCGGCTGACCGCCGCCGCGCGCGACGGCAAGGCTGACCGCCGCCCGAGCTGACCAGCGGCACGTTCACGCTGAACAACTACGGCGGTGTTCGGCGTCGACGGCAGCGCCGCGATCATCAACCACCCGGAGGTCGCGATCCTCGGCGTCGGCCGGATCATCGACAGGCCGTGGGTGGTCGACGGCGAGCTCGCGGTCCGCAAGGTCACCCAGCTGTCGCTCACCTTCGACCACCGGGTCTGCGACGGCGGCACGGCGGGCGGCTTCCTGCGCTTCGTCGCCGACGCCTTCGAGAACCCCACCTCAGCCTTCGCCGACCTCTAACCCCCACCGACGGGACGTAAGTCGGCAGGTGGCCGATCCCCGTGGACCGGCCACCGTGCCGATGACTCAGAAGAGTTGCCTGGATCCGTGAATTAGGGCAAGCGTTTGACAGGGCACATCGGTGACGGGTCATCCCCGTGCCACGAACAACCAAAGTCGCAGCAGCGGGGACCTCCGTACGACGATTTGTCCGGCGTACCGGCGAAAACTCAGGTCCATGACCATCAACCGGGCACAGTTCCTCCAACGCGCCGCCGCCCTCGGCCTGCTCGCGACAACCGCCGGACTCGCCACCACAACGACCGCTGCCGCCACCGGACGACGCAAGCTCAAGCTCAAAGGGGTCGCCTACGACACCGGCACCGGATTCATCGGCGACGAGAGCCGGGTCCTCTGGCGCCCCGACCTCGTCCGCGGCGAGCTGAGCGCGATCCGCCACCGCCTGCACGCGAACTGGGTCAGCATCTACGGCACCCAGCCGAAGCGCCTGCGCGACACCGCGACCGAGGCGCTCCGGCAGGGGCTGACGGTGTCGATCCAGCCGCGGTTCTTCGACGAGCCGCAGGCGGACTCGCTGCGCAAGCTCGCCGACGTCGCGCGTCGACGCCGAGCGGCTGCGCTGCCGGTACGGGCCGGAGGTGATCCTGGTGATCGGCTGCGAGTTCATGCTGTTCACGCCGGGGATCGTGCCGGGCGCGGACTTCTTCGAGCGGGTCGAGCACCTGACCAACGGCAGTCCCGACATGCCCGCGATCGTCCGGCGCTTCCGGGCCTACACGGCGAAGATGGTCAAGGTTGCCCGCAGCAACTTCCGCGGCCGGATCACGTACGGCGCGGCGGCGGACCTGGAGCCGGTCGACTGGGCGCTGTTCGACATCGTCGGGCTGGACTACTACTCGTACCACGCGGATCCGGCCGAGCACACGGCCGAACTGGCGCCGTTCCGCAAGTGGGGCAAGCCGATCCTGATCCTGGAGTTCGGCTGCTGCACGTTCACCGGCGCGGCCGCGGCGGGCGGGATGGGCTGGGACATCGTGGACTACACGGTCGATCCGCCGGCGATCAAGGACGGGTACGTGCGCAACGAGCAGGAGCAGGCCGACGCAGCTGGCGAACATGCTCGGGGTGTTCGCGACGGAAGGCTTGCTCGGCGCTTCGCCGTACACGTTCATCTCACCGGACGCGCCGCATCGCGCCGACGATCCGAAGCACGACGACGACATCGCCGGCTACGGGCTGGTGAAGGTGATCCTGAGGACAGCTGGGACCCGGCGTCGCCGTACCGGTGGGAGCCGAAGAAGTCGTTCCACTCGGTTTCTCTCGCTTCTACCTGACGCATTAGTGCTCGATGGTGGGGACGCTGGCCGGTCACGACGTTAGGCGGCGAAGGTAATCTGGGCATCGTGGGACGAAAGAATTACGACAACCGGCGATTTCTACTACTGGTTGATGGGCAGCTGCCTGGCCCTCATCGGCCTGGCCTGGTTCGTCGTGCGCCTGTTCTGGATCCCGACCGCGATCGGGATGAGTGCAGTCGCGGCCGTCCTCCCGCCGATCGCGGTGATCGTGGCCAACTGGGGTCAGGACTGAGCTTTGCGGCCAGGGGTCGGGTCCAGATAGAGGTGTCGGACCATCGGGTGCGTACGGCGTACTTCATCGTCAACTCGCTCTGCGACCTGCTCGATCGCCGCTCCCGTGGTCTGCGTGTCGACCAGGTCGACGGTCGCGACCACCAGCACCTCATCGGGCGCCAGCCGAAGGGTGAGGAGCTCCAACCGAGTCGATCCCCGGACGGCGGAGATGGTGGTGCGGATCTCCTGCTGGGTGTCGTCCTCGGGGAGGGACTGGCCGATCAGCATGGCCTTGTTGTCGCGGCCGAGGGTGAAGGCGACGCCGATCAGCAGGAGGCCGATGGCGATCGAGGCGGCGCCGTCCCAGAAGTGGTGGCCGGTGAGGACGCTGAGCGTGACGCCGGCGGCGGCGAGGACGAGGCCGATCAGGGCGGCGGAGTCCTCGAAGGCGACGGTCTTGACGGCTGGTTCGGCGTCCTTGAGGTGTTCCAGGGCGGAGATGCCTTCTTCTTCGGCTTCGCGGCGGACCTGGCGGACGGCGCGGAGCCAGGAGGCGCCTTCGAACAGGAACGAGATCGCGAGGACGGTGTAGACGACCATGAGGGAGGCGACGGGCTCTGGGTTGAGGACGGCCTGGATGCCTTCGACGATCGAGAAGCCGGCGCCGAGGACGAAGATGCCGACGGCTGCGAGCAGGGCCCAGAAGTAGCGTTCGAGGCCGTAGCCGAAGGGGTGGTTGGCGTCGGCCGGTTTCTGGCTGCGTTTGAGGGCGGTCAGCAGGAACACCTGGTTGAGGGTGTCCGCGACGGAGTGCGCCGCCTCGGCCATCAGCGCGGTCGAGCCCGAGAGCAGACCGGCGACGCACTTGGCGACGGCGATCGAGAGGTTGGCCGCTCCGGCGAGCAGCACTGTTCCGGTGGATTCGTCAGCCATCAACCTGCGCGGTGCCCGTGGAAAGAGGAGGTCAAACTGCGGGCTTGGTGCCGGGGATGTCGGGCCAGGTGGTGGTGAGGACCTCGAGGAACGCGGTGGTGAGCGGGTCCGGCGTGCCTCGGGTGTACGCCGTGAGCGGGCGGCAGATCGGCGGGTCGACGTGGAGGACGTGGCCGTCGAAGCCGGTCGGGAGGATGTTCGCGGGGACCAGCGCGGGGCCGAGGCCGGCGGCGGCGAGCGCGGGGGCGGCGGCGGTCTGCTCGGTGCGGACGGCGATGCGCGGCTGGAAGCCGGCCTGGGCGCAGGCCTGGTCGAGGAGATCCGCGAGGCCGTGGCCGGGGGTGTAGTGGACCCACGCGCGGTCGGCCAGGTCGTTCAAGGAGATTTCGGATCGACGGGCTAACGGGTCATCGAGCGCAACGACCACGACGAACTCCTTCTATGCCCAGGATCTGCGGCGGCTGGGGCCAGGCCGGCGGCGCCGGGCCGATGGCTACGTCGGCTTGGCCGGTGGTCATGGCCTCGGTGAGCTCGCGGTGTGGCGGTGCTCGTACAGGCGGATGCCGACCTCGGGGTATTTGCGGCGCCAGGCCTTCAAGACCGGGGGCAGGATGCCGAGGCTGATCGAGTAGAGCGTGGCGATCTGCAGCTCGCCGGCTTCGAGACCTGCTGCTTGGCGGGCGGCGCAGCGGGCGCGTTCGGCGTCGGCCAGCGCGGCGCGGGCGTGCGGGAGCATCGCGCGGCCGGTCGGGGTGAGGCCGGACGTTGCGCGGGAGGCGCTCCAGCAGCGGGCCGCCGGCCGAGCGCTCCAGCGCGCGGATCTGGTGGGACAGCGCGGGCTGGGTGACGTGCAGCAGCTCGGCGGCCCGCGTGAAGGAGCCCGCGTCGACGACGGTCACGAGGTACTCGAGCTGCCGGAGCGTCGCCATGCAGCAGAGCTTATGGCATCGGTGAAAAGGATGCCTTGGACTTATCGCACAGGTTCAGCCAGCATGCTGGGGATGAGGAGCAGAAGGTCGCGCTGGTGGTCGGCGCGCGCGGTGTGATCGGGACGCAACCTGGTCGAGCACCTGCCGGCGCTCGGCGACTGGCGAGTCGATCGGGGTGTCCCGCCGCGGGGCGGCGACGGACCGGGACGGGTCCGGCACGTCGCGGTCGATCTGCTCGACGCGGAGGACACGCCGCGTGAAGCTCGCCGGGCTGCACCGACGTGACGCACGTGTTCTACGCGGCGTACCAGGACCGCCCGACGTGGGCCGAGCTGGTCGCGCCGAACCTGGCGATGCTGGCCAACGTGGTCGACGCGATCGAGCCGGTCGCGCGCGGGGCTGCGGCACGTCAGCCTGATGCAGGGCTACAAGGTGTACGGCGCGCACCTCGGGCCGTTCAAGACGCCGGCCCGCGAGGACGACCCGCGGCACCTGCCGCCGGAGTTCAACGTCGACCAGCAGGACTTCCTGGAGGCGCGCCAGCGCGGGCAAGGCCGTGGACCTGGTCGGCGCTGCGGCCGTCGGTGGTCGGCGGGTACGGCGCTCGGCAACCCGATGAACCTGGCGGTCGCGATCGCCGTCTACGCGTCGATCTCGAAGGAGCTCGGGCGTGCCGCTGCGGTTCCCGGGCAAGCCCGGCGCCTACGACGCGCTGCTGGAGCTGACCGACGCCGGGTTGTTGGCCAAGGCAACGGTCTGGGCGGCGACCGCGCCGGCGGCGGCGAACCAGGCGTTCAACATCACGAACGGGGATCTGTTCCGCTGGAGCGAGCTGTGGCCGAAGCTGGCCGCGTGGTTCGAGCTGCCGGTGGCGCCGCCGTTGCCGATGCCGCTGCAGGACGCGATGGCGGACAAGGAAGCGGTGTGGGACCGGATGCAGGCTTCGCACGGGCTGGTCGCGTACGCCGTACGCGGACGTGTCGTCGTGGGGGTTCGCGGACTTCGTGTTCGGGTGGGACTACGACTTCTTCGCGGACGGCTCGAAGGCGCGGCGGGCCGGGTTCCACGAGTACGTCGAGACCGAGCAGATGTTCTACCGGCTCTTCGAGGAGCTGCGGAAGGCGACGCGTCATCCCGTAGGTCGGTATGGCATGCTCCGGGCCATGGCTGGTCAGGGAGCGGGGCGCGTGCTCGGGGTGAACCTGCGCGCGCGGCGCGACGAGCAGGGGATCTCGCTGTCGGAGCTGGCGCGGCGGTCGGGGATCGCGAAGGGCACGCTGTCGCAGCTGGAGTCCGGGGCGGGCAATCCGACGATCGAGACGGTGTTCAGTCTGTCGAACGCTCTGGGGGTGCCGGTGTCGGCGCTGCTGAGCGAGCCGCCGGCGTCGGACCTGGTGCTCGTGCGGTCGGCGGACGTCGAGGTGCTGAGCGGTGCCGCGGTGGATCTGCGGATGCTGCGGCGGCTGGAGAGTCCGGGGAGTCTGTTCGAGATGTACGACCAGCGGATCCGGCCTGGTGAGGTGCAGCATTCGAGCGGGCATCCGGGGACCGAGCATCACGTGATCCTGACTGGGCGGTGTGCGGATCACCGCGCGGGGCCGGAGTGCAGGAGCTCGGGCCGGGGGACTATCTGGCGTTCCGGGCGGACGGGCCGCACGAGTACGAGGCGCTGGACGGGAGGTGCGCTCGGTGCTGCTGCTGGAGTACCCGCCGGACCTCGCCACTCCGACTCTCGCCTCGATCCACCTGCCGAGCTGCAGGTGGCAGTGCGCTCGGCCGGGCACGGGTGATGCTGACCGGGTGCCATTGACCTGGGCGGGCTGCCGTCGTACGCTCGGAATCGTTCATTAAAGTGAACGGCGAGTGAGTGGGGTCGGTGGATGCCGGACGTGGTGGTGGTCGGTGCGGGGATGATCGGTGCCGCCTGTGCCGAGGCGCTGTCGGCGGCCGGGGTCGGGTGATGGTGATCGATCGCGGGGACGCCGGCTGCGCGGGACGACCGCTGCCGGTGAGGGCAACGTGCTGGTCTCCGACAAGGAGCCGGGGCCGGAGCTGGAACTGGCGATCGCGTCGCGCGCGCGAGTGGCGCGCCGTGCTCGCCCGGCTGCCGGAGCGGGTCGCGGATGTCGAGTGGGAGGCCAAGGGCGGTCTGGTCGTCGCGACGCGGCGATCCTGAGCCGTTGGAGAAGTTCGCTGCGACGCAGCGTGACGGCGGGGGTCGACGCTCGGGTGATCAGCCCGGCGGAGGCGTTCGAGCTGGAGCCGCTGCTGACGCGCGCGGTGACGACTGGCGTGTATTACCCGGAGGACGCGCAGGTGCAGCCGGTGCTTGGCGGCGACGGCTTTGCTGGCCGCAGTACGGGCTCGTGGTGGTGAGGTGCGGGCGGGCGTGACGGCGCAGTCCGTACTACGGACGCGGGTGGCCGGGTGACCGGCGGTGGAGACCGATGCGGGGGTGATCCCGTGCGGCGCAGTACTCAATGCGTGTGGGCCGTGGGCCGGAGCGTTCGGTGCTGCGGCGGGTGGTGCCGATCGAGATCCATGCCGCGGCGCGGGATGATCCTGGTGACTGCGCCGCTGCCTGAATGCGTTCGGCACAAGGTGTATGACGCGGACTATGTCGGCGCGGTCGGTAGCGGTGATGCGGAGCTGCAGACGTCGACGGTGGTTGAGTCGACCCGTGCGGGGACGGTGTTGATCGGGTCCAGCCGGGAGCGGATCGGGTTCGACGATTCGGTGCGGGTGAAGGTGTTGCGGGAGCTGGCGCGGAAGGCTGTCGGGCTGTTTCCGTTCCTTGGTGAGGTTGCGGTGATGCGTGCGTACGGCGGGTTCCGGCCTTATGCGCCGGACCATCTGCCGGTGATCGGGCCCGATCCGCGAGTGCTTGGTTTGTGGCATGCGACTGGGCATGAAGGCGCCGGTATCGGGCTTGCCGCGTCGACGGGGCGGTTGGTCACTGAGTTGTTCCTCGGGCTGGCGCCGCATGTGGATCCGGCGCCGTTCCGGGTGGATCGGCCGGCGGTCGTGGGTGATGTCGGATGAGTCCGTACTTCGTTCTGTTGAAGGCGATCCGGCCGAGCCGCACGCTGGGTACCGGCGGCTGGGTCACGGTGGACGGCGAGCAGGTCGAGGCGCTGCCTGGGCAGACGGTTGCCGCTGTGTTGATGGCGGGTGGGCGGGAGTCGTGGCGAACGACCCGGGCTACGGGCGCCCGCGGGGCGTGTTCTGCGGCATCGGCGCCTGCTTCGACTGCCTGGTCGTCGTGAACGGCACTCCGGATGTCCGCGCTTGCCAGCGCACGGTCGCGGCAGGCGACGAGATCACTAGCCAAACCGGGGCAGTACTTCCAGAACCTGGTGAGGAGGTGTTGCGAAGGCAAGCCGAGCACGCGCGAGCACCTTGGCGTGCGATGTTGTGGTGGTGGGGGCGGGGCCTGCGGGGGTGGAAGCGGCGGTGGCTGCTGCTGATGGGGGTGCTCGGTGGTGCTCTGGTGGATAGCGGGCGGCGGGTGGGTGGGCAGTTCCATCGGCAGTTGCCGGTGGAGTTCAGTGCTGGGAAGCCGGAGCGGTTGCAGCATGGGTGGGGGTAGTTCGGAAGGTGCTGGATCGGGTCGAGGGGCATCCGCGGATCGAGATATTGACCGAGAGTTCGGTGTGGGCGATCGAGGGGATGTCGGTTGTGGGTGCAGAGTGGGGCGGCGGATGCGGTGGGTCGCGAGGTGCAGGCGATCGATGCGAAGGCCGTCGTGCTGGCGACGGGTGCCTACGATCGCGTGTTGCCGTTTCCTGGGTGGGACTTGCCGGGGGTGTACAGCGCGGGTGCGGCGCAGGCGTTGGCGAAGGGGCAGCGGATCGCTGTCGGGCGGAGGGTGGTGCTGGCCGGCACCGGGCCGTTCCTCTTGCCGGTTGCGGAGTCGTTGCTGGGGGTCGATGCCGAGGTTGTCGCTGTACGGAGGCGAATCGCGTTGCCGACGGTCGGCGCGAGGGTGGCTCAGCGATCCGCTGGTGCTGCCGGGCAAGGTGCGCGAGGCCGCGCGGTACGCCGCGATGTTCTGGCCGGCACCGGATTCCTTTCCTGCAAGGGAGGACGGTGATCGCGGCGCACGGGGCGCGATCGGGTCGAAGGGGTGACGACGGCGGCGCTGGACACAGGTTGGCGGCCGATTGCCGGTAGTGAGCGCGGCCTGGAAGTGGACGCGGTGTGCGTCGGGCTTCGGGTTCACTGCTCAGCTTGAACTCGCGGTTGCTGCCGGCTGCAAGCTCGGTCAAGGGCCGGATGGCGGTCCGGCGTGGAGGTCGACGAATACCAGCAGTCGTGCAGCCGGGGGTGTTCGCTGCCGGTGAGCTGACCGGAATCGGCGGTGCCGACCTGGCTGCTGCGGAAGGGCGGGCCGCCGGGGAAGCCGCTGCGCGGCGCTACCGGGGTGCAGAACGAGCGGAGACCGGGCGCAGCGGGCTCGGGCTCGTGGCGAGGTTGCCAAGGGCAAGCGATTCGCGCGGCGCTCTGGCGGCAAGGCCTACCCGGTGCAGCACGGGTGGCGGAGTTGGAGTGGCGACGCGACCTTGGTCTGTCGGTGTGAAGAGGTTACTCGCGGGGTGAGATTGAGAACGCGGTGGCCGATCGGGACGTTGAGCGGGCGCGGCAGTTTCAAGCTCAGCCAGCCGGGCGGGCCTCGGGCTGTGTCAGGGGCGGGTCTGTTCGCGGAACACGGCCGAGCTCACCGGTGTCCGGGCTGACTCGATCGCAAACGACCGATCGCGGTACCGGTACGGCTTGGCGATCTGGCTGAACTGAGGAGGAACTGTGACGCGAGAAGCTTGATGGCGTGATCGTCGCGACCGCGCTGCCGTACGCCGAGGACGCGAGCGCGCCGGCGGGACTGCGGCCCGACCTGGACCGGTACGCCGAGCACTGCCGCTGGCTGATCGAGAACGGCTGCCGCGGTGTCGGTCCGAACGGGTCGCTGGGCGAGTACTCGTCGCTGACCGACGACGAGCGGCGGGCGGTGGCGCGGACCGCGATCGATGCTGTCGGCAACGATGGGATCGTGGTGGTCGGCGTCCACGGTGTCGGCGCGCACCAGGCCCGCAGCTGGGCGGAGAAGGCGGCCGAGGACGGCGCGGACGGCGTACTGTGCCTGCCGCCGACGATGTACCGGGCCAACCGCGGCGAGGTGATGCACCACTTCAGCGAGGTCGCCAAGGCCGGCCTGCCGGTGATGGTCTACAACAACCCGCTCGACACGAAGGTCGACCTGACGCCGGACCTGCTCGCCGAGATCGCGCAGATCGAGAACATCGTCGCGGTGAAGGAGTTCTCCGGCGACGTCCGGCGGATCCTGGAGATCCGCGAGAAGGCGCCGGAGCTGACCGTCGTCGCGGGTGCCGACGACCTGACGCTGGAGGCGCTGCTGATGGGCGCGACCGGCTGGTTCGCCGGGTTCCCGAACGTGTTCCCGGCCGAGTCGGTGCGGCTGTTCGACCTCGCGCTCGAGGGCAAGCTGGACGAGGCCCGGGCGCTGTACGAGCCGCTGGTCGCGGCGTTCCGGTGGGACTCGCGGGTCGAGTTCGTCCAGGCGATCAAGTGGGCGATGGACTACGTCGGCCGGTACGGCGGCCCCTGCCGCCCGCCGCGCGGCCCGCTCGTCCCCGAGCACGTCGCCCAGCTGGAGCAGGACATGAAGCGGGCCGTCGAGTCGCTGGTGTGACCCGCGAGGGATGCTGGAAGCGCACGTGTCGTCCACCGGGAGGTCGTTGGTATGAGGTCTGTCCGTACGCTCAGCGCGATCGACTCGCACACCGAGGGGATGCCGACCCGGGTCGATCACCGGTGGGGTCGGCGTCATCCCGGGCGCGACGATGGAGGAGCGGCGCCAGTACTTCATGGCGCACGACGACGACCTGCGGCTGTTCCTGATGAACGAGCCGCGCGGTCACTCGGCGATGAGCGGCGCGATCCTGCAGCCGCCGACCCGGCCGGACGCGGACTGGGGCGTGCTCTACATCGAGGTGTCCGGCTGCCTGCCGATGTGCGGGCACGGGACGATCGGCGTCGCGACCGTGCTGGTCGAGTCGGGCATGGTCCCGGTGCAGCGAACCGCTGACGCAGGTCCGGCTGGACACGCCGGCCGGGCTGGTGGTCGTCGACGTTGCGGTGAAGCAACGGCCGGGCCGAGCACGTGACGCTGCAGAACGTTCCGGCGTACTCGCACGCTCTGGACGCCTCGGTCGAGGTGAATGGGCTCGGGACGGTCACGTACGACCTGGCGTACGGCGGGAACTTCTACGCGATCCTGCCGCTGGAGCAGCTCGGCATCCCGTTCGACCGGTCGGAGAAGGACCGGATCCTGCAGGCCGGGCTGCGACATCATGGCCGCGATCAACGCGACCGATCGGCCGGTGCATCCGCAGGATCCCGGGATCAACGGGGTGCAAGCACGTGCAGTTCACCGCGCCCGGGGCGGGACGGCGCCGACTCGCGGAACGCGATGGCGATCTATCCGGGGTGGTTCGACCGGTCGCCGTGCGGGACAGGGACGATGTGCGCGGATGGCGCAGTTCCATGCTCGCGGTGAGCTGGAGCTCGGGCACGGAGTTCGTCAACGAGTCGTTCATCGGGACGAGCTTCACCGGGAGGTTGCTGGAGGCAGACAACTGTCGGGGATTGCCGGGCGTGGTACCGACGGTCACGGGCCGGGCCTGGATCACTGGGATGGCGAACTACCTGCTGGATCCCGACGGATCCGTTCCCTACGGGCTTTGTGCTCTGAAACAGGCGGCTGGCCCTGGGCGGAGTTGGGCGCGCAGAGGTCCAGGTCCGCGGCGGCTGACGTAGCCGATGACCGGGTAGCCGCCGGTGACCGGGTGGTCGGCGAGGAAGAGGACCGGGAGGCCGGACGGCGGGATCTGGAGGGCGCCGAGGGCCATGCCTTCGCTGGGGAGTTCGCCGTCGCGGGCGCGTTCCAGAGGGCTCGCCTTCGAGCCGTACGCCGACGCGGTTGCTGTTGCTGCTGACGGTGTACGGCTGGCCGGTCAGCGACTGCCAGCTGGCGTCGGTGAACCAGTCGCGGCGCGGCCCGGGAGTCACCCGGACGACGACTTCGCCGGCGGCTGGATCCGCGACGGGGGCCAGGTCGACGCCAGGCATCGGGCCGTGCGTCTTGACCGAGGGCAAGGCGTCTGGCCGGGCTGCACGGGTGCTGGGCCGAGGCCGGACAGCAGGTCGGTCGAGCGGGAGCCGAGGACCGGCGGCACGTCGAGGCCGCCGCGTACGGCGACGTACGTCCGCAGCCCGCTCCGGGGTGGCCCGAACCGGAGCACCTCGCCGGCGCGTAGTACGGCAGGTGCATTGAGCGGTACGCCGGTGCACGGTGCACCCGTGACGGCGAAGATGAGGTCGGCCTCGGCGTGCAGCACGAGACCGCCGAAGGTGACCTCGAGGGCGGCCGCTCCGGGGTGGTTGCCGACGAGCCGGTTCGCCAGTTCGTAGACAGCCGGATCGCAGGCCCCGGACCGCCGGTACGCCGAGCGCGGCCTGGCCGGCGCGCCCGGCATCCTGGATCGTTGCCAACGGCCCCGTTTCGAGAACTGCTGATCATCCGCGGCCCGCGTCGACGAAGCGGATGCGGCGGCCGGGGTGGAAGAGCGCGGCCGGGTCGCGGTCCTGGTCGAAGATCTTGAGGTCGGTCCGGCCGAGCAGCTGCCAGCCGCCGGGGGACTCGCGGGGGTAGACGCCGCTGAATTCGCCGGCCAGCGCCGACGGCGCCGGTCGGCACTTTCGTTCGCGGGGACTTGCGGCGGGGGATGTCCCAGTCGCCGGTGCCGGTCAGGTAGCCGAAGCCGGGTGCGAAGCCGCAGAAGGCGACGGTCCATTCCTCGTCGGTGTGGCGTCTGATCACCTCGGCGATGTCGCAGCCGAGCAGTTCGGCGACGTCCTGCAGGTCTTCGCCGTCGTAGACACGGGGATCTCCAGCAGGTCGCCGCCACGAGCCTCCGCCGGCAACTGGAACGACAGCGCGCAGCGCCAGCGTCAGCCGCTGGAGTGCGCGGCGCTCCGGGACACCGTTGTCGGAGGTGAGCGTCACCAGGACGGTGCGGGCGGCGGGGACGATGTCGACGACCTCGGCGGGCGGATCGGCGGCCAGAGCCGCGTAGTAGCCGAGGACCTCGTCGAGGCTCGCGAGTTCGACCAGCAGAGCGTTGTCGCCCGCCGGCAGCAGTCTCATCAGGAGGCGAACGGGCTCAGTGTGACGCCCGCTCCCTCCAGCGACTGCCGGACCTGCCGAGCGATCTCGACGGCGCCCGGGCGTGTCGCCGTGCACGCAGATCGAGGCGGGCTCGAGCTTCAGCGAGCCGCCTTCGAAGTCCTGGATCGGTTCGCCGACAGCCATCGCCGTACTGCGGGTCGCGATCTCCCCGCCGTCGTGCAACACCGAGCCTTGAAGCCGGCGGGACACGAGTGCACCGGCAGGGGTGTAGGCGCGGTCCGCGAAAGCCTCGTGGACGACGGTGAGCCCGGCAGCCGCCGCGAGCCGGAGCCAGGCCGAGTCCGGGCAGACCGAGGACCGGCAGCGAACGGTCGTAGTCGACGATCGCACCGACGACCGCCGCTGCCTGCTCTTCGTGCGTGCCGATCGTGTTGTAGAGCGCGCCGTGCGGTTTCACGTACCGGACGCGATCGCCCGCGATCCGGGCGAACGCGTCCAGTGCGCCGAGCTGGTAGACGACCTCGTCGCGCAGGACGTCAGGTTCGATGTCGATGAACCGGCGGCCGAAACCGGGCTTGTCGTCGTACCCGACGTGCGCCCCGATCGCGACCCCGCGCTCGACCGCCTGGCCGGTCACCCGGCGCATGATCGACGGGTCGCCGGCGTGGAAGCCGCAGGCCACGTTGGCGCTGGTGACGACGTCGAGCAGGGCCGCGTCGTCGCCCATCGACCAGGAGCCGAAGCCCTCACCCAGATCGGCATTGAGATCCATCGTCAGCTCCTCAGGAGAACAGTTCGAAGACCGGCTTGATCGAGCGGACGGCCAGGTAGATGGTCAGCAGCCAGGCCGCGCCGCCGATCGCCAGCAGCCACCGAGGGTAGTGGTACCCGCGGAGCAGATCCGGACGCTGCCATGCCACCCAGAGAAGCACACCGATCCCGACCGGCAGCAGCAACCCGTTGAAGGCTCCCGCGAAGACCAGCAGCTGGGTCGGCGCGGTGCCGACGGACAGGAAGATCACCGTGCTCACCGCGATGAACGCGACGACCAGGATCGTCCGGGTCTGGTCGGTCGTCTTCGTCCGCGAGGTGATGAAACTGACCGTCGTGTACGACGCTCCGATCACGCTGGTGATCGCCGCCGCCCACAACACGACTCCGAACGCGCGCAGCCCGAACTCACCGGCCGCGTGCTGAAACGCCGAAGCCGCCGGGTTCTGAGGATCGAGCTCGGCGCCGCCGGCCACCACGCCGAGGATCGCCAGGAACAGCACGATCCGCATCAGGCCGGTGATCAGGATGCCGGTGATCGAGCCGCGGCTGATGTCGCGGACGTGCTGCGGCCCGGAGACGCCCGAGTCGAGCAGGCGATGCGCACCGGCGTACACGATGTAACCGCCGATGGTGCCGCCGATCAGCGTCGTGATCGACAGGAACTGGACCTGCTCGGGCAGCACCACGTTCTTCAGCGCGGAACCGACCGGTGGGCCGGAGGTGAACGCGATGTACGTCGTGAGCGCGATCATCACCAGCCCGAGCACGAGCACCACCCGGTCCATCGCCAGCCCGGCCTTCTTCGACAAGAAGATGCCGATGGCAATCAAAGCCGAGAGAGCTCCACCCCACTTGGGATCCAGGCCGAACATCGCGTCGGTGCCCAGACCCGTGCCGGACACGTTGCCGATGTTGAACACCAGCCCGCCGGCGAACAGCAGCGCGGCCATCACCGTGCCGAGGCCGGGCGTGACCAGGTTGCCGAGCTCCTGCGCCCGGCGGCCGGAGACGCCGATCACCCGCCAGACGTTCAGCTGCAGGGCGATGTCGACCAGGATCGACGCCGCGATGGCGAACGCGAACGCGGCGCCGAGCGAGACGGTGAAGGTGGTCGTCTGGGTGATGAAACCAGGACCGATGGCCGAGGTCGCCATCAGGAACATCGCGCCGACCAGGGTCGACCGGGTGCTCGTCTTCATCGCGGTGTCCGGCGTCTTCTTGCCGGCGGCGGGTGGCAGTTGCTTGTTCGGCATGGCGGTGGCTCCTGGGTTCTCAGCAAGCTGTCGGTCGGTGCTCCTGGGGTGCGGGCAGTAGGGGATCGATCGCCTTCGGTGAATTGAGAGTAGAGATTGTTCAACAATCCTGCAAGACTCCTGTTCAACCAAAGTTTCCTCCGAGCCCAGGAGTGAGCGATGATGCACAGGTGTCCACCCCACAGCGCACCGACGACGAAGGCAGGCGGGCCTGGCTGCGCGGTGTCGCCGCCGACGTCGCCCGGCTGGACCGCAGCAGCTCCGCCGAGCGAGCGGCCGACGTACTCCGGCGCAGCATCACCGAGGGCGCTCTCCAGCCCGGTGCACAGCTGTCCGAGGTCGAGCTCACCGAGGTCCTCGAGGTCAGCCGGAACACGCTGCGCGAGGCCTTCCGGCTGCTCACCCACGAGGGGTTGCTGGTCTACAAACTCCATCGCGGCGTCTTCGTGCCCGAGCTGGACGAGGACGACGTGGTCGATCTCTACCGGCTCCGCCGGGTGCTGGAGGTCGACGTGGTCCGCGGCCTCGCCGAGCGCGATCCGGAGCTGCCGTCGGGCAGGTTGGAGCCGCTGCGGGACGACGTCGAGACCGCGCAGGCTGCCGCCCTCGGTGGTCGCTGGCCGGCGGTCGGTACGGCGAACATGCGCTTCCACCGCAACCTCATCGGCCTCGCGGACAGCTCCCGGCTGGACGACATCACCGGCCGGCTCCTCGCCGAGCTGCGGCTGCTCTTCCACGTCATGGCGACACCGCGCGAGCTCCACGAGCCGTACATCGCCCGCAACCAGGCCCTCCTCGAGCTACTCGAAGCCCGCGACTACGAGCGGGCGGCCGATGAGCTGCACCAGTATCTGCTCGACTCAGAGCAAGGACTGCTCGCCGCGTTCAAGGCTCGGTAGGCCATGCTGACGCCGGCCGCCGCGCGTACGGCGTACCGGCAGGGTCTGGTCGCTCCGACGACCGGGCACGCGCCTGGATTCACGCAGGCCAATCTGGTCGTGCTGCCGCGCGAGTGGGCGTACGACATGTTGCTCTTCGGGCAGCGCAACCCGCAGCCCGTGCCGCTGCTGGACGTGACCGACACGGGCTCGTTCCGTACTGCGCTGGCGCCCGACGCGGATCTCCGGACCGATCTGCCGCGCTACCGGGTCTGGCGGGACGGCGCGTTGGTCGATGAGCCGACTGACGTCGTGGACCTGTGGCGCGACGACCTGGTGAGTTTCCTGATCGGCTGCAGTTTCAGCTTCGAACAAGCGCTTTTGGATGCCGGCGTACCGGTGCGCAATCTGGAGCAGGGCCGCAACGTGGCGATGTACCGGACGTCGATCGAGTGCCGTCCGGCCGGGCGGCTGCGCGGTCCGCTGGTGGTGTCGATGCGGCCGGTCCCGGCGGCGCTGGTGGCGACCGCCGTCCAGGTGACGGCGCGGATGCCGCAGGTGCACGGGGCGCCCGTCCACGTCGGTCCACCGGCCGGGCTCGGCATCGCCGACCTGGATCGGCCGGACTTCGGGGAGCCGGTCGAGGCCGAGCCGGGCGACGTACCGGTGTATTGGGGTTGCGGAGTGACACCCCAAGCTGCGTTGATGGATTCACGGCCCCCGTTCGCGATCACCCATGCCCCCGGGCACATGTTCGTGACCGACGTGCCGGACAGCGTCTATCGCCAGCTCTGACTCCAGGGGGAGTGCAGCATGACTGAAGACCGGACCGAGGAACAGCGCAAGTCCTACCGCCCGATCGACGCGAAGGGATTCCGCGAGTCGATCAGCCGGAGCTGGGGTCCCGTCGACCGGTCGGTGGTGCTGCCGGAAGGCCTGGCTGAGGCCGCCGCCGAGCATCGCCGCCAGCTGACCGCGGCGCTGCCCGGCCGGCGGATCGCGGTCGCTGCGGGGCACGCGCCGGTGCGGTCGAACGACACCGACTACCGGTTCCGTGCGGACAGCGACTTCGTCTGGCTGACCGGTTGCCAGGCCGAGGGTGCCGTGCTGGTGATCTCCGGCGATGGCGACGCGACTCTCTATCTACGCGAGACCGCGGGTCCGGACGAGGTCGACTTCTTCGCGAACGCGCGTGACGGGGAGCTGTGGATCGGCCCGGTGCCGGGATTGAAGGACTGGTCGGACGCGCTCGGGATCGCCTGCCGGCCGCTCGAGGAGCTCCCGTCGGCCGTGCGCGGCGCCGTACCGTTCATGCTCGCGACGTACGGGGTCGACCCGGTGCTCGACGGGTTGATCCGGACGTCGCCGTACGACGGGAACGCGCTGCGGCAGACGCTGGCCGAGCTGCGCCGGATCAAGGACGACTGGGAGATCGACGCAGCTCCGCGAGGCGGTGGACGCGAGTGTGCAGGCGTTTGCCGATGTGGCGCGGGAGCTGCCGGAGGCGGTTCGTGGCGGTGGTGAGCGCTGGCTGGAAGGGACGTTCGACCGGCGGGCGCGGAGTGCCGGGAACGGGGTCGGGTACGCGTCGATCGTTGCTGCTGGCAATCATGCGCCGGTGCTGCACTGGGTGCGGAACGACGGGGCCGTGCGCGAGGGCGACGTGATTCTGCTGGATGCGGGAGTGGAGACGCGGACGCTTTATACCGCTGACGTGACGCGGACCTTCCCGGTGACCGGTGTCTATACCGATGCGCAGCGCCAGGTCTACGACCTGGTTCACCAGGCACAGTTGGCCGCGCTCGACGCGGTTCGGCCGGGAGCGCCGTACCGGGCCTTCCAGTACGAGGCGATGCGGGTGCTGGTCGAGGGGCTGCGCGACTGGGGCCTGATCGATGTCTCACTCGACGAGGCGCTCGGCCCGGACGGGCAGCAGCACCGCCGGTACGTCGTCTGTGGGCTCGGGCACTACATCGGCCTCGACGTCCACGACTGCGACGCGGCCCGGCCGGAGACGTACTTCGCCGCGGACCTCGAGGTCGGCATGGCCCTGGCGGTCGAACCAGGCCTCTACTTCCACCCGAACGACGAAACGGTCCCGCCCGAACTCCGCGGCATCGGAATCCGCATCGAGGACAACGTCGTAGTCCACGCCGACCACACCGAAATCCTCACCAAAGACCTCCCCATCACCCCCGAAGGCCTGGAGCAATGGGTCCAGTCCAACCTGCCCAGCTGATCACTGGGTGTGGTGAAGCGAAGACTTAAAAAAAGTTCGTCACGAGCAGTAACACTGGGCCGGTCGCGCACGATGTAGCGAGCGGGGGAGGGTCAAACTCGGCCCGGCGCGTGGCAGTGGGGGGCCGCGGACCACGCGCCGGCCGGGCTGACCCCGACTGGGACCCGGGGGGGACCCAGGGCGGTCCCAGGTGCGGGGGAGAATCCGAATGAACCTGCGAGTGCGGGTGGTGCGCTGTGCGTGCACCGGAGGACATCACTGGTACGCCGACATCGATGATGCGGACGACCTGCAACCCGACGACCCGTTCTGGTTCGTCGACGGCTGCACGACCCAATCACGTGCGCTCGAGATCGCCTGCGCCCAGTTGCGGACGCTGTCCGGTGCTCGCCAGCTCACCCGAGTCCAGGAAGCCCATCTGGTGCACGTCTAGCCGGTGGGTCGCACCGCCGGACATCTGGTTCCCCTGGGAGGGACCTGCAATGAGACCAGGTACTTGTCGATGGTGGCCTGGATGCACGGGCTCTTGTTGTAGCTGCCGTGTCCCCAGCCCTCGTAAGTCACCAGTACGCCGTTCCGGCCGAGCTGGTGGGCCACGCTCGTCGCCCAGTTGTAGCCGGTCGCCGGGTCGTGGACGGCATTCGACAGCAGGATCGGCGTCTTCAGATTGCGGACGTGCAGGTTCTGTTGCTGATTGGGCGCCTTGGGCAGACCAAGACAGGACGTCACGGCGATCAGCTGACCCGGATACCTGAAGTCCGGGGTGTTCCTGGCGAGTCGTTGCAGATACCCGGCGAACTCCCGGTAGTTGCGCACCGGAAGGCTGAAGTCCCGGCAGAACGGCGCGATCGTGTTCGACTGCAGACCGGTCGGAATCGGCGGTTGCTGCGTCGGCGGCGTACTCGCGTCGAGCTGCTTCAGCATGTTCCCGAGCTTGATCCACTGCGGTTCGTAGAGCAGCCGGAACACCGCGAAGGACAGAAAGAAAGGCGACGTCGCGTACTGCGGGCGCTGGGGATCCGGGATCTCGCCCCGGCCTGCCCGGTCGAGCAGATTCGCCCAGACGGCATGGATGTCACGGCCGTGCAGGGCGCAGGTCGTTGCCGCGTCGCACCACTTCACGAACTCGTCGAAGGAGTCCTGGGCCGCCGTCGACTGCGCGTCGAGGAACTCGCGGGTCGTCGCCGAGCCGTGGTCGAAGACGCTCTCCAGCACGATCGCCCGCACCTTGTCCGGGTAGCGCTCGGCGTACTGCTCGCCGAGCAGAGTGCCGTACGAGCTGCCGTGGAAGGTCAGCTTCGATGCTCGCCGAGCGCGGCGCGGATCGCGTCCAGATCGCGCACGGTCTGCAAGGTGTCGATGTGGTCGAAGACCGGGCCGGTGTTGGCCTTGCAGTCCTTGGCCAGCTCGCGGTTGTAGGCGATCGTCTGCGTCGAACTCCGCTCTGGCTCCTGATGATCGGCGAAGGCTGCTGCGACAGCAGGGCGGCCGAGCACTTCACCGGGTTGCTGCGGGCGATGCCGCGCGGATCGAAGCTGACGATGTCGAAGCGGTTCTGGAGGTCGGCGCTGAACCGGCTGATCCCGGTCCTGATCCGGTCGACCCCTGAGTCGCCGGGACCGCCGGGGCCGAAGATCAGCGAGCCGACCCGCTCGCCTTTCGCCGTACGGCGGGCAATGTGCCAGGTCGAAGGTGGGTCCTGATGGGTGGTCCCAATCGACCGGGACCTGAAGAGTGGCGCACTGGGAGCCCTTGATCAGCTCCTTGTCCTCATCGGTGTCGCCCGGCTCGGGGAGACAGTCGGACCACTCGAGGGTCGGGCCTGGTGGTCTGGGGGCGGCAACGGCCGGTACTACGGCTGTGCCGGCCAGGGTGAGACCCAGAACCACACCCCACGCGGTGGTCCTGAGCCGTCCTCTGTAGTTCACTGCGGAATCCTTTGTTCGGGGACGCTTCGATCCTCGGCAAACGTCTTCCGCGGCGCATCCGGGTTGTCCCCGGACCGATCCCCCGGCCGGTTTGGGGGACTTGTTAGGGTCACTGACCTGATGACTGAGACGACGACACTCGACGCCCCTGCCCGGCCGAAGCACGCGACCTGGTTCCGCGCGGTGGCGATCGCCGAGGCAATCTCCTGGACCGGGCTGCTGATCGGCATGCTGTTCAAGTACGTGCTGTCGGACAACGAGATCGGTGTCAAGATCTTCGGTCCGATCCACGGCACGATCTTCATCGCCTACGTGATCACGGTGGCGCTCGTCCGCAAGCCGCTGCGCTGGACCTGGCCGACCACGCTGCTCGCGCTGGCCGCCAGCATCCCGCCGCTGTTCACCTGGTTCTTCGAACTCTGGGCGGAGCGCACCGGCCGGCTGGGCCGCTGACGCCGTCCGTTTGCCAGATTGTCCGGTGATGCCGGATTGACGGCTGCCGTCAGCGCGCCGTACGGTCACGGCGTCGGCTACTCGACAGCTGTATGAACCCGTGCGGGAGAGACCCGGGCCAGATCCGGGCGCCGTAGGAGCAACTCTCCCCAAGAATCTCTCAGGCACCTTCACCGCACGGGCGAGGCACCTCTGGAAGACGTCAGGTCTGACAGAGCGGGGAGGCAAACCAAACGGTCAACGACGACCGGAAGGAATCCTCCAGATGGCAATCAGTGTCTTCGATCTGTTCAGCGTCGGGATCGGCCCGTCGAGTTCCCACACGGTGGGACCGATGCGCGCCGCCCGTACCTTCGCCCTCGGCCTCGCCGCCGACGGCCTACTGACCCGTACGACGGCCGTCGAGTCGCAGCTGTTCGGCTCACTCGGCGCGACCGGGCACGGGCACGGCAGTAACAAGGCCGTCCTGCTCGGACTGGAGGGTGAGGACCCGGAGACGGTCGACACCCGGGCGGTCGACGAGCGGGTCAAGGGGATCCTGGCCGCGCGACGGCTGCGGCTGGCCGGTCAGCACGAGATCGCCTTCGACCCGGACACCCAGCTGGTGATGCACCGGCGCAAGGCACTGCCCTATCACCCCAACGGGATGACGTTCGTCGCCCGGGCCGCGGATGGTTCCGTACTCCGTGAGCGCACGTACTACTCCGTCGGCGGCGGCTTCGTGGTGGACGAGAATGCCGCGGCCGGCGACCGGATCGTGCTGGACCGGACGCCGCTGAAGTATCCGTTCCTGAGCGGGGCCGAGCTGCTCGACCGCTGCCGCGAGTCGCAGCTGCCGATCAGCGAGGTGATGCTCACGAACGAGCTGGCCTGGCGGACCGAACCGGAGATCCGGGCCGGGCTGCTGCACATCTGGCAGGTGATGCAGGACTGCGTGCAGGAGGGCTGCGAGACCGAGGGCATCCTGCCGGGCGGGTTGAAGGTGCCGCGCCGGGCGCATCTGCTGCACCAGAAGCTGAGCCGCGATCCGTGGTCGGTGGACCCGTTGAAGGTGATGGACTGGGTCAACCTCTTCGCGCTCGCGGTGAACGAGCAGAACGCTTCGGGCGGCCGGATCGTGACCGCGCCGACGAATGGTGCCGCCGGCATCATTCCCGCGGTACTGCACTACTACCGCCGATTCGTGCCGGGGGCAACGGATGACGGAGTGGTCCGGTTCTTGCTGACCGCCGCCGCGATCGGCGTTCTGTACAAGGAGAACGCGTCGATCTCTGGCGCCGAGGTCGGCTGTCAGGGCGAGGTCGGCTCGGCCTGCTCGATGGCGGCCGCCGGGCTCTGCGAAGTACTGGGTGGTTCTCCGGAGCAGGTCGAGAACGCGGCCGAGATCGCGATGGAGCACAACCTCGGCCTGACCTGCGACCCGGTCGGCGGGCTGGTGCAGATCCCTTGTATCGAACGCAATGCGATGGCCTCGGTGAAGGCGATCAACGCGGCCCGGATGGCGATGCACGGCGACGGCGTCCACGTCGTCACCCTCGACAAGGTGATCAAGACCATGCGCGAGACCGGCGCCGACATGAAGATCAAGTACAAGGAGACGTCGCGCGGCGGCCTCGCCGTCAACGTTATCGAGTGCTGAGCGGCTGGAGCCCGATCACCGAGAGCAGGCGGAGTTTCTCGGCCGATTCCGAGTCGGGCGCCGCGGTGTAGACGACCAGGCGGAGGTCGCTGCCGGGGACGGTGAGGACATCACAGTCGAGGATGAGCTCGCCGACCTCGGGGTGGTGGATGCGCTTGCGTTCGCTGCCGTGGAAGGCCATCGGGCGTTCGTCCCAGAGCTTGGCGAAGAGCTCGCTGGTCCGGCGAAGGTCCTTGACCAGGGTGTGCAGCTCGGCGTCCTTCGGGTAGCGAGCGCTCGCCGAACGGAGGTCGGTGACCATCGCGGCCCGGAAGTGTTCGGCCTGTTCGGGAGTCTGCTCGATCCGCCGGTGGACGTCGGCTTCCGGCGTACCGGCGAAGTGCCGCCAGATGATGTTGCGCTCGCGGCCGCGGAGTCCGGACGGGTCGCCGATCAGGGCCGCCCACAAGGCGTTGTAGCTGATCATGTTCCAGGACGCGTCGCAGACGCTGAGTGGAGCGCCCTCGAGTTGGTCGAGCAGGCGTTGCACGCCGGGCGGGACGTACGCCGAGATGTGGCCGGGTGATGGTTCGACCTGCCCCGCCAGCAGGAACAGATGGTTGCGCTCGGCATCGGTCAACCGCAGCGCGCGAGCCAGCGCGGTGAGGACCTGGACCGACGGCGTCGATGACCTGCCCTGTTCGAGGCGGATCACGTAGTCGACCGACAATCCGGCCAGCTGGGCGAGCTCCTCGCGCCGCAGCCCGGGCGCCCGTCGTACGCCGGCCTGCGTCAAGCCGACCTCGGCCGGGCTGACGCGGTCGCGCCAGGCGTGCAAAGTCTTCCCGAGTTCTCCCACCTGACCAGTATCCCCGGGCCCGCGGACAACAGCCTGGTACTGCGGTTCCCTAGGCAAAGGCTTGCACTATCTGTTGTTCACCTGACCGCGCAGAGTCGAAGACATGACAACAACACTGATCACCGGGGCCAACAAGAGCCTCGGCTACGAAACCGCTCGCCAGCTCATCGCCGCCGGCCACACCGTGTACGTCGGGGCCCGCGACCCGGAGCGGGGTCGCGAGGCGGCTGACCGGCTCGGGGGACGCTTCGTCCAACTTGATGTCACCGACGAAGAGTCGGTTCGCGCCGCGGCCCAGCAGATCCTGGACGAGGCGGGCGGCCTCGACGTACTGGTCAACAACGCCGGCGTCCCCGGGAGTTGGGACCTCAGCATTGAGAACTTCGAGAAGGTCTACGCCACCAACGTCTTCGGCGTGGCCCGGATGATGCAGGAATTCCTGCCCGTGCTGGAGAAGAGCGACAACCCGGTCGTCGTCAACGTGAGCAGCGGCCTCGGCTCGATCACCGTGGCCACCGACCCGGAAGGCAACAAGTCCGCGGCGCCGGTCTGGGTGCCGTCCGTGGTCTACGGCTCGTCGAAGGCCGCGCTCAACATGCTCACGGTCCAGTACGCCCACCAGTACCCGACCATGCGGATCAACGTCGTCGACCCCGGCTACACCGCGACCGACTTCAACGGCCACCGTGGTGACCAGACCATCGAAGAGGGCGCCGAGATCATCATCCGGCTGGCCCAGATCGACAAGGATGGTCCGACCGCGCAGTACCTCAGCCTCACCGGCACAATGCCCTGGTAGCTGCCGGGTCCTCCACATGAGCGTTGTGGCCAAGGCTTGGGAGGGTGACGACCTCGTCGTGGAGCTCGGCCAGCTGAGCATCAGTGTTCATCGGATCGAGCTCCCCACGAGCCAGTACTACGGGCGCCTGGCTGGCCTTGAGCAACGCCGCCATATCCGGCGCCCCAACCGCGAACGCCGCCGAGTCGAGCGCGAGCCGCCACCGATCACCCTCCCGCCGAAGCCCGTGATCGACCGACTCGGCCCCCGGATCCACCAGCCCCTGCAACCCCGAAACCCGCAGATAACGGGCAGCCGCCTCGTCCCACTGTCGAACCAGGCGTCCGGGCCGCTGCGCCAACTCAGCAGCCTTGGCAAGCTCAGCCTCCGCCCAGACCACCTTCACCCCGATGGCGATCACCCGGTCCACCTGTACGCCGTACCGCCCACTCGCCAACTCCAGCGCAATCACCCCACCCAACGAATGCCCGACAACAGTCAGCCCCCGCCGTACACCCAACCCCTCAGCAACCCGCCGCGCCATCGAGGCAAACGTGTACTCGGGCAAACTCTCCGTCCCACCATGCCCCGCCAAATCAGGCGCCACCCACTCCCCTCCGAGCGCCACCCACCCATCCCAAACCCGCCCAGTAGCCCCAAGCCCATGCAGCAACAACCCAGTCATCCCAGCAGCCTCACACAGGCGCCGCCGCCTCGCTCCCGATCCGGGCGAGTTCTAGTTCGCGGAGGTTTTGAGGATTACCTGGGTGACCAGGGTGGGGTTGTCGTTCATGGGGACGTGGCCGGAGAGGGGGAGGGAGACTTGGGTGGCGCGGGGGAGTTGGTGGGCTGCTCGGGTGGCCTGGGTGGGGGAGAGGATGCGGTCGTGGGTGCCCCAGGCGACGGTGACGGGGACGTCGGGGATGTCGCCGGTGAAGGTGATGCCGGAGCGGGCGAGGCGGGCTACCCGGTCGAAGGCGGGGGCGGCGGCGAGGGCGGCGGTCTCGGCGATGACGGCTTCCGGCGTACGGCGGGCCGGGCGGTGGTAGATCATGCCGGTCATCAGGCGGCGGCCTGATGGCGTCTGCGCGAGGCGGCGGACGGTCGCAGGGGGCGTGCGCTTGGCGACCCGGTGCATGCCGCCGAGGACGCTGAGGGCCCATGAGCGCTGGCGGGGAGTCCACAGTCCGGCGGGCGACAAGGCGGTGACCGAGCGGACCAGGCCGAGCTGGCCGAGGCGGAGCGCGACCATCCCGCCCATCGAGTTGCCGACCACGTGCGGGGTGTCGAGGTCGAGCGCCGTACAGAACGCGACCAGCGCGTGGACGTAGCTGTCCACCTCGTCAGGGACGCCGGCCGGTAGGTCGGGAGACTCGCCGAAACCAGGGAAGTCGAGCGCGATCACGTCCCGGTGCTCGGCGAGCCGGTCGATCACCGGGTCGAACGCCTGCCGGTGGTGGCCGATGCCGTGCAGGAGCAACAGCGGCGAACCGGCGCCCTTGCGGTCGTAGGCGATCTCCACACCCGGTACGCCGGCCACCGTCACGCTCGCGGTTGCGCTCATGACCTCATGGTGACCGGCGGCGACCGGTGTGTCATCGTGACATGGTCGATGTCACATAGCTGTGAACCTAGGATCTTTCACTCAGCTGCGAACTAGAACGCGTCGACGTCGCTGGTGGTCGCGTTGCCGCCGATGCTCGGCTTCAGGCCGATCTTCCAGCCCTCGTTCTTGCCGAAGCCCTGGTCGAACTTGGCGAAGCTGCAGTCGGAGCTGAACTGGCGGCGCTTGGCGTTCCAGTCCTTCCCGGTCTTGTAGTAGATGTGGTACTTCCCGCCGATCCGGCTGACCGTCGCCGTCTTCTTCGCCTGCACGAACATCATGATGTGCGGCTTGCTCGGTGCCTGCCCGTCGTTGACGATCGAGACCGCGACGTCCTGGGCGGTCCCGTTCTCCACCTGCAGCCGGCCGGAGCCGCGGGTGCCGGAGCGGACGATCACGTCGCCGTTCGAAGGACGCTGCGCGGTCGGCTCCGGACCGAGGTTCGGCAGCGTGCTGCCGAAGGTGATGCCGACCTTCTTCAGCGCGGCGACCGCACCGGCCAGGTCAGCGGTGAGCTTCCGCTGCACGCTCTGCCGGCTGTAGACGACGCCACCACACTTGGCGTCGCTGTCCGCATCCTCCTGCTCGGACCCCGACAGGTCGTCGCTGGCCTTGCTGGAGCTGCGTCTGCAGCAGCTTGTGAGCAGCAGCCGCCGCGGCCGGCGCCTTCAGCTCTTCGAGGCGCGGACTTCTCGGATGTCCAGCAACTGCCAGAGCCCGGTCAGCGCGTTGTTCAGGTTCGTGCCGTTGTTCGCGGCGTTGAGTCCCTCGATCGCCGACCCGATCTTCTGGTCCAGCTCCCGCATGCTCTGCTGGTACTCCGCCGCAGTCAGTGGTCCGGCCGGCGTAGGCGTCCGACGACCGGTGGGCGTCTCCACCGGCGCTGTCGACGTCGGTGCCGTCGTGGTCTGGTCGGTCTTCGCGGCGGTGTCGTCCTTCGACGAGGTCCCGCAGCCGGTCGCCAGACCGAGCACGGCCACCCCGATCGTGACAGCCAAAAGCTTCTTCATACTGCCCCCCAGATCGCTGATTTCCCCTTGAAAGGAAAGCCTATGTGGCCGGACCGACAACGGCGACCCGATGTCCACAACCTGCAGACGCACCCCGAGCCGCCCCGGTTTCAATACGCGGCCAGAAGGCCGAGGGGAGTGTTGACCGCTAGCTGTCAGAGGCGGGGTGCGGGGCGGACGAAGGGGAAGGCGAGGGTGGCGCGGATGTTCTGGCCGGTGAGCATCATCATCACGCGGTCGACGCCGATGCCGAGGCCGCCGGTCGGGGGCATCGCATACTCCAAAGCGCTCAGGAAGTCCTCGTCCAGTGACATCGCCTCGGGATCGCCGGCGGCGGCCTTGAGCGACTGCTCGGTGAGCCGGCGCCGCTGCTCGACCGGATCCACCAGCTCCGAGTACGCCGTACCGATCTCTGCGCCGAAGGCGACCAGGTCCCAGCGTTCGGCCAGTCGCGGATCGGTCCGGTGCGTCCGGGTCAGCGGTGACGTCTCCAGCGGGAAGTCGGTGTAGAAGGTCGGCAGCGTGGTGGCCGGCTCGACCAGTTCGTCGTACAGCTCGAGGACCAGCTCGCCGGCGGTCAGGTCGAAGGCGACATGGACGCCCTTCTCGGCGCAGATCTCGCGCAACCGCTCGCACGGCGTCCCGGAGTCAACCGGTACGCCGGTCGCCCGGCTGACCGCGTCGTGCACGGTGATCACCGGCCAGTCGCCGGAGATGTCGAGCTCGCCGTCGGGGCGCTTGACCACCGGCTTGCCGAAGACCGCGGTGGCGGCCTCGATCAGCAGTTCCCGGGTGAGTTCGCGCATCGTGTGGTAGTCGGCGTACGGCTGGTACGCCTCGACCGAGGTGAACTCCGGGTTGTGGGTCGCGTCGGCGCCCTCGTTGCGGAAGTTCCGGTTCAGCTCGAAGATCTTGCCCATCCCGCCGACACTCAGCCGCTTGAGGAACAGCTCGGGCGCGATCCGCAGGAACAGTTCGGTGTCGTAGGCGTTGATGTGGGTGACGAACGGCCGGGCGTTCGCGCCGCCGTGCACGGCCTGCAGCATCGGCGTCTCCACCTCGATGAAGCCACGCGTCTCGAAACCGTTGCGCAGGGCCCGTACTGCGGTACTGCGCTGGCGCATCATCCGCAGCGAGTCCGGGTTCATCACCAGGTCGAGGTGCCGCTGGCGGACCCGGGCCTCGGGATCGGTGAAGCCCTTTCGCTTGTCCGGCAAGGGATGCAGGCACTTCGCCGCCATCGTCCAGCCGGTCGCCGCGATGGAGAGTTCGCCGCGACGACTCGTCACGACCTCGCCGGTGACGCTGACATGGTCGCCGATGTCGACCAGCCGTCGCCACAGTTCCAAGGCGTCGGCGCCGCACGCCTCCGCGGACAGCATCACCTGCAACGAGGCCAGCCCGTCCTGCAACTGGGCGAACGCCAGCCCGCCGTGGTTGCGCATCCGGATCACCCGGCCGGTGATCGAGGCCTGGTGGCCGGTGTGGTGATCGGCCGGGCAGGTTCTGGTGCATCTCGCGGATCCGTTCCAGGGTTTCGGTCCGGGGGACCGAGACCGGATACGGGTCGATGCCTGCAGCAACGAGTTCGGCGAGCTTGCTGCGGCGGATCAGCTCCTGCTCGGTGAGTTGCGGTCCGGCAGCGTCGGGCCGGAGCAGTTCTTCCTCCTGCTCCCGGACGGCTGTCGTGAACCGGCCGCCGTCGGCCGCCATGATCGCGTGCCGCTCGGCCGTCTCGACCGTGTCGACGCGGGTCCACGGGCGCGGCGCGGGCAGGAAGCCCTCGGCGGTCCCGGCGGCGAGCAGCACCTGCGCGAGCGAGGCACCGCGGGAGTAGCAGATCAGCCGGGGTGACCAGCGGGGCAGGTACTTCTCGTTCGACTGGTAGAGACTCTCCAGCTGCCAGAACCTCGAAGCCGCGGTCAGCAGCGCGTTGGTGAGCCGTAGTACGGGACCGGCGCCGACCCGCTCGGCGTCGCTGAAGATCTCCCGGAACATCGCGAAGTTCAGCGAGATGTGGTGGACGCCGAGATCGCTGCAGGCATCGACGAGCGAGGCGACCATGAACTCCATCAGGCCGTTCACCGACTCGGGGTCGCGCCGCATCAGGTCGAGCGAAACCCCGCGGACACCCCACGGGACGAAGGACAGCAGCCCGCGGACTGCGCCCTCCGCGTCGCGCGCGATCACCATCACGCAGCGCGCATCGGCCGGATCGCCGAGCCGTCCGAGCGCCATCGAGAAGCCGCGCTCGGTCTGCGCGCCGCGCCACTTCTCGGCCAGCTTCACGTAGTCCTGCAGGTCGGCAGGGGACAGGTCGCCGTGCCTGACGCACTTCCGCGTGGTACCCGGCTCGCTGGGCTCGCGTGACGGCCTGCCGGACCGGCCGCATCGTCCGGCCTTCGAGGCTGAAGTCGGCGACGTCGATGATCGCCTCGTCGCCCATCGCCAGCGCGCGCAGGCCCGCGTCGACGTACGCGTGGGCGGCCTCCTCGCTGGCGGACAGGACGGCCGGGGACCAGCCGTAGACCCGCGCCTCGGCGAGCCAGCGCTGGATCGCGGCGGGCCAGGCCGCCGGATCGCCGAGCGGGTCGCCGCTGGCGAGACTGACGCCGTTGACCACGCGGTAGGCGATCGCCGCGTCGTTGTCGGGGGAGAAGACGACCGCCTTGTCGCGCCGGGTGGCGAAGTAGCCGAGCGAGTCGCGTTCGCCGTACTGGAGGAGCAGCCGGCGGACCTGCAGCTCCTCGGTCTGGCTGAGGTAGCGGACCCGGCGTACCGAGCGGAGGAAGATCCCGAAGGCGATCACCAGCGACAGCGCGGAGATGAAGCCGACGTCAGTCCGACCCAGTTGTGGCCCTCGTGGCCGCCGCCCATCCGGGTCCGGCTCTGCCCGAGCGCGGCGAAGACCGCCCAGCCGATCTTCTCCCGCTGCCCGTGCAGGCGTGTGCGGGAAGACCTGGGTGAGCGTGATGCTGACCGCGATCGAGATCAGCAGCCCGACGATCAGCGCGCCGACCGCCAGCCGCCGGCGTACCAGGGGCGAGCCGGGCCGGGAATGCGCCCCGGATCTTCCACAGCAGCCAGATCATCGCCCAGCGTGACGACCAGGCTGGCGATACTCCAGCTCCAGATCCGGCGACGCCGAGATCCGCGAACTCCGGCGATCTTGAGGTCCGGGTCGTTCGGGTTGGACGATCAGCACGCTGAGGAAGCCGACCGTGGCGATCTGCCGCGAGCAGCCACAGGCCCTCGAAGACGAACAGCACCCAGAGCAGCGCCGCCCGCTTGCCGCGCAGCAGCGCGCTGCCGACGACCGCCAGGTACACCCCGGACAGGAACGTATGTCCGGCCGGGATGCCGAAGAACTCGATGACGTCCTCGACGTCCTTGACGAAGTCCGGCGCGAACAGATGCACCGGGACCGCGATGAACGAGCAGATCGAGGCGAAGATCACGGCGCGCCCGACCCACACCGCGGCCCGTTGCTGCCACTTGGGGATCACCTGTTCCGATGACACCTGACTGATCATCCCACCTGCCAGGACCGGATCTTGCGCGGTGTGCGACTCTGGCCCGCATGATGGCCGTCCCCGCCCGGTTCCAGTACCGGCTGATGCGCGATGTGATGGTCGCGGCCGGGGTGCTGTACTGCAGCCTGTTGCTGGAGGCATTGGCCGGATTCCCGCTGAATTTCCACTCCTCGTTCCTCAGCGAGCTGGGCGCGAAGGACCAGCCGACGAGTCCCTACGCCCGGGCAATGGATCTCGGCTCGGGCGTGTTGCTGGTGCTGGCGGCGATCCTCGGCCGGCCGGCGGCGCGGATGCACCGCGATGTCAGCGGGCTGCTGATCAGTGCGGCCGTGTTCGGCATCGGGACGATGTCCGACGCGCTCTCCCCGATGGACTGCGCCCCGTCGCTGAGCCAGGCCTGCCGCGACGCCGAGGCGAGCGGCCAGACCGGAGCCGCGCTGGTGCTGCACGAAGTCACCTCGACGATGGCCGGTCTCGGGAGTGTTGCCATGGGCATCTTCGCGGTCCTCGTACTCCGGCGACTGGGCTGGGGTGGCCTGCTGGCCAAGGCGATCGCGGTGCTCGCGGCCGGCGTCGCGGTCACCCAGGCCTGGCTCGGGATCGAGACCGGCGTGGAGGTGCTGACCGGCAACGACCTGCATCCGCCGGGGATCCTGCAGCGGGTCTCCGTGCTACTGGTCTGCCTCTTGATGGCGACCCTGTTACCAGGTCTGAGGCAGGCTTTCACCAGATGAGTACACCGTGGATCGTGCTACCCGGCCTGGCCGAGACTCCCGAGGAGTTCGACCGGGTCCTCGAGCTGCTCCCCGGCCGGGACATCCGCGTCCTCGACCCGTGGCAGACCCCGGTCACGGCCCCGGTCGACGAGTTGCGCACGGCAACGAACGACGGTACGCCGGTCCGCCTGGCCGGCCACTCGATCGGCGGCCTCGCAGTACTGCGCTGGGTGCTCACTCATCCCGGTGAGGTCGAGCACGTCGTACTGATCGACACGAGCCTCACCTCGGAGACTGGTTGGCCCTGGCTCTATCCGGGCACCCGCGCCGACCGGGCGATCCGCTCGTTCCTGAGGGTAGTCGGCCGGTCGGGGTTGCCGCGGCTGATCGGGCCGACCCTGCGCAGGTTGCTGGTCTGGGTCGGGAGCCGGACCAACCGAGATTTGTTGTCCAAGGCAACAGCCAGGACGCGGTACGGCGCGGCGAACTCCTGGCTCTTGTTCTGGGACGACCTGGCTCATAGCTGGACTCTCGCTGCCGAGGTCGCTCAGCTGCTCGCGGATCCGCCGGCGAACCTGCCGCCAACCACCTTCTTGGTTGCAACCGGGGGCAGCTCGCGCTTCACGGCGAAGAGCTGGCTGGCCGGGCAGCGCGAACTCGCTTCGAAGCTCAACACGGTTGGCTTCGAAGTACTGGATGACTCCGCCCATCTGGTCCACCTGGACCGTCCGGACGCGATCGCCAAAGCTTTGAGTTAGGCGGGTGTGGTGAGCGCCGGAGTAGGAAGCTTGCGCTGCCAGACCTCGTCGAGTGCCATCCGCATCGCGCCGGTGACGACCGCGTCCTCGGCCAGAGCGGACAGCTCCAGCTTCGGGTGGTTCAGCGTCAGCAGCCGCAACTGGTCGGAGATCGCGTCGAGCAGCACCGCGCCCGCTCGCGCCACACCGCCACCGATCACCACAGCCGTCGGGTCGAGCACCAGTACTGCGGGCGCCAGCGCCCTGGCGAAGTCGCGGGCGACCTGCTGCACGACGGCCTGAGCGACCGGGTCGCGCTCGGCGGCCGCCGCGAACACGTCGGCGGTGTCGAGCTGGTCGCGACCGAGCTCGGCCAGCCGGGAGTCCGGATTGGCCAGCGCAGCCTGTCGGCCGAGCTCGGCGATCGCCTCGGAGCCGACCGCACGCTCCAGCGGGCCGCGGCTGTCCTCGGGGTTGATCACGTCGTCCGGAGCGGTGGCGATGAAGCCGATCTCACCGGCCGCACCCGTACCGCGGTGCAGCCGGCCGTCGATCACGATGCCGGCACCGAGCCGCTCACCCCACTGGACCGCCAGCAGGGTGCCGGTGCCACCGCGGGCGGCGGCGATGGCCAGTGCCGCCAGGTTGGCGTCGTTGTCCAGCATGACCGGGCAGTCGAGCAGGCTCCGGACGTGCTTGGTCAGGTCGATCGCGGACCAGCCCGGCACGGACGGCACCAGCTGGACGCGGCCGGTGTGCTCGTCCACGATGCCCGGGCTCGCGGCGACGGCGGCCGCGATGTCCTCGGCCGGCACCTCCGCCTCGGCCAGCGCCTCGGTGATCACCTCGCTGATCACGCCGAGCAGCTCCTGGGCGGTCCAGCCCGGACCGGACCGGCGTACCAGCGACAGCTTGCGGCCGGCCAGGTCGGAGACGCCGACGGTGACCCGGTGCGGACCGACGTCCAGCCCGAGCACCGGCGCGGCGCGGCCCCGCAGCGACACCCGGATGGCCGGCCGGCCGAGCGACCGGTCCGCGGAATCCGGGCCGTGTTGCTGCAGCCAGCCGTCGTCCAGCAGCTCGTCGACCGCCTGGGCGACGGTCGGTCTGGCCAGACCCGTCCGTTCGACCAGTTCGGCGACCCGCAACGGGGCCGGTGCCGAGCGGCGGACCGCGTCCAGCACCGCAGCGACGTTGATCCGCCGCAGCATCGTCGTACCGCCGCCGCCGACCGTTCCCTTGCTCATGTCCGACCCCTTGCCTGCCACTCGCCCATCCTATATATAAAGCGAGCGTTCATAAATTAAAACACTCGGCGGGGGCGGTTCGCGTGCTGAAGCCCTCAGTCTTGCAGGACAGTCCGGGCAAAACTGCTCAGCGCCTCGCGGTCAGGCTGCTGCGTCTTCGTCATCAGACTCGCAACATGCTTCTCCACCGTCCGGGGCGAGATATGCAACCGCGAAGCAATCGACTTGTTCCCGATCCGATCCACCAACAACCGGCAAACCTCATACTCCCGCGTCGTGATCCCCAGCTGCCGCAAATTCGCCGGCACCTGATCCGTCCCGGTCCGCCGCTGAGACACGGTCGCCCCCAACTGCCGCATCAAACTCCGGCACGCACTAGCCACCGGCTGCACGTCCGCGGTGTGGAAGTAGTCCTCCGCCTGCCGCAACCACGCGACCGGCTCCCCCCACCCATCCGCATGCGCCGGCTCGGCCACCATCCGCAAAGCCAGATGCCGAGCCATCGGATAAAGCTCCGACGTCTCCAGCGCCTCGACAACCTTCGCGTTCGCCTCCTCGACCCGCCCGTCCTTGCCCAGCAGCACCGCATGCGCCCACTGCACGAACTGCCGGTTCCAACGCATCCGGCTCGCAGCGGTCGTCAGGACCGCTTCGAGGTGCGGCCAACCGTTCCGCTCGACGAGTACGCCGAGCAGCAGCCCTAGCCCGTTCTTGCCGGCCAGACTGGAACCTGGTCGGGTTCTGCGCGTCGTAGGCGAGTGCCTGAGCCATGTCGGACTCGGCCTGCTCACGATTCTCCTCGAGCAGTGAGCAGAAGGTCCGGGCGAGACCGTAGGAGAGCGGCAACTCGTGCGAAGCGCGCTCGCCCCAGGTCGCCAGTTCCGTGAGCACTTGCTCCATTTCGCTCCGACGGCCCTGATGACCGGCCAGCACGGCCTTCGTGACCAGGACGTAGGGGGCGCCGCGACTGAGCCTCAGGCGTTGGGTCACGTCCAGGCAGGCCTCGATCATCTCGGCGGCCTTCGCGTACTCCGAGCGGAACACCGCTTGCTGGCCGAGCACGCCGTCGACCTCGTAGGCACTCGGGATCGCGCCGATGCGCAAGGCCTGTTGCCGGGCGTGCTCCAGTTCGGTGACGTCTCCGTCGGCCAGGCACATCGAACCGGCTTGAAAGATGTGTGAGGTGACTTGCTGGACGGCAAGGTTGTGTTCGGCGGCCACCTGCCGCGCGCGCCGGAAATAGCCGATGGACTGTTCGAGATCGTGCTCCCGCGAGAGGATGCCGAGCAGCTGCCAGGCATCGACGGCGACCGCCGGGAGGTCGGCCCGTTCGGCCGCCTCGGCGGCCCGGGTGGCGAGCTCGACTGCCGACTTCAGCCGTCCCGGGCTGGTCTTGGCGAGTTCGAGCGCGGCTGCCATCGCGTCCAGCGGTGCCAGGTCGGAATCGTCGGCATCCGGCCCGAGCAGGGAACGCGCGACCGTGACGTGGGTCGAGGCAGAGGACCATCGGCCGGCCATATGCTCCACGCCCGCCATTTTGACGTGCAGGGCGGCGACCTTGCGGCTATCCAGATTGCGGTTGCTGAGGTCCTCGATCGCCTCCGCTGTCGCAGCGGGGTGGTCGAACTGGCCGGTCTCGCCCAGCGCGAGCAGCAACGACCCGAGGACGTCGGCCCGATAGGCGACATCGGGATCTCCTGCCAGCAGGGTGTTGGCACGGTCCAGCAGGTTCACTGCCGAGGCCATCGACCCCTCTGCGAACGACCGGCGTCCGGTCAGTGCGAACAGCCGGCCCGCGCGCGCGGCGTCGCCACCGGCCTGCGCCAGTTCGGCGACCATCGGCGACCACTCGCCCGGTAGGTCCGCGTGCAGCTCCTCGATCGCGTCCGCGCACCGGCGAGCCAGGACTGCCCTTTCGGTCGGGTTCAGCCCGGCCAGCAGCGCTTCGGCCGTCAGTGGGTGCCGGAACGCGTACCAGTCCGGCACCGGCTCGTCCGGGCCGACCAGCTGGGCGGCGAGTCCGGCGCGCAGCGTGGCGAGCAGCTGCCGCTCGTCGACTCCGCTGGCATGCCTGACCACGCTGAGCGGAAACCGGTGGCCGATCACGGCGGCCAGGACGAGGATCTCGCGGGACTGCGGCCCGAGCTGGTCGGTCCGGCTGCTGATGCTGCGGACCACGGCCTCCGGCACGGTCATCCGGAAGTCGTCGACCACCTGCACAGTGCCGTCGGTGGCCGACAGCAACTGGCCGGACCGGTTGGCTTCCTGGAGGAGTTCCTCCACGATGAAAGGGATTCCGGCGCTGTCCGCCCAGAGGCGCTCGGCGAGCCGGGCGGGCACTCCGGAAGCGGGGATCTCCAGGCAGCCGGCGGCGAGTTCGCGGACCTTCTCGCGATCCAGCGCCGGCAACTCGACAAGTGCAGCGGTTCCTCGCTGAGCCGCGAGCTGAGCCAGTTCGGCGGCGGGGGTGCGATCGGCGCGGAGGGTGGCAACGACTGCGATCGGCTGGTCCTGCAAGTTGTCGAGCAGGTATTCGATCACCGCGAGCGTCTCCGGATCGGAGCCGTGCAGATCCTCCAGGACCAGGAGGCAGCCACGGTCCCGGCCGACCAACTGGAGGAGCCGAAGGATCGCTTCTCCTAGGACGACAGCCGAGATGCCGCTCTCCGGCACGTCACCGTCGTCCCAGTCGGGAACCAGCCGGCCGAGCACCCGGCGATAGAGTCCGAGCCGCTCGGGATCGGGCATCTCGCCGCGGCGGATCAGCGAGAGCAAGGCTTCCGTGAACGGGCGGAACGGCACGATGGTGCCGATTGCACCGACCCGGCCACGGAGCGTCGCCATGCCGTGATCGAGAGCCAGTGTGGTGCCGACCGCGGCGAGCCGGCTCTTGCCGATACCCGGCTCGCCGAGCAGAAAAACGGCACCACCACGCCCATTCCGTGCTTCGGCGAGCAGGTGATCGAGTTGATCGATCTCCCCGTCTCTGCCGACCACTCTGGGCGCATGGGTCTGCATGGTTGCAAACTCTAGCTACGCTCCGGAGGGATCGCAGTGGGTTCGGCCGGTCGGTTTCGTCCGGTCCGGCTACCTCAAACGTTTGCTGCAGCCGGGCCGGTCCTGAGGCAGGCTCCCGATCGGTGGATCGGGCCGATCAGTGCGGTGCGCTGATCGACGTGTGTGTCGTGCAGGTGTCGGCGAGCTCGATGACGCCGACGGCGAAGACGCTCGCGGTGCCGACGAGGGCGAAGGCCCGGGCCCCGATCCGGCTGCGCTTGGTGAACGTGATCGGGCCGATCGGGTCGATCTGGTCGTCGACGGGCTGCTGGTCTTCGTGGTTGGTGGGTTGGGCGGTCATGGTGTTTCCCCTGTCGGATGGTGTTCTGTCCGGCTTCGGTGCTGTGATGGGCGCCTTGGGCCGGTGGTGGGTTCTTGCAGCAGGACGGACGGGACCTGGGTGCTGAAGCCGAGGCGGAGCAGGCCGTAGCCGATGCCGGCCAGGCCGGTCAGCAGGCCTGGTGAGGCGACGGCTCGTGGCGTTCCGCAGTGCGGCCCGTACTGCTGTACTGCGGCGAGCACCAGCCCGGCCCGGCGTCGCCGGACCGCCTCTGTGGCTGGGTGATCGCTTTCGGTCAGCCACAGGAGTGGCTCGACCGCGCCGAGCTCGCCGTGACACAGACTCATGTCGGCGAGCACCGGACGTTCGTTGGCGGACCTCAGATAGGTGTCGAGGTCGGCCGGAGCACCAGCGGCAGCCGGGCGAGGATGGTGCCCGCACTGCCCGCAGCACCAGCCGGCGTCGGCCGGCCGATCCTGTCGCGCATTGTCGACAGCAGCTCGCGCTGCGTCGGCGTACCGATGGTCTTGTACTGCGTACTGTCCCAGCGCCCAACCGATGCCCTGGTAGCCACGCGCGAACCCTGGATCGGCGAGCCGTACTCCGCTGTCCACCGTCGCGACCAGCTCGTCGGCGTACCGGGCGGCGAGTCGTGCGGCGGCAGGTAGTCCGTGGATCGCCTGCATAGCGGCGAGTCCGCCTGCTGCACCTTCTACATAGCCAGGGAACTGGTCAGAGTCGGGTGTGAGCTGCTCTGCGAGTTCCAGCGAGGCAGCGAGCCACTTGGTGATGTCCGGGTCGTCCAGCAGGGAGCCGAGCCGGTTGAGGCCGTAGCTGATTCCGCCGAGCCCGTGGAGTCCGGGCCCGACGATCTGTGCAGCCTCTGGGTGCTGCGGCGAGAGCCTCGAGTAGTAAAGGGATCGGACGGATCGCGTCCCGGGCCAGCTCGCTGTACTTCTGTGCTCCCGTGAGTGCACCGATCTGCGCCAGGAAGAGAGCAGTCCCGGTGAAGCCGTTCGACAGACCGGCGCCCATCGGCATCACGGCCCAGTGGTGGTCGTCGAGCAGTTCGAGGCTGAGCCAGTTGGCTTCGCCGCCGCTGCGGCCGAGGACCTGCGCCATGATCTCGTCGGCGATGTCGGTGGCCGCTGCGAGCAGTTGCTCGGGATCGGCTTCCGCTGCGCCGAGAGCCGGCCTGCTCGTAGTACTGGTGTGGACTACTGGTTCGGGGCGGGTGGCCAGGCAGGCGGAGATGAGCCATTGCTGGCGGTGCTGGTCGATCTCGCTCATCGCGGTGATCTTGGCTTCGACTGCGGCGAGTCCGGTGCTGGCCAGGAACTGTGGCACTCGACTGCCGTCGGCTGCCCAGAGGTCATGGCTTCCGGGTCGCGCAGTGAAGAGTGGTACGTCGCCTGCCCACAGATCAGCGAGTTCGTAAGGCACCAGCGCGGCGTACCGATCGGGTCTGCCTCCCACAGCAGGTCGAGCAACTGGCTGCGGCCGTCCGCGTCCCGGAGCGCGTCCGGGTGGGTGGACTCGTCGAGCAGCGTCAGCGTAGATCTGCGTCGGCCGGGCCACGTACCGGATCTCGTCCGTCGCACAGCGGGCCAGGAGACCGTCCGGTCCGAGCAGCTCTCGGCGGTGCCAGGCGATCGCCTCATACGCGGCCCGGAACCCTGTCAGTAAAGCGATCTCGTGGTCACGCGGCTCCATGTCGACGCCGTCGAGCCGGGGGCGGTTGCGGCCGGCCCGGGGTGGTGCCTGGCCGGCGTACCAGGTGCATGGTGTCGAGGCCGGCGTCGGCCCAGTCCACCTCGCTGATGGGTGCGACCTCCCCGACGTCACCGCCCAGGCCGGAGATGTCGGCGACGCCGTGCTCGCCGGTGAACAGCAACGGCAGCAGGGCGGTGCGGTAGACCGAGCTGCGAAGCGCTGTGTGCGCCGGGTCTCTACCGAGTACGCCGTTGTCCTGCTGACTCGGGTGGAACAGAGTCTCGACGTCGACGAGGACCGGCTGGTCGCCATCGGCGATCAGGTTCTCGTAGTGCATGTCAGTGCCGTCGAGCACATACAGCAAGGCCAGTAGAGCGCCCTGCCGGTGGTAGAAGCGGCGTACTTCGGCCAGCTCGGTGCACGGGTTGTGGTCGATGAAACTCGAGCCAGCCGTAGCCGGGCCGGCGTGACCACCTGGACGGTCCGCAGGCCCAGCCCGGTCTTGCTCGTTCAGCCAGTCGACCAGCTCGTTGAAATGCTGGTGCAGGTCGAGCGGCCGGGGCTTGTAGATCACTTGCCGGCCGTCGGCGAAGGTGAGGGTGGCGGTCGCACCGGCCGCCCCGGTGGGGGTCGCCCCCGGGCTCGATACCGGTCAGGGCGCCGGGATCGACGCCGGCCAGCAACTCGGTGATCACCAGCTCGCGGTCCTCGGCGAGGCGGGCCAGCAGTTCGAGGTGACCCTCGACGGCCTGTCGGCACGCCTCGCCCAGGACCCGGGCCAGCACCGGATATGCGGCCAGGAATTCCGCCAGCTCGCTCCCTCCCGCGAGCCGGTGGGTGAAGTTCAGGAACCGCTCGGCCGAGCGTCTCGCCGGCCAGTTCTTGCCCGCTCCGGGCCCGGGCCAGTTCCAGCACCAGGGTGCGGGCGGCCAGCTCGGACCAGCCGGCAGCCCAGCCGGCGCAGGAACTGCTCGGTCACGGTGCCGGACTGCCCGGCCGTGGCCAGGTCTTGGCGGGCGGATCCAGCAGGGGTGCGAGACAACGGACAAGCGCTTGTTTCCAGTCGTCCGAGACCGGTTGCCGTTCGAAGGCAAGGTCGTACTACGTTCCACGTACTCCGCCCAGGCGGGCACCTGCCGGCCTGTTTCGTGCGGGCCGATACCGGCCGCCCACCAGGCCTTCGGCTGGCCGGGCGGAAGCGTCCCAGCGGTCGCTGGAGTTGAGCACGCGCTCAGGGTGCCACCGGCTACTGGGTGCTGCCATGGGTACGAGGCCCCCATATTCGTCCGCCGGTCGCGCGGCGAGTGGGTAGGCGCTGCCGCACCGCGGGATGGCGACTGGGGGATGACCACCCCGCGGCAGCAGCGCCTGGACCGAGCTGGACGTCTGGTGGAACGTCGGCCGGCCCAGGAACTTCGGTATGCGGGCGACCGTCGGACGGCCGCCGCTGCTCTGCGTTCTCGACGTCGGCCTCCTCATGTTGCGTTTCTAGGGGATGGATGTGATCGAACGCCGTGAACGATGCCTGACGCGTCATGGACCGGACAAGAGCTCCGGTCCCCCAAATTCCGCCCGGATCGGCGCCGGGTTCACCTACGTGCGACCGACCCGGAACATGGGGGCGGATCACCCATGTGCGCGCGAGAGGGAGCTGCGACGGTGGCTAGGTGTTCAGCCCCGTCACACCCGGTCTCCCGGTCTCTGCCCACTCGGTTCTCGATGTGGTGCCGCAGATGGCCGGGCAGTCGGCGGCGGCCGCGCTGCGGGAGACCGTCGAGGTCGCCCAGGCGGCGGACGATCTCGGCTACCGGCGCTTCTGGGTTGCTGAGCACCACGGTGTTCGCGGCATCGGCAGTGCGGCTCCCGCAGTGCTCGCGGCGGTCCTCGCGGCCCGCACGGACCGGATCCGGCTCGGCTCCGGCGCGGTGATGCTGGCCAACCATCAGCCGCTGGTGATCGCCGAGGAGTTCGCGGCCCTGGCAGCGGCGTACCCGAGCCGGATCGATCTCGGCGTCGGCAAGGCGCCGGTCGCGGCGGCGCCGACCACGGCTGCTGCACTCGGCCGGACCGACGTCGGCTGGGACGCGTTCCCGCAGCGACTGGACGAGCTCTGCGGCTTCCTCCGGGACGGCCTGCCCGGGCGTGCTCCGGTCGGGGATGTGCGACTGGCGCTGGCCGGCTTGCCGCCACCGGTGTTCGTGGTCGCCGGCACGCCGCACGAGGCGCAGGTCGCCGCAGTACGGGGTCTGCCGGTGTTCGTGGCTCACCACACGAATGCGCAGTCCACGCTCGAGGCAGCATCGGCGTACCGGGACTCGTTCGAGGCGACCGGGCCTACTGGCAAGCCGTACCTCGCTGTCACTGTCGGCATCGTCGCGGCCGACACTGATGAAGAAGCGGTGATCCGGCTCGCGGAGTACGTCCGGGTGAAGCTGCGGCTCACTGCAGCATCGTCCAGAGCTACTCCTGCCGAGCTGCTGGAAGTACTGCGCGCGCCACTGACTACTCGTGAGCGGCACAAAGCAGAGAAGCTCCTGGACGACCCCGGCCACATCGTCGGCTCCCGGGCGACTGTCGCCTCCGAGCTGGCCTCACTGGCTGCCGACACCGGTGCCGACGAGATCATGCTGGTTCCGCTGGCGTTCGACGGCCTGGTGCGTTCGGCCATCCTGCGGACCACAGCGGCCGGCCTGACCCGGACTGTGCGCAGCGTCCCTCGCTCTGCCCCGCACTTCGTCGCCACTGCATGATCGTCGCCACTGCTTGATCTGTTCGGCCTACTGTGGGTACTGCTGTGGTTGGTCCCTTGGAGAGGCAGAGCAGATGTCGCGAGAGCAGGAAGTCGTCGAAGCGTGTCCCACCGACCTGTTCATCGGGGGCAAGTGGCAAGCCGCTGAGAACGGCAAGACCCTGGCAGTAGAGGACCCGTCCACCGGTACGACGCTCTGCTCGGTCGCCGATGCGAGTGTCGCCGACGGCAAAGCAGCCCTGGATGCTGCCGTTGCCGCTCAGGCGGAGTGGGCTGCGACGCCTCCTCGCGAGCGTGGTGAGATCCTCCGCCGGACCTTCGAGCTGATGACCGCCCGGGCCGATGAGCTCGCGCTGCTGATGACGCTGGAGATGGGCAAGCCGGTCGCCGAGTCGAAGGGCGAGATCGCGTACGCCGCGGAGTTCTTCCGCTGGTTCGCCGAGGAGGCCGTGCGGATCGACGGCGGCTACCAGATCGCGCCGAACGGCAAGGGCCGCTTCGTCGTACTCCGGCAGCCGGTCGGGCCGTGTCTGCTGATCACCCCCTGGAACTTCCCGGCCGCGATGGGCGCCCGGAAGATCGGTCCGGCGGTCGCGGCCGGGTGCACGATGGTGATCAAGCCGGCCGCCCAGACGCCGCTGTCGATGCTGAAGCTGGCCGAGTTGATGACCGAGGCCGGGTTGCCGGCCGGCGTACTGAATGTCGTCGTGACCAGCGATGCCGGCGGCGTGATGGAGCCGCTGATCAAGGACGGCCGGGCCCGCAAGCTGTCCTTCACCGGCTCGACCCCGGTCGGCAAGAAGCTGATCGAGCAGTCCGCCGACCAGGTGCTGCGGACGAGCATGGAGCTCGGCGGGAACGCGCCGCTGCTGGTGTTCGAGGACGCCGACCTGGACAAGGCGGTCGACGGCGCGATGCTGGCGAAGATGCGCAACGGCGGAGAGGCCTGTACTGCGGCCAACCGGATCTACGTGCATTCGTCGGTGATCGACGCGTTCGGGGCGAAGCTGACCGAGCGGATGGCGGCGCTGAAGGTCGGTCGCGGGACCGAGGACGGGGTCGACGTCGGGCCGTTGATCGACGCGACGCAGCGGGACAAGGTGGCGGACCTGGTGGCCGACGCGATCGCCCAGGGTGCCGAGGTGCTGCTCGGCGGATCGGTTGCTGAGGGCAACGGTTACTTCTATCCGCCGACGGTGCTGGCCGGCGTACCGGCGAGTGCGCGGTTGCAGAAGGAGGAGATCTTCGGGCCGGTCGCGCCGCTGACACCCTTCGAGGACGAGGCGGAGGCGGTCCGGATGGCCAACGACACCGAGTTCGGGCTGGTGTCGTACCTGTTCACCAAGGACCTGAGCCGCGCACTGCGGGTGTCCGAGGCGCTGGAGAGCGGGATGGTCGGACTGAACCAGGGCATCGTGTCGAACCCGGCCGCGCCGTTCGGTGGCGTCAAGCAGTCCGGCCTCGGCCGCGAGGGCGGTTCGGTCGGGATCGACGAGTACCTCGACGTGAAATACATCGCCGTCAACCTCGACTGAGGGGCCTCAACCTCGTCGTCGAGCAGGCCGCAGTGCCTGGAGGTGCCCGTCGAGCAGTTCGACGAGGCGCTTGCGGGGGAACGCCCGCGGATCGAACAGAGCCTGTACTACGAGTCCGTGGGTGAACGCGGCCAGGCCTGCCACCAGATCTTCCGGATCGCCTGGTGGCAGGTCGCCGTCGTTCTGGGCCGTGCGGACCAATGGCAGCAACTTCGCTCGCCATCGCCTGTAGCGAGCCTTCTCCAAGGCGTGCAACTCGGGATCGGCCAGCGCGACGTCCCACGAACTCACCCAGACCCGGTTGATCTCCGTTGCCTCGGGCGTCAGTGGAAGGACGGCCTGCAAGGCGGACCGTAGGGAGTCCGGTCGCGGTACCAGTGCCTGGGTCCGCTCCTCGGCCAACTCCAGGGCATGGACGACGAGCGCCTGTTTGGACGGGAAGTAGTGCGTGACCAACCCGGTGGTCGCGCCCAGCTCGATCGCGACCGCGCGCAGCGTCAGTCCGTCGAACCCGCGCTGCGCGAGCACGCGCCAGACCGCGGCCGACACGTCCCGTCGCCTGGCCTCGTGATCCGTCTTCGCCGGCACTGTGCCACCTCCTCGGGCTATAGTACGTACCTAACGTTTGTTATGCACCAAAGGGGAGGCCGGATGTTCGCCGTACAGATCGCCGAAGGGGCCGAGTTGCGCCCGCTGGAGCCGTGGCAGGCCGGGGAGTTCCTGGCGCATATAGAGAAGGCGCGGCCGAACATCGCGCCGTACATCCCGTGGTCGGAGGTGGTCGACGACGAGGAGAAGGCGCGGAACTTCCTCGAGCGGTACGCGAAACGCCAGGCGGCCGACGAGGGCCGGATCTACGGGATCTGGCTGGACGGTGAACTGGTCGGCGGGCTGTTGTTCCGGACCTTCGATCCGGGCTGGGGCAGTTGTGAGCTCGGGGTCTGGCTGTCGGCCGAAGCGGAGGGGCGGGGCCTGATCACGCGGTCCGCACAGCTTCTGATCGATTGGGCGATCGGGGTCCGCGGGATGGCCCGGGTCGAGTGGCGGTGTGTTCCGACGAACAGCCGGAGCGTCGCCGTGGCCAAGCGGCTGGGGATGACGTGTGAGGGAACGCTGCGGCAGGCCTTCCCGCATCGGGGCGAGCTGCACGACGTCCAGATCTGGGCGATGGTCCGGGAGGAGTGGGCGCACCGCAGCTGGGCCTGATGCGGGGGCATACTGGGGGATCGTGGCTGATTACTGGGGGATCAGAGGGGCGGCGCTTGCCGTCGCGGCGCTCGTAGTACTGGCTGGCTGTGGTGATACGCCGACGGCTGACCGGACCTCCGCCAGTACTCCGGTAGTCAGCACTCCACTGCCAGCACTCCACCGCCCAGCACTCCGCCTCCCAGTACGCCGAGCGTCAGTACTCCGGTGCCTCCGCGACGAAACCTGTTGGAGATCGTCCAGCACGGGCCTCGGGACAAGAAGCGGGTCGCGCTGACGTTCGACGCCGACCTGACCGCTTCGATGCGCAAGCGGCTGCACCACGGCAAGGTGAAGTCGTACTACAACGAGTCACTGATCAACGAGCTTCGCGCAGCTCAAGGTCCCCGCCACGCTGTTCCTCACCGGGATGTGGATGGAGGAGTATCCGGACCGCACCCGGGAGCTCGCGGCGGATCCGCTGTTCGAGCTCGGCACCCACACCTACGACCATCGCGGGTTCACCAAGCACTGCTACACCCTGGGCACGGTGCCGCCGAAGGACATGCTGACCGACGTACAGAAGGCAATCGGCATCCTCGCCGGCCTGGACCCGCATCCGACCAAGTGGTTCCGCTTTCCCGGCGGTTGCTACGACGGCACCGCACTGCACGAACTCGCGCCGTCGGGGGTGACCGCGGTCGGCCTGGACGTTCCCGGTGCCGACGGGTTCGCCAAGTCGCCGAAGCCGATCATCAAGCAGGTCCTGTCCCACGTGCAGAACGGCTCGATCGTGGTCCTGCACATGCACGGCGGTGACAACGCGCCGTGCACCGGACGGGCGGTCCCGGAGATCGTCCGGGCCCTCCGGGCGCGCGGCTACACCCTCGTCACCGTCAGCCAGCTGATGTCTCAACCCGCGGGTTGAACGTGCAGCATGGCTCCACCGGCGGGTTGATGAATCCCGGCGCTCCGGCATGGCAGTCTGGGAAACCATGACGACGATCCCGGACTCGCGCTCCCGGGGCCGGAGTCTGCGCAAGGGCGCGCTCGGCCTGCGCGCCTCGACGGCGATCGGCGTCTCGTCGACCGCACCGGCGTACTCGCTGGCCGTGTCCGTCGGGCTGCTCGCCGGGACGGTCGGCGCGGCCACCCCGTTCATGCTGGCGGTCAGCGCGATCCCGGTGATCCTGGTGGCGCTGTGCTTCCGCGAGCTGAACGCGGCCGAGCCCGACTGCGGTACGACGTTCCGCTGGACCGAGAAGGCGTTCGGCCGCGGGATCGGCCGGATGGTCGGCTGGACCACCGTGATGGCCTGTGTGCTGGTGATGGGGAACCTGGCCCAGGTCGCCTCCGTCTACACGTACGTGTTGTTCGGACTCGACGGTGCCGCTGACTCGCGGGTCGCCCAGGCAGGCCTCGGTGCGGTGTTCATCATCGGGATGGCGGTGCTGGCGTACCGCGGGATCCGGATCGCCGCCTGGACCCAGTTGCTGCTGCTCGGGCTCGAGTTGCTCGCGCTGCTCTGGTTCGCGGTCAACGCCTTCTGGGTCGCCGACTCGTTCAGCATCCCCGCACTCACCACCCAGGGCGAAGGCAGCTGGTCGACCGGCCTGCTGATCGCGGTCTTCCTCTACTGGGGCTGGGACTCGTCCTTCAGCGTCAACGAGGAGACCCGGGACCCACGCCGTACGCCGGCCGTCGCCGCCCTCGCCGCGAACGTGATCCTGGTCGTCCTGTACGTCGTGGTCGCCTGGTCCGCCGTCGCGTACGCCGGAACGGATACGCTCGCGAGCATCTCGGACGGCGACTTCTTCGCGGTGCTCGCCGGGGATCTGCTCGGCTCGGCCGGCGGCAAGCTGCTGATCGCGGCGGTGCTCGCGTCGGCGCTCGCCTCGACCCAGACCACGATCCTGCCGACCGCGCGGACGATGCTGTCGATGGCCCGCCGGGATGCGTTCCCCGGGCAGTTCGCCCGGATCTCGACCCGCTTCGACACCCCGAGCGTCGCCACCTGGGTGTTCGCCGGGGTGAGCCTGCTGATCTTCGTGGTCCTGGTGCTCACCTCCGACGCCGTGCTGGCCGACTCGGTCGGCGCCGTCTCCATCCTGGTCTCGCTGTACTACCTGGCGACCGCGCTCGCAGTACCGGTCTATTTCAGCGGGCAGATCCGCGGCCGGGTGGTGCAGCGGGTGGTGGTGCCGTTGCTGGCGACGGCCGGGTTCGTCACCGTCCTGGTGCTCGCGGTGGCCGATGCGGCCACCGGCTCCCTGGTTGTCATCGGTGTGACGATGGTGGTGGGCGCGATCGTCATGTACTCGATGAAGCCGCCGGCCGAGGGGGAGGCACGCTCGTGACGCGGAATCAATCGCAACCGGGCCGACGGATGCGCAGTGCCGGGATCACGCTCGGGCTGACGGCGCTGGTCGCGGCCTCGCTGACCGGCTGCTCCAACGACAACGACCAGCCCGACTACGCCGCGATCTGCGTCGACCCGCAGACCCAGGAGCGGACGAACGACGACAACTGCAAGGACAACCGCGAGTACCACGGGTCCGGTGCGGGCTTCTTCTGGTTCTACATGGCCACCCGGGCCGGCGGACTGGTGCCGCCGATCGGCGGCCGGTACAGCACCGGCCAGGGCACCTTCACGACCCCGACCACGCGGCCGGGCGGCAGCGGGTCGCCGACGATCAAGCGCGGTGGGCTGGACACCAAGGGCGGCGACATCGGCAAGATCAGCCGGGGCGGCTTCGGCAAGGCGGGCAAGGGGAGCTCTGGCGGCTGATGTGGCGGCACTCGATCCGGCCGCGCCCCGGCTGGAAGGACAAGGTCGTCGAGCAGGGCCTGGTCTTCCCGATGACCGACATGCCCGACGGCAGCGAACGGCCGTACTGGAACGAGAGCGCCTGGTACGAGGTGACCATGGACGAGGTCCTGCACCTCGAACGCGTCACCGAGGAGCTCTACGAGATGTGCAAGCACGCCGCCTCGGTGATGGTGAACAAGTTCAGTGACGACCAGCTCGGGCTCGCGTCCGGGACGCTGTCGCTGGTGCAGCAGTCGCTGAAGCGCGAGGACCTGTCGGTCTACGCGCGGTTCGACCTGGCCTGGAGCGGCGTCGAGCCGAAGATGCTGGAGATCAACGGCGACACCCCGACCGGGCTGCTGGAGTCCGCGGTGATCCAGTGGAACTGGCTCGAGGACGTCTTCCCCGATGCCGACCAGTGGAACTCGGTGCACGATCGCCTGGTCAAGTGGTGGAGCGAACGGCGTACGGGCGGGTCCTTTCCGGGCAACGAGGCGCACTTCTTCAACTCGGCGGCGGAGACCACCGGGGAAGAAGCGATGACGGTCGCCTACCTGCGCGACACCGCGGCGATGGCCGGGCTGGCGACGTACGGGCACGAGATCGAGGACCTCGGCTGGGAGGAGGTGCAGCGGGCGTTCGTGGACTGGGGTGGGCGGAAGATCCGGACCGCGTTCAAGCTGTATCCCTGGGAGGACATGCTGGACGACGAGTTCGGCAAGTACATCCTGGCCGGCGTCGAGCGCGAGCCGGTGCAGTGGATCGAGCCGATCTGGAAGACGATGCTCTCCACCAAGGCGATCCTGCCGGTGCTCTGGGAGCTCTACCCGGATCACCCGAACCTCCTGCCCGCGTACTTCGGTACGCCGGGCGATCTGCTCGAGTGGGTCGCCAAGCCGCTGCACGGCCGGGAGGGCAGCAACATCCGGATCCACACCATCGCCGACCCGGTCGACCATGTGCAGTCGGGCCCGTACGACACCGACACGATGGTCTATCAGGAGTGGCACCCGCTGCCGTCGTACGAAGGAAACCGAGCTGTGATCGGGAGTTGGGTGGTGGACGGCGTCGCAGCGGGCATGATGGTTCGTGAGTCGGACGGTCCCATCACCGACTACTACGCCCGCTTCGTGCCGCACGCCATCGGTACCGAGGCCCGCCCGGACGCCGAAACGATCCAATCCTGGCTCAACGAGTAGGTGGCTCCAGATGCTGGCTGCGGCTGATGTGAATGCTCCCTGGAACGGGCACGACACCAGAGTGCTGATCGTGGCAGTGCTCGGGATCGCCCTGATCGTGCTGCTGATCGTCGCGGTGAAGCTGCACGCGTTCCTCGCGCTGACGATCGGATCGCTGTTCGTCGGACTGGCGTCCGGGATCGCGGCCGGCGGGGTGACGAAGTCGTTCGAGAACGGCGTCGGTGGTGTTCTCGGGTACGTCGGGGTGCTGATCGCGCTCGGGGCGATGCTCGGCAAACTGCTCGCCGACTCCGGCGGCGCGGACATGGTGGTGGACACCCTGCTGCGCGGCAAGCCGGCGACCCTGCCGTGGAAGATGGCGCTGATCGCGGGGATCATCGGGATCCCGATGTTCTTCGAGATCGGGCTGGTGCTGCTGATCCCGATCGTGATGCTCGCGGTCCGGCGCTCGGGCGGGAAGGCGATGCTGCTGGGGATCCCTGCGCTGGCAGGGCTTTCGGTGCTGCACGGCTTCGTGCCGCCGCACCCGGGGCCGCTGGCCGCGATCGGGATCCTGCACGGCAATGTGGGGATCACGCTGGCGCTCGGTCTGCTCGTCGCGATTCCGTCGGTGGTGGTGGCGGGGCCGGTGTTCGGGCGCTTCGCCGCTCAATGGGTGCCGATCGGTGCGTCGGGTGCTGCGCTGGCGGTGACGGGTGGATCGTCTTCCGGCGTCCAGGACCGGCCGTCGGACGAAGTCGGCAAGGCACAGGATCCGACGGCGACCAGGAGCCCGACCTTCACCTGGACGCTGATCACCGTGTTGTCGCCGGTGGTGCTGATGCTGCTCAAGGCCGCTGCGGATGTCTGGATGAGCAAGGACGCGGCGCTCTTCCCGTTCCTGGAGTTCATCGGCGATCCGGTGGTGGCGCTGCTGATCGCCGTACTGCTGGCGATGTACACCTTCGGTACTGCGGTCGGCTTCACCGTCACCGTGCTGAGCAAGAAGATCGGCGAGAGCCTGCTGCCGATCGTCGGCGTGCTGCTGATCGTGGGTGCCGGCGGTGGCTTCAAGCAGGTGCTGGTCGACGGCGGCACCGGTACGGCGATCGCGAAGATCGCCGTCGACGCCGGCCTCTCCGCCCTCTTCCTGGGCTGGATCGTCGCCGTCCTCATCCGCCTCGCCACCGGCTCGGCCACAGTCGCCACCGTGACGGCTGCCGGCATCGTCGCCCCCTTGGCTGCCGGCCTGAACGACCCCAACCTCGCCCTGGTCGTCCTGGCCATCGGCGCCGGCTCGCTCTTCTTCTCCCACGTCAACGACGCCGGCTTCTGGCTGGTCAAGGAGTACTTCGGCCTCACCGTAGGTCAGACCATCAAAACCTGGTCCGTCATGGAAACCATCATCTCGGTCATGGGCCTAGCCCTGACCTGGCTCCTGTCCCTGCTGTTCTAGGCGACCTGGCGGGGAACCTTCACACGAGGAACTGCCTTCCTCGTCTTCGGATGGTCGTTGGCGAGCTGGGACACCCGGCCGGGCGACACCTCGAGAATGGTCGCGGTGTCGCGGACCGAGAGACCGTCGCCTCGCAGTTGCCGCACCACCTGGCGCATGTCGTCGGCAGCCTGGTCGACGGCCGCCTGGGCGTCGAGCATTCGTTGACGCACAGCGGCTGCTTCGACCTCGATACCCCCGAGATCGTGCCGGATCTCGACTGCATAGTCCTCAGCCTCGCCGCCTAGTTCGGTGGCGAGGTAGTCGCGGGCCATCCGATCGGCATCCGCAAGCGGCTGGCACTGAGTAACCCCGACATCGGCGACGTGCAGTTCCCAACCCTGCGCCCAGCGCCGAGCTGTCACCTCATACGTCTTAGTCACTTCAACCACCCTTCCGGCAGACACGGCAGCCGCTGGATCGTCTGGCGGACCAGTCCTGGTGAGATGTTCGTCGTCTGGGTGAGTACGACGCGATGATTCGCACCGCAACCACAGGTCCAGATCTCGTGATCGCCCTTCCCCTGCCGCACCACACATCCGTTCTTCCGCAGCGCTGCCGCCAGTACGCGATACTTCGCCGCCTTCACCATGCAGCGTAATTTACCCCGGCTAAAATCTCAATGTATAGCCGGGGTAAAACATGGTCCTTCAGTGGGCGATCAGATCGTTGGCCGACCGCAGTACCGGTTTGGTGACGGTGCTGGGGGCGGTTGTGGTGTTGGTGACGTGGAAGGTGTGGGTGTTGCCGGGGGACAGGGTGATGAGGCAGGAGTCGACCTTGGCGGCGGGGTCGAGGCGGTCGGGGAAGAGGGCCAGGTCCTTGGTGAGGGCGGTGGCGGTGACGGTGACGTCGTAGCCGTCGGGGGTCTGGGTGACCTCGGTTGTGTAGGGATCCGCTACGACCTTCAGGGCGGTGTCCTCTACGAAGTACCAGTACGCCGTGGTGCCGTCGGTTGTGCGGACCTCGACGTACTCCGAGGTGGGGTCCGACGGTGTCGCGATCGACTCGGGGAGGGCGTTGAGGGCGTTCGAGCGGGCCGGGACCTCGAGGGCGAAGGTCTCGCTGGCGAGGATGTCGCTGCTGAGGGTGCTGCGGCGGGAGACGGTGACCTCGGTGGTCCAGGCGTCCTGGGTGTCGTTGTGCGCGGCAACGACCGGGCCGTCCTCGCGCGGCTGCACGGTCAGCAGGCGGTCGGCGTACGTGCTGCGAAGGGCGAACCACAGGGGCTTGCGGATGCCGTGGCCGTCGACGGCGGCCCAGGAGACCACCGGCCAGTTGTCGTTCAGCTGCCAGACGATCGCGCCGCGGTTGAGTGGGAACAGGCTGCGGAAGTGTTCGATGCCGTAGGCAACAGCTCGCGCTTGGTTCAGCTGCGTGGTCCAGTGCCAGTCGTCGATGTTCTCCCACTTCGGCAGGTGGTCGCCGAGGCCGCGCTCGAGTTTGAGGTTGCCCTCGTACGCCTTCTGGTGCACGAGCATCTGTTCGCCGTACGGGTCGAGCGGCTCGTCGTGCACCACCGAGGTGAGTGTCGACCAGGCCGGCGGTCCCTGGAAACCGAACTCGGAGACGAACCGCGGCTTGTACTTGCGGTACGTCGAGTAGTCCACCTGGTTCCACACGTCCCAGACGTGCATGGTGCCGTTGCGCTCGTCGTTCGGGTGGATGTAGCGGTCGTAGGAGAACGGACTGCCGGCCGAGTACGGCGTCCGCGGGTCGAGCTCGGCCACGATCGCCGGGAGCAGGTCGAAGTAGTAGCCCTCACCCCAGGTCCGGCCGGCCAGCGGCGCGCGCCAGCCCCACTCGACGTACCCCCAGATGTTCTCGTTGTTGCCGTTCCAGACCGCGAGGCTCGCGTGCCGGCTCAGCCGGGTGACGGCCTGCCGGGCCTCCGCCTCGACCTCGCTCCAGAGCGGTTCGTCCTCGGAGTACGCCGCGCAGGCGAACAGGAAGTCCTGCCAGACCAGGACGCCGAGCTCGTCGCAGACGTCGTAGAAGTCTTCGCTCTCGTAGATCCCGCCGCCCCAGACGCGCAGCAGGTTCATGTTCGCGTCGATCGCGTCGCGGATGCTGCTCTCGTACGTCGACCGGGTCTGCCGGGTGATCAAGGCGTCGTCCGGGATCCAGTTCGCGCCGCGGACGTAGACCTGTTCGCCGTTGACCGACAGGATGAACGGCCCGCCGTCCTCGTCCGGCGCCACGTCCATCGTGATCGTGCGGAACCCGACCCGCCCCTGCCAGTCGTCCTTCTGAGCACCGACCGTCACGTAGACACTGTACGTCGTACAGGGGCTGGTCGCCGTAGCCGCGCGGCCACCAGCGGTCCACGTCGTCGATCGTCGAGGTCACGCCGGCCTCCAGCGTGCCGGCGGCGACGGTCATCTGCGTGGTGGTGCCGCCGACCTCGACGGTGATGGTGGTGTCGACCCCGGCCTCGCCGTCGCCGGACCAGGCGAGCCCGACCCGGGTGTCCAGTACGCCGCGATCGCGGTCCAGGCCGGCCAGCGGACGGACCGAATCGATCCGTACGCCGGTCCAGGACTCGATCCGCAGCGGCCGCCAGATCCCGGCGGTCGCCACGTCGATACCCCAGTCCCAGCCGAAGTTGCTCGCCATCTTGCGGATCGCGTTGTAGGGATGGAGATTCGTGTGCGGCCACATCCCGGATTCCTCGCGCAGCCGGTGGGCGGTCGCGACCGGGGAGGCGAACTCGATCACCAGTTCGTTGCGCTCGGCAACCAGCAGTCCGGTGACCGGGAACCGGTAGGACCGGTGCTGGTTGCAGGTCTCGCCGATCTCGGTGCCGTTCAGCGTGACCCGCGCGGCCGTGTCGAGCCCCTCGGCGACGAGTTCCTGGACGGCGTGCTCGTCGGCCTCCCAGTCGAAGACGGTCCGGTAGCTCCAACTCGTCTTGCCGATCCAGAACAGCTTGGCTTCGTTGTCGCCGTCGAACGGGTCCGGGATGACGCCGGCCGTGAGCAGGTCGGAGTACACCTCGCCCGGCACGGTCGCCGCCACCGGTGCCGCGAGCAGCGCGCTGTGCCGGTCCGGGACCGGCCCGTCCACCGCCCGCACGGTCCAGGCGGCGCCGGCGTCGGTGGTCAGCGGAACAGAGCGAAGCGTTGTCGTCACAGGCTGGATCGCTTTCGGAAAGGAGGAGCTGAACCGGTTTATGGATCAGCTAACGGTACGACGCCAGAGCTCGGCGAGCAGCCGGTGTCCGGCTGCTGTCGGATGCACGCCGTCGTCGGCCAGGGTGGTCGCGCCGACCGTCAGGGCCTGCCGGTTGAACTCGACGTCGGCCGGCACGAGCAGAGCGTCGTACTCCGTGGCGAGCCGCCGGACGACCTCGAGCTTGGGGTCGAGGTCCTCGCGCCAGACCCGCTGCTCGGCCTTCACCGGCAGCAGGAACGGCTCGACCAGCACCAGCTTCGCGGTGACGGGTTCGAGCAGTTCGCGGTACGACGCTTCGAAGGCCTCCGTCGAGGTCGGGTCGTCCTTGTCGTAGCGGCGCCAGGTGTCGTTGATGCCGATCAGGACCGAGACGAGGTCCGGTTGCGTGCTCGAGAACGTCGGCGTCCCAGCGCGCGGCCAGGTCGACCGCGCGGTTGCCGCTGATCCCGGCGTTGACGATCCGCGGCCGGCCGGCCCCGAGTGCGTCGTACAGGTTCTTCACGTAGCCGTCACCCAGACCGGCGGGGTCGTCCCGGCGGCCGCAGTCGGTGACGGAGTCCCCGGCGAACACGATGGTTCGCCGGGGATCCAGGAGTCCGTCGCTCACAGCGTGGCGGCGTGCACGTCCCAGTCGTCCGGCAGGACGGCAGGAACCTCGACGGTGCTGGTCACATCCACGAAGGCGCCGGTGTCGATCGAGTCGGTGATGGAGGCCATCACGTCGACGACGTGGAACGCCAGCGCCCCGGTGGCCCGGTGCGGCCGGTCCGCGCGGATCGCCCGGGCCATCTCCAGCACGCCCGTACCACGCTCGGCCGACGCCTCGGTGGTGACGAGGGTCTCCCAGTCGTCCGCGTCGCGGCGACGGATCTTGATCTCGCCGTCGAAGCGGTTCGGGTCGGGCACGGCCAGGGTCGCGTCGGAGCCGGTGATCTCCACGAACCCGGCCCGCGACAGCGGCGAGTCGAAGCTGAAGATGCTCTGCGAGGACTGCCCCGACTCGAACCGGGCGATGGCGCTGACGTGCGTCGGCACCGTCACGTCGAAGTCGGTGCCCGCCAGCGGGCCCGATCCGATCGTGCGCTTCTCCCGCGACTTCGAGCCCAGCCCGGCGACCGCCGCGACCGGACCGAACAGCTGCACCAGGGTGGTCAGGTAGTACGGGCCGATGTCCCACAGCGGGCCGGCGCCTTCCTGGAAGAGGAAGGCCGGGTTCGGGTGCCAGGACTCCGGGCCGGGGGACTGCATCAGGGTGAGCGCGGTCAGCGGCTGACCGATGTCGCCGCGCTCGATGATCCGGCGCGACTCCTGCAGTCCCGGGCCGAGGATGGTGTCCGGTGCGCAACCGAGCCGGAGTCCCGCGTCCTGAGCGGTCGCGAGCAGCTTCAGTCCGCTCTCCTGGTCGAGCGAGAAGGGCTTCTCACTCCACACATGCTTGCCGGCGGCAACTGCTGCCAGGGCCACCTCGACGTGCGCGATCGGGATGGTCAGGTTGACCACGATCTCCACGTCCGGGTGACCGAGCACGGCCTCGGGGCCACCGTGCGTCTCGATCCCGTACTCCTCGGCCTTCGCCTTGGCCGCCTCGGGCCGCAGGTCACCGATCGCGAGCACCTTCAGGTCGGGGAAGCTCTGCATGCTCTTCAGATAGGCGTCGGAGATCACCCCGGCGCCGATCACGCCTACACCGACAGCGCTCATGCAACGTCCTCCCCGGTCAGGTACGTGAAGCTGCCGCTCGACCGCGTCGAAGATGTCGCCCTCGAAGTCGTCGAGCTCGACCACGCGCAGCGTGCCCGGCGACGCCTTGAGGATGTCGATCACCGCGATGCTGCCGTCGCCGACCGCCACCTGCGCCTTGTTGTTCAGGGTGCCGTCGCCGTCCTTGACGTGCAGCGCCTTCACCCGGTCGCCGAGGCGCCCGAGCAGCGCCGGTACGTCGGCGCCGCCGACCGCGGCCCAGTAGGTGTCGACCTCGAGGATGACCTGGTCGGACAGGTTGTCGGCCAGGATCTCCAGGCCGTGCACGCCGTCGATCACCGACTCCAGTTCGAAGTGGTGGTTGTGGTACCCGACGGTGATGCCGTGCTCCGCGCCCTCGGCGGCGGCCTTGTTCAGCGCCTCCGCGGTCGCCTTGATGTCGTCGGCCGACTGCCACCGCGCAGGGTCGACGAACGGGTCGATGACGGTGCGTGATGCCGAGCTGCTTCGCGGTCTCGAAGATCGGGCCCGAGTCCTCCCGCAGCAGCCCCGCGTGCGTGGTGGGTGCCGTCAGTCCGTACTTGGGCAGCGCCTCGGCCAGCTGGTCGGCCAGGCCGACCACGCCGAAGGGCTCGACCTTCCGGTACCCGATCTCTGCGATCCGGGCGAGCGTGGCGTCGAAGTCCTCCTCCAGCTTGTACCGGACCGTGTAGAGCTGGAGGGACAGGTTGTCCACTGCGACCATGTTCTTCTCTCCTCGTCGCCGAAGCACCGACCGCTGCCCTTGGCGGCCTCCGACCATTGCCGAACCGGTTAAGTAACGCGTTGAGCCTATCCCAGCATCCCCCCGCCCGACCACCCTCAATCCACCACCCGAACGCCCCTGCTCCGACGGGTCGTCGCATTCTGTGACCGCTGCCAGGTTTTGATCAAACCTGTTGCGCTGGGTGATGGCAAGCGTTTACCCGCAGACAGGGAGTACACAACGGTCGCACAATGGGGCCCTGCCGGACCGCCCGTCACGGTTCGGACCGCCCGTTCGAAGGAGGCCGTCGTGCCCCGAATCACGATCAAGGAGATCGCCCGACGGGCCGGCGTCTCCAAAGGCGCGGTCTCGTACGCGCTGAACAACCAGCCGGGGGTCTCCGAGGCCACCCGGGCGCGGGTGCTGAAGGTCGCCGAGGAGCTGGAGTGGGTGCCGAACCGGGCCGCCCGGCAGCTGTCGGCCGCGCGGTCGGAGACCTTCGGCCTGGTCCTGGCCAGAACAGCCAAGACCCTCAGTGAGGAACCGTTCTACATGGGCTTCGTCGGTGGCGTGGAGTCCGTGCTGAGTGAGAAGGGGTACGCGCTCGCGCTGCAGGTCGTCCCGGACCTGGCCGGCGAGATGGCGACGTACCGCAAGTGGGCCGCGGAGCGCCGGGTGGACGGCGTGATCGTGGTGGACCTCCGGGTCGACGACCCGCGGATCCCGGTCCTCCGCAAGCTCGACCTCCCGGCCGTCCTGGTCGGGGATCCGGCGCTGGCCGACGGGCTGACGTGTGTCTGGACCGATGGCACCTCCGCGATGACCGCGGCGGTCGAGCACGTCGCCCGGCTCGGGCACCAGACGATCGCACGGGTGGCCGGGCCGCCCGAGCACGGGCACGTCTGGATCCGGGACCAGGCCTTCGCGGCGATCACCCGCGAGCTCGGCCTCGACTCCCGGGTGCTGCACACCGATTTCTCCGGGGAGGAAGGAGCCGCTGGCGACCCGGCAACTGATGGCGGCCGAAGACCGGCCGACCGCGACTGATCTACGACAACGACCTGATGGCCGTGGCCGGTCTGTCGGTGATCAACGGACTCGGCCTCAAGTCACCCGACGACGTCACGCTGGTCGCCTGGGACGACTCGGCGCTGTGCCGGCTGACGCATCCGACGCTGACGGCGATGAGCCACAACATCGTTGCCTTCGGCGCCGAAGTCGCCCAGCGTCTGTTCGGCCTGCTGGACGGCGCCCGGCATCAGGCACACCTCTACTCCACCCCCGCCCTGGTGGTCCGCCAAAGCTCTGGACCACCACCGAGACCCAGCTGATTCCCGTACTACGGCCCGCCATCACTGTGGCGGGCCGTAGTGCCGGGCTAGCCGGCTGCGGTGACTGTGACCGGTACGCCGTTCACCGCGGCGGTGCCGGCGAGTGGGTCGGACAGGGTTGCGTCGGTGACGTCGTTCGCACTGACGCCGGCGACCTCGTTCGCCACGGTCAGCCGGGCGCCGGCGCGGCCGTGGCCGAAGCCGTGCGGCAGGCTCACCACGCCCGGCATCATGTCGTTGCTAGCGGCAACTTCTACCGAGACCGAGCCGGATGCCGAGCTGACCTGCGACCAGCTGGCCGTCGTTCAGATCGCGTTTGCTCAGGTCGTCCGGGTTCATCAGCAACTGGTGCCGCGGCTTGCCCTTCACCAGTCGCGCCGAGTTGTGCATCCACGAGTTGTTGCTGCGCAGATGCCGCCGCCCGATCAGCAGCAGATCGTCGGACTCGCCCTCGACCAGCGAACACCGCGCGCGCCTGGTCAGCTCGTCGAGGATCAGTTGCGGCGCCAGGTCGATCCGCTTGTTCTTCGTGTAGAGCGCCTTCGGCAGAGCCGGCTGGAGCGGTCCGAGGTCGATCCCGCCCACCGACTTCCGGAGCTTGCGGACCGACAGCCGATAGGGCCCGATCCGCAGTCCCAGATCGACCACCCGGCGCGGGCGACAACCGGAGCCGCAACGAGACGCAGCGCCTTCTGCCGCGACCTCGGCGTACGGCGTAGCAGGGCAAGCCCGAGGTCGCGGAAGATCTCCCAGTCGTGGCGAGAGTCCGCCGGTCGCGGCAATACGGCCTCGTTCCAGCGCGCAGTGTTCCGTACGGCGAGTTGGTGGAACGCCAGGTCGTAGTGATCCCGTTCGAGCGGCGGCGTCGGCGGCAGGATCACATCGGCATGCCGGGTCGTCTCGTTGATGTACGGATCGACCGCGACCATGAAGTCCAGCGCCGTCCAGCGCTTCGTCGAGATTGCGCCCGTTCGGCGTGGACAGCACGGGGTTGCCCGCGATCGTCACCATCGCGCGGATCTGGCCCTCACCGGGCGTCAGCGATCTCCTCGGCCATCGCCGCCGCCGGCAGCTCACCACCGAACTCGGGCCGCCCGCGACCCGGCTCTTCCAGATGCCGATGTGTCCCCGGCCGATCCCGCGCAGGGTGTCGACGGCCGGTCGCGGGATCATCGTGCCGCCCGGCCGATCGAGGTTGCCGGTGATGATGTTGAGCACCTGCACCGCCCACTGGCAGACCGCGCCGAACTGCTGCGTCGAAACCCCGAGCCGTCCGTAGCAAGCCGCCTTGTCCGCGGCGGCGAACTCGCCGCGCGATCCGGCGGATGGTGTCCGCGTCGATCCCGGTGATCCGCGCGGCCGCCTCGGGCGTCCAGTCCTGAACGGCCTCGGTCACCGCGTCCAGCCCGTCGACGTACGACGCGCAGCGAGCGTTGCCGTCCGCGATCACCTGATGAATCAGCGCCAGCAGGAACGCGGCATCCGTCCCCGGCCGCACGAAGTGATGTTCGTCGGCGACGGCCGCGGTCTCGGTCCGCCGGGGATCGATGACGACCACCCGGCCGCCGCGCTTGCGGACTTCCCGCAGCCGCCGGCCGAAGCCGGGTGCGGTCATCATGCTGCCGTTGGAGGCGAGCGGATTCGCGCCGAGCATCAGCAGGTACGACGTACGGTCGATGTCCGCGACCGGGACCATCAGCTGGTGCCCGTAGAGCAGGTACGACGCGAGCATGTGCGGGAGCTGGTCGACCGACGTCGCGCTGAACCGGTTCCGGGTCCGGAGCAGCCGGACGACGCTCGGCATGTGGGTCATCGCGCCGAGGCTGTGCACGTTCGGGTTGCCCAGGTAGACGCCGACCGAGTTCCGGCCGTGCTCCTTCTGGATCTCGCCGAGCCGGGTGGCGATCAGCTCGTAGGCCTCGTCCCAGCCGAGTTCGGTCCAGCCGTCCGCAGTACGCCGTACCGGCCTGGTCAGGCGGTCCGGGTCCTCCTGCAGGTCCTTGAGGGCGACGGCCTTCGGGCAGATGTGCCCGCGGGAGAGCGGGTCCGCCTCGTCGCCGCGGATGTCGGTGACGTGGCCGTCCTCGACGGTCACCAGCACGCCACAGATCGCTTCACACAAGTTGCACGAGGTCCTGCGCACGGTGGTCGCCATCTGCCAAACTACCCCCGGGTAACGCCGCCGGACAGACCCGCGCGTGTCAGTCGAACTTGGCTTCGTCGAGCCGGCCGAGAATCGCGTCGACGGTCTCGTGCGGGGACAGGTCGGAGTTGTCCAGCCACAGCCCGCGGCGCGGGGAGAACGCGTGCAGCTCGTAGTCGAGCTCGTCGACCGAATGCTCGTGCCCGTCGCCGAGCCGGTTGTGGATCACCTCCGGCCGTGGCGTCAGTACGACGAGGTAGCGCGGCCGGGTCTCGATGCCGTCCAGGAACTCGCGCAGCAGCTCGCCGATCACGACATCCTGGAGGACGACGGTGAAGCCGCCCTGGGCGTAGCCGTCAGCTGCCTGGCAGGCGAGCCGGTACCGGAGCTTCAGCTGCTTCTGCGCTTCGGCGCCGTCCTCGGCATCGCGGGCGGCCTGGCCACTGACGATCATCCGGCGGAACACATCGCCGCGAAGATGGACGCCGTACTGGAATCGTCTCGGCGAGCAACTGGGAGACCGTGGACTTGCCGGCCGCCATGATTCCGCTGACGACGATCACCCCCTCGGTCTCCATGAGGGGATCGTGCCACGCAGAACAAGCTTTTAGTCAGGGTTCGTCCATTCTTGTCGGCACTTGGACACGCCCTGTACGTACCGCAATCGCTTGCTTTTCTCAGGGTTGCAAGGAGTTCAGGTGATGGCCGAGGATCTCGCGGACCCGCGCCGGGGTGGTCGCGGCCGGCTGCATCGCCGTATGTAAGGAGAGGCCGTCGATGATCGCGTGCAGACGTTCGGCTCTCCAGGTCGAGGTCGAGACCGGCCTTCAGGCCGCCGGCATCGTCGAAGGACTGCAGCAGTGAGCGGCACAGGCCGCGCAGGCCGTCCTGGACCGGTTCGAGGTCTTCGCGCAGACCGCCGGCGCCGCGACTCGGCCTGGGCCTGGGCGACGAAGGACAGCCAGACGTCGAACTCGGCCTGCCGTTCGCTCGTCGAGCGGGATCACCTTCTCCAGGTAGCGCAGCACGATCTCGGTCAGGCTGCCGGTGGTGCTCGATCGCGCTGATCCGGTGCCTGCACCCGGCCGGGAGACCAGGTCCATCGCGAAGCTGAGCAGGCCCGTCCTGGTCGGGGAAGTAGTAGCGCACGGCGCCGGCGGACCAGCCGGCCTCGGCGGCGACGGTGCGGACGGAGGCGGCGCGGATCCCGTCGCGGCGGACCACCCGCCACAGCGCCTGGGCGATCTCTTCGCGGCGGGCGTCGTGGTCGACGATCTTCGGCATGTGCCCTTTTTAGCACACCTGTGTTATGGTTTCGTTGTAGAAACACAGTCGTACTAAAATAAACGGGAAGGGTGGACATCGTGCTGCTCGCTGTGATCGCCGGCTGTGAGATCGGCTTCTGGGTGCTGCTCGCCGCCGGGATGGTGACGCGCTACCTGCTGCAAGCTGCCGAAGGCGGGCATGGTGCTGCTGGCCGGTGTGCCGCTGGTGGACGTGGTGATGCTGGTCGCCAGCGTGATCGACATCCGCAGTGGTGGCGAGCCGTCGTTCAAGCACTCGCTGGCCGCGATCTTCATCGGTGTCAGCGTCGGCTTCGGTCACCAGACGCTGAAGTGGGCGGACGGCTGGGCGGCGTACCGGTTGGCCGGCGGCCGCGGCCGGTGAAGCCGGCCGAAGGGCGACCCGGGAGAGGGCGCGGCGGGAGCGGCAGCGGCTGGTACCGGCACGCTGCTCGCGTACGCCGTGGGCAGTCGGCGTGATGATCGCCCTCGGCCTGCTGTCCGGCCAGGGGTACGACGCGCTGCTCGGCCCGGCCTGGACCTGGACGATCGTGCTGGTGATCGACGGGTTCGTCTCGTTCAGCTACAGCGGTGAGGTCGACGACGACGGCCGAGCAGGAGAGCCGGGAGAAGCAGGTCGCCTGACATCCCGCGCACGTCCAGGACCCGCCCTGCCGACCGTAGATTCGCGGTCATGACGAAGTCCGGTGCAGGGCGGGTCTGGTACGCGGTCACGGCGCTGGTGGTGCTGTCGGGATCGTGATGCAGTTGATCGTGACGGCGAGCAGCGAGCGACGGCTTCTTCCCGGAGAACCCCGATCGCGTCTTCAACGTCTTCGCCTACTTCACCATCCAGTCGAACCTGCTGCTCGGCGGAACGTGTCTGCTGCTCGCGCTCGATCCGGAGCGCCGGCAGATCACGCTGTTCCGGACGCTGCGCCTCAACGGCGTGCTGTGCATCGCGGTGACCGGGCATCGTCTACCACCTGGTGCTGGCCGGCACGCGAACTTGACCGGCGCCGGCGCGGTCGCGAACCTCCTGGTCCACACGGTCACGCCGCTGCTCGGCGTCATGGGCTGGCTGGTCTTCGGACCTCGCGGACAGAGCTCGACTCGCGGATCGTCGGCTGGTCGATCGTCTACCCGCTGCTCTGGCTGGCGTTCACGCTGATCCGCGGCGAGGGGATCGGGTTCTATCCGTATCCGTTCGTGGACGTCCGCGAGCACGGCTACGGGCGGGTGTTGCTGAACTGTCTGTTCGTCGCGCTACTGTTCCTGGCTCTGGCGTTCGGGGCAGTGATGCTCGATCGCCGGCTCGGATCGAAGACCACTGCCGACAGATAGGTAGCTTGCCTTGCTGGTGACATCTCGCTCGTACGCCGAGTACGAGGCGATGTTCGACCTGACCGAACTGCCCGGCTCCGTGCTCGACTGTTGCGCGGGCGGCGCGGGTTTCACCGCCGAGGCGGCCGCGCGCGGAGTCGACGCGATCGCCGTCGACCCGGCGTACGAGCTACCCGCCGCGGAACTGGTCGACACCGTACGCCGGAGTCTGCCGGCCACCTCAGGGATCGTCGACGAGCACGCCGGCAGCTTCGTCTGGACCTGGTACGGATCCCCTGAGCGCAAGGACGAGTTCCGGATCGAGGCCGCCGACCGGTTCCTGCAGGACGTGTCGATCGCGCCGGAGCGTTACGTGCCGGGAAGCCTGCCGGAGTTGCCGTTCGAGGACGGGCGCTTCGAGTTGGTGCTCAGCTCGCACCTGCTCTTCACCTGGGCCGACAAGTACGACCAGGACTGGCATCTCGCCGCGCTGCGTGAGCTGGTCCGGGTCAGCGCGTCCGAGGTCCGGGTGTTCCCGCTTGTCCAGCAGGGAGCCGGGGAGCCGGTCGACTTACCTGCCTGAGCTGCTGAAGGAGCTCGAGGGCGTGACGGCAGAGATCCGGAAGGTGCCGTACGAGTTCCAGGTCGGCGCCGACGAGATGCTGGTGCTGTCGCGCTAGCGGGGTGCGTACTGAGGGGCGCGCACCCCGCCGCCGTGCCGACTAGCGCAGACTGCTTCTCATCGAAGGAAGCGGCCACAAACAGGCCACGGGGAGGCGCCGCGCTGGGCGTACAGCTTCTTCGCACGCATCAACTGCTCGGCCGCCGACGCGTTGATCGGGTTGCCGGAGCCGCCGACGCTGCGCCAGGTCTGCTTGTCGAACTGGAACAGGCCGTAGTAGCCGGCCGGGTTGACCGCACGCGGGTTGCCGCTCGACTCGCAGTTGGCGACCTTGGCCCAGGCGCCGCTCAGGTTCGCCTTGCCGCTGCTGGTGGCCGGAGCTCGCGTCTCCGAGCGGTTGGCGCGGACCTTGCGCGGGGTCTTCTTGTGAACCGTGGTGGGCTTCTTGACCGTCCGGCGCTGAGTGACGGCGGTCTTCTTCACGCCGTCGAGCTGCAGGGTCTGGCCGATCAGGATCAGGTCAGGGTTCTTCAGGTGGTTCAGCTCGGCCAGCTGGTGCCAGTCGGCGCCGTTGGCCTGGGCGATCTCGGACAGGGTGTCGCCAGGCTTCACCGTGTAGTCGGTGGCGAAGGCAGCGCCCGCGCCGGCGGCGGTGATCCCGGCGCCGAGGCCGGCGATCGAGAGGGTCCGGACTACCCGGCGAGTACTTCGGCGGGGTCGGGCATGACGTGCTTTGGACATCAGCGTTCTGCTCCTCATGAGCTGGGCATGGTGAGTTCTTCTCTTGCCCGGCCGATTCAGCCGCGTGCGCACTTCCCCTGAGAACCTCGTGCGAGCGGCGACGCAGGCCGACGGACGAGGTGAAGGTGGACGTCACCTGGGTGCGTGAGGCTCGGATCTGCGGCCGCGCGTCGTTCCGCGGCCGTACCGGGCTCCGCAGTCTGGTGAGGTACCACTCCCTTCTGGGGTGCAGGGGAACGACATCCGGACAGGTCACGAGACAGCGTCCGAATGATCACGCCACGGTAACGGCGCGACCTGAGTCATCGTGCTCGACGAGGGATGAGAAGGCAAGGGGTCTGGCGAAATCGGGCCAAACTTCTTCATCCTCTGACGAAGCGAAAACCCAACAACAGAACGGTTTCCAGCGCTGCGTTCCCTCGCATCGGCGTTTCAAACCAGCCTTTGATCAGCGGTGGAAATACCGCTCCGGTACGAGCTTCACGGTGAGGTCACGGACCAGCTGCCGATCCTGGTCCGGCCAGGCCGCCCAGACCTGTGCGGCCCACGCGATCAGCTGCTGCTCGACCTCGCGGACACCCTCGGCGCCGGCCTGCAACACCGCGTGCGCGGTGAGCGTGCCGACCTGCCCGGGTGGGGTCAGGACCGGCCAGTCGGAGTACTTGTTCGCCATGATGCCGTGGGCGGTCCGGACGTCGAGGTTGCCGGAGCCGCCTCATATTAAGCCCCGCCGTGGTAGCCCGCGGAGCCGCCCGGCCACTTGCTGACCGGCAGGACGACGCCGCAGCCGGGGCAGCGGCGGGATTCGTGCGTGTCATCTGCGGCGTTCACTCGTTGATGGAAGCACGGGCCTGGCCGCACGGCAGCTGGTTTTTCAGTGCCGCAAGCGACCCTCGGGGAGGCTCGGGTTGAGGCGAACGATTGATGGGGGCAAGCGGTGATCCGAGTTGTCCTCGGCCATCGCGGCACGTTGGTGCGAGGTGCACTGGCCGCGGTGTTGTCCGAGAGAGTCCGACCTGGACGTGGTGGCCGAGCTGGACCGCTCGGACGACGTCCTGCCCTCGGTGGCCCGCCGGCCGCACGTGGTGGTGCTGGATCCACAGCTGCCCGGCAAGGTCGGGATCGAGGATCTGTGCCGCAAGCTGACCGGCCGCGGCGTGCTGGTGCTGATCGACCACGAGGCGATCGCCGCGACCAGCCTGGCGCTGGTCAAGCAGGCGCCCCGGATCGGGCTGATCGCGACCGACGCGACCACCGACCAGCTCGTCCAGGCGGTCCGCGATGTCGCGAAGGGGCTGCCGGTGGTCGACGTCCGGCTCGCGGTGGCGGCGCTGAAGGCGGGGGACAATCCGCTCACCGATCGCGAATGCGAGGTGCTGCGCCAGGTCACGACCGGCGCGACCGCGCAGGAGATCGCCCGCACCCTCAGTCTGAGCGCGGGCACAGTGCGGAACTACCTGTCCCGGATCCTCGCCAAGACCGGTGCACGCAGCCGGATCGAGGCGATCCGGAAGGCTCAGGACGCGGGCTGGATCTGATCGCGCTGGACACCTCCGGGCTGCCAGTGGCCGAGGAGTTCGCGGTAGAGCGGTGACGTCCGCAGCAGCGTCTGGTGCGTGCCGACGGCGGCCTTGTTGCCGTCGAGGACGAGGATCCGCCGCGCGCGCAGCGCCGAGCTGATCCGGTGGGCGATCACGATCAGCGTGCCGCCGCGGGCCGCGAACGCCTCTTCCGCGCGGCGCTCGGTCTCGGGATCGAGGAAGCAGGTCGCCTCGTCCAGCACGACCAGCGGCGCGGGCGACAGGTAGGCCCGGGCGAGGGCGATCAGTTGCCGCTCGCCGGCGTGACAGGTCGCCTGGCCTTAGCCGCGCGCCGCAATCCGCCGAGTCGATCGACCAGGCGACCATGCGCCGACGGCATCGACTGCCTGCTCGACCTCGTCGACGGTCGCGTCCGGCAGCAGGTAGATCAGGTTCTCCATCGACTGTCCCGCTGAAGACGTACGCCTCCTGCGGGATCAGCACCCGGGTCATCGGCCAGAACGCTCGGTGGACAGCTCACTGGGTGGCACGCCGCCGAGCAGCAGCCGGCCGCTGGTCGGCGCGAGCATCCCGCAGACGAGTCCGGCCAGCGTCGACTTGCCGATCCCGCTCGGCCCGACCACGGCCAGGTGCTCGCCTTCGGCCACGGTCAGCTCGAGGTCCTCCAGCACCGGCTCGGCATTCGGCCCGTAGGCGAAGGTCAGCCCGCGCAGCCGCAGCTGGTGACCGTTCGATTCCGCCATCGGCCGCGGAGAGCATCCGGTATGCCGTACTGATCGAGGATGCGGCCGAGCGTGATGACGTACCGCAGTCCGCTGTCGCCCAGCGCGCCCATCACGGTGTTCAACGCGGGCTGCAAGCTGACCAGCACATAGGTGAGTCCACCGAGCAGCGTGCCGGTGCTGACCCCCTGACCGACCAGCCACGGACCCGTCGCGAGCAGGATCAGCAACGGCGCCCAGCCGCCGAGCGCGAAGCACAACGTGCGCAGCGCGGCGACCCGGGCCAGCGACCGTTCTGCAGCTGCCTGCGCTTCGATCGGCCGGCCGACGATCCCCTCGGCGAACTCCTCCGCGCCGGTCGCCGTGATGTCCCGCACCCCGCTGAACGCCATCCCGGCCGTCGTCGCCAACTCCTCGTCGGCCTGCAGCGAATCGCGCACCCGCTCCGCCGCGATCCCCAGCACAGCGAGCGAAGCGACGAATCCCAGCAGGAACGGCGGTACGACGAAAGCCGCGACGAGTGGCGCCAACGAGAGCAGCCCGGCCAGTACGCCGAACAGCGTGACGCCGAAGTTGCGGATCACCAGGACCAGCCCGGCGAAGGTGTCCCGGACGATCTCGACCTGGCGGTTCAGCCGGGCCACCGACAGCGTCGTCGCCGGTCCGCAGAGCGCCCGCCACCACCCGGCGTACGAGGTCGTCGCGGAGCGGCTCGACCAGCTCGCCGAGGCGGCCGTAGACCTGGTGGGCGCCGGCCGCGCCGAGGCAGGCGGTCGCGATCAGGCCGGCGAGCCAGGCGATGCCTCGCCAGGCATGCCCGGCCAGGAAGTTGTCGGTGGCATGGGCGACGGCGACACCGTAGATGGCGGTCGGCAGGATCTCCGGGATGGACCAGAGCGGCGAGCTTCAGCGCCGGGCGCTTGCGCAGGGCGCTCGAACGCCGTAGCGCAGTTCGCGATTCATCCGAACACCTCGCGGTAGCAGGCGTCCTGCCAGAGTTCGGGGTGCGCGCCGACGGCCCGGACCAGGCCGCCGTCCAGCCAGACGACCAGGTCGGCGCGGGCCGCCGTTGCGGTGCGGTGGGTGACGATCAGTCGGGTACGGCGGTGCCGGTCCTCGGTCAGCGTCTTGCTGATCTGCATCTCGGTCGCGGTGTCGAGGCTCGAGGTCGCGTCGTCCAGCACCAGCAGGCGGCTCGCGGGCCAGGCGCGGGCCAGCCCGAGCCGCTGCCGTTCGCCGCCCGACATAGGGGCCTGTGGGCAACGGTGTGCGGTAGCCCTCGGGCAACCGGCTGACGAAGTCGTGCGCGTGTGTGGCGCGAGCTGCCGCGAGGGTCCGGACCGGGCCGATCGCGTCGTGGGAGATCGCATCGCCGACCGTCGTGCCGACCAGCGTCGGGACGCTCGAAGGCGCAGCCGATCGCCGCGCGCAACGCCTGCCGGTTCACGGCTTGCAGCGGTACGCCGTCCAGCAGGACCTGGCCGGTCGAAGGATCGCGGAGCCTGGCCGCCAGCGCGGCGAGCACCGACTTGCCGGCGCCGCTCGGTCCGACGACGGCGACCGTGGCGCCGCCGGGCAGGTCGAGGTTCACGTTGGCCAGCAGGACGGTGTCGCCGACGATCACCGAGACCGCGTCGAAGGTCAGCCGGCCAGGTCCGGCCGGCAACGGAAGGGTGCCGTGGGCAACGGTCTCGACGGCGAGGACCTCACCGGCCCGTTGGCTTCCGGCGCGCGCCCGGGCGAGTCTCGCCGAGGACGCCGGTGAGGCTGCCGAGGCCGGCGCCGAGTACGGCGTACTGGCTGGCGGCGAAGAGCTCGCCGGCGGTGATCCGGCCGGCGACCAGCTGGAGGCCGCCGACGGCCAGAACCGCGACCAGGACAAGGGGGCCGACGATCGCGGCCTGGGCGCCGGAGCGGGCCAGGACCTGCCAGGTGAGCAGGCCGTGCTTGTGCAGCTCGGGGAGGAGGCCGAGGATGCGGCGTTCTTCGCGGGCGTTCGTGCCCGGCGGCGGTGATCGTGCGGAGGCCGGTGAGTGCTTCGGTCAGCAGGCTTGCGATCCGGCCCTGGGTCTCTTGGTAGGCGAGGCTGATCTCGGCGGTCCGCCGGGCGAAGACCCAGAGCACACCGATCGACCAGGAGGATGCCGCCGAAGAAGGCGACCGCCAGCCAAGGGTCGATCGAGCGCGAGCAGCACAAGGCTTCCCGACCGGTGGCACGATCGCGGCGAACGCGGTGACGGCTGGCCGGGCCTGCCTGGGCTGCATCGAAGGCGTTGCCGCTGACCCGGCTGACGAGGTCGCCGGTGTCGAACTTGCGGGTGCCGTCGGGGCCGCTGCGGACGACCTGGCTGACCAGGCGATGCCGGAGCCAGGCCGTCGTACCGGCGACGCAGGCGGTGCCGGCGAACACCTCGACGAGTGCGCAGACGATGCCCGACCGCGATCAAACCGGCGGCGACGGCGAACCACTGTCCGTACCCGTGCTGGGCGACGATCGCATCGACCGAGCGGCCGAGCACGGTCGGCAGCGCGAGCGTCACCGCACTGCCGAGCAAGGCGGTGAGCGCGATCACCGGCAACCACGCCCGCCCGTGCCGCACCACCTCCTTGAAGGGGGTCATGAGCCGAGACCGGTATGAGCGGCTAGGCCAACCTGTTCGGCGAGGAAGGCCAGCATGTCGGCAGCGAGGCTGATGCCCTTCGCGGCAGACCGGGCACCGTGGCCGGCGTCCTTCTCGAGCCGGAACAGGATCGGCACCTGCCCGTCGGTCGCGTGCTGCAGCGCCGCGCACATCTTGCGGGCATGCAGCGGATCGACGCGGGTGTCGCCGCCGAAGACCGTGAACAGGACCGCCGGATACTTCACGCCCGGCACGACCCGGTGGTACGGCGAGTAGCTGAGCAGATTCTCGAACTGCCGCCGGGTCCGAGGCCGAGCCGAACTCCGGCACCCAGCTCGGCCCGAGGCCGGAGAGCTCGTAGCGGACCATGTCCAGCAGCGGTGCCGAGCAGACGGCGGCTGCGAAGAGCTCGGGGCGCTGGGTCAGCGCGGCTCCGACCAGCAGGCCGCCGTTGGACTCACCGCAGAGCGCGAGCTGGTCACTCGACGTCCAGCCTTCGGCGATCAGGAACTCGGCGGCCGCGATGTAGTCGTCGAAGACCTTCTGCTTCCGGTCCGAGCGTCCCGGCCCGGTGCCACTCGTCGCCGCCCTCGCCGCCGCCGCGCAGGTTCGCCGTGACGAAGACGCCACCGGCCTCGACCCAGGCAAGGGTGAAGGCGGAGTACGTCGGCGTCAGCGACTGCCCGAAACCGCCGTACCCGTAGAGGATCGTCGGTCGCGGACCGGCGCCAGGCTTGGCGATCACCAGCATCCGAAGGACGGTGCCGTCGGCCGAGCGATACTCCAGTTCGTGGCGTCTCGGCGTCCGACCCGTCGACCGCGCCCGGTGCGGTCGGACCAGAGCGTCGTCTGGGCGGTGCGTGCGTCGTACCGGTAGATCGCGGCCGGGGTGACGCTGTCGGTGTAGCTGAACCAGGCTTCGTGGCCGCCTTCGGGGCGACTGGTCAGCGAGCCGACCGAGCCGCAGCCGGGCAGCGGGACGTCGCCGAGCCGACGGCCGGTGACCAGGTCGTGCACGACGATCTCGCCGAGCGCGCGCCGGGTCCGGCCGACCAGGACGACCTTGTCGAGGATCGCGAGACTGCTCAGCGGTGCCGCGGGATCGGCCGGCACGAAGTCGCGCCAGACCAGTGGATCTTCGGGATCGCCGACGCAGGATCCGGCCGGTCGGGGCGTCGCGCGTGGTCACGACGTACAGGCGCCCGTCGGGGCCGACGGACGCCAAGGTGATCGCGTCGACGCCTTGCTGCAGGACAGTCGGCGGCTGGTCCTTGCTCAGGTCCGCCAGCCAGAGATCGTTGGCGCTACCGCGGACGGCGGAGATCGCCAGCCAGCGGCCGTCCGCACTGAGCTCCAGCCCGTACGACGCTTCGCCGGGCAGCACCTGGACATCATCGGCCGAGCCGACCCGATGCCGCAGGACCTGGCGGAATCGCACGTAATAGAAGGACTTTCCGTCGGGCAGCCAGGCGACCGGGGAGTAGCGGCAGCCGTCGATCGGGCCGTCCACGAGCTCGCCGGTCTGCACGTCGAGCACGTACAGGCTGGACTGCTCGGTGCCGCCGCGGGAGACCTGGAAGGCGAGCAGAGAACCGTCGGGGGAGGGCTGCCAACTGTCGAGCGTCGTCGATCCGGTCGGGATCGAGTTGCTGGGGATCCAGCAGCGGGACGTCGTCGACGTGGAGAACTGGGTGTTCCGGGTGGCGGCCTGCCGGAGTACGAAGCAGTGTTCGCCGCGCCAGATCGGAGCAGAGGTCGAGCCGACGGCGGAGAGGTTCTTGACCTGGGTCCGGAGCCGGAAGCGGCTCGACAGACCTGCGGTGTGGTTCAGCCAGAGCTGGTCCTGGATCTCCTGCCAGTGCAGGGTTTCCGGGCTCTCGGCATCTTCGAGCCAGCGGTAGGGATCGGCGACGCTGTGACCGTGCAGCTCTTCGACAAGGGACAGACGGGGAGCGCCGACGGGCGGGCGCGCTGTCGGGTGATCGGACGCGTCGGCCGGGACGCGCGGGGCGTCGGGTACGTGCACGAGTGTCTCCTTCCGGCAGACATGGGTTCGGCCCTGGGCGGAAAATTCTTCCGCCCAGGGCCCTCGAAACCCTCGCACCAGCCACTCAGAACAGGTGCGCCGGCACCGATCAGTGGCAGAGCAGAAGGCTCAGGTTGCTCGGGGTGCTGGGAAGCGCAGCCGAGAACGGTCAGCGTGGAACCACCACCGTGGTGGCCGCCGTGCCGTAGCCCGGGGTCTCCAGACCCTGAAGGTCGAGAAGTGCCATGTGTTTACACCTCCTTCGATGTGCGTAGTAGGGATGGGGACTCGGACCACTGGGGAGGTCCGAGGAACGGGAGGGACACCGGCCGCTCGTGCAGCGCGGATCCCAGGGCCAGCAGGACGCCGGCCGATCCGGTCGCCAGGTCCATCGAGAGACGGAGCAACTGGTTTCCGGGGTAGGTGAGGCCACCGGCGTACGGCATCGCGTGCCAGCCGAGTCCCTTCACCAAGTTGTCGAGGGTCTCCTGGGGCTCGGCCAGTCCTGCTGCTGTCAGCAGCAGGCCGGCGCGTCCCATCAGCAACCCGGGCTGGACGTAGTAGGAGCAGCGGGTGACCTGTCGCAGTCCGGCGAGCAGCTTGGCCAGCTCCTCGTCGGGGCGGTGCCGCAGGTAGCGCTCCAGGACGAGCGCGATCCCGGCCGAACCCTCTTCCAGGTAAGGCAGCGTGCGCCAGCCCTGGTTCACCTGCAGCATGCCGTCCGGGGTCAGCAGGCAGCGGCGCAGATCCTGCCGCAGCGCGGTCTCGGCCAGGTCGAGCAGCCCGGTGTCACCGGACCGCTCGTACGCCTGCAGGAACAGCAGCGCCGGACCGGACGAGCCGAACATCAGCCCGGCCCGCGGATGCGCCCCGCCACTGAGCTCCGGTACGTCGGTCGACGTCGCCGAGCCGGTCCGCGACCAGGTCGATCACCCGGATCGCCTTGGCCTGCAGGGCCGGCTCGGCCGCGAAGTGCAGCAGGTTCAGCCCGATCCCGGCCAGGCCGGAGTGCAGGCCCAGCTCACGCGTCTCGAAGTCGTCGGCCAACGTGCGCTCGACCGCATCGAGTGCGTCCTGGCGGTAGCCCGAGCTCGTCGAGGACATGCGCGACACCGTGCAGTCCGTCGTACAGGCCTGGTCCGGTGTCGCGTGGCGAGGGCGTGCTTGCGCAGCCAGTCCTCGTACTCCGGGAAGCGGCCCGCGTCGGTCTTCGCCAAGGGCATAGAGCACGCCGGCCGCGCCGTGGCGAGGTTCGTCCCGCCGCCCGGCCGGAACTGCGCGATGTCGCCGGGGAACAGCCGGTCGTCGCGCTCCGGGGTGGCGCTGGCCACGATCGCCTTGGTCAGCGCGTCACGGACCTCGGCCCATCGGCGCCTGCCGGGCAGCGCGAGGCGGCCATCTCGGGATCGCTGGTCACGTCGGGACCGACGATGGTCCGTACGGCGGTGTCGAGCGGTCGCCTGCGGCACCGGGAAGGTCTCGGCGATCATCTCGGCGAGCTGGAAAGCCTTGCCGGGATGGAGATTCAGCAGCATCGTCGCCTGCGGCGCGAACAGGCCGAGCGTGATGCAGGCCAGCGCGTAGAGGTCGACGTCGACGCCCTGGCGATCGCCGGGCGCGGCGTACCCGGGATGGGCGAGCGCCGAGCGGGCCTGCTCCTCGGCCAGCGTGGCGACCTCGAAGTCGATCAGGACGAGCCGGTCGTCGACGCCGAGCAGCACGTTGTCCGGATGCAGGTCGCAGAAGACCACGCCGCGGCCGTGCAGCTGAGTGACCGCGGCTTCGACCCGGCGACCATGGCGGTCGCCCACTCGGCGTACTCGGCGAGCTCGGCCTCGGTCGCGTCCGGGTGGGTCAGCGGGTAGCGACGGACCAGTTCGCGCTGCAGCGGGTTCGAGTCGACGTACTCCTGGACCAGGAAGTGGTGCTCGCCGAGCTGGAAGTAGTCGTGCAGCTCGGGGACCACGTCGAGTCCTTCGAGGCGCTGCAGGATGTCGCGCTCGTGGCCGACCCGGGCGACCGCGTCGCGGCCGCCCATGTCGAGACCGGCGAGCGGCCGGCCTTCCTTGAGCACGACCTGCGCGTTGGTCTCGTTGTGGTGGCCGAGGTAGACGCCGCCGCCGTTGGAGAACTGGATGACGCTCTCGATCGTGTAGGCCAGCTCGTTGGTGGTGACCGAGTTGCGGGCTTCAAGATGCGACTCGAGGAAGGACGGCAGCGTCGATCCACGGCGGCATCGAGAAGGTCGGGCCGCGGTGGTCCGGCACCAGCCGGCCGTGGTCGTCGGCGAGGGCCAGGACGCGCTCGCCGGCGTCGTTGAGGCAGTACCGGCTGACGAACGCGCCGTACCGCACGAAGAGCGGGCCCTCGGCGTACCGCAGGTCGCTCAGGATGTAGGGGCCCTGGACGCCGCGCAGGAGGTCGTCGAGCTCCTTCAGTACCAGTTCGAGCTGGGCCTCGTCGGTCGGGTAGATGGTGACCAGCTTGCCGCTCGAACCGCGCGGGGCGGACTTCGAGTTGACCATCACCAGGACCGGCTCGTTGCGGAGGAACTTGAACGCGATGCCGCGCGGGACGCAGTAGTCCCAGACCGTGGCCAGCGCCTGCTCGGCGTCCGCGAGACCGGAGGAGACGTGGATCTTCCAGCCCTGCTCGGGCAGCTTCAGCCCGGCCGGCGCGTAGTGCATCCACATCTCGCCGGGCACGTGGTCCCAGCCGGCCGGGACGGGGCGCGAACAGAGCGCGAAGTCCGGATGCTCGGCGCCACGGTTCGCCGGGGTGTCGTAGAACCGCCGGTCGGCCAGGCAGTAGAGCTCGTAACTTTCAGTGGCTGGTTGCATGACAGTTCGTTCCCCCTCTCTCGTGGTCGCCCCGGCACATCTTGGGCAACCGGAGAGGGGTCGGCGTAGTGCATGACGTCACGACTAGACCGTGAAGAACTCACACGCTACGAGTGAGTAAGTAATCACTCTTTGTTACGTCGACGATCACTTTGAGCGGTGAAAACGGCGTTACATGATGTCAATTCGTGGCAGTGCGATCACGGCCCGTAACTTTGCCTGAGTTACTTCGTGCAACCATCCGAGCACTGTTTGTATACAGCCATCACTCGGCCGACCTGGCCTGCTGGCTGGCGTAGTACGCGACCTTGCGGGCCCGCATCACCTCGCCGAGCGGGCGGTGATCGGTCAGTGCGTTCCAGGGATCGAAGCGGGCCGCGTCGACCTGCTTGCGCCAGCACCTCGTCCGGCTTCTGCCGGGGAACGGTCAACCGGCCGACCGTCACGAACGGCGCGGCGGCCCAGTCCGACGTCGCGTCCTCGATCGGGGTGGAGGCCTCGTCGACGAAGAACTGCATCTGCAGGTCGTAGCCGAGCGGGTTGTCGATCAGCCGATCGAACACGTCGGCGGCCCAGTCGTCACTGGCCGATGGGTTGACCTGGTCGGATGCGGCCACCAGGCGCACGCGGGCGGCGTACGGGCCGAAGGCGATCGGGGCGGCGCTGAAGAAGTCATGCGTGGCGAACCCGCCGAACGGCCTCTTGAACGCTGTCGACACTGCCTTGAGCTGGGGGATCATGCCCGGGTTCTTCAGCAGCCGGAGCAGCAGGGCGCCCGGCGTGCTGCCGCCGGTGAGGACCAGCTTGGCGAAGTCCTCGCTGGTCGCGGAGCTGAACGTGTTGCGGTTGATCAGTGCGAAGTCCTGCGAGACCGCCTCCCCACCGAGCGCGGCCGGGCCGGAGACGCCGAGCACCTTGATCGAGAAGCCGCGGATGTCCGGCACGTTGTCGGCCGCGCGGTTGAAGCCACCGTTGGACAGCCGGATCCAGGCGTCGAACCGGTTCGGGATCTTGAAGATGCCCTGCCGCGCGTACTCCGGCAGGTCGGCCGGCACGTCCAGCGTGGCCCGCAGCGCGGCGACCTGCTTGCGGTGCAGTGCCCGCCCGGTTCCGTACTTCGCGGACTTCCGCTCCTGCATCTCGACGAACCCCGCCGCCTGCTGCTCGTGCCGCTCCTTCTCGTCCGGCTGGATCACTTCACGCCACTCGGTACTCGGTTCGGTCACGAACTCTCTTCCCTTCGCCAGCGGTGGAGTCTTCAGTATCCGCCGAAACCTTCGTTGCGCCAGGCAACGGTCAGCTGGGGTACGTCTGAATTTCGGTGGCCTTCAGGGTGGCGTGCAGGTGCTGGCCGGGGGTGAGGCGGAGTTCGGCGACGGCTGCCGGGGTGATGTCGGCCAGCAGGGTGGCCGGTCCGGCGGGGGAGGCGTCCAGGCGGACGCGGACGGTGTGGGCGTGTTGTTCGAGTCCGGCGACGACCGCGGGCCAGGTGTTGCGGGGGCTGCCGGCCGGCGGTTCGGCGTACAGGCTGACGGCGGTCGGCGGGAAGGCCACGTGGACGGTGCCGGAGGTGGGCTCGGCGATCGTGACGGAGCCGCCGCCGGTCAGGGCGACGGTGGTGCCGTCGGCGGTGCCGCGGTAGAGGTTCAGGCCGACCAGTTGAGCGACGTACTCCGTGCGCGGGCGGCGGGCGATCTCGGTGGGGGCGCCTTCCTGGACGACCCGGCCGTGTTCGACGATGACGAGGCGGTCGGCCAGGACCATCGCGTCGAGCGGGTCGTGGGTGACGAGGAGTGTGCGGCCCTCGTACCGGCGGAGGTGCTCGGCCAGTTCGGCGCGCACGTGCAGCGTCGTACTGGCGTCCAGTGCGGCCAGGGGCTCGTCCAGGAGGAGTAGCTCGGGAGACGTGGCCAGTGCGCGGACCAGGGCGACGCGCTGCGCCTGGCCGCCGGACAGGGAGCGTGGGCGGCTCTTCAGGTGGTCTTTGAGGCCGACAGTCTCCAGCCAGCGGGCGGCTTCGGCGCGGGCGGTGTGCTTGTCGGTGCCACGGGCTCGCAGGCCGAAGGCGACGTTCTCCAAGGCGCTCAGGTGGTTGAAGAGGAGGTAGTCCTGGAAGACGACGCCGATCGGGCGGCGGTCGGCGGACCGGAAGGTTCGCGGTGGCTCGTCCCAGACCTCGTCGTCGAGACGGATCCGGCCGCTGGTGACCGGGAGGAGTCCGGCGATCGCGCGGAGGGCAGTGGTCTTGCCTGCGCCGTTGGGACCGAGCAGGGCGACTACCTCGCCCGGCTCGACGGTCAGGTCGAGCTCGAGGTGGAAGGAGGGTCGGGTGACCTGCAGTTCGGCGTACAGGGTCATCGGAGACCACTGATCCAGCGCTCGCGCAGGCAGGCGAGGACGACGACGGAGACGGCGAGCAGGACGACACTCAGGACTACGGCGACATCGGGGTCGGTCTCCAGGGCGAGATAGACGGCCAGCGGCATCGTCGTAGTACGGCCTGGGAGGTTGCCGGCGAAGGTGATCGTGGCGCCGAACTCACCGAGCGCACGGGCCCAGCACAGTACGGCGCCTGCCACGATGCCTGGTGCGATCGAGGGCAGGGTGACTCGCCGGAAGGTCAGCCAGCGGCCTGCGCCGAGCGTGGCGGCTGCTTCCTCGTACCGCGGGTCTGCTGCGCGCAGGGCGCCTTCCACGGAGATCACCAGGAACGGCATCGCCACGAACGCCTCCGCGACGATCACTCCGGCTGTGGTGAACGGCAGGGAGAAGCCGAACCAGAGGTCCAGGTGCTCGCCGACCAGTCCGCGACGGCCCAGAACCAAGAGGAGCGCTACGCCACCTACTACTGGTGGCAGGACCAGGGGAACAGTCACCAGGGCACGGATGATTCCTCGGCCCGGTAGTTCAGCGCGTGCCAGTAGCCACGCCAGTGGAACGCCTAAGAACAGACAGATAACAGTGGCGGCGCTAGCGCAGAGCAGGGAGAGCTTGAGGGCTTGTCCGACGTCTGCGCTGAAGAGTTTCGAGGGCAGCGTCGACCAGGGAGCCTGGGCGAGCAGGCCGATCAGGGGGACCAGCAGGAACGCCAGCCCGAGCAGCGCAGGCAACAGGAGGACCAGGGGCAACCGCCCACCGATCCTCCTGCGGCCGCGGGGACTCACGGGGCGTCGAAGCCCGCTGCGGTGAGAACCTTCGTGCCCTGAGCGGAGAGAACGAAGTCGACGAACGCCTTGGCGCCGTCCGGGTTCTTCGCCTCGGTCAGGGTCGCGATCGGGTACTCGTTGATCGCCTTGTCGGCCTCGGGGAACTCGATCCCCTCGACCTTGTCCTTCGCCGCCAGGACGTCGGTCTTGTAGACGAGCGCCGCATCGACTTCGCCGAGACTGACCTTGGTCAGGGCGGCCTTCACGTCCTGCTCCAGGCTGTCCGGCTGGGCGACGATCTTGGTCGCGTCGAACACCTTCTTGGCCGCGGCCCCACAGGGCACCTGGACGGCGCAGATGGCGATCTTCTTGTTCTTGTCGGCGAAGTCCTTCAGTCCGGTGATCTTGCCCGGGTTGCCCTTCGGGACGGCGATCTCCAGCTTGTTCTTCACGAACGTGGTCGCGGCGCCCTTGTCGGTCACCTGGTCCATGTTCTTCGGCGCGGCCGAGGCGAACACGTCGGCCGGGGCGCCCTGGTTGATCTGCTGGGCGAGCGCCGAGCTGCCGGCGAAGTTGAAGACCACCTTGACGCCCGGGTGGGCGGCCTCGAAGTCCTTGCCGAGCTGGGTGAAGGTGCCGGTCAGCGACGCGGCTGCGAAGACGTTGATCGTCCCCGACAGGGCCGGGGTGGAGGCTTGGCTCGACGTCGCAGCCGGCTTCTCGTCGTTGCCACAGGCCGCGAGTGAGAGAGCGGCGACCGCGGTAACAGCCACGGCTACGGTACGGCGGAACATCAGGCCTCCGGGATCTCTACTACGACGTGAGTGGACTTGATGGAGGCGACCGCAAGCACCCCTGGCTCCAGGCCGAGTTCGTCCGCGGCCTCCCGGCTCATCAGCGAGACGACCCGGAACGGTCCGGCCTGCATCTCCACCTGAGCCATCACACCGTCCTTGACGACGCGCGTGACGATGCCGCGCATGCGGTTACGGGCCGAGGCCGCTGTCGTGTTGCCCGGCTCCGGGGTCTCGGCCAGTTGCTGTGCGAACGCGGCCAGCTCCTTGCCGTCGATCGCCATCCGGCCGCCGTCCTGGACGGACGGCAGCTTGCCCTGCTCGATCCAGCGCCGGACGGTGTCATCACTGACTCCGAGCAGCGCGGCCGCCTCACTGATCCGCAAATTCGGCACGAGCGGCATCCTATCGCCGCATCTGAGGGTGCTGTAGGCAGTTTCCGCTGACTGAACGCGAACGTGACCGCCGTTACGTGGCGGTGAGGTGGAACGGAATAGGTTTGTCCTATGAGCGCGACGGGGTTGCGGGACTACTTGGACGGGCCGTACAAGGCGGCGCGGGACGTAGTACGGGACGGCCTGGCTGAGCATGCCGACCTGCTGGATGCGGGGCTGCGGCTGCCGCGGGACGAGTACCGCGATGAAGTACTCGCGATGCTCCAGCAGATCACCGCGGACGGGCATCCCTCGCGCGGGTTCCCGAAGGAGTACGGCGGCCAGGGTGACCTCGGCGGGTTCATCGCCGGGTTCGAGACGCTGGCCTTCGGCGATCTCTCACTGATGGTCAAGGCAGGGGTGCAGTTCGGCCTGTTCGCCGGCGCGATCCTGCAACTCGGCACCACCCGGCACCACGAGGAGTACCTCGCCGACGCGATCAACGGCCGGCTGCTCGGCTGCTTCGCGATGACGGAGACCGGCCACGGCTCGAACGTCCAGGCACTCGGTACTACGGCGACGTACGACCCTTCGACCGATGAGTTCGTCGTCCACACGCCTCATCCGGGCGCACGTAAGGACTACATCGGCAACGCGGCCCGGCACGGCCGGATGGCGGCGGTCTTCGCCCAGCTCGTGGTCGGCGGCGAGACCCATGGCGTGCACTGTCTGCTGGTGCCGATCCGGTCCCTCGACGGCGACGCGCTGCCGGGCGTGACGCTGAGCGACTGCGGACCGAAGCTCGGCCTGAACGGCGTCGACAACGGCCGGATCGTCTTCGACCAGGTCCGCGTTCCCCGTACTGCGTTGCTCGACCGCTATGCGCAGGTCGATGCCGAGGGCATCTACACCAGCGAGATCGAGAACCCGGACCGCCGCTTCTTCACGATGCTCGGAACGCTCGTCCAGGGGCGCGTCTCGGTCGGCGGTGCCGCCATCAACGCGAGCAAGGTCGCGCTCACCATCGCGATCCGGTACGCCTTGCAGCGACGGCAGTTCGGTGCGCCCGGAAGTGCCGAGGAGGCGTTGCTGCTCGACTACCGGATGCATCAGCGCCGGCTGCTGCCGCTGCTGGCGAAGACCTACGCGCTGCACTTCGCCCAGGGCGAGCTGGTCGACGAGTTCGTGCGGCTCTTCGACAAGGAGAGCCGGAGTCCGGAGGACGAGCACGACCGTCGTGCGCTGGAGGCCCAGGCAGCCGGGACGAAGGCGCTCGGGACGTGGCACGCGACGGAGGCGATCCAGGTGTGTCGGGAGGCCTGCGGTGGCGCCGGGTATCTCGCGGAGAACCGGTTGGCCGCGCTCAAGGCGGACACCGATGTGTTCACGACGTTCGAGGGTGACAACACTGTTCTGTTGCAGCTGGTCGCCAAGGGGCTGCTGACTGGTTATCGGGAGGCGTTCGGCAAGCTCGATCCGCTCGGCACGGCCCGGTTCATCGCGGCTCAAGCGGTCGAGATCGCGGTGGAGAAGACCGCCCTGCGGACTCTCGTGGAGCGGCTGCGGGACGTCGTACCGAATCGGAACGACTCGGCCGATCCGGATGCGGGGCTGCGGGACGATGCGTACCACTGCGGCCTGCTGCGGTTCCGGGAGGAGCACATGCTCGCCGGGGTGGCTCGGCGGCTCAAGGCGGGAATCGACGCTGGGGTCGAGCCGTTCGAGGCGTTCAACCGGTGCCAGGACCACGTGATCGCGGCGGGGCGGGCGCATGTCGACCGCGTCGTACTGGAGGCGTTCCTGGCCGGGGTGCAGGCTGCGCCGGAGGGGGAGGTGCGGGATCGGCTGAAGGAGCTGTACGACCTGCACGCCTTGTCGACGATCGAGGCGGAGCGGGCGTGGTACATCGAACACGGCCGGTTGTCGGGCCCGCGGTCGAAGGCGATCACGGCGCTGGTGAACCAGCTTTGTGCCCAGGTCAGGCCGCATGCCGGCGAGCTCGTGGACGCGTTCGGCGTACCGGGCGCGGCGGTGGATGTGCCGATGGTTGTACCGTCGCAGCATGAGTGAGCCGATTGAGCCCGCGTCGGCTGCCGAGGCCGCCCGCGAACTGGCGAGGGTGTTGCTGGAACAAGCCGACGCCCTGGACCTGCACGACCTGCGGGCCACCACGGCGATCGAGAACGTCCGGGTGCAGGCCCGGGTTCTCGCCGACGCCGTCCACGAGCGGGGCTGGGGCGACATCTTCCTCGGCATCGATTCGTACGACCCCGACGAGCTGGACGACCTGCCGCTCGGCCCGGACGACTTCGACGACCCGGCCGACTACCGGGAGATGATCGAAGGCGCCGGCCTGGACGAGCTGGACGAACCGCTGGTCCCGGAGAACGGGATCCGGCTCAGCTACCAGGCGCGGTACGACTTCGTGGTGACCGATCCGGAGGCGTTCATCGCCTACGTCCGCAGTCGCGCCGACGAGGCGCAGAACGACGACGTGATCGAGGACATCGAGGACGCCCGCTCGGCCTTCGAGCTGCTCGGCTACCTGGACGGCATCGGATCCAAGGACTACGACGGCCTCGGGCTCAGCCCGGCCGGCGGCGAGGAGTCCCACAAGGTGGTCGAGTTCTCCCTGTGGGACATGGACCCGACCCGCCGCGACGACACCTTCCCGTACTGACATTTGTTGTTGCGGCAGGCAACTTCACTACGAATAGTGAGAGTCTGTGTACAAAGCGTGGCCTTAGTCAAGATCAATGCAAATGTTTGATCCGCCGCGTAGCAGCACTCCCGTTGCGCATGACAACGTTCAGTTGTCGGCGACGGACGGGTCGCTGACACAGGCTCTAGGAAGTTTCGTGGTCTCCCGTCCGGAACCGGACTGTACCTCCCCTGCCGGTTGCGGAACGAGATCGCGCTACCTCCCTCCTTCGGGGCCGACCGCCCTCTCGGGGCAAAGCAAGACGCCGGCCGTGTCGCCGGGGTGCCGGTCGCCAGTGAGGTGGTGACCGACACCCGACACGGCCGGCGTTTCTTTTTTCCCTTACCTGCTGGGGCTCAGCCGGTCAGGTGGGTGAGGACGGCGAGGACGCGACGGTGGCTGGTCGGTGTGTCGTCGATCCGGAGCTTCTGGAAGATGCTGCGCATGTGGGTCTCGATCGTGCGTTCGGCCAGCACGAGGCGGCCTGCGATCGCGCTGTTGGAAAGACCCTCCGCGACCAGCGCCAGTACTTCGCGTTCGCGGGCCGAGAGGGCCATCAGAGGGTCGTTCACCCGCGTCGGCGTGACGAGTGCCGCCACGATCGCGGGATCCAGGGCCGAGCCGCCGTCCGCCACCCGGCGCATGGCGTCGAGGAAGTCCGCGACCCGTAGTACGCGGTCCTTCAGCAGGTAACCGAAGCCGCCGGTGGCGACGAGATCGACCACATGCTTGGTCTCCACGTGCTGGGAGAGCATCAGGATCGGTCGGGCCGGGTCGGCTGTTCGCAGGGTCTTCGCGGCCCGGGCGCCGTCGTCGGTCATCGTCGGGGGCATCCGGACGTCGATGATCGTCAGGTCCGGCTCGGCTTCGGTGACGGCCGTGATCAGGGCGTCCGCATCCGCGACCGCTCGGACGATCTCGTGCCCGTTGTCGGTCAGCAGGCGGCTCAGACCCTCGCGGAACAAGGCCGAATCCTCGCCGATCACGACGCGCACGGGATCTCCGCTCTGATCGAAGTACCGGCTCCGGGCGGGCTGTCCAGGGTGAGTTCGCCGCCTTGGGCCGCGACCCGGTCCCGCAGCGAGGTCAGCCCGAAGCCCTCCCGGGCACCGCCGATCCCGTCGTCGCGGACGAGAACGTTCAGCCGTTGACCGGTCACGGTGACCTCGATCGAGATGCGGGTCGCGTGGGCGTGTTTGAGGGCGTTGGCGATCGCCTCGCCGACAGTGAAGTACACCGCGGTCGCCACTCCTTCGCCGATCTCGAGCTCGGGCACGCTCAGGTCGACCGGCACCGAGCTGTCCTGCACCAACCGGCGCAGCGCGACCGCGAGCCCGTCGTCCAGCCGGCTCGGCCGAATGCCGTGCGCGATCCGCCGCAACTCGCCCACGGTCTGCTCCAACGTCTCCACCAACTCGTCGATCACCCCGTACTGCGCGGCGCCCGGGCCGAGCTGGTGCTGCAGAGATCGCAACCGCATGCCCACGGCAATCAACTGTTGCTGCGCTCCATCGTGCAGATCCCGTTCCAGCCGTTGTCGCTCGACGCTTGCTGCTTCCACGAGTCGAGCGCGACTGGCTCGTACGTCGGACAGTGCGTCCTGCAACTCCAGTCGCAGCCGGCTCACCTCGATCGGAAGACGGGCCTCGACCGCGGCTTCCCTTGCGCGCCTGACTCTCCGCGCCGAGGTGACGCCGGGAATCAGGGCGCCGACGGCCGAATCGCCTGTCTGCAAGGGGATCGCGTTGTCGGGGAGGTCCAGGGGCCGGCCTGGTCGTTGGAGGATGACCTGGAGATCCGGGTCGTCGAGAGCCTTCCGTAGTACGGACTCAATCTGTTCAGGTTCGGCCTGGCCGTCGCGGACCCGGCGGACGAAGTCCTTGATCTGTTCGGCGGCGACGGCGCGGTCCGGGTCGACCAAGCGGCCGATCGCGCGGTGCAGCCAGTGGTAGAGGGGGAGCAGGAGCAGGGCGGTGACGAACGCGGCACTGGTGACACCGGCTCGTTCCTGCCGTGGGAAAAGGGTGTCGACGGCAACGACCACGCCGGCGAAGACCGCAGCCGAGACGAACGTGGTGATCAGCCAGCTGACCGCAGTACCGAAGAAGCGGTCGATGTCGAGCAGGTCGTGCCGGAGGATCGCGACGGCGATCGCGGCCGGGACAAGGACCAGCATCGCCACCAGGAAGCCGAGGTAGGCGGTCTCGCCGGGAAGGCCGGCTGCGGCTGCCAGCCAACTCGTTGCCAGCAGCACCGGTACGGCGATCGCGGCGCACATCAGCCAGCGCAGCCGGAGCCGCGCGAGGTCGTCGCCGTGGCGGAACCTCGTGACCAGGCTGACGGAGACCGCGAGGAGTACTGCGACCAGGCCCGCGAGCGCGATGACGACCAGGGCGAGCTGGAGCGGCGTCGGCAGGGTGAAGGGTGGTTCTCCGGTGACTCGTTCGGCCTCCGGGGTGGGGGAGAAGTTGTCGGTGCTGGTGGCGACGACGAAGTTCACCAGGGCGAGGGATAGGGGCACGGTGGTTGCGATCGCTCGCCAGTTGCGGCCGGGGAGCAGACCGTCGGGGAAGACGAGGATCAGGATCGCGAAGCCGAGGAACAGCCAGGCCCAGACACCGGCCGCGGCGATCTCGACGCTGCGCGCGCCTGGCCAGGGGTGGGCAGTGTGATAGGTCGCGCCCCAGTCCTCGACGGTGAAGACGACGGCCGGCAGTGCGCCGGTCAGTGCGAGTGCTGGGCCGACCGGGCTTTCCGGTGCGCGGGCGGCGATCAGCCAACCAAGCAGGAGCGATGGCAGCAGGATCACCATCGACGCCAGAAAGTCGCCGCCGGAACCGATCGAGGCCGGACCGTAGGCGAGTGTCGCGCGCACGACCAGGCCCGCGGCGTACGCGACTGTCGCGGCGGTCACCCACCCCAGTGGCCTGGTCACAAGCGTCATCATCCTCCCGCGATGGCGCGGCGCGCATCAGTGCCAGCACCGGGCCGAGTCGCGCTCAGTGCCAGCACTTGGCCTACTGCGGCGTTGGCACGGATGTGGGGCCAGTGGTGTGGGCGGGAGCGTAGGTGAGGTCAGAACTTGCTAGGAGGGAATCCCATGGTTGCCATCATCACCGTCCTGTTCGCCTTTCCGCTCGGCTACTTCCTGCGGAACCGCACCTCGGCATATCTCGCCTACGTGGCGATCTATGCCTACTCGTTCACCTTCCAGACCCTCTACCTGCTCCGCGATTGGATCGGTGACAGCGGTAGCGCCTTCCCCCGCGACCCCGACGAACTCCCCCTCGGCTACCTGGTCGTCACCGCCGGCATCTACGCCGTCGGCTTCCTCCTCATCACCCTCGCCCACCGCCTGGCCACCAAACGCCGTACCCGCACGGCCGCCCCGGTAGACCTCGACGCCTAGTCGACCATACCAAACAGTATGGTATGGTCGCCGCATGGCGAGCAGGGTGGATTGGCTGGATGTCGGCCTTCGGTTGCTGGCGCGGGAAGGGGCGCCGGCGGTGACGATCGAGCGGCTGACCAACGAGCTCGGGTTGAGCAAGGGGTCCTATTACCACCATTTTCGAGGGGTTGGCGGGTTTCGGACCGCGTTGCTGGAGCACTTCGAAGCGTTGTTCACGACTCGGTTGATCGACGCCGTGGAAGAGGATCCGGGGGCCGCCGCCGAGGTGAAGCTGGTGCGGTTGATGGAGTTGGTGCTGGCCGGGCCGAAGGAGGCCAAGCTGGAGATCGCCGTCCGGGCGTGGGCGTTGCAGGACGGCGAGGCGCGGCAGGCGCAGGAGCGCGTGGACAGGGCGCGTACGCAGTACCTGCGGAAGCTTTGCCGTGGACTCGAGAGCAGTCTGATTGCCCCGGACCGGCTGGCCGAGTTGCTCTATCTGATCCTGATCGGCGCCGAGCAGGTGCTGCCGCCGGTGCCTGCCGGCGAGCTGCGCGCCCTGTACGCCGACACCCTGCGACTCGCCACCGGGAAGTCACTGCTCTGAGGAGGCATCATGGTCGAGCTGCCCGAGTTGGCAGATCTGTTACCCACTGCGGATGTGGTGGACGTGAAGACCGCGACCGGGGCCGTCAGCCTGCGCGAGTTCGTCGCCGGCTCACTCGGCTCGTCACCGTTGTGGATCAAGGCATTGTTCGCCGTCCGGATCGTCGTCGCCAAAGCTTTGAGACTGGACACGGCCACCGTGCCGTCGCGTCCCAGGCTGCGACCGGAGACGGTCAGCTTCACCCCTGGCGATCACGCCGCATTCTTCGAAGTGGTCCGCGGTGAGGAGGACCACTACCTGCTCCTCAAGGTCACCGACAACCACCTGATCGGCTACCTCGCCTACATCATGTCGCCCGACCACGAGTTCAAGGTCGTCACCCTCGTCCACTACCTCCGACCCGTGGGACGCCTTTATTACAACGCGATCAGCCCGTTCCACCACCTCGTCATCCACAGCATGATCCGCGCCGGTCTCCGAGCCGGCCAGTGAGACAGAACGGACCCGGCGGAGCCAGCCGGGTCCGTTGCTCTCAGCAACTGACGTAGTTGCCCTGGATCCAGACGTCGTTGCGGATCCCCGGCAGATTGCCCAGGATCCATCCACCCGAGGTGGAGAGCCGGCCGTCGAACGGCTGACCGGCATGCACCTGGCCGTAGGACCGATACTGCGTACCGGGGCCGGAGCGGTAGTTGACGTTGTTCTGGTTGATGTGACACGACGACACCGTGGCCGGCGACGCGGCGGTCGTGGCGGCAGTCGGTGCCGCGGCCTGCGCGACTCCACCGGTCATTGTCACGGCGGCAAGCCCGAGCGCTGCCACCGGAAGGATTCTGAAGAGTTTCGTGGTCATCACCCCAGGGAACTTCATCAAACCCTTGCCTGGCAGCAGTTTTCGAGAAGGTTCGAAGCATTTGCCGCTGCCATCCACAGACTCGGCTGTCAAACACTTCCACAGACTGCGAAACGCCTAACGCAGTACCGCGAGGAGGGCGTGGAAGTCGGCTCGGTTGAATTGGCGGGCGCCGATCAGGGCCTGGAGGAGGATGCCGTCGAGGGCGGCGACCAGGAGGCTGGCTTTGTGGGGGTCGCTGGTGAAGCTGCGGGCGATCTGCGTCAGGGGTTCCAGCCAGGCGGCTGCCGCCTCGCGGAGGGCGGGGCGGCGGGCGGCGAGCAGGTAGAGCTCGTACTCCGCGAGCGTGCGACCGCGTCGGTAAACGAGGCAATGCTCGATCAACCGGGCCAACTCGTCGGCCGGTCTCGCGCCCAGGTCTGTCACTCGCTCGTGGAGCTCGGCCGCGAGGTCCTCGGCGGCCCAGGTCAGGGCCGCGATCAGCAGTTCGTCGAGGCTCGCGAAGTGGTACGTCGTCGAGGCCAGCGACACTCCTGCTTCGGCCGCGACGGCCCGATGGCTGACCCCCGCGACGCCATCGCGCTCGACGATCGCCAGCGTCGCCACGAGGAGCTCGGTCCGTCGGGCCTGGCCCCGCAACCGTCGTCCGTCGGGGCGTCTGGTAGTCCCTCTGACCTGCACAAACGGTAAACTATCAGGACAGACGTACTGATTGTTTTTCGGTCACCGAATCGGCAGAAAGCCCGCAGATCGCGACATAGGCTCGTCGCCGTGACGACTACTGCGATGCGCCGCGCGCTCAAGCGGGCCGATGACGGGAAGACGCTGGATCCGGTCGAAGTCGAGGTACTGCTGGGAGCTTCCGGTGAGGCGCTGACCGCCCTGATGGCGACGGCCGCGCGAGTTCGCGACCAGGGTCTCGCCGACGCCGGCCGCAGCGGCATCGTGACGTACTCCAAGAAGGTGTTCATCCCGCTGACCCGGCTCTGCCGCGACCGGTGCCACTACTGCACCTTCGCGACGACGCCCGGCCGCGTGCACGCGCCGTACCTGTCGCCGGACGAGGTGCTGGAGATCGCACGGCAGGGCGCTGCGCTCGGCTGCAAGGAGGCGCTCTTCACGCTCGGGGATGCACCCGAGGACCGCTGGGACGCAGCGAAGACCTGGCTCGAGGAAGCCGGCTACGACAGCACGCTCGACTACGTGCGGGCGATGGCGATCCGCGTGCTGGAAGAGACCGGGCTGCTGCCGCACCTGAACCCGGGCGTCATGTCCTGGCAGGACCTCCAGCGGCTGAAGCCGGTCGCGCCGAGCATGGGCATGATGCTGGAGACCACCTCGCGCCGGCTGTTCGAGGAGAAGGGCCAGCCGCACTTCGGGTCGCCCGACAAGGACCCGGCGATCCGGCTGCGGGTGCTGGAGGACGCCGGCCGTTCCAACGTCCCGTTCACCACCGGGCTGCTGGTCGGCATCGGGGAGAACCTCGAGGAGCGGGCCGACTCGATCTTCGCGCTGCGCAAGATCGCCCGCCAGTACGGCGGGATCCAGGAGGTCATCATCCAGGGGTTCCGGGTGAAGCCGGACACCGCGATGCGCAACGACGCGGACATCCCGCTGGACGAATGGCTGGCCGCGATCGCCGTCACCCGGATCGTGCTCGGACCGCGGATGCGCGTCCAGGCACCGCCGAACCTGGTCGACCTGGCCGAGTGCAAGCTGCTCCTCGACGCGGGTGTGGACGACTTCGGTGGCGTCTCGCCGTTGACTCCCGACCACGTGAACCCCGAGCGTCCCTGGCCGCAGCTCGATGAGCTGACCAAGGTGACCGCAGCCGCCGGATTCACCTTGCGCGAAAGGCTGACCGCGCACCCGGAGTACCTGCGGGAGCCCTGGCTCGACCCGCGGCTGATCTCGCACGTCGAGGCGCTCGTCGATCCCGAGACCGGGCTGGCTGATGAAGCCGCGTATCCCGAAGGGTCTGCCGTGGCAGGAGCCCGATGGCGGCTGGGACAGCGTCGGGCGGACCGATCTGCACACCGCGATCGACACCGAAGGACGGCGTACGGAGACCCGCTCGGACTTCGACGCGGCGTACGGAGACTGGGACGTACTGCGTGAGGATGTCGCGGCCCGCCGAGCTGGGGAAAGCAAGCCGGAGCGCATCGACGCGGACGTGAAGGCAGCCCTCGCCGCGGCCGCCGATGACCCGGCCGGGCTGTCCGACGCGCAGGCGTTGACCTTGATGACCGTCACCGGACCTGCGTTGGATGAGCTTGCGCGAGATCGCGGACGACCTGCGCAAGGAGGTCGTCGGGGACGACGTGACGTACGTGGTCAACCGGAACATCAACTTCACCAACGTCTGCTACACCGGCTGCCGGTTCTGCGCGTTCGCCCAACGGCGTACCGATGCGGATGCCTATTCGCTGTCGATGGACGAGGTCGCCCAGCGCGCCGAAGAGGCCTGGGTGATCGGCGCGACCGAGGTCTGCATGCAGGGCGGTATCCACCCGGACCTGCCCGGTACGGCGTACGCGGATCTCGTCCGCGCCGTCAAGGAGCGCGTGCCGCAGATGCACGTCCACGCGTACTCGCCGATGGAGATCGTCAACGGGTCGGTCCGGACCGGGCTGTCGATCGAGGAGTTCCTGATCTCGGTCAAGGAGGCCGGGCTGGACAGCATCCCCGGTACGGCGGCCGAGATCCTCGACGACGACGTGCGCTGGATCCTGACCAAGGGAAAGTTGCCGACGGCAAGCTGGATCGAGGTCATCTCGACCGCGCACAAGGTCGGGCTGCCGTCGTCGTCCACGATGATGTACGGGCATGTCGACGCGCCGCACCACTGGGTCCAGCACCTGCGGACGATCGCCGAGGTCCAGGACCAGACCGGTGGTTTCACGGAGTTCGTGCTGCTGCCGTTCATCCACACGAACTCGCCGATCTACCTGGCCGGCGTGGCGCGTCCGGGTCCGACGTACGACGAGAACCGCGCGGTGCACGCGATGTCGCGGATCATGCTGCACGGGCGGATCGACAACATCCAGTGCTCCTGGGTGAAGCTCGGCACCGACGGCTGTGTCGCGGTCCTCAACGGCGGCGTCAACGACATCGGCGGCACGCTGATGGAGGAGACCATCAGCCGGATGGCTGGCTCGAAGCACGGCTCGCGCAAGTCGATCGAGGAGCTCACGGCGATGGCGACGGCTGCGAACCGGCCGGCCCGGCAGCGCACTACGACGTACGGCGAGGTGCCGGTCCGTCCGCACAGCGAACTGGAGCTCGCTTAGCCTTTGCGCCTGCCCGGAGTCTCATCCGGGCAGGCGGAGGGTGTCCCCGGATGTGAACATGGTCTGGTCCGGGGTGATCGGCTCGCGGTGGGGCAGGTGGAGTTCGGTGAGGTGCAGGATGCCTTCGCGGATCTGGAGGGTGTCCTCGGTGAGGGTGCCGAAGGCGTTGCCGGTGGACCAGAAGTGGGTGCTGGACGGGTAGCGCGGGGCGAACCGCAGCACGCCCGAGCGGCCGTCGTAGTCGAAGCCGGTGAGGGTGACGACCGCTCCCCAGCTCGCCATCGCCCGGGCGTAGTGGTGTCCACACTCGGCCTCGTCGAAGGGGTTGCGCCGCTCCCCGTCGTACCGGGCGCGGATGTCGGCGATCACCTTGAGGCCCTCGTCGACCAGGCCTTCGTCGATCAGGCCGACCGCGAGGATGTGTTCGAAGCCGGTCATCACCTCGGCGAAGTACGGGAACGGGCGTTCGGGGCGGTTGCCGCGGGGGTAGCTGCACATCAGGACGGCGGACTCGTCGCCGAGGACGTAGCCGCGCATGTTGTTGAAGTGGTCGTGGAAGCCGGTCTTGCCGTTGTGTTCCAGGATGCTGCGCAGGGTGGTTGCCACTAGCAACGGGTCGTGCAGGTGGCCGAGCTGCGCGAGGTGGGCGAGCGCCTGGCCGACGAGCTGGTCGATCAGGCAGCCGTCGCCGAGCTGGAGTTCGGGGTGGGTCGGGTCGGCGGCGCCCATCCGTTCGCGGAGGCCGGGCGCGACGTCGTCGGCTGAGGCGGGTGGGCGGATCTCGTGCCGGTAGTACTCGAACCGTTGAAGAGGTTCTTGTCCATCCAGGCGCTGCCGTAGTCGAACAACCTGCGGCACTCATTCGCTGTGTCGTCGTCGCCTTGGTGCCTGGCCATCTCCTCGGTTGCGCGCAGGGCGGCCAGATACCAGGACTGCATCTGCGGGTTCGGGCCGTAGTACTCGACGTCCATCGTGTTGTGCTGGCAGCCTTCCATCACGCCGTCGCGGTCGGCGTCCCAGCCACCCGGGATCCAGCAGAACTCGAGCGCACGCTTCGCTGCCGGCCAGAGCGTTCGCAGCATCGCGTCGTCGCCGCTGAGCCGCCAGTCGCGGTAGAGCTTCACCAGGCAGCCGAGTTGCCCGTCGGCGGCCGCAACGCGCCAGTCCTGGGCCTGGTCCAGTGGCAGGCCGACGCGGAAACTCATCAAGCCCTGCTCGTCGGTGGCATGCGCGAACTCGACCTCGCGGAGCGATCGGGCGAGCTCGCCGAACAGGTAGGGCGTCGCCTGCTCGTAGTTCCAGACGTGGGTGCAACTGCCGAAGCAGCTGCCGACGTTGTCCGAACAGCCTTCCCAGCCGAAGAACCGGCCGTCCGGCGTACGGAAGAGGGTCTGCGTGCGCAGCGTGCTCAGGTTGAAGAGCGCGGCTTCTTTGACAGCAGGTGGAAGTTCGCTGCTCTCGAAGTCGTGGACGAAGGCGAGGGTGCGGCGCTCCAGCGAGGGCAGCTCCGGGGCGAACTTGGCGACGGCGTCCCACGCATCGGAGTACAGGGTGGTGTAGTGGTTGCCGACGAGGTCGGGCTTCTCCCAGGCGCGCCGGTTCGGGAAGTGCCAGCCGAGCAGGAAGGTGAATCCCTCGGTGTTGCCAGCGGCAACCACCCTCGTGTCGGCGACCGAAGCGATCGCTGCGGCGCCTTCCCGCTCGTCGAGCCGGCCGTCGGCGCTGAAGTCGTCCCAGAAGTCGAGCAGGCTGTCGCCCCAGGAACGATCGGTCCACGCCGTACGACGGGTGACGTCCTCCCGTCCAGGATCGCCAGCGCGACTGATCCCCAGTTCTCGGCGGTCGGGTCGACGCCGTCGCTTCGCAGCAGTACGCCGTACAGGTTGTCGCTCTCGGTCGTGGTGTTGTCGCTGCCGATGAAGTTCTGCAGGCAACCGGCGACCGACACGGTCAAGGGCTTGGTGGTCTTGTTGGTGATCTCGAAACGCAGTACTGCGATCGGCCACGAGCTAGCGTCCACATCCGTCGGCACGAAGGGGTTGAAACCCTGCAGGTGAACGTCGATCGGGACATCGGGGTCGTCGAGGAGAACTTGGCCGAACGGATAGCGGTGGCGAAGGTTGCGCCGCGGAAGCGAGGGAGGCCGTGGTTCTGCGCAGCGCTGCCGTGCGCACCTTCGAATTCGCTGAGGTCGAGCGGGCCCTCGGCTGCGCGGGTGACCACGGTCCCGTCTGCGTCACAGGTGCGTACGGCGAAGAACGCGGTATCCGGGTGGAAGCCTTTGGCCGGGCGATTCACGATCTCCCAGTCGCGGAGGTTGCCCCGGCCGCCGAGGCTGACCGTGCCGGTGCCGATCCCGCCGAGTGGCAGGGCGATCCGCCGTAGCTGGTTGCCTGTGTACGACCTCGACGCCGGCCAGTCAGCTCTCGTCATACCGATCGAGGCTAGCCGCAGGCCGAGAGCCGGGGAATTGCTTTTCCGGCTCTCGGGTAGACCACTTACTCAGGCGTCGGCGGCCGTGAGGGCAGTGGCCTCGGCCTGGGAGTGGGCGGTCGGCGTACGGAGGTGGGACAGGGGCTTCCAGCCGGTGGCCAGGACGCCGACGGCGAGCAGGACGGCGAAGGCGCCGACGTAGAACGGCAGCTGGATGTTGACCTCTTCGCCGAGCTTGCCGGCCAGCCAGGGAGCGACCGCGCCACCGGAGAACCGGACGAAGCTGTACGCCGCGGACGCGGTGCCGCGCTCGACCGGAGCGGCGGCCATCACGGCCTCGGTGATCAGCGTGTTGTTCACGCCGAGGAACAGTCCGGCCACGATCACGCCGATCGCGAGGACCGGCCGGTGGTGCGGCGTAGATCCCCATCACGGCCAGGTCGGCGCCGAACAGCAGCAGCGACGTCATCACCACGGGCAGCGTGCCGAACCGGCGCTGCAGCCGGGGCGCCGCGAACACCGAGGTGAGCGCGAGGCCGATGCCCCAGCCGAAGAAGATCAGCCCGATCTGCCGGGCGGACATCGCCAGCGGGAACGGGGTGAACGCGAGCAGCGTGAAGAAGCCGAAGTTGTAGAGCAGCGCGGTGACTGCGACGGTGGCCAGCGACCGGTGCCGCAGTGCCTTCAGGGGTTCGAGGATCGACGTACGCCGGGGCGCGGGCGGCGAGGCGGGCAGCAGGAACGCGGTGGCGGCGAGCGCGATCGTCATCAGGACGGCGACGCCGAAGAACGGGCCGCGCCAGGAGATCGTGCCGAGCTCACCGCCGACCAGCGGGCCGGCCGCGATGCCGACGCCGAGCGCCGCTTCGTACAGGATGATCGCCTGGGCGACGGAACCGCTGGCGGAGTTGACGATGGTGGCCAGTGCGGTCGCGATGAAGAGCGCGTTGCCGAGGCCCCAGCCGGCCCGGAAGGCGACGATCATGCCGATCGAGTTGGACAGGCCGGCGAGGGCGCTGAAGACGACGATGATGGCCAGCCCGATCAGCAGCGTGCGCTTGGCGCCGATCCGGCTGGAGACCGCGCCGGTGATCAGCATCGCGACGCCGATCACGGCCATGTAGCTGGTGAACAGCAGCGAGACCTGGGACGGGCTCGCGTGCAGTTGCTCGGCGATCGGCTTGAGGATCGGGTCGACCAGGCCGATGCCCATGAACGCGATCACACAGGCGAACGCGACCGCCCAGACGGACTTGGGTTGCTTCAGAAACGAGTTGCTCACCGGTGGCGTCTCCTCCAAAGGCTCGAGGGTGAGGATTGGAATGCATCACGGTGACCGCTGCCTGCGAGAGTCGCGAGGTCTTTGGCCGGCAGCTGGTTCAGACGGGCGGCGATGGCGGCGCCGGCTTCGAGCCGGGCGCTGGTCGAGTTCGGCGCGGCCGGCGTCGGTGAGGCTGATCAGGCTGGCGCGGGAGTCGGCCGGATCGGGCTCGCGCCGGACCCAGCCGCTCTCCTCCTGCCGCTGCACCAGGTTCGACATCGTCGGCTGCGAACACCGGTCGGCCTTGGCCAGGTCGCTGATCCGCGACGGCCCGAGCTCGTCCAGCCGCCCCATCAACCGCATCGCGGCGTGCGGCAGCGAACTCACGTCCCGGCTGGCCAGCCGCGTCAACCGCGCGGAGGCCACCACAACCTCGACACCCAGCTTCGAAAGGTCAGTAGCGATCACGTCAAACGATAATACATAGGAATGCTATGTTTTTCTAGGCCACGTGGACCGCGGGCGGTTCGGCGAGGGCGAAGAGGCGGTCGAAGACCTGCACCCGGTCGAACTGCAACGCGTACGCCCGGGCGCGGAGCTCGGCGGCTCCTCGCTGCTCGGAGGTCCAGTCGCACACGACCTCGTCCAGCACGGTTCGCAGCGTGGCCGGGTCGCGCTGCGGCACCAGCAGGGCAGTGTCACCGACCGCCTCGGGTACGCCGCCGGTCGCGCAGGTGATGATCGGCCCGCCGCCGGCGAGCGCCTTCTCGACCAGCGCGATCCCGAACGTCTCGACGAACTCCGGCTGCTCGCGGGTCGGCAGCACGAACGCCGCGCTCCCGGCCATCAGCGCCGGCTTCTCTGCGTCGTCCACGTCGGTCAGCACCCGCACCCGATCGCCCAGGCCCGCTGCCGCCACCCGCGCCACCACCTCGGCTTCCTGCGGCCCGCGCCCGGCCAGCACCAGTTGCACCCGCTCGGCCGACCGCGACCCGGCGTACGCGTCGATCAGGTCGTCGACGCCCTTTGCCGAGGCGATCCGGGACAGGAACAGCACGTATCCGTCCCGCGAAAGACCCCGCCGGGTAAGGGTTTCGGCGATCGTGTCATCGGTGAGCGACAGGTAGGACCACGAATCGACCGCCGGATAGGAGATAGCGATCCGCTCACGGCACCGCTGCGCGAACGCCGTACCGTGCATGCCATCGAGGGTCGCCGCCGAGGCCACGATCAGGCTCTTGGTGTACTCCGACACCGCGACGCAGTGGTCGGCCGCCAGGTAGACCGACAGGATGTGCGCGGCCGCGCCGAACCGGCCGGTGTTCACGCACTCGCGCACCACGTTGGTGATGTCGGAGCCCACCGCCTCGGCCACCGTGGTGACCTGGGCGGGCCCGATCGAGCGCGCCACCTGGACGGCTTCCTGTACGGCGATCGCATGCGGGCTCAGGTACAACGACATCGCCACTGTCGGGACTCCGTCGCTGAACAGCTCGACCAGTCGGCCGATGAGCCCGGACAGGTAGCGCCCGTCCGGAACCCGGTAGTCGCCCACGGGATCGGGGCGCTCCACAGTGATGCCAGGGCTGTACGGCAGCATGCCGTCAAGTGGTTTCAACGGCAGCCCGGCCGCCTCCAAAGCATCCAGCGGCCAAGTCACGATCCGTACGTCGTCGAACCCGCGCGTGAGCGCCACCTCGGCGAGGCACCGTGCCTCACCGGAGTGTCCGCAGATCACCGGGTCGGCACGGACAACGATGACCAGGCGACGGTTGGGTATGGACGAGATGGTTGTGTCGTCGGCGATGTTCATGCCTCACCTCCAGTGGCGTGCAGTGGGTCGGATGTGGATGGTGGTCTGATCCGGGTGCCCCAGCCGGAGGGCTGAGGGCCGAGCTCGATGTGCAGATGGCGGATGCGCCGCAGTTCCCGGCCGGAGATCCAGGGGCGGTCGAGAGCTTTGCCGTTCACCGCGACGGATTGGACGTAGGAGACCGGTCCGCCGGCCTCGACCGGCTCGAATCCCGTGGTGGTGATCGACAGGTCGTTCTCGGGCAGGCGGATCGTGGACTCCGACACGGCCGGCGCGCTGAGCAGGAACAGGTTCTGCCCGGCCACCGGGAACAGCCCGAGCGTCGCCCAGACGTACCAGGCAGACAGTCCGCCCGAGTCGTCGTTACCCGGCAACCCGCCCCGGCCGGTGCCGAACTGGTTGGCGATGACGGCATGGACCACCTCTGCGGTTCGGTCGGGCCGCCCCGCGTAGTGGTAGGACCAAGGCGCCTCGTAGTCCGGTTCGTTGTTCAGTCCCTCGAAGCGGCTCAGGCTGTAGCCGGCGTCCATCTCGGCCACGCTCGGTGCCACTCCCGGCTGGGTCACCGGTTCAGCGCCGTACCCGAAGAACTTGTCGAGCAGCCCGACGAACGCCTCGTCGCCGCCGGCGAGGGCGATCCGGGCGCGCATGTCGTGCAGCAGGCGGAAGGAGTAGTTCCACCGGCCGCCCTCGTAGAACGTCGAATCGCGCAGCAAGCCGGTGCCCGGGTCGTACGCCGCCCGCCAGCCTTGGGCATGGTCGCGCATCTGCTGGGCCAGCGTCCGGTCGCGCACCTTGTGGGCGATCGCCGCGGTGCAGTGGTAGGCGTAGGCCAGGTCGAGGGTGTGGCTGATCGGGTGCGCTACACCGTGCACCAGGTAGTCCTCGCCGTACGTCCTGCGCAGGTCCATCTCCAGGTGCACCATGGCCCAGTCCCAGTCGATACCAGGCACATCCAGTTGGCACAGGTCGGCAAGGAACGTGTGCGCCAGCGCGCTGCCCTGCCGGGAGAACCGGTCGGCGCCCTTGGCCATCCGGTAGCCGATCGGCAGGTTGCCCTCCTGCTCGCAGATCGACAGCATCGAGTTGGCCAGCGCGACCGAACGTTCCGGGAACAGCGTGGTCATCAGCGGCAACTGGGTGCGGTAGATGTCCCACATGGTGCAGATGTCGAACGCGTACGGTCCTTCGGTCGTCCACGGGCTCTCGTCCGGGGCGAAGCACGGCTTGACCAGCGAGTGGTAGAGCGCAGTACCGAAAACTGTTGCCTGGTCATCGGACTCGGCCTGGATCTCGACCTTGCCGAGGTGCTCGCGCCAGGTGGCTGCCGTGCTTTCGCGCCGCCCGCCGAAGGTGGCCTGGGCGCGGCCGACGTCCGCGTGCAGGTTGTCGCGGGCCGTCTCACACCCGCGCAGGGAGAACCCCAGCCGCACCTCGACGGTCTGCTCGGCGCGCGAGGGGCCCATGAACATCAGGCCGAACGGCCGCAAGGTGGTCGGTCGGATGTAGTCGAAGTCGAGGCGGGTGCCACCGGGCATCAGGCGCCGGTCGTACCACAGCAGCTGCCGCCAGCCGGGGGCGTCGACCTCGAGGTGGACAGCCAGTGGCACACCCTCGACGTGGATCTCGCCCTGAGCCACTCCCGGTTCCAGCATCGCCAGATGCGCCTTCAGCGGCACGGTCCGGCCGTGCGGGATGTTCAGGCCGCCGGTCGAGGCGTCGATGACGATCCGGGCGGCGTCATGCGCCGGGAAGGTGTACCGGTGGACCGCCGACTTGGGGCCGACCGTCACCTCGCAACGCACTCCCGAACTCAGCGTCGCCGCGTAGTAGCCGGGCTCGGCGACCTCGTCCAACAGGTCCCAGGTGGTGCCCAGGTCGTCGAGCGGGCCGAGCATCGGCGTGACCCGGAAGTAGTTGTAATACTTGCGGATCGCGCCGGTGCCGGACTGCTGGAAGTGCGTGAAGCCGGAGGCGACCGGGCGGTCGTACAACAGGCCGGGAACGCCTTCGGTGTTGAAGTCGTACAGCCCGTAACCGGTCGGGTAGGCCCCGGAGTACGGGCTGGCCGACACCATCCCGAACGGGTGGATGGCGCCCGGGTGGGTGTTGCCGACCTGCGGCTTGGGCCACCACCAGGTCCCCGCCAGCCCCTTGGGCGTTGGCAGTTCGGTGGCGCCGGTCCCGATGAACGGGTCAACGTGCTCGTACATGAGAACTCACCGCCTCCGCGGCCGACGTGGACCCTCAAGGTAAGAAGCCCATGTTTCAGCCACGTGGACCCAAGGAGACGCGCAGGTTACGACCGAGCACTAACTGTCGGAGTCAGGTGGTCTGGGCGATCAGTTCGGCCGCCTGTGCGGGGCCGTCGATTGCTGCGTAGAGCTTTTGGGTGTGTTCGGCTGACTGGAGGTGGGTGGGGTTGTCGAGCATGGCCGTGGCTGTGGTTGCCAGGCGGTGGAGTTGTGGGGGAGCGACGTGGCGGGCTGCGCCGAGGCGTTCGAGGAGGGCGATGTTGAGGTCCTGCTCGATGTGCAGCGGGATGCCGAGGAGCGGCGTACCGGAGGCCATCGCGGTCTGGGTGCTGCCCTGACCGCCGGTCGTGACGGCAAGGTCGACCTGGGGCATCACGAGGTGGCTGGGCAGCACGCCCTCGACCATGATCTGGTCGGTGGCGAGGTCCTTGAGATCGTGGATGGTTCCGGCGACCAGGATCCGTACGCCGAGACCGCTCAGCGACTCGACTGCTTTGCGGACCAAAGCGGGTGAAGTGGACGTCATCGCCACGTAGATGACGCTGCCCGGGCGGTCGAGGAACTTCTGCACCCGCTCCGGCAATGGGAGATTCAGATGGGCGAAGAGTGGGCCGACCGCAGCCAGCCGGGAACTCGGGCGGTAGCCCTTGCCGGTCGCCAAGCGGCCAGGTCAGTGGCTGAAATCCCCAGTACTTCGGGGGCTTCGGGGACCAGCGACAGATCGCCGAGGAGCAACGCGGCGAGGCTTGGCACCTCCTCGATGCCGAGTTCGTCCGGCGACGCGGTTGAAGCCGCCGCAGTACCCGGTGGTGCGGTTGGTCGTGCGATTGATCAGGAAGCGGCTGAGCCAGTCCGGGGCGCGTTTCAATCGTGGATCGACCGGGCGACTAGGGGCCGGGAGCAACCTTCGCTCGAAGATCGGTGGGACGAAACTTCCGGCGTGCTCGGTGATGAGCTGGACGCCGGCCAGCCGCGAGGAGAGCAATGTGGTCAGCGTGAATCCGGTGACGGCGACCGTGATGGCGTGCTTGCGGAAGTAGTCGGCTTCCGCCTGCACGTAAAGGCGAATCTCGGCGTCGTCGTACATGCTCTGCCGCGGATCGCCCTGGCCGATCGCCGATGCGACGAAGGCTGCCGATCGCGCGGCCGACAGGCCAGGCCCGAGTACGTCGTACGCGATGCCGGCTTCGGCAAGGAGCCGTTCATGCGGGCCGCCGTGGGTGGCGACGCGGACCTGTACGCCGAGTCCGGTGAGTGCCCGGTGGAGCTCGAGCATCCGGGACGTCTCGGACAGGTAGGTGCAGTGCGGGAGTAGGCAGATCATCGGCTATTGCCCCCTTCGAACTCGATAGGTAATATATTGCCTATGTCGCGAAGCCACAAGACCGACGAGCTGCTCGGGATCGGCCCGGAGCTCAGGCCTGGACCCGTCGATTCGCGCCTTCCGCACGGTCCTCACCCTTGCCCAGCGACTCCGCTACGCGATGGACGAGCGGCTCCGGTCCGACGGCCTGACCACCCAGCAGGCGGCCCTCATCACCGTCGTCGCAGCAGCCGGCAAGCCTTCCCTCGCCGAAGCCGCCGCCGCCCTCGGCAGCACCCATCAGAACGTCGCCCAGATCGTCGCCGCCCTGGTCCGCAAAGACCTCCTCCAGGTCGAGCCCGACCCCACCGACAAGCGCCGCAAACTCCTCGCGACCACGAACCACAACGCCGCCTACTGGAAACAACGCGACAAGGGCGACTTCGCCGCAGTAGCCGACTGGTTCGCCGACCTCACCCCAGCCGAACTAGAAACCTTCTGCAACCTCGCCGCCCGAGTTCTCGACAGGCTCGACCAATGACCAAAGCAGCCGCAGGCGCCACAGCCTTCTTCTTCGCCGCCCCCTGCGTAGTCGCAGGCCTCATCCCCTGGTCAATCACCCACTGGCGCAACCCCCAAGTCTGGCCCGCCCTCGCCCTAGTTGCCCTAGGCACCTTCATCGTCCTCCGCGCCTTCACCCGCTTCGTCCAAGAAGGCCGCGGAACCCCCGCCCCCATCGCCCCCACCGAACAACTGGTCATAGGCGGCGACTACCGCTACGTCCGCAACCCCATGTACGTAGGAGTAGTAGCAACAATCCTCGGCCAATCCCTCCTCTTCCTAAACCTCCCCCTCCTCATCTACGCAGCAGCCGCCTGGACCGCAATGGCCTCTTTCGTCCACTTCTACGAAGAGCCAGCACTACGCAAGCAGTACGGCCGGCAGTACGACGACTACCGCCAAGCTGTACCCGCCTGGTTCCCCAGAATCAGGACACAAAGATGAACGATGCGGTGGAAGCGGCGTGGCAGGACCCTCCCGGACGCAGAAGATCGGTGAAGCTGCCACAGCGCAGGAGGCGGTCGCGATGGTAATTGACCGGTTGCCGCCCAACAGCGGGCCTGCTTTCATCGGCACACCCGAGGAACTCGCCACCTACGAGCAGGACAACTGATCAGCCCGCGCACCACCCTCTGAGTTACCGGCAGGCTGACTCAAAGAGCGGGCGCGTTGCCGTCGACAGCGTGACCTGGGTAGAGGAATGACAGTGGGTCGAGGATCTGTTGTAGGGCGACTTCGTTGAATGACATCCCGTCGATGGACAGGGCAATGGTGCACCCGACCACGAGGCCGCTGGCCTTCCGGCCGTGTCCAGCTGGGTCGACAACGAACTTCTCAGGACGGCCGTCGACGGCGATCGTGATCGGTGTCTGCGCAGCAGGCTCGCGAGTCGGGTCGCTGGAGATCAGTCGACCGAGAGCCGCCAGGTCGTCCCAGGTGCCGCCTTCTTCTTGCATCTTTGCCACTTGCCGCAGGATCTGCGGATCGGCTGCCACCCGCGCTTGCAGGTCGGCGAAGAGAGTGTCGTCCTCGTCGGAATCATCACTGTCGTGTGCGGTGGGCGCGACATGCGGGCGAGACTCGACCCTTACCCGCCACCGGGGCGCGGGGGCGACTGTCGGGAGACTCGAAGACGACTCCCGACAGCGCCTGGGGCTGACCCTTTGCACTCGATGAGTCCAGCTCGAGCCATAACTCGCGGTGGATCCGCGTGGGCGGAACGAGACCGTAGACAGGAAAGGGCATCCCGCCTGGTACGAGTAGCTTCCGGTGGCGCTTGGCCTGTCGGCTGAACTCGCCCTTTGGGTGGATGAAGTCGACGGCTCGCCGCAGGGTCTTGCCGATGTCGTCATAGCGGATTTCGATCATCAGGAGTCCGAGCCCGAGAGCAAGCAAGAGGCCCCCAAGGAAGGCCACTGCGACGAGCGGGTCGACCAGCCCGACGCATCATGAACCGCGGCGCCCACGATGCCCGCTAATGCGATCGCCTTCACGATCGGGCGCGCATTTCGCGTCATGAACGTCAGGGTCAAAACACCGCGGTCGCAGTCGGAATGATCCACCATTGCGCGCCGAAGATCTTCGAAACCCGCGCCGCCGAGGGACGCGAAGGAGCCAATCACCAGCAGAGCGCTCACAACGCCAAGGTTCCGGATTCTCCGACCGAGATCCCGCACAACTCGACCAACGGCGCGGACCGACCGCAGGCACGCCGCTCTCGTTCGCGCTAGCCAGTCCATCTGCAGTCGGGCATCCCCTCGTTGAAAGAGCGCGCTACACGCTTGGCTACCCGCGTTCCATGCTACTCATATTTTTGTTTGTATTTCAGTGCCTGAGGTCGGTGGCCAGTACCTTGGCGATGTTGCGTTCGGCCAGGGCGGTGATGGTGACGAACGGGTTGACGCCGAGGTGCCTGGGATCAGGGAGCTGTCGGTGACGTAGAGGTTCGGGTGGCCTTGCGGACGCGGCCGTAGTTGTCGGTGGCCTTGCCGAGCAGCAGCCGCCGAGCGGGTGGTAGCAGAAGTCGGCGGCGAATGCGCGGTTGCCGGCGAACAGGTCGCGCCGGTACGTCGTACCGATGCCTCGGTTGATCTTGTCGAACAGGGACTGGGCCGAGCGGATCGACGGGGTGCTCTGGCCGGCGGCCCAGTGCAGGTCGGCGCGGTCGGTGCTGTGGTCGTAGGTGAAGCGGCCGCGCTCGGGGTTGACCGTGATCGCGAGGTAGAGGCTGGCCCAGGTCTCCAGACCGACCGGGAAGCGGGGCGATCTCGGCGAAGGACGGATGTACCGGGTCGTTCCAGTTGTCGATCGCGAGGGTGGGGATGGTGGACTGGAGGGAGCCGGTCGGGTCCCAGAGGTGGTTGGCGCGAGCCGTCATCACGTTGCCGTTGGTGCCCCAGCCGGCGCCGATCGCGGCCGGAAGGTCGGGCAGGGTGCCGGTTTCCCTTGCCCGCAGCAACAGTTCGGTGGTGCCGATGCTGCCGGCGCCGAGGAACAGCGCGCCGCAGGAGATCTGGCTCCGGCGAACTACCTTGCCCCAGGCATCGATCTGCTCCAGCCCGACCAGATAGCCCTTGCCCTGCTGATGAATCGTGGTCACCCGGGTCAAGGTGCGGATGGTGACGTTGCCGGTGCCGAGGGCGTCGGCCAAGTAGGTCTTGTCCAGCGACTGCTTGCCGTGGTTGTTGCCGTAGATCACCTCACCGGCCAGCGCCGACCGCGGTACCTGCTTGCTTCTCTTCGCGCCCAGGTAGTTGAAGTCGTAGACGTTCGGTACGACGCTCGTCCGAAGCCGGCCTGGTGCGCGTGCCGCCGCGAGACCCGCGCGTACCGGTAGACCGGCGTCTTCTCCAGGTAGCGCGGGTCGATCGTGTTCACGCCGAGCATCCGGCGGGCCAGCGGGAAGTACCGCCGGTACATCTGCGTCCGCGTCCACCTGCGGCAGCATCTTCTCGAAGTACTCGCGCTGCGGCGTCGGGGCCATCCCGCCGTTGACCAGCGAGCCGCCGCCGACCCCGCGGCCGACGTACACGCCCATGTTCGGGAAGTCGATCCGGTCGAGCACGCCGGCGTACGGCGTACCGAGGTCGCGGTTGACGACGTCGAGCCAGAGGAACGTGTCGAGCGGCGCCGTCGGTCCGGCGGTGGAACCACATCGAGCGGCGGTCCGGGTTCAGGGTCGAGCAGAAGACCTTGCCGTCCTGGCCGGCGGTGTTCCACGAGCTGGCCCATCTCGATCATCGTGGTGCGGATCCCGGCCTCGCCGAGACGCAGCGCGGTGACGGCGGCGCCGTACCCGGTGCCGACGACGAGGGCCGGGACGTACGGCGCGGCGGCGGCTGTGCGTGGGCCGGGCCGATCCGGGTGAGGCCGGTCGCGGCGGCCGCGGTGAGGGCGGTCAGGCCGGCGAACCGGCGGCGGGTCATAATGGACGGAGAGGTCTCGAAAGTCACTCGACGCACCGTAGCCGCTCGAGCCGCTACAGTAGCGCTCCGCGTGATCAGCGTCACGCGCGGCCTGCTCGAGCGTGCAGAGCTGCAAAGTTGCATGGATATTAATTTGCACTGACTGCAAGTTTGTCTACTCTGGATGTCGTGATCCAGACCGAGAACGACGCCGCGCCGGGACGCCGGGAGCGGAAGAAGCGTGAGACGAGGCAGGCGCTGGCCGATGCGGCGCTGCGGCTGGCGCTGGAGAAGGGGCCGGACAACGTCACGGTCGAGGAGATCGCCGAAGCCGCCGACGTGTCGGTGCGGACGTTCTTCAACTACTTCCCGCACAAGGAGCACGCGATCCTCGGCCGCAACCCCGAGCATCTCGAGCTCGCGCTGGAGCGGTTCCGGACGGCGCCGGCCGAGCAGTCGCCGCTGACCACGATGTGGCTGGTGGTCCACAACGTCCTCGGCGACCTGGAGAGCGAAGGCGAACTGTCCCGGCGGGGCGAACTGATCATGGCTTCGCCCGACCTGCTCTACCACCTGATGTTGTCGAGCATCGACGACGAGCGCCAGCTGACCGCCGCCCTGGCCGAGCGGCTGGGTGAGCCGGCCGGATCGGTCCGCGCGGCCCTGGTCATCAGCTGCGCCGGTACGGCGTGCCGGGTCGCGATGGAAGCGCACAAAGCTGATCCGGCCAGGCCGCTGCGGGACCTCGTCGACGAGGCCTTCCAACTGCTTGCCGAGGGCATCGATCCCGGCTTCGACCTGAACAAGATACAGAAAGGTCAGGCATGACCACGACCTCTTCCCCCGACGACGTCACCGCCGGGCCGATCGCCCAGCTGACGCCGCGGCAGACCATCCAGGCCATCTCCGGCCTGATGATGGGTCTGTTCGTCGCGATCCTGGCCGGCACCGTGGTGTCGACCGCGCTGCCGCGGATCATCCACGACCTCGGCGCCAGCCAGTCGTCCTACACCTGGGTCGTCACCCTCGAGCTGCTGACGATGACGGCCACCGTGCCGTTGTGGGGCAAGCTCGCCGACCTCTACAACAACAAACTGCTCGTCCAGCTGTCGCTGAGCTTCTTCGTGGTCGGCTCGCTGGTGGCCGGCTTCGCCCCGAACATCGAAGTACTGCTGGGCAGCCGGGTCCTGCAGGGCCTCGGCGGTGGCGGTCTGACCGCGCTGGTCCAGATCGTGATGGCGGCGATCATCCCGCCGCGCGAACTCGGCCGGTACTCCGGAATCTTCGGTGCCGTCTTCGCCTCGGCGACCGTCGGTGGGCCGCTGCTCGGCGGGTTCCTGGTCGACTCGCCGCTCGGCTGGCGGGCCTGCTTCCTGGTCGGCGTACCGTTCGTCGTCGCCGCGATCATCCTGCTGCAGCGCACCCTGCACCTGCCGACCGTACGCCGAGAAGTGAAGATCGACTGGTGGGGCGCGTTCCTGATCACCGCCGGGGTGAGCACCCTGCTGGTCTGGTCCTCCTTTGCAGGCAACAAGTTCGACTGGGTGTCCGGGTGGAGCTTGGTGCTCGTCGGGGCGGCTCTGGTCGCGCTGGTGGCCGCAGTACTGGTCGAGCGCCGGCACCCCGAGCCGATCATCCCGATGGACCTGTTCCGCAACCGCACGGTGACGTTGGCCATCGTCGCCAGTGCGCTGGTCGGGGTCGCGATGTTCGGTGGTTCGGTCTTCCTGGCGCAGTACTTCCAGATCGCCCAGGGGTACTCGCCGACCAAGGCCGGCCTGATGAGTCTGCCGTTGATCCTCGGCATGATGGTCGCCTCGACGATCGCCGGTGGGCTGATCACGAAGTACGGCAAGTGGAAGATCTACCTGGTGATCGGGAGTGTGCTGCTGCCGATCGGGCTCGGGTTGTTCGGCACGATCGACGCGCACACGTCGAAGTACATGCTGTGGGCGTTCATGCTGGTGCTCGGCGTCGGCATCGGTCTGGTGATGCAGAACCTGGTGCTCGCCGCGCAGAACGACGTACCGGCTCGTGAGCTCGGTGCCGCGACGTCTGCGGTGAGCTTCTTCCGGAGCATGGGCGGCACGATCGGTGTCAGCGTGCTCGGCGCGATCCTGGCCAACAAGGTGACCGAGACGCTGAACCCGGGTGGCGCGTCGTCCGGTGGTGGCAGCAACACCGTGCCGAACATCGCGGACCTGCCGGAACAGGCGCGGACCGTCGTCGAGAACGCGTACGGCAACGCGACCGCGGACCTCTTCATGATGTCGGTCCCGTTCGCCGTGCTCGCCCTGATCGCCGTGCTGTTCATCAAGGAGAAGCCGCTACTGACCACCTCCGGTGCCGAGCGCCGCGCAGCTGAGGAGGATGTCAAGCTGGACGCATGATCGTTGCCTTCAGTATCAGCCCGGCCGCCGGGGACGAGACCGGAAGCGTGAGCAAGGCGGTCGCCGAGGCGATCCGCATCGTCCGCGCCTCCGGCCTGCCGAACGAGACCAACGCGATGTTCACCAACATCGAGGGGGAGTGGGACGAGGTGATGGCGGTGGTGAAGCAGGCCGTTGAAGCCGTCACCGCCGTCTCGCCCCGTGTCAGCCTGGTCCTGAAGGCGGACATCCGCCCCGGCTACACCGGCCAACTCACCGCCAAGGTCGACCGCATCGAGCAAGCCCTCGCCGACTAGCCCGTACTACGGGCCGCCGGCGGGCGCTGCTGGTTCAGTGGCTGTTCAGCGCCGTGATGGTTTCGGGGAGGCGGGCTTCGGGTTCGGCGTTGCGGAGGAATTTGACTCGGTCTATGACTACCTCCGTGACGTCGGGCTCGGTGAGCAGGATGTTGATCGTGTCGGTGAGGTAGTCGTCTAGGGGTTGGGCGTGTTCGTTGGTCTTGTGGCCCGGCATCAGGTCTGTCTGGACGGCCGGTGGGATCAGCTCGATCACCTGGACCGAGGTGTCCGCGAGCTGGAGGCGCAGGCTCTGGGTGTAGCTGTGGATGGCGGCCTTGGTTGCGTTGTAGGTCGGGGTGAGCGCGAGCGGGACGAACGCGAGACCCGACGACACCGTCAGGATCGTGGCGTCCGGCTTCGTCACGAGCCATGGGGTGAAGGTGGCGATCGTGCGGATCGTGCCGAGCAGGTTGGTGGTGATGGTCGCCTCGGCGGTCTCCACGTGCGCCGGGTCGAGCAGCTGCTCCGCGCGCATGATGCCGGACATGGTCAGGATCGCGTTCAGGTCGGGGTAGCGGGTGGTGACCTCGGTGAAGGCCGAAGTGATCGAGGCGGGGTCGTCGACGTCGAGGACGACGGTGCCGATGCCGGGGTGCTCGGCCGCGATCTGGTCCAGCAGCTCCTTGCGGCGGCCGCCGATGATCACCTGGTTGCCGAGTGCCTGCCAGCGCAGCGCCAGCCCCAGCCCGAGACCCGAAGTACCGCCGGTGATGAAGATCGTGTTCCCTGTCGTTTTCATGTCTCCACCGTCGGGCGGATGGCGCCGGGCAACCAGGCCCGGTTCAGCCACTGCTCGACAAGCAGTGGCTAAGGCTCGCCACTGTTGGACACTGGAAAGCATGGAGTACCTGGAGCTGTCCGACTTCCTCCGCAAGCGACGGGAGGCGCTGCAGCCGGAGGACATCGGCCTGCCCCGCGGCCGACGACGCCGTACGCCGGGCCTGCGGCGCGAGGAGGTCGCCTCGCTCGCGGTGATGTCGACCGACTACTACAGCCGGCTCGAGGGCGGTCGTGGCCCGCAGCCGTCGACCGAGATGCTCGCGGCGATCGCCCGCGCTCTGCGGCTGACGCTGAACGAGCGGGATCACCTTTATGTGCTGGCAGGGCACGGCGTCCCACCGCGAACCAGCGGCGGCGATCACGTGAATCCCGGTCTGCTGCGCATCATGGACCGCCTCGTCGACACTCCCGCCCAGGTGCTGAACCGGCTCGGTGAGACCTTGCTGCAGACGCCGCTCGATATCGCTTTCGAAGGCGAGCTGACGAACTTCGAAGGGCTGGAGCGGAGCGGTATCTACCGGTGGTTCCTGCGCGAGGGCGAGCGGGACCTGTACGCCGATGACGAGGTGCGCGCCAATCACAGCCGGGTCCTGGTGTCCGGGTTGCGATCGGTCTATGCCGCCGACGGTGAGAAGTCGCCGACGGGCAACCTCGTGCGTGTACTGCTGGACGGCAGTGAGGAGTTCTACCGGCTCTGGGATGCGCACGAGATCGGCATCCGGCACGTGGGAGTCAAGAGGTTCCAGCACCCGCAGGTGGGTGACTTGGAGCTGCACTGCCAACTGCTGGACGACTTGGAGCAGCAGCAGACGCTCCTGGTTTTCACCGCGGAGCCGGGCAGTGTGAGTGCGGAGCGGCTCGAACTGCTGTCGGTGGTCGGGAGTCAGCGGCTGCTCGGCGCGGAAAACTGAGAGACTTTTCGGAAAAGGCTTGCCGAAGTCTTTACGCGGGTTTGATCGTGGGTTAATTTAAGCCCTGAATTAGACCCTGTGTAACACCGCGCTCACTGAGGGGATCCGCCCCATGCCCGCTCGGAAACTTCTGCCTGCCCTGATCGGTCTGCTGACCGGCTCGCTGGTGCTGGCGGTTCCATCACTGGCTCCCGCCTCCCCGGCGCAGCAGGCGAGCGGCGGCGTACCGGCGTACCAGAACTCGTGGTTGCCGGTGAAGGTTCGGGTCAAGGACCTGATCGGCCGGATGACGCTGGACGAGAAGCTCGGTCAGATGATCCAGGCGGAGCGGCTCGGCGTGACGGATCAGGCCGACCTGGCGACGTACGGCGTGGGGTCGTTGCTGTCCGGTGGCTCGTCGCAGCCGACGCCGAACACGCCGGAGAACTGGGCCGACATGTACGACGGGTTCCAGCGATCCGCGCTGGCCTCGCGGCTGGCGATCCCGCTGATCTACGGCGTCGATGCGGTGCACGGTCACAACGGGGTCAAGGGCGCGACGATCTTCCCGCACAACATCGGGCTCGGTGCGACCCGGGATCCCTTGCTGGCTTACCGAATCGGCCGCGCGACGGCCGAGGAAGTGTCCGGCACCGGGATCGACTGGGACTTCGCGCCGTGTCTCTGCGTGGCTCGTAACGATCGGTGGGGGCGGACGTACGAGTCGTTCGGTGAGGTGCCGCAGCTCGCGAGTTCGATGAGCACGATCGTCAACGGCCTGCAGGGCTGGTCGTTGTCGGCGCCGGGCTCGGTGCTCGCGACCGCCAAGCACTACGTCGGCGACGGCGGCACGGTCGGCGGCAAGGACCAGGGCGAGACGAACATCAGCGAGGCCGAGCTCCGGTCCATTCATCTGCCGCCGTTCAAGGCTGCGGTGGATCGTGGCGTCGGTTCGGTGATGATCTCCTACAGCAGCTTCAACTCGGTCAAGATGCACGCGAACTCGTATCTGATCAACGATGTGCTGAAGGGCGAGCTCGGTTTCGACGGCATCGTCATCTCGGACTACAACGGGATCGACAAGATCGACGGCCAGTCGGGGTTCACGCCGGCCGAGGTGACCGCCTCGATCAACGCGGGCATGGACATGGTGATGGTCCCGTTCGCCTGGAAGCAGTTCATCGACACGCTGCGCGCCGAGGTCCAGAACGGACACATTGCGCTCAGCCGGATCGACGACGCCAATCGGCGGATCCTGACCAAGAAGTTCGAGCTCGGGTTGTTCGAGCACCCGTTCACGGACCGCAGCTTCACCAAGACGATCGGCAGCAAGGCACACCGCGATCTGGCCCGCCAGGCGGTCCGCGAATCCCAGGTACTGCTGAAGAACAAGGGCAACGTGCTGCCGCTGGCCAAGAGCCGCAACCGGATCTTCGTGGCCGGCAAGAACGCGGACGACATCGGCAACCAGGCCGGTGGCTGGACCGTCGGCTGGCAGGGTGCGAGTGGCCCGGTGACGCCCGGAACCACCATCCTGCAAGGCATCCAGGCTGCGGCCAAGTCCTCCTCGACAGTTGCCTACAGCAAGGATGCGACCGGCATCGACAGCTCGTACGACGTGGCTGTCGCGGTCATCGGGGAGACCCCGTACGCCGAGGGTAAGGGCGACCGTCCCGCCGAGATGGGTCTGGACCAGGCCGATCTCGACACCCTGGCCCGCTTGAAGGCGAGCGGCGTACCGACTGTCGTAGTACTGGTGTCCGGCCGGCCGCTGGACATCGCCGCGCACCTGCCGGACTGGGACGGCCTGGTCGCGTCCTGGTTGCCGGGCACCGAAGGACAGGGCGTCGCGGACGTGCTGTTCGGCGACTACAACCCGACAGGGAAGTTGCCGGTCACCTGGATGCAGAGCGCTGCGCAAGAACCCATCAACGTCGGCGACGGGCAGACGCCGCTGTTTCCGTTCGGATACGGACTCCGCTATCGCCACTAGCACCACCATCACGGAAGGACCGCCCCCCATGCTTTCCGATCACAAGAGGTTCCTCGCCAAGCTGTTCAGTCTGCTCGGCGTCTGTCTGTGCCTGACCTCAGCCAGCGCGTACGCCCGGGAAGCCCAGACGCAGCAGGCCGCTGCGACGTTCAACGTGCTCGCGTTCTACAGCGGGACGTGGGATGCCGGCGCACATCGACTTCGAGAAGGAGGCCAACCAGCGCTTCCCGCAGTTCGGTGCGCAGAACGGCTTCAACTACACCGCCACCAACAACTGGAACCGGCTGAACAACCTGAGCGCCTCGCAGTACCAGGTGGTGATGTTCCTGGACGACTCGCCGCACAGCGACGCGCAGCGGACCGGGTTCCAGAACTACATGAACAACGGCGGTGGCCTTCTTCGGCTTCCACGTCTCGGCGTACAACGACGCGAGTGGCGGCTGGCCGTGGTTCAACAACACGCTGCTCGGCACCGGCCGGTTCCAGTCGAACACCTGGGGTCCGTCCGCGGTCACGCTGAAGACCGAGAACCGCACGCACCCGTCGCTGGTGAACACGGGCGCGACGTTCCGCTCGTCGGTGAGTGAGTGGTACAGCTGGCAGAACGACCTGCGGCAGAACCCGAACATCCAGGTGCTGGCCTCGATCGACCCGTCGAGCTTCCCGGTCGGCAACCAGCAGGGCAACATCTGGACCTCCGGCTACTACCCGATCATCTGGACGAACAAGAACTACAAGATGATCTACGCCAACTTCGGCCACAACGCGATGAACTACGACACCAACACCCGGCTCTCGTCGACCTTCGACAGCCCGGCGCAGAACCAGTTCATGATGGACGCGCTGAAGTGGCTCGGTGGTGGCGGTACGACGGTCCCGCCGGTCGACCAGCCGGAGCCGGACACCTGGTACTCCGTGGCCAACAAGGCGAACGGCAAGTGCGTCGACGCCCGCGCTGCCGGTACGGCGAACGGCACGGTCATCCAGCAGTACTCGTGCAACGCGTCGCAGGCGCAGCAGTTCCAGTTCCAGCCGACCTCGGGCGGGTTCGTCCGGATCAACAACCGCAACGACGCCACCAAGGTGATCGACGTGACCGGGGTGTCCTCGGCCGACAACGCCGGTCTGCAGCTGTGGACCTACAGCAACGGCACCAACCAGCAGTGGCAGGCAGTCTCGGAGGGCAGCGGCTACTTCCACTTCACCAGCCGCCTGAGCAACAAGTGCCTCGCAGTCCCGGGCGCTTCTACTGCTGACTCCACCCAGCTCGTCCAACTCACCTGCAACGGCGGCACAGCCCAGTCCTTCAAGCTGACCGCAGCCTAAGGAGTTACTACGGCCGGTGGATCACTGATCCACCGGCCGTAGTCATGCGCAGGGTTCACTGTTTAATGTCAGGAGCCTGGGTTAGTTTGCCGGGCATGAGAACCCTGCGCGTTGCCGCTCTGGCGGCTGGAGTCCTGTTGGCGGTGAGCCAGATGGTGCCTGCTCAGGCGGTCGGGCGGCACGGTCCGTCGTACGAGTGGAAGTTGACGCCGCCGGGGAGTGCCTCGCAGTTCCGTGGGCTGGCCGCGGTGGATGCGAACACCGCGTGGATCGCGGGAACGGCAGGGCAGGTGCTGCGGACCACCGACGGTGGGAAGAAGTGGAAGAACGTCAGCCCGCCCGGTGCCGAGGCGCTGCAGTTCCGCGACATCGAGGCCTTCGGGGCCGAGCGCGCGGTGGCGATGACGATCGGCAACGGCGAGGACTCGCGGATCTACCGGACCGTCGAACGGTGGCAAGACTGGACCGAGACCTTCCGCAACACCGAGCCGACCGCGTTCTACGACTGCCTGGACTTCAACGGCTCCCGGCACGGTCTCGCGTTGAGCGACCCGGTCGACGGCAAGTTCCGGATCGCCTCGACTAGCCGACGGCGGCAAGTCGTGGAAGGTGCAGCCGAACGCGGGGATGCCGGCGGCGCTGCCGGGTGAGTTCGCGTTCGCCGCGAGCGGGACCTGCCTGGTCGCCGGGCCGGGGCGGACGGCCTGGTTCGCGACCGGTGGCGGCGATCGGCCGCGGGTGTTCCGCACGTACGACGGTGGCCGGCACTGGAAGGTGACCGATTCGCCGATGGCGAGTGGCGCCGCGGCCGGGATCTTCAGCCTGGCGTTCCGTGGATCGAACTTCGGGGTCGCTGTCGGTGGTGACTTCCTGAAGCCGACCGAGGCGGTCGACGCGGCATCGGTCACGTACGACGGTGGTCGGATCATGGAAGCTCGTTCCCGCGGACAAGGCGCCGAAGGGGTATCGCAGCGGCTCGGCCTTCGTGCCGTGGTCGCCGGCGACGGTGGTCGCGGTCGGACCGTCGGGCAGCGACTTCAGCCTCGACGGCGGCCGGAGCTGGACGCAGTTCTACGACGGCAGCTTCGACAGCGTCGAGTGCGCCGGGTACGGACACCGGGCCGGGTGCTGGGCCTCGGGTGCGAACGGAGCGGTCGGCAAGCTGGTGACTGAAGCACTGTAGTTCGCGCTCGGCGACACCCGGACTTGGTGCGGGTGTCGCCCGGTTGCGGCCAGGATGGAGTATGCGCAAACTCATCAACTGGTCGCCCTTCGCCTGCCTGTTCCTGCTGACCGCCCGCCGGTCGCAGGCTGCGGTACCTTCGCGTCACGTGAAGGTGCTGACCTACAACATTCATCACGGCGCCGGGATCGACGGCGTCCTCGACCTCGAGCGGATCGCTCAGGTGATCGAGCAGTCCGGCGCCGACGTGATCGGGCTGCAGGAGGTCGACAACCACTGGAGCGCTCGCAGCAACTGGGTGGACCAGGCTGCGTGGCTGGCTCACCGGCTGAAGCTGCACTACGCGTTCGCGGCGAACCTCGATCTGCCGCCGGTCAACGCGGGGGAGCCGCGCCGTCAGTACGGCACGGCGGTGCTGTCGCGGTACCCGATCAAGAACTTCACCAACACCCTGCTGCCGCTCTACCCGACCGGTGAGCAGCGCGGCCTGGCGGTCGCCGAGATCAAGGTGCGCGGGCGGGACCTGCGGTTCGCCAACACCCACCTGACCTCGAACAACAATGCCGAGCGGCTCGAGCAGGCGCACAAGGTGGTCGAGCTGCTGAGCGGCTCCGAGCGGCCGACGATCCTGGTCGGCGACCTCAACGCCAGCCCGGAGAAGCCCGAGATCAAGGCGCTGACCGCGGTCTGGCGCGACACGTGGACCGAGGTCGGCGTCGGTCCCGGCTACACCCATGAGGCCGGCAACCCGACCGCCCGGATCGACTACCTGCTGCACACGGAGTCGTTGCGGCCGACCTCGGCCGACATCCCCGTCACGCCCGCCTCCGACCACCTGCCGGTGACCGCGACCTACACCTTCTGCCGCTGACGCTGCGTCACTAGTTGCCGAAAGCCCCGGAATTCGGGCACTTTTCTGAGCGCGTGTGAATTACAAGCTTGTAGTTTGTCAAGCCGACACGCAGGTGAAACAAAGTTATTGGTGTGAAAGGTGTTCCCAATGGGGCTGTAGGCAACTAGTGTCACGTATGGGGTCCAGAAGGACCAAAATGGCGGAAGGAAGTCCCGATGCGAACACTTGTCTCCGGGGTGCTCGCGGTCTCGCTCGTCGGCACGATGGGCCTGATCTCGGTGCCGGCCCAGGCTGATCCCAAGCCGCCGGTCATTCCTTCCCAGTCAACAGTCGACGCGGCCAAGCAGGCTGCCGCCGCCAAGGCCGCCCAGGTCGCCGCCATCGAGCAGCAGCTGGCCGCCGCGAACAACCGGCTGGAGCAGCTCGGGATCGCGTCCGGCAAGGCCGACGAGAACTACAACGGCGCGATGTACCGGCTGCAGCAGGCCAAGACCGACGCGGCCGCCGCGGCGGCCCGGGCGGCCAAGGCCGAGCAAACGCTCGCCGGGCAGCGCCAGCAGATCGGCCGGTACGCCGCCGCGTCGTACCAAGGTGGTGGCGACGTCGCGAAGTACGGGCCGCTGTTCACCGCCGACGGGCCGCAGCAGCTGCTGGACTCGGCCGGTGCGGCGCACTCGATCTCCACCGCGATGCAGGGCTCGTACCTCCGCTTCACCGCGACGCAGGTGGTCACCAACGCGTTCAAGCTGCAGGCCGACCAGGCAGTCGTGAAGGTCAAGGCGGCGTCCGACGCGGCCGCGAAGGCCAAGGCTGAGGCAGAGGCTGCCGAGGACGCACAGGCTTCCGCTGTCGCCGCCATCGGCGCCGAGCGCAAGACCCAGATCAGCCAGCTGGCGACGTTGCGCAACACGTCGTACCAGGTGGCTGAGCAGCGGCAGCGCGGGCTGGAGGAGCTGGCCCGGCAACGGGCCGCGGCGCTGGCGGCCAAGAAGGCCGAGGAGCTGCGCAAGCGGATCGCTGCCCGGGAGGCCGCCGAGCGGGCCCGGGAAGCGGCCGAGGAGAAGGCGCGGCAGAAGACGCACAAGAAGGACAAGCCTTCGCGTCACAAGCCGGGCAATGGCGGCAACAACGGTGGCGGTAGCTCGGCGGGCCGGGGTGCGGCGGCGGCGATCGCGTTCGCGCTGTCCCAGCTGGGCGACATGTACCTGTGGGGCGCGACCGGCCCGAACCGGTGGGACTGCTCCGGGCTGACGATGGGCGCCTGGGAGAAGGCCGGGGTCCAGCTGCCGCACTACAGCGTCGCGCAGTACGAGCAGATCAAGCACATCTCGGCGGACGAGCTGCGGCCCGGCGACCTGATCTTCTGGGCCGAGGACCACAACGACCCGAGCACGATCTTCCATGTCGCGATGTACCTCGGCGGAGGCCGGATGGTGCACGCGCCGCGGACCGGGAAGCCGGTCAAGCTCGAGAGCGTCTACTACTGGGAGACCCCCGACTTCTTCGGCCGCCCCTGACAGCGCCTGGCCTACTTGCGTGAGCCCAGGTCCCTTCTCCATGACAGTCGAGCCGGTGTCCGCCCGTCGGCGTGCAGAACGGTGCGAGTGATGAATCCATTGCGCAGCAGGGCGATGATCGTGTCCGCGATGTCCTTGGTCCGGCCGGGTGCCCGGCGGGTCAAGCCGGACAACCCGTTGCGACCGGCAACTATCGAGCCGGTCAACCAGCCGATCAGCTCTGAGGAGCGGCGGGCTACGTCGTACTCCTTGATCGGCTGGTAGTCAGGTCGTTGCGATCAGCCGGCCGAGGTTCGCCCGGTCGTCCAGGATCGTGTGGATAGTGGCGGTCTCGGCCAGCGGATAGATGCCGTGGACAACTGGTTTGAGATCGCCTGATTGCCAGTACTGCGTGACCTCGGTGATGTCGTCATGAGCCTCCTCGGGGCGAGCTGCGCGCCAGGCGAGCAGTGACAGGCCGGTGACCGACTTGAGTTGGAACAGGTTGGCTGCCGCGGCCGTCGGGAGTTCGCCGCCGATCGCGCCGTAGGTGACCATCCGGCCGAGGGGTGCGAGCAGCTCCATGCCTTGGGCAAAGATCTTGCCGCCGACGGAGTCGAGGACGACGTCGACGCTGCCGGGGATCTGGCTCGGCCAGTCCGGGTCGCTGAGGTCGACGGCGAGGTCGGCACCCTGGGCCCGGATGAAGTCGAGTTTGGCGGGCGACGACGCCGTACCGATCACTGTCTTCACGCCGAGCGATCGGGCGAGTTGCACGGCGAGGTGGCCGACTGTTCCGGCGGCGGAGTGGACCAGTACTACGTCCGCCGGGCCGGCGTTGGCTGTCTTGAGCAGGCGGAGGGCGAGCGGGGCGGTCATCGAGAGGGTGGTGGCCTCGCCCGCGTCGGCGTCGTCCGGGATGGGGGTGATCCAGTCGGTGTCGACGACGACCTGGTCGGCGAAAGCGTCTTCGGAGAGGGCGGCTACTCGCTGGCCGATGAGCCGTGCGTCGGCGTTGGGGCCGACGGCGGTGATCCGGCCGACGACGTCGCCGGTCAGTTTCCCCGGCAGTGGCCGGGTCCAGGGGCCGTCGCCACGGCGGAAGACGGTGTCGATCGCGTTCGCGCCGATCGCCTCCACCTCGATCAGGACCTGGCCGTCGGCCGGCACCGGCGTATCGACGTCCTCGACCTGCAGGACCTCCGGACCGCCGTGCCGGTGGTAACGCACTGCTCGCATTGTCGCCTCACTAAATCGTAGGAGACACTAATCATGGGAATCTCCTACGAATTAGTCAAGAGGGTCGTGGTCCTACAGTGTTCGGCGTGAAGTCGTCCCAGCACCGCCACGCCGATCGGGTGATCTGGCAGCTGGGTCACGCGAGTCAGCAGTCGCGACGGCTGATCCGGCAGCATCTGGTCGGCGGTGGGTTCAAGACGCAGCACTACCACGTGCTGGCGAGTCTCGCCGACGACGGAGATGCGACCCAGACGGCGCTGGCGGACCGGATCATCTTCGACCGCAGCGACCTGGTCACCCTGCTGGACGAGCTCGGCGAGCTGGAGTACGTCGTACGGCGTACTGATCCTGCTGACCGGCGCCGCAACATCGTGGCCATCACCGCCAAGGGCTCGGAGGCCCTGGCGGAGATGGACTCCTTGATCCTCGCGGCCGAAGCCGAACTCCTCGAGCGGTTGTCTCCGGCCGATCGCAAGACCTTCCTCGCCTTGCTCGGCCGGCTGACCCGGGACTAGCGGGTCAATCGGTAGGCCTGCAGGACGGTGATGACCGCTTTGTTGCCATGGGCATCTTTGGCTTCGGCGCGGAGGGAGACGAAGGTGCCGGCCCGCGGGTGCTGGACGGTGGCGGACCAGGCCGTGCCGTTCTTGCGGAGGGTGGCGGCGTACCAGGTGGCGCCGTTGTCGTAGGACGCTTCGACCGACTTGAGCGTGTCCGAGCTGGTCACCGGGAAGGTGAAGGCGCGGCCTGCCGGGGTGGAGTTCTGGAGATCGAGCTGCGGGTCGAAGCCGACGGTTGGCAGTGGCAACTTGGACTGACCAGCTGCCGAGCGGAAGGTCCAGTCGGCGACGACCTTGTTGGAGAGTGGCAGTTCGGGAACTGTCCGAGTGACCTCGGTTGTGAGCCGGTACGTCGTCGGCTTGGCCGGCACCTGGAAGGTTCCAAGGCCCGGGGTGTCGGTGCGACCGAGGAGCCGGCCATCGGCGTACAGGCGGGTTTCGCCCTGGTCGCCGAAGCTGCTGTTGTCCTCGCCGACGTAGCCGCTGTTGCCGGCCGAGTCGCTGCGCAGCGGGATGTTGATCCGCAGGGTGTCGGCCGTTCTGGTGGCCGGCGGTTGGCCGTCGGAGGTTTGCGTCGGAAGGGACGGGGCGAGCACGGCTTTGGCCCAGTGTTCGGTCGAGTGGCCTTTGGCGAAGATGGTGTCCTGTGGCCGGAAGACCTGTTGGCCGCTGCGCCAGCTGCGCGACCAGGTGATGGGTGCCGGGGAGAAGTATTGAGTCTGGGTCGTGCCGGCGAGTGATGACGGCGAGAAGTCGTGCATCTCCAGGTCTCCGAGCACGGGATAGGTGTTGGCGGAGGCCTCACGGTCGTTGCCGAGGGCATGGAAGCTGGTGTGGACGGCTGCGAGGTCGCGATCCACCGGGTGGTAGTTCCGGCCGTGCGGGATGCCGCCGCGGTGCGGAAAGACGAGGTCGTACTGGTACGGGCTGGCGTCGATGCCTTCGATGGTGACCCGGGCGCCGGTGTGGGCGAGGCGCCGGCCTTCCGGTCCGATGCTGCGCAGGACGGGGAGCGCGGCGCCTTCCTTGGCGGAGAACTTGAGGATCTCGGTCAGGTAGAGGACGGCTGCTTTCGCGCCGGCTCCGGCGAGCGCCTGCACGCGTGCGCCGTACTGGTCGGCTTCGGCCGGGCTGAGTGTGAAGACTGCGAGTTTGCCGCGGAGATCCTTGCCGCGGAGATCTGTCGGCAGGGCGTGGCCGACGTCGACCATGGCGAGGTCGTGGCGTCCGGACAGCCTTGGCTGCTCGAGAGTCCACTCGACCGGGACCTTGAAGCGGTCCGGAGCTGTCACGGTCAGGCTGCCTTGCGGCTTCTCCACCTGGGCCTGCAGGTACCAGTCGAGTTGCGGAGAGTCGCTCGGTACGGCGTACAGCTGGGAGTCACCGCCGGCGGTGATGCTGTAGTGGGTCCCGTTGATGTTGTTGAGGCGCACGCCGAGGCGCTGGTCGATGATCTGCGCGTCGGGGTGGTCGACCTGGAGGGTGACCGGTTGGCCGGGGCGGGCGTCGATGGTGAGGTGGCGGGCCGTGTCGACGCGGAACTCCGGGCTGGCGACGGTGGTGAGGGCGGGCATCCACTGGCCGGGGATCGGGGAGTAGATCGAGGCTGCCGCGACGTAGCGACCGGGTGGTAGATCGAGGACCTCGCCTGGCTCGGCGAAGTAGAAGCCGGTCGGGTGGTCGAGGTCGGTGATGACGGCCTCGCTCGGCCTGATGCCGGGCTTGCCGTCGCGGCCGATCAGGTCGAAGGTGACGGCCTTGGTGATGGTGCTGCGCTTCTGCCGTGCTCGGGGGAGGCGTTGTGGTGTTGAGCCGTCGAGGTCGATCGTCGCGTCGAAGCTGGTGGCATCCGTGGTGACTGCGTCGGCTTGGGTCGCGGTCGCGGTCGCGGTCGTCGTCGGGACGGTGAGGGCAAGGGCTAGGGCGGCGAGGGCCGCGGTCAGTCTTCGGGACATCAGGATCTCCTTGAGGTTGGCGTAGTACTACGCGAAACTGAATAGTGAGGTGAAAAGAATCCCGGCACGGGTCGCGTGCCGGGAGACCGGGTTAGAAGCGGTTCTGGTCGACGCCGCTGAAGTTGTAGCCGTCGAAGCCCCAGGCGCTGGTGCCGCCGATCAGCAGGATGGCGACCGCCAGGATGGCGAGGCTGTTCAGTGGGACGAGCAGCCAGAGCCAGTGGCGGTTGCGCTGGGAGAGGCGGGCCAGACAGATCGACGCGAGTGCGCCGAGGAGTGCGGCCAGGGCGAGTGGGAGCGCGTCGGTGTTGCGCGCGAGTACGCCGTACAGGCTGATGCCGCCGAGGATGCCGCGGAGTACCCACCAGACGGGCTGGCCTACTTCCATCAGATCCCGGCGGATCGCAGTGGGGAGTCTGTCGGCCAGGCGCTGGATGCGGAATTCGTTGCGGCGCCAAAGAGGTGTGCCGGTGACTACGGATGGGGCGTGGCCGCGGAGGGCTCGCAGGCCGAGTGCTGCCGGCGCCAGGCCGATCGCGAGCAGGATGAAGACGGCCCTGGAGGACTCGAAGTCCGTAGCGAACCAGGGGATCAGCAGGAGTGGTGTCAGAACAGTGGAGAGAGCTAGCCAAACCAGTGCGGCGGTGCCGCGACTCGTCGGGCCGTAGTCATTCGGCCGAGGCGGATAGCCGGCTGCGCTGCGCAGTTGGTCGGCGTACTGCTGCGGCGAGCCGAGCCGGGTCTCGAGAGTGGCCTCCGTCGACAGCTCGTCGCTGACCTCAGTGAGGTGAGTGGCGGTCTCCTGGATCACCTCATCCAGCTCGGCAGCCGGTAGATCAGCTAGTTCGGCCCGCACTCGCCTGAGGTACAACCCGGCCGCTGTCGTCGTCTGGATCGTCATCGACACCCCTCTGTGTCCGGTGTTCTGTTAGCCAGACTATTACACATTGCGCAGTAGTCTGGAAAGCATTAACGACAGCAGCCTCCGCCACCGAGGAGGTGGGGAGGCTGCCGTGGTGGATCGAGGGACTAGTGGCCTTCGGTCTTGAGGCGTTCGAAGGAGGCGCGGATCTCGGCTTCGGCGTCGGCGCGGCCCACCCAGGTGGCGCCTTCGACGGACTTGCCGGGCTCGAGGTCCTTGTAGACCTCGAAGAAGTGCTGGATCTCCAGCCGGTCGAACTCCGGCACGTGGTGGATGTCGCGCAGGTGCTCCTGGCGCGGGTCGCCGGCCGGGACGCAGAGGACCTTGTCGTCCGGCCCCTTCTCGTCGGTCATCCGGAACATGCCGATCGCCCGGGCCTTGATCAGGCAGCCGGGGAAGGTCGGCTCGGTCAGCAGGACCAGGGCGTCCAGCGGGTCGCCGTCCTGCCCCAAGGTGTCCTCGATGAAGCCGTAGTCGGAGGGGTACTGAGTGGCCGTGAACAGGGTGCGGTCGAGCCGCAGCCGGTTCGTCTTGTGGTCCAGCTCGTACTTGTTACGGGTGCCCTTGGGGATCTCGATGAAGACGTCGAACTCCATGGAGCAGATACTGTCACGGTTCGGACCGACCAAATGACAGGAGCAGCCTGGTGGCCCGTCCTCCCCGTGCGGTCTTCGTCACGCTCGCCGTGACGCTGGCACTGCCGATCGCGCTCACTGCCGCCGCAGGAGCGCAGGCTGTGCCCGGCCGGTCGCAGAGTGACACCACTGCGCCACTGGTGCTACCTCCGGCGACGACCGAGGGGGTCGCGCCGACGCCGGCCGGGATCAAGGCCGCCTTGAGCGCCGCGTTCAGCGACCCGTCGCTCGGCCCGCACCACGGCGTCTACGTGTACGACGCCTCGCGAGGCAAGCCGCTGCTCGCGCTGAACGCGACCACGCCGTACGTGCCGGCCTCCACGATGAAGCTGCTGACCACGGTGTCCGCGCTGGAGACGCTCGGGGCCGACCACACCTTCACCACGAAGGCGGTCAGTGCCACCAAGGGCTCGGTGGTCCTGGTCGGCGGCGGTGATCCGCTGCTGGCTCTCAGGCCCGGGCCGGCGACCGATTTCCCCCAGCGAGCCACCCTGCAGGAGCTGGCAACCGGTACGGCGAAGTCGCTCGCGGCGCAGGGAGTCAGCGCGGTGACGCTGGGGTACGACGCTGGTCTGTTCACCGGGCCGGCCGCGAACGCCAAGTGGGAGCCGAACTACCTCACCGAGGGAATCGCCGCCCGGACGTCGGCGCTCTGGTTCAACGAGGGCCGGCTCTCGGCCGGAATGGCGAAGCGGGCACCGTCACCGGCACTCGCGGCAGCCAGTGCGTTCTCGGGGCTGCTCAAGAAGGCCGGGATCAAGGTCACGAGTACTCCGAAGCCGGTAGTGGCGCCGTCGACCGCTACCGAGCTCGCGCAGGTCAGGTCGCCGACGCTCGGTGACATCGTCGAGTACATCAACCTGCACAGCGACAACGACGGTGCCGAGGTGCTGCTGCGGCAGGTAGGCATCGCGACCGGGAACGGTGGCTCGTACACAGGTGGTGTGAAGGGTCTGCGGGCGACACTGACCAAGCTCGGGATCGACATGAGCAAGGCGACGATCTACGACGGCAGCGGACTCTCCCGGTCGAACCACGTCCCGCTGGAGGTGCTGGCGGGCGCAGTACGGATGGCGGTCGGCCACGCCCGCGCTGCGGCATCTGGTGAGTGGTCTGCCGATCGCCGGGTTCAGCGGGAGTCTCGAGGACAGGTTCGCCGGCCCCGGTGCCGGGCCGGGCACCGGGCTGGTGCGAGCGAAGACAGGAACGCTCACTGGAGTCCACTCGCTCGCCGGGTACGTCAGGGACCGCACCGGGACGCTCCTGGTGTTCGCCGTCGCCACCGACAGCGCGCCACCTGCCAAGGCGCTGGCAGCCCGTGCTGCGCTCGACCGCATCACCGCCGCCCTCGCCAACTGCGGATGTTCAGGCCCGTAGAACGGCGCTCCCGAGGGGCGCCCATCACCTCCGCTCTCTCTCCTGGCGGTTGTTCAGGGCCATAGAACGGCGGTTCCGAGGGGCGCGTGTTGGAACGTGCCACTAGGGTCGAAACATGAGTACGGCGGAAGGCGATACCTCGGCTGACATGGTCGACTGGCAGTTGGCGACCGTGGTCGCTCGCAAGCTGCTCCGGCCTGGTCCGGCGGTCAGCCGGGCCGAGGCGGACCAGGTGGTGGCCGAGCTGCGGCAGTTCGCCGCGGACTCCGAGCAACACGTCCGGGACTTCACCGGGCTGCAGGCCACGTCAGCTACCGCGCCGGTGGTGATCGTGGACCGGCCTGGTTGGGTGCAGGCCAATGCTGACGGTTTCCGGACCGTCCTGCGACCGCTGACCGACAAGCTCCGGGAGAAGCAGGAGCGCGCCGGCAGCCTGTCGTCCGCTGTCGGTCCCCGGGTGACAGCGATCGAGGCGGGCGCGCTGCTGGCGTTCCTGTCCTCTCGCGTGCTCGGGCAGTTCGACCCCTTCTACCCGTCCGAGCCTGACCCGGCACGGCCCGACCTGACCGGCCGGCTGCTGCTGGTGGCGCCGAACGTGATGCACGTGGAGTCCGAGCTGGGCGTAGTACCGCGGGACTTCCGGCTCTGGGTGTGCCTGCACGAGGAGACCCACCGGGTGCAGTTCACCGCCGTGCCGTGGCTGCGCGATCACCTGCGCTCCGAGATCGCGCTGTTCCTGGACCAGGCGGAGCTGGACGCTTCGGCGTACGCGGCGATGTTCCGGGAGGCAGTGCAGCGGCTCGGGCGCTCGGTGAAGGGCGAGGCCGAGCTCAGCCTGGTCGACCTGATGCAGTCCCCGGAGCAGCGCGCAGTACTGGATCGCCTGACTGCCGTCATGTCGCTGCTGGAAGGCCATGCCGACTTCGTGATGGACGGGGTCGGGCCGTCGGTGATCCCGACCGTGGACACCATCCGGTCCAAGTTCACCTCCCGCCGGTCGGGCGGTAACCCGGTCGACCAGTTGCTGAAGAAGCTGCTCGGTCTGGACGCCAAGATGCGGCAGTACCAGGACGGTGCCGCCTTCGTACGCCGGGTGGTCGACCGGGTCGGCATGGAGGGCTTCAACCGCGTCTGGACCGGCCCGAACACGCTCCCGACCAAGAACGAGATCGCCAACCCGGATGCCTGGGTCACCAGACTCCACGGCTGAGTACCGGGGCAAGCTGCATCCGGCTGTCGCCAAGGTCAGAGAAGCAGTCCGTACTGCGCTAGCGGACCTTCCGCAGGCGACCACAGTGCTGGTCGCCTGCTCTGGTGGCGCCGACTCGCTCGCACTGGCTGCAGCAACCGCCTTCGAGGCACCGAAGCTGGGACTGCGGGCAGGAGCGGTCGTCGTCGACCACGGGTTGCAGGTGAAGTCCGGCGACGTTGCAGCGACCGCGGCCGAGCAGTGCAGATCTCTGGGCCTCGAACCCGTGCACGTTCGCGCTGTAGTGGTCGGCGACGAGGGTGGGCCTGAAGGAGCCGCCAGGACCGCCCGGTACGACGCGCTACGCGACGTAGCCGACGAGGAGGGCGCTGACGTCGTACTGCTCGCCCACACCCGCAACGACCAGGCAGAGACGGTTCTGCTCGGCCTGGCGCGGGGATCCGGTGCAAGGTCGCTCGCAGGGATGGCGCCGGTAGCCGGGATCCTGCGCAGGCCGTTCCTTGAGCTGTCCCGAGCGACTACTACGGCCGCGTGCCTGGCATCAGGGCTCCGAGCCTGGCACGACCCGCACAACGACGACCCGAAGTACAAGAGAGTGCGGGTGCGGCACGAGGTGCTCCCTGTGCTCGAGGAGTCCCTCGGACCGGGTGTCACCGAAGCACTGGCCCGTACTGCGGGTCTGTTGCGCGCCGATGCGGACGCGCTCGACGCGCTGGCCGCTGACCTCGCGGAGACCGCGGTACGGCGTACGGACGGCGAGGTGCAGTGTGATGTTGGCCTCCTCGCCGGGGAGCCGGCAGCACTCCGGACCAGGGCGCTGCGGCAGGCGGCACTGGAAGCCGGTTGCCGGGCCAACGACCTCACCGCCGGACACATCGCGGCCGTCGACGCGCTGGTCACCGACTGGCGCGGACAGCGCTGGATCGACCTGCCGCAAGGGGTCCGGGCGGTGCGGCGGGCCGGATTCATCGTCTTGGCGCCAGGTGTGACACCCTGATCGCGTGGATGCGTCGGACATCGAGAAAGACCTGGACCGGATTCATTTCACCGAGGAACAGATCCAGGCGAAGCTGAGGGAACTCGCCGCCCGGATCGAGGTGGACTACGAGGGCAAGGACCTGCTGATCATCGGCGTCCTGCGCGGTGCGGTGATGGTGATGGCCGACCTGGCCCGCTCGTTCAGCCGGCATGTCGAGATGGACTGGATGGCCATCTCCTCTTACGGGTCCGGAACGAAGTCGTCCGGGGTGGTCCGGATCCAGAAGGACCTGGACACCGACATCACCAACCGGCACGTGCTGATCGTCGAGGACATCATCGACACCGGCCTGACGCTGACCTGGCTGGTCAGCAACCTGCAGTCCCGCAAGCCCGCCTCGCTGGAGATCTGCACGGCGTTCCGCAAGCCGGACGCCGCGAAGATGTCGGTACCGGTCAAGTACGTCGGTCTGGAACTGCCGGACGAGTTCGTGGTCGGCTACGGCCTGGATTATGCAGAGAAGTACCGCAACCTCCGCTGTGTGGCTACCTTGGCACCGCACGTCTACTCCTGAGCAGGCTCGGCGGGCTTGTGACAGGCTGTAGACAGTGGACGTACCAGTTTTTGGTGACCCTCGTGGTGGGCAGGCTTGCCCGACACGAGACACTTGGACTGGTATTACCGTCACAAGCCCGCTATCCCGGGCCTGCTGAGCTAGGAGGGACGGGGCACCTGCCCTGATCATGGACGTCAAGCGCATCTTCCGCGGACCCCTGTTCTGGATCGTCGTCGCCTTCTTGGGCGTGCTGGTGATCGGACAGCTCCTGACCGGCTCGACCGGATACAAGACCGAGCCCACCGGCCAGGTGGTGCAGCTGATCAAGCAGGCCACGGACGCCCCGGCCGGCGAGAAGTCGATCAAGTCGGCGACGCTGATCGACCCGGATCAGGAGATCCGGATCGAGAAGACCGACGGCACCAAGGTGCGGGCGCACTGGGTCGACGGTCAGGCCAACACCCTGGGCACCGACCTGCAGAACCTGTTCCAGAACGGCAAGATCGAGAAGTACGACGTGGAGAACCCGAAGCCGAGCTTCATCGGCCAGGTGTTCTCGACGCTGATCCCGTTCCTGCTGATCGCCGTCGTCTTCATCTTCTTGATGAACTCGATGCAGGGCGGCGGCTCGCGGGTGATGAGCTTCGCCAAGTCGAAGGCCAAGCTGATCACCAAGGACACCCCGAAGACGACCTTCGCGGACGTCGCCGGGTGCTGACGAGGCGATCGAGGAACTCGGCGAGATCAAGGAGTTCCTGCAGGAACCCGGGAAGTTCCAGGCCGTCGGCGCGAAGATCCCCAAGGGTGTCCTGCTCTACGGCCAGCCCGGTACCGGTAAGACGCTGCTCGCCCGCGCCGTCGCCGGTGAGGCCGGGGTGCCGTTCTACTCGATCTCCGGTTCGGACTTCGTCGAGATGTTCGTCGGTGTCGGTGCCTCCCGGGTCCGCGACCTGTTCGAGACCGCCAAGACCAACGCGCCGGCGATCGTCTTCATCGACGAGATCGACGCCGTCGGCCGGCACCGTGGTGCGGGCCTCGGCGGTGGCCACGACGAGCGCGAGCAGACGCTGAACCAGCTGCTGGTCGAGATGGACGGCTTCGACGTCCGCGGCGGGGTCATCCTGATCGCGGCCACCAACCGTCCCGACGTGCTCGACCCGGCGCTGCTGCGGCCGGGCCGGTTCGACCGCCAGATCGCGGTCGACGCGCCGGACCTGCCGGGTCGCGAGAAGATCCTGAAGGTGCACGCCCGCGGCAAGCCGATGTCGGAGAACGCCGACCTGACGCGCGGTCGCCCGTCGTACGCCGGGCTTCACCGGTGCCGACCTGGCCAACGTGCTGAACGAGGCCGCGCTGCTGACTGCTCGGCTGAACAAGCAGCAGATCGACAAGAACGCGCTGGACGAGGCGATCGACCGCGTCATCGCCGGACCGCAGCGCCGGACCCGGCTGATGTCGGACAAGGAGAAGGTGCTCACGGCGTACCACGAGGGCGGACACGCCCTGGTCGCCGCGGCGCTGCCGCACTCCGACCCGGTGCACAAGGTGACGATCCTGCCGCGCGGCCGCGCCCTCGGATACACGATGGTGCTGCCGGACGAGGACAAGTACTCGACCACCCGCTCGGAGATGCTCGACAAGCTGGCCTACATGCTCGGTGGCCGCGCCGCCGAGGAGATGGTCTTCCACGACCCGACCACCGGTGCCAGCAACGACATCGAGAAGGCGACCGGGCTCGCCCGCGCGATGGTCACGCAGTACGGCATGACCGAGCGGCTCGGCGCGATCAAGTTCGGCCAGGACTCGGGTGAGCCGTTCCTGGGCCGCGACCTGGGCAGCCAGCGGAACTACTCCGAGGAGATCGCCGCGGCGGTCGACGAAGAGGTCGGCAAGCTGATCCTGAACGCGCACCAGGAGGCGTTCGACATCCTGGTCGACAACCGGGCGGTGCTGGACGCGCTGGTCGAGGAGCTGCTCGAGAAGGAGACGCTGGACAAGGGCGAGATCGCCCGGATCTTCCAGCCGATCGTGAAGCGCGAGCTGCGCCCGGCCTGGACCGGATCGTCGACCCGGGTGCCGTCCGAGCAGCCGCCGGTGATGCCGTTGCCGCGCAACGAGCAGAACGGTTCGCTGCAAGATGTCATCCCGGGTGGCTCGATCGGCCCGGACGAGGCGGCCAAGGGCCCGGACTACGGCGGCGGACCGACGCCGCCGGCCGAGTAGCAACCGACTCCGACGATGCCCCGGGATCCCTGACGGATCCCGGGGCATCGCCTATGTTGAGCAGATGACGGCGCCGAACTTCGATCATGCGCGGGCCGAACGGGCGGTCCGCGAACTGCTGTTCGCGATCGGCGAGGACCCCGATCGCGAAGGACTCCGGGAGACGCCGGCCCGGGTGGCCCGCTCGTACGCCGAGATCGCGGCCGGCCTCGGCCAGCGCGCCGAGGACGTGCTGACCACCACCTTCGACCTCGGCCACGACGAGCTGATCCTGGTCAAGGACATCGAGGTCTGGTCGATCTGCGAGCACCATCTGGTGCCCTTCACCGGGGTGGCCCATGTCGGCTACATCCCGGGTGTGGACGGGCGGATCACCGGGCTGTCCAAGCTCGCCCGGCTGGTCGACGTCTACGCGAAACGGCCGCAGGTCCAGGAACGGCTGACCACCCAGGTCGCGGAATCCCTGGTGGAGCTGCTGAAGCCGCGCGGGCGTGATCGTGGTGATCGAGTGTGAGCATCTCTGTATGACGATGCGGGGCGTCCGGAAAGCGGGCGCCAAGACGATCACTTCGGCGGTGCGGGGGCAGCTCCGGGATCCGGTCACGCGGGCCGAGGCGATGAGCCTGATCGTCGGGTGACCCGTAGCCCTGGCCGGGCGTTCTCGTTGAACATTCTGAGTGGTTTCCCATGGACATTCCGTGTTCGAGCGCATACGGTCCGTAGTGGCGCTGTGACTCGGGTGCAGGGCGCCACTCGTGAGGAGGACGTATGTCAGGGCGTTTTCGGGTCGGCGCCGCACTCACCGGGATCGTCGTCCTGACGACCGCCGGATTGATCGCGGCGAACGGCGCGCAAGCGGATCCCAAGGTCGGCGCTGTCGAAGCTGCCGGACCAGGCCCTCGTGCAGGATCAGCAACTACTTCAGGCCTCGTCGCTCGAGTCGAAACTCGGCTCCCGGGTGGTCGGCAGCTACTTCGACAACTCCGGTGAGCTGGTCGTCGCGGTCTCCGACCAGGCGACCGCCGCCGCGGTCCGGGCGGCCGGCGCGATCCCCAAGCTGGTCCGCTACACCGCCACCGAGCTGAACTCGGTGCAGGGCGAGCTGGATCACTTCGCGACCGGCTCCAGCGCGGGCCAGGCCAAGTCCTGGTACGTCGACCCGGTCAGCGGGACGGTCGTCGTCACCGTGGCCGCCGGAGCCGATGATCTGATCACCAAGCGGTTCCTGCGCGCGGCCGAGCAGAACGGCGCCAAGGTGACCGTTCGGCGCTCCGCCGGGCAAGGTGACCCTCACCGACGGCGAGTTCGGGCTGCTGCGGCGGCCTCCAGGTCGACAAGAACACCGGTTACACCTGCTCGCTCGGCTTCAACGCCACCACCGGCGAGGGGCAGCCGGATCTTCCTCACCGCGGGGCACTGCACGAGCGGGCAAGCCCTCCTGGTCGCGGAACGGCTACATCCTGGGCAACACCCGGAGCTCGAGCTTCCCGGGCAACGACTTCGGCACCGTCAGCGTGATCGACGGCTGGGACCCGCAGGGCCGGGTCGAGCGCTGGGGCAGCGACGACATCGTCGTACGGGGCGTTGCCAGCCCGACCGTGGGCTCGGAGGTCTGCAAGTCCGGCAAGAGCACCAGTGGACCTGCGGGCGGATCGTGGCCCGCAACGTCACCGTCAACTACGGAAACAACAGGGTCGTCAAGGGCCTGTTCCAGCACACCGCCTGTGTCGAGGCCGGTGACTCCGGTGGTGCCAACATGTCCGGCGACTACGCGCAGGGAATCACCAGCGGTGCCGCTCTGATCAGCGGCGAGTGCCTGGAGAAGCACGGCCAGCAGAACGAGTCGTACGCCAACCGATCGGTGAGGCGCTGTCCGCTAGCGGCGCCTCATTGGTACTGGGTTAGCGACCCCCGGCGGGAGCCGGGAGTTGATGGGGGCCTGGTACCTAGGTGGGGCAGTCCGCGGACGGCCACTACGGTGGTCGGGTGCGAACTGCCCCACCGAGTCACGTTCAAGGACTGCCGACACCGGACCGCTGTCTGGTGATGGGCGTCGTCAACGTGACCCCGGACTCCTTCTCCGACGGTGGCTTGTGGCTGGAGCCGGCCGCCGCGATCAAGCACGGCCGCGAACTGCTCGCCGAGGGCGCCGACCTGCTCGACGTCGGTGGTGAGTCCACCCGGCCGGGCGCCGTCCGGCCCGCGCCGGCCGAGGAGATCCGCCGGGTGCTGCCGGTGATCGAGACGCTGGCCGCCGAGGGCGCGCTGATCTCGGTCGACACGATGCGCGCCGACGTGGCCGCGCTGGCGCTGGACGCCGGCGCGGTGATGGTGAACGACGTCTCCGGCGGCCAGGCCGATCCCGAGATGCTCCCGCTGGTGGCGGAGCGGCGTACGGCGTACGTGTGCATGCATTGGCGTGGGCACTCGATCGACATGCAGAACCGGGCCTCGTACGACGATGTGGTGGCCGAGGTGATTGCCGAGCTCGGCGAGCGGGTAGAAGCGATCCGCGCGGCCGGGATCGACCTCGGCCGGGTGGCGCTCGACCCGGGCCTGGGTTTTGCGAAGAACGCGGACCACAACTGGGAGGTGCTACGCCGGCTGCGGGAGTTCGGCGTACTGGGCCTGCCGTTGCTGATCGGTGCGTCCCGCAAGGCGTTCCTCGGTAGGCTGCTCGCCGACGAGGAGACCGGCGAGCCGAGACCGGCCGTCCGGCGAGACGACGCCAGCGCGGCCGTCTCCGCCCTCGCCGCCGCGGCAGGCGCGTGGTGTGTCAGGGCGCACGCAGTGGCGCCGAGCGCGGATGCGGTCCGGGTGGCCCGCAGGTGGGGAGGGGTATGACGGAGGAGCAGCCGAGGGGTCGTGGCCTGACGGTCGAGGCCGAGGTGACGAACGCGAACACCGCGTTCTACAACGCGTTCGAGGCGGGCGACCTGGATCTGATGGCGGCGGTCTGGCTGCCGGAGCCCGATCCGGTCTGCATCCACCCGGGCAACGCGGCGATCTACGGTTACAGCGAGATGATGCGCGCGTGGGCGATGATCTTCGCCAATACGCCGTACATCCAGTTCTTCCTGACCGATGTGCAGGTAAGAGTTGATGAAGACGTGGCTTACGTCACGTGTACGGAGAATGTCCTGTCGTCCGGTGAAGGGGCGCCGGAGGAGGGTTTCGCGGGGGGTAAGGCGCTGGCCACGAACGTCTTCCGCGAGAACATCTTCGGGCTGGCGGTTGTGGATCCACCATGCGTCCCCGGTACTGTCGTCTGGGGGTCGACTGGAGGAGGCGGAATGAGCGGTCCCGTACTGCCTCCTGACGTGATCGAGATCCGCGGCATCCGGGGCTTCGGCCGGCACGGGGTGTTCGACCACGAGCGGGCCGACGGGCAGGAGTTCGTCGTCGATGTCCGGCTCGAGCTGGACACCCGGCCCGCGGCGGCGTCGGACGACCTGGCCGACACGGTCAACTACGGAGTCGTCGCCGAACAGGTGCACGCCGCCATCGAGAAAGACCCGGTCGACCTGATTGAGACACTGGCCCAACGGATCGCGGATCTGTGCCTCGCTGACAAGCGGGTGACAGCAGCCGCGGTGACCATCCACAAACCCTCGGCGCCGATCAAGGTGCCGTTCGACGACGTTGTCCTGACCGTGCAGCGCAGAGCCGGAGAATCCTCGTGACTGAGACCCCTAGTCCCCACGTCATCGACGCGGACACCCTCAGCGGTGGCCTGAAGCCGATCCGCCAGGTGATCCTGTCGCTCGGCAGCAACCTCGGTGACCGTGAGGCGAACCTGCAGGGCGCCGTCGACGCGCTGCGGGACACCCCGGACGTCGTGGTCGTCGACGTCTCGCCGGTCTACGAGACCGAGCCGATCGGCGGCCCGGACGAGTCCGGCCCCTACCTGAACATCGTGCTGCTCGCCGACACCACGCTGGCCGTCGAGACGCTGCTGGACCGTGCGCACGCCGTCGAGCAGGCGTTCGGCCGGGAGCGCAGCGTGAAGGGCGCGCCGCGGACGCTCGACGTGGACCTGATCACCTACGGCAAGAAGGACGATCTCGACCGACGAGCTCACCGTGCCGCACCCGCGGGCGCACGAGCGCGCGTTCGTGCTGGCGCCGTGGCTCGACATCGAGTCCGACGCGGTCCTGCCCGGGGTAGGCCCGGTGGCCGACCTGCTCGCCAAGGTGGGGAGCGACGGGGTCAAGCGCCTCGACGACCTCACCATCGAGCTCCAGTAGTGGCCGCCGGCGGGACCGGTCCGGAGCGCGCACCCGGAGCGGGCAAGGAGCCGCCGCCCGAGGGTTCGGTCCGGCCGACCTCCCGTCGGTTGCTGGTCGCGATCGCCGTCCTCGGGGCGGCGATCGGCGTCACCCTGGTCAAGGCGATCGAGTCGCGCGGCGGCGTCGTACCGACCGTGTCCTTGCTCACGCTGGTGGCCTGGACCTTCCTGGCGTCGTTACTTTTCGTTGCCGCGCGCAACACTCATCAGCGGATCCAGGTCCGGCGGGAACGGATGGAGCCGTCGCGCGCCGTCTTCCTGTTGCTGATCGGGAAAGCGAGCGCTTTCGTCGGCGCGTTGTGCACCGGCGTTTACGCAGGGTTCGCGTTATCCTTCCTGGACGCGGTGAGTTCCTCGGGCCCCCGGACCCGGGTGATCACAGCCGGTATCGCGGCGGTGATCTCAGTGCTGGTCGTCACGGCCGGATTGCTTCTCGAACGGGCGTGTCGTATCCCCGATGACCCCGAGGACACCCCCTAACATGTCGGTCCATGGGGTCAAGGGGTAGCCGCCGTCGAACCAGGACCACCGTTCTCACGGTCGCCAACGCGCTGTTGGTGGTCATCTGCGTGGGCGTCGCGATCGCCCTGTTCTCCCAGAACCAGTGGATCCTGCGCGCCGCCGCCGTCGGCGCCGTCCTGGTCGCCATCGGCACCTCGATCCTGATCCGCCACCAGCTCCTGGTCGAGCGCCTGGCCCACTCCGACGACCGCGCCCAGGTAGCCCAGGAGTACTCCCGCATCACCAACGCCCGAGTCGTCGAGAACGCCGAGTTCGTCGACCTCATGCAACGCCGCCTCGACCGCATCGACGAACGCCTCGACAAGATCGACGAGGAAGTCGCCACCGTCGTAGCCGCCGGCGACAAACACTCCCACGCCGACGCCCCCACCGTCGTAGACCTGAAGCTCCGCGGCCTCGCCGCCTCCTGAGTCTTGCTCCGGTCGGGCGATAATGTTCTATATTTGGAACGTTAACTGACTTAACGTGCCAAATAGTGGACCTTATCCCCTGAGGTTGAGATGCCGGAGAAAGGCAAGTCGCCGCCTCGTCCAGTCGCGAGGGCGCTGGCGGACGTCGGCGCACATCTTGCGACCTGGCGCCGGCTGCAGCGACTGACCGCCGAGCAGGTCGCGGATCGTGCCGGTATCTCCCGGACGACTCTCAGCCGGCTGGAAGCAGGGAGCGGCGCCAGCCTGGAGAACACCCTGCGCGTTGCGCGAGCTCTGGGCGTACTGGACGTCATCGTCGACGCCCTTGACCCCTACACGACCGATGTCGGCCGTCTGAGGGCTGACGAGGAACTACCGCTGCGGGTCCGCCCACCGTCGACTCGGGAAGACGACCTTGGCTAGGTCGCAGAACCAGGTGCAGGCCGCTGGGACGGTCGCGGCGAGCGGTGAGCCGCTGCCGTCGAAGGTCGATGTCTACGTTCAACTCAGCGGCGCGGACGTCCGCGCAGGCCAACTGGTTTCCCACTACGGCCGTGGCGCGGAGTCGGCCACCTTCCTGTACGACGCCGCCTATCTGGCGAATCCTCGTGCCTACGACCTCGAGCCCGCGCTGCCGAGAGTCTCCGGCGCTCAACACACTGCCGTCGGTACTGCGATGTTCCACTCGTTCGCCGACAGCTCGCCGGATCGATGGGGCAAGGTGCTGATCAGCAAGGCGGAGCGTCGACGTGCGAAGGAGGTCGGGTCGACTCCGCGCACGCTGAGCGAGTTCAGTTACCTCCTCGGCGTACGCGATGACCTACGGCAGGGGGCGATCCGGTTCGCGATCAGTGGAACGGAGAGGTTCCTTGCCGACGACGTCACCGGCGTACCGGCGCTGACGGAGTTGCCGGAACTGCTCGATCTCGCTGAGCAGACCGAGAACGATGACGAGGATCTGGCCGGGCTGCGGCGGCTTCTCCGCGCCGGAAGCTCGCTGGGTGGTGCGCGGCCCAAGGCGCATGTCCGAACCGACGACGGCAGGATCGCCATCGCCAAGTTTCCCAGCAGGTCCGATCAGTGGAATGTGATGGCTTGGGAGAAGATCGCCTTCGAGCTGGCCGATGCCGCGGGGATAGCCGTCCCGCGCTCCAGCCTGCTGAAGATCGCCGGCCGGGATGTCCACGTGATAGATCGCTTCGACCGGGCCGGTCGGACGCGGATCGGCTACGCCAGTGCGATGACGATGCTCGAGGCTCGCGACGGTGATACCGGCAGCTATCTGGAGATCGGGTCCGCGATCGAGGAGTATTCGGCAGCGGCGACCCTGGAGTTGCATCAGCTCTGGCGGAGGATCGTGTTCACGATCCTGATCTCGAATGTGGACGATCACCTGCGGAACCATGGATTCCTTCGCCGGCAACTGAGCTCCTGGATGCTCTCGCCGGCGTTCGACCTCAATCCCGACCCGTCGCCGGGTGCCAAGTATCTCTCGACGGCCGTCAACGAGACGGACACCGAAGCGTCTATCGAGCTTGCTCTCGAGGTCGCCGACATGTTCCGGCTGAGCGCTCCTGAAGCCGTGGGTGTCCTGCGGGAGGTGGTCGCTGTCACCTCGCGATGGGCCGAGTTTGCTGCGCGGCAGGGGCAGACGAAGAAGCAGATCGATCAGATGGCGCCGGCGTTCGAACACGAGCAGGCACAGATCGCCGGGCGGTTGGCGAGCTGACTGTCGGTTCGGGGATGGCGTCAGTCAGCAGCCGTCTTCCACGAGATGAGTGATCCTGCAGGCGGATCCCCGGTTGTCGCGACCTGCTTGGACAAAGGCAGCGTAGGCGCGACGCAGGAGCCCCGGAGCTGGGGGGTGGGGAGCCGGGCGAACGTAGGAGTCCGGCGGGGGTGGGGCTATTTGTCGATGTCGCCTACTACGAAGAACATGCTGCCGAGGATGGCGATCATGTCGGGGACTGTGGTGGTGGGGAGCATCTCGGGGAGGACTGAGATGTTGTTGAAGCTGGCGGAGCGGAGTTTCAGGCGCCAGGGGGTTTTGTCGCCTCGGGAGACGAGGTAGTAGCCGTTGATGCCCAGGGGGTTCTCGGTCCAGGTGTAGGTCTGGCCTTCGGGGACCTTGAGGATCTTGGGGAGGCGGGCGCTGACCGGGCCCGCGGGAAGAGTGCGGAGGCGGTCCAGGCAGGCGTCGACCAGGTCCAGGGAGACCTTGACCTGTTCGAGGAGGAGCGAGAAGCGGGCGAAGCAGTCGCCTTCGGTGCGGGTGACGACGCGCAGTACGCCGTCCTGGGCGAGTTCGGCGTAGGCGAGGTACGGCTCGTCGCGGCGGAGGTCGGCGTCGACCCCGGAGGCGCGGGCGATCGGGCCGGAGACGCCGTACGCCGCGATCAGTTCGGGGGAGAGCCGGCCGATGCCGACGGTCCGGGCGCGGAAGATCTCGTTGCCGAGGATAAGGTTCTCGATGTCCGGGAGCCGCCGCCGTACGGCGGAAGACGCGGCCCCGGCGCGCTCCAGCCAGCCGTGCGGGATGTCTTCCTTCAGCCCGCCGACCCGGTTGAACATGTAGTGCATCCGGCCGCCGGAGAGTTCCTCCATCACCGCCTGGATCGTCTCCCGCTCGCGGAACGCGTAGAAGACCGGCGTGATCGCGCCGAGCTCGAGCGGGTACGAGCCGAGGAACATCAGGTGGTTCAGGATCCGGTTCAGCTCGGCGAGCAGCGTCCGCAGCCAGACAGCCCGGACCGGTACCTCGAGGCCCATCATCCGTTCGACGGCGATCACGACGCCGAGCTCGTTGGAGAAGGCGGAAAGCCAGTCGTGCCGGTTCGCCAGCACGAGGATCTGCCGGTAGTCGCGGACCTCGAAGAGCTTCTCGGCGCCGCGGTGCATGTAGCCGACGATCGGTTCGCAGTGCGAGGATCCGCTCGCCGTCGAGGGTGAGCCGCAGCCGCAGTACGCCGTGCGTCGCGGGGTGCTGCGGGCCGATGTTGAGCACCATGTCGGTGGTCGGCAGCTCGGAGCCGGCACCGGTACCGCCGCGCTCGAACCCAGTCGCACCCGCGCCGATACCGACCACTCGTTCCACACTCATGACCCCTATCGTGACAGGCTTAGTCCGTGGACGACCTCTTCGCACCTTCGGATGTCAGCTGGACGCCGGTCTCGCCGAATCTTGCCGCGGTGCGCAGGCTGAACGCGGCGATCACGCTCGGGCTGCTGGCGATCGCCGGGCTGGTCGTCCTCGGGCTGACCGTGGGCTGGCTGTACGGCGTACTGCGCGCTCGTCGTCGCCGGGCTGGCTTTCGGCTGGTCCTGGGTCCTGATCGGCCGCAACCAGCGGTCCTGGAAGTACGCCGAGCGCAAGGACGAGCTGCTGGTCAGCCATGGGGTGATGTTCCGCGAGCTGGTCGTCGTCCCGTACGGGCGGATGCAGTTCGTCGACGTCGCGGCCGGACCGCTGGAGCGGGCGTTCGGGATGGCGACGGTCGAGCTGCACACCGCGACGCCGGCCACCGACGCGAAGATCCCCGGCCTGCACCCTGACGAGGCGGCCGGCTGCGCGACCGCCTGTCCGCCCTCGGCCAGGCCCAGGCGTGGGGCCTGTGACCGAGCCGGTCACCAGACCCAGCAGCTGCCGGTCGTCGAGAAGACGGGCGACCGGCTCCACCCGCTCACCCCGTTCGTCAAAGGCTGGGGGTACTTCGTCGTCGCGGCGTTCGCGATGGCCAACAACGAAGGCCTGCGCAGCAACCTGAAGATCGCCGGGATCGGCCTGGTCGCCGTACTGGTCGGCGGCATCCTGCTCGGCGCGCTGTCGTGGTGGTTCACCAAGTGGCAGCTGACCGACGACGCGATCCGGGTGGACAGCGGGTTCCTGTTCCGGCGTACCAGGATCATCCGGTTCGACCGGATCCAGACGATCGACGTCGCGCAGCCGTTCGTGGCCAGGCTGTTCGGGATGGCCGAGCTGCGGATGGACGTCGCCGGCGGCGGCAAGAACGACGGCAAGCTGAGCTACTTCACCGACGACGAGGCCACCAAGCTCCGGGGCATTCTGCTGTTCCGGGCCAAGGGCGAGGCCGAGCGGGAGCAGCAGTCCAGCCAAGAGGTCGAGCCGCCGCCGCTGCTGGTCGTCCCGACCGGGCGCCTGCTCGGTGCGACGCTGCTGTCGTCGACAGTGCTCGGTAGTGCTGCCGCGTCTGATCTGGCTGATCGTGCGACGACCATGGTGCTGGAGTTCCACGTCGGTCTGTTCGCCGGTCTGCCGCTGTTGCTCGGTGTCGTGCAGCCGATCTGGAAGCAGGTCGTCGGCAACCACGGGTTCACCCTGCTCGGAGACGCATGACGGCCTGCGGACCAAGCGCGGCCTGTTCGACGTACAGCGGCAGACCGTCCCGCCGGGGCGCGTGCAGGGCCTGCTGATCACCGAGCCGCTGATCTGGCGGCTGCATCGGCTGGTCGCGAGTCGACCTGGACATCGCAGGTGTTGCCGGCTCCAAGTCCGACGGCGAGGACGAACACGAGGGCGCCCAGCTGCTGCCCGTCGGCGAGCGCGGCGAGGTAGCGGAGGTGCTCCGGCGGGTCCTGCCTGGCACAGACCTGCAGTTGATCGAGATGCACCGTGCACCCGAGCGTTCGAAGTGGCTGCGGCCGGTCGGCTGGCGCTACCTCGCGTACGGCGTCGACGGCCAGGTACTGGTGACCACCAAGGGCTGGGTGAGCCGCCGTACGTCGATCGTGCTGCACCACAAGACCCAGTCGGTCCGCCTGCAGCAGGGACCCATCCAGCGTCGCCTAGGCCTCGCCAACGTCCACGTGGACACCCCACAGGGCCCGACCGACGCAGTAGCGCTCCACCGAGACCTGGCCGAAGCAGCACAGCTAGTGGAAGCCCAGGCCGACAGAGCACGAGAAGCACGCCGTACTACGGAGCCGCAGAGCTCACAAGAACACATCTGACCGGGGTAGCACCCAGCCGAACGCTCCGAGGCCGCCGGGATCCAGCAGTTCGGCGGCCTCGCCTGTAGTGGACAGCTCGGCCAGGTAGCGCAGCGGATCCGTCTGAGAGCAGCTCGTACGCCGGGCGCGCGGCCGTGATCCCCAGCGCCTGCAGCGCCTCGCGCTGGCTGATGACTGTGCCACCAGGAACCACAGCGGCCAGCGAGTCCAGCGCGACATGGGCAGTGATGTCGCAGGAGCCGTCCGGCACCGGAGAGCACTCACGACCGTCGCGGAAACCGGTCAGAGTCCCGTACGCCGGGCGCCCGGCCCGCAGATGCCCGTAGTCGATCGCGACGGCCAGACCCTTGTCGAGCCGCCCGACGACGTCCGACCAGGCCTCGTCCCGGGCCGGGCCGATCTCGGCCCGGTCGCCCGGTTCGGTCAGCGGCCACCAGGTCGAGAGCCAGTCCAGGTCGTTGCCCTCGACAACGTCGCCCAGGGTGAGATCGTGCTGCAGGTAGCGCGGTGTGCCGTCGTCGTCGAGCTCGGCGAGTTCGCAGGGAACGTTGTCGAGCCACTCGTTCGCGATCACCAGCCCGGTGAGCACGGAGGGCAGTTCGTCGTCGAGCTCGATGTCCAGGACGTCGAGACCCTCGGCACGCAGGACCCGGCCGAGTTCGCCCGAGCCCGCGCCGATGTCGACGACCTGGGAGGCCCCGGCCGCCGAGGCCAGCCTCGCGATCGCCTGACCGAACAGCGCGGACGCGTGCACCGAAGTACGGAAGTGGCTGGGCGGGTCGCTCGCGGCGGTAGAACCCGTCCGGGCCGTACAGAGCGCGTCGTCCCAGGCCTGCCGGAACCTCATCGGTCCCGTCGCCGCCGAGCGGGACCGAGCCGGTGAGCTGCCAGACGCCGTCGTCGCCCTCGCGCCAGATGGTCAGGTCGTCGAGGCGGACGCGCGGCACCTCCTCGGCGGCCAGCGCGGCCTCGGCCTCGGCGAGCACCGCGCGCCGCCCTGGGCGGACGACGAGATCGTCAGGTGCGGGTGCGGATCCGGGATGCTCACCGCCGTACGGCGGGCACTCGGGGAACGTGGCGAGGACGGTCCGGATCAGGTCGGTGACCTGGTCGAACGGCTCCGGCCGCAACCACGTCGTTCCGTTCGGGAACTGCCCGGCGGTGGAGAAGCTGAGGTCGAACGGCTGGATCGCGGCCAGCGCTTCCTCGAGCCGGCGCACCTCGTCGGGCTTCGGGTCCTGAAGCCAGGGCACGAGCACGGTCACGTGCGGTGGGATCAGCTCACTCAGCGCCATGGTCGGTCGCGCCGAGGAGTACGACACGGACCGCCACCGGTCCGTGAATGCGGCGAGTTCCGGGACGGCGATCAGGATCGCCGTCAGCCCGGTCGCGCGCAGCCCAGGGGTCTGCTGTCGCTCACCGGCCCATGCTCCCACCAGTTGTGACCGAGCACGTCAGTGCCCCGAGCCGTACCGGGCCTTAGGGTTGTCCCGACCGCACGAATCGTCTGGTACCCGAGAGGGACTGGAACGTAGAGAGTGGACATGGAACGCATCGGCATCATCGGCTCCGGCCGGGCCGGTGGCGCCTTGGGAGCAGCCTTGGCGTCGGCCGGATATCCCGTCACCGGGGTCAGCGCTCGCTCGCGCGCGTCACTCGACCGCGCCGCGCGACTTCTTCCGCACGTCCCCGTGCTGCACCCCGGACGAGGTGACGCGCCGCGCCGACGTCGTGCTGCTCGCCGTACCGGACGACGCGATCGCGACCGTCGCTGCCGCGTTGCCGCTCACCGAGGACCAGTACGCCGTCCACCTGTCCGGCGCCCACGGCACTTGCCGTACTACAGGGGATCGCGGCGACCCCCGTCGCGTTGCACCCGCCGATGACCTTCACCGGCGCACCCGCGACCTGGCCGGACGTCGTGTTCACCGCGACGGCACCGGATCGGGCCGCTGCGTCGAGCGGCTGGTGAAGGGCCTCGGCGCCGAGCGTGCAGTGGGTCGCCGAGGAGCAGCGCGCGCTCTACCACGCAGGTCTGGTGCACGGCGCGAACCACCTGGCCACGCTGGTCAGCCAGGCCCTCGACGTACTACGTACTGCCGGGATCGAGGACCCGGCGGCCACACTTCGGCCGCTGCTGTCCGCAACTCTCGACAACACGCTGCGGTCCGGTCATGATGCGCTCACCGGGCCGATCGCGCGCGGCGACGTCGAGACGGTGCAGGCGCATCTGGCCGTTCTGCGGGGCCGTACGGCGAGCACCTACGCCGAGCTGGCCCGGGCGACGGTGGAACGGGCGGCCGCGGACGGACGGTTGGACGCGGCGACGGCCGAGCGGTTCTGTCGAGGTGCTGGAGCGGGATCGGACAGGGGAGGCACCGCGATGAGACTCACCCAGACGAAGGCCGAGCTGCGGGCGGCCGCGGCGATCCGGCCACGGGCGGTCGTGATGACGATGGGCGCGCTGCACGAAGGGCATGCCGCGTTGCTCGCCGAGGCGCGCGAGCGGGTCGGGCCGGACGGCAGCGTGGTGCTGACGATCTTCGTGAATCCCTTGCAGTTCGGGCCGACCGAGGACTTCGACCGGTATCCGCGCACGCTGGCCAGCGACCTGGCGATCGCCAAGAACGAGGGCGTCGACCTGGTCTTCAACCCGTCCCGCGACGAGCTCTACCCGAACGAGCCGTCGATCACCGTGCACCCCGGGCCGCTGGCCGACGAGCTCGAGGGCATGGTCCGGCCGGGCCACTTCGCCGGCGTACTGACCGTGGTGTCGAAGATGCTGCACCTGACCTCGCCGGATCTGGCGCTGTTCGGCGAGAAGGACTACCAGCAGCTGACGCTGATCCGGGAGATGGTCTGCGACCTGGACATGGACGTCGACATCGTGCCGGTGCAGACCGTTCGCGAGCCGGACGGGCTCGCGCTGTCCTCACGCAACCGCTACCTCGACGAGACCGAGCGTGACGAGGCACTGGTGCTCTATCGGGCACTGACCGCGGGCGCGAAGGCAGGGATGAACGGGCCGGATGCGGTACTGGCTGCCGCTCACGCCGAGATGGAAGCCGTTCCGTCGGTGAAGATCGACTACCTCGCGCTGCGGGCCCCCGATCTGGGCCCGGTGATCGGTCCGGGCGAGGCCCGGATGCTGATCGCCGCTCGGGTAGGTAGCACTCGTCTCATTGACAACATTTCCATCACCCTCCGATGAAATCGATTGATACCGTCGCGGGATGACTGCTCCTGCCGTGCCGCAACGGCTGGCTGCGCCCGAACCCGGCTGGACCGACACGGTCGACGTGGTGGTGATCGGCTCGGGGATCGCGGGGCTGACCGCCGCCCTCGAGGCTCGCGAGCTCGGCTCCGTACTGGTGGTGACCAAGGATGTCGTCGCCTCCGGCTCGACGCAGTGGGCGCAGGGCGGGATCGCGGCAGCGCTCGGGCCCGGGTGACTCGCCGGAGGACCATCTGCAGGACACCCTCGTCGCCGGGGCCGGGCTCTCAGCGATCCGGCCGCCGTACGGGCTCTGGTGACCGAAGGGACCGGACGCCGTACGGGATCTGATCGAGCTGGGTGCCGGTTCGACAGTGATGCCGCCGGCGACCTGTCGCTGACCCGCGAGGGCGGCCATCACCGCAACCGGATCGCGCATGCCGGCGGCGACGCGACCGGCGCGGAGATCGAGCGTGCGCTGGTCGCCGCGGTGAAGCGGGCGCCGGACATCCGGATCATCGAGCACGCGCTGGTGCTCGACCTGCTGACCTCTGCCGACGGCGCGGTCTGCGGCGTCACGCTGCACGTGATGGGCGAAGGACAGCTGGACGGCGTCGGCGCGATCCGCAGCCGCGCGGTCGATCCTGGCTTCGGGTGGGCTCGGGCAGCTGTACGCCGCGACGACGAATCCGAGCGTCTCGACCGGCGACGGGATGGCGCTCGCGTTGCGGGCCGGGGCGAAGGTGCGCGATCTGGAGTTCATCCAGTTCCACCCGACCGTGTTGTGGCTGGGGAAGGGCGCGAAAGGCCAGCAGCCGTTGGTGTCCGAGGCTGTCCGCGGCGAGGGCGCTTTCCTGGTCGACCACGAAGGCAAGCGGTTCATGCAGGGGCAGCACGAGCTCGCCGACCTGGCGCCGCGCGACATCGTGGCGAAGGCGATCATGCGCCAGATGCTTGCCTCCGGCAAGGATCACATGTTCCTGGACGCGCGGCACTTCGGGGACGAGAAGTGGCGGGTGCGGTTCCCGACGATCCTGGCGTCCTGCCGCTCGCACGGTATCGACCCGGTGCGCGAACTGATCCCGGTCGCGCCGGCTTGCCACTACTCCTCCGGCGGCGTCTGGACCGATCTGCAGGGGCAGACCTCCGTGCCCGGGCTGTACGCCTGTGGCGAGGTCGCCTGCACCGGCGTACACGGTGCGAACCGGCTCGCCTCGAACTCGCTGCTGGAGGGCCTGGTCTTCGCCCGCCGGATCGCCGACTCGCTGGCGTCCGAAATGCCGGCCCTGCGCGAACCGGCGGTCGACCGGCGCGTGCCCGGCCTGGTGGACGCGGACGTCGTACCGGAGATGCAGCGGGTGATGACGGTCGGCGCCGGAGTGATCCGAAGCGCTCATGGACTGGCCGAGGCCGGGACCGCGCTGGAGAAGCTGATCGAGCAGCCGGCCGGCGAGCCCGGGACGCCTGGCTGGGAGGCGACCAACCTGGTGACGGTCGCGTCCGCCCTGATCGCGGCGGCCACCACGCGCGAGGAGAGCCGCGGCTCGCACTGGCGTGAGGACCACCCGGATCGCGACGACGAGACACTGGTCAGGCAATCTGGACCTGACATTGGCCGCCGAGGGTGCCTCGAGCCGGCCCGGCGCGACTTTCGTGCCACTGCCATCGGAGGGGAAGTAGCGGTATGGATGACACGCTCGACAGGCAATGGGTCGAGGACCTCGTCCGGGCCACCATCGAGGAGGACCTGGCGGGGGGAGTCGACGTCACCACGACGGCGACCGTCGAGGCGGACCAGGTCTCGGTGGCGGAGTTCGTGGCCCGGGCCGACGGCGTCGTGGCCGGCCTGGAGGTCGCCGAACTGGTGGTCCGGCTGGTCGCGGGCAAGGACGAGGTGGAGCTCGAGCACTCCGTCGTCGACGGTGCCGCGGTGAAGACCGGCGACGTCCTGATGACGGTGCGCGGCAAGACTCAGCAGCTGCTGACGGCCGAGCGTACGACGCTCAACCTGCTCTGCCACCTCTCCGGCGTCGCCACGCTGACCCGGCGCTGGGTCGACGCGGTCGAGGGCACCGGCGCGGTCATCCGGGACACCCGCAAGACGATGCCGCTGCTGCGGACGCTGGAGAAGTACGCCGTACGGTGTGGTGGCGGGAAGAACCACCGGATGGCTCTGTCGGACGCGGCCCTGATCAAGGACAACCACGTGATCGCCGCCGGCGGGGTCGCCGAGGCGTTCCGGCTGGTCCGCAAGGCGTATCCGGAGATCTCGATCGAGGTCGAGGTGGACACGATCGAGGACGCGGTGATCGCGGTCGAGGCGGGTGCCGAGCTGATCCTGCTCGACAACATGGACGTGCCGTTGCTGCGGGAAGCCGTCGCCCAGGTTGCTGGGCGGGCCCGGCTGGAGGCTTCCGGCGGCCTGACGCTCGACAGCGCCCGGGAGGTCGCCGAGACCGGGGTCGACTTCCTCGCGGTCGGGGCGCTCACGCACTCGGCGCCGGTGCTCGACATCGCGATGGACCTGCAGGGATCCTGATGCTGCTCGCGGTCGCCGTCGAGAACACCCGGACCCTGGTCGGCCTGGTCCTCGACGGGACGGTCAAGCGGCACTGGTGGGTCGGCACCGACTCACGCCGTACGGCGGACGAGTGGGCCGTACTGCTCGGCGGATTGCTGGCGGGGGAGTCGCCGGTGACCGGTGTCGCGGTCTGTTCGGCCGTGCCGAGTGTGTTGCACGAGCTGCGAGACCTGGTGGCGCGGTACTACCCCGACCTGCCGAGTGTCGTCGTCGAGCCCGGGGTGAAGACCGGCCTGCCGGTGCTGGTCGACAACCCGCGCGAGGTCGGCACGGATCGGATCGCGAACGCGCTGGCCGCAGTACACCTGTACGGCGCTCCGTGTGTGATCGTCGACTTCGGTACTGCGACGACGGTCGATGTGGTGAATGCGGCCGGGGCCTTCATCGGCGGTGCGATTGCGCCTGGGATCGAGACCTCCGTCGATGCCCTCGGCGCTGCGGCGGCTCAGCTTCGCCGGGTGGAGCTGACGCGGCCGCGTTCGGTGGTTGCGAAGAACACCGTCGAGGCTCTGCAGTCCGGGGCGATCTTCGGTTTCGCGTCGCTGGTCGACGGGCTCGTGACCCGGATCCTCGCCGATCTGGGGCCGGCACCCGTGGTGGCGACCGGAGCGCTGGCACCTCTGGTCGTCGACGAGTCGCAGACGATCACTTCGCAGGAGCCCTTCCTGCCGCTGCTGGGGCTGCATCACGCCCACACGCGCAATCACTCTGGGTGACCACTCGGCCTCTTGTTTTGTGGACCGCGCCGGGTTCACCATGAGGTCAGCGACGTCGCAAGGGGGCGGGTCGCCCGGTCCGGGGGAGGATCATGAAAGCGACGTATCGGGTACTGGCCATGCTGGTGGCGGCCGGAGTAGTGCTGCAGGCGATGTTCATCGCGCTGGGCTGGTTCACAGCGATCAAGGACATGGACGACGGTCTGGTGATCGACAAGAACTACGAAGGCAACATCGGGCACACGCTGCACGGGCAGATCGGGATGATGGTGATCCCGTTGCTGGCGATCGCGCTGCTGATCGTCTCGTTCTTCGCGCATATCGCCGGTGGGGTGAAGTGGGCGGCGATCGTGTTGGGGCTGGTGGCGTTGCAGATCACGCTGGCGTTCGTGTCCTTCGGCGTACCGGCGGTCGGTGCGCTGCACGGGCTGAACGCCTTCGCGCTGCTCGCTGTGGCGGCGATCGCGGGCCGGCGGGCGGCCGCGCAGATGAAGGTGCCTGAGGCAACTAGTACTGCGGGGGTCACTCCTTAGTGCGGCGCCGTGGGTTGATCGCGGCCGCCGCAACGGTGGTCGTGCTGGCGCCGCTTGTGTTCTTCTGGCAGCGGAGCCTGTTGCCGGGCGACCTGTCGCCGATGGCGATGGGGTACGCCGACCTCGGTGGCGGTCCCGCGATGCCGGCGGAGCATGCAGGGCACGGGCGCGATCTCGCGACGTTGACCGGTCCTGCCGACGGACCGGCCGATGTCGTCGTGCGCCTGGTCGCGCGGAAGGAACGGTTCGACATCGCCGGGCGGAGTTCGTTCGCCGGCTACACGCTCAACCACACCTCGCCCGGACCGGAGATCCGTGCCAAGCAAGGTGATCTGGTCGAGGTGACGCTGGTCAACGAGTCGGTGCCGGACGGGATCACGCTGCACTGGCACGGGGTCGACGTACCGGCGGCCGAGGACGGGGTCGCCGGGGTCACGCAGGACGCGGTGATGCCGGGGAAGACGTTCGTCTATCGCTTCGTCGTACGGGATGTCGGGACGTATTGGTATCACTCGCATCAGCAGTCGCATGTGCAGGTGCGGGACGGGCTGTTCGGTGCTTTGGTGGTGGTGCCGCGGATCGCCTTGCAGGCAAGGGATGTCGTGGCTGCGGTGCATACCTACGACAAGATCCGGACGGTCAACGGTGGGTACGGCGAGCGTCGTACGGAGGTTGCGGCCGGGTCCGTCGTCCGGGTGCGCTTGATCAACACCGACAACGGGCCGATGAATGCGTGGGTCGACGGGGCGGCGTACAAGGTGGTCGCGGTGGACGGCTTCGAGGTTCACTCACCGTCGACTGTTGAGGGAAAGGCGGTCCTGGTCACGGCCGGTGGACGAGTCGACATCGAGTTCACTGCCGGTACTGCGGTGCGCGTCGGCCTCGGCGGTGGACCGACCACGCTGGTGGTGGGATCCGGCGATGCTCCGTCAGGGAGTGCGCCTAGTGAACGGGTCGACCTGCTGTCCTATGGGGTGTCGGCACCGCTGCCCTTCGATCCCTCGCATGCTGATCGGCATTTCGACTACTCGATCGGCCGCCGGCTCGGCTTCTTCAACGGCCGGCCCGGCCTGTGGTGGACCATCAACGGCCACCAGTACCCCGACGTACCGATGTTCATGGTTGCCCAGGGCGACATCGTCCGGATGACCGTGAAGAACACCAGCGGCCAGGTCCACCCCATGCACCTGCACGGCCACCACATCTACGTCCTCAGCCGGAATGGCGTTGCCGCCACCGGCAGCCCCTGGCGCGTCGACTCCCTCAACGTCGAAGACGGCGAAACCTACGAAATCGCCTTCCTGGCCGACAACCCAGGCATCTGGATGGACCACTGCCACAACCTCCCGCACGCCACCCAAGGCCTGGTAACCCACCTGATGTACGAAGGCATCACCTCCCCCTACACCATCAACAACCACAACAAACCGGAGTAACTCAGATCTGCCGGCCGACCGTCAGCGCAGCGACCAGTTCTGGTGGTAGTAGGTCGCGGTAGGCCGGGTCCGGGGTGGTGCCGGTGGCGTCCAGGGTTTTGGAGAAGAAGCATCTTGCTGCGGCTGCCAGGGAGATGTCTAGGACGTCTTCGTCGGAGAGTCCTAGGGCTTTCAGGTTGTCGACGTCTGTTTGGGTGACCTGGTCGGCGCTGAGAGCTACCTTGCGGGCGAAGGACATGACGGCGCGGTCGACTGGGTCGGCGGGTGGGGTGGTGGTCAGGGCGGCTACTTCCTCGGGGGTGAAGAACTTTTCGGCGAGGACCTGGCCGTGGGCGAGGCTGCAGTAGCTGGATTTCAGGGCGGTGGCTGCGGCCAGGGTTGCCAGTTCGTAGCGGCGGAGGTCCATTGAGGCCTTGATTGCGCCGTTGAGTTGCTTCCAGGCCTCGAAGACTGCTGGTCTTGCCGAGAAGGTCCGGACGAAATTCGGGATGTGGCCGGCCGGTAGCCGGTTCTCCTCGAGGAACGCGTCGTCGGCGTCCGGCGTACTGATGAATGCCATGGTGATACCCCCTGTTTTGCAGCAACGTGCAATTTCTTGGTGCCCAGCCCTTCTATCCTGCAGAATGCCTCAGTCAGGGCCAGTGGGGGAACACGGGCCCTCTTCTCCTGGGGATCCTCATGAAGCTCATCGCCACCGCCCTGCCCGCTGCCCTCCTCGCGGCCGGCCTCGCCGCGCCCTCGGTAGCCTCCGCCGCCGAGCCCGCGCCCACCAACGTCAGGATCAGCTGGAAAGACAGCTCCCTGACGTATGTGCACCTCACCTGGGACGAGGCGACCCCGCAGCCGAACGTGCTGTTCCACCGGGTGGTCGGTCAGGACACGCGCTACCGGATCACTCACCTGGCTGCCGATGCGCCCAACGAACTCGACGTACCGGTGTCGCTACTGCGCCGCGGCACGGCCACGCTGGCCAAGGAGATCGGCGTGACCGCCGGTACGCCGGAGGACGAGGCCACCAGCCCGGTCGCGCTGTCGGCGCCGTTCGACACCCTCGGACCGGCCCCGGTGACGCTGGGCTCCTTCGCGATGTCGGGCACGAACGGACTTCAGGTGAAGTGGTCCGGCGGCGAGCTCGCCGCGGCCGACACCACCCCGAACGACCCGCTGGACCAGACAGTTGCCGTGCGCTACCAACCGCGCTACTCGCGGGTGAGCGACGGCGGCACCGTAGACCTGGGCGCGCCCATCACGGCCAAGGAGTTGAGCTTCGCCGGTCCCGCCGAGCGCTTCACCTTCTACGTCTCGGCGACCAACGAGTGGTCCACCGCGGCGGCAGGTGCGCAGGTCGCGGTCTATCCGAGCGACGTCAAGGCCAGCATCCCGACCTGGCTCGATGCCTACAACGCCGCCATCATCAGCGGGACGGTGGCCGCCACCTCCAGCACCCGGCAGGCCACTCTGCAGGCCCGGGACAGCTCGACCGGTCCGTGGTACACGGTCGGCACCACGCAGACCAACGGCAATATCTACTTCCAGCTCAACCCGTTCCAGGGCACCCGGCAGTTCCGGCTGGCAGTCGCAAACCAGGCAACCAAGGACACCGCGTACTTCGGCGGCTACAGCGCAGCCGGCACCATGAATGTCCAGCAACACATCTCCGCGTCGCCGATGTCCGACCAGATCAAGGTCGGCCAGACGAACACCATCTACGTGAACCTGGGCCCGGACCGCAGCGCCACCACCACCTTCCAGCAGTGGAACGGCAAAACGTGGGTCACGATCGGCACCCTGGCCCTCAACGCCAGCGGCCACGGCGAAGCCAAACTCCGCGCCACCACCGTCGGCCGCGCCGTCTACCGGTACTACGTCCCCGCGGGCACCTGGCGAAACCTCCCAGTAGCCGCTGCCTACAGCAACCAGTTCGCCATCACCACAGTCCGCTGAACCCTAGGAATCCCTTATGAAGAAGCTCTCTCTTGTTGCTTTGATGGCCGGCTTGTTGTCGGCCGGTGTCGTCGTTCCCGCGCAGGCCGCTGAGCCGACGGACCCGGCGCCGACCAACGTGCAGATCAGCTGGAAGGACGACAGCTATCAGTTCGTGCATGTGACGTGGACCGAGGACGAGCCGCGTCCCAACCGGGTGATCGTGCGGAAGGCGGGGACGACCGGATTTGGGCTGATCAAGGCCGTGGCCGCGGACGCGCCGAATGCGATCGACCTGCCGAAGGGTGACCTGCTGCTGGTCGGAGTCAAGCTAGAGGTCGGGGTGTCGGTCGGCGACGCGGCAGGCGAGACCAGCCCGGTCGCGCTGTCGGTGCCGTTCGACACGATCGATGCCGGGGCGCCGATCATCGAGTCCTACCAGCCGTCCGGGAGCAGCACGCTGCAGGTGACCTGGAAGGCGGGAACGCCGGTCTTCAACGACACGACTCCGGGTGACCCGCTGGACGTGGACCTGCCGGCGACCTACCAGCCGGCGTACCGGGTCGGGAACGCGGCGCCGGTGCTGGTCGGGCAGCCGACGACGAGCACCACGGCGACCGTGACCGGACCCAAGCCGCCGTACGCCCTCACGGTGCGGGCACTGAACGAGTGGACCTACGTCTCGAGTGAGCCGGTCAACGCCCAGCCGATCGGCTTCACCACGTCGATCCCGACCTGGGTGATCGCCGGCACGGACACCGTGATCAAGGGGACCTACTCGGGTCCCGACTCCGCGACGATCACGCTGCAGGCGCGGAACTCGGCGACGAGCGCCTGGTACGGCGTCGGCGGATACGCCTTCACCGATCACACCTACCAGTTCACCGTGCCGAGCCGGGGCACGCGTGAGTACCGGATCGCGGTCAGCAACTCCAAGGACCCGTTCAGCAAGACCGGTTGGTTCGGTGGCTACAGCTCGGTCGTGAAGACCACAACTCAGCTCAAGGCGACGGTGTCACTGGCCGCATCCACGGTCTTCCGCAGCAGCACACCCGTCAACGCCGCCCTGACCGTGAATCCCGCTTCCACCGGCACCGCATCCCTGCAGCGCTGGAACGGTACGACCTGGGTAGCTGTCGCCAACGTGCCCTTCACCTCGGGCCGCGGGACGGGCCACCTGAGCGCTGCGACCGTGGGGACCTTCACCTACCGGTACTACGTGCCTGCGCAGACCTACAACGGGTTGTCGGTCGCCGCGGCGTACAGCCCCAACTTCACCTTGAAGGTCAATCCCTAGCTGTAAGACCAGCCGGTCCAGGTGTCGATGGTGATCGCGACGAACGGGCCGGCTGGGGGATTGTCCTCGTACTGCGGGTACTTGGCGGCCAATGCCGTTAAGGGGCCCGTGGAGGTGACTACCGCGTGGCCGTCGGCTCGGGTCCACCAGAGGTGGGTCCAGTCGGGGGAGTAGTGGTCGGCCAGGACGGCGACGCGAGGGTTCCAGGCGATGTTGGCCAGGCGGCGGAGGGCGCGGGTCGACTTCGGCTTCTGGTCGATGGCGAAGATCAGTTCGTCGCCGGTCAGGACGAAGGTGATCGGGACGATGTGCGGCCGGAGGTCTTCGCCGGTGGTGGCCAGGTAGGCGTGGTCCGCGGCGGCCAGATGGTCCCGGCAGGCAGCGGGTCCGAGTATCACGATTCGACCCTACTGCTAGCCAGTCGCTTGTCCGCACTATGTATGGTCTGTGCGGTCCGGCTGTGAGGGTAGGTGAGACGCAATGCGCAAGGTGGTCGCCGTTGCGTTCGCTTTTCTGGTCGGCGCGTCCACGCTGACCGCCTGCTCGTCCGACCCGGTGCCGACCGGGGTGACGATCGGCTGGTCGGACAAGGCCCGGCAGGCGGTCCAGGTCAGCTGGAAGGACTCCGACGCCCCGAACCGGATCACGATCCAGGGCGTGGTGAGCACCAGCCCGTCGTACGTGAAATATCTTCCGGCCAGCGAACCGAACACCTGGGCGATCCCGACCTCGGCCTTCCCGCCGGACGGGAACTACAAGATCGCGGTCGAGATCGGTACGTCGATCGGCGGCGTGAGCAGCAAGGCCGCGTTGTCGCCGATGTTCGACACCGACGGCCCGCTCCGGCCGGCCGACGCGGTGGCGGTGCCGAGTGGCAAGGACGTCGTGGTCACCTGGAAGGTGCCGCCGCCCGAGCCGGACTTCTCGCCGGGCGACCCGCTCGACGTACCGCACGACAGCCAGCTCTACGTCCCGGTCGTCGGGACGCCGGGGCAGCCGTTCCGCGACCTCGGGGCGGGGACGACCGCGACCCGGCAGGTGGTGAAGAACCTCCGGCCGCCGTACTTCTTCCAGCTCCGCGCGACCAACGAGTGGACCTCGCTCACCGGCGGCGCGATCGCGGCCCGGACCAGCTACTCGTCGATCGCCGCACCGTCGCTGTGGACGTTCGGCACCCAGATGACGCTGCGCGGCCGGACCGTCCTGCAGCAGGTCAGCTGCGCCGACAGCAGTTGCGTCCAGCAACAAACAACGGCGCCTGGGCTGCCGGTGGTGTTGCAGGCGCAGAGCAGGCCGGGCGGTCCGTGGGTCGAGGCCGGCCGCGGCGTGACCCAGCTCGGCGGATGGTTCGACCTCCGGGTGACGGCGGCGGGATCGCGGAACTACCGCGCCTATGTCCCACTCACCAGCCGCGCCGGGTTCCTCGTGACCCCATCCGCCAGCAGTGCGTCCCTCAGCCGGAGCCGGGTCCAGCTCACCAACGCCGGGTACGCCGGGGGCAACGTCCGCAACCGCAACGACGTCGTCACCGCGGTCGTGACGGTCCGTCCGATCGCGAACCAGCAGGCCATCTTCCAGTTCTGGACCGGGAAGGCCTGGGCGAGCGTCAAGCAGACCCCGATCAAGAACGGGCAGGCGAGTCTCGCGTTCAAGGCGACCCGGCCAGGCACGTTCGCCTACCGCTACCTGGTCCCCGGTTCGCAGTACCAGGGCACGCCGGTCTACGGCAACGCGACCCCGAGCATGGTGCTACGCGTCCGCTGAGGAGTCCTCGCTCTTCAGCGAACTCGGCACCGGTACTGCGTCCGCCAGCAGCGGCCCGGTCGCGACCTCGGCCCGGCGGCGGCGGATCTTGTAGACCACGTACGCCGCGACGGCGACGACCGCGATCGCCACCAGCGCCCAGACCGAGACCTCGCCGAAGATCTTGTCCGCGTTGTCGCCGACCTTGTACGCCACCACGCCGATCGTGGTCGACCAGACGATGCCGCCGGCCGCGTTGGCCGCCAGGAACTTCGGATACGGCATCCGCAGCATGCCCGCCATCGGACCGGCGAAGATCCGCAGCAGGGCCACGAACCGGCCGAAGAAGACCGTCCACACGCCGTACTTGTGGAAGTACTTCTCCGCCTTCACGATCCGGGCCTCGGAGAAGTGGTGGAACCGGCGGCCGAGCCGCTCGAACAGGCTGCGGCCCGCCTTGCGCCCGATGAAGTAGCCGACCGAGTCACCGATGATCGCGCCGGCCGCGGCCGAGCCGATCACGAAGTAGATGTTCACCTCGCCCTGCGAGGCCAGCAGGGCCGCCGCGATCAGCGTCGTCTCGCCCGGCAGCGGCACCCCCATGCTCTCGACGCCGATGACGAGTCCGACCACCAGATACGCCAGGATCGCGACCCCACCGGTCGGGATCGCGATGGCCAGCGCGTGCATAGTTGCCCCCATACCTCCATCCTGGCATCCGCACGCAACCAGTTACCTCACAAATCAGTTAATCCGGGGAGATTTCAGGGTTCGTGCCGTTGAACGCCTTCGTCACGTTCTGTAGCGCCGACGTGACCTCGGACGGAATCACCCAGAACGTGTTGCCCGGCCCCTTGGCCAGCTCAGGCAGCATCTGCAAGTACTGGTAGGCGAGCAGTTTCGGGTCCGGATCGTTGCGGTGGATCGCCTCGAAGACCGTGTCGATCGCCTTCGCCTGCCCCTCCGCGCGCAGGATCGCCGCCTGCCGGTCACCCTCCGCGGTCAGGATCCGGGCCTGCCGCTGCCCTTCGGCGGCAAGGATCACGGCCCGCTTCTCCCGGTTCGCGCGCATCTGCTTCTCCATCGACTCCTTGATCGACGGCGGCGGGTCGATCGCCTTCAGCTCGACCCGGTTGACGCGGATCCCCCACTTGCCGGACGCCTCGTCGAGCACGCCGCGCAGCTGCGAGTTGATGTGCTCGCGGGAGGTCAGCGTCTTCTCCAGGTCCATACTGCCGATCACGTTCCGGAGCGTGGTGACGGTCAGCTGCTCGATCGCCTGGATGTAGTTGAAGATCTCGTACGCCGCGGCGCGCGGATCCGTGACCTGGAAATACAGCACCGTGTCGATGTCGACGACCAGGTTGTCCTCGGTGATCACCGACCGCGGCTCGAACGAGACCACCTGTTCGCGCAGGTCGATCAGGGCCCGCGGCCGGTCGATGAACGGGATGACGACGTTCAGGCCGGGCTCCAGGGTCCGCAGGTAGCGGCCCAGGCGCTCGACGTTGCTGGCTCTGGCCTGCGGCACGATCCGCACCGTACGCAGTACCAGCACGACGGCCAGCAGCGCGACGACCAGTCCGACGATCAGTTCGGCCATGGATCCTCCCGGGGATGGACAAGGGCGGTCGCGCCCTCGATTGCGAAGACGTCGACAGTGGTCCCGGCCGGGATCAGCAGGTCGGGATCGTAGGACCGCGCGGTCCATTCCTCGCCGCCGATCCGGACCCGCCCCGGCTCCCGGCCGACGGCACTCAGTACGACGGCCTCCCGGCCGATCAGCGCCGCGACCCCGGTACGCAACTGGGGATGCGAGGTGAGCCGGCCACGCGCGATCGGCCGGACGAGCGTGATCATCGCGGCGGCGGTGACGGCGAACGCCAGCAACTGCAGGCCGATCCCCAACCCGATCGCGGCAGCCCCGGCGGCGGCCAGTGCGGCGACGGCAAGCAGCAGCAGGTCGAGCGTGGCCGTCAACAACTCGGTGATGCCGAGTGCGGCGGCGATGGTCAACCACAGAAGCCAGGACTGCATGCGATCACCTACGCGGCGGAGTACCTCTTACTTCGAAGGTACGCCCGCGCAGGCGTTCGTGTTGCTAACAGTCAGGTCTCTTCCGGCGGCTTTCCTACCGGTACTACGGCCAGCAGCGTCGTCACCGACCGGGTCCCAGCTGGATGGCTCGTGATCGTCCGGCCGTGGCGATGGCGCTCGATGACCTCGGACAGCTCCTTGCCGAGCTGTTCGGCCTCGGCCTTGGTGAGCCACAGGCGGCTCCGCGACATCAGGCTCAGGTCGTCCCACGGGTCGTCGTCGGCCATCTCGACGAACTGCTCGATCACCCGGTCGACGTTCGCCCGCATCATCGCCTGGCTGGCCAGCCGGCCCGCGCCGGTGGACTGCGACGAGATCACCAGGCTCTGGGCGGGCGCCCGCCAGGGCCGTTCCCGGCCGTCCGCCGAGGTGTCGGCGCGCTCGATGATGCCCCAGCGCGAGAGTGCTCGCAGGTGGTAGCTGGTCGCCGACGGGGTCAGCCCGGCGAGCTCCGCGCACTCGGTCGCGGTCAGCACCTTGCCGGAGTACAGCTCGTCGATGATCCGCTGCCGGGCCGGGTGGGCCAGGGCGCGGATCGCCCGCGGATCGGTCAGCACCACGCGCTTCTTCTTCGGGGCCACGGCGACAGCGTAGCGGCTCTCTTGACGAATGAGAATGTGAAGCATTAACTTCATAACTATGAAGCAATCACTTCAGATCTCGATCTGGTCGTTCCGCGACATCCGCCTCGTCCTGCCCGCCCGCGCGGTTTCGTACGCCGGCGACTCGATCGCCCTGGTCGCCCTGATGCTGCGGGTTTCGGGCGACGGGGGCGGGGCCACGGCGATCACCGCCCTACTGCTGGCGTTCGCGCTGCCGACGGTGCTGATGATCCCGTTCGCCGGCCGGATCGTGGACAGCTACGACTCCCGCACGGTGCTGGTCTGGGCGTCCTTGCTGCAGGCCGCCGCCGGAGTCGGGCTCGCCTTCTCCCACGGACTGATCGCGACGCTGGCGCTGGTCGGCGTACTGCAACTCGGTCAGGCGGTGGCCGGGCCGGCCTGGGGAGCCCTGATTCCCCGGATCGTCGGTGAAGAGCTGGTGGGCCGCTCGACCGGCACCAGCCAGGCGCTGATCGGGGTGGCCACGCTCGCCGGGTCGGGGCTGGGCGGCGTACTGGTCGGCTGGTCGCCGCGCGGGGCCCTGCTGGTGGACGCCGCGACCTTCGTCGGACTCGCGGTGGTCGCCCGGCTGGTGCGGACCCGGCGCCGCCCGGAGCCGGGGGCGGTCCGCGAGCGGGGCGCGATGACGGCCGGACTGCGGAGCATCTTCGCCGACGACCTGCTCCGGATCCTGGTCCCGGCGCTGTGGGTCTTCATCCTGGTCGGCGAGGCCGTCAACGTGGTCGAGGTGTTCCTGATCACCGACGAGATCGGGCTCGGGCCGACCGGGTACGGCGTGGTGCTGGCGGCGCAGGGGGCCGGGGCGATCGCGGGTGCCTGGATCACCGGCCGGCTGAGCGGCGACCGGGCCCGGGCGCTCGCCGTACTGGCGGGAATGGCCGGGATCGGGGTCTCCTGCGTCCTGATGGGCCTGGCCCGCGATGTGGTGGTGCTGACGCTCGGGGCGGTGACCATCGGCTTGTCCAGCGGCGCGCTCAATGCAGCCGTCAGCACGCTGCTGGTGACCCGGACCTCTGAACACAAGCGGGGACGAGTCATCGCTGCTCTCGGTGGTACGGCCCGTGCCTGCAGCCTGCTTGCTCTTCTCTTGGGAGGCGCGGCGGGCGCTCTGCTGGGCACCCGGCCGACCTTCATCACCGCCGGTGCGCTCGCCGCCCTCGCGGCCTTGGTCGCCTGCGTACCGCTGGTGCGGCAGAGGGTGTGGACAAAGGATTCGGCTGTGGAGGTGCTCAGTCACTAGCCTTTGGGCATGACTGATGCACGCGAGACCCCGGTGACCCCCGACAGCGGGCAGGACGACCTGCCCGAGCAGATGCGGGTCCGCCTGGAGAAGCGTGACCGGCTACTGGCCGAGGGGGTGCAGCCCTATCCGATCACGGTCGAGCGGACGCACCTGCTGAAGGAGCTCCGCGACCGGTACGACGCGCAGGAGCTGGAGCCCGACACCCGGACCGGCGAGCAGGTGGCCGTGGTCGGCCGGGTGATCTTCCTGCGCAACACCGGCAAGCTCTGCTTCGTCCGGCTCCGCGAGGGTGACGGCACCGAACTGCAGGTGATGCTCTCGCTGGCCGACCTCGGCGAGGAGGAGCTGGCCCGGTTCAAGGCGCTGGTCGACATCGGCGACCTGCTGGCCGTCCAGGGCGAGGTCATCACCAGCCGTCGCGGTGAGCTGTCGGTGCAGGCGACCGCCTGGCAGATGGCGGCCAAGACGCTCCGGCCGCTGCCGAACGAGCACACCCCGCTGAGCGAGGAGTCGCGGGTCCGGCTGCGTTATGTCGACCTGATCGTGCGCCCCGAGGCCCGGGACATGGTCCGCACCAAGGCGGCCGTGCTCAAGTCGCTGCGGTCCACCTTCGACGCGCAGGGCTTCATCGAGGTCGAGACGCCGGTCCTGCAGCTGACCAACGGTGGCGCCGCGGCCCGGCCGTTCCGGACCCACCTGAATGCCTTCGACCAGCAGATGCTGCTCCGGATCGCCCTCGAGCTGGACCTCAAGCGAGCGATGATCGGCGGCGTCGATCGGGTCTACGAGATCGGCCGGACGTTCCGTAACGAGGGCCTGGACTCCACTCATGCCGCGGAATTCTCGATGATCGAGGCATATCAGGCCTACGGCGACTACAACACGATGAAGACATTGCTGCGTGATCTGATCCTGAATGCCGGTGAGGCGGTCGGTCGCACGACGGTGACCGGACGTGACGGTTCGGAGATCGATCTGACCGCGCCGTGGCGGGAGGCGACGGTTTTCGAGCTGATCTCGGAGGCGGTCGGTGAAGAGGTCGACGTGACCACCGAGGCGACCGTGTTGAAGAAGCTGGCCGAACAGCACCAGGTCGAGTTGCAGCCGGGCTGGAATGCCGGTGACATCGCGTTGGAGCTGTACGAGAAGCTGGTCGAGCACACCTTGATCCAGCCCACCTTCGTGCAGGACTATCCGGCCGCCGTCCGGCCGCTGGCCAAGCCGCACCGCCAGGTCGAGGGATTGGTCGAGGCTTTCGACCTGATCATCAACGGGGTCGAGTTGGCGCCGGCGTACTCGGAGCTGAACGATCCGGTGATCCAGCGTGAACGCCTGGTAGCACAGTCGTTGCTGGCTGCGGCCGGTGATCCCGAGGCGATGGAACTGGACGAGGATTTCCTCCGCGCGATGGAGTTCGGGATGCCGCCGGCCGGTGGTCTGGGGATGGGCCTGGACCGGTTGGTGATGTTGTTCACCGGGGCCGGGATCCGGGAGACGATTCTGTTCCCGCTGCTTCGGCCGGAGTGATCGGGAATCGGATCCGGGTGGCCGTTGCATAGCACAACCAACCGTCATATCCATTCTCCGGGTCCGATTTCTTCGGTGACAAGTACACGGAGTGACATGAATACCCATCGTCACGATGGATGCGCGGCATCGGATCCGGCGATGGGTTTAGTCACATTCTTACCTCCCATTCCGCCTGTTGAATGACACGGAACCGGTTTGTGCGGTACAAATCAGGTTGCAAGTAAATCGGCAGGGGGATTGTGCCCGTTGACGGGCGCGGAAAGGACTGTCATCGATGGCGCAAAGGGTTCAGGTGGTTCTCGAGGACGATCTCGACGGCGGTAAGGCCGACGAGACCGTGACATTCGGTCTGGACGGTTCGACGTACGAGATCGATCTGTCGAAGAAGAATGCCGCCAAGTTGCGCGACGCCCTGGCCGGATACGTCGGCGCCGGTCGCCGGGTCGCCGGTCGCCGGGGCAGCGCCGGCCGCGCACGGGGACGGGGCCGGTCGGCGACCGACTCCGCGGACATCCGCGCGTGGGCCAAGGACAATGGCTACGAGGTCAGCGAGCGCGGCCGGATCTCGGCCGAGGTGCGCGCGGCGTACAACGACGCCAAGTAATTACCCAGGACTCGCTCGGTCCCGGTGCCTGTGAAGGCGCCGGGACCGTCCGCATTCCGGCCGTTTCACAGTGTGGACACCGGTTCGGAGTGTTCGTTCGGAACGGTGCCTGACCGGGCAACAAAGGACACGAATTCGCTGGTGGCGAACACCGGGCGCGCCGGGAACACCGGGCGGTGCCCGGAGGTTGTTCCCTTGTGATCCCCACTCCAAGGCCGCAGCGGAGGTGGTCGACTTGTTCGCTGAGAGCGAGCCTGTCGGTGCCGGGGACTAGCATGCATGTACGGGGGTCGGACACACGGCACGTCCGACTCCTCTGAGGCAAGGAGCGCTTTGGCGATGTTTGAACGATTTACGGACCGAGCCCGTCGGGTCGTCGTCCTGGCCCAAGAAGAGGCCAGGATGCTCAGCCACAACTACATCGGGACCGAGCACATCCTGCTCGGCCTGATCCACGAGGGTGAAGGTGTCGCCGCCAAGGCTCTGGAGAGCCTGGGTATCTCGCTGGAGGCTGTCCGTTCGCAGGTCGAGGAGATCATCGGCCAGGGACAGCAGGCTCCGAGTGGGCACATCCCGTTCACCCCTCGCGCCAAGAAGGTACTGGAGCTCTCCCTGCGTGAGGCCCTGCAACTGGGCCACAACTACATCGGCACCGAGCACATCCTGCTCGGCCTCATCCGCGAGGGTGAGGGCGTCGCCGCGCAGGTCCTGGTCAAGCTCGGTGCGGACCTGAACAAGGTCCGGCAGCAGGTCATCCAGCTGCTGAGCGGATACCAGGGCAAGGAGACGCAGTCCGCAGGAGCTCCTGCGGAGGGTGCTCCCAGCAGCTCCTTGGTGCTCGACCAATTCGGCCGGAACTACACCCAGTCGGCCCGCGAATCGAAACTCGACCCGGTGATCGGGCGCGAGATGGAGATCGAGCGGGTCATGCAGGTGCTGTCCCGGCGGACCAAGAACAACCCTGTCCTGATCGGTGAGCCGGGCGTCGGCAAGACCGCGATCGTGGAGGGTCTGGCCCAGCAGATCGTCCGTGGCGACGTGCCGGAGACGCTCAAGGACAAGCAGATCTACACCCTCGACCTGGGCGCCCTGGTGGCCGGTTCGCGCTACCGCGGTGACTTCGAGGAGCGGCTGAAGAAGGTGCTCAAGGAGATCCGCACCCGCGGCGACATCGTGCTGTTCATCGACGAGATCCACACCCTCGTCGGGGCCGGCGCGGCCGAGGGCGCGATCGACGCGGCGAGCATCCTGAAGCCGATGCTGGCCCGCGGTGAGCTGCAGACCATCGGCGCGACCACTCTCGACGAGTACCGCAAGTACGTCGAGAAGGACGCCGCGCTGGAGCGCCGGTTCCAGCCGATCCAGGTCGCCGAGCCCTCGATCGCGCACACGATCGAGATCCTCAAGGGCCTGCGGGACCGCTACGAGGCGCACCACCGGGTGACCATCACCGATGCCGCCCTGGTCAACGCCGCCCAGCTGGCCGACCGGTACATCTCCGACCGGTTCCTCCCGGACAAGGCGATCGACCTGATCGACGAGGCCGGCGCCCGGTTGCGGATCCGCCGGATGACCGCTCCGCCGGACCTGCGCGAGTTCGACGAGAAGATCGCGAACGTGCGCCGGGAGAAGGAGTCGGCGATCGACGCCCAGGACTTCGAGCGGGCAGCCTCTCTTCGCGACGACGAGAAGAAGCTGATCAACGCGAAGGCCGAGCGGGAGAAGCAGTGGAAGGCCGGCGACATGGACGTCGTCGCCGAGGTCGACGAGGAGCTGATCGCCGAGGTGCTCAGCACCGCGACCGGCATCCCCGTCTTCAAGCTGACCGAGGAGGAGTCCTCGCGGCTGCTGGACATGGAGAAGGAGCTGGCCAAGCGCTACATCGGCCAGACCGACGCCGTGAAGGCACTGTCCCGCTCGATCCGTCGTACTCGCGCCGGTCTGAAGGACCCGCGGCGCCCGAGCGGCTCGTTCATCTTCGCCGGTCCGTCCGGTGTCGGTAAGACCGAGCTGTCCAAGGCGCTGACCGAGTTCCTGTTCGGCGACGAGAGCGCGCTGATCAGCCTCGACATGTCGGAGTACTCGGAGAAGCACACGGCCTCGCGGCTGTTCGGTTCGCCTCCTGGGTACGTCGGCTACGAAGAGGGCGGCCAGCTGACCGAGAAGGTCCGCCGCAAGCCGTTCAGCGTGGTGCTGTTCGACGAGGTGGAGAAGGCCCACCCGGACATCTTCAACTCGCTGCTGCAGATCCTGGACGAAGGTCGCCTGACCGACGCCCAGGGCCGCGTGGTCGACTTCAAGAACACCATCATCATCATGACCACCAACCTCGGGACCCGGGACATCGCCAAGGCCGTCAGCCTCGGCTTCTCCCAGGTCAGCGACGTCGTCCGGTTCGTACGAGAAGATGAAGGCGAAGGTGACGGAGGAGCTCAAGCAGCACTTCCGGCCCGAGTTCCTGAACCGCGTCGACGAGATCGTCGTCTTCCACCAGCACGGCAAGGAAGAGATCGTCAAGATCGTCGACCTGATGGTCGCCCAGGTGGAGGAGCGGCTGAAGGACAAGGACATGGGCATCGAGCTCACGCCCGGCGGCGAAGGCTCTGGTCGCCGAGCGTGGCTTCGACCCGGTCCTGGGTGCTCGCCCGCTGCGTCGCGCCCTGCAGCGTGACGTGGAGGACGTGCTGGCCGAGAAGATCCTGTTCGGGGAACTGCGCCCCGGCCAGATCGTGCTCGTCGACGTCGCCCCGGAGGGCACCGTCGAACGAGGACGGCCTGCCGGAGTACTTCACCTTCACCGGAACCCAGAAGAGCGACCCCGGACCTGGAGCTCACCGAGATCGCCGGCGGCCCCTCAGGCCTCCAGGACAGCTGACAGCAGGACAACAAGAGCCCCGCAGACCACCCGGTCTGCGGGGCTCTTGCCTGTCCGGAGCTCAGCGGGTTCGGCGGAGGTGGGTGATGGCGGAGTGGAGGGACTCGTCGGTGGGACGACTTGGGTGCGGGCGGTCGGCGATTAGCTGGGCGGTGAGGGAGAGGAGCCAGATGAGGGCGGTGACGACGGCGAAGGAGGGGCCGGGGCCGGGCCAGGCGTCGCTGAGGGCGTCCAGGGCGTTCGCCTGCCAGCTGCCTGCGATGAAGATGAGGGTGATGACTCCGGTGATCGCTGTGCAGGCCTGAGCGGCTTGCCCGGGTCGTAGGGCCAGCGCGAGGATCGACGTGATCATCCCGGCCAGCCAGGTCAGCAGCAGGGACGGCTGGGTCTCGATGCCGAGTTGCCAGACTGATTGGCCGAGCCGCCGGCTGAACGTCCACGGCAGCAACAACGTGATCCCGGTCGCCAGCGCCGCCAGACAGAGTCGCCTGGGCGAACCACCGATGCTGCCTGACCCCCAACTCCCGCTCAGCGACCTCGAGCCGCCGATCCAACTCCTCCTCCGGCGCCAGCTCAGGTGCCGGACCAGCTCGCCCGGGCCGGCCCACCGGATCCGCTGCGGAGTCGGCCGTCCAAGCGGCTTGGCGGGGACGGTCGCTCATCGGAGGGGCTCCAGTTTCACGATGTCGTGGCCGAGTTCGAAGTACAGACAGGCGCCGATGACGGTGATCTCGTCGGCTGCTTGCGGGACGCCCTGGGTGGGGCCGGCGATGGTGGTGACTCGGTTCGGGCCGTCCACGCGGGTGAGGGTGCTTCCGTCGTACCCCCAGAGCTTGCCGTCGGGGCCACTGAACCAGGTGCCGTCGGTGGTCCAGTGTTCGGGCGTGGCGGCGGAGGAGATGGACCAGCCGGTCGCATCGCCACCGAACAGCTTGGTGGTCTTGCCGGCCGGATCGACGAGCATCAGCTTCTCGTCGATCACCATAGCGACCTCGCCCGAGCCGAGCTGCACCAGGCCGTCTTGCCGGGGCGTCCCACCGACCTTGATCCGGTGCACCTGCTGCCCCGGCCCGTAGAGGTCGTAGAGATTGCTACCGATTGCGGTGACCAGCCGATCTCCAGCAGCCGCAGCGAATTCCCCACGCTGATTCGGCGCAGCCTCCTCCTGGGAATCTCGCAGCACAGTCGCCCGACCAGCGACCACATGAACGGCCACCTCGGTCGCCGGTTCACCCTGTCCCGACACCGCCCACCAGACCCCGCCTTGCCCGTCGGGAGCCCAGACGTGGGCCGCATTCGGCACAGCGAGCCGCACAAGCTTTCCCTGTGCATCGAGAGCCAGCTGTGTACTCGCCCCCGGCGTTGCCTTGCCTGCCGCCGTGACCGGCGGATCAACGATCTGCACAGCCGGCATCAGCGTTGCCTTGTACGGCGTACTTCCGCTCGCCGCCTTCCTGCGATCACACCGCGGCTCGGGCTGAGGCAGCACCGGGTACGACGAAGCGGAGGCGGCCGCGTCGGAGATCTGCAGCAACTGATCCCCACCGCCGGGCGAGACCCCCAGCAACACCGACCCGTCTGCCCTAGCCTCCATGCTTTCCACCTGGCTCACAGGACCCGGCAGTTGGTGCAGCAACCCATCGGGCGTGAGCACTGTGGTCGGCGAGCTCCCACCAAGCCACAGGTTGCCTCGCACGTCGACAGCAAAGGCATCGACAGTGAGCGACGAACTAGCGGCGTCGGAGCTCAGCAGACACCCGGCAGGAGCCACACCAGTCACCTGCTGCGGTTTGCCACCGGGCCGGAGCAGCGCCAGCCCAGTCCGGCTGGTCCGCCAAGCGGTAGTGCCGTCCGGACCGCTGGACACGCTGTTGCCCGGCGCACCCGGACCAGGAGCGATCAGGAACTGCTTGAGGTCCAGCCCGGTCCGCAGTTGGTTCGCAGGGATCTGCCAGGTCGACGCGGATCCCCACACGACGATCGAGCGATCCGCGTTCCGATGCGTCAGCGCAGGACCGACTCCGGTCGCGTAGGTGTCGATGCCAGGTGTCACATAGAGCGTGCCGTCGGGGTTCGTGTGGCTGAGGCTGACATCCGCGGCGACCAGATTCAGCGGAACGGCAAGGATCGCCCAGCGCTTGTCGGCAGCACCGCCGGCCAGGATGACCAGCTTGTTGTCGGTGACTCCTAGCAGAGCCGGCGGAGTGACTCCGTGGCTGAGTGCGACCCGCGGCAACGCGATGCCGTCGCGGTACTCGAAGACGGTCGATCCCTCCGAGCCGGTCCGGCCCAGCAACCACTCGCCCGGCGTACCGTCCAGCGTTCCGGCGATGGAGTCCAGCGGATCCGAAGTACCGATGGCGACGCGCATGCCGAGTCGGTCGACCAGCTGACCGCCATGCAGATCCAGCAAGCGGTGCGGCACTCCTGCAGTCACCTGAGGCTCGTACTCCGGTGCTGCCGCAGCCGGTACGACGAGTCCGGCCGCGGCAGCGAGCAGTCCGGCTACGAGCACGACACCGAGGCGCCAGGACCATCCGCGGGCTCTACGGCGTACGGAAAGAGCTGCGGTGGTCAGGCCGACCAGTAGCAGCAGTACGCCGAGGGTGAGGGCTAGCCAGGCTCCTAGGCCGGGGCGGTAGCCGACTCCGTCGGGGAGTCTGGCTGGGAGACGCAGGAGATGCTGCGAGGACTCCGGTGACGGTGAGAGCTCCGGTGGCGATCGCTGCTGTTCGTAGTACGAGGGATGCGGGGCGGACCAGAGTGAAGATGGCGGCGGCCAGGGTGGCGACTGCGGTGCATGCGACTGGCCAGGGCCCAAGCGGATGCGTAGGGGAGGTCCCAGAGTTGGGCGCGTGCGAGACCTGCTTCGGCACCTGCGGGGCCGATCGAGACGGGGTCGATCAGCTCGCGCCAGGACAGAACAGTGGAGAGCAAGAGCAGTGCGGAGAGAGCTCCGGTAACGATCGGAACAAGCGTGGAACGGGTCGATAGCTCGGCCTGTGAGATCAGTTTGAGGAAGATTGCCCGCAATTCGGACTGGTTGAGAGGTTCGTCCGAGGATTCTTCGGTGCCGCCCTTGAGTACCGGTGGCGGTACTTGCGTACGGATCGACCAATAGGCCGAGACCGCTGCAGCGAGGGTTCCGCAGATGACTGTCCCGATCACAGCCGGTGAGGTGGAACATCCTGTCCGGCCTTGCCCGGCCAGGCCGATCCAAGCTGTCCCGGTGATCACCGTGAGGGCGACAGCGCCCCAGCCACGGACCTGCTGACGATGCCGGAAACTGTCCGCAGTAAGGCGATCCGCGAGGATCAGCGCGATCATCGCGATCGGCAATGCGAGGGCGGCGCCACGGCCGTTGACCGGCTGCGTCGTTGCTCGCCAGAGATAACAGTCTGTGCTTGCCGGACCCGGGACCAGCACCGAAAGCGCAGCCCCGGCCGCGAGACACGCGAGGGTCGCACCAGGCCAGCGAGTCCGTCGTAAGGTCCTTCGATGGCGGACTTCCTCGGTCCGGAGCAACGCCGCCGCGGCTGTCGATTCGGTGGGAAGATCGCGCAGCGGCATGAAAAGAAGTTACCCGTCGCCCGATGTGGCTCGTTGTAAGAGCGTGACTGCGTCTAGTGGACCCGGACTGTTGGAGAGGGGGTCGGAGATGGAATCATCTCGTCGCATGGACGCCCCGCGTCTGCCGTTGACCCAGGAACCGGTCCCCGACGCCGGTTCCTTTGGCGTGCGGCAAGCGGGTGGCGTGCTCGAGCGGGCGCAGCGGATCGCCGACACCCTGCGCGAGCAGGCGGAGTACGAGAACGACAGCGCGCTGGCCCAGGCGGAGCGGACCCGGGCGGAGTCGGCGCGGATCCGCGAGGAGGCCGACCAGGCCGCGCAGAAGGTGCGCGCCGACGCGACCGCGGCCGCCCAGCGGCTGCTGCAGGACGCCGAGCGCGCCGCCGAACAGCTCCGCACCGAGTCGGAGCAGGAAGCCGACCGACTCCGCGCGGAGTCGCAGGCGCGAGCAGAGCAGCTGCGCACCGAGTCCGAGCAGCGGGCCGAGCAACTGCGCAGTGAGTCGGAGCAGCGCGCCGAGGAGCTTCGGGTCGAGTCCGAGCAGACCGCGCAACAGCTGAAGAGCGAGTCGGAGGCGCGAGCCGATCAGGTGCGCGCGGATGCCGCCGAGCGGGCCGAACGCCTGCGCACCGAATCGGAGAGCACGGCCGCGAAGGTCCGGGCCGAGTCCGAAGCCGCGGCCGAGAAGCTGCGGGCCGACTCGGAGGCCGAGGCGGCGCGGGTCACCCGGGAAGCGAACGAGGCGGCCGAGAAGCTGCGCGCCGACGCCCATGCAGCCGCGGACGAATTGCGGGCGGAGTCCCAGGCGGCCGCGGCGCGGAGGATCGCGGACGCCGAAGCAGAAGCGGGCCGGCTGAAGGAAGACGCCGACGAACTGCTCGAAGAGGCGCGGCTCGCCCGGGAGGCCGCGCAGCAGAACGTCGATCGGGCCAGCCGGGAAGCACAGCAACTCGTCGCGGACGCCGGTGAGCAGGCCAGGCTGGTCTCGCAGGCAGCCGTCCAGACCGAGGCCGATCTGATCGCCCGGGCCGAGTCCGAGGCGAGTGAACTCCGGACCGCGGTCGAGCGCGAGGCCGAGATCGCCCGGGAACGGGCCCGGGTCGAGATCGCCGAAGCGCATGCCGAGATCGAGCGGCTGCGCGGCGAGAACCGGTCCGAACTGGAACGCCGGACCGCCGAGCTGGAGGAGACCGAGCGGGCCAAGCTGGCGGCCATCTCGCTCGAGATCGACAAGCTCCGGACCGCCGCGATGGACGACATCGCCGAGTGGAAGGCCGACGCCGAGGCCGCCAACGAGCGCCTGATGGCCGATGCCCGGGCGCAGGCCAAGCTGGTGGTCGACAGCATCGAAGCAGACCGCCGTACGGCGTCCGGCGAGGCGCAGCGGATCGTCGAGGACGCGAATCGGGCCGCCGAAGCCGCGCTGGCCGAGGCCGAGAAGCAGACCGCGTGGAGCAAGAAGACCGTCGACGAGCTGGTCGCCGCCGCCGAGCGGGAGGCGCAGTCCATCCGGGACCAGGCCGCCGCCGAGGTAGCTGAGCTGGCCAAGGAGAAGCGCGCCCATCTGCGCCGGGTGATCAGCCGGTCGACCAGCCGGCTGCGGGCGACCCAGATCTCGGTCGCCAAGGAGCTCGAAGAGGCGCAGACGACGGCCGCCAAGAAGAACGCCGAGCTGATCGTCCAGGCGGAGACCACGCTCGCTTCCGCGACCCAGCAGGCCGAGCGACTGACCGCGCAGGCGGAGGCCAAGGCCGAGCGGGTGAAGGCGGCCGCCGCGGTCGAGGCCAAGGAGATCGTCGACCGGGCCAACCGCCGCGAGGCCGAGGCCGAGGCCAGCACGCAGGTACTGCGCGAGCGGGCCGCGACCGATCTCGCCGCCGCCCAGCGCCAGTCGCACGAGCTGATCCGCAAGTCCCGCGCCGAGGCCCAGGGGCTCGAGGCGCAGGCCCGCGAGCACGCCGACGAGCTGCGCGCGCAGGCCCGTAAACTTCTCGCCGACGCCGAGGCGAGGGTCGCGGCGCTGAACCAGCGCCGCGACGAGATCACCAAGGAGCTCACCCAGCTTTCGGGTGTGATCGAGGCACTCGCTGTACCGGGGTTCCGTCCAGGTGGTGGAATGTCGTCCAGCGAGGGTTCCACGGGGGAATCAGGATGAGGACGTGACAGTCAGATCCTTGTCAGTGACAATGTGTGATCCACCCACCCACCGAAGTGAGCATCAGAAGACATGAGCAGTGAAGCCCCAACCCCGTTCCGCACCGTTCTGCGTGGCTACGAGCCTGCCCAGGTGGACCAGCACGTTCGTGAGCTGACCACCTCGCTGACCGCGCTGCAGCAGCAGTCCGAGCAGCTGCAGCGGCACGTACAGGAGCTGCAGAGCCGGACGGACGCCGCCGAATCGGCTGTTATTTCCGCCCAGGAGGAGAGCAAGGACCGGGCCCCGACGTTCACCGAGTTCGGTGAGCGGGTCGCCAAGATCCTGTCGCTCGCCGACGACGAGGCCCGTGACCTGGTCACCCGGGCCCGGACCGACGCGGACGCGATCGTCGCCGACGCCGAGGCGCACGCCAAGAAGGTCCGCAAGGAGGCCGAGCAGTACTCCCTGGACTGGAAGAGCGAGGTCGACGCCGAGGCTGCCCGCATCCTCGAGGAGGCCCGGACCCAGGCCGACGACATGCGCGACGAGGCCGAGCGCGACGCGACTGCCCGTCGCAGCGAGGCGCAGGCGCTGTACGAGCAGGAGCGCGCCAAGTCCGCCCAGGCCGCGGCTGCCTTCGAGACCACCCTGGCCGAGCGCCGCGGCAAGGTCGAGCAGGAGTTCGCCGCCCGCACGGCACTGGCCGAGCAGCAGCTGGCGGCGGTCACCGACCGTGCGGCCCAGGTGCAGCGCGAGGCCGACCGTTCCCGTTCCGAGGCGGAGCGCCTGGCCCAGCAGCAGCTGGCCGACGCGAACCGTCAGGCGCAGGAGATCGTCGCCGCCGCGAAGGACAAGTCCGAGCGGATCCGCGCCGAGTCCGAGCGTGAGCTCGCGGCCGCGACGCAGCGCCGCGACAGCATCAACGCGCAGCTGACCAACGTCCGGCAGATGCTGGCCACGTTGTCCGGCAGCCCGGCGATGCCGCTGGACCTGCTCACCGACGACGCCGACGAGGCGACGGCGAACAGCAGCAAGAAGAACTGAGTACGACGCACTGAAGCCGGCCAGGGTCCTCGAGGCCCAGGCCGGCTCGCAGTGTCTTACCTAGGCAGTTGATAACGCTGCCGAGGCAGCGGGTCTACGAGGCCGTCGGCGACTAGGCCGTCGAGGGCGCGTTCGCGCTGGGCTTGTTCTGGCCAGCAGGCGTCCAGGTGCGTGTTTGGGGACGGGGCCGGGGGCGGCGCGGAGTACGGCTAGGAGGCGGCCGCGGACCTGGCGGTCGGTGCCTTCGTAGGTTTGGCCTTTGCGGGGCGGGCCGTCGTACGGCGGGCTGCCGGCGAGGACCCAGGCGCAGCGCGCGCGGATCGGGCAGTCGGCGCAGCGCGGTGAGCGGGCTGTGCAGACGAGCGCGCCCAATTCCATCGTCGCGATGGCCCAGCGAGCCGCAGTGGGCTCGTCGACAGGCAGTGCGGCAACAGCAAGCCGCTGGTCAGCAGCAGTCGGGGAGATCGACGGCTGCGCGTCTCCAGTCAGCGCCCTGGCGAACACCCGCCGTACGTTGGTGTCGACTACCGCGTGCCGCTGCCCATAGGCGAACGAAGCGATCGCAGCAGCCGTGTAGGTCCCGACACCGGGCAGCGCGAGCAGTGCAGCGTGGTCATCCGGCACTACGCCGCCGTGCTGCTCCACAATCGCCCTGGCAGCCGCGTGCAGCCGCAGAGCGCGCCGTGGGTAGCCCAGACGGTCCCAGGCCCGCACAGCCTCACCTGGTGCCTCTGCTGCCAGGTCAGCCGGCTTCGGCCAGCGCTCCATCCACACCCGGTACGCCGGGAGCACGCGGGCGACCGGTGTCTGCTGGAGCATGAACTCGCTGACCATCACGGCCCACGCCCCGGCGTCCGGCTCTCGCCAGGGCAGTGAGCGCGCGTTGGCGGCGTACCAGTCCAGGACGGGTTCGTGCAGGGCTGATGCGGCGGGAAGCGGCGAGTCTGACATGTCGAGCACAATCCTGACACTAAGGTGCGAGCATGAGCAGCCTGCTCCGACCGGTCGGGCACCTGCCCGCCAGCGTCTACTGGTTCCGGCGGGGGCTCGTCGTCGTCGGCACCGTGATCGTGTTGGTGCTGCTCGTCAACCTGTTCGGCGGCGGTGGCGAGGACCCGAAGAACACGGCCGCCACCGATCCGGCCCAGACCCCGAGCTCAGGCCCGTCCGGTCGGCCCGACCACGACGCCGACCCCGACACCGGGTCGGCAAGCCGACGGGCAAGACGACGAAGACCGCCGACAAGCCGTCGACCCCGGTGACGCCGAAGGACGAGAAGTGCGCCGGCTCCGACGTCCGGGTCGATCTGATCCCGGCCGCGCGGACGGTCGCCTCGGAGCCGCGCTCAACTTCGCGATCCAGCTGACCGCGCTCGGCGACGAGTGCAAGGCGGAACTCGATCCGACCGTGCTGTCCCTGACGATCGCCTCCGGCAAGGACCAGATCTGGACCTCGACCCAATGTGAGCAGTCGATTCCGCGCGCCACCCTGGTTGTTGCCAAGGGCAAGGTTTCCGGCAGCACGGTGTTGTGGAACGGCCGCCGGTCGGCGCCGGGCTGTCTCCCGGGGCAACTCCAGGCGAAGCCTGGAACCTACGTGGCCAAGGCCGTCTACGACGGGAACGCCTCGGCCACGCAGGCCTTTCAGATCTCCTAGCCGGCTTCGGCCGCGACCGGCGCGTCGGCCGGGCGCTCCAGATGCTTCGGCGTGGTGAACAGCAGTGCTGCAATCAGTCCGATCACCAGGACGGCCGCGGGCAACAGGATCGCCTGCGCCATCGCGTCACTGAACCCTTGCTGCAACGCCACCGGCAGTCGCCCGCCGCCGCCCTCGCCCGGTGCGCCGCCGCCCGGCATCGCCGGCAGGTTCGCGGACAGCCGCGACTCCATCAGTACGGCGATGCCCGCGCTGCCCAGCACTGCGCCGACCTGACGGGTCGTGTTGTAGACGCCCGCACCGGCGCCTGCCTGGTGCATCGGCAGGTTGCGGGTCGCCGTGCTGCCGAGCGGTGCCCACATGAAGCCGTTGGCGACGCCGAGCAACGCCATCGGAAGCAGGATCTTCCAGATCGGCGTCGTCGGGTCGATCGCCCGGCTCAGCCAGAAGATCCCGAGCGAGCAGCAGAGCAGGCCGAAGCCGGCGATGAACCGCGGCGGTGCCTTGTCGGTCAGCCGGCCGACGAACGGCGCCAGCGCGCCCGAGATGACCGCCATCGGGATGAACAGCAGCGCCGACCGGGTCGGGCTGAGCCCCCGCACCTCCTGGGCGAACAGCATCAGCGGGAAGGCCATCGCGGTGATCGCGAACCCGACCGTGGTGATGGCGATGTTGGCCAGCGAGAAGTTCCGGTCCTTGAACAACGCCAGCGGCAGCAGCGGTTCGCCCTTGTTGCGCGCCTGCCAGACCAGGAACAGCCCGATCACCACCAGGCCGGCGATGATCAGCGACCAGACCGACAGCGGGCCCTTGATCTGGCCCCAGTCGTACTTCTGTCCTTCCTGGATGCCGAACACCAGGCAGAACAGCCCGATCGAGCTGAGCGCCACCCCGATCAGGTCGAACTTGTGCTCGTGCGTCGGCAGGTCGGGGACCAGCCGCATCGCCAGCACGAACCCGATCACGCCGACCGGTGCGTTGATGAAGAAGATCCACTGCCAGCCGAGACCGTCGACCAGGACGCCACCGAGGATCGGGCCGACCAGGACGGCGACACCCGCGGTCGCTCCCCACAGGCTCATCGCGCGGCCACGCTGGTTCGGCGGGAAGATCCGGGTGATCACGGCCATCGTCTGCGGCGTCATCATCGACGCGCCGAGGCCCTGGAAGACCCGGGCGACGATCAGCATCTCGATGGTGCCGGTGAGCCCGCACCAGACCGAGGCGACGGTGAAGACGGCCAGCCCGGTCAGGTAGAGCTTCTTCGGGCCGATCTTGTCCCCGAGCCGCCCGGTGATCAGCAGCGGTACGGCGTACGCGAGCAGGTAGGCGCTCGTCACCCAGACCACGGTGCCGACATCGGAGTGCAGGTCGGTCAGGATCGCCGGCGTCGCCACCGAGACGATCGTCGAGTCGATCAGGATCATGAAGAAGCCCAGTACCAGGGCCCAGAGCGCGGGCCACGGCCGCACCTCGGGCCTCACTTGTTCGTGCGGTGTGACCATGCCAAGTCCTTGCTCTCGATGCGTTCGATCAGGGTGATCAGCCAGTCGCGCTCGCTGACCAGTTGCGCTCGCTGGAAGTCCGCGACAATCCAGTACTGCTCCGGTACGCCGCCGCGCGGCCGCGTCGGCGGTGATCGCCTCGACCTCGGCCACCGCGGCCTGGAGTTGCTCGACCCGGCGCCGCAATCCGGCCACCGCGTCCTTGTCCTCCAGGTTGTGCGCCTCGCTCAGAACCACGGGGAACAGCGGGTACTCGTACTCGTACTTCTCGAGGCCGGTCCGGATCCGCGTGTCCAGCGCGCTCTTGCCGGCCGCGGTGATCGCGTACGTCGTGCGCTCGGGCCGGTTGCCGGCCCGCTCGATGCCGGTGACCCGGATGAGTTCCTGGGCGGCCAGCCGCTCGACCGTGTGGTAGAGCGAACCGGGCCGGATCTTCAGCATCCGATCCTGATGTCTGGCCAGCAGCAGCTGGTACATCTCGTAGGCGTGCATCGGCTGTTCGTTCAGCAACGCCAGCACCGCGATCGCCAGGGGCGTCAGCTCGCGCATGCTCCTCCATCTTGATTGATCCACCCCGAATGTTCCACTTGGAGTATTACGCCGGCGACCGTGATCCTGCAAGTTAAATCTGTGCCACCGACAGAAAAGGCGCGGCGCCGGCGGAAGGATCCGCCGGCGCCGCGCTACGTAGTACGAGGTGGTGCTAGACGTACCGCTCGAGGATGCTGGACTCGGCGAGGCGGGACAGGCCCTCGCGGACGGTGCGGGCGCGGTTCTCGCCGACGCCGTCGACGGTCTGCAGGTCGTCGATGCTCGCGGCGAGCAGCTTCTGCAGGTGGCCGAAGTGCTCGATCAACCGGTCGATGACCGCGCCGGGGAGGCGCGGGCACCTTGGCCAGCAGCCGGTACCCGCGCGGCGTGACCGCTGCGTCGAGCTGCTCGGCGCCACCGAGCTGCAGGGCCCGGGCGACCTGGCCGATGTCGAGCAGATCGGTCGGGCTGACCGCGTCCAGCTCGAGCAGCACGTCGTCGGCCGTCTTCGACTTGCGGCCGGTCGACGGCGGCAGGTAGTCGCGGACGACCAGCTCCCGTTCGCCGGCGACGCCCGCGACCAGCTCGTTCAGCTGGAGGGTGAGCAGCCGGCCGTCGGTGCCGAGCTCGACGACGTACCCGTCGATCTCGGTGGCGATCCGGCGGACCATCTCCAGCCGCTGGGCGACCGCGGCGACATCGCGCACCGTGACCAGGTCCTCGATCTCCAGCGCGGACAGCGTGCCGGACACCTCGTCGAGGCGCAGCTTGTACCGCTCGAGCGTCGCGAGCGCCTGGTTCGCCCGGGACAGGATCGCGCCGGAGTCCTCCAGCACGTAGCGCTGGTCGTCGACGTACAAGGCGATGATGTGCATCGACTGGGAGACCGAGATGACCGGGAAGCCGGTCTGTCGCGCGACCCGGTCGGCGGTGCGGTGCCGGGTGCCGGTCTCCTCGGTGTGGATGGACGGGTCCGGCATCAGGTGCACGGCGGCGCGCAGCATCCGGCTCATGTCGCGGTCGAGGATGATCGCGCCGTCCATCTTGCTCAGCTCGCGCAGGCCGGTGGCGGTGAACTCGACCTCGATCTCGAACCCACCGGTGGAGATGGAGTCGACGACCTTGTCCTGGCCGAGCACCAGCAGGGCTCCGGTCCGGCCCCGCAGGATCCGTTCCAGGCCTTCACGCAATTCGGTACCGGGCGCCACGGCTGCGAGGGTCGCGCGCATCCGGGCGTCGGTGCTGTTCTTGTCGGGATTGGGGGCCACGGTCACTGAGTCTATGCGGCTCAGCGGGGTGCTGCGGACGCGTGGCCCCCTTTGCGGCCCGTCGGCTTGACGGCGACCGAGTCGCGCTTGCAAACGCCCGTGCAAACGATCGTGCACCAGACCCGTGCACTAACTTTCCCGCGTGAAAGCCCGTACTACGGACGCCGGCTGAACTCGTCGACCTGCTGACCGCGCCTTGTGCAACGGCTTGCTCACGACTTGCCCTCCCGGCGCGTCGCGTTGCGTCAGGACGGGTCAGGGGCAGCGGATGATCTGGCCGGCGTAGGACAGGCCGCCGCCGAAGCCGAAGAGCAGGACCGGGGCACCGACCGGAACCTCGCGGCGCTCGACCAGCTTCGACAGCGCGATCGGGATGCTGGCGGCCGAGGTGTTGCCGGACTCGATCACGTCCCGGGCGATCACCGCGTTGACCGCGCCGAGCCGCTTGGCGAGCGGGTCGATGATGCGCAGGTTCGCCTGGTGCAGCACGACGCCGCCGAGCTCCTCCGGCGTCACGCCGCCCTTCTCGCAGACCTGCTTCGCGATCACCGGCAGCTGCGTGGTGGTCCAGCGGAAGACGCTCTGCCCTTCCTGCGCGAAGGTGCCGTCGCGGCCTTCGATCCGGACCGCGTCCGACATCTCCGGCACCGAACCCCAGACGACCGGGCCGATCTCCGGCTCGTCGGTCGCGACCACGACGGCCGCGCCGGCGCCGTCGCCGATCAGCACGCAGGTGGTCCGGTCGGTCCAGTCGGTGAAGTCGCTGAGCTTCTCGACGCCGATCACCAGCGCCTTCGACGCGGCACCCGCGCGGATGGCGTGGTCGGCGGTCGCGAGCGCGTGGCTGAACCCGGAGCAGGCCGTGTTCACGTCGAGCGCGGCCGGGCTGCCGAGGCCGAGGCGGGCCGCCACCCGGGCGGCGATGTTCGGGGACCGGTCGAGCGCCGTACAGGTCGCGACGACCACGAAGTCGATGTCCTTGACGTCGATCCCGGCGTTCGCGACGGCCTTCTCGGCGGCCCGCCAGGCCATCTCGTCGACCTGCTCGTCCGGTGCTGCGATCCGGCGTTCCTTGATCCCGACCCGGCTCTGGATCCACTCGTCGTTGGTCTCGACCATGGTGGCGAGTTCGGCGTTGGTGAGCACCCGCTCCGGCTGGTAGTGGCCGAGCGCGACAACTTTGGATCCGGTCATGCGAGTGCTCCTCCGGTGAGGCAGCGGTCTTGGGGGCACCCACCAGAGTACGTTCAGAGCTACTGGCGCGTAGACAGCCGTCTCACGCCTGAGCGTCCGGTGTGGGGATCACCACAGGTGCCGTCAGGCCAGGCCGGCGGCCAGCAGGGCGGCCTGGATGTCGCCGGCGGCGAAGGTGCGCAGGCCGTACTTCGCCTGCATGTCCATCGGCTTGGAGTCCTTCGACCGGTTCGGGACGTCGGCCGGGATGATCGCCTTGGTGAACCCGAGCCGGGCCGCCTCGGCGAGCCGCTTCTCCAGGCCGCCGACCCGGCGGACCTCACCGGCCAGGCCGACCTCGCCGATCGCGATCAGGCCGGGATGGATCGGCCGGTCCATCACCGACGACGCGACCGAGATGGCGACCGCGAGGTCCGCGACCGGCTCGGTGATCTTCACCCCGCCGACGGTCGCGACGTACACCTCCTGGTCGGTCAGCTTCAGCCCCGCCCGGTTCTGCAACACCGCCAGCACCATCGCCACCCGCGACGACTCCAGCCCGGACGTCGTACGCCGTGGCTGTGGTGCCGCCGACGGACCGACCAGTGCCTGTACTTCGGCCAGCAGCGGACGGCGGCCTTCCATCATCACCGTCACGCAGGTGCCGGCGACCGGTTCGGCGTGCTCGGAGACGAACAGGCCGCTCGGGTCGCTGACCTCGATGATGCCGGTGTCGACCATGTCGAAGCAGCCGACCTCGTCGGACGGGCCGAACCGGTTCTTCGTCGCGCGCACCATCCGGAAACCCGAGTGCCGGTCGCCGTCGAACGCGAGCACCACGTCGACCAGGTGCTCCAGCATCCGCGGTCCGGCGATCGCGCCGTCCTTGGTGACATGGCCGACCAGGACGACCGCGATGTTGCGCTCCTTCGCGAGCCGGACCAGGGCACCGGTCACCTCGCGGACCTGGGTCACGCCGCCGGGAGCGCCGTCGACCTCGGGGTGGGCCATCGTCTGCACGGAGTCGATCACCAGGAACACCGGATCGACCGCGTCGACCTGGCCGACCACGGCACCGAGGTCGGTCTCGGCGGCCAGGAAGAGTTCGTCGACGAGGGCGTCGGTCCGGCCGGCCCGCAGGCGGACCTGGGCAGCGGATTCCTCGCCGGAGACATAGAGGGTGCGATGCCCTTGACGCGCTGACTGGGCCGCGACCTCGAGCAGCAGGGTGGACTTGCCGACGCCGGGCTCACCGGCGAGCAGGATCACGGCGCCTGGGACGACGCCGCCGCCGAGCACGCGGTCGAGCTCGCCGATGCCAGTCGGACGGGACTCGGCTTCGACCGCGGAGACCTTGGCGATCGGCATCGCGGGAGAGGAGACGGGACCGGCGGTGATCCGGGCAGCCTTGGGCGCGCCGACCTCGGCGACCGTGCCCCAGGCCTGGCACTCACCGCATCGCCCGATCCAGCGCGGGGTCGTCCAGCCGCACTCACTGCATGCGAACGGCGACTTGCCCGTCGTCTTGGCCCTGGTCTGCGCCCCTGCCTTCACCATGCCGCCAACCTAGGCGACCCGACCGACAAAACCAGCAACAACCACCCTCGCCGGGAGAGAAAGGCGGGAGAGCGAGGAGCCTCGCCCCGGATGAGGGGGGTGGGACACCCGCCCACCTACCGCCGGAGGCGGGTGATGAGGCGGCGGAGCCAGTTTCTGGCTGAGTGGGGGTTGGGTTCGTCGGGGACTGCCGGTACTTCGCCGTCGTGGGCGGCGGTCAGGTATTTGGTGAGCAGGGGGTGGTTCTCGGAGCCGCCGCGGAGGAGGGCGCTCTGTTCCAGGAAGGTCCGGGCCTCGGCGAGGTCGCCGGTGAGTACTGCGGCGGAGCCGAGGTGTTGCAGGCAGCGAGCGCGTCCTTCGCGTTCGTCGATCTCGGCATAGAGATGTTCGGCGTCTTCCCACCACTTACGAGCTTGGCGCGGACTCTGCTGCATCCACGCAGCTACGCCGATCAGCTCATGAGCATGTGCTTGACCGCTGACGTCGCCACCTGCGCCCGCCCGTGCCGCAGCCGGCCGCAGTTGATCCAGCGCGCCCTCCGGATCCTGCTGATGTAGATGGACGATCGCCAGGTTGATCTGGATCGCGACGTCTCCGGCAAGGTCCGGCCCTGGGCGACTCAGCCGCGCGTCGTCCAATCGATCCCGCGCATTGAGCACCGCATCGTCCCGATCGTTCCCGGCCGGAGCGCTCTCTGCTCGTGCGAGATGCAGCAGCGCTCGCTCGACCTGACGCCGCGTGGTCAGCGCCGCCGCAGTACGACTGTGTGGCGCGATGTTGTTGGAGATCCCCAGCCGCGTACTCGCCGATTCCAGATCACCCATCAACCGGTACGCCGTTGCCGCCCGCGCCGCGGCGAGTTCCGCCAGATCGCGCCGTCCGCAGCCGTCGGCGAAGGCAGCGAGGTGCTCGCTCATCGTCAGCAGGTCGCCGGCTGCTCGCTTCCGCACGTACCAGGCGTCCAGTGCGTCGCAGATCCTGGCGATGTCGTCCGCAGCTTCCTCCTGGGGCTTCTCGGCCAGCAGTAGTTCGCGCAGCATCGGCTCGTTCTGCTCGAACCACTCAGCAGCAGCCATGCCGCCCGCGTCCGAGCCCATCGACACCAGCCATTGCTCAGCTTCCTCTGCAGCCGCGTGCAGTTCAGTCGCCTGACGGGGTGCCGCCGCACGCCAGGCCCGATACCGCCGCAGTCCGACGGGTGCGTTGTAGATCGCCCAGATCAGTGCGAACCCGACCGTCAGGCTGAAGCCGACGACGCTGATCCAGCCACCACGGTCGAGGCTCTGCGAGAGCTTGTCGCCGGCCAACCCGGACAGCAGTGCCGAAGCCAGTGCGCTGATCCCGAAGAAGTCTCCCCGGCGGCGCGTCCGCTTCTCCTCTGCCGCAGTGGGCTCGGGAGGCGTCGTCATGGCTTGCTCCCGACCGTCAGCCCGCGGACAACCTTCTGCCAGAACGTCAGCAGCAACACGACCGGCACCACAGATGCGACGACAGCAGCAGCTGCCACTGTCCCGGCCGACGTGGAGAACTGCCGCGCCTCACCCCACAACACCAGCGACAGCGGCGTAGTACCGGCTCCACTGATCAGGAAGCCCACGATGAAGTCGTTCCACACCAGAGCGAACTCCAGCACAGCCACAGCCACCAGAGCGGGCCGATAAGTCCGCTGCACAGTAGCCAGTACTGCGCTCTGCCGCGCAGGCCCTTGCAACGCTTCGGCGACTAGTGCGGGCGGAGCCGATGCGAAGGCGGATCGCAGCAGCAACACCGCGAACGGCAGACCGGCTGCTGCGTGGACCAAGGCCAGTGCGACCCGGGAACCAGCTAAGCCCGCTGAGCCGATCGCGTCGCGCAGCGGAGCGGCGTACATCTGCACTGGTGTGACAGCCAGCACCACGAATGCCGACATGACCACGCGACCCAACCAAGTCGGCAGCCCGCCCCAAGCGACCAGGTAGGCAGTCGGCACAGCAATGACGAGCAGTACTGCGGTAGCGATCGCGGAGATCAACACAGTCGACAACAATGCGCGCAGCAACCCAGCGTTGGCTGCAGCGCTGAATGACGAGAACCCGAGCCCAGCTGTCGACCACCAGCCGCGCAGCCCTGCCTCTGTTGGCGAATGCAACGCAGTAGCAACCAGAACCACAGCAGGAAGTGTCCAGAACAGCGCGACCACGAACCCGACCACCCGGCCCGTACGCCGTACTCGCCGACTCGGCTTGTGTCTGCGGAGCGATGGGTCGGGAGCCACCACGGAGACGGGCATCGCCCAGCGACGGCGACGTAGCCCGCGCACGCCGATCACCGCTACTGCCGCGACTATCGCGAACAGGACGACACCGAGCGCCGCAGTACGGCCTGAGTTGTCTCCTGCGCTGGTTGCTCGCCACCAGTTGAGTCCGAGGACGTCGGCATCACGCTGCATCGGGCCGGGAACCACGATGAGCACCAGGTCGAAGACGCGGACAGCAGCGATCACCAGGGTCAGTGTCACCACGCCTGTGATGGGTCGGAGCAACGGCAGTTCGAGAGCGCGCAGCCTTCGCCAGCCGGTGACGCCTTCGGCAGTGATGGTTCGGGTCACGTCGTCCGGGATGGCGTCGAGGCCCGCGCGGAACAGCGATACGACGTACCCGAGCCAGGTCCAGCCGAACGCGGAGACCAGCACGAGCCAGAACAGGCCGGGGCCGAGCCAGACGGGGCTGGAGCCGAACAGCTTGGCTGAAGACCGCGGTCACTGTGCCGTGTTCGGGTGCCGGGTCGAAGATCAGCCGGAAGGTCGCGCCCGAGACGAGCACCGACACCGCGAACGGAATCACCAGTGCTGGTTGGAGGAATGAGGTCACACCTGGCAGTCGGTAGCTCAGTAGGGCTAGCAGGAAGCCGACTACCACGAGTGCGAGCGCTACACCGATCCACGCGAGACTGTTGCCCACAGCATGTAGTGCAGCGCGGTCTCCCATCACCGCGAAGTTCCCCAGGCCGAAGGAGCCGTCGGGAGTGCGGAAGGCGGCCACCACGGTGACAGCGATCGGTATCAGCAGCAGGCTGCTCAGTAGGAGAGCTGGGAGACCAAGTAAATAAGGGCCTGCAGGCCGGCGCGGCTTGCCGGGGACGGGGCGGCCGCTGATCTCCCGGCCGACGACCTCGAGTGACAGGCCGTTGCTCTGCAGACCCATCAGCCCTCCACCTGCTTCAGCTCGGCCAGTGCGTCGTCCACCGCGTCCGGGACCAGCTCACTGCCCCGGTTGCCGATGCGGACCAGGAAGTCGGTCAGCACTCGCCACAGCCCGTTGATGTCGCCCAGCCGCCCGAGTCGGTCCGACAGGTCGAACTGCAACGAGGTCCCGGGAGTCACCAGTTGTTCAGCGAGCCTGGTGAGCTCGGGGGAGTAGCCGGTGGTCCGGCCGTCGGCGAGGAAGCCACCGGTCGCGATCCAGGGATCTACTGCAGCGGGCGCTGCCAATCGGCGTACGAGGTCCTTTGCGTTGTCTGTCGTGGGGCGGGGCAGCACCATCACGTCGCCGCCGACGACCACCGGGGCCGCAGTACCGGCGCCTAGCGGTGGGAAGGTGAACAGGCCGATGTCGTGACGGGTCGGCGGCGAAGGAGTGTACTACCGGTTCGGCGAAGTCGGAGGCGAGCACCATGGCTGCGCGGCGGTAACCGAACACCTCCACGATCGCGTCGGGGAACTGCTGGGTCAGTGAACGCTCTACGCCGCCGGCCAAGGTGTCTGGCGCAGACCACATGGACCCGAGCAGGCGTAGCGCCGCTGCGAACTCTGGTGATTGGGAGGGCCGTGGGCGGGTCGCTGTCGAGAGTGCGCGATAGGTAGACGGCGACGAGCCGAGCAGCACGTTCTCCAGGAAGTCAGTGAGCACCCAGCCATCTCCTGCTCCTAGTGCGAGCGGCCGGATGCCTTTCAGGGAGAGAGTGCGGTTGAGAGTCAGCCAGTCCGACCACAGCTTCGGCGGCTCCACGCCGGCCTGCTTGAAGACCGACGGGCGATACCAGACGGCCGACTTGTGCGCTGTCTTGAACGGCACACCGTACGTCGTACCGTCGTGCACCAGGAGCTCGTCCCAGAGCCGCGCGCGGCCGCGATCGGCCAGGTCGTCCGGCATCGATTCCAGGTCGCGCAGGTGCTGTTTGACGAGACCTGGTTGCGGCAGCATGACGATGTCCGGGCGCCGGGTGGACCGGGAGCCGAACGCGGTGGAGATGTCGTCGCCGAGTGGGACGACCTCGACCGGGTAGTCGAGGGGGCCGAGGGCGTCGAGGACGCTGTGGAAGGCGCGCAGCTCGGCGCTGCTCCAGCTGACGGCGATCCGCACGCTGCGCCTCAGGCCGAGGACGTCTCCTGAGCAGCCCGAGACGGCAAGGGTGGCTGCTGCACCGAGGAATACTCGGCGGCTAGTCGGTGACAAGGCGGAACCCCGTTGCTCGTGCGGCGTCGGTGGTGATCAGCAGGAGGGCGGCGGACCAGAGCTCTGGGTTGTGGTCGAAGCGCAGCAGCGATCCCCAGGTAGGAAGCCCTGCAGCGTCCTCCAGCACGATCACTGCAGGGTGGGCGCGCAGGGCGCGAGCTACTCCGGCTAGCCGACGCCGGCCGGGAGTGATCTCGTGCGGGTAGCGTTTCAGCACGTCCTCCAGGCCGCAGCGCGCAGCCGTTTCCCGGCTCTCGTCAGTAGCTGCTTTGTGGGTGACCTTGCTAGTCACCGTATGACCGTGGATGACGTTCTCGAGCACTGTGAGATGCGGGAGCAGGCCGCCCTCCGCCGGAACCAGCCGAACCGGGCCATCTGGTTTCACGACCTGTTCGTCAGCAGGCTGGTCGATCCCGGTGATCAGGTCGGCGCACTGGCGCGCAGTCGCCGTGTCCGCAACCAGCAGGGCTCGCTGCTCACCTACGTCGATGCGGAGCGGCCGCGGTACCCCGGGCAACCCTTCGAGCCGCAGTCCATCCATTCCGGCCTGGCGCCTCCCAGTTTGGTGCGAATGCCCACCTTAGGGTGCCGACCGGTCCACCGCAGCCCACCGCGTGTCAGTAGGTCTTGCTCCAGATGTTGATGGCGTAGTCGACCTCGGTGCCGGTGTGGGAGGCGATGATGGCTTCGGCGTCGGCCGGTTTGAACTCGATCCGGATGACGGCTTCGAGGTCCTCGCGGTTGTCGAAGCGCCAGCCCATCTCGAGGTTGGTGCGGTGCCAGCCGCGGGCGGTCCAGAAGCGCTCGACCTCGGCCGGCTTGATCATCGGGTAGTACTGAGTGAACCAGCGGCCGAACGTCGACCGGCTGCCGTCGTTGTCGATCACGAAGGCGGTGCCACCGCGGCGCATCACGCGGTCCAGCTCGGCGAGACCCGGCTCGCACCCGGGTCCGAAGAAGTACGCCCAGCGTGCGTGCATCACATCGACCGAGGCATCGGGGACCGGGAGTTTCTGCGCGGTTCCCTGCCGTACTTCGACGTTCGCGAGATCCTTCGTACGCCGACGAGCCGCGTCCGCGAGCGTTCCATGCGGCTCGACCCCGACCACCTTCGCTGCGGTCACTGCAAACCTGGGTAGGTGGAAGCCGGTGCCGCAACCCAGGTCGAGCACGTTCGCACCGGCCCAGTCGCGCTGGGCCAGCATCGTCTGCTCGATCACGCCGTTCGGGTCGACCGCGTGGTTCTCGATCTCGTAGACGTCGGCGTGGTGCCAGATGTTCGGGCTGGGAATCCCGCCGTCGGCGATGCTCATGGGGCCCGACCCTAACTACTCCAGCCGCAGGAAGAATTCAGCAGGGTCGCCGCCGTGTCCGGGCTCGCCGTCGTCCAGCATCCGGAAGCCGCATTTCTGCAGCACCCGCAGCGATCCCGGGTTTGCTATGGAGACATCGGCGTACAGCGGACGCTCGGTCTGTTCGGCCAGGAACGCGGTCAGTGCGGCAGTGGCGATGCCGCGTCCCCAGTACTGCCGGCCGAGCCAGTAGCCGACGCGCCGGTGCCCCTCCTCGTCCGGCCAGCTGACGAGGTCGCCGACCAGTTCGTCGCCGACCAGGATCGCGAACATCTGGTTGGCCGGATTGGCCATGTTCCGGGCTCGGTTGGCGTAGAAGGTCTCCTCGTCACGAACCGGCATCCCGACCATCTCGGCCCCGACCGGGTCGGAGTTGAAGACGAAGATGGTCGGCAGATCGTCCTCGGTGAGCGCCCGCAGGCTGACTTCTTCCATATCCGAACGCTAGCTGTCAGCACCGACAGAAATCGTTCTAGGCAAGGGCATCGACGACCCGGCTCCGGGTCGCCAGGAGCCAGTAGAGCCACGGGGACCAGGAGGCAGGCGCAGAGCGCGGCGAGCCAGTGGAAACCGAGGTGCGCCAGGATCGGGCCGGACGCCGTACCGGCGATCGACGCGAAGGCACCCATCGTGAGGTCCGACAGGCCTTGCGCCGGACGTGCGGATGTCTTCGGGAACGGATCGCGACAGCAGCGTGGATCCGGCGACCAGGCAGGCAGACCAGCCGAGGCCGAGGAGGACCAGGGCGAGCGCGGTCAGGCTGTGCGCCTCGTCCGGTGCGAGCGCGGCGACCGCCATCGCCGAGGCGAGGATGCCGAGGCCGAGCCCGACGGTCGGAATGCGGCCGATCCGGTCGGTCAGCCAGCCCATCACGGGCGACAGGGCGTACATGCCGGCCACGTGGGCGCTGATCACGAAGCCGACGATCGTCAGCGAAGCGCCGTGGTGGCGCAGGTGGACCGACGTCATCGACATCACGCCGACCATCACCGCATGGGCGGTCGCGATCGCCAGCAGGCCTAGCCGGGCGTGCGGGATCGCCATCACCCGGCGGAAGGTCGTCTGCCAGCGGCTGGCGTTCAACCGCGGCTCGCGGAGTCACTGCTGGAGCCGGCGAAGTCCGAACCAGACGGTCGCCAGGCCGAGGGCGAAGGCGATCGACGGAGAAGAGGTAGGGACCGGCGAGAGGGAGTACGCCGAGTTTCGAGCCGAGCGGAGCCGCCGAGGCCGGTGAGGTTGGGGCCGACCACGACGCCGATGGTGGTGGCCCAGACCACGACCGACAGCGAGCTCGCGCGATGTGCCGCGGGTCGGCGGCGTCGGTCGCGGCGTACCGGCACTGCAGGTTCGACGCCGAGCCGCTGCCGAACAGGCAGCCCGCGAACAGCAGCAATGCCATCGAGCCGATCTGGGCGGCGACGATGGAGAGCAGCGCGCCCGCGGTCGCGATCAGGTAGCCGGCGGTCAGCGAGACCCGGCGGCCTTGGCGAGCGGGCAAGACGAGCAAGCGGTACTGCGAGGATCGCGGCGCCGAGCGTCGTCGAGGTCGCGACCAGCCCGGCCATCGACGTCGAGCCCGGAGATGTTCTCGGCCAGCAACCCGGCGACCGCGAACCCACTCGCCACCGCCACGCCACCGAGAACATTGCTGATCACCAGCACCCGGAGAGTCCCGCGCTGAAGGTCGGCGGCCGTCGTAGGGGTGGTGTCGGCGGTCACGCCTCGCCCGTCTCGCCGGCAGGTTGTCGCGCAGGATCCACGGATGGCTGGTTGTCAGGACTGCGCGAGTGTGCGGTCACGCCTGACACTTCTCAGCCGAGCTGGTGCCAGGTAGGGTCGCCTCCAGCAGGCTTTATGTTGCAAGCTTTCGTTTGTCTTGCCGACCTTCCTCGACTTGGAGTCCGGATGTCCGAACAGATCGCGATCGTTCCAGCCCCCCGCGAGCTCGTCACCGAAGACGGGCAGTGGATCACCGCCGACCCGGCCGCCGAGGCCGTCCGGACCGTGGTGGAGAACCTCGGCGAGACCGAGTACCGGATCGACGTGAGCCCGGACGGCGCCCGGCTCTCCGGTCGGCTCCGACGAAGCGCTGCGGTACGCCGAGTCGACGTACCGGCAGTTGCTCGACTCCGCCGAGCAGGTCGACGGCGGCGGTCGCAGTACCGGCGGTCCGGATCGCCGACGCGCCGCAGTTCGGCTGGCGCGGGATGATGCTCGACGTCGCCCGGCACTTCATGCCGAAGGAGTTCGTGCTCCGGTCGATCGACGCGCTCGCGCTGCACCGGCTGAACGTGCTGCACCTGCACCTCACCGACGACCAGGGCTGGCGGGTCCAGATCGACGCCTACCCGAAGCTCACCGAGGTCGGCGGCTGGCGGCCCGAGAGTCGATGGTCGGCAAGATGTCGCACGAGCCAGACCGAGTTCACGTACGACGGCAGCGGCACGGCGGTTTCTACACCAAGGACGACCTGCGCGAGATCGTCGCGTACGCCGCCGAGCGCGGCATCACGATCGTCCCGGAGATCGACCTGCCCGGTCACATGCAGGCCGCGATCGCGGCGTACCCGGAGCTCGGCAACAACCCCGACACCCAGCTCGGCGTCCGGCAGATCTGGGGCATCAGCGACGACGTGCTGAACGTCAACGACGCGACCGTCGAGTTCGTCAAGACCGTGCTGCGCGAGGTGCTCGACATCTTCCCCGGCCCGTACATCCACCTCGGTGGCGACGAGTGCCCGGACGTCCAGTGGCGCGAGTCGGACGCGGCGCAGAAGCGGCAGGCCGAGCTCGGGCTCACCGACGCCGAGCCAGCTGCAGGGCTGGTTCACCGCGCAGGTCGCGGAGGTGCTGATCGAGGAGAACCGGCGCCTGGTCGGCTGGGACGAGATGGTCGAGACCGACTGCCCGAAGGACGCCGTGATCATGGCGTGGCGCAGCGCCGCAGCGCGGCGAGGTCGCGGTGAAGGCCGGCCACGACGTGGTGATGTCGCCGTGCGAGTCGGTCTACTTCGACTACTACCAGGGCGACCCGGCGACCGAGCCGCTGGCGATCGGCGGACTTCATCCCGCTGGAGAAGGTCTACGACTTCGAGGTCGTGCCCGCCGGGCTGACCGCCGAGGAGCAGGCCCGCATCATCGGCACCCAGTGCCAGACGTCTGGACCGAGTACATGGAGGACCCCGAGCCAGGTCGGCTACATGCTGCTTCCGCGGCTGTGCGCCTTCGCCGAGCGCGCCTGGGGCTCGCCCGAAGACGTCGTACGACGAGTTCCTGGGCCGGCTCCGCCCGCACCTCGCCCGCATCGAGGCGCTGGGCCTGAACTACCGCCCGCTGGACTGAATCCTCGCTGAGGTAACAAAATCCGATCCCTGACCTGCAGATATGCGGGGGTAACTGAAGTCGGCCAGGCTGTTAGCCGATGACGGCCTGAGACGTCGGTGGAACCGGGCCGGGCGCGGAGGACCTATGACCGCGGTGGGACCGCTGGACGCGATGTTCTTGCTCGGGGAGACGCGCGAGCAGCCGATGCACGTCGGTGGGCTGATGCTGTTCGAGTTGCCCGAGGACGCGGGCGGGATCAGGTGTTCCCGGACGGCAGACGGGACTATCGTGTCGCGGCTGTACCAGAGATCATCGAGAACCAGACGCTCAATCCGCTCTTCGCCCGGCGGGTCCGGCACCGGGCGCTGGATCTCGGGTACTGGTCGTGGGAGCAGGACGGTGAGATCGATCTGGAGTACCACGTCCGGTTGTCGGCGCTGGCTCGTCCGGGGCGGTATCGGGAGCTGTTCGAGCTGACCAGCCGGCTGCACGGGACGCTGCTCGATCGGCGTCGGCCGCTGTGGGAGATGCACGTGATCGAGGGCGTGCAAGGTCAGCGGTTCGGGATCTACTCCAAGATCCATCACTCGCTGGTCGACGGGGTCAGCGCGCTGCGGTTGATGCAGGCGACTTTGACCGCCGATCCGACGTTGACCGATATGCCGGCGCCTTATGCATTGCCTCACGAGCTGCCTGCGGAGCCTGCTGGTGAGCGATCTGGTGGTCTGCCGACGCCGCGGAGTTGGTCGCGGCGGCCGGGCGGATCTCCGGCGAGGCGAGCCGGATGGTCGGTGGTGCCGGCCGGGCGATGGGTGGGGTCGGGCGATTGCTGGCCGATCTGGCGGGCTGTCGCCGGTCGGGTTGCGGAGTGCGTTGTATGCGTTGCAGCACGAGCATTCGTCGGTTGCGTTCCAGGCGCCGCAGACGATCTTAAACCAGCCGATCACGGGGTCACGGCGGTTCGCGGCGCAGTCCTGGCCGATGGAACGGTTGGAGAAGGTCCGCGCGATCACCGGCGCGACGCTGAACGACGTGATGCTGGCGATGTGTTCAGGTGCCCTGCGCAACTATCTGCTGGAGCTGAATGCCCTTCCTGACAAGGGAATGACGGCGATGGTCCCGGTCTCGTTGCGCGCCGCCGACAACGCGCCGGGTGGTGGCAACTCGCTGGCGACGCTGATCGCCGATCTCGCCACCGACGAACGCGATCCCGAGCGCCGGATCAGCCGGATCATGGAATCCACGACGTACGGCAAGACGTGCTCTCGCAACTGACCCCGATGCAGAACCTGATGATCGGCGCCCTCGGCCTCGGCTCGGCCGGCCCCGCGGCGGTGATCCCCGGACTCGCGGGCCGCACACCCCCGCCGTACAACCTGGTCATCTCCAACATCCCGGGCCCGCCCGAGAGCCCGCTCTACTGGAATCGCTCACGCCTCCTCGGCATGTACCCGGCCTCCATCGTCCTCAACGGCCAGGCCCTCAACATCAGCGTCACCAGCTACGACCACCAACTCCACTTCGGCCTCACCGGCTGCCGCCGCACCGTCCCCCACCTCCAACACCTACTAACCCACCTGGAGACGGCACTAACAGAACTCGAAACCCTCTAGATCAGCCGCGGCTCGATCGCCGTCTCGGTGAAGCCGCCTTGGCCATCCTGCTCGACCTGCCAGGCGCGCTTGCCTCGGAGTACGGCAACTGCCTCCTTCAATTCGCCATCGACGTAATGCAACCCGACGCCGTCCTCGGTGGCGTATCCGCCGGGCAGCGCGCCCGAGGCGACCAAGCTCCGGTACGTCGTACGCCGTGGCTGGTCGGCCAGATCGTCATGCACACCGTTGCTCCACGGCAGCCAGCCGAGACAGTTGCCATAGGCATCCAGTCCGTCACCGAACGAATCAGTCGGCCCACCGATGTGCCAGCACAAACTCCCCGCACTCTGCCCGGCCATCACCACACCGCTCTGCCAGGCCTCGTGCAGAACCTCCGCCAGCCCATGCGCACGCCAGATCGCCATCAGGTTTCATGACAGCGGCCAGCGATACGGCGTACGGGATGAGGGCTTTGTTCGGGAGCGGTTGCCGGTGAGGATGCCCGAGATCGCGAAGATCTGGGACGTCAAAGCCGGACGATGCCGTTGGGGGTTTGGAAGACGGCGGCGTACCAGGCCGGGCTGGCCGTTGGGGCCTACCCAGGCGACGTCGAGGTCGTCGAGGAGGTGGTCGGCGGGGTGGCCGATCCAGTCGGTGACGCGGGTCGGGTCGCCGGCGATCTCCAGGGCGGTGAGCTTGACGCCCTTGCCGCCGACCGACGGGTGCTGGGTCAGGTCGTCCCAGTGGATGAAGAACGGGAGCTGCGGGTCGGCGATCAGGCCCTTGACGCCGATCTGCCGCCAGGTGAGGTTGACGCCCGTCGGGGCGGTGCCGGTTGCCCGGGACGGCGTCGCGGCCGAGCCGCTTCTCCATCCGCTGCATGTCGCGGACCGCGACCACCCAGCCGAGCCAGCCGCCGCCGAGCTCCTTGCGCGCCCGGACGGCCTGGCCGAACGGAGCCTTGTCGGAGGCCGGGTGATCGAGCACGTCGACGACCTCGATGTAGCGGTCGTTCTCCGAGCGGGAGGATGTGGTTCACGGTGCCGAAGCGCGGGTGCACCCCGCCGTCGACGAAGTCCGCGCCGAGCACGGCGGACAGCCGCTCGACCGTCGCCTGGTACCCGTCGGGTCCGGCCGCGTAAGAAAGATGATCCAAGCGCATGCCAGTCATTCTGGTCCCAGCCGCCGACAGTGCGGATCCGGGGTGTCGAAGAAAGGGCACCCTAACAACACCGCGCCCCGCTCGGGATGGCGGAAGTGAGGGTATTTCCCTGGGGTTCTACGCTCAACATCATGCGAATAGTCGTCATCGGAGGCACCGGTCATATCGGCACCTACCTCGTCCCTGGGCTCGTGCGAGCCGGGCATGAGGTCATCGTCCTCAGCCGCGGCGAGCGTACGCCGTACAGGACAGCGGGGCCTGGCAACAGGTCGAGCTGAACAGGCGACCGCGACGCCGAGGATGCCGAGGGGACCTTCGGCCAACGCGTCCGCGACCTGCAGGCCGACGTGGTGATCGACCTGATCTGCTTCACCGAGGACAGTGCCCGGCAGCTCGCGGAGGCGCTCACGGGGCAAGGTCCAGCACCTCCTGCACTGCGGCACGATCTGGGTGCACGGCCCGAGCGCCGTCGTACCGACCAAGGAGGACGCGCCGCGGACGCCGTTCGGGGACTACGGCATCCAGAAGGCCGCCATCGAGCGCTACCTGCTGACCGAGGCCCAGCTGCCCGCGACGGTCATCCATCCCGGGCACATCAGCGGCCCTGGCTGGGCGCCGCTCAACCCGGCCGGCCACTTCGATCTCGGCGCCTTCAAGAAGCTTGCCGACGGCTCCGAACTGGCCCTGCCCAACCTCGGTCTGGAGACCGTTCAGCACGTCCATGCCGCCGATGTCGCGGGTATCTTCCTGGCCGCATGGCGAACCGGTCGGTCGCGATCGGCGAGAGCTTCCACGCGGTCGCCGACGGCGCGCTGACGCTGCGCGGGTACGCCGAGGCGGTCGCGCGCTGGTTCGGCCAGGAAGCCGAACCTGAGCTACCTGCCGTGGGAGCAGTGGGTCAAGACGGTCGACGAGCGCAATGCGCGCAGCGACCTAGGACCACATCGCGCACAGCCCGCACTGCTCGATGGAGAAGGCCGCGCGGCTGCTCGGCTTCCGCCCGCGCTACTCCCCGCTGGAGACCGCCTTGGACGCGATCGACTGGCTGGTCGCCAACGGCGAACCAGCAAGCTCACTTAGAAGCTGGGTGCGGCAGTAACGGCTTCGCCGCTTCCAGGCGCTGGCGGCAGTACTCCGCCAGTACGTCGTACGCCTTGAGCCCCATCAGCGTCTGCAGCTCGACCTTGCTCGACTCGAAGACCGCCTCGACGCCGATGTGTGCCTCGGTGTTGCCGGTGCAGTACCAGTCCAGGTCGTGCCCGCCCGGACCCCAGCCGCGCCGGTCGTACTCGCCGATGCCGACTTCCGTGTACGACGTACCGTCCGGCCGCTCGACCTCGCGGAACGTCCGCCGGATCGGCAGCTGCCAGCACACGTCCGGCTTCGTCTCGACGAAGTGCACGCCCTTCTGCAGCGCCAGGCCGTGCAGCGCGCAGCCACCGCCGCCGGGGAAGTCCGGCCGGTTCAGGAAGATGCAGGCGCCTTCCCAGACCCGGGTCTTGCGGTCGCCGTCGTCGTCGGTCTCGACCCAGCCGTTCGTCTTGCCTTCCTTGCGGAACTGCCAGTCGTCCTTGCCGAGCTGCTTGACGTAGCCCTTCACGCGCTTCTCGTCGTCCTCGTCGGAGAAGTGCGCGCCGAGCGTGCAGCAGCCGTCGTTCGGGCGGCCCTTGTAGATGCCGCGGCAGCCACCGCCGAAGATGCAGGTCCAGTTGGACGTCAGCCAGGTCAGGTCGCAACGGAACACCTGGTCGGCGTCATCGGGATCGACGAACTCGACAAAGGCACGGGGGAAATCGAGAGAGACCTCAGGCACCTGGAAAGGGTACGTCCTTACCTGCGATCTGCCGTCACTGCGCGCCCGGAAGAGAGTCAATTCTGTAGACAGGACCGCCGCACGCGGGGCAGGTGCACTCGCCGACGTCCAGTAGCGTGGAGGGTATGCGGCTCGGCGTACTCGACGTGGGATCCAATACCGTCCACCTGCTGGTGGTGGACGCGCACCGTGGTGCCGCGCCGCTGCCGGCGTACTCGCACAAGACCGAACTGCGGCTCGCCGAGCACCTGGAGAAGGACGGCCGGATCGCCCAGTCCGGCGCCGACGAGCTCGTCTCGTTCATCTACGAGGCGGCCGAGCTCGCCGAGGACAAGGGCTGCGAGTCCGTCCTGGCGTTCGCCACCTCGGCACTGCGCGAGGCCCCGAACGGCGAGAAGGTGCTGGACCGGGTGCGGGAGAAGACCAAGGTCGACCTGCAGGTGCTGACCGGCCAGGACGAGGCGCGGCTGACCTTCCTCGCGGTCCGCCGGTGGTTCGGCTGGTCGTCGGGCCGGCTGGCCGTCTTCGACATCGGCGGCGGCTCGCTGGAGATCGCCGCCGGGTCCGACGAGGAGCCGACGATTGCCGTCTCGGTCCCGCTGGGCGCCGGCCGGCTGACCCGTGAGTCGCTGACCGCGGACCCGCCGGACAAGGACGAGAGTCACGGGCCCTGCGGAAGCGGGTCCGGGTGGAGATGGCTGCGGTCGCAGGCGACGTACTGCGGGCCGGCAAGCCGCAGCGGGCGGTCGCCACCAGCAAGACGTTCCGGTCGCTGGCCAGGATCTGCGGCGCGGCGCCGTCCGACGACGGGCCGTACGTGCCGCGCTCGCTGGACCGCGACAGCCTGACCGAGTGGATGCCGAAGCTGACCAGCATGACCGCCGCCGAGCGGGCCGACGCTGCCCGGCGGTCTCGGCGGGCGGTCCACCCAGCTGGTCGCGGGCGCGCTGGTCGCCGACGCGGTGATGGACCTGTTCGACCTGACCTCGCTCGAGGTCTGTCCCTGGGCTCTGCGCGAGGGCGTCATCCTGAACCGTCTCGACCAGCTGCAACCCCGATGAACTCCCCGAAAGCACCGTGACCGATGAACTCCCGCAAGTCCGCCGCGAAGATCGGCCTGTCCACCGCCTCCGTCTATCCCGAGTCGACCGCCAGCTGCTTCGAGCTGGCCGCGCGGCTCGGGTACGACGGGGTCGAGCTGATGGTCGGGATCGATCCGCTGAGTACCCAGATCGACGCGGTGAAGCGGCTGGTCGACTACCACCAGCTGCCGGTGATCGCGATCCACGCGCCCTGCCTGCTGATCACGCAGCGGGTCTGGGGGACCGACCCGTGGGGGAAGCTGGAGCGCAGCGCGGAGGCGGCGAAGAAGCTCGGCGCCGATGTCGTCGTCGTTCACCCGCCGTTCCGCTGGCAGCGCGACTACGCGCGCGGGTTCGTCGAGGGGATCGCGCGGCTGGAGGCGGAGACCGGCGATCATCTTCGCGGTCGAGAACATGTACCCGTGGCGCGCGCCGGGCAAGGGTCTGCAGGCGTACGCGCCGAGCTGGGATCCGACCGAGCAGACGTACGCGCACACCACGCTGGACCTGTCGCACTCGTCGACCGCCGAGCAGGACTGCGTCGAGCTGGCGGCGACGATGGGCAAGCACGCTCAAGCACGTCCACCTCACCGACGGCACCGGCTCGGCGAAGGACGAGCACCTGGTGCCCGGGCGTGGCACTCAGCGTGCTGCGGATCTGCTGCAAGGCGTTGCGAACAAGGACTTCCGCGGTCACATCATCATCGAGATCAACACCCGTCGCTGCTCCAGCCGGTCCGAGCGCGAGGTCGACCTGATCGAGTCGCTCGAGTTCACCCGCAAGCACTTCGTCCCCGGACCGCCGACACCATCTCGCCGCCGCTCGGCCTTCGCCGTAACCGAGCGACGGAGAGGTGTCGGAGCTACCCCATGACGCGGCAGCGTCGCCGGCAGCGCCTCCGCCCCAGTCTGCCCGTGACGGGGAGTCCGACGGCGCGGCCGGCGAGGGCGTCGGCCGGGCGGGCCGGATACCCGGGGCGAGATCCTTCGCGCTGCCCGGGAATCCTTTGCGGGCAAGGGATTCACCGGCGACCTCGATGCGCGCGGTCGCCCGCGAGGCCGGCGTCGACGCGGCGCTCGTGCACCACTATTTCGACAGCAAGGACGAGCTCTTCATCGAGTCGATGGCGCTGCCCGTCGACCCCCGGCAGGTCGCCGCGACGATGCTCGCCGGACCGCGCGAAGAACTCGGCCGCCGGATCGTCAGTACCTTCCTCGGCGTCTGGGAATCGCCGGACGGACAGCAGCGGATGAAGGCGATCATGCGCAGCATCGTCACCAGCGACGACGTCGCCCGGCAGATGCGCGAAGGCATCACGCAGATGATCATCGGCCCGGTCGCCGGGGCGATCGGCGCCCCGGACGCCCGCCTGCGCGTCTCCCTCGTCGCGACCCAACTAGTCGGCCTGGCCCTGACCCGCTACCTGGTCGAACTCGAACCAGTCGCCTCCGCCCCCATAGCCGACCTCGATCGACCGGATGGCCCCGGTCGTCCAGCACCTCCTCACCAACTGATCGGTCGCGACTCCGCGCTTGCCGAAGGACGTAGTACGCGCTAAATTCATCACATGATGAAAAACGCGGTGACGTGTCGCGAGCGTGGTCGTGGTGCGCGGCGATCGGGAAGTCCTGCACGGCGTGGGGTTCGACCTCGCCGTGGGGTCAGTCACGGGATTGCTCGGACCGTCCGGGTGCGGCAAGACCACCCTGATCCGGTCGATCGTCGGCCTGCAGGCCAAGGTCACCGGGACCGTCGAGGTGCTCGGCCTCCCGGCCGGCGCGCCGAAGTTGCGCGGCCGGATCGGCTACGTGACACAGGAGCCCAGCGTGTACGGCGACCTCACCGTGACCGAGAACCTCCGCTTCTTCGCCGCCGTCCTCGGCATCGCCGCCGACGACGTCGACCGGGTGATCGACGCGGTCGACCTGCGCAGCCATGCCGACGCGCGGGTGGACCGGCTCTCCGGTGGTCAGCGCTCCCGAGTCTCGCTCGCGGCCGCGTTGCTCGGCGATCCCGAACTGCTCGTCCTCGACGAGCCGACGGTCGGGCTGGACCCGGTGCTGCGCCGCGATCTCTGGGACCTGTTCCACCGGCTCGCCGCGGCCGGCGCGACGCTGCTGGTCTCCAGCCACGTGATGGACGAAGCCGTTCGTTGCGACCGGCTGCTGCTGATGCGCGAGGGCGAGCTGCTCGCCGACGACACCCCCGGCGCACTGCTCGAATCGGTCGGGACCGACGACATCGAGCAGGCCTTCCTCACCTTGATCGACCGGAAAGCAGGGATCCGATGACGCTGCGAGTGACGTTCGCGATGGCGGCCAGGGTGCTGGCGCAGCTGCGCCGCGATCACCGGACGGTGGCGATGCTGATCGTGATGCCGGCCGTGCTGGTGACCCTGATGTGGTGGATGTTCCACGATTCGCCGGGCACCTTCGACCGGATCGGCGGGCCGCTGCTGGCGGTCTTCCCGGCGATCATCATGTTCATCGTGACGTCGGTCGCGACCCTGCGGGAACGGACCACCGGCACCCTGTCGCGGCTGTTCACCCTGCCGATGGGCAAGCTGGACTTCCTGCTCGGGTATGCGCTGGCGTTCGCGGTCATCGCGGTGATCCAGGCCGTCGTGGTCGTCTCGATCTCGCTCTACGCGCTCGACCTCGACATCCAGGGTTCCGCCTGGCAGCTCGGGCTGGTCGCTGTCCTCGACGGTGTCCTCGGTACGGCGCTCGGTCTGTTCGCGAGTGCTTTCGCCGCGACCGAGTTCCAGGCGGTCCAGATGATGCCGGCCGTGATGATCCCGCAGCTCCTGCTCTGCGGACTGCTCATCCCGCGCGACCGGCTGCCCGGCGTACTGCATGCTGTCAGCGACGTCCTGCCGCTCTCGTACGCCGTCGACGCGGTGGTCGGAGTTGCCAAGGGCAACGGTTTCGGCTCGGGCGTGGGCGGTGACGCGCTGGTGGTCGCCGCCTTCGTCGTCGGCACCTTGGTCATTGGTGCCGCCACCCTGAAGCGACGTACGGCGTGATCGCGTACGGCGTACGAGGTGATCGCGTACGGCGTACGGGCGTGATCGCGTACGGCGTACCGGCTGATCAGGTTTCGGGCGGCCTGCTCAGGTGAGGTGGCGGACGCCTTCCCAGCCGGCGTCGGCGGAGACGTCGATGGTGACCGGGCCGTCGGGCCAGCCGGTGACCGCGGCCTGCAGCTGCGCCGCGGCCGGCGTCGTCCCGTCCACGTAGTAGTGCAGGATCCGGGACCCGGCCGCCGTCTCATGGGCGAGCAGCCGGCCCGAATCACCGAGCCGGTTGGTCAGGTGATCCTCGAAGTCGCGCAGATGGCTGAGCGTCTCGTCCTGCGGCAGCCCGTCGTCGCGCGCAGCTTTGTACGGCACCTCGACGGCGACATGGGTATCCAGATGCGGCATCTGGATCGAGCGCAGCGGGACCATCGCGGTCGCCACCAGCCGGTCCCCGGCAGCCGTCTCGCCCTCCATCAACCGCCAGCTCGGCCCACCGTCATCGGCGACATGCGCTGCGGCGAACGAAGCCACCGCGGGCAGCAGTTCAGAAATCGGTACTGCGTCCGCGGGCGGCTCGATCGCCGTACTGATCGCGCCGATCCAGGTCTCGACGAGCTCCTCGCCGAGGACCAGGTCGAGCAGCAGGAAGGTGACCCGCTTGCGGAGCTCGTCGGGGAGGGTCTGGAACGTCGGGTGGTGCACCTCGACGTGCAGCGCGGCCTCGCGGCGATCCGGCTCGATCGTGACGAGCGCGGCATCGATGGAGACCAGCGGCATACCGTCGAACTTGATCCCGGCATCGGGGGACGGCCGGCGCATGTCGGCGTACTCCCAGACGTCGTCCGAGGTCGGCGCGGCGCGCAGCCACCGGCGGGCGATCCCGCGGGTGCTCGGGTCGCCGGCGGCAGTGACGATCAGCACGTGCTGGGCGTGCAGGCCGCGGCCCAGCTCCCAGTCGAGGTTCGGGTGGATACGGCGTACGCGGTCGGACAGCACGGCACCGGCAGCGGTCAGGTCCCGCAGCGAGATCGCCTCCGCGATCTCGGCGGCACCGGTGGTCTGCCACCAGGCCCAGAATTCGCCGATCAGGTCGGCCGGCGCAGCCTGGGTACGGCGACGCTTGAAGATCCGCATTGCCGCATCCTCTCCTGATCGGGGATCACGCCGCCTGCCGTGGCGGCCCTGCTCACCCAACTTACGGGGCGGTGACGAACCAGCCCAGCCCGCGCCCCGCCGTACGGGCCGCTGGTGGGCCTGAACCAGTGCGCATACTGGTGTGGTCCCGGCCACACGATTAGGGGGCCTGGAGTCCAGCCGCGTAGCCTGCTGACACCCCTGATACATCGCGGCATACGGGGCCGGGTGGGACGGGTAACGAGGAGGAACGCGAAGTGCTTCGGCGAATCCTGCTGGGCGTGTCCCGCAGCCCCCAGATCAAGAAGGCCGTCTCGGCGATGCCGGTCTCCAGTGGCATCGTGGCCCGGTTCGTGGCCGGCGAGACCGCTCCGGAGGCCGTGCTGGCCACCGAGAAGCTGGTCAGTACCGGTCTGAACGTCACCCTCGACCACCTGGGCGAGGACGTCACCGACGTCGCCGCCGCGACCGCGACAGCCGAGGCGTACCTGACCTTGCTGAAGCAGCTGTCCGCGGCCGGCCTGACCGCGCACGCCGAGGTCTCCGTGAAGCTGTCCGCCGTCGGCCAGGCACTGCCCGGTGACGGCGAGAAGATCGCGCTGGAGAACGCCCGCTCGATCTGCCACGCCGCCCGCAACGCCGGTACGACGGTGACGCTGGACATGGAGGATCACACCACCACGGACTCCACCCTCGGCATCCTGCGCGAGCTCCGCCAGGACTTCCCCGAGACGGGCGCTGTGCTGCAGGCCTACCTGCGTCGTACCGAGGGCGACTGCCGCGACCTGGCCTACGAGGGTTCGCGGGTTCGGCTGTGCAAGGGCGCTTACAAGGAGCCCGAGTCGGTCGCGTACCAGGACAAGCGTTCCGTCGACAAGGCGTACGTCCGGGCGATGAAGGTGCTGATGAACGGCGACGGCTACCCGATGATCGCCTCGCACGACCCGCGCCTGATCGCGATCGCCGGCTCGCTCGCCGACCGCGCCCGGCGCGAGCCCGGCTCCTTCGAGTACCAGATGCTCTACGGCATCCGCCCCGAAGAACAACTCCGCCTGGCCGGCCAGGGCCACACCGATGCGCATCTACATCCCGTACGGCGAAGACTGGTACGGCTACCTCGTCCGCCGCCTCGCCGAACGCCCCGCCAACCTCCAGTTCTTCGCCCGCTCCCTCATCAGCAAGAAGTAGTCCCCCCGGATCGGGAGGCGGTCGCCCCCACGCGGCCGCCTACGCCCGCTCCTTCGTCGCGCGCTCGTCGTCCGCCCCACCCACCCCCGGAACGCGAGCTCCTCCGTCGCTCGCTGAGTGACCCACCGGGCCGGATGTTGTCGCCAGGATTCGCCCTGTCCCGGACCGGTCGAACCCACCCGGCGGAGCCCCGGAACACCAGCGCTTCTGCGACTGGCCTGGACTCTCTGGATCGAGACTGAAGCGGTCGATCGCAAGAGGAGCTCATCAAGCTGAACCGGGAGATGGGCCTCTACTGACGCGTCCTTGAGCGTCAGGGCAGTGCGATTGGTGGGCGCGGCCGACCGATGCGCTTTGACGCCCGCAGAAACGGCAGAGCCCCCGGGCGTACTCGGGGGCTCTGAAACACCGGAACCTCGGCAGTGTGGCCTGCCCGCATGCGGACTACCAGGGACCGACCCGAAGTCTTCAGGATGAACCTTATCCGGCGTCCTTCCGGATGCAGCGAACGGTCTTCGAGGCCAGCGTTCTGACCCACGTTGCTGTGGAGCCCGCGACGCCTGGGCTACATCGGTTTGCGGGCCCAGGCGGTGATCATGGGGGCGAGCATGAGGTCGAGGGTGCCCTGGGTGAGGTTGGTGAGGTGGGTCTCGATCTCTTCGGGGGTTGCCAGTTGGGCGGCTAGGAGTTCGGGGCTGACGTGGTGGACGGTGGCTGCCTCGAGGATGGTGCAGGCGGGGGAGGCGACGGGGAAGTAGGCCTCCGCGCTGACGTCTGTCAGATTCTGCTCACGCAGTAGCCGGGGCAGCGTGCGGCCGTAGGCGAGGTCTGCGCCGCGGTCGGCCATCAAGCTGCGCATCTGGAAGCGCAGTCGGTTTGCCAACTGTTCGGCGGGGCCGCGTTCGTCCGGGCAGGCGAGCGGCTGCAGCGCGGGGTCTGCGTCTTCGATCACCAGCCATCCGCCTGGCCGGAGGGCATCGATCATGACGCGGAGCGCGGTCGCGCGGTCCTCCAGGTGGACCAGGACCAGCCGGGCGTGGACCAGGTCGAACGTCTCCGCCGGCGGCGGGTCCACAAGCACGTTGTGTCGGCGTACCTCGAGCTGACCGCCGGCTGCGGGCTCGGTCCATGACACGTCGATGTCGGTGGCCAGCACCCGCCCACTCGGCCCCACCCGCTCCGCCAGGCCGCGCGGCACCGTGACACCGCCGGCGCCTACTTCCCAACACCGCCAGCCTTCGCCGAGTCCCAATCGGTCGAGGTGATGGAAGGTCCACGGATCGAACAGCGTGGCGAGCGCCTCGAATCGCTCACCGGCCTCCGGACGACGGTTGTCCAGCAGATAGCGGTTCACCACCTCAACATAAGCCTCGGACGCAGGCGCATGAGGTGATCGTGACGTAGGCCTCCCGGATCACCAGCGGCTCTGCGATTGCCCCCGGCACAAGCGCTCCCTCATCAGCAAGAAGTCGCCGCGAGGCGGGCCGATGGACAGGATCAATGGCGGCGGCGCGAGGAAGTTCACGCTCAAGCGAGCCACTTTGAGGCAGGTCTCAGTCGATTGATCCTGTCGGTCGGGACAGATGGCTGAGCGGGCGGTCGCGTTGGGGTGGAACACCCCCGGAGCGTCGGGCCCATGGGGGTGGGTCCGGGGCTCCGGGGGGAGACGGGGTCAGACGGTGCGGAACTGGATCGCCCAGTTGTTGGCGGTGCCGGCGCCGGGGCAGTCGACTCGGGACTTGTTGCCGAGGTCCGAGGTCTGGTTGCGCCAAGGGCCCCAGATCCAGCTGGTGTTGGTGCAGTTGACGCCGGCGCGGTACTGGTTGCCCGGCGCCCGGTTGTAGCAGCTGGTGACGTGGAAGGTCGCGCCGGCCGTGCCCACGCAGACGTCGGCTGCTTCGGCGGCGGTGCGGGTGACGATCTCGGGGTCGACGGCGTTCGCCGGCAGGGCCAGTCCGGTGCCGGCCAGGGCAAGTCCGCCGATGGCGATCAGAATTCGTGCACGCATGGTCAGTACTCCTCACTCTTCGTGCCCGGTCGGGCAGCACCGACCCTGCTGGTTCACGTTGCCCCTGTCGCAGTTCTCGACCAAACTCGACCACGCGGTACGGCGGAGGAGGAGCTGTGAGGCGAACACAGGCATCTGCACCACCCGCACCGGACGGGGTCAGAACCGCGGACGAGCTCGTCACGCGGTTACGGGAGTTGCACAGCTGGGCGGGGGTTTCGTACCACGAGATCCATCGCCGGGTGACCGCGTCGCGGCGCCGGCGGCGGGTCAGCGAGCTACCGGCGTACAACACGGTCTACCGCTGTCTGCAGCCCGGTCGGAGCCGGCTGGACGTCGAGCTGGTGGTCGACATCGCGGCGGCGTTGCTGAACGACGAGTCGCATGTCGCGAGCTGGCGGCAAGCGCATCAGGTGGTCGTCGGTCGCGCTGCCGAAGCAGGGATCGTCACTGTCGCCGACAGCATCCCGTTGGACCAGGACGCCTTCGTCGGAAGGTCCCAAGAGGTCGAAGACCTGCTCAAGGCCTACCGAGCCGGTACGACGCGCTTCGTGATCGGGGGCATGGCCGGAGCGGGCAAGACCCGACTCGCCAGGCATCTGGCGCATCGACTGCTTGCGTACGGCCAGGGCACCGACCTGCAGCTCTCTGTCGATCTCCGTGGCTTCGACCCCGACAGACCACCGGCAGATCCCGCAGCAGTGCTCGAAGGGTTTCTGCGTCGGCTAGGTGTTCCAGGCAGTCAGGTGCTCTGCCTGGATCTTGCTGGGAGAGTACGGCGCTTCCAGCAGCTCGCAGCAGAACGCAAAGCGATCGTCTTGCTGGACAACGCGGCCAGTGAAGACCAGGTCGCTCCACTGCTCGCCCCAGGCCCGGACTGCATCACCCTTGTCACCAGCAGATATCAACTAGGCGGCTCACCGGACATCAAGTCCCTGGCACTCAAGGTCTTCAGCCCCGAGGAGTCATTGGAGCTGCTGACGGCGTCCGTCGGCCAGGAGGCGGTCGCGACCGACAGGGCGACCGCACTGCGCATCGCAGAGCTGGTCGGGCATCTCCCACTCGCCCTGGCGGTAGTGGCTGGTCGCCTCACCGACCTGCCCGGCTGGACCCTGGTGGACCACCTGGAACGGCTGACCGAGCACCGGGAGAGGCTACGGCTGGAAGACCAGGTCGGCCCTGCCCTCGCCCTGTCGTACGAGGCCCTGCCGCCCGAGCGAAAGAGACTGCTCCGTCTCCTGGCACTCCACCCCGGTAGAGACTTCGACTCGTACGCCGTGGCTGCCGCAGCCGATCAGCCCCGGGCGGAGGTGGAACGCGAGCTGGCCGAGCTCGTCCGGTCGAGCCTGGTCCAGTCCGTAGCACCCGGCCGCTACGGACTGCACGACTTGGTCCGGGTCTTCGCCAGCGACCGGTCCAGGGACGAGGATCAGGGGACGGCCAGGCGGGACACCTTGACCAGACTGTTCGACTACTACCGCTGGACAGCAGGCAAGGCAGCAGTCGGCTATGCACCGCACGAGGGCGGCCGGTTGAAGATCGTCGGCGATCCCGGCTGCGAGATCCCTCCGGTCGCGACCCGGGACGAGGCCCGTGCCTGGCTGGATGCCGAGCGCACCACCTTGATCACGGTCGCTTGCGGTGCTGCAGAGCTCGGTAGGCCGCTGCCGGTCACCGACTTGTCGAGAACGATCCACTACTACCTGGACACCTCCGGCTACTACCGCGAGGCACAGGTGCTCCACGAGACCGCAGTAGCTGTCGCGGACGAGGACATCACTCGGAGCCGCGCCGAGAACAATCTGGGCTGCGTCTACTGGCGCCAGGGCCGGTACGCCGAGGGCCGTGCCTGTTACGAGCGGGCACTGGTCCTGACCCGCAAGCTCGGCAACCGCCAGGGCGTCGCCCGGTGTCTCGGGAATGTTGCCTTGGGCCACTTCCGGCTCGGCCAGTACGAGCAGGCGATCGACTGTTTCGAGCAGGCGCTGGCAATCTTCGAGGAAGAAGGGGAGCTGCACATCACGAGCGTCTGCACGAACCGCGGCGGCCTCGGTTGGGCGCTGCTGCGACTCGACCGCCTCGATGAGGCGCTGCTGGAGTTCGAGCAAAGTCTGCTGACCGCGCGGCGGCTGGGCGACAGCACCTTCGAAGAGGCGTATGCCCTGGTCAACCTGGGCATCGCCTACGAACGCGTGGGCCGGTTGAAGGAAGCAGCCGACTACGGCGAGGCCGCACTGGCGTTGTCGGACAAGCTGGACTTCCGGACCAACATCCCCGACTGCACGAACCTGCTCGGCAAAGTCAGGCTCGCCACCGACCCGATCGCCGCCGTGCAGCTCCAGCGGGAGGCGCTCGACCTGACGATCGAGACGGGCAACCGGGCACTGATGGTCGAGATCCGCAACGACCTCGGAGTCTCCCTGCGCCGGGCGGGCCGGGTCCAGGAAGCTCTGGAACAGCACCAGCTGGCCCTGCTGGACGCCGAGTCGCTGGCCGATCCCTATGAGATAGCCCGCGCCCGAAAGGGGCTCGCCGTCCTAGCGTCCTGAGTAGGCACCTGCTCGCGGGGTGGAATTCGGACGAAGCCGAACAGTGGCACGGCTAACCTGAGGCCATGAGTACGAACGGGCAGGTGGCCATCCTCGGTGCCGGTGTGATGGGTGAGACGTTGTTGTCCGGGTTGCTGCGCGCGGGGCGCCGACCGGGGGAGCTGCTGATCACCGAGCGCCGCGAGGAGCGCGCGACCGAGCTGCGCGAGCGGTACGGCGTGGACGTGGTGACGAACGTGGAGGCCGCGGCCAAGGCGGACACGCTGGTCCTGGTGGTCAAGCCGCAGGACATGCCCGAGCTGCTCAGCGAGATCGCTCCGGTGATCCAGCCGACCCAGACGGTGGTCTCGCTGGCCGCCGGAATCACCACCGGCTTCATCGAGTCCCGGCTGCCCGACGGCGTCGCGGTCGTCCGGGTGATGCCCAATACGCCGGCGCTGGTCGACGAAGGAATGGCGGCGATCTCCCGCGGCGCGCACTGCGACGAGAGCCACCTGGTGCTGGCCGAAGGTCTGCTGGCCGCGACCGGCCGGGTGATCCGGGTGCCGGAGAAGCAGCAGGACGCGGTCACCGCGATCTCGGGTTCGGGTCCGGCGTACATCTTCTTCGTGGTCGAGTCGATGATCGAGGCCGGCGTACACATGGGCCTGCCGCGGACCACCGCGACCGAGCTCGTGGTGCAGACCCTGGTCGGGTCGGCAAAGCTGCTCCGCGAGACCGGAGAACACCCGACCGTACTGCGGGAGCGCGTCACCTCGCCGGGCGGTACGACGGCGGCCGCAGTACGGGAACTGGAGGACCACAAGGTCCGTGCCGCGTTCCTGTCCGCCATCGAGGCAGCCCGAAATCGGTCACGAGCTTTAGCCGCTGAGTAATACCTGAGCGCCGACAGGTTATTCTGAGCGCCGCACTCTTGCGCGCCTTTCAAGGGATAGGTCATGTCGGGTCAGCCAGCTCAGAAGGGTCCGGACCAGGAGGTCGCCGAGCAGATCCCCGCGTTGCCCTGGCGGGTACCGCTGGATCCGGCGCCGTGGTGGGCCTGGACGCTGTTCGTGCTGCCCTTCATCGCGATGCCGATCCTGAACTCCTGGCTCTGGATGGGCGCCCGCGACTTCCTCGCGGTCACCCTGTTCACGATCATCGGCGCCTCGGTGGTCCGGGTCGCCGGCGGCGTCGTGCTCTACCGCGTCGATCTCACCGAGACCGCGGTCAAGGCGCGCACCAGCCTGCTCGTCCGCAGCCTGGCCTGGCAGGACGTCGACCAGATCGAGGTCGTCGACGACGCGGTCGTGCTGACCAGCGGCAAGGACGAGAACGAGATCAACGGCATCGCGAAGGGCCGGCCGGGCTACGTCGCGGCCGTGATGGAGGCCGTCCGGGCCCAGGCCACCGACCAGCCGGTACGCCGCTCGCGGCCGCACCCGGGTCTCGGCGCACTCCTGGTGCTCATCTACCTGATCCTGGCCGTCGGCGCCTTCCTGATCCGCTGGCACCTCCTCTGAGCAACTTGCTCTGAGCCACCTGCAACTCCCTGCACCGAACCGCTCATTCTGAGCCGTTCGCTCCCCGCGCCTACTCTCCGCGAACGCCTGCCCGAAAACCGTCACGAGAAGTTGTTCCAATGATCCATTGCAGGATCGTTCAACAATCTCTAAGGTGACGTGAAATCGCCTTCAAGCGTTCCTGGGAGGAACCATGTGGGTTCTGCTCGCCATCGTGGTGGTCGTCGTCGGTTTCGCGCTCCGGCTGAACTCGATGCTGGTCGTCACCGCGGCCGGCATCGTGGCCGGTCTGATCGGCGGTCTGTCGCCGGTCAAGATCCTGAACGCCTTCGGCGACGGGTTCGCCAGTAGCCGCTCCATCACCGTCTTCGTCGTCACGCTGCCCGTGATCGGGCTGATCGAGCGCTACGGCCTGCAGCAGCAGGCCCGCAAGCTGATCGGCAAGCTCAAGGTCGTCAGTACCGGCCGGCTGCTGGCCGCCTACCTGGTGATCCGGCAGGGCACCGCCGCCCTCGGCCTGACCAGTATCGGCGGACCCGCGCAGGCGGTCCGGCCGCTGATCCATCCGATGGCGGCCGGTGCCGCCGAGCGCCGCTACGGCAAGCTCCCGGAGAAGCTGCAGGAGAAGATCAAGGGCTTCGCCGCCAGCGCCGACACGGTCGGGCTGTTCTTCGGTGAGGACATCTTCGTCGCGATCGGCTCGATCCTGCTGATCACCGGCTTCGTCGATGCGACCTACGGGCTCAAGCTCGAGGCGATCGACATCGCGGTCTGGGCGATCCCGACCGGCATCTGCGCCCTCCTCCTGCATGGCGCCCGATTGCTTTACCTCGATCGTCAGCTGGACAAGCTCGCCGCCGAGGCTGACCTCGAGGCCGAGGAGGCGACCAAGTGATCAAGGTCGAGTGGTTCTACTGGATCTGCGGGATCTTCTTCCTGCTGATCGCGCTGCAGGTGTTCAACGACCGCACGAATCCCAAGCGCATCGGCAGTGCAGCGTTCTGGGGAATCCTCGGGTTGTCCTTCGGCTACGGCACCTTCGTGGTCAACAAGACGGCGCCCTCCTGGCTGCTCGGCCTCGCTGTGATCGGCCTCGCGGTCCTGGCCGGATCCGGCTTCCCTGGCAAGGGCCAGGAGCAGACGACGACGCCGGCCGAGCGAGTGGCTTTCGCGGACCGGTTCGGCAACAAACTGTTCCTGCCCGCACTGGTGATCCCGGTGGTCGCGGCACTCTTCGGTGCCTGGCTGACCAAGGTGAAGCTGAGTGACGGCAAGCCGCTGCTGGAGACGGGGTTCGGAACGATCATCGGCCTCGGCGTCGCATCCCTGCTGGCGTTGGCGGTCGGGCTCGCACTGCTCCGGCCGCGGTCGCCCGCCGTACCGATGCATGAGGGCCGTCGCCTGCTCGAGCACATCGGCTGGGCCGCCATCCTGCCGCAGATGCTGGCCACCCTCGGCCTGCTGTTCACGGCCTCCGGTGTCGGCAAGGCAGTCGGCCGGGTCACCGACCATCTGGTGCCCAAGGGCTCCTTGATCGCGGCCGTCGCGCTCTACTGCATCGGGATGGCGATCTTCACGATCATCATGGGCAACGCGTTCGCCGCGTTCCCGGTGATGACGGCCGCGGTCGGCTGGCCGCTGCTGGTTCAGCAGTTCGACGGTACGCCGGCGGTCGTGTTCGCGGTCGGCATGCTGGCCGGATTCTGCGGCACGCTCTGTACGCCGATGGCCGCCAACTTCAATCTGGTGCCGGCAGCACTGCTGGAGATGAAGGATCAGTACGGACCGATCAAGGCCCAGATCCCGACCGCGGTCCCCTTGCTGGCTTGCAACATCGTGATCATGTACATCTTCGCGTTCTGACCTGACGGGAATGAGGACTGAGATGGAGTACGCCGCCGGCTGGGCCGCGATCGCCTGTGAGGTGCTGGAAACGCGATACCCGTACGGCGCAGCGCACGCCTCGCGAGGTCCGGACGACGTCGAAGTGACCCCGGAGCGCCTGCACCCGACGTTCCACGGGTCGTACGACTGGCACTCCAGCGCGCACATGCAATGGTCGCTGGTCCGGTTGCTGACACTGGCGCCGGACGAGGTGGGCAGTCGGCCGATCGAGGTGCTGGATCGGCGGCTGACCACCGACGCGATCGCGACCGAGGCGGCGTACCTGCGGGAGCGTCCGTCGTACGAGCGTCCCTACGGCTGGGCCTGGGCGGCGATGCTGGTCGCGGCCACGCGCAAGTCACAGTGGGCGGAGGCGACGGCACCGCTCGGCGACGCGATCGCCGAGCTCGTGCTCGACTGGTTGCCGCGCCAGGCGTACCCGGTCCGGCACGGCGCCCATCTGAACTCGGCCTTCGCCTTGGCGCTGTTGCTGGAGGCGTACGACGATCTCGGCCGACGTGATGTGGTCGACGCCGTCCGGGCTCGGGCAGTCGACTGGTTCCAGAAGGACACGGCGTACGACACTCGCTTCGAGCCGTCGGGGACGGACTTCCTGTCGCCTGCACTGTCCGAGGCAGAGCTGATGCGCCGGGTGCTGCCCGCCGCGGAGTTCACTGACTGGCTGCGTGCCTTCCTGCCAGGGTTGGGCGTCGACGCGCACGAGCACCTGCTGGAGGTGCCCGTCACCGATGACTCCGGTGACGGGCAACTCGCGCATCTGTCAGGTCTGGCGCTGTCGCGGGCGTGGCAGCTCCGCACGATCGCCACCAGCCTCCCGGAAGTCACTGGTGTCCTCCGGGCGGGCGCCGACCGTCAGATCGAGGCAGTACTGCCCACTGTCACCGACGGGGACTTCATGTCGACGCACTGGCTGGTGTCGTTTGCCCTGCTTGCTCACCAGAGTGACTAGTTCCGGTAGCGGTAGAGGATCCGGCCACGGGTCAGGTCGTACGGACTGAGCTCCACGAGGACCCGGTCCTCGGGGATGATCTTGATGTAGTTCTTGCGGATCTTCCCGCTGATGTGCGCGAGCACCACGTGCCCGTTCGGCAACTCCACCTTGAAGGTGGCGTCGCGCAGGGCCTCCACGACGATGCCCTCGAACTCGATCGCGCCTGCTTTGCGTGCCATCTGTCTCACCTCTCGGGAGTGCGTCGGTGGCGCTCCCGGCGAGACCTGTGTCAGTCGCCAGACCGTGAAGGCAGGGGAGGGAGCACCCTTGATACTGCGTTCATGGGGTCTCACCTCCAGGCGGGATGGCACGGTCGGCACCCACGGTAGCAACTGCCTAAGGTGGTGCGCATGGACTTTTCTCTGTGGCCGAGTGCCGGCCGGACCTGGCAGGAAATCCTCGACGGCGCCGAGTACGCCGAGCGGACCGGCTGGTACGGCGTCTGGATGGCCGACCACTTCATGGTGAACAACGGCGACCTGTCGCTGCCGATGAACGAGTGTCTCGCCCTGCTCGGCGGACTCGCCGTCCGGACCGAGCGGGTGCGCCTCGGCTCGATGGTGCTGGGCAACACGTACCGGCATCCCGCGGTGGTCGCGAACGCGGCGGCCACCCTCGACCAGATGAGCGGTGGCCGGTTCGTGCTCGGGATCGGCGCGGGCTGGCAGGTGAACGAGCACGAGGTCTACGGGATCGACCTGCCGCCGGTGAAGGAGCTGCTGGCCAGGTTCGAGGAGGCCTGCCAGGTCTTCACCGGCCTGCTCACCCAGGAGCGGACCACCTTCGACGGCAAGTACTACCAGCTGACCGGTGCGCCGCTGGAGCCGAAGCCGGCCAAGCTTCCGCTGCTGATCGGGGCCTCCGGCGAGAAGGTTGCCCTGGGCATCGTTGCGAAGTACGCGGACGAGTGGAACCACTGGGGACTGCCGGAGGTCGCCGAGCACAAGGGCAGCGTGTTCCGCGAGCACTGCGAGAAGCTCGGCCGCGACCCGTCGACGGTCCGCCGCTCGACCCAGGCGATGATCGAGATCGTCGTACCGGGGGACACCGAGGCCGAGGAGCGGCGCGACCGGCTGACCGCCGCCGGCCGGCCGACGATCATGGGCTCGGCCGACTACGTGCTGGACGTCGTGTCTCGCTACCCCGCGGCCGGCATCGACGAGTTCCTGGTCCCCGATGGCCTGCTGGGGCAGGGATCCCGGCGCTTCGACGCGCTGGAGCGGCTACGCGAAGAGGTCTTCAACAAGCTCTAGTGTCGCGACTACCGGCCAGTGGTCGCTGGGTAGGCGACCATCTGGCCGGTAGTGCGAGACCTGCGCGTCGACAACCCGCCAGGAGTTGTCGGTGAGGATGTGGTCGATCCGGTCGAGATCGGTAGCGCCGGTGAAGTCGCCGTGCTCGCTTCCGCCTTCAGTAGCCGGTACGGCGTCCAGCAACCCGGCTGCCGTGAGTGCCTTCAGCGGTGCCGAGTCCGGCGTCGCATTCAGGTCGCCCATCAGGATCCAGTGCAGCGTTGGTTCCTCCGCGATCCACTGGGCCAGCAGGCGCGACGACTCGACCCGGGCGATCTCCCCGGCGTGGTCGTAGTGGGTGTTCGCGACTCCGACCCTGGTGCCGTCGGCATGCGTCAGCCGCACCAGAGTGGCGATCCGGGTCAGGTGCGCGTCCCAGCCGACCGAGCCAGGAGTCGACGGCTCGGCGGACAGCCACCGGGTCTCGTCCGACTCCACCTGCCAGTCGCCCGGCCGGATCAGGACGACGGAGTGCTCACCAGCATGCACACCGTCGTCCCGGCCTGCGCCGACCAGCTGCCAACCGGCGAACTGGTCGCGCAGGTAATCCAGCTGGTCCGGGAGCACCTCCTGGAGCCCGACCACCTCGGCGTCCAGGGCCTTGATGGCCGAGACGGTGGCCTCCCGGCGTACGGGCCAGGCGTTGTCGCCGTCGGGCGCGGAGGAGTTGCGGATGTTGAAGGTCGCCACTCGTAGCTGCTTCACCCCATAGATCCTGCCAAACCCATCGCGCGGACCGCCGCCTGGAGTCGGGGCCGGCTCGCTTCGATGGCCCGATCGCGCCCCTCCGCGAGCATCGCGTCCACCGCTCCGGGATCGGTCGCGAGCCGCGCGTACTCCTTCTGCAGCGGCTCGATCACGGCCAGTACGGCGTCGGCCGTGTCGGTCTTCAAGGCCCCGTACGTCGGGTAGGCCTTGGCCAGCTCGACCGGATCGCCATCGGTGCAAGCTGCCAGGATCTCCAGCAGGTTGGTGACTCCGGGCTTGGCCGCCTCGTCGTGACGGACCTCGGAATCGGAGTCCGTGACGGCCCGCATCACCTGGCGGCGGATGACGTCCGGCGGGTCGAGCAGCCGGATCGTGCCGAGCGCGTTGTCCTCGTCGGACTTGCTCATCTTGGCGGTCGGGTTCTGCAGATCCTTGATCCGCATCGCCAGCGCGGCCTTCTGCAGTTGCGGTACGACGAACGTCTCGCCGTACTCGCGGTTGAACCGGATCGCCACGTCGCGGGCCAGCTCGACGTGCTGATCCTGGTCACCGCCGACCGGGACGCGATCCGTGCCGTAGAGGAGGATGTCGGCCGCCATCAGACATGGATAGGTGAACAAGGAGGCCCGGGTCATCGGTCTCCCGTTGCCCTTCTCCTTGTACTGGATCATCCGCGACAGCTCCCCGACGTACGAGGTGCATTCGAGCAGGTACGCGAGTTGCGCGTGGGCGGGGACGTCCGACTGGACGAACACCGTGCCCGGTGGGAGACCGGCGGCGAGCATCAGCGTCGCCATCTCCCGGGTCAGCGCGACGAGGCGGCGCGGATCGTGTTTCGTGGTCATCGCATGCAGGTTCGCGACGAAGTAGTAGCCGTCCGGGTCGTTGAACCGGCGCAGCGCGCCGAGGTGGTTGCCGAGCGTGAGCCGGCCGGACGGGGTGATGCCGGAGAGCGAGGTCATGATGCCTTCTTTCGTGGTTGGCCTCGCTCGAGGGCATCAAAAAAGGCCGCCTCGGCGAGGCGGCCTTTTGGATGCGTGTGAACGCTGGGGGTCCGCCAGTCAGGCGGCCCACCACTGCTGCAGAGTCAGCTTGTTCACAGCTCAAGCTTACGCACACCCCGGTTGTCTGCGCCACTCTCGAAGGGGCATGTGAACCATTCGGCTCGTAAGCTCGCCCGGATTCGTCCGCGCATCGTCGAACCCTCGGGGTCATCATGAAGAAGAAGTTCCTGGTCGCACTCAGCGCCTTCGCTCTGCCCGTAGGACTGCTGTCAGTCAACGCGCTTCCGGCAGAGGCCGCAGGCGGTCCGGTCAAGTACGCGCAGGCCTGCGAGGCGCTGGGCTACAAGACCGTCGTCAATGTGACCAGTCTCCGCAAGGACGGCTTCGGCAACAAGATCGGCGAGCTCCGGACGATGCGCAAGACCGGCGACAACAAGAACAAGTGGTGCACCTACCTGAAGAAGACCGACAACACGGTCGGCAACAACAACGTGGTCAAGCTGCATGTCGAGGTGCTCACCAAGTCGTCGGGCAAGTTCGTCACCAAGAGCGCCTCGTTGACCGAAACGGTGAAGTACTACTCGTCGAGCTACGCCTACACGTCATTGGACGGAGCGGCAGGAACGAGCAAGAAGTCGATCCTGTACGCCAGCACCGGGATGAAGTCGGCAAGCTCGAGCACCTGGTACGAGACTTCCTGGTGGTTGATCGGCTGAGCTCAGTCGACCGCGGAGACGCCGAACAGGTCGCCGGCTGGGCGACCGTCGACTGCGGGCCGCCGTCAGCCGTGACCTGCGACGACAGGACCGGGCGGGCGCGGTGGCCTAAGGTCGGGGCATGAGTGGTGAGGCGATGCTGGTCTTCGACGAGGGTCTGACGGCGTACGACTTCGGGCACGGACATCCGATGAGCCCGATCCGGGTCGATCTGACCGTGCGGCTGGCCCGGGCGCTCGGCGTACTGGATCTGCTGAAGGTGGTGCCCGCGCCGGTTGCGGACGATGCGCTGCTGCAGACCGTCCATACGGCCGAGTACATCGCCGCGGTGAAGCAGGCCGGCGAGCATCCCGACGAACCGGATCTGAAGCACGGTCTCGGGACCGACGACACGTATTGCTTCCCGCAGATGCACGAGGCGTCCGCTCACGTCGTCGGTGCGTCGGTCGAGGCCGCCCGGGCTGTCTGGGAGGGCGATGTCGTCCACGCGGCGAACATCTCCGGCGGGCTGCACCACGCGATGCCGGCGATGGCCAGTGGGTTCTGCGTCTACAACGACCCGGCTGTGGCGATCCAGTGGCTGCTCGATCATGGTGCTGAGCGGGTCGCGTACGTCGACGTCGACGTGCACCACGGCGACGGCGTACAGACTGTCTTCTACAACGATCCGCGGGTGCTGACCATCAGCCTGCACGAGTCGCCGACGACGCTGTTCCCGGGCACCGGTACGTCGGGGGAGACGGGCGGGCCGGGTGCCGAAGGTAGCGCGGTGAACGTTCCGCTCCCGCCGGGGACCGGGGACGCCGGGTGGCTTCGCGCGTTCCACGCGGTCGTGCCGGACGTCGTGAAGGCGTTCCGGCCGTCGGTGCTGGTCACGCAGCACGGGTGCGACTCGCATGTGGAGGATCCGCTCGCGCATCTGACCCTGACGATCGACGGGCAGCGCGCGGCGTACCAGGCACTGCACGACCTGGCCCATGAGGTCTGCGACGGCAAATGGGTCGCGACCGGTGGCGGCGGCTACGCGATCATCGACGTGGTCCCGCGCGCCTGGACCCACCTGCTGGCGATCGTGGCCGGCCAGCCGATCGACCCGTCGACCCCGGTACCGGAGTCCTGGCGGGAGGACGTCCAGATCCGGTACGGCCGGGTCGCGCCCTCCCGGATGACCGACGGCCGCGACGCCGCCTACGCCGCCTGGTCCACCGGCTACAACCCCGACACCTGGCTAGACCGCTCCATCAAAGCCACCCGCGACATCTCCTTCCCACTACTGGGCCTCGACCCCTCCTACTGACCCCCTAAAACTGCGCCCGCGGAGCGGGCTGTTCTTAGTCACAGGAGTCCCCCTCTTTCCCATTCGCACCAACAGCCACTACGCTCGGTTCATGCACGGGCGGAAGTGCCGGAGGGGAAGCCGGCGCACGACCCGTGCTGGAAGTGCGGTGCGCAATGGCATCAAAGAAGTCCGGTGGTGAGTCGCCGCTCGCCGAGGTGAAGTTCCTGACCGTGGCAGAGGTTGCTACGGCCATGCGCGTCTCGAAGATGACTGTGTACCGCTTGGTGCACTCCGGAGAGCTGCCCGCAGTGCGGGTGGGTCGGTCGTTCCGGGTGTCTGAGGACGCCGTGCACGACTACCTCAAGGGCGCCTTCTTCCAGGCCGGATAACAACGAGAAGCGCAAGCGGCCGGACTCCCTCGGGAACCGGCCGCTTCGCCTCGCTCACCTTCTGCTGCCCGCCCGGGGCTCCGTCACGAAGAGTGCGCGCAACGCCTCGGCCGCAGCCTCCAGTTGCTCGGGCGGCAATCCCGACCACATGTCGTCGTGCGCGGCAGCGTTGGCCTGTACTGCGCGTTCGGCCGCCTCGATGCCCTGCTCGGTCAGCCTGATCTGGGTCCCGCGCCCGTCGGCCGGGTCGGGTTCGCGCACCACCAGGCCGCGGCCGGCCAGCTGATTCGTCACGTTGCTGGTGCCGCCGGAGGAGAGCAACAGACTGCGGCTCAGGTCGGACGGCTTCATCCGGTACGGCGCGCCCGCCCGGCGCAGTGAGACCAGGACGTCGAACTCGGCGGTGGTCAGCCCGTGCGCGCGAAGCACTTGCCGGGTCACCTGGCCCAGTTCGTCGGCGAGCACCATCACCCGCTTGGTCAGCTCCGACGTCGGATACAGCGCCGACGGGAGCTCCCGCTGCCAGGCCGAGATCAGCTGGTCCACTCTGTCGCCGCTCATGGTTGACAGTCTAGATGCCTTTAGTGATAGCTTTCTATAAAGCTTTCCAGTGAGGGGACTTTCAGATATGAGCCAGCGTCTGCTGTTACGTGCGGGACTTGTGATCGACACTGAGCCTGCGCCGGTGGTGCATCGCGATACCGACGTTCTGATCGAGGACGGCCGGATCGTCGCGGTCGGGCGGGATCTCGGGGTGACGGATGCCGAGGTGATCGATGCGTCCGGCCGGATCGTCCTGCCCGGTTTCGTCGACACCCACCGGCATCTGTGGGAGGTGGCGCTGCGGGGGACCGCCGTCGATGTGGACCTGATGGTCTACCTGCAACGGATCCTGGGCGAGTTCGGCTCGCGCTACCGTCCCGAAGATGTTGCTGCAGGCAACCTTGTGGGTGCGCTCGAGTGCCTGGATGCCGGTATCACGACGGTGCAGGACTATTCGCATGTCCAGCACGGGATCGAGCACGCGGATGCGGCGCTGGATGCGCTGGAGTCGAGCGGTATCCGGGCCGTCTTCGGCTACGGACCGTCGCCGCTGACGGGGGCCGCCGTCGACCCGGCCGGGATGCGGCATGTGGTCGAGCGCGCGGCCGGCCGGATCACTCCTGCGCTGGCCGCCATTGGACCGGCGTACGCGCCCTTCGAGGTCGTGCGTGCGGACTGGGAGCTGGCCGCCTCGCTCGGTGTGCAGATCGCCGTGCATATCGGTAGCGGTCCGGTTTCCTTCGAGCCGCTGGCGTTGCTGCGAGAAGAAGGGTTGTTACGGTCCGGCGTTCTCTACGTGCACGGCAACAGCCTGCCCGATTCCGAGCTGAAGCTGATCGCCGAGTCCGGCGGAGCGATGTCCATCACGCCGGCGGTCGAGTCGCGGATGGAGTTCGGTGACCCGATGGCGCCGCGGTTGCGAGCGGCCGGGGTGACGACCGGGCTCGGGATCGATGTGGTGACCACGGCGCCCGGCGACATGTTCAGCGCGATGCAGTCGATCCTTGCCCTCGGCTACCAATCGTTCAGTGCCGCCGACGTCCTTCGGATGGCAACCCTGGAAGGCGCCCGGGCTCTCGGTCTGGCTGATCAGATCGGCTCGCTCCGTCCCGGCAAGCAGGCCGACATCATCCTGCTCCGCGCCGATGACATCAACCTGATCGGCGGCTCACAGGATCCGATCGGCACTGTCGTCACCGCCGCCCATCCGGGCAACATCGACACCGTCCTGGTCGGTGGTCAGGTGGTGAAGCACGACGGCCGGTTGCTGGCGCCCGGGCTTGGTGCAGCGCTGGAAGGAGTACGTCGTACGGTCGAATACTTAGCCAACTGAGCCGATGATCTCGTCCGCAGCCCAGTGGACAAGGCCGCTGCGGAAGGGCTTCATCAGGTTGAGTACGACGTGGTCGATGCCGATCTCCTGCAGTTCGAGCACCGTACGGCGGGTCCGTTGCGGGTCGTCCGTGAAAGCGTGCGTCTGTACCGATCGGGTGATCTCGCGCGGATCGCGGCCGATCGCGCGGCAGCACTCGTCGAGGAGCTTGCTTCGCTCGGCGATGGTGGCGACATCGTTGTGAGGTGGTCCCGGGATGTTCCAGCTGTCCGCATGTTCCGCGACCACTCGCAGCGTCTTCGGTCCCCAACCGCCAAGCAGTAAAGGGATTCGATGGATCGGCTTCGGTGCGCAGTAGGCCTGCTTCAGTTGGTAGTACCTGCCGTCGAAGTCGACCACCTCCTCGGACCAGAGCCGCCGCAGGATCCGGCAGGCTTCATCGAGCCGGGCGACCCCTTCGCCCGGTGATACGAGGTCGATCCCGTACGCCGCGTACTCGGCGACTGCCGGATTCGGACCGGGCTGGTGGGTGCCGCCGACGCCCAGCCCGACCGTCAGCCGGCCGTTCGAGATCACGTCGACGGTCGCGGCGATCTTCGCCAGTACTGCGGGCGGCCGGACCCGGTTGCTGCTCACCAGCAGTCCCATCCGCACTCTGCTGGTGCTCGCAGCCAACGCCGCCAACGTGGTCCAGCCCTCCAGGACCGGTCCGCCCGGCGGCCCGGCCAGCGGCAGCAGGTGATCCCACAGCCAGGCGTCCTCGATCACCTCGATACCGTCCGCCTCTTCCCACAAGGCCAGCACCTCGTCGTACGTGCAGTGCATAGGCACCGTCTTGATCCCGAACCGCACGCGCGAACCTCCAAGTAGTTAGCCGGTTAAAGATTAGCCGACTAACTAAAGCGCGGGCAAGGCCTGCTAGGGACGTGGCGGGCGGGGGCAGGTCAGGGCCAGGCGGAGCCAGCGGGAGACCGGGCCGTCGGTGGGGAGCTCGTCGGTGCGGACCCAACGGGCGTCGGAGAGTTCGGAGGAGAGGGCGAAGTGTTCCGAGGTCGGCATCGCCTCGACGATGGTGAGGTTGTCGACCTTCCCCTCCCGCCTCGTCGTCAGGACCTGCAGCACGACCGGCGCCTCGGTGATCGGCAGCGAGAGCTCCTCGGCGACCTCGCGAACAGCTGCCTCTTCAGCGGTCTCGCGCTTCGGGTTGTAGCCGCCGCCCGGCAACGCCCACCATTCCTGATCCACATAGGAATGCCGTACGACGAGGCAGCGCGCCGGATCGTCCGGATGGATCAGCAGCGCCTTCACTCCGAAGGTCGTCGGCTTCCGTACCTTCCACCAGGCCCGCCGCGCCCGATGACCCAGCTGCATGACAACGGACGGAACCGGCACAAGGCTCTCCACCTACGAAGACAACAAGGGCCCCCGGATCGTATGCCGCCATAGGGCCCCGGCTGGTCGCTGACTCGCACCAACCCTTGACTGGTGATGGAAAGGGTCGGAGTGCGCCCGGGCCGGCCGTATCTTCTGGACAGAAACTGTCGGTGGGGCCGGACAGGATCAGGTTTCGGGTGACTACTGGGGAGGGGCTGGGGATGGGTAAGAGGGGTATTGCGCTCGTTGCAGGGGTGGCGGCGTTGAGTGGGTGGGGGTTGCAGGCGCAGGCGGCTGGGCAGACCGTCAGTGAGGTGACGGTTGCCTGGGCGGGCCAGCAGATTCGGGTCAGCTGGGCTGAGGACGCTCCGGTGGCGAACACCGTCAAGTTGAGCACCGGCAAAGAGCTGGGGAGTACTACGGCCGCCGGCGCCAACGAGCTCCTGGTGGACCGGGCAACCATCGGGATCAGCAACGACCCGCGGGACAAGCTTTCAGTGGTGGTCAGCGACCCGGACGGCGGCTCGGCCGCGTCGCCGGTGTTCGACCACTTCGTTCCGCGGCAGCGGATGACGATGGGGCTCGCGGGCGGCGAGCAGGCCGTCTGGCGACTCGTTCCGGCGTACGAGGACGAAACACCCAACGACCCGCTGGACGTCAACACACCGACGAAGTACGCCGTGAGCCTGTACGAGCAGGGGCCGGGCGAGACGTGTACGAAGGTGCTGCTGTCCGACTCGACCACCGAAACAGGTCTGATCCCTCGGCGCGACAAGCCCTATCAGGTGTCGGCTGCGACCACCAACGAGTGGGGAACCCTTCCTGGTTCGGACACGGGAGACACGGTCGGGCGGGTCTACGTCACCGATCCGGCGATGACGGTACCGGCCACGGCGCCGTACGGAACCTCCGCTGTGATTCGAGGCGGCGTCGGGGCCACCTACGTCTCCGTGTCCTCTGGGACGAAGTGTGCGACGTCGAGCTTGAACGCTGCCACCGGAACTGCGACATTGCAGGTCGAGAACGCCTTCGGCGGCAGCTGGACCGACGTAGCGAGCTCACCGCTGTCGCCGGAGCAACCCTCGTTCCAGTTCTCCGTGCTGAGCAACGGAGCGAAGAACTACCGGGTGTCGGTCACTTCGAGCGCCAAGGACGGGCAGGTCTACTACGGCAACGTGAGCCGGATGGGACAGCTTCGGTCGGTGACGCGGGTGGTGTCGGCGAAGTTCATCAAGCCGGTGATCACCTACGGGACCCAGCCGCAGGCATACCTGTGGGTGGACCCGGCCGGCACGCAGCGAGCCGCGCTGCAATGGAAGGACCCGAGCGGCGTCTGGCAGGGCATCACCTACAAATACCTGTACGACGGCAAGGGCCTGGTCGCCTTCAACTTCAACCGTCGCGGCACCTTCCAGTTCCGCTGGTATGCGCCGGCCACCACGAGCCCGGACGGGCTCCCGGTCGACGCGGTCTACAGCAGTCCCTTCTCCCTTACCGTCAACTGATTGCGGCTGCCCGGTAAGGCTGGGAGAGTCGGTCGGGCAAGGCCGGTGGGCTTTGGGGCAGGGGTTGGACGGCACCGGGGGTGGTCGGGGTGCGTCTATGCCTACGCTCGAGCCGATAACTGTGGAGGGGAAGCACCATGCGTAGTGAACTGTTTGCCGCGACCAATCAGGAGCAGGAGTCTGCTCAGGCCGGGTTGCGGTTGCAGAACTCGAAGTTGCTGAAGATCGAGCTGCGCGGCGAGGTGTTCGCCCGCCAGGGGGCGATGGTCGCCTACCAGGGCAATGTCCAGTTCGAGGCTCAGGGGTCGGGCGGGATCGGCAAGTTCATCAAGCAGAAGCTCACCGGCGAGGGCATCCCGCTGATGAAGATGCGCGGCCAGGGTGACGTCTTCCTCGCGGATCGGTCCGCGGACATCTACCTGATCGACCTCGAGGGTCCGCACGACGGGCTGAGCATCAACGGCGCGAACGTGCTCGCCTTCGAGCCGACACTGAGCTGGGACATCAAGATGGTCCAGGGCGCCGGCATGATGTCGAACTCGGGCCTGTTCAACTGCAACTTCACCGGCCAGGGCCGGATCGCGATCACCACCAAGGGCACCCCGGTCGTCCTCAACGTCGACCAGCCGACGTACGCGGACCCGCAGGCGGCGGTGTGCTGGTCGACCAGCCTGCAGACCGGCTACTCCCGGGCCGACTCGCTCGGCCTCGGCACGCTGCTCGGCCGGACCACCGGCGAGGCGTTCACGATGAGCTTCAACGGTCAGGGCTTCGTCGTCGTCCAGCCGTCCGAGGAGCCGCCCGGCGGTTTCGTCGGTGGTACCGGCGGCGGCCAGCAGGCAGGCCAGGGCGGCGCCGCCGGAATGCTGGGCGGCCTCCTCGGCGGCCGCTGACCCTGTCACCGATCTGACGCGGCGTACGGAACTTGTCCGTACGCCGCGTTAGTGTCTGTAACCGACGATCTACTTCCGGAATGCCAGGGGAGTCTGCCGGTGAAGGACGACCTGAGCCCCACCTCGCGGGCGTTGCTGCTGCTCGAGCTGATTCAGAACAGCCCGGGGATCGGCGCCGCCCGGTTGTCCGAGCGGCTCGGGGTGTCCGAGCGCGCGATCGGCCGGTACGTCGGGATCGTGCGCGAAGCCGGGGTACCGATCGAGTCCACCCGTGGCCCGTACGGCGGTTACCGGGTCGGCCGCGGCGCCCGGGTTCCCCCGCTGATGTTCACCACCACCGAGGCGCTCGCGCTGGTGATGGCGGCGCTCGACGGTCACCACAACGCCGCCGATCCGGCCGACCCGGTCGGCAGCGCGCTCGGCAAGATCATGCGGGTGCTGCCCGAGTCGGTCGCCAACCCGGTCGATGCCGTACGCCATATCCCGGCCGGCCGCGGTCAGGATCCGCCCACCCCCGAGCCCGAGACCACGGCGATCCTGGTGCAGGCCTGCGGCTCGCACAACCCGGTCCGGCTGGCGTATCGCCTGCAGCCCGACGTCGAGCGCGAGATGGAGGTCGACCCCTGGGCGGTCGTCGTCCGGCACGGCCGTTGGTACCTGCTGTGCTGGTCGCACGCCAAAGAAGCGCGTCGGGCGTTGCGCATCGACCGGATCCGCAAGGCTGAGGTGCTGGACGGGACCTTCACCCCACCGGAGGACCTGAAGCCGAAAGAAGCGCTCGTCGAGCAGCTCTCGGAAGGCTGGAAGTATCCGGTCGAGGTGATCTTCGAAGGATCGTTCGACGAGGTCGCGCCGTGTCTGCCGCGCACGCTCGGCAAGCTGGAGGCGCTCTCGCCGACCACCTCGCGCCTGATCGGCAGTACCGAGAACGCCGCCTGGTACCTCGCTCAGATGGCCGAGATCCACGTGCCGTTCCGGATCGTCAAGTCTCCCGAGTTGCAGGCCGCCGCCGAAGCGCTCGGCCGCCGCATGCTCCAAGCGGCTCAGCCGGTCGCGGAATGACCAGCCTCAGCGACTGACCAAGCCGCGCAGGATCGAGGCGATCTCGGCAGGCGCCTCTTCGGCCATGAAGTGCCCGTAGTCGACCGTGAGGTGTTCCAGCTTCGGCGCCCACGCCTGCCACAAGGCGGCGGCATCGAAGCCGAGCTGCGCGCCCCAATCCTGTTGCAGCACGGTCACCGGCATCTGCAACTGGTTGCCTGCAGCAAGATCTTCCCGATCGTGTTCGATGTCGATCCCCGCGGTCGCGCGGTAGTCAGCGACGATCGACGGCACCGCGTTCCGGCAGGCCGCCAGGTAGGCAGCGCGTACGTCGGACGGGAACGGACTCTTCGCCCAGAGATCCAGGAAGTACCCGAAGAACGCATCCGGGTTGCCTGAGATCAGCTCCTCGGGCAGACCCGGCGGCAATGCCATCAAATACAGGTGAAACGCCACAGCCGCGTTCACGCCGTGGAGCGAGTTCCACATGTCGAGCGTCGGCAGGACATCCAGGCTCGCCAGGTGCGTCACCGCCCCGGGATGGTCCAGGCCGGCCCGAAAAGCCACCAGCGCTCCGCGATCATGCCCGGCCAGTGCGAACTGCTCGTGCCCCAGCGCCTTGGCGACCGCGACCACATCAGCCGCCATCAACCGCTTCGAGTAGCCCTCGACCGGCTTGTCGCTGTCGCCGTACCCGCGCAGGTCCGGGCAGATCACCGTGTGGTCGGCAGCAAGGTCCCGGGCCACGTCACGCCACATCAGGTGCGTCTGAGGGAACCCGTGCAGCAGCACGATCGGACTGCCTGAGCCGCCGACTGCCACGTTGAGCATGACTCCCTCAGCACCCTCCAGGCGCTGGTAGTCGAACCCGCTGATCCTCATGCAACCCTGCTCTCTGCTCTGTGAAGAAATCGGTACTGCGAACTCTCCCCGGTGCGGATGAGCATCCGATGAGCACGCGTTACCGTGGGCCGGTGCAGTTCGGAGTACTGGGGCCGGTAGTGGCTTGGGACGAGACCGGTGAGCCGGTCGCTCTCAAAGGCCCGCGGCATCGCGCAGTACTCGCTCGCTTGATCGTTGCTCGCAGTCGTGTAGTACCGGTTGAGCTACTGGTTGACGACCTGTGGCCGGAACCGCCAGCGGGAGCAGTGAGCGCCGTTCGCACCTTCGTGGCGGCGCTGCGTCGAGCAGTGGAGCCTGGCAGACCACCTCGTACGCCGCCGCGCGTACTGGTGACCGTCGGACCGGGCTACGCCTTCCGCGCTGATCCAGAGTCCGTCGATGCGTGGCGCTTCGAGCAGGTCGTCTCCCAACCAGGGCAGACGCTGGAGAATCTGGACGAAGCACTGGGTTGGTGGCGCGGACCGGCGTATGCGGACTTTGCTGATGCGCACTGGGCAACAGCGGAACGATCAAGGCTGGCAGAGCTACGGCTGCAAGCGGTAGAGCAGCAAGCGGAAGCGCGCCTCGCGCTAGGTCTTGCAGGGGAGGCCGTTGCAGACCTGGATGCTCACGTGACCGAGCACCCGTGGCGCGAAGACGCCTGGCGACTCCTCGCCCTCGCGCTGTATCAAGCTGACCGCCAAGGTGACGCGCTAGCCGTACTACGGCGCGCCCGCGCCCTCCTCGTCGAGCAACTCGCTGTCGAGCCCGGCCCTGCGCTCCGTCGCCTGGAGACCGACATCCTCAACCAGGCAGAGCATCTGAACCAGCCCAGTACCGGCGCCCGGAGAGTCTGGGAGGAGGCGGCCGCTGCTTATGAGTCAGTAGGAGCCCGGGCGCGACTGGAGTCGACGGTAGGCCTGCTGCGGAACCTGGCCGTCACCGGTGGAGGCGGGCTGGAAGCGGCACGGCGCCACCGGCTCGCTGCGATCACTGCCGCCGAGGAGTTGGGCGACGTGGAGCTGACAGCGAGGGTGATCGGCGCGTACGACGTACCGGCGATCTGGACGCGGTCGGACGACGAGGAGCATGCGCGGCAGGTCGTCGCGGCTGCGGAGCGCACACTCGCCGCTCTCCCCGAAGACCGGGCAGCTGCTAGGGCCAGGCTGCTTGCCACGATCGCACTGGAATCACGTGGCAGCAGGGAATCGCGGGGGATGGAGGCGGCTGCTGAGGCCGCACAGATCGCCCGCCGGCTCGACGATCCAGCGCTGCTGGCCTTCGCGTTGAACGGTGTCTTCATGCAGACCTTCCAGCGGGCAGGTCTGGCGTCGAGACGGGCTGAGCTCGGCGCCGAGCTCATCAGCCTCGGCGCAGCTCACGACCTGGTCACCTACGAGGTTCTCGGTCATCTCATCCGGATCCAGTCCCTCAGCGCGGTTGGCAACTTCACCCAGGCCGACCAGCACGCGACTGCAGTAGACCTACTCGCCGTACGCCGGGAGCTGCCGCTGGTAGGCGTCTTCACCCAGTGGTATCGCGTACTGCGCTTCGCGGCTCAAGGCCGGACATCTGCCGCTGACCTGGAAGCCGCCTACCGCGAGGCAGCCAAGTCTCTGGACGGCGCAGGTATGCCCGGCCTACAGAACGGACTCCTGCCGCTCGCCCTTCTCTCGGTGAATGGTCAGCCCGGCCGTGACGAGGACTGGGGACCGTACGAGCCCTGGGTCCACCCGCTGGTCCTGCTAGCCGAAGACCGTCGCGAAGAGGCTGCAGCAGCGTTGGCTGCCATCCCCGATCCACCCCGCGACCTGATGCTTGAGGCGATGTGGTCCCTGGTACTGCGTGCTGCCGTTGCCCTAGGCAATCAAAACTTGATTGAACGAGCGAGAGATGAGCTCGCGCCCGCAGCAGGGGAACTGGCCGGCGCGAGCTCCGGCCTGCTCACCTTCGGGCCGGTGTCAGACCTGTTGCGCAAGGTTGACGCGCTATAACTCTTGGCTGATTGTCCGTCCCATGTTGGACACTGGGCGCATGACGTACAAATCTGGGCTTCGGCTGGTGGGGGACGGACTGGTACTGCGGGAGTGGGAGCGGGGTGACCTGGCTGCCATGGTGAAGCTGTTCGACGATCCCGAGGTCGCCTACTGGACGCCGCTGGTGACGCCGTTCGACCTGGACGCGGCGAAGGCGTATCTGGACAAGGCGCACAGCGACAACGGTGTGTACCAGCTCGCGATCACGGAAGACGGCGAAGAGCCGCTGGGTGAGGTCCTGCTGATGACGAAGACCTCGATGCTCGGCTACTCGGTCGGATCGGCGTTCCGCGGCCGACGGCTCGCAGTACGGGCTCTGAAGTTGCTCACCGCGTATGCACATGAGCAGGCCGGTCTGGCCCGCGTGATGCTGGAGATCGAGCCGGACAACGCCGCGAGTTCAGGAGTCGCCCGCAGCGCCGGCTACACCCTCACCGACCTCCCGCCCACCGTCGTCACCGACAAGGGGCGAGAGGTCAGCCTGCTGACCTGGGAGCACGTCGCCTAGAGCTCGAGAATCCAGTCGTTGCAGGTCATCCAGTGGCCCTTCGGGTACTCGAACTGCAGCGGACCGAGCAGCGTGAAGCCCGCCTTCCGGCACAGGGCATTCGAAGCGCCGTTGTCGACGCCCGGATAAGCGTGCAACGTCTTGTGAAGGCCTGCCGCCGCCGCGGCCTTCGCCACCTCGGCGATCGCCGCGGTGGCGATTCCCTTGCCCTGGTGGGCCGGCATGATCGCCCAACCGGTCTCCCAGACCGTCTCGCCGTCCGCGGTGTGCTCCCAGTAGCCGATCGAGCCGGCCTTCTGACCGTCGGCGAGGACGATCGCGAACATCCGGCCCGGGCCCTCGCTCGCGAGATAGCGCTGATGCCGGTCGAGTAGCTTCTCCGGACTTTCCGGTCCACCGAGGAAGGCGGTCATCTCCTCGGTATTGCAGGCTTCCAGTACGGCGAAGTCGTCCTCGGTCCAGTCGGCCAGGCGCAGCGTGCTCATCTCTTGCGCGCCCTTACCGCGAGTGCGTGGGGGATCGGGACGCCTTCGGGCTCTTCGAAGTGTTCCAGGGCCAGGCCGGTGCGCAGGAAGGCGTTGAGGTAGTCGGCGAGGGGGACGTGGCGCATGCCGATGTGGTGGCGGATGCCCTCCTCGCCCCACCAAGGTGCTGGCTCGTGCCAGCCCGCCTGCCGGTACGTCGGGTGGATCAGCCTGCTGTTGTCGTCCTCGTTGTAAACGACATGTGGCCCGTTGAAGCAGGGATGGACGCCGTAGCTGACGAGGATGCCGCCAGGTTTCAGGATTCTGGCGGCCTCCAGCAATGCTGTTGCGAAGTCGTCCAGATCGGTGGAGGTCCACATCGCGATCGCGGTGTCGAAGGACGCGTCCGCGAAGGGGAGGTTGGCGGCGTCGGCCTCGATCAGCGGGCCGTCGGTTCTGGTGCGGGCGAGGCGGAGCTGATCGGAGGAGAAGTCCACCCCGACGACGTCTCGGCCGCTCTCGCGGATGGTGTAGAAGTTCCGGCCGGTACCGCAGCCGATGTCCAGACAGGGCCCGCTGCCGGAGCCGAGCAGCTCCAGGAGGCCGGGTTGATGGGTGTTGGGTTCCTGCACGAAGCGTGCGTCGTACCAGTCGGCCAGTCCGTTGTATCTAGCGGTCAAAACAGCCTCCAGATGCGCCTGAAAAACCATCCTATGGGGCTCCTCGGACCAACCCCAGGCATCCGCGAGACGAACCTCATGAAGGCCTCACTTAGGTCGGGAAGGCGACTTACGGGTAGTCTTTGCCGACGCTCTCTTTAAGTTTGGAAGGTCCACTGTGGGTTCTGTAATCAAGAAGCGCCGTAAGCGGATGGCGAAGAAGAAGCACCGCAAGCTGTTGAAGAAGACGCGGGTGCAGCGCCGCAAGCTCGGCAAGTAGCAGTTCCCGCCGCTCTGGTTGTGTCCAGGGCGGCGTTGACGGAGTTGCTGTCTGGCTGGGGGTCTTCGTGGCACAGGTAGTGATGGTTACCGGCGTCTCCCGGGACGCCGGTGCTCGTTGTGCCCGCCGGCTGGCAGCGGATCCCGCGATCGGGACCGTGATCGGTATCGACGTGGTTCCGCCGCGCGCGGAACTGGGCCGGGTCCGGTTCGTCCGCGCGGACATCCGCAACCCCGTCATCGCGAAGGTGATCGCCGGTGAGGACGTCGACACGGTCGTCCACACGGGCGTCGTGGCGACCCCTGGCAGCGCCGGCGGCCGGTCGTCGATGAAAGAGATCAACGTCATCGGCACCATGCAGCTGCTCGCCGCGTGCCAGAAGGCGCCCGGCGTACGCAAGCTGGTGGTGAAGTCCTCGACCACCGTGTACGGCGCGGGTCCGCGTGACCCCGCGATGTTCACCGAGGAGATGGCGCCGCGGGCGATCCATCAGACCGGGTTGAGCAAGGACGCCGTCGAGGTCGAGGGATACGTGCGCGGGTTCGCCCGGCGCCGCCCCGATGTCGCCGTCACCACACTGCGGATGGCCAACTGGATCGGCCCGCAGACCGACTCACCGATCACCCGGTACTTCGCGATGCCGGTGGTCCCCACCGTTTTCGGGTACGACGCCCGGCTGCAGTTCCTGCACGAGAACGACGGCGTCGAGGCGATCCACCACGCGACCGTGAACGACCTGCCCGGCACCTTCAACCTGGCCGGCGACGGCGTGATCGTGCTGTCCCAGGCGATCCGGCGGCTCGGCCGGCCCGTGTTCCGGTTGCCCTCGTTCACCGCGGCCGGCACCGCCGCCGTCGTACGCCGGGCACGGCTCGCCGACTTCTCGCCGGACCAGATCACCTTCCTGACCTACGGCCGCGCGGTCGACACCACCCGGATGCGGGCCGAGTTCGGCTTCGAGCCGGAGTACACGACCGCTGCCGCCTTCGACGACTTCCGCCGTTCGCTCCGGCCGGGCGCGATGTCCTCGGCCTCGCAGTTGCTGAGCGCCGGACTTGGAGCACTCCGTGGCTGACGCCGACGTGATCCCGATCGGCTCCGGCGGACGCCCCGGCCGTGGCAGCAACCGCCGTACGACGCCGTCGTCCGCCGCCCGCGCCCTCGCCGGCCCGAACGCCGCGGGCAAGAAGCCCTCGCCGCCCAAAAACCAGCCTGCACCGGAAGTCGAGCCCGCCGCGCAGAAGCGGCCGGGTGCGGCGCGGAAGAACGGCGGCTCGTCGCGGAAGCGCCCGGAAGCGCAGCCCGCAGCCGAGGAGGCGCGGCTCGAGGCGGAGCTTGCCGCCGAGGAAGCCCGCAGTGAGGGCGTCGGCCCGGACCTCTCGCTCGCCCCTGATCTCGAGGACGAGACCTCATCGGCGGCGGGGCAGTTCGCTCAGTTCGAGAAGCTGATCCGCGACACTCTCGGCCGGGACGGCGAGCGGAAGGTGGCCGAGTTCCTGGCCTTTCTTCGGCGCCGGCTGACCGGGGACTACGAGGTCGACGAGTTCGGCTACGACAACGACCTGACCGACCAGGTGCTGCTGCCCTTCCTGCGCCCGCTCGCGGAGAAGTGGTTCCGGGTCGAGGTGCGCGGGATCGAGAACATCCCCGACACCGGCAGCGCCCTGATCGTCGCGAACCACTCCGGCACGATGCCGCTGGACGGCCTGATCACCCAGCTGGTCGTGGCAGACAACGCGAAGCGCCCGCTCCGGACGCTGGCCGCGGACCTGGTGTTCAAGACGCCGTTCGTCGGCGAGCTCTCCCGCAAGGGCGGTGCGACGCTCGCCAACAACGACGACGCCGAGCGCCTGCTCCGGCAGGGCAACCTGGTCGGCGTCTGGCCGGAGGGCTTCAAGGGCCTCGGCAAACCCTTCAGCGAACGCTACAAACTCCAACGCTTCGGCCGCGGCGGCTTCGTCAGCGCAGCCATGCGCACCGGCGTACCGATCGTCCCCTGCTCGATCGTCGGCGCCGAGGAGATCTACCCCCTCGTCGGCAACATGGCGTCCCTCGCCCGACTGGTCGGCGTCCCCTACATCCCGGTCACCCCGTTCTTCCCCCTCCTCGGCCCCCTCGGCATGATCCCGCTCCCATCGAAGTGGCTGATCGAGTTCGGCGAACCCATCCGCACCGACGACTTCCCCGACGGCGCCGCCGACGACCCCATGCTCGTCTTCAACGTCACCGACCAGGTCCGCGAAACCATCCAGCAAACCCTCTACGCCCTACTGATGCAACGCCGCAGCGTCTTCTTCTGACCCCGGCCGGGCGCCTGTCTACACTCTGGATGCGTGGACGATCAGCGCAGCAACCCGCCCGCCGACGAGACCGCCACCGACTGGCGAACCGAAGGCCTGGGCTGGGCGGGAACCGCCGGGGCCGACATCATCGCGGCAACAGTCCACAGCGCACTTCTCGCAGACCGGTCCCAGGACGCACGCGAGTTCGCCGAGGAACACGCGGCCGAGACCTCACCGGCAACCCGCGCCCTGATAGCCAAAGCATTCGCCACCGAAGCAACCCAAGGCACCGATGCCGCCGCCCGGCTGCTCGCCCCCCTGGTCTATCCGGCCCCACGAACCACCAACCCCGAATCAACCTGACCGCCGCAGCGTCTTCTTCTGATCTGCACGCCGCCCGCCGCGCTCAACGGACGTCATCGATCAGATCGGCTGCTTCATCCATTCCGTACCGGTGGCGAAGAACGGATAGGAACTCGTCGACCGACACCGATGGATTCCTGAACCGTGCCGTGAGGTTGGCTACGGCTTCCAGCGCGCGTTGAGGCGCTACGGCGACCGTGTTGGCGGCAAACTCGTTGGGCCTGAGAACCTCGATGCCTGGAGGGACCTTGTCCACTGGGAAGTGTTTCAGGTTGTCGGTGACGACAGCGCCCGCGTGGCCCGCTACCGCAATACAACAGCTCATCGAGGATCGCGCTGCTCCACAGCGGTCGGTAGAGCTTGACGACGGCCAGACTGAGCAGGAAATCTCGCTGCTTGCTGGGCCACAGGACACAGGTATCGAGGAGTGCGGCGAACACGTCCCAAATACTGTCAGAGATTGGACGGTCGCCGCCTGTGCTCGGCTCGCTGCTTCCGGATCCGTGCCAGCCTTTCGGTCACGACGTCGGCCGGTTCGTCCTCGCCTACATCGACAGAGGTGTCAGCGATTGCTTCGTACTGCCGCTGTCTGCGAGCGTCACGATAGGCCAGCGCGTCCTTGAGCAGCACCTTCCGGCGATTCCCGATGCGCTCGGAGGGAAGGTCGCCGGCGTCGATCAGCCGCACCACGGTCGGTCGACTGACACCCAGCAGATCCGCGACCTGTTGTGTCGTGAGGTTGGGCATCGTCGGCGAGATCGTGACAGCTCTTCCGGCTTGGAGCGCGGCAACTGCCTGGACGAGCACCTTGTGAAGCGACTCTGGAACCTCGATCTGATCGTGCTCGCCGGCACCTGCCAGGAAGTAACGACGCTCGGGTGTCTCGCCGGTCCTGCTGTGATGGGCTTCAAGGAAACTGGCGATGGTCGCCATCTGCTCCTGCTCTTCTGGCAGATAGGTCTGCGACTCCAGGTGGCCGGCAGCCATCACTATCTCCATTCGAAAGAAGCGAAATCATTTTCGTAACGTTCGAATATGGTCGCACCGCCTGGCGACCGCAGTCAAGCCTCCTACCGCACGAGCCGAAGCGGCCGCCGCCTCAGAGATACGAGGTGGGGCGATGCGGGCTGGATCCGCGTGCACGGTCGACCTCGACCAGGTCGGGTGGGCACGGCGCCGCCTCGTGGGTGACGAGTCGGGGTGGGCAGAGGCATGCGTCGCGAGCAGTGCGGTTGGCTTCGCGTGAGCGGTTGATCTCGACCGGGTTGGGTGGGCGCAACGCCGCCTCGTGGAAGACGAGTTGGGGTGGGGCACAGGCGTGCGCCGGGAGCAATGCGGGTTGGTCGCGCGGTTGCGCTTGACCGGCTGGACGCCGCACTGGGTTCTTGAGGTACCCGGGCGCCAAGAAGCCCCCGGGCCGAGGTGGTCGGGCGGGGGCTTCTTGGTGCTTGTTACTTCCAGGGTGGCAGCAAGGAGTTGACGACGCCTGGAAGGTTGATGGTCGGCAGCGGGAGGCTCAGGCTGGGAAACGGCCAGGGCCAGCTCGGTGTCGGCGTGATGGGAAGGGTGGGCAGGCTCGGACCCGACGGCGTTGTGGTCGGCTTACCTGATCCCGGTGGGGTCTTCAGGTCGGTCGGCAGCTTCGTCGGGTCCTCGACGATGGTCGTGTTCGGCACCTGGGTCGGCGACGTCGACGGCTTCGCGGAGGTCTTGCCCGGTGCGCTCGGTCCCGCGGACGGTGCCACGTTCGGATCGCCGGGGTTGTTCACCGTCGGCCGGCCGTTCTGGGCCGGCTTGGGCTTGTCGCACTTGGGGCAGGCCACGTTCGTGTGCTGGGCGAGTTGCTCGATGGTCGCGAGCGCCTCGACAGCGGACTTCAGGGACTCCGGCGGCAGCTTCGGGGCGAGGTCACCGATGGCCTGGCGGGCGCCGGTGATGAAGGTCGTGATCGCCGTGATCGAAGTGGTGTCGCCGTCCTGCTGGTACGAAGCGACCAGTCTGGACACGCCCTTGCGGGCCTGATCCGAGAACTGGTCCAGCGTCTTGTCGATGGTGGCCGGATCGGCACCGTGGTTGACAAGACCCTTGACCTCGGACAGCCGGGTCATCGCGTGCTCGAGATCACGCCGGCCCCGGGAGTCGTCCCCGACGCTGACGTTGGTCGAGACGTTCTCGATGCTGCGCTTCATCCCGTACAGCGCGTCGCCGGGCATCGCCTGCTGGGCGGCAGCGGCAGAACCGATGCCACCGCCGAGCAGCACGAGCGCGGCAGTACTGGCCACTAGCCGGATACGCCGGCCGTGACGATGGCGGATATCTGTCACGGACGCGTCGTCGTCCTCGCGGGGCAGCGGGTCGTCAGGGCTATCCGGAGTGCTGCGCACCACGGTCGGAGTCGTTGCGGCTCGCGCCGCGGCCTGCTCGAGGAGGCGGTGCCTCAGCTCGGCAGTGAACTCCGGTCGCGGTGCCACTGCGCCGGCGGTCCTCAGCCGTCCGACCAGCTCCACAGCGTCCATCAGCTCAGGGTCATCGCTCAGTCGCGAAGAGTGACGGGGCCCGTGATCGACGGCGTGCGCGAATGACTCCGCGCGCGCTCGAGCCCTGTGTAGGTCACTCATGATTGCTCGTTCTCCTCAATGGCCAGTCGGGGTCACCGACAGGTCCTCACCAGGCAAACGAGGAAACTCCCTGACGGGTTACGAAAGACATTCGTTGTCATTCGCCTTACCTCAAGTCCTTGGGGATAACCTTCGCCAAGTGCCGGACGGCCCTCAGTTGCAGTTGCTTGACGGCGCCCTCTGACTTCTCGAGCGCCTTGGCCGTTTCCGCGATCGACAAACCGGCGAAGAACCGCATCGTCAGGCAGTCGCGCTGCTCGTCGGGCAAGGCCGCGACCGCGTCCCGCAGTACCTCGGCGGTGGCGGCGGCCAGTACGTCGACCTCCGGCCCCTCGGTCTGCCGGTCGTGGGTCTCGATCTCGTCCGTGACCACCTCGAGGCGGACCCGGCCCGATTTGTAGTGGTCGGTGATCAGGTTCCGGGCGATGGTGACCAGCCACGCGCCGAAGTCACGGCCCTGCCAGCGGAACGAGTCGAGCGCACGGAGCGCCCGGACGAACGTCTCGCTGGTCAGGTCCTCGGCGAGTGCCGACGACGACACCCGGGCGTAGATGTAGCGATACACGGTCAGCGAGTACTCGTCGTACAGCTCGCCGAACGCACCGACGTCCCCTGCCTGGGCGCGATCGACGAGCTCTGCGCGTCTCATCCCGTCCGGGCTTGGCTCCGGCGTCGTCAAGTTCTCTCCCCGTTCAACTGACACGTCTACGACTGGTCCATCCGCGAATGGCCACAGCGGCTGAGACAGCACCGAGCGTTACGTCTGAAGCACCCGCTGTCAACAGTGGGCGGCGTGCCGCCCACTCCGATTCGGTGAAATCACCCCTGTCGTACTCGCCCGGGAGCTTTCCTGTATAGCCCTCCTCGGGCGCGTGTGCAATCGTTCCCACCTCACCTGCGGCATGGACGGGCCACAGTGGATGATCGGGCGTGAGGGCTCGAGTCATGAGCAGCACCCTAGTGGGCTCGTGACAGACTCGCATGGTGAACTTCAACTTTGCGGACATTCTTCGTGACACAGCGCGACGTCACGGCGAACGTCCGGCGCTGGTCGACGGCGACCGGCGGCTGACCTGGAACGAGCTCGAAACCGCGGTCGACGCCGCCGCCCGGTCGTTCGCCGCGGCCGGCCTCGTGCCGGGGTACCGGGTGGTCGTGCTGATGGCGAACAGTGTCGAGTTCGTCACGTCCTACCTGGGGATTCTCCGCGCCGGGCTGGTCGCGGTGCCGCTGAACACGGGCCTGACGAAGAGCGAGATCAGTACCGTGATCGCGCACTCCGGAGCCCGCCTCGCGGTCGCCGACGGAGACCTCGCGGACAAGATCGAGGGGCTCCGGACGGTCCGGGCCGGCGAGCTGACCGGTGACGCTCCGCTTACGCCACAGACCGACCCGGAGACACTCGCGGTCCTCCTCTACACCTCCGGAACCAGCGGAGATCCGCGCGCCGCGATGCTCACCCACCGGGCTCTCGCGGCGAACGTGAAGAACCTCGCGGAGCTCGGCGAGGACCGGATGGGCCCCGAGGATGTCGTGCTCGGAGTGCTGCCGATGTTCCACGCCTTCGGCCTGAATGCCGTGCTCGGCTGGGTCGTCGCGACCGGAGCACAGCTGATCATCGACCGACGGTTCGATTCGACCCACACCGTCGAGCAGATCCGCTCGTACGGCGTGACGCGGCTGCCGCTGGCGCCGCCCGCGCTCAACGCGCTGCTTGCCCGGGAAGACCTCAAGGAAGCGACGAGGACGGTCAAGGTCGTCCTCACCGGCGCCTCCACCCTGGACCGCGGTCTGGCGGACCGGTTCGAGCGGGCGACCGGACTCTTCGTGCATCAGGGTTACGGCCTGACCGAGGCCTCGCCGGGCGTTACCACCACGCTGGGCGAGGAAGAGCCGAAGTCGGGCTCGGTGGGCCGCCCGCTGCCGAACGTCGACCTGCGGATCGCCGACGAGCAGGGTGAGGACGTCGAGGGCGACGACCCGGGCGAGATCCTGATTCGCGGCGCGAACCTGTTCTCCGGTTACTGGCCGGACGGCGTGGACGGGCCGGACGACGAGGGCTGGTACCGCACCGGCGACGTCGGTTTCCTGGACGCGGACGGTGAGCTGTTCCTGGTCGACCGATTACGAGAACTAATCATCGTGTCCGGATTCAACGTCTTCCCGAGCGAGGTCGAGGAGGTTCTCGTCCAGGCACCGGGTGTCCGGGAGGCCGCGGTGATCGGCGTACCGTCAGATGAGACCGGCGAGGCGGTGAAGGCGTTCGTCGTACGGGAGACCGGTGCGGTCGCGGATCCGGCGGAGATCAGGCAGTTCGCCGAGACGCGGCTGGCCCGGTTCAAGTGCCCGGTCGAGATCGAGGTCGTCGACCACCTGCCGCACTCGGTCACCGGCAAGGTGGCCAAGGGCCGGTTGCGGGCGGACCGATGAGGGTCACGCTGTACGGGAAACCGGGCTGTCACCTCTGCGACGACGCCCGGGCGATCGTCGAGCAGGTCTGCGCCGAGCTGGGCGTCGGCTGGTCGGACGTGGACATCACCACCGACCCGAAGCTGTTCGAGGAGTACGGCGAGCAGATCCCGGTCACCTTCGTGGACGGCAAGCAGCACGACTTCTGGCGGGTCGACCCGGTCAGGCTGAAGAAGGCCCTGACTAGTTAGTACGGCCTAACCCTTGACAACAGAGTGCTGTCTGTCACGGACGGCGTTCTCGATTTTGTTCTCACGTTCACAAGCTCCTAGAGTGGGGTAGTCGCCAGCCGTGAGGCGGTGACTCGAGAACCACCATTTCCAGGAGAATTGTGACGCCTGCCCGCAGCCGTCGCCCCGGCGCGCCGACGAGAACCGAACGCGGCATTCCCGAGGCCACTGTCGCGCGCTTGCCGGTGTACCTGCGGGCCCTGACCGCGCTGTCGGACAGTGGCATCGCCACCGCGTCGAGCGAGGATCTGGCGACCGCCGCGGGCGTCAACTCGGCCAAGCTCCGCAAGGACCTCTCCTACCTGGGCTCCTACGGCACCCGCGGCGTCGGGTACGACGTGGAGTACCTGCGCTACCAGATCGCCCGCGAGATCGGCGTCACCCAGGACTGGGCCGTGGTCATCGTCGGGATCGGAAACCTGGGTCACGCGCTGGCGAACTACTCCGGCTTCGGCACCCGTGGCTTCCGGATCGTGGCCCTGCTGGACGCCGCGCCGGAGCTGGTCGGCGAGCGGATCGGCGACATGGTCGTCCGCGACTTCGCCGAGCTGGAGGAGATCGTCGCCGCCGACCGGGTCTCGATCGGGGTCATCACCACGCCCGCCGGTCCGGCCCAGGAGGTCTGCGACCGGCTGGTCGCGGCCGGCGTGACCAGCATCCTGAACTTCGCCCCGGTGGTGCTGTCGGTGCCCGACGGGGTCGACATCCGCAAGGTGGACCTCTCGATCGAGTTGCAGATCCTGGCGTACCACGAACAACGAAAGTCCGGAGAGGCGGCGCTCCCCGAGGTGCCCGAGCTACCAGCGATGAACGGTGTCGTCACGGATCTGCCCAGTGTGGGCGGGGGTGTCGGCGCATGAGCTATCTGGTTGTCGGTATCTCGCATCGCTCCGCGGACATCAACGTGCTGGAGCGGGTCGCTCTCGATCCGGACGCGGCGACCAAGCTGGCGCTCGCGGTCCAGCAGACGCCGGCGGTGGCCGAGTCGGCCGTGCTCGCGACCTGCAACCGCACCGAGGTCTACGCGAACGTCGACCGCTTCCACGCCGGGATGGACGAGGTCACCGCGATCCTCGCCGACATCACCGGCGTACCGCTGCTCGACCTCGCCGAGCACCTCTACGTGCACTTCGAGGAAGGCGCCGTCGCGCACCTCTTCCAGGTCGCGGTCGGCCTCGACTCGATGATCGTCGGCGAGAGCCAGATCCTCGGCCAGGTGAAGGAGACGCTGCGCGTCGGCCAGGACCTGGAGACGGTCTCCACCGACCTGAATGCCCTGCTGCAGCACGCTTTGCGGGTCGGCAAGCGGGCCCGCGCCGAGACCGGCATCGACTCGGCCGGCCGCTCGGTGGTCTCCGCCGGACTCGACGCCGTCGGTGGCTACGATGGCCGTCGCGCGCTGGTCGTCGGAGCCGGCTCGATGGCTTCGCTGGCTGCCCAGACCTTGCTCGCGGGTGGCGCCAGCAGCGTCACGATCGCGAACCGGAACTTCGACCGCGCGGTGGCCCTGGCCGATCGCATCGGCGGTACGGCGATCCCGCTGGCCGACGTACCGCAGGCCATGACCGAGGCCGACCTGGTGGTCTCCTGCACCGGCGCCCGCGGTGTCGTGCTGACCGAGGAAATGGTGCGCCACGCCGCCGACGGCCGGCCGTTCGGCGTACTGGATGTGGCTCTTCCGCGCGATGTGGATCCTGCGGCCGCGCGGCTGCCCGGCGTCACGCTGGTCACCCTGGCGGACCTCGCCGGTACGGCGGGCGGCAGCGCGCACGACATCGACGAGGTACGCCGGATCGTCGGCGAGGAGACCGGTGCCTTCGAGGCGACCCGGCGCGCCGCCTCCGTCACGCCGACCGTGGTCGCGCTCCGTGCGATGGCGGCCGAACTGGTCGACGCCGAGCTGAGCCCGGCTCGACCGGCGGCTGCCCGGGCTGGACGAGAACCAACGCGCCGAGGTGGCCAGGACCATCCGCCGGGTGGTCGACAAGGTGCTGCACCAGCCGACCGTCCGGGTGAAGGAACTGGCCGCCGACCCAGGCGGCCCGACGTACGCCGATGCGCTGCGCGAGCTGTTCGCGCTCGACCCGCGACCGTCGACGCGGTCACCGCACCGAAGACCACCACCGCACCCACGACCACCGGAGGTGAATCGGCATGATCAGGCTCGGAACCCGCCGGTCGGCACTCGCGACCGCCCAGGCCAATCTCGTCGCCGACTCACTGCGTGCCAACTGGGCACGAGGTCGAGCTCGTACTGATCACCACCACCGGCGACGTGAACCGCGCGCCGCTGGCCCAGATCGGTGGCACCGGCATCTTCGTCAGCGCCCTGCGCGACGCCCTGCTGGCAAACCAGATCGACATCGCCGTGCACTCGCTGAAGGATCTGCCGACGGCTCCGATGCCGGGGCTGACCATCGGCGCGATCCCGCTCCGCGAGGACCCGCGCGACGTCCTGGTCGCCCGCGACGGCCTGACGCTCGGCGAGCTGCCGGCCGGATCGCTGGTCGGCACCGGCGCGGCCCGCCGCCAGGCGCAGCTCGAGCAACTCGGTCTCGGTCTGGAACTGACCGGCATCCGGGGCAACGTGGACACCCGGATCGCCATGGTCGCCGATGGCAAATTGGACGCGGTGGTGCTTGCGAGGGCAGGGTTGTCCAGGTTGGGCCGGCTGGCCGAGGTGACCGAGACGCTGGATCCGATCCAGGTCCTGCCGTCGCCCGGACAAGGGGCCCTGGGCATCGAATGCCGCGCCGACGACGTCGCGGTGCTGGAAGCTCTTGCGCCGCTGGAGGACCCGGCCACCCGGGCAGCGGTGACGGCGGAGCGACAGTTGCTGGCGACTCTCGAGGCAGGGTGCACGGCTCCGGTCGGCGCGCTGGCCGAGGTGGTCGATGGTGAGGACGGTCCGGAGCTGTGGCTGCGGGGAGCGCTCGGCCAGGACGGCGGCGTACGGCGGCTGTCGGCGAACGGGCCGGTGGACGACCCGGTGGCGCTCGGCCGGGGGCTGGCGAAGGAGTTGCTGGAGCGAATGACAGCGGCACGGGGAACGACGAGTACGAAGACGAGCAGCAAGACAAGGGCAAAGGCGACAGCAGACGTGAGCAGCGCGAAGACAGCAGCGGCCACCAAGGCGCCCCAGAACGTGCCGGCCAAGGCCGCGGCCAGCACCGGCACGGCCGTGGCACAGCAAACCAAACCGCTCGGCCACGTCACATTCGTCGGCGTCGGCCCAGGAGACCCCTCCCTGCTGACCCTGGCCGGTCGCGACGTGCTGGCGAACGCCGACGCCGTCGTGGTCGAGGGTCCTGAGCACGACGCCTTCCTGGCGTACTGCAAGGAGGGCGTCGAGGTGATCGACGGCTCCGGCGCCGAGGGCAGCCGGGCGCTGCGGGTCGCGGCCCGGGCCCGGCTGGTGGTGAAGACGGCCAAGACCTCGGCGAACGTGGTCCGCCTGCTCACCGGCGACCCGTTCACCTTCTCCAGTGGGGCCGAGGAGGCCGCCGCCTGCCGCAAGGCCGGCATCGGCTTCAACGTGATCCCCGGAGTCAGCGAGGTCAGCGCGGTCCCGACGTACGCGGGCATCCCGCTGACCGTCAAGGGTGAGCGCGAGGTGACGGTGCTCGACCTGGCCGAGGCCAAGCTCGACTTCGGCAAGGTCAACCCGAAGCAGACGCTGGTGCTGCTGAACGCGAGCGAGGTCCTCAAGGACGCCGTCGCCGCGCTGCTGGAGGCCGGCTTCGACGCCGGTACGCCGGTCGCCGCGACCGTCGGCGGGACGACGACCGCCCAGGCCAGCGTGGTCGGCACCCTCGGCACGATCGTGGCCGACCTGCGCGCCGCCAAGCTGATCGGCGAGGCCGTGATCGTGATCGGCGCCGTGGTCGAGCAGCGCGAGGCGCTCAGCTGGTTCGAGACCAAGCCGCTGTTCGGCTGGCGGATCCTGGTGCCGCGCACCAAGGACCAGGCCGGCCCGCTGATGGACCGGCTCCGTCGGTACGGCGCGATGCCGGAAGAGGTCCCGACCATCTCGGTCGAGCCGCCGCGCAACCCGCAGCAGATGGACAAGGCCATTCGCGGCCTGGTCGAGGGCCGCTACGAATGGGTCGCCTTCACCTCGGTGAACGCGGTCAAGGCGGTCCGGGAGAAGTTCGACGAGTACGGCCTGGACGCTCGGGCGTTCTCCGGTCTGAAGATCGCGGCGGTCGGCGACAAGACCGCCGAGGCGATCGCGGCCTGGGGCATCCGGCCCGACCTGACTGCCCGACCGGTGAGCAGTCGGCCGCCGGGCTGGTCGTGGACTGGCCGCCGTTCGACGAGCTGCTCGACCCGATCAACCGGGTCTTCCTGCCGCGCGCCGACATCGCGACCGAGACGCTGGTCGCGGGTCTGACCGATCTGGGCTGGGAGGTCGACGACGTCACGGCGTACCGGACCGTCCGGGCCGCCCCGCCGCCCGCGCCGACCCGCGAGGCGATCAAGTCCGGCAAGTTCGACGCGGTGGTCTTCACCTCCTCGTCGACCGTGCGGAACCTGGTCGGCATCGCGGGCAAGCCGCACGCCTCCACGGTGATCGCGGTGATCGGGCCGGCCACGCTGAAGACCGCCGAGGAGCACGGCCTGCGGGTCGACGCGATGGCCGAGTCGCCGTCCGCCGAGGAGCTGGCCGAGGCGCTCGCCCGGTTCGGTGCGAACCGGCGTGACACCATGGTGGAGGCCGGTGAAGTCGTCACGCGGCCGTCAGAGCGTCGTTCGGGTTCACGCAGGAAGAGCTGAGATGACTGGATTCCCGGGTGTGAGGCCCCGCCGGCTGCGGTCGTCGGCGGCGATCCGCAAGCTGGTCTCCGAGACCACGCTCGAGCCGCGGCAGCTGATCCTGCCGATGTTCGTCCGGGAAGGCATCGACGAGCCGATCCCGATCAGCTCGATGCCGGGCGTCTACCAGCACACCCGGGACACGGCTCGCAAGGCTGTGGCCGAGGCTGCGCAACTCGGGCTCGGCGGCGTGATGCTGTTCGGCGTACCGGCTGAGAAGGACGAGACCGGGTCGGGTGGCATCGATCCGGACGGGATCCTCAACGTCGCGATCCGGGACGCGGTGAGCGAGGTCGGCGACGACCTGCTGGTGATGGGCGATCTGTGCCTGGACGAGTTCACCTCGCACGGGCACTGCGGCGTACTGGATTCCAAGGGCCGCGTCGACAACGACGCGACGCTGAAGCTCTACGCGGAGATGGGCGTCGCCCAGGCCGCCGCCGGGGCGCACGTGGTCGGGCCGTCCGGGATGATGGACGGCCAGGTCGGAGTCGTCCGTACTGCGCTGGACGCGGCCGGGTATCTCGACACGGTGATCCTCGCCTATTCGGTGAAGTACGCGTCGGCCTTCTTCGGGCCGTTCCGCGAGGCCGTGGGCTCTTCGCTGCAAGGCGATCGGAAGACGTACCAGCAGGATCCAGGCAACGCGCGGGAGGCTCTGCGCGAGGTCGATCTGGATGTTGCCGAGGGCGCCGACATCGTGATGGTGAAGCCGGCGCTGGCGTATCTCGACATCATCCGGCAGGTGCGCGACCACGTCGACGTACCCGTTGCCGCGTACAACATCTCCGGTGAGTACGCGATGGTCGAAGCGGCCGCGGCGAACGGCTGGATCGACCGTGAGAAAGCGATTCTGGAGACGTTGCTGTCGATCCGTCGCGCGGGCGCGGACCAGATTCTGACGTACTGGGCTGCTGAAGCGGTCGCTCTGCTCGACGCTCGTCGCTGATTAGCGCTGACTACTTGAAGTCGCGCTGGATCATTTCGACCAGCGCGTCGAGGTCGGCGTCGACCATCGGGCGGCCGGTCATGCCCATCCGGTGCAGCAGGGTGCCGATCACGACGTCGATGAAGAAGAGCACCCGCTGCTCGGATTCGCCGAGCACCTCCTGGAGCACGATCCGGTAGGGGTCCTGGAGCTTCGTGGACAAGATGTCCCGGAGTACGGGATCGCCGATGGCGTCGGTGAAGACACCTGCGAAGGCCGCGGCGACGCCCGGTTCGCCGATCTTGGCGGCGCCGTACCGGATGGCTGACGCGAGGTGGCCGGCGCGATCGGTGCCGGTCAGGGGGAGTGGGCCGAAGGTGTCCACCAGGCACGCGGTGATCAGTGCGCCCTTGGTCGGCCAGCGCCGGTAGACCGTCGTCTTCGCGACGCCTGCCTCGGCCGCGATCCGGTCGACGGTCGCGTGCGTGTAGCCGACTTCGTGGACCGTCTTCAGCGTCGCCGCGAAGACCTCCGTGTCCACGCTTGCCCTGGGGCGTCCGGTTTGAGCCATGGTCTCACTCTACCGACTTATGCTACTTTCAGTATCGATACTAATCGTAGCGAAAGTGAGTGGGGTGCGAGAGATGACAACTGTTGAGCAGCCTTCGCTGGGGGTCCGGGTGCTGTACTCCCTGCGCGGGGAGCCGGATTGGTCGACGCTGTCGCCCGAGCAACTGGTCGCCTTCCGGGAAACGCAGCACCGCCGGCTGAACTCGCCGCTGATCCGGGTGGCGACAGGATTCCCGGATCGCGGCGTGTCGATCGGTTGGGAGCAGGTGACGCTGCCTGATCGGGTGCTTCGGGTCCGGGTCTATCGACCGACGGGGCCGGCGGCGATTCTGCCGCTCGTGCTTCACATTCACGGGGGTGGTTTCGTCGGTACTGCGGTGCAATGCGACTGGATCAACAGTCACCTCGCCGCACGGTTGCCTGCGGTAGTGGTGTCGGTCGAGCATCGCCTCCTCGACCAGGAGACTCCGCTGTCCGCGGCGGTCGACGACGGTTGGGACGTACTGCGTTCCGTCGTACAGGACACCGCGCGATGGGGGATCGACCCGGCGCGGGTGGCCGTCTTCGGGGAGAGTTGCGGTTCGATGATCGCCGCGCTGTCTGCTCTCCGGGCTCGGGAGTCCGGGTTGCCGCTGCGTGCGCAGGTGCTCGTCAACCCCTGCGTCGACGTCACCCAGACGGCCTACGACTATGTGTCGATGGCCGAGTACGCCGATACTCCGACTCTCACCGTGCCGCAGATGGAGTTCTTCATCTCGCTGGCTGTTCCGCGCGGTGCTGATGCTCGGGCGGTGTCGCCTCTGTACGCCGATGACCTCAGTGGTTTGCCTCCGGCGCTGGTGGTCGTCCCGGTTCTCGACCCGGTCGCGGACCATGGCCGCACCTACTACGACCATCTGCGGAAGGCTGGATCCTCTGCTGAGTTGGTGGAAATCCCCAAGGCGGGCCATGCCTTTCTCAGCATGCCCGGCCTTGTTCCGCAGGCGAAGATCGCTCGCTCCGCCATCGCCGACTTCCTCCGGCAGCGTTTAGCCTGACCCGGTGGAGATCAGCAAACAGAATCTGAGTGGTTCGCGGTTCGACGACGTCTATCTGAACGATGTGCTCTTCCATGACGTCGATCTGAGCGGCTCGACGTTCGACCTGGTCGACCTGTCCCGGGTGAAGATCAAGCGGGCCGCGTTGATCGACGCCGAGATCAGCGCCGACATCAGCGGCCTCCGGATCAACGGGGTGGACGTGGTCCCGCTGATCGAGGCCGAGCTGAACCGGCGGTACCCGGACCGCGCCAAGATGAGCCCGTCCGACGCCGCCGGTTACCGCGCGGCCTGGGAGATCCTCCAGCGCCTGTGGGCCGGAACGGTCGAACGAGCCCGAGCCCTGGACCCGGAGCTGCTCCACGAACGCGTCGACGGCGAGTGGTCCTTCATCGAAACCCTCCGCCACCTGGCCTTCGCCACCGACGCCTGGGTCTCCCGCGCGTACCTCGGCGACCCCTCGCCCTGGGACCCGCTGGACCTCCCGCACGACGAAATGCCCGACACCCCCGGCGTACCCCGCGACCTGACCGCCCGCCCGACCCTCGACGAGGCCCTCGTACTACGAACCTCCCGCCAGGCGACCGTGAGCCGAGTCCTCAAGGCCCTCACCGACGACCAACTAGCCGGCCACACCGAAGCCGTCCTCGAGCCCGGCTACCCGGAATCCCAAAGCTTCCCCGTCCGCCGCTGCCTAGGCGCCATCCTCAACGAAGAATGGGAACACCGCCTCTACGCCGAACGGGACCTCGCCGTCCTCGAATCCCGCTAACCCGGACCGGGGCTTGAACAGGAAACTGCGGGTGAGGACAAGTAATGACTTGTTCACGACCGCAGTTTCCTGTCCGAGGGTCTGTCGAACGAGGGGTCGCCGGTCGGCGCTCGGGATCAGGCGGAGGGCTTGGCGGCGTACTGGCGGAAGGGTTTGGAGGATAGGGCGAGGGCGGTGATGCCGACGAGGCAGAGGGTGCCGCCTAGGACGATGCTGGTGACTGGGGTGGTGAGGCCGGCGATGGTGCCGGCTCGGGTGTTGCCGAGGTTGGGGCCGCCGAGGCCGACGATGAAGTCGAGGGAGTTGAGGCGGCCGCGGAGCTCGTCAGGGGTGTTGGTCTGCACGATGGTGGCGCGGAAGACGGTGGTGACGATGTCCGCGGCGCCTGCTGTGGCGAGGAAAACGACAGCTAGCCAGAGGTGGTGGGTGAGGCCGACTGCGCCGATACCGGCTCCCCAGACAGCGACTGAGATGAGCATTGCGCGGCCCTGGTGACTGATGTGGCTCAGGGGACCGGAGAGTACGGCGGCGACGAGGCCGCCGATGCCGATCGCGGCGTACAGGTAACCGACCGTTTGCGGACCGCCGCCGAAGTGGGTGTCGGCCAAGGCAGGGAAGAGGGCGGTCGGCATCGCGAGTACGGTCGCGTTGAGGTCGATCAGGAAGATCATGCCGATCAGCGGGTGCGAGGCGGCGTACCGGAGCCCTTCGAGCACCGAGCTCAGTCCGACCGTCGAACCACCGCCCTCGGGGCGCATCGCGGGGAGGCGGCGGACGCTGATCAGTACGGCGACGAAGGTCCCCGCGTCCACGGCATACGCCGCTTCGAGGCCGACCGACGCGATCAGTACGCCGGCCAGCACCGGCGCGGCGATGATCGCGACCTGGAAGGACAACTGGCTCAGCGCGGCCGCGGCCGGCAGCCGTTCGAGCGGCAGGATGCGCGGGATGAACGTCCGCCGGGCCGGGGTGTCGATCGCGCCGAGTGCCGCACTGATTGCCGTCAGCAAGTAAAGCAGCCAGACCTGGCGCCAGTCGAGGAAAGCCTGCAGGGCGAAGAGCAACGCGACCAGGGTCAGCCCCGCGCCGGTCAGCAGGACGAGCCGGCGGCGGTCGACGGCGTCCGCGATCGAGCCGCCGAACAGGCCGAGCAGCAGGGTCGGCAGCAGGTTCGCGAGGCTGACCGCGCCGACCGCGACCGACGAGTGGGTGAGGTCGTAGGTCTGGATCGCCACCGCGACCCCGGTCATCAGACTGCCGATCGACGACAGCGACTGGCCCGCCCAGAGCCAGCGAAAATCCACCGACTCCCGCAGCGGCGTCACATCGGCGAACAACCTTCGGGGCACGAGACCTGATTCTCGTCCTCCTACCGTTGCCCGCACCAACTATTAACCGCCCGTACGGCGTGAGCCGGGCGCGGGCTATCGTCGGGACGGACCGGAAGACCCGAGTGAAGGAGTGCCGACCGTGGTGGAGCAGCCGGAGAACGAGCAGCCGGAGCAGGCGGCGGAGGTGCGGCCGGAGGCGGTGGACGAGGTGCTGGGGCATCTGCGCGCCGCTCAGGACGGGGTCCGCTCGGTCGGTGACATCCTGCGTGACGCACTGGCCGCGGACGACGCGTTGATGGCCGAGGCCGCGAACGGGTCGGCAGACGGCGCTGGGGCCACGGGGCCTGCCGGTGACGCATCCGATGCGAGTGGTCAGGCGCGGTGAGTAAGGAGCGGGTGGCGGCGCTTACTGATCAGACTGCTGCTGCGTTGGCTGCGGCGCGGAGTTCGTTGGGAGCGGCGGCTGCGACGACGGACGAAGTACGGCAGGTGCTTAGCCGGAGCGAGAACGACCTCGCTGAGCTGATCGGCCAGGGGACGAAGGTCTCGTACGCCGAGGAGCCGCGTCCGTATCTGCGCAACGCGCAGCAGCTCGCGGACGACGCCGACCGCAGGATGCGGGACGGGCAGCGGGGACTGGCCGAGGTGGGCGGCAACCTCGAGCAGGCGAACCGGGCGCTCAACGCCGGTCGCCAGTTCGTCGCGGAGCTGGAGACCTTGCCGGAGCGCGAGGTGGCTCAGACCGAGCAGCTGAAGCAGCGGCTGGAGGTGCTCGGCAACGCAGTACGGAATGCCGGTGAGGTCGTCCAGGACATCAACGGCCAGCTGGGCGCCGCCCGGGCGAAGGTCGAGCCGGCCGTCTACGTGTCGAGCAATCTCGACGACCCCGCACGAACGGCGAGCACGATCACCCAGGCCGGACAAGGCGCGGACAACGACGTGATGTCGGTCCAGCGCCGGTTGGCCGGCCTGAGCGAGAACCTCGACCACGCCCAACCCCAGGCCGCGCAGGCCGCCCACCTCGGCGCCGACCTCGCCAACACCGCCCGGGTCGCCGCGAACCCCACCAAGGCCACCGACCAGGCAAGACCAGGTTCAGCCTCGGACCAGGAACCCCACCGCAAGTCCACCGAACCAGCTCACAGCGCCCTCCGCGACCTCTGAGCTGTCACCATCCGCTAGTGGCGGTGGATGGTGTAGTCGGACTGGATGAAGCCGCCGTTCAGGGTGCGGGTGGCGTTGTGGGTGAGCTCGACGTCGTGGTCGAGCTTGCCGAACAGCGGCAGGCCCTCGCCGAGCAGGACCGGGACGGTGGTGATGGTCAGCTCGTTCAGCAGGCCGGCCCCCAGGAAGGTCCGGATCAGGCCGCCGCCGTCGGTGTAGACCCGCTTGGCGCCGCGGTCGTTCAGCGTCTGGACCAGCCCGTCGAGGGTCCGGTGCACGATGATCCGCTCGTCGGCATCGGCCGCCAGCGTGCTGCTGAGCACCTCGACCTGCTTGCCCTCGTACGGCCAGAAGCCGAACTCGAGCACCGTCTCGTAGGTCTTCCGGCCCAGTACTACGGTGTCGATGACGGCCATGAACTCCTGGTACCCGGTGTCACCGGGCTTCTCGTCCCGGTCGGTCAGCCAGTCGATCGACCCGTCGAGGCGCGCGATGAATCCGTCCAGGCTGGTCGCAATGAAAACCGCGGCATGAAAAGTCACACCTCCTTTGTACAACCTGGTAGGTCAGCCTTTCAGCCCAGTTTGGGCGAGTCCTTCGACGAAGTGCCGCTGGGCGAGGACGAAGACGATCAGGACGGGCAGCGCGCTCAGTGTGGCCGCGGCGAGCTGGACGTTCCAGAGTGCGCCGCCGTACGCGTCGACGTACTGGGTCAGGGCCTGTGGGATGGTGAACTTGTCCTTGCTGGAGAGGAACACGATCGGTTCCAGGTACAGGTTCCAGCTGTGCAGGAAGGTGAAGATCGAGACCGCGGCGATCGCAGGCCGGGCCAGCGGTAGGGAGACCTGCCAGAACAGCCCGAACCGGCCGAGCCCGTCGATCCGGCCGGCCTCCTCGAGCTCGCGCGGCAGCGTGATGAAGAACTGCCGCATGATGAAGGTGGCGAGCACGCTGGGCGCGCCGAGCATCGGGATCAGGATCAGCGGCCAGTGCGTGTTCACCAGGCCGAGCCCGTCGAACATCCGGTACAGCGGGATGATCGTCACCTCGTTCGGCACCAGCAGCCCGGCGAGGACGATCATGAAGACCACCCCGGACGCCACGGAACTTGATCCGCGCGAAGCGCGTAGCCGGCCAGCGACGAGACCACCAGCGTTCCGAGGGTCACGAGGACGGCGATGTAGAAGCTGTTCAGGTACTGCTGCCCGAACGGCTGCAACTCGAAGACCTTGCCGATACGCGTCGAGGGTCGCCGACGTGCGGCCAGACCGACGGCGGGAAGGCGAAGATCTCGTTCACCGGCTTCAGCGACGCGGTCGCCATCCACCAGGTGGGGAAGACGAACGGCACGCAGCAGACCAGCAGTACGGCGTACAGGATGGCCTTACGACTCATAGAACACCCACTTCTTCCGCATCCGCCATTGCAGGACGGTGAGCGCCAGCACGATGGCGAAGAGCAGCAGCGAGATGGTCGCGCCGTAGCCGAAGTGGTGGAACTGGAACGCCTGCTGGTAGAGGTAATAGACCAGTACGGTCGTCGAGGTCCCCGGGCCGCCTTGGGTCAGGACGGCGATCTGCGCGAACACCTGCAGCGATCCGACCACGGTGAGGATCGAGGTGAGCAGGATCGTCGGGCTGATCAGCGGCACCGTCACGCGCCGGAACCGGGCCCACGCCGACGCGCCGTCGATGCGAGCCGCCTCGTAGAGCTCGGCCGGAACTCCTTGCAGGGCAGCAAGAAACAGCACCATGTTCAGCCCGACGCCCTTGAAGAGCTGGACCACGATCACCGAGATCATCGCCGTCGTGTCGCCGCGCAACCAGTTCGGTCCATCGACGCCGAGGACGTCGAGGAAGCCGTTGATCCCGCCGTTGTCCTGGAGCAGGAATCCCCAGACGATCGTCCACGCGACCAGCGTCACGACGACCGGTGAGAAGAACAGCGTGCGGAAGAAGACGGTGCCGCGCAGCTTCTGGTTCAGCAGTACTGCGAGGAACAGCGCGAGACTCAGGTTGAGCACGACCAGCCCGATCGAGAACATGCCCGGTCGCCCGCAACGCCGGACCCAGCCGCGGGTCCGACGTCAGCTGGTCGAAGTTGCCGAGGCCAACGAAATCGAAGGTTCCGGCCAGCACGTTCCACTCGTGCAGGCTGTACCAGACCACCAGCCCGAGCGGAACGATGACGAAGGCAACGATCCCGATCAGCTGCGGTGCGACGAACAGCCAGCCGGCCAGCTCGTCCCGCCGGCGCGTAGTCCAGTACGGCGTACGCTCGGCCGGCGGTGCTTTTGCCGGTCTCTCCAGCAGCAGCGTCATTTGCTCAGCAACGGGTTGATCTTCGAGCACACCCCGGACAGGACGGCCTTCACATCGGCGTCCGGCTTCCAGAGCGGGTCGAGAGCGGCCCGCACGGTCTGCTGCAGTTCGGCGTACCCGGTGTGGCTTGTCTTGATGTCACCGCGCTGTACACCGTCGATCACGACGCTCTGCAGTTGCGCGGGCTTCAGCAACGGGTTCGCCTTTGCCAAGGTCGCCGTGTTCAGCTGCGACTTGCGGGCGGGCGGGAAGAACTGGGCCAGCTTCGCCGAGTTCTCCTGGTTGGTGAAGTACGCGAGGAACGCCTTGGCGGCATCGACATGCTTCCCGCGCTTGAGAACGCCGATGCCTGCTTGACCGATCACGGCGTACTGGCCGGCCGGTCCCTTCGGCAGCGGGACGAGGTCCCATTTGAATTTCGCCTTGTCCAGCAGGGCTGCCCGGCTGATCTGGGTGATCAGCATCGACGCGTCACCGGCGAAGAAGTCTTTGGTCACGCCCGGTCCGGGCATCGCCTTGTCGGTGAAGACCATCTTGTGGATGGCAGTCATCGCATCGACCATCGCAGGCTGGTCGAACTCGCAGGTCTTGCCGTCCTCGCTCCAGGGTCGCGCACCCCAGGCGCTCCAGATCGAGTTCAGTGCGTCCCAGCTCTTGAAGTCGAAGTCACCGACCACGATGCCGCCCTTGCCGGTCTTCGCCTGTACTGCGGAGCCGGTCGCCACCGCCTGCGTCCCAGGTCCAGTTGCCGGCGGCAATCTTTGCCGCGGGCGTCTTCGTCCGGCCGCCGTCACCAGGTCGGTGTTGACGAAGACGCCCAGCGGTGAAGTGGAGAACGGATACGCGTACAGCTTGCCGTCCTGCTCCCAGGTGGCCGTCGTACTCGGCAGCAGGTCCGGGTCCTTGTCGATCGGCACGAGCGCGCCGGAGGAGACGAAGTCCGGAGCGGTGCTCTCCAGGATCCAGGCGAGATCAGGGACGTTGCCGCCGCCGATCTGGGTGGTCAGCGCGGTGGTGTAGCTGTCGAACGGGATCGACTCGAAGGTGATCTTGCCGACCTCCGGATGATCCTTCTTGTAAGCGGCGGCGATCTGGTCGAACAGCGCGGTGTGCTTGGCGTTCGCGCTCCAGATCGTCATCCGCAGGTCGACCGGACCGGAGGACTGCTGGTCCGATCCGCCCCCACAACCTGCCAGGGCGAGCAGTGCCGCGGCCATGCCGGCGGCTGTCAACGTACGGAGTTTCATGGTGTCAGTCCTCCATCAGTAGCCAGTGACGTCTGGCCAGCTCAGTTCGACGCCCTGGGCGACCAGCCGTGCCTGGAAGTCGCTGAGCAGAGCAGGGGTGTTGCGGACCGCGCGCGGGCTGACGCCACGATCCAGGCAGAAGGCGGCGAGCAGCCCGGCGGCCTCGCCGACGTTCCACTCGACCGGGTGCAGCCGGTAGCAGCCATTGGTGATGTGCGTGGTGCCGAGGTTCTTGCTGGCAGGCAACAGGTTCTCGACCCGCTGCGGGATCAGCGCGCCGAGCGGGATCCGGAACGGGCTGCTCGCCACGTCGATGTAGTTGTCGCCTCCGGTCGAGGGATGCAGGTCGATGCGATACATCCCGATACCGACGCTGTCGTCGTACTGCGCGGCGCCCGCATCGCCTCGCACGGCAACCGAGAGGTCCTGCTCCACGATCCTGTACTCCGCTTCGATCCGCCGCGACTCCCGGATGTACGGCGCCTGCGCCAGACCATCTGTCGAGCCGAGCAGGTCGCCGCGGAGACGCAGCCCGTGGAAGCCGGTGCCGCCGTCCGGCCTGGGTGCCTCTGTCTGCAACCAGTAGAAGACTGCCTGCGAGAGTTCCTTGGCGCCTTCGAGGTGCTTGTTGGCATCTGGGACGTCGAAGACTGGGCCTTCGAGGTAGTCGATCATCGGCCAGTTCACCAGGCAGATGTCGCTCTCGTAGGCGCCCGGCAGGAAGTGCTGCCGGGCAGCGATCCGCCGGAACGTCCAGAGGTTGGTGTCACCGCCCGTACGCCGTTGGTCGGCCACTACCTGCGAGCGGATCGTCATCCGGGTTGGGCGTGAAGGTGCGTCGGGAGGTCTCCAGGGTCCGGGGATCCGGTGCGTGCCACGAGAGCATCCGGTCGCCCCAGAAGTCTGGCTGGTAGTTGCGCCAGAACGCGTAGTTGGCCGGCTTGTCGCCGACGTGGTCGCCGTCGACGTGGTCCACCGCGAAGCAGAACGAGACGGCTTGCATGTTCAGCGGCTGGGCTTCTGCCGGAGCACTGGGCTCGCCGGTTGTGCTCTGCGCCTCGAAGCCGGTCACGTACTCCGTGCCGGTCAGCGGGAGGAGCTCTCCGGTCTCGGTAGCGTCGAGCACGTACGGCGCGGTCAGGGTCAGCTCGTCCTTGGTGTCTCGGTGCTGGACTTGGACTGAGGTCACGCGGTCGCCATCTGTTGTTGCGCTGATGGGCTTGTACGGCTGGAGGACCTGGAGGCGCCGGCTGGCCCGGTACGGAGCGAGCATGGCTTCCAGTACTGCGACTGCGACGCGGGGTTCGTGGCAGAGCTTGGAGACGTAGCCGGCGCCGGGGTTGAGTTCCTTCGCTGCTGCCGATCGCGCGGTGAGTGGGTAGTGCCGGCGGTAGTAGTCGCGGATGCCTTCGCGGAGTGCGCGGTAGGAGGCGGTCACGCCGAACTGCTCCACCCAGGTGTGCTCGTCCGGTGGCACCGCCTGGCTGGTGAGCTGGCCGCCGAGCCAGTCGTACTCCTCCGTCATCACCACCTTCCGACCAGCACGCAAAGCGGACAAGGCAGCGGCGACTCCGCCCAACCCTCCGCCGATGACCAGTACATCCGCTTCCATCTAAAGCCCTTCCGGTGCGGTGAGAGTGCTGCCCTCGACCAGCTCACAGGGCAACAGTTGCTGAACCTCGGCCTCGTCGCCGGACAGAATCGCCTCCAGCAACCCGACCGCCCGCCGACCCATCTCCTTCCGCGGAATGTGAAACCCGGAGTAGTCCGCATCACTAACCACCGGCCGACTCGCATCCCCCAACGCGACCACAGAAAGGTCGCGAGGCACATCCAACGAGCGCTCCCGCGCGGCCGCCGCCAACGCATCAGCATCCGCCAGATCCTCCACGAACACCGCGGTGACCCCGTGAGCGAGCAGCTCGTCCAGCACGGCGCCAAGCGCACGTGCATCGCCTTCGGCGACGGAAGTGTGGAGGGGGCGTGGTCCGTGCGGGGGGCGTCCTTGGAGCAGGCGGGTGCTGCTCGGCCATCTGGCCGGGCGATAGGTGGATCGCGTCGGGTGCTACGCGGCGAAAGCCGCGGAGGCGGTCGGCTGACGACTCGGCGCCCTTGCCTGGTCCGACAAAAGCGAGTCGTTGATGACCTAGCTCGAGGGCGCGGGCTGTGACGGTTGCTGTTGCGGAGACGTAGTCGGCGCCGACGTACGGGACCGTGCAGCCGGTTGGGGTCGTCGCGGCGGCCTACGCAGACGAAGGGGTAGGTCTCGGCGACCAGGCGGCTGAGTTCTTCGGCGGGGATGTAGCGGCCGAGCAGGAGGGCGCCGTCGGCGATGCGGAGGCGGTTGTTCTCGTGGAAGACCCGGCGGCGGCCGTCGGTGACGGGTGCGCTGGTGAAGAGCAGCAGGTCGCAGCCGAGCTCCTCGACCGTCTCCTCGATCCCGCTCAGGAACGGGTGGTAGAAGTCCGCGCTCGCACTCGGGAACACCGACTCGTAGGTGAACACCCCGACGATCTGGTTCCGCTGCTGCAGCAACCGGCGCGCGAGCGGATCGGCGACGTACCCGGTCTCCCGGATCACCTTCAGCACCCGCTCCCGCGTCTCCACTGGTATCCGCGCGGACGCCGAGGTGCGGTTGTTCAGCACCAACGACACCGTCGTCTGACTGACCCTGGCCAGGCGAGCGATGTCCCGCTGCGTCAACCGAACACTCACTTACCTCACCCGCCTTGAGTAATACGTATTTGCTCCTCGATGTGCCGGAACCGTAGAGCCGCCCGGCGCCACCCGTCAAGAACTAAGCGCCGTGCTAATACGAATTAGCTATAGCCATCCTCAGATCGACCTCTTCCGGACGCAGCGACCGTCAGGGCAGGCCGACTTCCAGGGGTGTCCGGAATCGGCCACGGAATCTCTGGTCGAGGGCTTGTCTGAACCGGTTAGGCGCACTAGTTTGGCGGATCTGGGTAAACGCTTTCCGCAGAGTCTTGAGGTTTCTGGAGGAAAGAAAGTATGGGAGTGGGAAAGCTGCACCGCCGAGACAATGTCGCCGCCTATTTGTTTCTCTCGCCGTGGCTGGTCGGGCTGTTCGTGATCACGATCGGGCCGATGCTGGCCTCGCTCTACCTCGCGTTCACCGACTACAACCTGATCCAGGCGCCGGAGTGGATCGGGTTCGACAACTTCACCCGGATGCTGTCGGACCAGCGGCTGCACAATTCGCTGCAGGTCACCTTCACCTACGTGTTCGTCTCGGTCCCGCTGCAACTCGGGGTGGCGTTGCTGCTCGCCGTAGTACTGGATCGTGGCGTCCGTGGAATGGCCTTCTACCGGTCGATCTTCTACCTGCCGTCGCTGCTCGGGTCGAGCGTGGCGATCGCGATCCTGTGGAAGCAGATATTCGGCACCGAAGGGCTGCTGAACCAGGTCCTCGCGCCGCTCGGGTTCGACGGCAAGGGCTGGATCTCCGACCCGAGTACGGCGCTCGGCACCCTGGTGGTGCTGAACGTCTGGACCTTCGGCGCCCCGATGGTCATCTTCCTGGCCGGCCTGCGGCAGATCCCCGCCATGTACTACGAGGCCGCGTCCGTGGATGGCGCCAGTGCGTTCCGCCGGTTCCGCAGCATCACGCTGCCGCTGCTCACCCCGATCATCTTCTTCAATCTGGTCCTGCAGATCATCCACGCGTTCCAGTCGTTCACCCAGGCCTTCGTCGTCTCCGGCGGAACGGGCGGGCCGTCGGATTCGACGATGTTCTACACGCTCTATCTCTACGACCGTGGCTTCGGGAATTTCGACATGGGCTACGCGTCCGCGATGGCGTGGTTCCTGCTCGTGATCATCGGGGTCTTCACCGCGATCAACTTCCTCGCCTCGAAGTACTGGGTGTTCTATGACGACTGAGACGCTGCGGACGGCCGCAGTACGCCGCCGGTCCGCCACCTTCGGCTGGGCCAGGATCCGGCCTGTGGTCACGCATCTCGCGTTGGCCGCGGCCGCCCTGGTGATGCTCTACCCGGTGATCTGGATGGTCGTCAGTTCGCTGCGGCCGGGCAACGAGATCTTCCGCGACCCGGGACTGCTGATCAAGGACCTGGAGATCAGCAACTACCGGGTCGGCTGGAACGCACTCACCGAGCCGTTCACCCGCTATCTGCTGAATTCGGCCGTGGTCGTGTTCGGGGCCGTGCTGGGCAATCTGGTGTCGTGCTCGATGGCGGCGTACGCGTTCGCCCGGCTCGAGTTCGTCGGCAAGAAGTTCTGGTTCTCGATCATGCTGGTGACGATCATGTTGCCGATCCACGTGGTGATCGTGCCGCAGTACATCCTGTTCTCCCAGGCCGGCTGGATCAACACGTTCCTGCCGCTGATCGTGCCGAAGTTCCTGGCCACGGACGCGTTCTTCGTGTTCTTGATGGTCCAGTTCATCCGCGGCATTCCGCGCGAGCTGGACGAGGCGGCCCGGATCGACGGTTGCGGGCGGGCCGGGATCTTCCTGCGGGTGATCCTGCCGTTGATGGTGCCGGCGCTCGCGACCACGACGATCTTCACGTTCATCTGGACCTGGAACGACTTCTTCAGCCAGCTGATCTACCTGACCGATCCGAAGCTGTACACCGTCCCGGTCGCGCTGCGTTCGTTCGTCGACGCCACCGCGAGTACCAACTGGGGATCGATGTTCGCGATGTCGGTCGTCTCGCTCGTCCCCGTCTTCCTTGCCTTCCTGCTGGGCCAGCGCTACCTGGTCAAGGGAATCGCAACGACCGGAATCAAGTGAAAGGTGCCTTCCATGAGGCTGTTCTCCCATCGGTGGTCGCGAGCTCTCGCCGCCGCTGTGCTTGCCACGACCCTGCTGGGCGCCAGCGCCTGCGGTGGTACGTCCGGCGGCCCGTCCGCGAACGGCGAGGTCACCCTCCGATTCAACTGGTGGGGATCGGATACCCGGCACAAGCTCACCCAGCAGGTGATCGACGCGTTCCAGAAGGATCACCCGAACATCAAGATCAAGGGCGAGTACGGCGAGTGGGCCGGCTACTGGGACAAGCTCGCCACCACCGTCGCCGCCAACGATGCACCCGACGTCATCCAGATGGACGAGAAGTACCTGCGCGAGTACGCCGACCGCGGCGCGCTGCTCGACCTCAAGAAGGCCGACGGGCTGGACACCAGCAAATTCCAGCCGGACACCCTCGGTGCCGGTGAGTTCGACAACGGCCTCTATGGGTTGAACGCGGGGATCAACGCCTTCACCATCGTGGCGAACCCGGCGGTCTTCAAGGCGGCTGGAGTCGCGCTCCCCGACGACAAGACGTGGACCTGGGACCAGTACAGCCAGCTGGCCCAGCAGATCAGCGCGAAGCTGAACGGCAAGGGATGGGGCACAGCGGCGTACGGGACCAACGATGCCAGCCTGAACATGTGGGCCCGGCAACACGGCCAGTCGCTGTTCACCAAGGACGGCAAGCTCGGCGTCACCAAAGAGGGTGTGACCGACTTCTATACCAACCTGCTCAAGATGCAGGACGCGAAGGCGATCCCGTCCGCGGCGTTCACCGCGCAGGACATGAACGCGCCGCTCGACCAGTCCGGGATGGCGACCGGGAAGCTGGCGATGGGCTATGCCTGGAGCAATCAGCTCAACGCGCTGAGCAAGGCTTCCGGCCAGCAGCTCAAGCTGTTGCGGCTGCCGAGCGTGACCGGCAAGGCGACCGAGAACGGCGCGTACTACAAGGGATCCATGTTCTGGTCGATCTCGTCGCGCTCGAAGCATCCGAAGGAGGCGGCCGAGTTCGTCAACTACCTGGCGAACAGCCCTGCCGCGGGGAACATCCTGCTGGCCGAGCGGGGCGTCCCGCCGAACACCGAGATCCGGTCCGCGGTTGCGTCGAAGCTGAAGCCGGCCGATGCCTCGTCGCAGGCGTTCATCCAGGCCATCAGCGCTGAACTCGGCGAGCCTTCGCCGCCTCCGCCGGTCGGTGGTGGTCAGGTAGAGAAGATCATCCAGCGCTACACCACCGAGGTGTTGTTCGGCCGGATGAAGCCCGACCAGGCAGCGCAGAAGTTCATCGACGAGGTCAACGGGGAGCTCCAGAAGTGACGTTGCTATCAGCAACTGGTTCGTGGTGACCGGCGCGGGATTCCGCCCGGTCACCGTGGCGGTGGCCGGAGTCCACGGGCACGGGGCCGGCCACGTACGGCACGTGGCCCGGCTGGCGGCCGACGGGCGGGCCCGGTTCGTGGCGGTCGCCGATCCGACTCCGCCGGGCGACGAACTGCCGGCGGACGTGGCCGTGTACCCCGGCCTCGGCGAACTGCTCGCCGCGGTCGAGGTCGACGTGGTGATCATCAGTACGCCGATCCAGACGCACGTGCCGCTTGCGGAGCTGGCGCTGCGAGCGGGGGCCGACGTCCTGCTGGAGAAGCCGCCTGCTGCTTCGCTGGGTGAGTTCGAGCACCTGTTGTCGGTGATCGACGAGACCGGGCGCAGCTGTCAGGTCGGGTTCCAGGTCGCCGGGTCGCTGGCAGCGCGGACACTGGCTTCCGTAGTGGCTGACGGGAGTCTGGGTGACCTCCGCGGGATCGGAGCGGTCGGCACCTGGGTGCGCACCGCGCAGTACTGGCAACGGGCTCGGTGGGCGGGGCGGCGGACTCTCGACGGGATCGATGTGGTCGACGGTGCGGTGACGAATCCCTTCGCCCATGCGACGGCGGCCGCATTGATGATCGACGGTTCGGGTCGGGCCGACCAGGTGAAGTCGGTCGAGACCGAGCTGTTCCGGGCCAATCCGATCGAGGCCGACGACACCTCCGCGGTACGGGTGGTGACCAGTCGCGGTACGACAGTGGTGACCGCGCTGACGTTGTGTGCCGAGGTCAACGATCCCGAGCCGATGGTGATCGTGCACGGGTCACGCGGACGCGCAGTACTGCGGTACACCTCGGACCAGCTCGAGCTGACGATCGACGGGGCGACGACGGCTACGCAGTACGGGCGGGACGATCTGCTGGAGAACCTGCTGGACCATCGGGCGGATCCGTCCGTGCCGCTGCTGGCGCCGTTCGTCGAGACGGGTGGGTTCACCCGGGTGGTCGAGGCGGTGCGGGTTTCGGCGCCACCGCGGGAGATTCCTGCTGAGCTGATCCGTTGGGACGGCGAAGGTTTGGAGCGGCGGCCGATCGTCGCCGACGTGGAGAAGTGGGTGGCACGAGCCGGCGACGAACTCGCGCTGTTCCGCGAACTCGGAGCACCTTGGGCTGACTAGAGGAGGTTGGCGGCGGCTTCGCGGAGAGCTTTCAGTTCGTACTCCGCCCAGCCTTCGTCGATCGACTCGGTGCCGCGGATGAGGACCTTGTCGACGAGGTGGAAGCGCAGGTTGGCGATGCTGCCGACGACGGCGAGCCAGGGGATGGCTTCGAGGTCGGCGGCCGGGATCGGGCGCTTGGCGGTGTAGCCGGCCTGGAAGGACTCCCAGTTCGGCGTCGAGGCCGCGCCGGTGAAGTCGGCGGCGCGATAGCCCTCGGCCGACAGATCGAAGTCGTGGATCGTCAGGCCGTTCTCGCCGATCAGGATGTTGTCGAGACTCACGTCCCCGTGACACACCCCTCGGGTCAGGTCATCCGAGAGTTGGGTGATCTTCTTCCGTACTGCGTCCGCCAGGTCCCCGATCAGCTTCGCGTCGGCCGGATCGAGAAGCGGAAGGATCTGGGCGAGCGGCTCGTCCAGCTGGTGCCGGAGATCCGCCGGCCGGCGTGGCTGCGACGAGGAGAAGTTGTCGGCGGCATCGTGGAACGTGGCCACCAGTTCGCCGTACGAGCGAAAGATTTCCCCGTCGAACGGCGGCTGCGGTTTCCGCCCGGTGACAAAGGTGAGCAGCATGAACTCGCGCCACCCCTCAGCCGTCTCGAGCACCCCGACCCTGGAGCCATCTTTCATCGGCACCACCCGCGGAACCTCGAGTCCCACCTCGCTCAGATGCTCAGCGAACTCGGCTTCCCACCCGATCGCGGATCCCCGTTTATAGAGCTTGAAGACATACGCCGCGTCAGGCCCGGCCACCTTGTACACATCGTTCACCAACGACCGAACCAACACACACTCGGCGAACCGGATCCCGTAAACCCCCGACAGGTACTCCCGCAAAGCCAGCGGATCAACCAACGACCTCAGCGTCTCGATCACATCTGCGATCGTTGCCGGGTTGGTTCGGGCGTGCAAGCTGATTAGTAGTACGGGAGAGGGCGGTTCCGTACTGCGGGGCGAATTGGGATGCGCGGGTTTTCCTCCGTGATGGTTGGGGGGTGGGCGCCGTTGGAAGTGTGAAGCAGACGTTCGTTGGGGAGGTTCGGGGAGCAGTAGCAGATCGATTCCGGGAACGACTCCCCCGGAGGGCCCCGGAACCGGTAGCCTCGTCCAGCCACCTGGGGAGGCCGCATGACCATCGCCGACGAACTGCCGGAGAGCCCAAACCGGTCAGGAGACCACGTCTTGCAGGAGAACACCACCAGCACCAGTACCGGCGAACTCGCCAACGTACCCCTCACCGGTGCTGACAAAGTTGCCTACGCTTTCTACGCCACCGCCGCCACCGCCGCTCTCGTCGGTCAGGTCTGGGCCGGTGTCACCCACATCCCGTGGCCGAAGGAAGGGTTCTCGCCCTTCCTGAAGATCGCTCTCGTCACCCCGGCCGTCGCCGTCATCGAGCTCGGTGGTGTCGCGACCGCGGCGCTCGCGGACCTCCGCCGCCGCAAGGGTGAGCAGGCCTACGCCTACCGCGCGATGTCGCTGTTCGCGGCGATCGTCGCGCTCGTCTTCAACGTGGTCGGCCACTGGCGCCCGGAGGAGCGGTTCCTCGCCTTCGGCTTCGGCGGTCTGTCCGCGTTCGCCTATGTGCTCTGGCTGATCCACAGCTCGGCCCGCCGCCGCGACGCGTTGCGCAAGGCCGGCCAGATGGCCACCACCGGACCCGTGTACGGCGTGGTCCAGTGGGCGCGCGAGCCGAAGGTCACCTGGCTGGCGCGCTCGATCGCGCTCGAGCACGGGTACGGCCTGTACGAGAGCCTCCGCGCGGCCCGGCACCAGATCCGCAACAACGCCCGCCGCGATGCGATCGCCGGGACCGTTGCCGAGTACATCCGTTCCGAGCACCAGGACGAGCGGCTCGCGAAGATCGCCGAGACGACGTACGACGCGGACCGGCTGGCCGGGATGCTCGAGGAGCGGATCAACTACGAGGTCGTCACGAACAAGCTGACGCTGGCGATCTCGCCGCCGCCGGACCCGGAGCCCGAGCCGCCGAAGGACGAGCGGACCGATCTGCGTGCGGCCGTCTGGGTCGTCGAAGGGACGACGCCGCCGGTGCAGCAGTTGCCGGCCCAGCAGGTCCCGGCGCAGCAGCTTCGCCCGGGTGGCGTTCCGCTGCGCGACGACGACCAGTGGGGCGAGGCGATGACCGGTGAGCTGATGGCGGTCGAGTACCTGCCGTACGACCGGACCACGGAGGACGCGGACGAGGCCGAGGTCGTCGAGGAGTCGGCGAGCGCGCCGTACGTGAAGCCCATCCAGCAGCCGTCGCCGTTCGCGCCGGTCGTCCCGGACCCGGTCGCACCGGCCGTACCGCAAGCCGATCTGCCGGTTGCCCAGCCCGTCGCGCAGCAGCCTGTTGTCGAGCAGGAGCACGTGGTCCAGGCGGCGCCGAAGCCGGCCGTGGTGAAGCCGTCGCTGCCGAAGCCGGCGGCTGCGCGCAAGCCGAAGACCGTGCGCAACAGCGTTCCGCAGTCCGCCGCGCCGGTCCCGGCGGTCGAGGAGCCGCAGCCCGTCGTACCGGCTGCTGTGGAGGAGCCGACGGTCATCGCTCGCGAGGTGACGGCCCGGACGACCCCGAGCCGGCCGGCGGCGCCGAAGCCGAAGAGCACCGGCGGTGGCGACCTCGACAAGAAGCGTCAGCGCGCCTGGGCGCTGCTCGGCGACTGGCCGTCGGACCGTCCGCGCACCCCGGAGGTGCTCGCCTCGGCGATTGCCTCCAGCAACGACGACGCGGCCGCGTTCATCGTCCAGTACGACGCCGAGAACAACCTGGCGACCGCCAACCAGAACTGAGCAGTCCAGCAAACAGCCGGCCAAGTTTTCTTGGCCGGCTGTTTTGTTGCCGTCCTACGCCTTGCTCTGGCCGAGGAGTTCGACCAGCCGAGGGAAGCCCAAGCCGGTTGCGGCCGAAGCGATGTCGCCGGACGCCAGGGACTTCGCCGCCTTCTCCAGCGATGCGATCGCGTGGCCGTAGAGGGACATGCCGAGGCTGATGCGTTTGACGCCTGCTGCCTGGAGTTCGGCGACGGTCAGGATCTTGTCGGCGGGGGAGACCACGACGTTGACCGGCTTCGGGGCGACGGCGGCGACGATGGCGCGGACCGAAGCGAGGTCGGGTGGGAAGGGCGCGTAGAGCACGTCCGCGCCGGCTTCGGCGAAGGCGGTCAGCCGGCGGATCGTGTCGTCGAGATCGGGGTTGCCGAGGAAGAAGTTGTCGGTTCGTCCGGTGATGACGATGCGCCGGTTGCCGGCGGCGACGGCGTGCTGGATCCGGAGTACGGCGTCGTCGAAGGCGCGGATGGGCTGCTCGGGATTGCCGGTCGTGTCCTCGATGCCGATCCCCGCCAGGCCGACCGCCACGGCCGCCTCGACGGTGTCGGCAACGGCGGCCGGCGTCTCGCCGTACCCGTCCTCGAAGTCGCCGTTGACCGGCAGCCCGGTGAGCCGGACGAGCAAGGAGGCGTGGTCGAGGTGTTCCTGCAAGCTGATGGCATGCCGCCCGTCGAGGCGTCCGAGGGTGGCGGCGAACGCGGCCGAGGAGGTCGCGATCGCCTCGAAGCCCGCGTCCGCGAGCACCAGAGCGGACAGCCCGTCCCACGCGTTCGGCATCACCAGGCCGCCTTCGCGGGTGTGCAACGCCATGAACTTCTCGTAGAGCTCGGACATGCCGGGCTCCTTCCCGTACTACGCGCGCTCGGCTGCGCCTCGTCGTACTGGCACTCTAGGCCGCACCATGCCCAGCGGTGACTCGTTCGCTCTCGCGGGTCGGGTCCGGCGGCGTACCGTCTCCGAAGGGTCGGCCGCCTAGGGCCTCGCGTCCGTGGGGTGTGAGCCAGGTCGAGAGGTCGGGGCCTTTGGGGATGATCTGCGTCGGGTTGATGCCGGTGTGGACGACGTAGTAGTGCTTTTTGATCTGAACGAAGTCGATCGTGTCGCCGAAGCCCGGCGTCTGGAACAGGTCACGCGCGTACGCCCACAGCACCGGCAGCTCGGTGAGCTTGTTGCGGTTGCACTTGAAGTGCCCGTGGTAGACGGCGTCGAAGCGCGCGAGGGTGGTGAAGAGCCGCACGTCCGCCTCGGTGATCGTGTCGCCGACCAGATAGCGCTGACCCTCGAGCCGCTCGGACAACCAGTCGATGGCGACGAACAGCCGGTCGTACGCCGATTCGTAGGCTTCCTGCGAACCCGCGAAACCAGCGCGGTAGACGCCGTTGTTGACCTCGGTATAGATGCGCTTGGCAACTTCATCGATCTCGGCCCGCAACGGCTCGGGGTACAGGTCAGGAGCGCCCGCTCGGTGGTACTTCGTCCACTCGGTCGACAGATCGAGTGTCAGCTGCGCGAAGTCGTTGGTGACGACCGCCCCGGTCGGTACGTCGACGATCGCGGGCACCGTGATGCCCTTCGGGTACTCCGGGTCGCGCTTGAAGTACGCATCCTGCAACCGCGGAATCTGCAGCACCGGGTCGACGCCACCGGGATCGAGATCGAACGTCCAGCTGCGCTCGTCGTGGGTCGGACCGCAGAACCCGATCGAGAGCGCATCCTCGAGCCCGAGCAACCGCCGTACGATGATCGCCCGGTTCGCCCACGGACAGGCTCTTGCCACGACCAGCCGGTATCGGTCCGGCTCGACCGGATAGCCGTCGCGTCCGTCGGCCGTGATCCGGGTGCTGATGTAGTCGCTGTCGCGGTTGTATTCGCCTTTCATGCCTGGACCTTTCCTAGATTCACCGGGAGTTCGGCGAGGCCGCTGACCAGTACCCGGCGCCATTCGAGGGCCTCGGCGGGCTTGGCGAGGGAGAGGTCGGGGAAGCGGCGGAGGAGGGCGAGCAAGGACTCCTGGAGTTCGATGCGGGCGAGCTGGGCGCCCAGACAGAAGTGCGGGCCGAAGCCGAAGGACAGGTGCTTGTTGTCCTTGCGATCAAGATGGAGCTGGTCGGGATCTTCGTACTGGCGCGGATCCCGGTTCGCCGAGTTCAGCGCGGCCATCACGCCTTCGCCGGCTTTGATCTGTACGCCGTGCAGCTCGACGTCCTCGACCGCGACGCGCAGCTGACCCACTTCGCTGAAGCGGTTGAAGCGCAGCAGCTCTTCGATCGCGGAGTCGACCAGTGTGTGATCGGCGACGAGTTTCGCCCAGTTCTCCGGCCAGCGGAGCAGCGTGGCGACGACGCTGGAGATCTGGTTCGCGGACGTTTCGTGGCCGGCCACGAGCAGGTTGACGCCGAACGAGATCAGCTCCTCCTGGCTGAGCCGGTCACCCTCCTCGCGGGCGCGGACCAGCTCGTCGAGGAGGTCCTCGGCCGGCTTGTCACTGTTCGCCAGCTTCCGGTCGACCAGCTCCTCGATGTACGCCGTGAGGTCGGTCATCGCCTGCTCGACCAGATCCTTCTCGGCCATCCGCATGCTGTAACCCAACTCGGTCCACTCGCGGAACTGTTCTCGATCGGCGTACGGGACCCCGAGCAGCTGGCAGATCACCTGGATCGGCAGCGGCAGGGCGACCAGTTCGCGGATGTCCGCGCCGTCGCCGGCTTGTGCGACGTCCTCGGCGAGTTTGGCGGAGAGTTCTGCGACCCACGGGCGGGTCCGCTCGATGCGGCGATGCGCGAAGGTCGACGAGACGAGTTTGCGTAGGCGGGTGTGCTCGGGCGGATCGGTCGTGGTCAGGCTGTTCGGCATCGGCTTCGCGAGCGCGACCCGGGGCGCACCCTGCTTGACCACCGCCGCCCGCGAGAACCTCGGATCGGCGAGCACCATCCGCACGTCGTCGTACCGGGTCACCAACCAGACCTCGGCGCCGGCCAACGTCCGCACCCGCGCCACCGGCCGGTTCTCCCGCAGCTCGGCGAAGGTGGGCGACGGATCGAACTGGAACGCATCGCTGAACGGGATCTCGAGCACCGGTTCCGACATGCCTCGACCCTAAGCACCTTAGGCAACCCTTCGCTCACTCTCCCAGCGGGTCGCACACACCAGGAACCCACCCCCGCCGGACTCCTCCGTCGCCCGGCTCCCCACCCCCCAGCTAAGGGACTCCTCCGTCGCCCCCACGCTGCCTCGCCATAACGAGCAGTACCCGTGTGAGCGAATCTCCTGGGCGCGGCGATCTGGTACCGGAGCCACAGATCCCTCCGCGGGCTCACCCGGTGGACTGCTCGCCTGTCGCGTACCGACCGACATGAGGTCTGGGCCTGACTTCCCCTGCCTCACGCTCACCACCGGACCAGCAACCCCATCCCGAGCGCATACGTCCTGTCCGTCGGTACGCCCAGACCGGTCCCAGCCGCGCCCGGCGAACCAACAGTCCCGGGGGTTGGTGTCCCGATCGACAGGATCAATGCGTCAAACTGCCCGTCATCCCAGCCCAGCTGAGTCTGAACCCCCGCACTCGGCACCAATTGTTCCTGTCGATCGGGACACCAATCCCAACCATCAGCAAGCCCAGCCCGAGCCATACGTCCCGTCCGTCGGTACGCCCAGGCCGGCCCTCGCGCCCGGCGAACCAACAGTTCCCGGGGTTGGCCCCTGAAATGCCCGCGCTGAAAGGCTGTCGGTTGGGCGCGGGGCCTGGCGATGCGGGGGAGCAGCTAAGTGCGTTGGGTGATTAGGACGTTCAGGCCGTCGAGGATGCGGTCGATGCCGAAGTGGAGGGCGTTGTCGCTGCCGCCTTGGCGTTCTTCGGCGAAGGCGGTTTGGGTGGCGGGGTAGGCGTCGCCCGCGGCGGTGAGGGTCTCGGCGAGTTGGGCGGTGTAGGCGGCGGTCGACTCGGTGGTGACGAGTTGCTGGGCGAGGCTGCGGACGTGTCCGTTGACCAGGACGATGGTGTCTAGGCGCTCGGATCCGGTCAGGCCGGTGTCGGTCAGGCTGGTCAGGGCGGCTTCGATCCAGCTCAGTTCGTTCGGGCCGATGGGGCGTTGCCCGGTGGTCAGCTCGATCGCCCAGGGGTGTGCGCTGTAGCGCTCGAAGATGGTCTCGGACCACACCTTGAGCCCAGTGCGCCAATCCTTCGCCGAGACGGCCGGCGGCGTACCGAGGGCGCTGTCCAGCATCAACGCGGTGAGTTCGGCCCGGCCGGGCACGTACCGGTAGAGGGACATCTTGGTGAAGCCGAGGCGTTCGGCGAGGCGCTGCATCGAGAGGTTCGCCAGTCCTTCGGCGTCGGCCAGGCCGATCGCCTCGGCGACGATGTGCTCCAGCGACAGGGCGGGTTTCGGCCCGCGGCGACCGCGCTGCTGGGTGCCCCAGAGCAGTTCGACGGCGGTGGGTGCCGGCATCTCGGGTCCTCTCCGGAAGTGGCTTGACGTGAAACTGTGTCTACCATACTCTAATTCGTGTCCGGTAGACACAGTTTCTGAAGGAGCCATCATGCGCAGCAGGAAAGTCCTCATCTCCGGTGCGAGCATCGCGGGTCCCGCCCTCGCGTACTGGCTCGATCGCTACGGCTTCGAGGTGACCGTCGTCGAGAAGGCGCCGGCCATCCGTCCTGGTGGTCAGGCGGTCGACTTCAAGGGCCGGACCCACCTCGCAGTACTGGAACAGATGGGCATCCTCGACGAGATCAAGCAGCGGCAGACCGGGACCACCGACACCGTCCTCCTCGACGACGACGGCAAGCGGCTGGGGATCATCTCGGGGGAGTTCACCGGCGGCGATGTCGAGATCCTGCGCGGCGACCTGGCTGACATCCTCTACCGACGGACCGCTGGGCGCTGCGAGTATCTCTTCGGCGACTCCATCAGCCGGCTGACCGAGACCCCGGACGGGGTAGAGGTCGAGTTCGAGCACGGCGAGGCGCGGACCTTCGATCTGGTGTTCGGTGCCGACGGCATCCATTCCCGGGTCCGGAAGCTCGCGTTCGGGCCGGAGCAGGATTTCGTGAAGCATCTCGGGTACTACTACTGCGTCGCCGGCGCCAGCCCCTGGTCCGGCAATGCTTCCAAGGAGCGCATTGTTGCCCACGGCCACAATGCGCCAGGCCGGTACGCCGTCAGCGGCGGGCCGAAGGCGCAGCAGTTCTACGTGTTCGCGTCACCCCAGCTCGACTACTCCCGCGACGACAGCAGCGCTCAGCGTCGGATTGTCGAGGACGTGTACGCCGGTGTGCGCTGGGAGGTGCCGCGGATGCTCGCGGAGCTGCCCGAGTTCGACGACTTCTACCTCGACTCGATCAGCAAGGTGGGGATGAACGGTCGCTACAGCAAGGGCCGAGTGGCGCTGATCGGCGACGCGGCGTACGGGAACACCCTGGGTGGATTCGGGACTGGTCTGGCAGTGGTCGGTGCCTATGTCCTGGCCGGCGAACTAGCCCTTGCTGACGGCGACCACGCCGTTGCCTTCGCCCGCTACGACGAGATCATGAAGCGCTACACAAAGCTGGCCGGCAACAGCAACGCAGGCAGCTTCATGGCTCCGAAAACCGCCCGCGGTATCAAACTCCGCAATTGGTTCCTGGGGTCCCGCCTCTTCACCCTCATGATGAAGTACGCCGACAAAGCCGCCAACAACATCGACCTCCAGGACTACCCGTCACTGGTGCCTTCGGCAGTCGTCTCAGGTCTCCCAGACGGGGACTGACGGGAGGCCTCGGGCTGCCCGGGCGGCGTCGGTGAGTTCCTGGACGAGCTCGGTCTTGGCGATCGTGTAGTCGAAGCCGGTGAGGGCGTCGTTGGCGAGGCGGCGCTTGAGTTCGGCGTACCGGCGTACTGCGGGCTCCAGGGGAGGCCGGAGGCCCGCAGTACCGGGGGTGGCTACTTGGTGCCGAAGGTGTAGATGGTGGTCGACTTGTAGGTCTCGCCGGGGCGGAGGACCGTCGACGGGAAGTTCGGCTGGTTGGGGGAGTCGGGGAAGTGCTGGGTCTCGAAGGCGAAGGCGTCGCCCTGGCGGTACATCTTGCCGCCGATGCCCGTGAAGCTGCTGTCGAGGAAGTTGCCACTGTAGAACTGGGCACCGGGCTGGTCGGTGTGGACGGTCACCGTCCGGCCGTGGTCCGGCTCCCAGAAGCGCGCCGCGAAACGCATCCCGTCGGAGCCGGCCGGGCCGAGGACGAAGTTGTGGTCGTAGCCACGCCCGATCACCAGTTGGGGGTGGTCGTCCCGGATCCGCGCGCCGATCGCGGTCGGCTTGTTGAAGTCGAACGGCGTCCCGGCGACCGGCGGGAGTTCACCGGTCGGGATCAGGCCGGCGTCGACCGGCGTGTACTTCGGGGCGTTCAGCTGCAGCACGTGGTTGTAGATCGCGCTGGAGCCTTCGCCGGCCAGGTTGAAGTACACGTGGTTGGTCAGGTTGACGATCGTCGGCTTGCCGGCCACGGTCGCGTGGTAGTCGATCCGCAGGTTGTCCTGCTTGTCGAGCGTGTAGGTCACCCGGCTGGTCAGCTCACCCGGGAAGCCCATCTCGCCGTCGGGGCTGACATAGGTGAACGCGACGCCGACGGTCGACGAGGTCTGCACGACCTTGGCCTTCCACACCTTCTTGTCGAAGCCGATCGTGCCGCCGTGCAGGGCGTTCTCGCCGTTGTTGATCGGGATCTGGTAGCTGTTCCCGTCGATGCTGAACTTGCCCTTGGCGATCCGGTTGCCGTAGCGCCCGACGGTCGCCCCGAAGTACGGGCTGAGTGCCGCGTAGTCGGGCAGGTTGTCGAAGCCGAGGCTGATGTTCTTCGTGTGACCACGCCGGTCCGGCGTCTCGACGCGCTGGATGGTGGCCCCCCAGGTCAGCATCGAGATCGTCATGCGTCCGTTGGTGAATGTGTAGACATCGACCGCCTGGCCGTCCGGCGTGGTGCCGAACGGGTCCTTGCGGATGTCGAGTCGTCCGTGACCGCGCTGCGCATCCATGGCGGCGACCTTATCCGGCGAGCCGGCGGCTTCGGCCCCGGTCTGCAGGGCGCCGGCGGCGGCCGCACCCAGGCCGAGCGCGCCCGCGGTCCGCAGGACCTGGCGGCGGGGCAGGTTGTCAGGCATTGATTCCCCTCACTTCGTGAGTCACTGGGTGTCGGCGGGAGAGCGTGCACACTGTGCCGACGTGGGCACTGTAAGCAGCTATCACTGGTGTTTGGAATAGTTTGGAACGGTGCGAATCCGTCAAATTCCAACGATGGAGAAGTCAGGACAAAAGCGCGGCCCTGACCAGATCCGTCCGGTCCCGGCCCGGTTGGTGCCTACCGCAAACACCCGCCCGACCCGCAGGATCGAGGCATGAGCCAGACAGCATTGATCGTCATCGACGTCCAGGAGTCGTTCCGGATCCGCCCCAACTGGAGCGCGGTCGACCACCCCGACATCGCCGACCGGGTGAACCGCCTGGTCGCCGCGGCCCGCGACCGCGGCGACCTCGTGGTCTGGGTCCTGCACACCGAACCGGGCACCGGCGGTGCCTTCGACCCGGCCGAAGGGCACGTCCGACTGATCGAGGGTCTCGAGCCTCGCGAGGGTGAGCCGATCATCCCGAAGACCTCGCACAACGCCTTCACCACAACGAATCTGCAGCAACTCCTGACCGAGCGTGGCATCCGGGAACTGATCATCAGCGGCATCCGCACCGAGCAGTGCTGCGAGACCACCACCCGGGTGGCGTCGGACCTCGGGTACGACGTCGTCTTCGTCACCGAGGCCACCGCGACCACTCCGCTGCCGCACTGGACGATGCCGGCCGACTCCACTCTCGAGGAGATCCTGGCCGATCCGCGGACGCTCAGCCCGGCGGTGATCGCCGAGCGCACGGAGTACGCGCTGGCCGGCCGGTTCGCCACCATCCGGACACTCGACGAGATTGCTCCCGTACTCGTGGCATCCTGACCGGATCATGTCCGCCAAGGTCGTGTTCTTCCTGCTGCCGAAACTGCACCTGCTGGACCTCGCCGGTCCGGCCCAGGTGTTCTCGACCGCGAAGGACCTCGGCCACGGTTACAGCCTGTACTACGTAGCCGAGGTGCCCGAGATCGTCACGACCCAGGGGATCACGGTCCGGGCGCAGCTCGACTGGCCCGACCTCGGCCCGGACGACCTCGTCGTCGTACCGGGCTGGCGGTCGCCGGCGTACTCGCCGCAGGTGCCGATCGCGGCGGCGACCAAGCAGTGGTTGCGGACCCATCACGCGGGGGGCGGCCGCGTCGCGAGCGTCTGTTCAGGGGCGGACGCTCTCGGCGCGGCCGGGCTGCTCGACGGCCGCAACTACACCACTCACCACGAGCTGACCGAGACGCTGGCGACGCGGTACCCGAAGGGGCATTTGATCCGGGATGTCCTGTACGTCGAGGACGATCGCGTCATCACGTCGGCCGGGATCGCGAGTGGGATCGACCTGGCCCTGCATCTGATCGCGGTCGAGTGTGGTGCCGAGGCGGCGGCCCGGGTGGCGCGGGAGATGGTCGTCTACGCGCGGCGGAACGGCGATGAGCTCCAGGAGAGCGCGATGCTCCGGCATCGCGGGCACATGAGCGATCTCGCCCATCGGGTGCAGGACGTGATCGACAGCCGGTACGCCGACCAACTCCGCCTGGCCGAGTTGGCGCGCGGAGTCGGCGTCAGCGAGCGAACCCTCACCCGCGTCTTCACCAACGCCACCGGTCTCACCCCCTTGCGCTACCAGCAGATCCTCCGCCTAGAACGCGCCGAACACCTCATCGGCCACGGCACCACCATCGAAGCCGCCGCCAGAGCAGTCGGCTTCGAAGACGCCCGCATGCTCCGCCGCCTCCGCTCCCGCCCGGTCGCCGGCTAGAAACATCCAAGACGACTATCTGCAAGATCTTCGAAGAACAAAGACAGTAAAGAACAACAACAAGAGCAAGAGCAAAAGACAAGAGATTAGATTGGCTGGGTGCCTGGCCGGCCTGATCTGAGGGTGCGGCATTGCGTGTGGGCGGATGAGCGCCCGGAGGACGAGCCCGACTGGATGTACTTCTACGGCGAGGACTGGTTCACCAGTCAGCGCGGGATGATCGAGTTGGACCTAGGCAACAGAGCGACTGCGGTCGAGTTGCTGCAGCGCACCCTGGACCGGCTTCCGGAGCTGTAGTTCTTCTGTTTTGTTCCCCGGAGCTTCTGGATAACCCTCTGCTGTGGATATGTGGTGCCTATCCCGATGCGCTGACCTGCACCTGGCGCGCCGAGCCCGGCCAGGCGCCCAGCTCACTCTATCTTTTCTTTCCTGTCTTTCTCTGTGTTTTTGTTCTTCAAATCTTCAGTACTTCTGAATGGATCTCTCATTTGTTCTTGTGGAGGGTAGGTCTAGGTCTACCTGGGGTAGGGGAGTTGGGGCTCCTGAGATGCGGTGCTGATCGCGCGAGGCTCGTTGTAGTGCGGGCAGGGTGTCCGGGCGGGGTTGGCGAGAGGTAGAGCATGAGCAGGGGATCTGCAACTGTGCGCTTGGCGCGGTGGAGTGCTACTCATCCTTGGCGGGCGATCGGTCTTTGGCTGTTGCTCGTGGTGGTCGCGGTCGGGATGTCGGCTGTGATTCCGAAACAGACGAGTAAGGACAAGGACACCTGGACCGGGCAGTCCGGTGTTGCGTCCCAGCTGATCGAGCAGGCGAATCTCGGCGATCGGCCGAGTGAGACCGTGCTGGTGACGTCCGAGAAGGCGTTGAACAAGCCGGCTGCGACAGCCGCGCTGAATCAAGTCAGTCAGAAAATGCGCGCGATCGATGCTGTCGACACTGTCGGTCAACCGGTCTGGTCGGAGAACGGCAAAGCGGTTCTGCTGCCGATCAACCTGAAGGGGACCGCGGACGACGCCTCGGACAACGTCGAGAAGCTGGTCGCTGCGACCGCCGAGGTTCAGCGCGATCACCCTGACCTGAAGATCGCCGAGACGGGCAGTGCATCGCTGAACAAGGGCATCTTCAAGCGCGTCGGCGAGGATCTCGCCAGTGCCGAGAAGCTCAGCCTGCCGATCACCTTCGCTCTGATGTTGCTTGCGTTCGGCGCCTTGATCGCGGCCGGAATCCCTGTCCTGCTGGCATTCTCGGCAGTCGGCGCCGCCCTCGGCTTCTACGCCCCGCTGTCCTACCTCTTCCCCGACGGCGGTTCGGTCGCGAACGTCGTACTGCTGATCGGCATGGCCGTCGGCGTCGACTACTCACTCTTCTATCTCAAGCGGGAAAGAGAAGAACGCCAACGCGGCCGTACTGCGCTCGACGCCGTCGAGATCGCCGCGGCCACGTCGGGACACTCGGTGGTGGTCTCCGGCATGGCCGTGATCGTCTCGATGGCCGGTCTGTACGTCGCGCAGGACGCCACCTTCTCTTCGATGGCCACGGCAACGATCGTCGTCGTCGCGGTTGCCGTCCTCGGCTCCCTGACCGTCCTTCCGGCACTGCTGGCAAAGCTGGGTCACCGGGTCGACCGTCCGCGCGTTCCGCTGCTCTGGCGGCTCAACCGGCGGATCGGTCCTGGCGGGATCAGCCGCCGGATCCTCGCTCCCGTACTGCGTTTTCCCAAGGTCGCACTGGTGATCGCAACCATCGGGATCGTCGCGCTCGCAGTACCGGCGCTGGATCTGAAGACGGCGCCGGGTGGGCTGGACACCCTGCCGCAGAGCATTCCCGAGGTCGCCACGATGAAGGCGCTGCAGGAGAACTTCCCGTCCCGCGGTACGTCGTACACGGTGGTCGCCAAGGCTTCGAGCGGACCGGCAGCGGTTGCCGGTCTGACGAAGCTGGAGAACGCCGCCGTGAAGACTGGCCAGCTGGTCGCAGTACCGGGGCAGGAGATCCGTCAGCAAGGGGACAACCGCCGTACTGACGTTGGTTTCGCCGCATGCGGACTCGAGTCCTGAGGCCAAGAACGCGTTGACTCTGCTGCGGACCGAGCTCGCACCGAAGTCCTTGCCGGGGGCAACTTGGGCGGTGGGTGGCGAGACCGCGTCGGGAGTCGACTACGGGCAGCATCAGCGGGACAAGCTGCCGTACGTGATCGCGTTCGTGCTCGGGCTGACGCTGGTGATGATGGCGTTCACGTTCCGGAGCCTGGCGATCGCGGTGGTGACGACGCTGCTGAACCTGGCCTCGGTGGCGGCCTGCTTCGGCGTACTGTCGCTGGTCTTCCAGCACACCTGGGCCGAAGGGTTGCTCGACTTCACGTCGCCCGGGTATCGTCGTGTCGTGGATCCCGCTGTTCCTGTTCGTGATCCTGGTCGGGCTGTCGATGGACTACCACGTGTTCGTGCTCGAGCCGGATCCGCGAGGGCGTCCAGGACGGGCTTGTCGCCGCAGGAGGCGGTGCGCGAAGGGCATCACCGAGTCGGCCGGCGTGGTGACGAGTGCGGCCGCCGTGATGGTCTCGGTGTTCGCCGTCTTCGCGACGCTCGGCATGATCGAGATGAAGCAGATGGGCGTCGGGCTCGCGGTCGCCGTACTGATCGACGCGACCCTGGTCCGGATCGTGATGCTGCCGTCGATCATGGTGCTGCTCGGCCGCAAGGCCTGGTGGCCGAACAAGCTGTACAAGGTGCAGGCCAAGCACGGCGGCCGAGAGCGCGAGCTGGTCTCGGTCTGAGAACGCGCAGAGGGGCCGGTGCGATCAGTCCGCCGGCCCCTCTCGTTGCTACTAGTGCAGCTTGTACGCCGCGGTCAGCTTGGCGATCGCGCTGCTCAGGTCACCGGTGAGCGCCAGGTGGTCGGCGTCGGAGGTGAGCTTCGAGGTGGCCTCGTCGAGGTTCTGCCCGATCTGGTCCTGGGCGATCCAGCGGGCCGCCGCGACCACCGCGTCGTCCTCGTTGAACGAGTCCACCTTGGACTTCTGCAGGAACTTCCCGGCCTGGCCGAGTGCCGCCAGCGCGCTCGGCGCCTGCGGACCTGACCAGTCCTTCACCCGCAGAGCCAGCTCGATGGAGACCACCGCTGCGAGCGCTTGGGCGTCCCGAGAGCCCTTGCGCAGCAGCTCCTTCTGCGCCGTCGCCAGCTGCTGGCGAGCTGCCGCCTGAGTGGTCAGACCCCAGCCATACGGGTACTGCGGGTCGTACGCCGCGTCGCCGACGTTCAGCGGCTCCTGGTCCACCGACTCGCGGCCAGGTGACCGGGAGGCGACCGCTGAACGGGCGTCTTGCCGAACAGCACGTCCGCGACGCCGGCGCCTTCGGTGCCCGGCAGCCAGGACGCCACGAGCGCGTCGATGTCGCCGAGCTGGTCCGCGATCACCTGCGGCCGGCCGGAGACGACCAGGACGACACACTTCATCGCCGCGCACACCTTGCTCACCGTCGCCTTGTCGGCGTCGGTGAGCAGCCCAGGGTGTGGCCGTTGTTGCCGACATCGCCGATCCCTTCGGCGTACGGCTTCTCGCCGACCACGACGACTCCGACGTCGTGCCCATCGAGAGGTGCCGAGGCGTCCTGGCTGAACGTTGCCGTCGGCGACGACCTGCTTGATCCCGTCGAGGATCGTCGTACCGGTGGTGGTGTTGCCGGACGCGCCTTGCCAGGTGATGCTCCAGCCGCCCATCTGGTTGCCGAGGTCGTTGGCGTTGCTGCCGGCGACGTAGACCTTCGTTGTCAGTTGCGAGCGGCAACAGGTTTCCGTCGTTCTTCAGCAGCACCTGGGACTTGGCCGCTGCCTCGCGGGCGATCGTCCGGTGCGCGGCCGAACCGACCTGGTCCAGCTTGCTGGTGTCGGTGTACGGGTGCTCGAACAGGCCGAGCTTGAACTTCTGGGTCAGGATCCGGGTGACGGCGTCGTCCACCCGGGCCTGGGTCACCCGGCCGGCGGTGACCTCGGCGGTCAGCCCGGTGATGAAGTCCGGGTAGTTGGTCGGCACCATGATCATGTCGAGGCCGGCGTTGATCGACGTCCGGATGTCGCTCGGGTAGTCCCCGGGCAGCTGGTCGATCGCCTGCCAGTCGCTGATCACGAATCCGTCGAAGCCCATCCGCTGCTTCAGGACGCCGTTGATCAGCGCGGCGTTGCCGTGCATCTTCACCGGACCCTGGTCGTCACCGATGATGTCGACACTCGAGTACGACGGCATCACGGAACCGACGCCGAGATCGACCGCGGTCTTGAACGGGTCGAGGTGGATCGCCTCCAGTTGCTGCGGAGTCACCTCGGTCACGCCCTGGTCGATCTTGTAGTTGCCAGTGGTCGACGATCCGTACGTCGTACCGCCGTCGCCGACGTAGTGCTTCGCGGTCGCCAGCACATGGTTGCTCTGGGCAAGCTGACTGCCGTCGGCCTTGCCCTGCATGCCGGTGATCACGGTCGCCATCGCCTTGACCAGCGCGGGGTCCTCGCTGATGCCTTCGTACGAACGGCCCCAGCGGTCGTCGCGGACCACGCAGACACATGGCGCGAAGTCCCACGGGATACCCGTCGCGCGGACCTCGGTCGCGGTCACCTCACCGGTGCGCTTGGACAGGTCCGGGTCGTGGGTGGCGCCCAGGCCGATGTTGTGCGGCAGGATCGTCGCGCCGATCACGTTGTTGTGCCCGTGCACCGCGTCGACGCCGTAGATGAGCGGCACCTGGAGGCGCGTGGCCTGGGCGTTCAGCTGGAACGTGTCGATCATCGCGGCCCAGCCGGCCGGGGTGTTCGGGGTCGGGACCGAGCCGCCGCCGGAGAGCAGCGAACCGAGCGCGTACGACGCGATGTCGCTCTTGGACTTGAGCGCGTTCCGCTCGGCCTGGGTCATCTGGCCGACCTTCTCGGCCAGGGTCATCCGGCTGAGCAGGTCCTTGACTCGCAGCTTCACCGGAAGCTTGGGGTTCAGGTACGGGAGGTCGTGGGCGTTGATGACGACCTGGGGGTTCGCCGGTGCCTTGGCTCCGGTGACGGTGAGCTCGAACGGGATCGTCTCGGCGACCTCGGGGGTGCGGTCCTTCTTGGTGGTGACCGCGACCGATTGGGAGGTGCCTGACGGCGTACCGGCCGGGAAGGTGATCGTGCCCGAGACCGGGTTGTAGTCGCTGGCGCCCGCAGTACCGGTGCCGGTGCGGTAGTCGACGGTGACCGGCTCTTCCAGTGGCGAGCTTCCGGTCGTACCGACAGTCACCTTGACTTGGGCGGTGCCGCCTTCTTTGACCGGGTAAACCCCGGCGTCGGTGGTGACACTGGCCTTCAGGGCCGGGTCGGCCTTGCCGTAGACCTCGACCTGGTCGATCGCGAACTCACCAGGAGTCCCGACCGGCATGGTGATGGCGTAGCCCCACATCTGGGTCAGGTTCAGCACCTGGTCGATGCCGCCGACCGGCTGGTAGTCGCCGCGGTAGTTGAGGTCCGCGAACGGGATCTCGACCAGGTGCCAGCCCTCCCAGTCGTCGGTGAAACTCGTGTTCCACAATTCGGAAGCCTCGGCGTTCGCGCCGCCGTCCTTGATCTCGAAGAAGATCCGCTTGCCGGAGCCGGGCGGCAGCGGCGCGGTGTTCTGGCCGTACCACCAGAACCGGATGCCCTTGTGCGCCGACCAGTCACCAGGGTTCTGGTCGAACGTCACGTCGTGGCTGAACCCGCCGTACCCGCTGATGTTGTAGGTCCCGTGCAGGACCTTCTCGCCCTGCGGCGCGTCGGCGCGGGCCTGGAACTCCATCGTCGGCGGGTCGTCGGCATCACTGCCCCACCCGAAGATCCCCGGGTTCGGCGGCGAAGCGAACGGCTCGGCGCCCTCGAACGCGGCCAGCACGATCGGGTCGGGGTCATCGGCCGCGGCCTGCGAAGCGATCCCGAACGGCAACAGACCGGCCAGCAGGGCGGCCGTGGTGACGAGGGCCGTACGGCGTCTCGGCGGGCGGATGGCAGTCCACCTGGGCATGGGCGACTCCTCAGATACAGCGCGAGCCTCACGCACGCGTCGCCTGATGCTCAAGCCTCAATCCCCGCCGGTCAATACCCCACCGGTTCCGGAACTAGAGCGCTCTCACACCGCAAGATTCCCCCCGAACACCCCGCGGATCTGGTACTCCGCACCGCCGCGCTCTCCCGGCGTGGTCCAGTTTCGCGGTCAGCTGGTGTGGATCGTGATGGTGGTCGAACCAGGGCCGTTCGGAGTGACGTGAGTGGCGGCGCCGGTGCCGTAGACGGTGGGCGTGCCGTCCGGGGCGAAGGTGAGGACGGTGTTCTCGTCGATCGCCCAGCCTTCGAGGCCGGTGGCCAGCACTGCGTGGACCAGTCGGTAGAGAGTGCCCCACTGGGCGGCGTGGACGTCGACCAGGAACGGGACCAGGCCCAGGCCGGGGAGAACGGTCAGTTCCTGGAGGTCCTCGCCGAGTTCCTCGTCGCAGACGTCAAGGGTGTGGTCGCCGTACGCCGTTTGCCAGCCGCCGACGAGGGCGCGTTCCGCAGCGATGGCCGAGCCGGCCGAGAAGCCGCAGTACACGAGGCCCGCAGTACGGGCTGCGTCGAGCCATTCGGTGCCTGCGGCGACCAGCGTTTCCTGGTACGCCGGGGTCAGTCCGCCGGCGACGTAGACACCGGCCGCGCCGGTCAGATCGGCGGCGAGCGGCGGACGGGCCGGCGACACCGGTACGACGGTCACCTCGGTCGCCCCCGCGTCCTTCAGCGTCGCCTCCCACCGGGCGACGTCGAGCTCGGGGTTGTCGACCGCGAAAATCACGATCGACCCACCTCCACACGCCCGGACGAACGCCTCGTGCGCGACCTGGGCTTCCCGCCCACCACCGATCAAGAAGATCTCCACCCCCGCACGGTAGCCGCCCACCACCCCCTACCAGCGAATGCTTTTCCGTGCGCTGCCCGCAAGGGAGAAGTGCAGGGATACCCCTGTTGTTGAGGCGTGGTCTGGACAGGGCTGGTGGGCGTGCGTGACTGTGGGGCTGGGGTGGGGGCGTTGGGTCGGGGGGTCCGCTCATCGTGCTGTGTCTCACCCGTCGGCCGATGCCCGTCGGTGTTGGTCCTCCGTATGCCCTGGGAGGAACTGTGCGAAAGCTGTCCTATCTAGTGAGCAGTGTGTTGCTCATCGTCCCCGCGGTGGTTGTCACTGCTGGTCAATCCGCCTCGGCAGCGCCCGAGGCTGCTAAGCCGTCCAAGGTTCCAACTCTCTTGCGTGACACCGCCAAGCTTTGCGGCGGTCTCCGCGAAGTCCAAGTCGGCGACGCCACTGTCGAAGTCGCTCGGCATCGACAGCGTCGGGCGGATCGGCGTCCAGCTGTACGCCGCGGCGCCGGTCACCGCTGCTCAAGAAGCATCGCTTACCTCGCTGGGCGTGTCGGTCGTGACGAACACCGCCGACTCGAAGCCGGTCGCCGGAGCCGATCTGCCCAGCACCGGCCTGGTAGCGACGACGATCCCGTACGACAAGCTCGACGCGGTCGCCGGCCTCGGCTGGGTGACGGCGATGCGACCCGTCACTGCGGCCTGCCGTCGACGTCGGGCCCGTCGACGACCGAGGGTCTGCAGTTGCACAAGGCCGACGTGGCTCAGTCGCAATGGCTTGACCGGACGAGGCCAGAAGATCGGTGCGATCTCCGGTGACGTCGACCACCTGGCCGAATCCGTCGCGCAAGGTGAGTTGCCGGCCGACGTACAGGTGCTGCAGCAGGCCGCGCGTACGACGATGACGAAGGCACCGCGATGCTGGAGATCATCCACGACCTCGCACCGCAGGCGAAGCTCGCCTACGCCAGCACCCAGGACACCACGGCCCAGTACGTCGAGGCGTTCCATACCCTGGCCAACGCCGGCGTCACGATGATCGCCGAGGACATCGCGCTGGACGACGAGCCCGCGTTCCAGCAGGGCATCGGCGCCGCCACCGCGGAAGGCCTCGCCAAGCACGGCATCTTCGTCAGCTCGTCCGCCGGGAACCTCGGCGGCAGGCACGCCCCGCGGGTCACCGCGACCGGCACCGGCGCCGGGCCGGATGGCGTCGTCGGACCGTTCACCGGATGCCCGAACGCACCCGACAACGTGGTGAAGCTGCGCGGCGCGGACACGACATACGACCTCAACCTGCTGCCCGGCGCGACGGTCATGCCGACGCTGCAGTGGAGTGAGCCGCGAGCGGTCTACCCGACCGCCGGGCAAGGCGGATTCACCGACCTCAACCTGTATCTGATGGATGCGACCGGGACGCAGTGCCTCGCCGCCAGCAACGCAGTACAGGCTGACGGGGTCGGCGACACCATCGAGCAGTTCATCTACGAGAACACGACCGGCGTCGCGCAGCCCGCCAAGCTGGTCGTCGACGTCCAGGGCACCTCGTCGGCGAAGAAGGCGCCGGTGCTCGACCTGCGCTGGCGCGCGCTGTCGGCCGGCGTCCAGACGATCGACCCGCCGGAGCGGGCCGGTTCGATGAACCCGGACTCCAACTACCTCGGCTTCGCGACCAGCGCGGGTGCGGTCAACGCGAGCCTCTCGGTGGACCCGAAGACGATCGCGCTCGAGGCGTTCTCCGCGGCGGGGCCGACCCAGATCATCACCAGCACGCGCTGCCCGGGTGGTAAGCCCGGTCCGTGCAAGGGCGTCGCCGGACCGCTCACGTTGAGCTTCCCGGCGCCGTACTGGGCGGCATCGGACGGCGTTTCGGTGAGCGGCGTCGGACCGTTCGGTTCCGGGACCTGCCCGACTGCGGTGCAGGGGCAATGCCGCTTCTTCGGTACTTCGGCGTCGGCGCCATCCGCTGTTGGTATCGCGGCGCTGACCCGGCAGGAGTTCGGCGGCAAGGTGCCTCCGATCGTGCTGAACGCGATCCTCGCGGCCAGAGCTGAGCGTCGTGATGGAGCTGCCTTCGGAGCGGGCGTTCTGAGCGCCCGCTGAGTTGGACGATCCGTTCCGGCCGGGGTTTTGGGCCCCCGGCCGGAACGGGTCTCTGTATTCCCGGTTACGGCTCTTCGGCTTCGTAGTACGTCGAGGTGGACTGCGGCGGGGGACCGAGGCGCTCGGGTTGGCCGGTGAGGGGGACTTCGGCGAGGACTTCTGGGCGCATGTAGGGGCGCTCGGGGTGTGGGTCGTGGTGGAAACGGACCAGTTCGACGGTGGGGATCGTCTCGGTGCCGGCCGAGTGCGTCCGGTGAGTGGCGACCCAGTCGATCAGGGCTTGGGGGCGGGGGATGTCGGTGGTGAAGTGGAGAAGGTTGACGTACCAGATGTCGCGGCGGCCGAAGGGTTCTTCCAGCCAGGCATCCGGTCCGAGTTCGTCTGCCAGGCGATCGAGGAGCAGGTCGGCCTGGTCGTCGAGGGAGACCACGGCGGCCATCACCGTGCCGGCTGTGAGCGTCAGACCGACGACCTCGATTCGTGCGGGAGCTGCATCGGCGGCTGCGCGTTCCATCGCTTCCCGGTAGCGGTGGATTGTCGGTTCGGCCGGGTCGACGGCTGCGCGGTACAACTCGAGGGCGCGGACGGTCAGATGGGCTGAGCCGAGCTGACCGGTGTGCCAATGCCCAGGACCGGCCAGGTCAGCGGCCTGCTGGGTGAGCTCATCCAGCCGCTTGGCCAGGAGACCGTCGACGGCTGGTCGCAGTACGACGCTGACGGGCCAGCGGCCGCCTTCCTCCGGCACGGTGTCGCGGCGATGCTGCCCGGTGGCGATCAGCGGTACGGCGTCGTCGGACAACTCGTCGAACTTGGCTGGTCGAAGCTGCTGGGGCTCGATGATCGTTCCTCCTTGATGGCAACACTCGATCGGGTACGACGCGGTCGCGCGCCGTCTGGTTCGAACGGCTGCACCTGTTGCCGCCACCTTCTTTGCTCCCGCCCAGATCTGAATGCGGTTGTTGACCGGGTTGCCGGGCCTTCTCACTCCCACCCTTGAAGCTTTTCTTGACCGGGTTGTCGGGGCGCGGGTAGCGTCTTCGGCAACGTGGCAGGGGCCGCGTCGAGACTCGCCGGAAGGCTGGAAGCCACCCCCGTTCGGTCAATGGTCGAAGTGGAGTCCACACGCTCCCCTTGTGGCCCGTGCGAGTCCGGGCGCGAGAGGAAGAGCTGTGCGATTTCTGCCTGACAAACCGAGCCTCGGGTTTCTCCGCAAGGAGGCCAAGGACCTGCTGGCCGCGCTGCGCGAATCGAGCCCGGACGCATCGCTGGCCGATGCCCAGCAGGCGCTCGCCACGGAGTACGGACTGCGTGACTGGAACGCGCTCAGATCCGAAGCCGAGCGCCGCGCGGCTTCGTTGCCCGCGGCCCTATGGGCTCGCTGACGCACTGGCTGCCGCCTTCGGTCTCGGGCTGATCACCGCTGCGGCGACGCCCGTTTCGTTCACTCCGATGGGGCGATCGTGGTCGCTCACGACAGATCGCGGTCGTTGGCTCGCGGTGACTGTCTATCCGTGGATCGATCGAGGCCCAGGCCGGGCTCGGTGCTCAGCTTCGCGACGCAGCAGTTGCCGCCGGCATCGTTGCACCGACTCCCGTACGCAGTCCTGGCGGCCGCTTGATCGAAGCGGTGCAGGAACAGAACTGGCGGGTGCACGAATGGATCCAGGTCGGGCCGTCGCCGGTGTCATCCGACGCCAACGGCGGTGGCGCGGCGGATCGGCGCGGCGTACGGAACCCTTCATTCATTGGCGATTCCCAGTACTAGCGCCGGTCAATCCGTATATGACGCACGCGCGGATCGGACGCGGACTGGGAGCGGCTGCTCGAGCGAGCGCGCGTTGCTGAGAAGCCGTGGGCTGAGCAGTTGGCTCAAGCGCTGCCGGTGTTGTACGACCTGCGCGACGATCGAGGCCGATCATCGACCCTGACGCCATCATTCTCTGCAATTGCAACCTCATCCCGGATCATGTTCGAACCGGCCACAATGGCGAATTGGTGGTCACTGAATGGGACTTCGCAGGCTCGAATACTCCTGAACTCGAACTCGGCGGCGCGCTCACCCAGTGGACCTTGCGGCCATCGATCAGCAGCAAGGCAACGTTGCGGCCTTCCGCGACGGCTATATCGATACCGCAGGCAACTGGCCCGCATTCCGACTGAGTCTTTTGCCTTCGCCGTGACCGGCTACCTCAACTGGACGTACAACACGATCTGCGAAGCGATCACGCCGGCCGATGCCGACCACGCGAAATTCGCCGACCTCGAAGCCGTGGACCTCCTCAACAACCCCATGACCCGCTCAGCCCTAGAAAAACTCCTGACAGCCCTCGACGCGTAGTACGGGTCAGCCTGCCGCCGCCCTGGTGAAGGTGCGGCGGTAGGCGGTCGGGGTGGTGGCGAGGGTCTTGGTGAAATGCTGGCGGAGCAGGACGGGGCTGCCGAATCCGCTGGCGGTCGCGATCTGGTCGACCGTGAGGTCGGTGGTCTCCAGGAGTTCCTGTGCTCGGTGAACGCGAAGGCGAATGAGCCATTGGAGCGGAGTGCTGCCTGTCTGGGCACGGAATTGGCGGCTGAGCGTGCGGGTACTCATCGCGGCATGCGTCGCAATGTCGGTGAGCGTGAGCGGCTCGGTCAGGTGCTCGTGCATCCAGCGCATCACCGGCTCCAACGAACCTTCACTGCCGATGGCAGGGGCAGTCAGGTACTGCGCTTGGCCGCCGTCGCGATGAGGCGCCATCACCAAGCGGCGTGCGACATCGGCAGCGACCGCCGACCCGTGATCCTTCCGCACCAGATGAAGGCAAAGATCCAACCCCGCGGTCACTCCGGCCGAGGTGAGCAGGTCGCCGTCGTCGACGTACAGGTCCTCGGTCCGTACGTCGACAGCCGGGAATCGCCTGGCCAGTTCGGCCGCATGCGCCCAATGGGTCGCAGCCGGCCGTCCATCAAGTAGCCCGGCTTCGGCGAGCACGAACGCACCCGTGCAGATCGAGGCGATCCTGATGCCTCGGCGGTGAGCTTCGCGGACAGTCGCGAGTACCTCGGGCGCCGGGACCTGCGCCGCCGGCACGATCACGGTGTCGGCTTCCAACGCGTCCTCGAACCGGTAAGGCGTCTGAGCTCGAAAGACATCCAGCCCATGCGCGCGCACCGTAGTACCGGCTGCGCTCCCACACACCCGTACGTCGTACAGCGGCTCACCACTCACCGGATCGGAGGCCGCCGCAAACACCTGACAAGCCCCCGCCAACTCCACCCCCACCACCCCATCGGGAGCCAACACCGCAACAATCCGCGTCTCTCGCATGATGGCTCGAATCTAGCGAACAGCGTCCTCCCAGCCACTCCTCGGTACTGCGTACGCGGGGCACCGTTGTCTCCCATGCGAATCGATGTGCTGGTGTTCGAGGGGTTTGCCGAGGTGGACGTCGTGTCGACTTACGCGGTGTTCGCGAACGCACGGAGGAGGGGAATGCCGGTCGAACCGCGCTTGGTGACGGCCGACGGAGCTCGGGAGGTGACGGGTTGCTACGGCACGAAGTACAGCGATCTGTCGTTGTGGGACCCGGCTTCGGCGCGGGTGCTCGCCGTCTCCGGCGGATGGATCAAGGAGGAGATCGAGCGTGGCGTGATTCCTCGCCAACTGGCTGAGGCGAAGGCCCTCGGCGGCGACAACCTGATCCTCGCCGGCATCGACTCCGGCTCGCTTCTGCTCGGTGCGGCCGGCCTGATCAACGGTCGCCCGGCCACCACCCACCGGATGGACTACGAATGGCTCGCCGACTGGGCTGAAGTCATCGACGCCCGCATCGTCGACGACGGCGACCTCGTCACCTGCGGCAGCGGCTGGCTGGCCGGCATCGACCTCGCCTACTGGCTACTGGAACGCGAACTAGGCACGACCGAACAGATCGTCGCCCTCGAGCAATGGACCGGCCGGGATCGCCACGGCACAGTCTGGAGCCGCCAATCGCAGCGTGCAGTTGGGACAGCTGAGCGCGGCATCGGCCCATCGATGGATGGGGATTAAGAAGTAATGGTTGGGGAATTGAGAAGGGATTCAGTGGGTGGAGTGCTGGACCGGTTCAGGGGCGGGCGGGTTGGATTGGGGGTATGACTACACGGTTTGGCATGTTCGTGCCGCAGGGCTGGAAGATGGATCTGGCCGGGTTCAGTGACCCGGTCGAGCAGTGGGAGGCGATGACGGATGTCGCCAAGAAGGCGGATGAGGGGTCCTGGGACTCGATCTGGTTGTTCGACCACTTTCACACGGTGCCGGAGCCGAGTACGGAGAGCACCTTCGAGTGCTGGACCACGACGGCGGCGCTGGCGCGGGACACGAAGCGGGTGAACATCGGCCAGATGGTCGGCTGCAACGGGTATCGCAACCCGGCGCTGTACGCCAAGATCGCTTCCACCGTTGACGTTGCGAGCCACGGCCGCCTGTACGCCGGACTCGGCGCGGGCTGGTACGAGCACGAGTGGAAGGCCTACGGGTACGAGTGGCCCGAGACCAAGGAGCGGATGGCGGCGTTCCGCGAGGCCACCGAGATCATCCACAAGATGTGGACCGAGGACGAGCCGGTCTTCAACGGCAAGTTCTACTCGATCGACAAGCCGATCAACGAGCCGAAGGGCGTGCGGAAGCCGCACCCGAGCTTCTGGATCGGCGGCGGCGGTCCGCAGGTCACCCTGAAGCTGGTCGCCAAGTACGCCGACGCGGCGAACATCGGTGGCGGAAATCCTGAGGTGATCAAGGAGAAGGCGGCCATCCTCAAGGGCCACTGCGACGCGATCGGGCGCGACTACAACGAGATCATCAAGTCGACCGGGATCAACGCGTTCCCGATCGACAAGGGCGACGACCCGCAGAAGGCGACCCAGAAGGCACTCGGCCCGATGGACTGGGAGCGCTTCTCGAAGGACAACCTGATCGGCACCGAGGACGAGATCGCCGACAAGGTCGAAGCAGCCCTCGAGGCCGGCGCCGACTACATCATCTTCTACGTCCCAGGCGTCGCCTACGACCTGGACCTGGTAACCCGCATGGAGCAAATCACCAAGCGCTTCGCCTAACCCCTTCCGGCCCTCAAGGGCTTCGAACAACAAAGTGCGGGTCTGGACATGTCAAACCATGTCCAGACCCGCACTTCCCTGTCCAAGGCTGCCCGGGGCGGGCGCCGCGCGGGCGCCGGGGCAGCTGGAAACTGAGGAAGCTTCAAGTAAGCGCTTGACCAGGTGAAGGGCGACGCCACGAAGCCGGGGGGAGGTGCTCCGTGGCGTCGCCAGTGGCGCGCCGAGGGAGGGGTGGGGGCAGGCGCGCCAGTCTGTGGGTGGTCAGTGCCCGAGAATGCCTCCACCGAGCAGTCCGAGCAGACCCAGCAGCGACAGGATGTTGCGGATCGCCTGGTCGACCGCGGCGACGCCGCCGGTCTGGAAGGCGGTCACGCACTTCTGCAACTGCTCCTGGGTCGGGTGGGTGATGGTGACCTTCGACAGCTCCGACTGGCAGTAGGTCGCGGCCCTGCTGAGCTCGGTCACGGTGCTGCCGACCGTGCCCACGATCAGTCCGGCCGCGGTCTGCAGCGTGGTCGTGCCCGGCGGCTTGGGCGGCGTCGTCGGAGGCGGCGTCGTCTTCGGCGGGGTCGTCGGCTTGGACGTCGGCGGCTTGCTCGTGCCGGTGCCCGGCTTCTCAGGGGTCTGGGTCTGCTGGCTACCCGGCTTCTTGGTCGGGCTGGTGGTCGGCTTGCCGTCGCCGCCCTGGGTGGTGGTCTGGGTCGGCCGGCTGCCGGTCGGGTAGACCGGCAGGTCGATCGCCTGCGGCAGGTTGTTGTCCGCCGGCGCGTCGATGGTCGGGTCGTTGATCTGGTCGCCGGCCCGGTCGATGCCCTGGCCGTCGGTCTCGGTGCCGTTGCCGACCGCGATCCAGCTGCCACCGGCGTACGCCTTGGCGATGCTGATCACCAGATCGGCATAGGACTGCGAGTGGTTGTAGCGCAGGATCGCCTTGTTCAGATCGCCGGCGTCGGACAGGTTCGTCTCGCCCGAGCACAGGTAGACCGCGGTCGACATCGCCGCGTCGTCGATGTCCTGCGGGTTCTTCGACCCGTCGCCGTCACCGTCGACCCCGACGGACTGCCAGGTGCTCGGGATGAACTGCATCGGCCCGACCGCCCGGTCGAAGGCGGAGTCGCCGTCGAGCTTGCCGGCATCGGTGTCGCTGATCTTCGCGGTCGACGATCCGTCCAGCCGCGGCCCGTAGATGCCCGGTACGGCGACGCCGTTCGTGGTCAGCGCGTTGCCGCCGAAGCGGCCGTGGTTCGACTCGACCCGGCCGATCGCGGCGACCAGGGTCCAGGGCAGCTTGCAGCCCGGATCGACCTGGGTCATCACCTGCTGGGCCCGCGAGTACGCCTTCAGAGCCGCGGTCGGGATGCCGTTGCGGGAGAGCCCGCCGATCACCTGGGTCGGCTGCTCACCGGGATCGACACCGTTGCCGACCTTGCCGGGCACCGGAATGTTCGCCGGGTCCGAGATGGCCGTCGAAGGCACCACCACCGGAGTGTTCTTGCCCAGCCCCTGATCCAGTGCCGCTGTCGCGACCGCCGGATCGTCCGTGGCGCTGACGGTGAACGCGCTCGCGAACAACGCCAGCGGAACGAGCGGCGCCACCTGACGCCACCCGCCATTCATGGCGTGACGCTTGCCCTTCGCCATCGATGATCCCCTCCGTGACTCATCGACCTGCCCCGCCCCCACGCTGCGGACACGTCTACTTCATCGGTCCCGGCCACCGTCCGTACTTGGTCTAACGCCGCTCTCGTGCGTGGGGTTACGGAGCGGGCGCTGACAGTGCATCGGGCGGTCACCGGGTACCCATACTGGCGCGTAACAACGCACAAGTGAAGCCCCTGATCGCTGCTGACAGCGAATCGTGGCCGTCCCCGCCCACTGGACGCACTGGTCTGTCGGGGAGAATGGCGGCCGTGTCAGACGACACCGAACGTTCCGCCGCTCTGTTCGATCGAGCCTCCGCCGTCACGCCGGGAGGGGTGAACTCCCCGGTCCGCGCGTTCCGCGCCGTCGGCGGGGTGCCGCGCTTCATGGCCTCCGGTGACGGATGTCACATCACCGACGTCGACGGCAACACCTACCTCGACCTGGTCTGCTCCTGGGGCCCGATGCTGCTGGGCCACGCCCACCCCGAGGTGACGGCCGCCGTCCAGGCGGCGGTCAGCCGCGGTACGTCGTACGGGACGCCGACCCAGACCGAGGTCGAGCTCGGCGAGGAGATCGTCGCCCGTACGCCGGTCGACAAGGTGCGGCTGGTCTCGTCCGGCACCGAGGCGACCATGTCGGCGCTGCGGCTGGCCCGTGGGCGCCACCGGGCGGGACAAGATCGTGAAGTTCGCCGGCTGCTACCACGGCCACGTCGACGCGCTGCTGGCCCAGGCGGGCTCCGGCGTGATCACCCTCGGCATCCCCGGTACGCCGGGCGTCACCGAGGCGACCACCGCCGACACGATCGTGCTGCCGTACAACGACCAGGCCGCGGTCACCGCGGCCTTCGCCCAGTACGGCGACCAGATCGCCGCCGTGATCACCGAGGCCTCGCCCGGCAACATGGGCGTCGTCCCGCCGCAGGACAACTTCAACGCCTTCCTCGCCAAGACCTGCAAGGACAACGGCGCGCTGTTCATCTCCGACGAGGTGATGACCGGCTTCCGGATCACCAGGTCCGGCTGGTACGGCGTCGACGGCGTCGCGCCGGACCTGATGACGTTCGGCAAGGTGATGGGCGGCGGCTTCCCGGCGGCGGCGTTCGGCGGTCGCGCCGACATGATGTGCCACCTCGCGCCCGAGGGCTCGGTCTACCAGGCCGGCACCCTGTCCGGGAACCCGATCGCCACCACGGCCGGCCTGACCACGCTCCGGCTGGCAACCGACGAGGTCTACGCCAAGCTCGACGAGACCTCGGTGACCATCCAGCGACTGGTCGCGACCGCGCTTGGAGAAGGAAGGTGTGCCGCACGTCATCCAGGCCGCCGGGAACCTCTTCAGCGTCTTCTTCGTGGAGCTCGGAGGAGACGAGCGGTCCGATCCGCGACTTCGCCGGGGCCGGTGCCCAGGTGCTGCCAAGGTTCGCCGCTTTCTTCCATGCCATGCTGGACGCCGGCGTCTACCTGCCGCCGAGTGCCTTCGAGGCCTGGTTCGTGAGTGCCGCGATCGACGACGACGCCCTGGCCGCGGCTCGAGACCGCACTCGCTCCGGCCGCTCGCGCGGCTGCCGCAGTACAGAACTGAAGGGAACGGCAGCGGTGACCGAAACGACGGTCGTGCACCTGATGCGTCACGGCGAGGTGCACAACCCGGACCGGCGTGCTCTACGGCCGGATCCCCGATTACCACCTGTCCGAGCTCGGCCGGAAGATGGCCGACCGGGTCGCCGAGCACGTGGCCGGCCGCGACATCGTGCACCTGGTCAGCTCGCCGCTGGAGCGGGCCCAGGAGACGATGGAGCCGATCGCCAAGACGTTCGGGCTGACCCCGGACATCGACGAGCGGGTGATCGAGGCGGCGAACCTGTTCGAGGGCAAGAAGTTCGGCGTCGGCGACGGCGCACTGCGCCAGCCGAGCGCCTGGTGGCTGCTGCGGAACCCGTGGAAGCCGTCCTGGGGTGAGCCGTACAGCCCAGCTCGTACGCCGGATGCGCGACGCGATCGAGACCGCCCGGCAGAAGGCCGCCGGGCACGAGGCGCTGATCGTGTCGCACCAGCTGCCGATCTGGATCGTCCGGTCCGCGATCGAGGGCCGCCGGATGCTGCACGACCCGCGCAAGCGGCAGTGCAGCCTGGCCAGCCTGACCTCGTTCACCTTCCACGGCGACGAGATCGTCTCGGTCGGCTACGCGGAACCGGCCAAGGACCTGCTGCCGGTCAAGAACCCGAAGAAGTTCGCGGGCGGCGCCTGATGAAAGCCCGTACGCCGCTGCTCGCCGCCGCGGTGCTGCTGGTCGCGACGGCCTGCAGCTCCGGCCAGGACGCGAGCCAGAACCGCAGACGGCCAGACCGGCTTCGTCAGCGGTACCGGCCGGGTCTCCAGCTTCGCGCCGGACGAGCGGGAGAAGGCGCCCGACTTCAAGGGCACCACGCTCGACGGCAAGCAGTGGGACTTCGCGGACCAGACCGGCAAGATCGTCGTGCTGAACGTGTGGGGCTCGTGGTGCCCGCCGTGCCGCAAGGAAGCGCCGGACCTGACCGCCGCGGCCAAGGAGCTCGGCTCGGACGTCGCAGTTCATCGGGCTGAACACCCGCGACCTCGACAAGGCGCCGCCGATGAAGTTCGTCCAGGAGTTCGGCGTACCGTTCCCGAGCATCTACGACCCGAGCGGCAAGCAGCTGCTCCGGTTCCGCGGCCAGAAGATCTCGGCGACCTCGATCCCGTCGACGCTGGTGATCGACAAGCAGGGCCGGGTCGCCTCGCGCGTCATCGGCGCGGTCACGAAGGACACCCTCGTCGGCATGGTGAAGGACGCCGGGTGAAGCGGGGAAAAAGCGGGATGCTGGGTGACGCGCATGGTGAAGGACGCCGAGTGAGTCTGCAATGAAGGTTTCAGTGAGGATCAGTCGTGGGTGAGTGGTTCGCCCAGTCGATGACGGGCTCGATGCTGGTGGCGCTGCCGATCGCCGTGCTGGCCGGTGCGATCTCGTTCTTCTCGCCCTGCGTCGTACCGCTGCTGCCGGGCTATCTCTCGTACGTCACCGGGCTGTCCGCGGCCGAGCTCGGCACCGCGCAAGCGCGGCCGGATGCTGGCCGGGACCGGGCTTGTTCGTGCTCGGCTTCTCGGCCGTCTTCATCCTGACCGGCGTGCTGTTCGGTGCCGTCGGCAACGCTTTGATCGACCACCAGACCGTGATCACGCGAGGTGCTGGGCGGGGCACCGTAGTACTGGGCCTGGTCTTCCTTGGTGGCTTCGGTTTTCTGCAGACGCGACCTGCGGGTGCACCGGGTGCCGGCGGTCGGGATCGCGGCGGCGCCGTTGCTCGGCGTGCTGTTCGGCTTCGGCTGGACGCCGTGTATCGGCCCGACGCTCGGGACGGTGATGGGCCTGGCCACGACCGAGGGCAGCACTGCGCGGGGGGCTACGCTGGCGTTGGTGTTCAGCCTCGGGCTGGGCATGCCGTTCATCATCGCCGCCTTGGCGTTCCGCAAGATGCTCGGCGCCGTCGCGTGGGTGCGCAAGCACCAGTTGCTGGTGATCCGCATCGGCGGCGTACTGATGATCGCCGTCGGACTACTGCTGCTGACAGGGGTTTGGGATTCGATGACCGCCGACTTGAGGCAATGGGTCGCCCAGTTCGGGACGGCGGTCTGATGACGGAGATCAAGGATCGCGTCGTCGCGCCGTCGGAAGAACCGCCCAGCGAACCGCCGGCGCTCGGCCTGATCGGCTGGCTGCGCTGGACCTGGCGGCAGCTGACCTCGATGAAGACGGCCCTGGTGCTGCTCTTCCTGCTCGCGCTCGGCGCGGTCCCGGGGTCGCTGATCCCACAGACCGCGATCGACCCGGTCAAGGTCGCCGACTTCTTCGAAGCCCATCCCAAGCTGGGCCCGTTCTACGACAAGCTCGGCCTGTTCGCCGTCTACAAGTCGGCTTGGTTCTCGGCGATCTACCTGCTGCTGTTCATCTCGCTGATCGGCTGCGTGGTGCCGCGGCTGCAGGTCTACCTCAAGGCGCTGCGGGCCCGGCCGCCGAAGCCGCCGCGCAACCTCAACCGGCTGCAGGGTTACCAGACCTTCGAGGTCGACTCGGCGGACGACGTACTGGCTGCTGCGACCACCGAGCTACGCCGCCGCCGGTTCCGGGTCGAGTCGTACGACGGTGCGATCGGCGCCGAGCGTGGCTACCTGCGCGAGGCCGGCAACCTGCTCTTCCACTTCTCCTTGATCCTCGCGCTGATCGGCGCCGCGTGGGGTGCGCTGTTCGGCTACCGCGGCACCGTGCTGGTTGTCGTAGGCAACGTCTTCTCCAACTCCGTGGCGCAGTACGACGACTTCAGCCCGGGCCGCGTCTTCACGCCGGACAACCTGCCGCCGTTCTCGCTGACGGTGAAGGACTTCAAGGCGAAGTTCCAGACCGACGGCCCGCAACGCGGCGCGGCGCGCGAGTTCAACGCGAACATCACGTACTCCGAGACGCCCGACTCACCGGAGCAAGTCGTACGACCTGCGGGTGAACCACCCGCTGAAGGTCGACGGCACCAGCGTCCACCTGCTCGGCCACGGCTACGCCCCGAGGGTCACGGTGAAGGACGGCAACGGCGAGGTCGCGTTCTCCGGTCCGGCGCCGTTCCTCCCGCAGGACAGCAACTTCTCTTCCTTCGGCGTGGTCAAGGCCCCGGACGCGCGCCCGAGTCCAGCTCGGCTTCGAAGGGTTCTTCCTGCCGACCGCCGTGATCGACCAGCGCGGCCCGACCTCGGTCTTCCCCGACGACGCTGAACCCGGCGCTGGTGATGACCGCGTACTACGGCCGGCCGGCCGACGAGGACGGCAAGCCGCAGTCGGTCTACCAGCTGGACAAGTCGAAGCTGACCCAGTTCGGCGACGGCAAGGGCGACAAGCTGCGGTTCCAGCTCGCGCCCGGCCAGAGCGTCACGCTGCCGAACGGCGCGCGGCACGCTGAAGTTCGACTGCTACAGCCGCTGGGTGAAGCTGCAGATCAGCCACACGCCCGGGCTGAACCTGGCCCTGGTCGGGATCTGCCTGGCCATCCTCGGGCTGATGGGCTCGCTGTTCATCCACCCGCGGCGTACCTGGGTGCGGGTCCGGACGAAGGACGGGCGTACCGTGGTCGAGGTCGCCGGGCTGGACCGGGGGCCTGAACGCGGCCTGGGCGACGAGATCCAAGCCATCGCAGAAGTCTTGAAGAAGAAGCAGGAGCAGCCATGAGCGCGGAGACCTTCGCGCACGTCTCCAACCTGGTCATCCCGACTGCCACGGTGATCTACGTCCTGGCGATGGTGGCCCACGCGATGGAGTGGGCAACCGGCCGGGCAGCCAAGGTTCCGGCGGAGAAGGCTGCTGAGGTTCTGGTCGGTGCCGGCGGTGCAACAACGGAACTGCCTACTACCGGCAGTTCTGTTGTGCAGTGACAACGCCGCCGAGAAGGCTGCGGCTGCGAGCCGGATCGGCCTGCTGCTCACCTGGTTCGCGTTCGTGCTGCACTTCGCCGGCGTGCTGACCCGCGGGTTGGCAGCCGGGCGTGTGCCGTGGGGCAACATGTACGAGTTCTCCATCACGTCGTCGCTGGCGGTCGCGGCGGTCTACCTGGCCTTCGTGCACCGCTACAAGACTGCAGTGGCTCGGTCTCGGCGTCACGCTGGTGATCGCGGCCGTGCTCGGCCTGGCGACGCTGCTCCTCTACACCCCGGCCGGACCGCTCGTCCCCGCGCTGCACTCGTACTGGCTCGTCATCCACGTGTCCGCCGCGGCGATCTCCGGCGGCGCGTTCACGGTCGGTGCGCTGATCTCGATCCTCTATCTGGTGAAGTCCCGCGCCGAGCGCCGGGTGCTGGCCGGCGGCACGATGTCCGCCGTCGCTGAACCGGCTGCCGAGCGCCGAGGCGATGGACGGTACGGCGTACAAGGTGCTTGCGTTCGCCTTCCCGCTGTGGACCTTCGGCGTCCTGGTGGCCGGGCCGATCTGGGCGGAGTACGCCTGGGGCCGGTACTGGGGCTGGGACCCCAAGGAGGTCTGGTCGCTGGTCACCTGGGTCGTCTACGCGGCCTACCTGCACGCGCGGGCGACGGCCGGCTGGCGCGGCCGTCCGGCCGCGATGATCGCGATCGTCGGCTGGCTGGTCTTCCTGTTCAACTTCGTCGGCGTGAACCTGCTGGTCTCCGGCCTGCACTCGTACGCCGGGGTGTGAGATGAAGGAATTCGCGATCTACACCGGGCTGCGGCTGGTCCTGTTCGCCGCGGCTCGTTCGGGATCCTCTGGGTCGCCCTGCACACGTGGCTGGGGTCTTCCCGCTGCTGCTGCTGGCCCTGGTCATCTCCTCGATCCTGGCCATCTTCGTCCTCCGGGCCGCCCGCGATCGGCTGGCGGCCAAGATCGAACAACGTGCGGGGCGGATTGCCGTCGCGCATCCAGGCGGCCCGGTCCGCCGAGGACGAGGACTGATTTCGTGTAGATCCCGCTCAGCTGAGCGCGGATTTCGTTTAGTACCAGTGCGTCATTGGTACTGAGCGTGACTTAGGCCACTCGGTCTTTTGGCGCAAAATCATTTGTGCATCCCTTCACATGAGTCGTATCGTGGTTGATGAAACGAAACCGTTTCGTTCTATCAGTACCCAATCAATCACACAGGGTGAGCATCAACTCATGTCAGACAGTGTCGAAGCCGGTCCGCGTCAGCGGCCGCAGGGTCGAAGGTGGCCGCGAAGAGGAGATTCTCGACGCGACCGTCGAGGTCGTCGCCGAACTGGGCTACGACCGGCTGACCATGGACGCGGTGGCGACGGCCGCCAAGGCCAGCAAGGCGACGCTGTACCGGCGCTGGTCGACGAAGGCCGAGCTCGTGGTCGACGCGATCAGCCGGGCGAAGGGCTGCCCGATGCCGGAGGACATCGACACCGGCAGCCTGCGCGGCGACCTGATCTCGATGTCCTGCAACGAGGGCGGGTTCACCTCCGAGATGCCGATGTCGGTGATGGCCGGTCTGCTGACCGCGCTGCACCGGGACGCGGATCTGAAGAAGGCCTTCCAGGAGCGCTTCCTGGCGCCCCGGCTGGCCATTACCAACGGGGTCTTCGAGCGCGCCGTCGAGCGGGGCGAGATCGCCGCCGACGTCGACGTCGAACTGCTGTCCGCGACCCTGCCCGCCGTCATCATCCACCACGCCTTCGTCCTCGGCATCGAGCCGACGGAGGACCTGATCCTGCGCGTGATCGACCACGTGATCCTGCCTGCGGCGCGGGGGTCGCAGGCGAGCTGACCGGTGTGGGGCCGGACTCAGCGACCACTAGCCAGTAACACCCAAGAGGGGAACTTCCAGAAATGTCTGAAGACGTCATCAAGGCCGACTCCGCCGGAGGTCGGTAGAAGGGGCGACCTGCGCCACGGTCACCGCAATCTCGGGATCGCGCTCGCGCTGATCAGCATGGCGCAGCTGATGGTCGTGCTGGACGGCACCATCGTCAACATCGCCCTGCCGCACATCCAGACTCGACCTGGGCTTCAGCAACGCCTCGCTGCCGTGGGTGGTCAACGCCTACGCGCTGGCCTTCGGCGGGCTGCTGCTGCTCGGCGGCCGGATCGGGGACATCCTCGGCCGCCGCAAGGTGTTCATGTTCGGTGTCGTGCTGTTCGGCATCGCTTCCTTCCTCGGTGGTATCTCCCAGAACGAGACCCTGCTGCTCGCCAGCCGGATCCTGCAGGGCGTCGGTGCGGCCGCCGCCTCGCCGAACGCACTCGCGCTGATCACCACCACCTTCCCGGCCGGCAAGGAGCGCAACCGCGCGATGGCCGTGTACGCGGCGATGTCGGGTGCCGGTGCCGCGGTCGGCCTGATCCTCGGTGGCCTGCTGACCGAGGCCTCCTGGCGCTGGACCTTCTTCATCAACACGCCGATCGGCCTGATCGTCGCCTTCCTGGCCATCCGCTACCTGGGTGAGTCGGCCCGTCAGCGCGGCAAGTTCGACATGCCGGGCGCCATCACCGGAACCGTCGGTCTGACGGCTCTGGTCTACGGCCTGACGCACGCCGGTCAGGACGGCTGGGGCAACGCGTGACGCTGGCCTTCATCATCGGCGGTCTCGCCCTGATCGCCGTCTTCCTCGGCATCGAGGCCCGGTCCCGGCACGCGCTGATGCCGTTCCGGATCCTGGCCAACCGGACCCGTGGGGTCAGCTTCTTCGTGATGCTGATCGTCGGTGCGGCGATGTTCTCGATGTTCTACTTCCTCGGCATCTACATCCAGAACGTGCTGGGCTACAGCGCGCTGAAGACCGGCTTCGCCTTCCTGCCGTTCAGCTTCGGCATCGTGGTCGCGGCGCAGCTCGCCTCGGTCCTGATCGCCCGGATCGACCCGCGCTGGATCGCCGGCGCCGGTTCGGCCATCGCGGCCGGCGGTCTGTTCGGCTTCAACCAGCTCACGGTGGACTCGCACTACGCCAGTGGCCTGCTGCCGTTCATCCTGCTGCTGTCGTTCGGCATGGGCCTGATCTTCGTGCCGCTCACGCTGACCGCGGTCAGCGGGTGTCGCGGACACGGACTCGGGTGTCGGCTCCGCAGTACTGAACACCGTCCAGCAGATCGGTGGTGCGGTCGGCCTGGCGCTGCTCGGCACGGTCTCCACCAACGCGATCAAGGACAAGTTCACCGAGCTCGCCCCTGGGCTGGCACAGGCTGCGCAGGCCTCGCCCGACCAGGCCAAGCAGCTCCAGGCGCAGGCCACCGCGGTCGCCACGACGCACGGCTTCACCACGGCGTTCCTGGTCTCCGCCTTCATGTTCGTCGGCGCGGCCGTGATCACCCTGATCGGCCTCTCGGTCAAGCACAAGGACCTGGCCAACGACGGCAAGCCGGTCCACATCGGCTGACCACCACCAATCTGGAAGGGCCACACCCCGGGGCGGGAGTGTGGCCCTTCCTCTTTTCTCGACTACGGGAAGTACAATCCCCCGCCCGCCGCAGGCTCCTGCGTCGCGAGCCGGTCCTCCGCTGTCCTTTGGCTAAAGAGCCGGCGCCTCCCTTGCGCTGCCGGAAACTTTCGTCGTATGTGCGAGTGTTTCCCGGCAGTGGTCGCATACGAGCCGAGCACGGTCTCTTCAGGGTCTTGCGCATGATGAGTTCGTCGGTGGATGCCGTCGGGCATCAGGTCGCCTTGTTCGTCGGTGTCGAGGTAGCCGCTGCGGGTGTAGAGGGCGTGGGCCTTTTCGTTGCCTGCGACAACTGAAAGCTTCAGGGTGTGGGACGAGGCGGCGCGGGCCTGGGATTCGATGCGGGCCATCAGGGCGTCGCCGACACCCTGGCCGCGGCCGGACGGGGCGATCCACATCGAGATGAGTGCGGTGACGCCGGGTTCGCTGTCGTCGGGGAGGCCGCTGGCCATGCCGACCGGGGTGCCGTCGAGGACGGCGATCAGGTTGAGGGAGCCGGGGAGCTCGAGGCGGGCACGCCAGCGACTCTCGTCGGCGTCCACCCAGTCGGCCAATTGGGAGCCGAAGGCGGACGGCGCATCGGCGAGCGCTGCCAAGCGCAGCTCGCGCCAGTCCTGCCAGTCGTCCGGGGTCAGTTCACGAAGTTCGATCACCCCAACAGCTTCGTCGCCCGCGGGGTCGTCGGGCAAACGAGTTTGACCAGCAGGCAGGGGCTCCGGGCAACGAGGTCTGACCAGCCGGCAGGGGCTTCAGGCAACACGCTTTGACCAACCGGCAGGGCCACGGGGTATGACCAGCCGGCGGGGGAGGGTTTGCCCGCCGGCTGGTCAGCTTGTCAGCCCTCCGTGGAGATCCGTACGTTGAGGAGGGCGGCGGCGCCTGCTGCGCCTTGGTAGAAGGAGCGGCACGGGGAGGCGCCGACCACGTAGCCCGAGGTGAGGCCGTACGCCAGGTGGGACGCGTAGTTCGGGCCGCCTGAGTCGCCGGGGATCACGCAGAAGTTCGCTTCGCCGAGGTTGTTCACCACAGTGCCGCCGTAGTTCACCGAGACGCCCAGCCGAGTGACAACTCCGCAGGCGGTGTTGCCGGAGTAGCCGGTCTTGCAGAGTCGCATGCCGACAGTGCTGCCGCCGACGCCGGCGATGTTGTAGGACTCGTCGCGAGCGGTGTCCGCAGAGGCCTCGACCAGAACCCAGGCCCGGGCCGACCAGCCGGCCGGGTTGTTGACGGTGATGATCTCCGCATCGCCGGACGCGCCGAAGACGCCACTGTGCCGGGCGCCGATGACATGCGCGGTGCCGTCGCTGAACTGGGTTGTCCAGGTGCCGCCACCGCAATGCCCGGCCGTCATCGCGTACTGGACGTTGTTCGAGAGGCTCCGGACCATGAACCCGAGCGTGCAGCCACCACCGGACGAGATGTGTACGCCGCCGCGCAACGGCGGATCGCAGTAGTTGGCCGCGGAACAGGCAGCCGGCTCGGCCGTCCCAATCATCTTCGAGGTCGCCAGCAGAGCGCCGTACCGGCTGGTGGCTTCCTTGACGAAGGCTGTCTCGGCCGCGGTCCAGGTGCGATTTGGTACGTCGAGGATCACCTGGTTGCGGGAGTAGTCGATCCCTGCGCCGAACCCGCCGATCCCCGGCCGGACGACCTTGCCGAGTCGCTCGCCTAACCAGGTTGCCGCCGCGTCGAGTTGCTGGGCGGAGTACTTCACCGGGACGAGGTCTGCGCCGTCACTGAGTCCGCAGGAGGAGACCGCTCGCTGCAGCAACTCAGGTGAGCCCGTGCGGCCTACCTTGACTCTGCCTGTCGACGGGTCGATCCAGACGCCGCCGTACGAGCTGCCGCTCGGCCGCAGTTGGCGGTCAAGTTCACCGGCGGCTTGCTGCCAGCCGATTCGCTTGGAGGCTTCGGTGGTCGACAGCTTGAGGTCCTTGGCCAGTGCACCGACCTCTGGAGAGGCGCTGTCGACGCTGCCGCCACAGGGTGCGGCCGCCTGCTCTACCGCCGGACTACCTGCCGCCAGAGTCGGCACGGCCAACGCCAGAGTGGCGCCCGCCGCCAACAGTCCAGTAGCTAGCCGTGAAGGCCTCATCCGTAGTTCCCCCTTGCCTAGACGCGACGCGCGTTACCGCGATGCGAGCAGGCCCCCCGGCCACGCGCTCCTGGTCGCAGAACATACGACGACCAGGAGGCGGTTGTCACTAGCTGGAGTTACTCAACTACGGAAAGTTCAACCTGACTTACGGAGCTGTCAGCGGATCTTGGAGGAGACCCAGTCCTTGACGCCGCCGAGGCCTTCGCCCATGTCGCGGAGGAGTTTGGCGAGCGGGTCCTGGGAGCGGGAGAAGGCTTCGGAGTACGACTTGGCGGCGTTCTTCGCCTCTTGCGACATCGAAGCGTCGCCGTCCTCCTGCCGCTTCGGGTAGGTGCCGGAGACGATTGTCGTGTAGTCGCCTTCGTCGACCCAGCGGCGCAGTTCATGCGCCCGTACTACGGCCAGCGGGTGCGTCGCGGCCTCGAGCAGCAGCAGCTTGAGCACGCTGTCGCGCAGGTCGCCCGCGCTCTCGTACTCCGTGCCCTGCGCCAGGAACGCGGTCGTGTCCAGCTCTTCCAGCTGCCCACCGCTGGCCAGCTTCATCTGGACCCGCAGGGCAGCAGCAGGATCCTGTACTGCGAGGAGGCCGGCCCGGTCGCCGGACAGCTCTGCCTTGCGCGCCCACTCGTGCAGTGCGGCGATGATCGCGCGCAGACCGAGGGCGCCGATCGGCATCCAGTTCAGTGCGCCGGTCAGCCGCATCAGCCAGAACAGCAGCGACTGGTAGAGCGCGTGCCCGCTCTGGGCGTGGCCGAGTTCGTGGCCGAGGACGAACCGGAGCTCCTCGTCGTCGAGGCCCTTCACCAGTGCGCTGTTCAGCACGATGAACGGCTTGTCCATGCCGATCGTGACGGCGTTCCACATCGGGAAGTTGGTGATGTACAGCTCGGGCAGGTCGCGGACGTCGAGCGTGGTCGCCGCCTCGGTGAAGAGCCGGTGCACCTTCGGGAACTGCCGCTCGTCGACCCGGATCGCGGAGCCGAGGAACTGCAGCCGGAAGGCCCGCTCGTTGATCAGCCCGGACATCTTGCGGAGGACGAAGTCGAACCCCTTCAGCTGCCGCAGCGCCACCAGCGCACCGCGGTCCGCCGGGTGCTCCCAGGCGCGCGAGCTGATGTCGGTGAGCGTGACCCTGGTCCTGGTAGGCCGCTCGTCGTTCTCGGTCATCATTCCCCCACAGGTCGACGTGTGCCCCCCAAGGTAGCTCGACCCGGGGTCTGGTCGAGTTTGGTCGAGGTCGTCGCGCTGAGTGCGGGTGTCTCCCAGGCTGTGAGGGACAGCTCTCCTACCGCCCTATGGAGGACCCGATGTTCAGACCTGTTCTTGGTGCGGCCGTTGCCTTGGCGGCCTTGACTATTTCGCCGGCACTGAGTGCTAGTGCAGCACAGGAGCCGGCACCGGCTCCGCAGAGCTACGAGGCGCAGCGGGCCGCAGTACCGGCTGCTAAGGCTGCTGCTGTGCGAGCTGAGGTAGCTCAAGCAGTTGCTGCTCGGCCGTTGCTTCGGGTGCCGTTCCGCTGTGGTGAGACGTGGTCCGGTGCGAGCAGATCCGGACACAGCCCCTCGTACTACGCCGTGGACCTCAACTGGGGTTCCGGTAGCGACGACCTCGGCAAGCCGGTCAAGACGAGTGCAGCCGGGACCGTGGTGCGCTCGGCGTACGACGCCGGTGGGTACGGGAACTACATCGAGATCGCCCACGGCGACGGCTGGCACACGCTCTACGCGCACCTGCAGAACCGCGGGGTGGCAGTCAACGACCATGTCACCGACAGCCAGCAGATCGGCCATGTAGGCGGCACTGGCAACGTCACAGCGCCGCACTTGCACTACGAACAGATCAAGGACGGCGTCGTAGTGGCCGCCCTGTTCGGCACGAGCACCTGGGTCGCCTATCCGGGCCCAGCCGGCTACACCCGCAGCCGCGACTGCTGACCCCGGCACGCGACTGCTGAGCCAACCCGGCACGGTAGGGCTAGCCTGACCCCATGAGTGAGGTCTACGGGGTCAGCAAGCCGCTACCGTGCCGGGAGGTCGACCGGCGCGACGACAAGGAACGCGCTTGGGTGTCGGAGGCGATCCGGATCGTCGACGCAGATGCCAACCGCAGTGCGGACACCCATCTGCATGTGTTCCCGATGCCTGAGCTGGTCGGCGTCGACCTGTACCTCAAGGACGAGTCGGTGCACCCGACCGGTTCGCTGAAGCACCGGTTGGCCCGGTCGCTGTTCCTCTACGCGCTCTGCAACGGCTGGATCCGCGAGGGCACCACCGTGATCGAGGCCTCCAGCGGCTCGACCGCGGTCAGCGAGGCGTACTTCGCGCGGCTGCTCGGACTCCCGTTCATCGCGGTGATGCCCCGGTCGACCAGCCAGGAGAAGGTCGACCTGATCGAGTTCTACGGCGGCACCTGCCACATGGTCGAGCGCTCCGGGCAGATCTACGGCGAGGCCAAGCGGCTGGCCGAGGAGACCGGCGGCCACTACATGGACCAGTTCACGTACGCCGAACGCGCCACCGACTGGCGCGGCAACAACAACATCGCCGAGTCGATCTTCGGCCAGCTCTCGCTGGAGCACCACCCGATCCCGACCTGGATCGTGGTCGGCGCGGGGACCGGCGGTACCTCGGCCACCATCGGCCGGTACGTGCGCTACCAGCGGCACGACACGTCCGTGGCGGTCGTCGACCCGGAGAACTCGGCCTTCTTCCCGGCCTTCGAGTCCGGCGACGGCGACTTCGCGACCGGGCGGCCGTCCCGGATCGAGGGGATCGGCCGGCCGCGGGTGGAGCCGTCGTTCGTGCTCGGCGTGGTGGACCGGATGATCGCCGTACCGGATGCCGCCTCGATCGCGGCGATGCGGTTCTGTTCGAAGGTGCTGGGCCGCCAGGTCGGTGGATCGACCGGGACCAACCTGTGGGGATCGCTGCGGCTGGCGGCCGAGATGCGGCGTACCGGGGTTCGCGGGAGCATCGTGACGCTGCTCTGCGACGGCGGGGAGCGCTACAGCGAGACGTACTACGACGACGAGTGGCTCAAGCGGAACGGGATCGACCTGGCGCCGTACGCCGAGACGCTGGAAGGCTTCGCCAGCACTGGTCGCTGGCGAGAGCCGGTGCGTTAAGCGCCTAGCGCCAGACCTACAGCGAGGCCGATGGCGTACAGCAACTCGGTCAGGCCCGTGCCCTGCAGGACGGGGATCAGTGCCGGTCCGACTGCGTCGCTGAGGACCACCTTGATCGACCTGAAGGCCAGCGGCGCTGCGATGAACGCCAGGAGTGCCCAGGGAGTCGCTACGACGGACCAGACCGCCAGGGCGAACGCCAGGATGACGAGGATCGCGTAGAGCTTCCGGGAGCGTGAGGCACCCAGTACTACGGCCAGCGTGCGCTTGCCGGTGACTGAGTCCGTGGGGATGTCACGCAGGTTGTTGGCGACCAGTAGTGCGCAGGCGATCGACCCGATGGCTACGGCTCCCGCGACGGCTGTCCAGCTCAGCTTCTCGGCCTGGACGTACGTCGTACCGAGTACTGCGACTAGCCCGAAGAAGAGGAAGACGCTGACTTCACCTAGTGCGCGGTAGCCGTAGGGCTTCTTGCCGCCGGTGTAGAACCACGCTGCGGTGACTGAGGCGGCTCCAGCGATCAGCAGCCACCAGCTGGAGGTCGCGCAGAGGATGACTCCGAGTACGGCGCCTATGCCGAAGCAGGTGAAGGCTGCTGCTTTCACCTGGGACGGGACTGGCGACCTTGGAGCCGACTAGGCGGAGCGGGCCGACGCGGTTCTCGTCGGTGCCGCGGATGCCGTCGGAGTAGTCGTTGGCGTAGTTGACGCCGATCTGGAGGGCCAGGCCGACTCCGAGTGCCAGGAGGGCCTTCCACCAGACGAAGGCGTCCAGGTAGGCGGCGGCGCCGGTACCGACGAGCACCGGGGCGACGGCAGCGGGCAGCGTGCGCGGGCGAGCGCCTTCGATCCACTGGGCAGGGGTGGCCATGAGCAACAAGTCTGTCAGCTCATAGGTAAAGGCTTGCAGGCGGTCCAGGCTGCGGGGCTGTGTGGGGCGCGCCGTACGCTCGAAGGGCGATGATTACGTCGAGGGAAGGAAGTAAAGCGGTGGGGAGGGTGTTACGGCTGGTCCCTGGCACTCCTGATGCCGTGTTGCCGGCGCTGACTGCCGTGCTGGACGGATCCGGTACGCCGTTCGCCCCGGTCCCGGCCGATCCTGCCTCGGCTGAGCGGGTCAAGCTCGCTGTCGCTCCGGATGAGCCGGTTGACGACGACTGCGCGGTGATCCTGACCACCTCCGGCTCCTCAGGCGAGCCGAAGGGCGTGATGCTGTCGCGCGAAGCTCTGGTCGCCTCCGCCACGGCTACCCACGAGCGACTCGGCGGACCCGGGCAATGGCTACTGCCGATGAAGCCGTACTTCGTGGGTGGTCTGCAGGTCCTCACGCGGTCCGTGCTCGCCGGGTACGCGCCGGTGATTGCCTGGGATTACCCGTCGTTGGCTGCCGGTGCCGCGGCGATGACTGGTCCACGGCGGTACACGGCGATGGTGCCGACACAGCTCGCGCGGTATCTCGAGACCGAGTTGGACGTACTGCGGAGCTTCGATGCGATCGTGATCGGTGGGGCGGCGATGCCTGCGTCGCTGAAGGAGCGGGTTCGAGCGGCCGGAGTCGCCGCGATACCGGCGTACGGGATGACGGAGACCGGTAGCGGCTGCTTCTATGCGGGTGAGCCGTTGGCTGGGACCGCGGCGCGGCTCGAGGGGGAGCGGATCCTGATCAGCGGACCGACCTTGTTCTCGGGGTATCGGCTGCAGCCTTCGATGACGGCTGAGGTGCTGCGGGACGGGTGGTTCTGGACGCAGGATCGCGGGCGGTTCGTGGACGGGCGACTGCAGGTGATCGGGCGGTTGGACGATGTGGTGATCTCTGGCGGCGTGAACGTCACGCTGACCGCAGTACAGGCTCGGCTGTTGGAGCATTCTTCGGTGCAGGATGCGGTGGTGCTCGGGGTGCCTGATGCCGAATGGGGGAGCCGGGTGGTGGCGTTCGTGGTCGGCGACGGGTGGTGCTGGAGGAGCTGCGGGACTTCGTGGCGGAGGTGTTGCCGCGGACCTGGGCACCGCGGGACGTGATTCCGCTGGGCGAGTTGCCGATGCTTGCCTCGGGCAAGGTTGACCGGCAGGCGTTGCTGGAGGGTGTGCGGTGATCACGTTTGCGATCGGGCTGAAGAACCGATTCCGCGGGATCACTGTTCGCGAGGGGATGTTGTTCGAGGGGCCGGCTGGATGGGCCGAGTGGAGTCCGTTCCTGGACTATGACGACGCCACTTGTGTTGCTTGGCTCAGGGCTGCTCGTGAAGCGGCTGTAGATGGATGGCCGGAGCCCGTGCGTTCCGTAGTACCGGTGAATTGCACTGTGCCTGCTGTCGGTCCGGAGAAGGCTGCGGAGATCGTCAGGGCTTCTGGGTGTGGTACTGCCAAGGTGAAGGTTGCTGAGCCTGGGCAGACGTTGGCGGATGACTTGGAGCGGGTCGAGGCTGTCCGGGATGCCATTGGGGCGACGGGGCGGGTGCGGATCGATGCCAACGGTGCGTGGTCTGTTGACGAGGCCCTGCGCTGCTTGAAGGAGCTGGCGCGGTTCGACCTGGAGTATGTGGAGCAGCCATGTGCTGCTGTGGAAGACCTGGCTGCGGTACGTCGGCGTACGGATGTGCTGGTAGCGGCGGACGAGTCCATTCGGCGGGCCGAGGATCCCTTGCTGGTAAGGAAGTTGGAGGCTGCCGACATCGCAGTACTGAAGGTGCAGCCAATCGGTGGAGTCCGGGCGTGCCTGGAGATCGCTGAGCAGATAGGGCTGCCTGTGGTGGTGTCGTCGGCGCTGGAGACGTCTGTGGGGATCGCTGCTGGCGTGGCGTTGGCAGCGGCGTTGCCGGAGCTTCCGTACGCGTGCGGGCTGGGCACTGTTTCTATGTTCACGTCTGAGGTCGTTGACTCGCCGCTGTTGCCGCGTGGATGGGTTCTTGCCTGTTGGGCGGGTGCAGCCTTCGTTGGGGTTGGCAACTGCTTCGCCAGAGATCACTGCAGCTTGGGAAGCCCGGTACGCCCGGGTGGAGAACCTCCTGAAGGGGAGTATGTGATGAACCCGTCCACTGCGTTCGCGACTGTGGCGGTCGACGAGCTGATCAAGCTGGGTGTCCGCGAGGCCGTGTTGGCACCGGGGTCACGCAGTGCGCCGCTGGCGTTGGCACTGGCTGCTGCTGACCGCGAGGGACGGCTGCGGCTGCACGTACGGATCGATGAACGTACTGCGGGGTTCCTGGCGATCGGCTTGATACGTGGGACCGGGTTGCCGGTGCCCGTGGTGACAACGTCCGGTAGTGCGGTCGTCAACCTGCACCCGGCTGTTCTCGAGGCGTCGCACAGCGGACTGCCGTTGATCGTGTTGAGTGCGGACCGGCCGCCGGAGTTGCGGGGGAGTGGGGCGAACCAGACGACTGACCAGATCAAGGTGTTCGGGTCTGCTGTGCGGCTGTTCCACGAGGTCGGCACGCCTCGTCGCGAGGTTGGGCAGGTCGCGTACTGGCGTTCTACCGTTGACCGGGCGGTGTCTGCTGCTGTTGGTGCGCGTACTGCGGATCCGGGGCCGGTGCAGCTGAACTGTGCGTTGGCGGAGCCGCTGGTGCCTGGAGATGAGCCTGAGTGGCCGGAGTCGCTTCTCGGTCGTAGTGGTCCGTGGACGAGCGTTCATGCAGGTGCTGCGGAGCCGACTGCTGTTGCTGCTGGGCCGAAGACGGTCGTGGTTGCTGGTGATGGTGCCTCGCAGGCTGCGCGGCTCGCTGCCGAGGCGGGGAGGTGGCCGCTGTTCGCGGAACCCTCCAGTCGGGCGCGAACCGGACCGGCCGTGATCTCGGCGTACAGGTTGTTGCTCTCGGCATCGTCTTTGGCCGATGAGATCGAGCGGGTGCTGGTGTTCGGGCATCCGACGTTGTCGCGGCCCATCACGAAACTGCTTGCCCGGCATGACGTCGAGGTCGTCGTGGTCGCGCCGACCGGGTTGTGGCCGGACGCTGGGCGCCGCGCTGCTGCTGTGGTCACCGGGCTCGAGGTCACCAGCGCGGATGGCACGGATTGGCTTGCTCGCTGGCAGCACGCGGATCAGCTGGCGCGCCCTGCTCTCGACAAGGTGCTGGCCGATGGGCTGACCGGGCCCGCGATCGCAGCGATCGTGGCCGAGGCCGTCGGTGCGGACGGCATGCTGGTGATCGCGTCATCGAACTCCGTGCGCGACCTGGACCTGGCGCCCGGAGTACCGATCCGCACTGTCGCCAACCGCGGCCTCGCCGGCATCGACGGCACCCTGTCGACCGCCGTCGGGGCTGCCCTCGCCAACGCGGGCGCAACGCACGCCCTGGTTGGCGATCTGGCCTTCCTGCACGACTTCAACGGCCTGATCATCGGCCCCGCCGAACCCCGCCCCGACCTGCGCATCATCGTCCTCAACGACAACGGCGGCGGCATCTTCTCCACCTTGGAACAAGGCTCGGACGCCCACGCCACCCACTTCGACCGAGTCTTCGGCACCCCCCACAACACCAACCTCGCCGCCCTCTGCGCCGCCGCCAACATCCCCCACCAACTAGTAAAAACCCAAGACGCCCTCCGCACAGCCCTAACCCCCACCGTCGCCGGCTTAGACGTCATAGAAGCCCAACTCGACCGCACCACCCACCGCGACCTGCAGGCGCAGCTGTTGGAAGCGGTCAGGCAGTTGTAACTGGTACGCGCGCTGCCGGCCGGGCTGGTCGGGCTGGGTGCATGGTGTGGATTCGGCCTAGGAGGGTGGCTAGGACTACCAGGACCAGGGAGGTGGTGACGAGGATGGGGATGACGGCGCCGCGGAGGGAGGAGTTGAGGGGGGCGGCGATGGTGAGGATGGTGCTGACGCCGATGAGGGCGGTGGTGAGGCGGCGGCCGGGGCGGGCTACGGCTAGGAACGGCAGGCACCAGACGAAGTACCAGTCGTGAGCTGTGGGGCCTAGGAGAACGACTGCTAGTAAGGCGATTCCTACTGCTCTGGCTGCGTTGTGGATGGAGGAGCGTAGGCCTAGGGCTGCGATCAGGCCAAGAGCGGTGAGCATGCCTACTAGGCGGACGATCTGGAGGGCCTGTTTGGCGGCGGTGTCTTCGCCTAGCCAGCCGAGGATGCCGGCGGCGCCTAGGCCGATGAGGTTGGCGATCGATAGGGGAGAGCGGACTAGGCCTGGTACGTCGAGGGCGCTTAGCCAGCCTGAGCCGACACCTACTAGTTCGCCGATTGTTGCGAGGGTTACTACGGCTACTACGCCGGCTATGGCGAGGCTGGCTAGTCGTAGGCGAGGGCGGGCCAGTGGGCTCATCACTGCAGCGATGGCGATTACTACTAGGCCGCCAGGGAGTTTCACTGCTGCAGCAGTTCCAGCAAGTACGGCAGCAGTTCCCCAGTGGCCAGTGAGAGCGACAGCGAAGGCAGCACAGGCGACACCGAGCATCAGTACGTCGTTGTGCGCGGCACCGAGGCCATGCGTGATCAGCACCGGGTTGGCGACCACTAGCCAAGTCGCAACGCGCGGGTCCACTCGGCAGGCTGTAGCGAGTCGCGGTACTGCCCAGGCGATCAGCACGATGCCCAGCAACGCCAGTGCCCGGTGCGCAAGCATCAGGAGATACGGGTCCATCGTCAGGCGCGCCATCAACCCGCCGTACGCGAGAGGGATCGGCCCGTACGGCGCAGGTGTCGCCATCCACATCGGATCGACCGCCTCGACGATGTGACCGCTCAGGGCACCCGGCCCCACGGCGTACGGATCGAAACCCCTCGCGACGAGTGCACCCTGGGCCGCGTAGCTCCACGCGTCTCTGCTGAACAGTGGCGGAGTCAGGAGCAGCGGTGCGCTCCACGCGATCACTAGCGGAGTCATGCGATGCCGTACTCCGGCCAGGACCTCCCGGCCGACCGCTAGCCACGCCCACACCATCAAGCCGAGCCCGGCAACCATGAACGCCAGCCCAGTCATCCGCCCGGCCAGTGTGGAACGCAGCGCACTAGCGATCGGCAGCGAAGCCACCCACGACGACTCCGGTACTACGGACGTCACCAGCGAAGCCAGCGCCACTACACATGCGCCCACCACACCGCGGACCAAAGGCGAAGGTAGACGCATGGTCCCGACGCTAGGGCCCTCCGGCGACGCAGCGATGAACAGCCGCTTATGCTCAAGTGCTGCGGACCGGAAGGCCCAGGAACGACGCCTAAGCGGATTCCTTGCGGAAGGTGCGGGCGCCGACGGCGAGACCGACGACTGTCAGCAACACCACCCAGAACAGTCCCCACAGCGACGAGCTACTGCCGATGTCGCCGCGGAAGAGCGCCCGTACGCCGTTCACCACGTGCTTCAGCGGGCTGATGTCGGAGAGGCGCTGCAGCCAGGTCGGGCCGATCTGCATCGGCAGCAGGATGCCGGACAGCAGCAGCAACGGCATCGCGATCCCGTTGAGCAATGGGGCCAGGGCGTCCTCGCTCTTGGTGATGAGCGCGACGGAGTACGACAGCGAGGCGAAGGTCGCGCCGAGCAGGGCCACGATCACCAGCGACAGCAGCACTCCGCCCCAGGGGGCGCGCAGGCCCATCGGGATGGAGACGACCAGCAGCAGGATCGACTGGACGACGAGCACGACGACGTCGCGTAGTACGCGGCCTGCCATCAGTGCCATCCGCGAGGCCGGGGTCACCCGGTCGGCCTCGATCACACCGGCCCGGTACTCCGCGATCAGGCCGAAGCCGACGAACATCGCGCCGAACATGCCGAGCTGGACGATCAGGCCGGGAATGAACACCTGGTAGGCGTTCGTGGTCTCGCCCTGGCTGATCTGGGCGGTGATCGGCTTGAGCAGCGGGCCGAAGAGGAACAGGTACATCAACGGCTGGCTGAGCATCAGGATCGACCACATCGGGTTCCGCAGCGACAGCCGCATCGCGCGGTTGAAGACGATCCAGGTCTCCTGCAGGGTCCTCATGCCGCGGTCTCCTTGTCAGCCGGTACTGCGGTGTCCTCGTCGCGCAGGGAGCGGCCGGTCATCGTCAGGAACACATCGTCGAGCGTCGGGCGATGCACCTCGACGCCGTGCAACTCGATGCCCTGGGCATCGATCGATCTCAGCAGGCCTGGTAGCACCGAACCGCCCTTGGGGATCCGGAACGCGACCACGTCGCCGTCGGTCTCGACAGCGACCGCGCCCGGGAGTTCCTCGACGATCTTGGTGACAGCCGGGGCCTGGGTGGTGTCGGCGAGGCTGAGCCGGACGCCGTCACCGGAGACCTGCTGCTTCAGCTCCTCGGGCTTGCCGGCGGCAACGATCTTGCCGTGGTCGATGACCAGGATCCGGTCGCAGAGCGCGTCGGCCTCGTCGAGGTAGTGGGTGGTGAGGAAGATGGTGGCGCCGCGCTCGCGGAGGCCGCGGATGTGCTCCCAGAGGTTGGCTCGCGCCTGCGGGTCGAGGCCGGTGGTCGGCTCGTCGAGGAAGATCAGCTTGGGGTCGTGGATCAGGCCCATCACGATGTCGAGGCGGCGGCGCTGACCGCCGGACAGGGTCTTGCACTGGCGGCGCCAGAGGCCGGGCAGGTCGAGTTCTTCGAACAGGCGCTGGCCGTCGGCGATGGCCTGCTTCTTCGGTACGCCGTACAGGCGGGCGTGGTCGACGACCTCGTCGCCGGCGATCGCCTCGGGCAGCGTGGAACCGCTCTGCGGCACGTAGCCGATGCCGCGGCGGACGCCGACCGGGTCCTGGGCGAGGTCGCAGCCGGCCACGGTCGCGGAGCCGCTGGTCGGCTTGATCAGGGTCGCCAGCATCCGCATCGTGGTGGTCTTGCCGGCGCCGTTCGGGCCGAGGAAGCCGACGATCTCCCCGTCGGCGACGTTCAGGTCGACTCCCTGCACGGCGTTCACCGGTCCGCGTTTGGTCTTGAAGGTGCGGACAAGCCCGCGAGCTTCGATCATCATGCGCCCAGTCTGACCCCTCAACATTGACTAGTCAATGTTGATTAAAAGCCAAACAGTTGAGCCAGGTGGGTGGTGGAGCGTGAGGGAAGGCGGTGTGAAGGAGGAGCTGAGCCCAGTGGGTGGTGGGCGTGAGGGAAGGCGGGGGGTTGAGGTGGCTGGCGGGGAGGGGGTGGTGGCGGGGCTTTGAAAGCCGAGGGAGGCGGGGCGGGAGGAGCTGGCCGGTGGGTGGTGGAGCGAGGGGAGTGGGGTGGGGAGTTAGTTGGGGGGTCGGGGATGGTTTGCCAGTGGTCGATCATGGCGGGGGTGGGGTCCCAGTCGGGGGGTTCGCCGGCGAAGGAGTAGGCGCCGGTGGTGAGGCGGGCGTGGAAGGCGCGGGTCCATTCGAGTTCGCCGCGGTCGCGGGCGGTGGCGATCCGGAACATCTCGACCACGTGGTTCGGGGTGGCGGGGTCTTCCTCGATCTGGCGTTCCGAGAACGGCTCGGCCTTGGCGAGCTGCTCGAGCTGGACGATCCGCGACTCGAGCGCCGCGATCACCTCGTCCCGCCGCAGCGACCACATGAAGCTGAGCGCCGCCTGCATCTGATCCGGCCGGAACCCGTCCACGCTCCACAACGCCTTCCGCAGCAGCGTGAAGTACTCACTCTCGCCATCGTGGGTCAGCTTGTACGACGTACGCCCGGGCTTGTTGCCCGGACCTTCCTCGATCTCCGCCAGCAACCCGTGCTTGGCCAGCGTGCGCAGCCCGGTGTAGATCGAACCGGGGTTGATGTTCGCCCACTCCTGCACGTTCCAGGTCAGCAACTCGCGGCGCAGCTGATAGCCGTACGCCGGCTGGAAGATCCGGACGACCCCGAGAAGCAGCAACCGCGTGGTGGACATGATCGCAGTGTAAATCGGCTGACCGGCAAACCCGCGCTGGCGTAATCTCACTGCGCATGGAGCTGCGCGTGACGACCGATCCCGCCGAATTCCAGGCGATCGCCTTTCCCTTCCTGGAACGCAGGATCCGGTGCTGCACACGATCATCATGAGCAACGTCGCTGAGCGCGCCGCGCGGAACCTACCGCCAGGAAGACGAGCTCGGGTACTACGTCTCCGCCCACGACGCCGACGGTGCCGTGATCGGCGCCGCGATGCGCACCCAGAACCGCCCGGTCTACCTCGGCGCGCTCCCGGCAGAGCTCGCCGAGCCGATCGCCGCCGCCTACCTCGAAGTACTCCCGCATCTCCACGGCGTCGCAGGTGATCGCCCCGCCGCGGCCGCGTTCGCCGAGCGCTGGGCCGATGCCCGTGGCGCCACCGCGACCGAGACCAAAGGCACCCGCCTGCACAAGCTCGGCGAGCTGACCGAACTCGAGGCGACCGGCAGGCCCCGGCTGATGACGGCCGATGAGGTGGCGATGGTCGCGGCCTGGAGCCACGACGGATTCGGGGACGAGTTCGGCGAGCCGGACCTGGAGTGGGCGCAGAACCACGTGGGCAGCGGCCGGATGTGGATCTGGGAGGTCGACGGTACGCCGGTCAGCATGGTCGGCTACCACAAAGCACTCTTCGGAGTCTGCCGCGTCGGTCCCGTCTACACCCCGCCCGAGCACCGCCGCAACGGGTACGCCGGCGCCCTGACCGCGTTCGTCTCCGCCGAGATCCTTGCTGCTGGCAACCAGGCGTGCCTCTACACCGACCTGGCCAACCCGACCTCGAACAAGATCTACTATCAGCTCGGCTACCGCCCGGTCGCTGACTTCGTCGACATCACCTTCACCACATGACGGTCCGCACGACGACCGACCCAGCAGAGTTCAAAGCGGCCGTCTTTCCCTTTCTGGAAAAGGAGCCGGTGCTCAACAGCATGCTGCTGAGCAGTGTTCAGGGCCGGATCGAGGGCATCATGGCGGATCCCGAGCCGCCCGTGTATCTCTCGCTCCATGAAGGTGGTGCGGTGGTCGGCGCCGTCGTCTGGACCGCGTTGCGCGGCATCGTGATGGGCGTGCTCGACGACGACCTGGTCCCGCCGCTCGTCGACGCGCTGGCCGACCTGATCCCCGGAGCCGCATCGGCGGAGGGTACGGCGACCGCGGCGCCGCTCTTCGCCGAACTCTTCGCCGCCCGGGTCGGAAAGACCTTCCACAAGGTGCGTGGCACCAGGCTGCACCAACTCGTCTCCTTCGTCGACCAACAGGCCGCCGGTACGGCGAGGTTGGCGACCCGGGCCGATCTCGAGGTCGCGGCGAAACTGTCGTACGGCTACAGCGTTGCCCTCGGGCAGGATTCGTCGCCCGCCGTCGCGGAGACCTGGGCGCGGTACCGGATCGAGCTTGGACGAGTCTGGCTCTGGGAGGACGAAAGCAGGGTGGTGAGCCTCGTCGGCCGGCAGGGTGAGGCGTTCGGCTCGACCCGGATCGGTCCGGTCTACACGCCGTCGGAGTTCCGCGGTCACGGCTACGCGAGTGCGCTGACGGCCCACGTCACGCGGGAGATCCTCGCCAGTGGATCGCAGGCGTGTCTCAACACCGATCTCGCAAATCCGACCTCGAACAAGATCTATGCCGCCATCGGCTACCGCCCGGTCGCAGACTTCCTCGGCTTCGCCTTCAGCTGATGTCGACCAGCACGCCGTTACACCTTGAGTCCGTAGTGGAGAGTTGAGTCATGCCGCTTCCGGAGCAACACCTGCAGACAGCTCTCGACTCGATGGTCGCCGCCGGCGCAGCTGGAGTACTTGCGCAGTACCGCGATGGTGATCAGGTCTGGAATGGCGCAAGTGGCGTCGCTCAACTCGGTGGCTCGACGCCCGTCGATCCGGCCGGGTCGTTCCGGGTCGGCAGCATCACCAAGACGGTCACCGCGACCCTTGTGTTGCAGCTGGTCAAGGAAGGCGTTCTCGACCTCGCCGACAGTGTTGAGCGTTGGTTGCCGGGCGCGGTGCCTGCTGGCGACAAGGTCACGCTTCTCCAGCTGCTCAACCACACGAGCGGGCTCTACAACTACACCGATGACCTGCCGGACACCGCCGGGCTCGTCCGTGAGCGCTTCCTGCATCGGGAGCCGGCGGAGGCGATCTCGACAGCGACCTCGCATGAGCCGCTGTTCGCACCCGGTGACGGGTGGTCGTACTCCAACACCAACTACATCCTGCTCGGCTTGGTGATCGAAGCCGCCACCGGCAACTCCTATGCGGGCGAGGTCGAGAAGCGCATCCTGAGCCCGCTGGGACTGCGCCAGACGTACGTGCCCGGCGACGACACGACGATGCCGGAACCACATGCCCACGGCTACCTGGCGGTGGACGGCGAGCTGGTCGACCTGGCCGAGCTCAACGCCACTCAGGCCTGGGCGGCAGGAGCGATGGTCTCCACAGCTGCCGACCTCAACCGTTTCTACGCAGCCCTGCTGACCGGCGAGTTGCTCGACCCGGCTGAACTCGAGGCCCTCAAGACGACCGTGCCTACTGATGCCGACAACCATCAGTACGGCCTCGGTATCAGCCGGTTGAGCCTGCCGGACTTGGAGGTCTGGGGGCACAGCGGAGGCATCCACGGCTACTCCACCTGGAGCTACCACTCTGCTGACGCGACCCGGCAGCTCAGCGTCTCGATGACTACCGCCGAAGCGGATCCGCCCGAGACGTACGACGTACTGGTCAGCCTGCTCGCGCTCTAGATCCAGCCGTGGCTGCGGGCGATGCGGGCGGCCTCGTGGCGGTTCGACGTACCGAGTTTGGCGCCGGCTGAGGACAGGTAGTTGCGGACGGTGCCGGGGGAGAGGGCGGCGCGCTGGGCGATCTCGTCGATGGGGGCGCCGTCGGCAGCCAGCTCCAGGACGTCGGCTTCGCGCGCGGTCAGCGGGTTGTCGCCGGCGCTGATGGCTTCGGCGGCGAGTTCGGGGTCGACGTACCGGCCGCCGCTGTGGATCGTCCGGATGACATCGGCGAGGACCTCGGCCGACACCGTCTTGGGCAGGAAGCCGCGGACGCCGGCGGCCAGCGCCTGCTTGAGGTGACCGGGTCGCCCGTGGCCGGTGACGACCAGGCTGGCGCACTCGGGGAGTTCGGTCCGCAGTACCTCGGCCACGCCGATCCCGCCGAGTGCCCCGGTGGGCAGGCTGGGCATCTGCAGGTCGAGGACGGCGACGTCGGGGCGGTGATGGCGGGCCATCGCGAGCGCCTCGCCGGCCGAGGCAGCCTGCGCGACCACGGTCAGGTCGTCCTCCAAGGAGAGCAGCGTGGCGAGCGCAGTACGGATGAGGTTCTCGTCGTCTGCGAGCAGGAGCCGGATCATGCGGTCGGCAACTGGGCCTGGAGGAGGAACCGGCCGCCCGGCTGCGGCTCGGCCGTCAGGGTGCCGCCGACCTCGGCGAGCCGTTCGCGCAACCCGGTCAAACCATTGCCCGGGTTAAGTTTTCGCCCGGATCGAGCGCCGTCGTTCTCCATCCGCAGGACGACGCTCTGCTCTCCGTCCGCGGCCAGTTCGATCTTGCAGCTGGTCGCATCACTGTGGTGGATGACGTTCGTGGTCGCTTCCCGGACCACCCAGGCCAGCGCGACCTGGGTCGCATCGGGCAGGCTCGAGCCGTCGCCGATCACTCGGCAGTTGATGCCGGCCGACCGCAGTACGGACTGTGCTCCCGCCAGCTCAGAGCTCAGATCCGTACTCCGGTACGCGTCGACCACCGCGCGCATCTCCCGCAGCGACTCGTGCGCGATCCGCCGGACGGCCAGCATCTGCTCGGCCGCACTCTCGTCACCGCGCTCGGCCAACCGGGCCGCGAGTTCGCTCTGGACGGCAACCAGCGAGAGGTTGCGGCCAAGGGTGTCGTGCAGATCTCGGGAGAACCGCAACCGCTCCTCGGCGACAGCGAGCTGGGTGGAGATCGCCCGGGAGCGGTCGAGCTCCCAGCCCATCCCGAGCATCCAGGCAGAGACACGGCCGCTGACAGTTGCCAGGCCGACGCCATAGACGTAGAAGACGGCTCCCTGCCAACCGCCGAGGAGACCAGCCACGACACTGCCGAGCGCGATGATCCCGAGCAGCGCACGCATCGGCGGAAGTGGTGACAGAGCCAGCGTCAGCATCCCGCCGAGCAGCAGGAGCGCGACGCCGTGGTCCGGCAGGAGCGCAACACCGGCGGCGGTCAGTGCGATGGCTGTGATGAGCAGGCGAGCGCTAGGCCCAGCGCGGTGGAGGTAGGCGCTGAGGGAGGCTCGCATCAGCATCACGCCCACCACGCCGTGAGCAGCTGACACCAGGAGGAAGAGGACAGCTCGGATCGTCGAGGTAGGCCGGCTGTTGCTGAGTACGAGCATGACTGCGATCAAGGGCGCACAGGCGACCACGAAGTACAGCGGCCAGCGCAGGCTGATGTCGAAGCGTTCAGCTCGGCTGCGCTTACTCCACCACCCCAGGACGGACACCATGAGGTCAGCCTGTCATGTCGTCATCGCCGCGGCTCCCAGCGGAACCAGCGACGCGTCGCCAGCGCACCCAGGACGATCCACGCGAGCAGCGTCAACACACTCGGTACTGCGGGCGCCAGGCTGCCCATGAAGTCCACGGTCCGGCCGTCAGTAGTGGTGCCAGACAGGCCGAGTCGCAGCAGGTCCACTACTGGAGTGAGGGGGAGTAGCCGGCCTATGAGCTCCACTGGGTGAGGCAGGTCGGACAGCGGGAGGTAGAGGCCACTCAGAGTCAGCGGGAGGACCAGCATCGGGGTAGTGGTCGCTTGAGCTAGCTCTACCGTCGGGGTCATGGCGGTGCTTGCCGCTGCCAGGAGTACGAAGACCGCAGTACCGAGGACGATCGCGGTGATCACCAGAAGAGCGTTGACCGGCAGCGGGACGCCGAACCAAAGAGCTGCGCAGATTGCGGCTACGGCGATCTGTGCCCAGGCAACTGTTACTGCTGGTGCTGCGGCACCGGCAAGGATCTCCAAGTCGGTGGGCTCGCCAGTGCGCAGGCGTTTGAGGACCAGCTCCTCTCGCCTTGCGACAAGCGCTGTCACCAGGTGGTAGTAGACGAAGAGGTTCAGCGAGACAGCAGCAACTGCTGTCACCACCGCTGCACCAATGTCGGTCCCGATCACGCCGGTCAACTCTGGCGACGACCGAAGACCGAGCACTGTGCCGATCGGCAAGGTCAGTGCAATCGCCACTGCCAGCCCGTTCCGGCGCAGCAGGACACCTTCGGACCTCCCCAGGGCAAGAGTTCGCCGCAGCCCGGCCGTCCTTCGTCCCGTAGCGGGGGCCGCCAGGTCCCGCTGAGCGGTCGCCGGCGTCATGCCGCGGTCCCCTCGTCCGCGATCTCACCGGAGTCCGCGATCTCACCGGAGTCGGCGATGGCGAGGAACGCCTCCTCGAGCGAGGCGGGCCGGGCGCTGAGATCGTGCAGTTTGAGACCTCGGTCGCCGGCCCAGCGCAGTACGGACTCAAGGGTCTGCTGGAGGTCCTCGGTGGTGAGGACGGCCCGGCTGCCGTCGACGGTGACGGTCGCGCCGGCGAGCTGCGGGAGCGGCGTACCGGTCGGCAGGCTGAAGGTGATCCGGGCCGGTCGGGTGGCCGCGATCTCGGCCGGCGTACCGAGGGCGACGACGCGACCGTGGTGCAGGATCGCGAGCCGGTCGGCGAGTTCGGCGGCCTCGGCCAGGTAGTGGGTGGTCAGCAGGATGGTGGTGCCGGCGGCAAGCAGCTGGTCGATCAGCTGCCAGACGTGCTGCCTGCTCTGCGGGTCGAGACCGGCGGTGGGTTCGTCGAGGAACAACACCTCCGGCTGACCCATGATCGCGAGCGCCAGGCCGAGCTTCTTCCGTTCGCCGCCGGACAGCTGCCGGACCCGGACCCGCTCCCGGCCGCCGAGACCGACGAGCGCGAGGACCTCGCCGACCGGTCGCGGTCTCGACACCGTGCCGGCCCAGGTGGTCGTCGTCTCGCCGACGGTCAGGTCCATCGGAAAGCCCGCGTCCTGGAGCAGGATGCCGACCCGCGCCCGGACGAATCGCCTGTCCTGGAAGGGATCCCGGCCCAGCAGCCGGACCGTTCCGGAGGTCGGGGCGGCGAGCCCCTCGAGCACCTCCAGAGTTGACGTCTTCCCGGCACCGTTCGTCCCGAGCAGTGCGAACAGCTCACCCCGCCGAACCGCCAGATCGACTCCGCGGACCGCCTCGAACCCGGTCTTACCGCCGTACCGGCGGATCAGCCGCTCGGCCCTGATCACCGCTGATTCGTCCATACCGCCCAGCCTGCGCGCTGCCCAGCCGCCTGGGGCATGCACCCGTCACCAGTAGTGGTGACAAATGTCAGTTGCCAGGCTTGACGGTGATCTTCCGCGCAATCTCCAGCACACGCGCGAGGGAGAGCTTGGCATCGTGTTCTGTGCCGGTCGGTTTCGTGGCTGAACTGCTGACATTCACCCTGATGCCGTCGGGGCGATCGAGCCGAACCTCGTAGGAGTTGCCGTCGTAGCCCTGCACCGGGGAGAGCGAGCTGCGGAGATAGGCGATCGACCCGTCCGGGAGATGCTCGATCTCGGTGCATGCGTTGATGCCGGTCATTCCGTCACACACGAACGGTCCGCTGTCGCGGCTCCCGACGCTGATGGTGATCGAGACCTCGTTGTCGTTGGGATACGTCCACACCGCCGAGGCGCTGAGTGAGGCGTCTGGCCCGGTGCCCACTTCGAAATTGAGGAACTTGGCCTTCGGAAGGTCGGCGAACTCGGGAACGACCGACTTGACCTGCGCGAGCAGAGCCCTCGACCGGTCGGACGAGATGATGTCCGGTGTGGATGGCGGTGTGATCCTCTGGTGGGGCACCGCGACGGAGGGTGTCGGGCTCGCCACCGGGACGTCGGAGCGCTGGTCGGCTGGACGGAAGGTGACGATGCCGCCGACTGCGACCGCTGACACCGCGACTGCTGCTACGCACAGGGTGACCGTGCGGCGGCGTACGTGGGCTTGTGCTTGCTGGATCTGGCGGTCGAGGTCGATGTCTACGGGTGGGTCCTGGCCGGCGAGGTCGGCGAGCAGGGTGTGGATCTGGTCCTTCTCGGTCATGAGGTCTCCTCGTACTCGGTGCGGGTCGTCACGCCGGCGGGCAGTAATCGCCGGATCGCGTCGAGGGCCCGGACCGTCAGCGTTTTGACCGCGCCCTCGGAACACTTGAGGACGTCGGCGGTCTGCTGGACGGACAGGTCGTCGTAGAACCTGAGCACCAGGACGGCGCGCTGCCGGGGCGGCATCAGGTCGAGGAGACGACGGAGATCGGCCTTGTACGCCGTGGGTTCCGCGACGGACTCGGGTGTCGCGAGCTCGGGCAGGACCTCGGCCGGATGCTCCCGGCGCCACGGCCGCCGGGTCTCGTCCAGCCAGACGCGGACCACCATCTGCCGGACGTAGGCATCGGGATTGCCGGCCGCGGCGACCTTCCGCCACTTGGTGTACAGCCTCACCACGGCCGTCGAGACGATGTCCTCCGCCCGGTGCCAGTCGCCGGACAGCAGGTACGCCGTCCGCAACAGCGCCGCTTTCCGGGCCACCACATACTCCCGAAACGCCTCTTGCTCATCCGATCGCATCCAGTAGCCCCCTCGTCGCTCCTCTACTCCCTAGACGGAACAACCACCCCGAGAGGAAACGCCGAACACAGCAGCACCCCACCCAGAACTCCAGGGTGGGGTGCTGCGGGGTCAGTCGGGGTCAGCTGATCTCGACCGAGTCGCCAGGAGTGAGGGCGACGTACGGTTTGCCGCCCTGGCCTCCGACCCAGCGTTCGCCCATCGAGAGGCCGATCTCGCTCAGCAAGGCGTCGTGGATGCCGATGGTCTGCTGGGCCGCTACTTCGCGGACGTAGGAGACGGCGCCGGGGAGGGTGAACCAGGGACCGGAGATCGGCACCAGGTTGGTGTGCACCTCGCGGTCGGGCTTGGTGAAGGAGTCGCCGGGGTGGTAGACGGCGTCCTCGATCAGGTAGCCGACGTTCTGGCACGGAACGCCCAGCTCCGGCAGGATGATCGCGTGGTCGTTGCCATAGGCACTGATCTGGAAACCGGCCGCCTCGAACGACTCCCCGCCCTTGACGACGGTGATCCGCTCGGCCAGTTCGGTGCCCAGCTCCGCGGCGACACCGGCGTTCGTCCAGATCGGCAGGCCGGACGCCTTCACCCGATCCGCGTCCAGGTGGTCGAAGTGCTCGTGCGTCACCAGGATCGCGTCCACACCGTCGAACGCCTCGTCCTCGGCCCAGATCCCCGGGTCGACCAGCAATTCCTTGCCGTCCTTGGACAGCCGGACACAAGCGTGCTTGTACTTCGTGAGCTTCACGGTTCTTCTCTCGTTAGAAGCGTTTTCATTCTCCCAAGGCGTCGCGCATCGGAACCAGCTTGGCGTTCGTCTCAGCGAGCTCTGCCTCGGGATCGGAGCCGGCCACGATGCCGGCGCCGGCGAAGATGCGCATCCGGGTCGGGTCGTCCGGATCGGCCTGGCCGCAGCGCAGGGCGATGCACCATTCGCCGTCGCCCCCGGCGTCCATCCAGCCGACCGGTCCGGAGAACCGGCCGCGGGACATGCCCTCGATCTCGCCGATCAGGTCGCGCGCGGTGTCGGTCGGCGTACCGCAGATCGCGGCCGACGGATGCAGCGCCGCCGCCAGTCCGAGCGCGGAGGCGCCGTTCGCGGCCACGCCGGCGACGTCCGACGCGAGATGCATCACGTTCGGCAGGTGCAGCACGAACGGGGTCTCGGGCACGTTCATCGACTTGCAGTGCGGCTTCAAAGCATCAGCCACCGACCGTACGGCGTACTCGTGCTCCTCGAGATCCTTGCTCGACCGCGCCAGCGATGCCGCCAGCGCGAGGTCGTGCGCGTCGTCGCCCGTACGCCGGATGGTGCCGGCCAGGACCCGTGAGGTGATCAGGCCCTTCTCGCGGCGGACCAGCAGCTCCGGGGTCGCGCCGATCAGCCCGTCGACGGAGAACGTCCAGCAGTTCGGGTACGCCGAGGCGAGCCGGCGCAGCGGCCAGCGCAGGTCGATCGGCTTCTCGGCGATCGCGATCAGGTCGCGGGCCAGCACCACCTTGTCGAGCGCGCCGCCGGTGATCCGGGTCACCGCGTCGGCCACGATCCCGGACCACTCGGTGCCGGAGCGTGACCCGTCGGCGAAGGCGACCTGGCCGACCGGGTCGGGTTCGTAGGAGGTCAGCGAAGGTGGTGCGGCCAGGGAGCTGGCCGGTGAGATGGTGGTCACCCAGGTGGTCCCGCCCCGCCGTCCGACGATCACCTCGGGGATGACGAGCTGGCTGGGATCTTCGTCGGTGAAGCCGAAAGAACCGAAGCAGAGCAGGCCCGAGCCCGGTACGCCGACCTCGTCGCGGATCACCGCGTGGCCGACCAGCTCCTGCCACCAGGACTGCGCCCGGGCGAACCGGTTGCCACCGGCAACGTCCAGCCGCGCGGCCACGCCCCAGCCGACATGCCCGTCGCCGCGGCGTACCCAGGCCAGGCCGCCCTCGTCGGGCAGGTGGTCCATCAGCCGGTCGGCGACGCCGACGGCGGGCTGGCTACGAACCACCAGGTGCGGTGCCGGTAGATGGCCGGGTGGTACCGGGTCAGACAGACTCACCGCAACACTCCTCGCTCGCGCTCCGGCCCCGGGTCGCAGTGGCCGACCGACTCATCAGTGATGCACTCACGAGATGCAAGCGTATGCCTCCCGTATGTCCAGCGAATTTCACCGCCTGTCGCGGCCGTGATCAACTAGACAAGTGAACCGCGCAGACCTCAGCAAACAACCGGAAGCCGTGGCGGCGATGTTCGACAACGTGGCCGAGGGCTACGACCGGACGAACGCGGTGGCCACGATGGGGCTGGAGAAGGCCTACTGGCGGCCGCAGACGCTGGCCGAGATCGCGCCGCGCAAGGGGATGAAGATCCTCGACCTGGCCGCAGGCACGGGCGCGTCCAGCGTGAAGCTGCGGGAGGCCGGTGCCGAGGTGGTGTCCTGCGACTTCTCGGTCGGGATGCTCCGGGTCGGCAAGCGCCGGTACCCCGAGCTCGACCTGATCGCGGGCGACGCACTGCGGCTGCCGTTCGCGGACGAGACGTTCGACGTGGTGACGATCTCCTGGGCACTCCGGAACGTGAACGACGTCACGGTCGCGCTGAAGGAGATGCTCCGGGTCACGAAGCCCGGCGGCCGGCTGGTGGTGCTGGAGAACTCCCACCCGACCTGGAAGCCGTTCCGGGTGGCCTACCTCGAATACATGATGCGCGCGGTCCCGGTGGTCGCGAAGGCAGTCTCGACAAACCCCGAGGCCTACGTCTACCTGGCCGAATCCGTGCGCGCCTGGCCCGCCCAGGCGCCCCTCGCCACTACGATCGAGGCGGCCGGCTGGTCCCACGTCCAATGGCGCAACCTGACCGGCGGCCTGGTAGCAATCCACCGCGGCGTGAAGCCGCTGGGACAGACCACCTGAGCCACTGGTCCGTAGTACGGGAAGGCTTTAATTACGCAAGGGTGTCGGTGCGTAAATCGCCTGTGGGTAAGGGGTTTGGGGTCGGTTTCGCGTCGCCGTCAGGCAGTCCTAGACTGTCGGATGATCAGGCCTCGTGAATCCCTTCACGAGTAAGCAGCCCCCAACTTCAGGCCGGGATGAGATGAGTCAGAGCGTCACGCCACGGCAGGCCGAGACCGCGGATGTGATCGTCGTCGGTGCCGGGCCGGCCGGCTCGTCGGCCGCCTACCATCTGGCCAACGCGGGGCTCGACGTCCTGCTGCTGGAGAAGACCGCGTTCCCGCGGGAGAAGGTCTGCGGCGACGGGCTCACCCCGCGCGGCACCAAGCAGCTGATCAACATGGGCATCGACATCTCGCCCGAGGCCGGCTGGATCCAGAACTACGGCCTGCGGATCCGCGGCGCCGGGCACGAGCTGCAGCTCGACTGGCCGGACCTGGCCAGCCACCCGAACTACGGGCTGACCCGGAACCGGATGGACTTCGACGACCTGCTCGCCCGCCAGGCCGTGAAGGCCGGCGCGCGGTTGCGCGAGCGGACCAACGTGGTCGGCCCGGTGCTGGACGACAAGGGCTTCATCGTCGGCGTCACCGCGAAGCCGGTCGACGACAACGGCCGCCGCGACGGCGACGACATCGAGTTCCGCGCACCGCTGGTGATGGCCGCCGACGGCGAACTCGTCGCGGCTCAGCGTCTCGATGGGGCTGCACAAGCGCGACGACCGGCCGATGGGCGTCGCCGTCCGGACGTACTTCACCAGCCCGCGCCACGATGACGACTACCTCGAGTCGTGGCTGGAGCTGTGGGCGGACGACCCGCAGCACCCGGGCCAGCGCCAGTTGCTGCCCGGCTACGGCTGGATCTTCGGGATGGGCGACGGCACGGTCAACGTCGGCCTCGGCATCCTGAACACCTCGGACGCCTTCGGCAAGGTGGACTACTCGGACCTGCTCAAGCAGTGGCTGAAGAACACCCCGGAGGAATGGCAGTTCCGCGACGAGTTCCAGACCATCCCGATCCGCGGGGCGGCGCTGCCGATGGGCTTCAACCGGCAGCCGCACTACACCCGCGGCCTGATGCTGCTCGGTGACGCGGGCGGCATGGTCAACCCGTTCAACGGCGAAGGCATCCCGTACGCGATGGAGTCCGGGTCGTTCGCCGCGGAGGTCGCCGCCCAGGCGCTGCACCGGCAGCCGAGCCAGCGGGAGCGCGCGTTGTCGGCGTACCCGAAGGCCCTCAAGCAGGAGTACGGCGGCTACTACACACTCGGCCGGGTCTTCGTGAAGCTGATCGGAAATCCGGAGGTGATGCGGCTCTGCACGAAGTACGGTCTGCCGCGCACCACCTTGATGAAGTTCACCCTGAAACTCCTGGCCAACCTCACGGATCCGCGCGACGGCGACGTGATGGACAAGATCATCAACGGGCTCACGAAGGTTGCCCCCGCCGCCTGAAACCGGTGGGGCGAGTGACGTGAGCCACAGCGTTACTGATAACACAGTGCAGGCGAACCAAAGACGCAAGCACCTGGCAGCAGCAAGTCCATAGCCGGCAGTACGGACGCAAGTAAGGAGGGAGCAGCAGCCGATGCACCCTTACGTACCGATCCTGATTCTCGGGATTCTCGCGACGATCTTCGTGGCGGGAACCCTGGTGACGAGCTTCCTGGTCGGCCCGAAGCGGTACAACCGGGCCAAGCTCGACAGCTACGAGTGCGGGATCGAGCCGACCCCGCAGCCGGTGGGTGGCGGGCGGTTCCCGGTGAAGTACTACATCACCGCGATGCTCTTCATCGTGTTCGACATCGAGATCATCTTCCTCTACCCGTGGGCGGTCGCCTTCGACCAGATGGCGCTGTTCGGGTTGGTCGAGATGGTCATCTTCATCGCAACCGTCTTCGTCGCGTACGCCTACGTGTGGCGCCGCGGCGGACTGGAGTGGGACTGACCTATGGGTGTTGAGGAACAACTTCCGGCCGGCGTACTGCTGACGACCATCGAGGGTCTGTCGGGATACATGCGCAAGGCATCGTTGTGGCCGGCAACCTTCGGGCTGGCCTGCTGCGCGATCGAGATGATGACGACCGGCGCGCCCCGGTACGACGCGGCGCGGTTCGGCATGGAGGTCTTCCGGGCGTCGCCGCGGCAGGCCGACCTGATGATCGTGGCCGGCCGGGTGAGCCAGAAGATGGCCCCGGTACTGCGCCAGATCTACGACCAGATGCCGAACCCGAAGTGGGTGCTGGCGATGGGCGTCTGCGCGTCGTCCGGCGGCATGTTCAACAACTACGCCATCGTGCAGGGTGTGGATCACGTCGTACCGGTCGACATGTACCTGCCCGGCTGCCCGCCGCGGCCGGAGATGCTGCTGGACGCGTTCCTGAAGCTGCACGAGGACATCCAGAACGGCAAGCTCGGTGCCAACAAGAAGGCACTGCAGGCCGAGCAGGAGACCGCGGCGCTGACCGCCGCGCCGACGCTTGAGATGAAGGGGCTCCTTCGGTGAGCGACACCCAACCGGAAAACCTTCCGGCCACGACGGCGGCGGGCGACGCTCAGACGCCGGCGGCCGAGGTGGTCGACCAGCGCGAGGGCATGTTCGGTGTCCGCGGCACCGGTGACACCTCCGGCTTCGGCCGGCTGCAGCGCCAGGTCGCGCTGCCGGGCGGATCGGCCAAGCCGTACGGCAGCTGGTTCGACGGCGCCACCGAGCGGCTCGAGGGCCTGGTCGGGGACGACGCGATCGAGAAGGTCGTCGTCGACCGCAACGAGCTGACCCTGCACGTCAACCGCGAGCGGCTGGTCGAGGTCGCCCAGCACCTGCGCGACGACGAGGCGCTGCGGTTCGAGTTCTGCTCGGGCGTCAGCGGCGTGCACTACCCGCACGAGACCGGGCGCGAGCTGCACGCGGTCTACCACCTGCTCTCGATCACCCACAACCGGCGGATCCGGCTGGAGGTGTCGGTGTCCGAGGCGGACCCGCACATCCCGTCGGTGGTCTCGGTCTACCCGGCCAACGACTGGCACGAGCGGGAGACCTGGGACTTCTTCGGCATCATCTTCGACGGGCACCCGGCACTGACCCGGATCCAGATGCCCGACGACTGGCCGGGGCACCCGCAGCGCAAGGACTACCCGCTCGGCGGCATCGACGTCGAGTACAAGGGCGCCGTCATCCCGCCGCCCGACACGCGGAGGTCGTACAACTGATGACCACTACAGACCCCTACGCCGACGCCCGGGACACCACCGAGGGCAAGGTCTTCACCGTCACCGGTCAGGACTGGGACTCGGTCGTCGCCGGCCTGGGCGACGAGCCCGAAGAGCGCATCGTCGTCAACATGGGCCCGCAGCACCCGTCCACGCACGGCGTACTGCGGCTGATTCTCGAGATCGAGGGTGAGACGGTCACCGAGGCCCGCTGCGGCATCGGCTACCTGCACACCGGTATCGAGAAGAACATGGAGTTCCGCTCCTGGACCCAGGGCGTCACCTTCGTCACCCGGATGGACTACCTGTCGCCGTTCTACAACGAGACGGCGTACTGCCTCGCGGTCGAGCGGCTGCTCGGCATCGAGGACCAGATCCCGGAGAAGGCGAACGTGATGCGGGTGCTCCTGATGGAGCTGAACCGCATCTCCAGCCACCTGGTCTGCATCGCCACCGGTGGGATGGAGATCGGCGCGCTGACCGTGATGACGATCGGGTTCCGCGAGCGGGAGATGACGCTGGACCTGTTCGAGCTGATCACCGGCCTGCGGATGAACCACGCGTTCGTCCGGCCCGGTGGTGTCGCCCAGGACCTGCCGGCCGGCGCGCTGGACAAGATCCGGGAGTACATCACCTGGATGAACAAGCACCTGCCGGAGTACGCCGAACTCTGCAACGCGAACCCGATCTTCAAGGCCCGCCTGCAGGACGTCGGCTACCTGGACCTGACCGGGTGCATGGCACTCGGCATCTCCGGCCCGCCGCTGCGCGCGACCGGGTACGGCCTGGACCTGCGCAAGACCCAGCCGTACTGCGGCTACGAGACCTACGACTTCGACGTACCGACCTGGGACACCGCCGACTCGTACGGCCGCTTCCGGGTCCGGCTGCAGGAGATGTGGGAATCGCTGAAGATCGTCGAGCAGTGCGCCGACCGCCTCGCCAAGATGGAGGGCGAGCCGGTGATGGTGGCCGACAAGAAGATCGGCTGGCCGAGCCAGCTGGCCGTCGGCAACGACGGGATGGGCAACTCGCTCGACCACATCAAGCACATCATGGGCGAGTCGATGGAAGCACTGATCCATCACTTCAAGCTGGTCACCGAGGGCTTCCGGGTGCCGGCCGGCCAGGCCTACGTGGCGATCGAGTCGCCGCGTGGCGAGCTCGGCTGCCACCTGGTCTCCGACGGCGGCACCAAGCCGTACCGGGCGCACTTCCGTGACCCGTCCTTCTGCAACCTGCAGGCGATGCCGATCCTGTGTGAGGGTTCACAGGTCGCCGACGTGATCGTCGCCGTCGCCAGCCTTGACCCGGTGATGGGTGGAGTGGACCGCTAAATGGCCGAGAACCACACGACTGCGACGAACAAGACCGTGCCGTACAGCACGGGCGACTCGAAGATCACCGAGACGACGATCGCCGAGATGCGCGAGCTGGCCGCCCGCTACCCGGTCGGCCGGTCGGCCCTGCTGCCGATGCTGCACCTGGTGCAGTCGGTCGAGGGCCGGGTCACCCCGGAGGGCATCGAGGCCTGTGCCGACGTGCTCGGGCTGACCGGTGCCGAGGTGTCGGCGGTGGCGACCTTCTACACGATGTACAAGCGCCGCCCGGTCGGCGACTACCACGTCGGGGTCTGCACCAACACGCTCTGCGCGGTGATGGGCGGCGACCTGATCTTCGAGCGGCTCAAGCAGCACCTCGACGTCGGGAACGACGAGACCACCGAGGACGGCAAGATCACCCTCGAGCACCTCGAGTGCAACGCGGCGTGCGACTACGCGCCGGTGATGATGGTGAACTGGGAGTTCTTCGACGACATGACGCCGGAGTCGGCGACCCAGCTGGTCGACGACCTGCGCGAGGGCACCGAGGTCAAGTCCCCGCGCGGCGCGACGATCTGCACCTGGCGCGAGGCCGAGCGGGTGCTGGCCGGCTTCCCCGACGGCCGCGCCGACGAGGGCCCGACCGGCGGCAAGGCCTCGCTGGCCGGCCTCCGGCTGGCCCGCGAACGCAACTGGACCGCACCGGCCTCGAACCACGGCGGTACGTCGGGCGCGGTCGCGACCGACGGCGTCCAGGGGCCCCGGCCGGGCGACCAGCCGGGCAAGGAATCAGGCACCGGATCCCCGGCGACTCCCGACTCGCGGAAAGAGGACTGATCACCGTGCTGACCCCGGTACTGTCCGACAACTGGGACCAGATCCGTGCGTGGACGCTGGCGTCGTACCAGCGGTCCGGCGGCTACGAGGCGCTGAAGACCGCGCTGCGGATGCAGCCGGCCGACGTCGTCACCGCGGTGAAGGACTCCGGTCTGCGCGGCCGTGGCGGCGCGGGCTTCCCGACCGGGATGAAGTGGTCCTTCATCCCGCAGGACAACCCGAACCCGAAGTACCTCGTGGTGAACGCCGACGAGTCCGAGCCGGGCACCTGCAAGGACATCCCGCTCATGCTGGCCTCGCCGCACACCCTGGTCGAAGGCGTCATCATCGCGTCCTACGCGATCCGGGCGTCGACGGCCTTCATCTATGTCCGCGGTGAAGTACTGCACGTCGTACGCCGGTTGCAGCAGGCCGTCCAGGAAGCCAAGGACGCCGGCTTCATCGGCAGCAACATCCTCGGCACCGGCTACGACCTCGACGTCGTCGTGCACGCCGGCGCCGGCGCGTACATCTGTGGCGAGGAGACGGCACTGCTCGACTCGCTCGAAGGTCGTCGCGGTCAACCCCGGCTGCGTCCTCCGTTCCCGGCGGTGGCCGGCCTCTACGGGTGCCCCACTGTCATCAACAACGTCGAGTCGATCGCCTCTGTTCCCGCGATCATCAAGAACGGCGCGGACTGGTTCGGCTCGATGGGCACGGAGAAGTCCAAGGGCTTCACGCTGTACTCGCTGTCCGGCCACGTCACCCGGCCGGGCCAGTACGAGGCGCCGCTCGGCATCACGCTGCGCCAGCTGCTCGACCTGGCCGGCGGGGTCCGCGAGGGCCACACGCTGAAGTTCTGGACCCCGGGTGGTTCGTCGACGCCGCTGCTCACCGCCGAGCACCTCGACGTACCGCTGGACTACGAGGGCGTCGGCGCGGCCGGCTCGATGCTCGGCACCAAGGCGCTGCAGATCTTCGACGAGACCACCTGCGTGGTCCGGTCGGTGCTGCGCTGGACCGAGTTCTACAAGCACGAGTCCTGCGGCAAGTGCACGCCGTGCCGCGAGGGCACCTGGTGGCTGGTCCAGATCCTGGAGCGGCTGGAGGCCGGCCAGGGCAGCGAGGAAGACCTCGACACCCTGCTCGACCTGAGCGAGAACATCACCGGCCGGTCGTTCTGCGCCCTGGCCGACGGTGCGACCGCGCCGATCACCAGCTCGATCCAGCACTTCAAGGACGAGTACCTGGCCCACTTCGAGAACGGCGCCTGCCCGTTCGACCCGATGGCGTCCACTCTCTTCGCGACCGCTGGAGCAAGCGCATGACGATCCAAGCGAACCCTCCCGCCGGCGAGGTCGAGAAGGTCGACCTGATCACGGTCACCATCGACGACATCGAGGTGAAGGTTCCGAAGAACACCCTGCTGATCCGGGCGGCGGAGAAGATCGGGATCCAGATCCCGCGGTTCTGCGACCACCCGCTGCTCGACCCGGTCGGCGCCTGCCGCCAGTGCCTGGTCGAGATCCCCGACGCCGGGAACGGCCGGGGGATGCCGAAGCCGCAGGCGTCCTGCACGATCACCGTCGCCGACGGCATGGTGGTCCGGACCCAGCTGACGTCGCCGGTCGCGGACAAGGCCCAGCACGGGATCATGGAGTTCCTGCTGATCAACCACCCGCTGGACTGCCCGGTCTGCGACAAGGGTGGCGAGTGCCCGCTGCAGAACCAGGCGATGTCCAACGGCAACGGCGAGAGCCGGTTCGACGCGGTCAAGCGGACCTTCCCGAAGCCGATCAACATCTCCGCCGAGGTGCTGCTGGACCGCGAGCGCTGCGTGCTCTGCGCCCGCTGCACCCGGTTCTCCGAGCAGATCGCCGGTGACCCGTTCATCGCGCTGATCGAGCGCGGCGCGCTGCAGCAGGTCGGCATCTACGAGAAGGAGCCGTTCGAGAGCTACTTCTCCGGCAACACGATCCAGATCTGCCCGGTCGGCGCGCTGACCAGCGCGGCGTACCGGTTCCGCTCGCGGCCGTTCGACCTGGTCTCGGTTCCGTCGGTGGCGGAGCACGACGCGTCCGGCTCGGCGATCCGGGTCGACTACCGGCGCGGCAAGGTGATGCGCCGGCTGGCCGGCGACGACGCCGAGGTGAACGAGGAGTGGATCTCCGACCGGGACCGGTTCGCGTTCAACTACGCGACCACCGGTGACCGGCTGACCCACCCGCTGATCCGCGAGGACGGCGAACTGCGGCCGGCTTCGTGGCCCGAGGCACTCACCTTCGCGGCCAGAAGCTGACCGCCGCGCGTGGCAACGCCGCAGTACTGACCGGTGGCCGGCTGACGCTCGAGGACGCCTACGCGTACTCGAAGTTCGCCCGGGTCGCCCTCGGCACCAACGACATCGACTTCCGGGCCCGGCCGCACTCCGACGAGGAGGCCGACTTCCTGGCCGCCGCCGTCGCGGGCACGGGCCTCGGTACGACGTTCGCCGACCTCGAGCGGGCCGGTTCGGTGCTGCTGGTCGGGTTCGAGCCGGAAGAGGAGTCGCCGGCGGTCTTCCTGCGCCTGCGCAAGGGCGTCCGCAACGCCGGCACCAAGGTCTTCACGCTCGCGTCGTTCGCGTCGCGCGGTGTCGAGAAGCTCGACGGCGTGGTCGTCCAGGCCGCACCGGGCACCGAGGCCGCAGTACTGACCGACCTCGGGAATGCTGGCGAGGCCGGATCCGCGGCTCGCGGCGCGCTCGGGGCCGACTCGATCATCATCGTCGGCGAGCGGCTCGCGACCGTGCCGGGCGCGTACTCCGCGGCGCTGCGACTCGCGCTGGACACCGGCGCTCAGCTGGCCTGGATCCCGCGTCGCGCAGGCGACCGGGGTGCGCTCGAGGCCGGTTGCCTGCCGGGTCTGCTGCCGGGCGGCCGCCTGTCGGCGGACGCGGCGGCGCGGGTCGACCTGCAAGCCGCCTGGGGCGTCGAGAACCTGCCGACCGGCGTCGGCCGGGACACCAGCGAGATCCTCGCCGCGGCCGGTTCGCTGCAGGCACTGCTGGTCGCGGGTGTCGAGATCGACGACCTGCCGGACCCGGCGGCCGCACTGGCCGCGCTCGAGGCCGCGCCGTTCGTGGTCAGCTTCGAGGTCCGCAGCTCGCAGGTCACCGAGCACGCCGACGTCGTCTTCCCGGTCGTACCGCCGGCGGAGAAGGACGGCACGTTCGTGAACTGGGAGGGCCGCGAGCGGCACTTCCCGGTGGTGCTGAAGGTGCCGGCCGCGATGCCGGACGTCCGGGCGCTGGCCGCGCTGGCGCAGGAGATGGACGCGTCGCTGGGGTTCAGTACTCCGGCCGGGGCGAAGAAGGAGTTCGACGAGCTCGGCCGCTGGGACGGCGACCGCGCGAGCGAACCGACGTACACGGCCGGCCCGGCGCTCGGCGCGTTCGACTCGACCCGGCTCGCGACCTGGCGGATGCTGATCGACGACAGCCGCAGCAACGACGGCGAACCGCACCTGGTCGCCACCGCGCGCAAGCCGGTGGCCCGGATCTCGCTGACCACGGCCCACCGGGTCGGGGTCAGCGATGGTGACGAACTGGTGGTCTCCACCGATGCCGGCTCGATCCGGCTGCCGGTCGTGATCACCGCGATGGCCGACAACGTGGTCTGGCTGCCGACGAACTCGGCCGACTGCCACGTCCGCCGGTCGCTGCACGCCGACCATGGCTCGATCGTGACGATCGCCGGAGGGAACGCATGAGCCTCATCCCGCTTGCTGCGCCGTGCCGGATGCCGGCGTCGGCCACGACCCCTGGTGGGTGGTGGGCCTCAAGGTGCTGCTGATCTTCGTCTTCCTGATCGTGCTGACGCTGTTCAACATCTGGTGGGAACGCCGGGTGGTGGCCCGGATGCAGCACCGGATCGGCCCGAACGTGCACGGCCCGTTCGGTCTGCTCCAGTCGCTGGCCGACGGCATGAAGCTGATGTTCAAGGAAGACCTGATGCCGAAGGGCGTGGACAAGTTCGTCTACGTCGCGGCACCGGTGATCGTGTCGATCCCGGCCTTCCTGACCTTCGCGGTGATCCCGTTCGGCCCGACGGTGAAGATCCCGTTCACCGACACCTACACCCGGCTGCAGCTGACCGACCTGCCGGTCTCGGTGCTGTACGTGATGGCGATCGCCTCGATCGGCATCTACGGCATCGTGCTCGGCGGCTGGTCCTCCAACTCGACGTACTCGCTGCTCGGTGGTCTGCGGTCCAGCGCCCAGATGATCTCCTACGAGGTCGCGATGGGCCTGGCGCTGGTGACGGTGTTCCTGTTCGCCGGCTCGATGTCCACCTCGGAGATCGTCGCGGCGCAGGGCTCGCACCAGACGCTGAACCTGTTCGGCGTCGCGCACATCCCGGTGCCGGGCTGGTACGCGTTCCTGCTCTTCCCGTCCTTCGTGATCTACGTGATCTCGATGATCGGCGAGACGAACCGGGCGCCGTTCGACCTGCCGGAGGCCGAGGGCGAGCTGGTGGCCGGCTTCCTGACCGAGTACTCGTCGATGAAGTACGCGATGTTCTTCCTGGCCGAGTACATCAACATGGCGACCGTGTCGGCGCTCGCGACCACCCTGTTCCTGGGCGGCTGGCGGGCCCCGTGGCCGATCTCGATCTGGGACGGCGCGAACTCCGGCTACTGGCCGGTGCTGTGGTTCGTCGGCAAGATGATGTGCTTCATCTTCTTCTACATCTGGCTGCGCGGAACGCTGCCGCGACTGCGCTACGACCAGTTCATGAAGCTGGGCTGGAAGGTCCTGATCCCGGTCTCGCTGGGCTGGATCCTGCTGGTCGCCACGGTCCGGGCGATCGGCCGCGAGTCGAGTGGTCCAACCAGCGCACCTACCTGCTGGTGGCCGCCGGGATCGTGCTCGCGTTCGTGGTCATCTCGAGTTTCCTGCCGTCGAAGAAGACCGAGACGGTCGAGCCGGCCACCGAGGGCGAGTTCGACGCCTTCGCCGGCGGCTTCCCGGTCCCACCACCTCTCGTCGATTCCGAAGAGCGAGGAAGTTAGTCGTGGCTAGCGTCAAAGAGTCCCTCTGGGACCCCGTAGCCGGGTTCGGCGTCACCTTCCGGACGATGTTCCGCAAGGTGTTCACCGAGCAGTACCCGTTCGACAAGAAGCCGACCGCGCCGCGGTTCCACGGCCGGCACCAGCTGAACCGCTGGCCCGACGGGCTGGAGAAGTGCATCGGCTGTGAGCTGTGCGCGTGGGCCTGCCCCGCGGACGCGATCTACGTCGAGGGCGCGGACAACGAAGAGGGCGGCCGGATGTCGCCCGGCGAGCGGTACGGCCGGGTGTACCAGATCAACTACCTGCGCTGCATCCTCTGCGGACTCTGCATCGAGGCCTGCCCGACCCGGGCGCTGACGATGACGAACGAGTACGAGCTGGCCGACCGCACCCGCGAGTCCCTCATCTACGAGAAGAAGGACCTGCTGGCCCCGCTCCTGCCGGGGATGGAGGAGCCGCCGCACGCGATGCAGCTCGGCACCACCGACAAGGACTACTACCGCGGCATGGTCGGCGCAGCGGTGCCCGCCGAAGGTGGTGCGGAGAAGTGATCGGTCTCGTCACCGGCGGCCAGGTCGCCTTCTGGATGCTCGCACCGATCATGGTGCTGGCCGCGATCGCGATGATCCTGGTCCGCAAGGCGGTGCACTCGGCGTTGCTGCTGGCAACGGTGATGATCTGCCTGGCGGTCCAGTACGCCGCGCAGGACGCACCGTTCCTGTTCGCCGTGCAGATCATCGTCTACACCGGCGCCATCCTGATGCTGTTCCTCTTCGTCCTGATGCTGGTCGGCGTCGACGCGTCGGACTCGCTGGTCGAGACGATCAAGGGTCAGCGGCTCTGGGCCGGCGTCGGCTTCCTCGGTATCGCGGTACTGCTGATCTTCGCGACCGGCAACTCGGTGTACGGCGACCCGGTCGGGCTGAACAACGCGCAGCCGGACGGCAACCCGAAGGGGATCGCGCAACTGCTGTTCGGCCGGTACGTGTTCGCCTTCGAGGTCACCTCGGCGCTGCTGATCACGGCGGCGCTCGGCGCGATGATGCTGGCGCACCGCGAGCGGCTGACCAAGAAGCTGACCCAGCGCGACCACGCCGAGGAGCGGATCCGCAAGTACGCCGAGCTCGGCGTGCACCCCGGCCCGCTGCCGACCCCCGGCGTACTGGCCCGGCACAATGCCGTCGACACCCCGGCGCTGCTGCCGGACGGGTCGATCGCGCCGACCTCGGTTTCGCGCGTGCTGCAGGCACGTGGCACGGTGTTCCCCGAGACCGAGGAGCGCGACGAGGTCGAGACCGTCCGCAAGATCGCCGAGGGCGACGCGGGCGACCAGGTCCCGCCGGAGCCCACCGGCACGGATCTGACCTTCGGTGAAGGAGACAAGGCATGAGCACTGAGCCCTACATCGTCTTGTCGGCGATCCTGTTCAGTATCGGGGCGCTCGGCGTGCTGGTACGCCGGAACGCCATCGTCGTCTTCATGTGTGTGGAGCTGATGCTGAACGCGACCAACCTCGCGTTCGTCAGCTTCGCCCGTCAGCACGGCAACCTCGACGGCCAGATCGCCGCCTTCTTCGTGATGGTGGTGGCCGCGGCCGAGGTGGTGATCGGCCTGGCGATCATCATGGCCATCTTCCGCACCCGTCGCTCGGCCTCGGTCGACGACGCCAACCTGCTCAAGTACTGAGGTCATAACCGATGAGTCATGAGCTGACGTGGCTGCTGGTCGCGATCCCGGCGGTGTCCGCGGCGATCCTGCTGCTCGGTGGCAAGGCCACCAACAAGTGGGGTCACCTGCTGGGTACCGCGGCGTCGCTGGCCTCTTTCGTCTGCGGCGTCCTGCTGTTCTTCCAGATGCAGGGCAAGTCCGGCGAAGAGCGGTCCGAGACGATCAAGCTGTTCGAGTGGTTCTCGGTCGGCAGCATCCATGTGGATGTGACCCTGCTGGTCGACCAGCTGTCCATCCTCTTCGTGCTGCTGATCACCGGTGTGGGTTCGCTGATCCACATCTACTCGATCGGCTACATGGAGCACGACCCGCGGCGGCGCCGCTTCTTCGGGTACCTGAACCTGTTCATCGCGTCGATGCTGCTGCTGGTCCTGGCGGCCGACTACCTGCTGGTCTTCGTCGGCTGGGAAGGCGTCGGTCTGGCGTCGTACCTGCTGATCGGCTTCTGGCAGCACAAGCACTCGGCCGCGACCGCCGCGAAGAAGGCGTTCGTGGTGAACCGGGTCGGTGACATCGGCCTCTCGCTCGCGGTGATGAGCATGTGGGCGCTGTTCGGCTCGTCGGCCTTCACCACCGTGAACTCCGGTGCCGAAGGGATGTCGAAGACCTGGGCGACGCTGGTCGGCCTGATGCTGCTGCTGGCGGCCTGCGGTAAGTCCGCGCAGGTGCCGCTGCAGTCCTGGCTGCTGGACGCGATGGAGGGCCCGACCCCGGTCTCGGCCCTGATCCACGCGGCGACCATGGTCACCGCGGGCGTGTACCTGGTGGTCCGCTCGCACGCGATCTACGCGGTCACCGACGCGGCCTCCACCGCGGTGGTGATCGTCGGTACGGTCACCGCGCTCGCCGGTGCGATCATCGGTTGCGCCAAGGACGACATCAAGAAGGCGCTGGCCGGTTCGACGATGAGCCAGATCGGCTACATGATGCTCGCCGCCGGCCTCGGCCCGGTCGGGTACGTGTTCGCGATCTTCCACCTGCTCACCCACGGCTTCTTCAAGGCCAACATGTTCCTCGGTGCCGGCTCGGTGATGCACGGCATGAACGACGACGTGAACATGCGGCACTACGGCGGCCTGGCGAAGTACATGAAGGTCACCTTCGTCACCTTCGCCTTCGGCTATCTGGCGATCCTCGGCATCCCGCCGTTCGCCGGCTTCTTCAGCAAGGACAAGATCATCGAGGCCGCGTTCGCGGACAACCTCGTGATCGGTCTCTGCGCGTCTGCTCGGCGCCGGCATCACCGCGTTCTACATGACCCGGGTGATGCTGATGACCTTCTTCGGCGAGAAGCGCTGGGAGAAGGACGTGCACCCGCACGAGTCGCCGAAGGTGATGACGATCCCGCTGATGATCCTGGCGGCGCTGTCGCTCGGTGGCGGTGCGCTGTACTTCGCCGGGCACTGGATCGTCGACTGGCTCGAGCCGGTGGTCGGGCACGAGGAGGAGCACGCTCCGCTCAGCGCCCTGGTGATGACGCTGATCACCCTCGCGGTCGTTGCCGTCGGCATCGTCATCGCGGTGCTGCTGTACCGCCGCGACATCCCGCGCGAGGCGCCGGTCCGGGTCTCGCCGGTCACCACCTTCGCTCGCCGTGACCTCTTCGGCGACGCGCTGAACGAGGCGGTCCTGATGCGTCCGGGCCAGTACCTCACCCGGACGCTGGTCTGGCTCGACAACCGCGGGGTGGACGGCCTGGTCAACGGGCTGGCCGCACTCTTCGGTGGGCTGTCCGGCCGGCTCCGCCGGTTCCAGACGGGCTTCGTCCGTTCCTACGCACTCAGCATGGTCTTCGGCGCCGCATTCGTGGTCGTCGCCCTCCTCGCGGTGAGGTTGTCGTGAACATCGGTTGGCTGACCCTGACACTGCTCCTGCCGTTCGTGGGAGCCCTGGCGACGATGGCGGTGCCGAAGTCGCGGACGACCCTGGCCAAGCAGGTCGCCCTCGGCTTCGCGCTGATCACGCTGGCGCTGACGATCGTGATCGCGATCGGCTACCACCGCAACGGTCCCGAGGACTACGCGGAGGACGTCACCTGGATCAAGGCGTTCGGCGCGCACTACGCGCTCGGCCTGGACGGCGTCGGGATCGTGCTGGTGGTGCTCACCGCACTGCTCACCCCGATCGTGCTGATCGCCTCCTGGAACGACGCGAAGACCGGTCGCTGGAGCGAGAAGTCCTTCTTCGCCTGGATCCTCGGGCTGGAGATGCTGTCGATCGGCGTCTTCGCCGCGACCGACGTGTTCCTCTTCTACGTGCTGTTCGAGGCCACGCTGATCCCGATGTACTTCCTGATCGGTGGCTTCGGCGGCGCGCAGCGCTCGTACGCCGCGGTGAAGTTCCTGCTCTACTCGCTGCTCGGCGGACTGCTGATGCTGGCCTCGGTGGTCGGCCTGTACGTCGTCTCGGCCAAGCACGGCGACCCGTCGTACCTGCTGACCGACCTGATGAAGGTCGACATGAGCCAGAACACCGAGCGCTGGCTGTTCCTCGGCTTCTTCTTCGCCTTCGCGGTGAAGGCGCCGATGGTGCCGTTCCACACCTGGCTGCCGGACGCCGCCGCCGAGGCGACGCCGGGCACCTCGGTGCTGCTGGTCGGCATCCTGGACAAGATCGGCACCTTCGGGATGATCCGGTTCTGCCTGGGCCTGTTCCCGGAGGCCTCCAAGTGGGCCACCCCGGTGGTCCTGGTGCTGGCCCTGATCAGTGTCCTGTACGGCGCGTTGGTGGCGATCGGCCAGACCGACATCAAGCGGCTGATCGCGTACACCTCGATCTCGCACTTCGGCTTCATCGTGATGGGCATCTTCGCGCTCACCTCGCAGGGCCTGACCGGGTCGACGCTGTACATGTTCAACCACGGTCTCTCGACGGCGGCCTTGTTCCTGGTGGCCGGCTACCTGATCTCGCGGCGCGGCTCGGCCCGGATCGCTGACTACGGCGGCGTCGAGAAGGTGGCTCCGGTCCTGGCCGGCACCTTCCTGTTCGCCGGCCTGTCCAGCCTGGCGCTGCCGGGTCTGTCGCCGTTCATCTCCGAGTTCATGGTGCTGGCCGGAACCTTCAGCAAGCACAAGGTGATCGCGGTGATCGCCGTCCTCGGGATCGTGTTCGCGGCGCTCTACATCCTGATCATGTACCAACGCCTGATGACCGGTCCGGTCCGGGACGGCATCGAGAAGCTCAAGGACCTGAACCCCCGCGAAGTCCTCGCGATCGCACCGCTGGTCGTGCTGATCATCGGCTTCGGCATCTACCCGAAGCCCGTGGTCGACATCATCAAGCCGGCGGTCGAGTCGACGATGCAGCACGTGGGCGTCACCGACAAGGCCCCGCAGGTTCCCGTGACGGAGGGACAGAAGTGAGTGCAGTACTCATGCCGCTGGTAGCGCAGGCGTTGCCGCTGGCGGACTTCGTCAAGCCGAAGATCGAGTACAACGAGCTGGCTCCGCTGCTCGTCGTGTTCGGCGCCGGCTGTGTCGGTGTCCTCGCGGAGGCGTTCCTGCCGCGGGCCTACCGGCACCTGGTCCAGGTCGCCATCGCGATCGTCGCGCTGCTCGCGGCCGGCGTACTGACCGGCATCCTGATGCACGACAAGAAGTCCTTGGTCGCCGCTCAGGGCGCCATCTCGGTGGACGGCCCGGCGCTGTTCACCTGGATCATCCTGCTCGCGCTGACGCTGATCAGCGTGCTGCTGTTCGCCGAGCGCTCGATCGACGGCGGTCTGTCCGCCTTCGCCGGCCAGGCGGCCGCAGTACCGGGCAGTGAGGCCGAGCGTGAGGGCACCGCGGCCAAGGTCGAGCACAGCGAGATCTTCCCGCTGACGCTGTTCGCGGTCGGCGGCATGATGCTGTTCGCCTCGGCGAACGACCTGCTGGTGCTGTTCGTCGCGCTCGAGGTCTTCTCGCTGCCGCTGTACCTGCTGTGTGGGCTGGCGCGTCGTCGCCGGCTGATCTCGCAGGAAGCCGCGATGAAGTACTTCCTGCTCGGTGCGTTCGCCTCGGCCTTCCTGCTCTACGGCATCGCCCTGCTCTACGGGTACGCCGGGACCATGTCGCTGCCGGGCATCTCCGACGCACTGGCCACCAAGACCGGTGGCGACGCGATCCTGCTCGCCGGGACCGGCCTGATCGGGGTCGGCCTGCTGTTCAAGGTCGGCGCCGTGCCGTTCCACTCGTGGACGCCGGACGTCTACCAGGGCGCCCCGACGCCGATCACCGGGTTCATGGCGGCCTGCACCAAGATCGCCGCGTTCATCGGGCTGATGCGGGTCTTCTACGTCGCCCTCGGTGGTACCCGCTGGGACTGGGCGCCGATGATGTGGATCGTCGCGATCCTCACCATGGTGGTCGGTTCGATCGTCGCGATCACCCAGACCGACGTGAAGCGGATGCTGGCCTACTCGTCGATCGCGCACGCGGGCTTCCTGCTGACCGCGTTCGTCGGCCTGGCGCAGAGCGGCTCGGGCGTCACCCACGGCATCACCTCGACGCAGGCGGTGCTGTTCTACCTGGTCTGCTACGGCTTCCCGACCATCGGCGCCTTCGCGTTGGTGACGCTGGTCCGCGACGCGGGTGGCGAGGCGACTCACCTGTCCCGCTGGGCCGGACTGGGCAAGAAGTCGCCGCTGCTGGCGGGGATCTTCGCCTTCTTCCTGCTCGGCTTCGCCGGGATCCCGCTGACCGCCGGCTTCACCGGCAAGTGGGCCGTGTTCACCGCGGCCTGGACCGGTGGCGCCTGGCCGCTGGTCGTCGTCGCGGTGCTCTGCAGCCTGGTCGCCGCGTTCTTCTACGTCCGCGTGATCGTGCTGATGTTCTTCTCCGACCTGCCGGCCGACAGCCCGGACGTGGCCCTGCCGGGATGGCAGACCACCACCGCGGTGGCGTTGGGGCTCGCGGCAACCGTCGTCCTGGGCCTGGTGCCCGGGCCGGTGCTCGACCTGGCTTCGCGAGCGGGTGAGTTCATCCGGTGAGCACGTCGCCTGCTGAGAGCCTGGGGTTCGAGTTCGTCGATGCGGCGCTCGAGTCCCGGGTTCGTGCTGGGCTGGAGTCCGTCGAGCGCGCGCTCGCCGACTCCGCCCGGTCCGAGGCTCCGTTCGTCACCGAAGCCGCGCAGCACGTGATGTTTGCCGGTGGCAAGCGGTTCCGGCCGTTGCTGACGCTGCTCGGTGCGGAGTTCGGGCCGGAGCCGGCGGCCTCCGAGGTGGTGGACTCGGCCGTGGTCGTGGAGCTGACCCACGTGGCGACGCTGTACCACGACGACGTGATGGACGAGGCGGCGCTGCGGCGCGGTTCGTCCACCGCGAACGCGCGCTGGGACAACTCGGTCGCGATCCTGACCGGGGACTGGCTGTTCGCCCGGGCATCCGACCTGGTCGCCTCGCTGGGGCCGGAAGCTGTCCGGATCCAGGCCCGCACCTTCGGCCGGCTGGTCGAGGGGCAGATCCGGGAGACCCTCGGCGTCACCGAGGGGCAGGACCCGCTCGCGCACTACCTGTCGGTGGTCGCGGACAAGACCGGCTCGTTGATCGCCACCTCTGTGCTCTTCGGTGCCCGGTTCGCCGGCGCCCCGGAGGAGACCCAGGAGACGTTGCGGGCTTTCGGTGAGGAGATCGGCGTGGCCTTCCAGCTCGCCGACGACATCCTCGACGTCACCTCGGAGTCCGGCCAGTCCGGCAAGACTCCCGGCACGGACCTCCGCGAGGGCGTCCCCACCCTGCCGGTGCTGATCTTCCGCGCCCAAGCAGACTCCTCGGACCCCGTCGACGCCCGTCTCCTCGAGCTCCTCGACTCGGACCTGACCGACGACACCCGGCTGGCCGAAACCCTCGCCGTACTCCGCGACCACCCGTCCCTCGGCCAGGCCGAGGACGACGTCCGCCGCCGAGCCAACGACGCCCGCAAACTCCTCGAAGACCTCCCCGAAGGCCCCGCCCGCGCCGCCCTCGAATCCCTCTGCGACCTGGTAGTCACCCGCTCGGTCTAGTCACCCCACCCCCGCAGCCTCGTACGGGCTCGGCGGTTGCTGAAACGGTGGGTCAGGGGCTGACACGGTGTATTAGTTTGGGTGTTTGGACGGTTGGTGGGGTGGGTTGGGGGGATGGGGTTGGATAGAGGGGTGGATACGAGGAGGCTCACGTGGGTGTGAGGACCGGGTTGGTCTCGGTGACGTTTCGGCAGCTGGGTGTTGAGGAAGTTGTCGAGGTGGCCGAGCAGGCGGGGCTGGCGGCGATCGAGTGGGGTGGGGACATTCATGTTCCGCTCGGGGATCTGCCGGCGGCGCGGAAAGCACGGGCGCTCTGCGAGGACCGCGGGATCGCGATCGCGGCGTACGGGTCCTATCTGCGGGCCGGCAGTGTCGACCGGGAAGAGATCCGTACTGCGGTGACCACTGCGGTTGAGCTGGGTGCGCCGCGGATCCGCGTCTGGGCCGGGACCGTCGGGACCGCCGAGGCAGGCGTGGGGGACCGGATGGCGGTGACGCGCGGGCTGGCCGAGTTGGCCGACGTGGCGGCCGGGTCCGGGATCGAGATCGCGATGGAGTTCCACCGGAACACGCTCACCGACGAGGTGGATTCGACCATCACGCTGCTGCTGGACGTCGGGGCGCCCAACCTCACGACGTACTGGCAGCCGCCGGTCGATCTCGACGAGGCCGAATGCCTGCAGCAGTTGGAGGCGCTGATGCCGTGGTTGAGCACGGTGCACGTGTTCTCCTGGTGGCCATCGAACAACCGGCTGCCGCTCGCGGCCCGCGAAGCCCTCTGGCGCCCGGTCCTCGACCGCCTTGCCGCCGAGCCGCGCGAGATCAACGCCCTGCTCGAATTCGTCGCCGACGACTCGGTCTCCCAGTTCACCACCGACGCCGCGGATCTCCACTCCTGGGTTTAGCATGGCGGGTCCGCAAGTGACTCGTGATGTGCAGGAGACATGGCTCAGTACGCGCTACTCATTCTTCCGTCGACCAACCGGGTGTACGCCGAGTCGTCGACCGAACTGACGATGGCGGAGCTGGCCCTGTTCGGTCAGACCGCCCTCGACCAGCCGATCGGCGACATCGCCCGTACGACGATCGGCGGTGTCCCGTACGTCACCTTCGAGGCCGATGACCTGACCGAGTCCGACGCGGCCAAGCTCGCCAACCTGTCGTCGGTCTACGCGCTGTTCCGGTACGACGGGAAGCTGCTGGAACCCGTGTTCCTGCAAGTCCCTGGACCGGCTCGACAGCGACCTGATCACGATCCCGAAGTACCAGGGCAAGACCAACGAGCTGTTCACCAAGCTGCTGCTCAACGTCACCCTGCTGTCGTCGGACTTCGCGAAAGACCTGCTGACCCGCAAGTTCTCCGTGATCGACCCGCTGTGCGGGCGCGGTACGACGATGAACCAGGCGCTGATGTACGGGTTCGAAGCAGCCGGGGTCGACGTCGACAAGAAGGACTTCGAGGCGTACGGGACCTTCATCCAGACCTGGCTCAAGCGCAAGCGGTACAAGCACGACGCCGAGGTGATCCGGGTCCGGCGCGACGGCCGGGTCGCGGCGCACCGGTTGCAGGTCTCCTTCGGGCTGACCAAGGAGGACTGGAAGGCCGGCGACAAGCTCAATCTCAGCTACGTCAGCGCGGACACGACCAAGGCACTGGAGTTCTACAAGCCCGGCAGCTTCGACCTGGTGGTGACCGACGCGCCCTACGGCGTCCAGCACGGCTCCCGTACTGCGGAAAGCGGCCTCCATCGCAGCCCGATCGACCTGCTCAGGGCAGCCGCTCCCGTCTGGGCCGGCCTGCTACGGAAGGGCGGTGCACTCGGCATCGCGTGGAACACGAATGTCGCGAAGCGAGAAGCTGCCGCCGAGATCCTGGCCGACGCGGGACTCGAGCCGCTGAACGATACGCCGTACCAGGACTTCGTCCACCGCGTCGACCAGGCCATCGTCCGCGACATCCTGGTCGCGAAACGCCCGGCCTAGTCGGCGGGGACGTAGAGGCCGAGCGCGAGCATGCCGCGAGCCGGGGTGTGGCCGACCGCGCGGACCTCGATGTAGCCGGAGGCCTGCGGTTTGACAGCGATCGACTTGAAGCCCGCCAGCGGGCCGTCGCCGGGGGTGATCGTGTAGGTGTGGCCGCCGGAGACGCCCGCCACCTCGAAGGTGCTGATTCCCGGGACTCCGACCGAGGCGAAGACGACGATGAACGGCTTGAACGCCGGGGTCTGCGCACTGACGCCCTGCTGGGTCATCGTCGGTGCGAAATTCGCGGTCATCAGCCCCTCGTCGATCCGGTACATATGGCCCTGGTGCTCGATCAACTCGGGGAACGCGACCTCCGGGTCGGAGCCGATCTGCCGGTTGTCCGGGCGGCTGTAGATCCCGAAGCCGACCTGCTGGTCGGGTGACGAGGACGGAGCGCCGGAGGGTTCGACGATCTCTGCGGTGATGTTCGCCGCCTGTTCCGGATGCGGGAACAGGACCTTCTGGGCCAGCAGGCCGGCGACGATCGACCCGGGATCGTTGACCCGGAACCGGCTGCAGGACTCGGTCGTGACGGCCCGGCCGTCGACCCGGAGGACGACCTCCGCGGCCTGGTCGGGGCGGGTGCAGAAGACCCGGATGTCGACCCGGCGATCGCCCGGGATCCACCGCAACGCGATCGACTGCTCGCCCGGCTTGCCGACGGTCGCCGCCTGCAGGGTGTCGCCGGAGGCCTCGCCACGAAAGCGGATCCCGTACTGGAGGTGGTCCTTGGCGGAGATCCCGGGTTGGGCATCCGGCAGGCCGTCCGGCTCGTTCGGCGGGTACGCCGTCGGGTTCACCGCCGAGGGGGTCGACGCCGGCGGCGCATCGGCATCGATCCGGAAATCGTTGCTCAAGGCAACTATGCTGGCGATCACGACCATCCCGGCCGCTCCGGTGGTGGCGATTCGGCGGCGCCGCAACTGACTCCGGCGACGGCGTATCGCGCCCAGCGGGACCGGCTGGGCCGGGTCGATCTCGGCGGCCTGGTCGCGCAAGTGGTGGCGCAGTTCGTTGAGACTCATGACTGCTCCCTGACGGCGTCGAGAAGAGCCGGGTCGATCCGGAGTTTCGCCAGCGCACGGCTGGTCTGGCTCTTCACCGTGCCGACCGAGCAGCCGAGGATCCGGGCGGCCTCCGCCTCGGTCAGGTCCTCGTAGAAGCGGAGCACGACGACGGCGCGCATCCGGCGCGGCAGCCGGCGGAGCGCCTCGCCGAGGTCGGTGCGATCGTCCAGGCCGGCGTGATCGCTGGTGGCGGTGTGCGGGAGCTCGTCGGTCGGGTACTCGCTGTTCCAGCGCCGTCGCCACCACGAGGTGTAGGTGTTCACCAGCGTCCGGTGCACGTACGGCCCCGGGTCGTCGATCCGCCGCCAGACGGGCCAGCATTTCGCCAGCGCCGTCTGGAGCAGATCTTCCGCGAGCACCCGGTCCTGGGTGAGCAGGTAGGCGGTCCGCAGCAAAGAGGCATACCGGGCCGCCATGAAGTCCTCGAACTCCACGTCCTCGTCGCTCACCACGATCTCCACACCACCTACCAGTGGTCACCCACCCCGAAAGGTTGCATCACTCCACCGGAAGATAGACGGCGAGGATGATCTTCCCCTTCGTCGGACGCCCCTCCTGCAGCTTGAAGGTGGCGACTCCGGGCTGGGTGGACGGTTGTCCGGCCGCCTGGGCATAGGTACCGAAGCCGAAGTCGTCCACGGCGCCCGGCAGCGAGGGGTCGGTGCTCAGGTACATCCCGGTCACGCCGACCACGTCGCCGGAGACGGTCTTCGAGGTACCGAGCTTGGTGCTGCCGGCGCCGAAGACGTACGGCTTGTCGGTCGGGACGTCGATGGAGAACTGCCGAGTGGTAGCCGCGTCGGCCGTCTTCAGATCAGCCAGCTTGTAGGTGTAGCCGTTGGCCTCGATGACCTCGTCCAAGGAGATAGCGCTGCCGTCCGGTGCGGTGACGACCCGCTGCGGACCCTGGAAGTACACCCCGAAGGCGATCCGGGCGTCCTTGACCGTCACCGGCCTGCCCTTCAGGTCCACCAGGGTGGCGGTGGCCTCGACCTCTGCGTCCGAGGCGGGCCACGTGATCGAGACGGCGCTCGTAGTGCCGACGTCGGTGCTGTCGGCGTGGCAGCCGGTCCGTCGCTCGACGCTGCCGATCCGGACCGAGATCTCGTACGGCGGATTCTCGGTCTCACCGTTGTTCGCGGAACAGAAGTTCGCCAGTACCAGAGCCGCACCCGTCGGCTTGAACTTCAGCTGGACCGAGTTCTGGCCGAGGTCGCCGACCGCAGCCGCAGCGAGGGTGTTGCCGCCGACCTTGGCGCGGAACCGGAGACCGGCATCGACCTGGTCGCCGGGCGCCGCGGGCGGGATCCTGGTCGGCACGAGTTCGCTGGTGACCGTCGGGATCGGGGAGTTGTAGATCCCGAGCGCCAGCTGGGCGGTCGAGTCGCCTTCCCGACCGGTCGCCTGGTCGACGATCGAGACCTTGACCTGGGCCGGTTTCCCGATCGGTGTGTCGATCCACAACGGGTCGGCCGGAGTCAGCGACTGGGTGGAGGTGCCGCCCGCGTTGGTGTCGCTGAGGCAGTCGAGGTTGGCGATCCGCCGGCCGTTGACCCAGATGCGGATCGACTTCGGGGTGGAGGCGGTCGACCTGCAGATGCTGCGCAGGGTCACGTTGTCGGTGGTCGGGGTCCAGGTGAAGGTGAGTGGGTTCTCGCCGGCCTTGCCGATCCAGGCCTTCTCCAGCCGGTCCTGACCTTCGGCTCCGTGGAAGGTGAGGCCGTCCTTGGTGTAGTCGGCGGGCGGCGGCTGGGCCGGGTCGGGAGTGGTCGAGTGCAGGCTGGGAGCGAACAGGCCGGCCGCCAGCAGGGCGACGACGGCGGTGCCGGTGAGGGCGCCGGCGATGCGGCGTTGCTTGGTCCGGCGGATCTTGCGGCGGGCGCCGGCGACCAGGTCGGTGGGGTGGGAGTCGGCTTCGGCGGCGCGGGTCTCGAGTTCGGCGCGCAGGTCGGTGAGGTTCATCGGTTGACCTCCTGGTCGGCAGGGGTGCCCGCGAGCAGGGCCGGGTCGAGGCGGAGTTTGGCGAACGCCTTGCTGGTCTGGCTCTTCACCGTGCCGGCGGAGCAGCCCAGGATCCGGGCGGTCTCGGCCTCGGAGAGGTCTTCGTAGAAGCGCAGTACGACGACCGCGCGTTGCCGCCGGGGGAGTCGCTGCAGGGCCCGCCAGATGTCCGTCGGCTCCTCGGCATGGGCCGGTACGGCGTGCTCCGGGAGCTCGTCGGTGGGCTGCTCGCCGTTCCAGCGCCGCCGCCACCAGGTGGAGTAGGTGTTCACCATGATCTTGCGGACGTAGGGCTCGGGATCACCGCCCTCGATCCGGCTCCAGGCGAACCACGCCTTGGCGAGCGCGGTCTGCACGAGATCTTCGGCCAGTGCGTGGTCCGAGGTGAGGAGATAGGCCGTGCGCAGCAGTTTGCGCGATCGGGCCATCACGAAGGCGTCGAAACTCTCCGCTGCGGTCACCTGGCGCCCCGTCCCCCGTGCACGCAGGGTGAGCGTGCTGTCGTCGATGGTCACATGATGGCTGACCATCCGGTCCGTGGAATTGGTTGCCCGTTCGTCGAAAAGTTTCCTCTGACCTCTGGCCAAGCGGTAGATAGTGACGCAATTCTGGCGGTGACCACGCGTTCCGCCCCTCGCGTCCCGGAGGTAGACCCATGCTCAGTCAGAGAAGGCTCCCCAGAATCCTCGCCGTACTGGCGCTCTTCGCGGCGATGCTCGCGACCAGCATCACCACCCAGCTCGTCACCGCGACCAAGGCACATGCCGACGGCTGCTACACCTGGAGCCGCGCGCTCAGTCAGGGGACCAGCGGCGAGGATGTCCGGCAATTGCAGATCCGGGTCGCGGGCTACCCGGCGTACGGCGGTCACATCGCCACCGATGGCGTGTTCGGCCCGGCGACGAAGGCGGCCGTGCAGCGCTTTCAGTCGGCGTACGGGCTGACCGCTGATGGTGTCGCCGGCAATGCGACCTTCAGCAAGATCTACGCGTTGCAGGACGACGACTGCACGCCGATCCACTTCACCTATGCCGAGCTCGACGACGGCTGCGGCGGTAGCGGGTACGACGGTGGGCCGCTGTCCGAGGCGGCGACCAAGGCCAATGCGCTGCAGACCATGTGGCAGCTGGAGGCGCTCCGGCACGCGCTGGGCGACGTCGCGATCAACATCAGCAGCGGCTTCCGCAGCATCCCGTGCAACCGGTCGGTCGGCGGCGCGAGCAACAGCGAACACCTGTACGGTCGGTCCGCCGACCTGACCGGGTCGCCCTCGTTCTGCACGCTGGCCAAGCAGGCCCGCTACCACGGCTTCGGCGGCATCTTCGGGCCTGGCTACCCGGACCACAACGACCACGCCCACGTGGACATCCGCACCACCAACTCCTGGTCCGCACCCAACTGCGGCATCTGATCACCGCCGATGCGTACCCCGGGTGGCCGGGGTGCGCATCGAGTACGGTCGGCGGTGTCCAGCCGAACCCGAGGAGGAGCCGATGCGGCCGGTGAACACCGAGCGGCGAGCCGCGCTGGCCGATGCCGCGATCGGAGTGCTCGCGCAGGCCGGGATCAGAGGCCTCACCCATCGAGCGGTCGATGCGGCCGCCGGGGAGCCGGACGGCACCACACCTCGCGCTACTTCCGGACCCGCGAGGCGATGCTGCTGGGCGTCGTCGACCGGGTCAAGGAGATCCGGATGAAGATGCTCGAGGATCTCGTCTCGGACGGACTGGATCGCGCCGAACTCATCGAGGCCTTCGTGGTCGCGGTGCACAACGCTCTCAACCGGGACCGGCCGAAGCAGCTGGCCATGATGGCTCTGCTGCTGGAGAGCAGTCACCGGCCGGCGCTGCGGGACGAACTCACCCTGGTCGCGCTGTCGATGCGGGAGATGCTGGTGAAGCTGTGCGCGCGAGCCGGTGTCGAGTCTGACCGAGCGGGACGCGTGGGCGCTGATGAACTTCTTCAACGGGACACTCTTCCTCGCGATGTCCCTGCCGCAGCTCGAGCAGCCGACCGACGAGATCGTCCGGGCCGGCGTCTCCGCCCTGCTTACGCCGTACGACGGATCAGCTCGTCCAACGTGACTCCGGCGGCCCGGTCCAGGTGCTCCGCGGTCAGCCCGGCCGCGCGGGCACCGAGGACGTCGAGGTCGAAGTTGTCGCCGATCATCAGCGTCTCGGACGGATCGACCCCGAGCGCCTCGCAGGTCAGCTGATACGCCTGTACTGCGGGCTTGCTGTACCCGAGGCTCTGCGAGGTGCAGACCACGTCGACCAGCTCCGCCAACCCGATCTTCTCGAGTTTCGCGTTCTGCTGCAGCGTGCTGCCGTTGGTCAGTACGCCGATCCGCCAGCCGTTGCTCTGGGCAACTTCCAGTGCCGGTCGCGCATCGGCGAACGCGGCCCAGTTCTGGCGGTACCAGCCGAGGAAGAGCTCGAACGCCTTGTCCTGCTCGTCTTCCGTGGACGGCACCGGTTGCCCGAGCAGCGGCAGGAACTCCCGGAGCCGGGCCCGGCGTTGCCCCTGATGGGTGAAGGTGCCCGCGAGCCAGGCGTCGAAGCTGCGCCGCTCGATCTCGAACCACTGCGTGATCAGCTCGTCGGTCGGTGCGACGCCGAGTTCGGTGACCCAGCTCCGGACGGCGTTGGTGGCCGAGGTGGTGTGGTCGAACAGGGTGTCGTCGAGATCGAAGACGACGGCCTTCATGCGGTACCGGACCGAGTCGCGGTTCAGCTCGCGGTGGTTGGCGTAGCCGGAGAGGGCGAGGGTGAGATCGAGCTCGGCCAGCAGGCACCGCAGTACGTGCTCGACTCCGGCCTGACCGGCCAGCGCCAGGCCGTAGAGGAACGGGCGGCCGAGCAGGATCGCCTTGGCGCCAAGGGCCAGCGCCTTCGCGGCATCCGAACCGGTGCGGACGCCGGAGTCGAACAGGACGGTGACCTGCTCGCCGACCGTGTCCGCGATCGCGGGCAGGGCATCGAGGGCCGCGATCGCGCCGTCGACCTGGCGGCCGCCGTGGTTCGACACGACGATGCCGTCCACGCCGTGCTCCGCGGCGAGCTTGGCGTCATCGACCGAGGTGATGCCCTTGAGCACGATCGGGCCGTCCCAGTTGTCGCGGAGGAAGGACAGTTCGTCCCAGCCCAGGCCGACGTTCGGGAACATCTGCGCCCAGTGCATGACCGCGGCGGTCGGGTCCTCCGCGATCGGCTTGGCCAGCTTGGCCTGGAACGCGGGATCGCTGAAGTAGTTGGCCAGTCCCTCGCCCTTCAGGAACGGCAGGAAGCCGCGATCCAGGTCGGCCGGCCGCCAGCCGATCGTTCCGGTGTCGAGGGTGAGCAGGAGCACGGAGTACCCGCTGGCCTTGGCGCGCTGCAGGAAGCTGAGGCAGACGTCCTTGTCGGTCGGCCAGTACAGCTGGAACCATTTGCTGTCGGCCTCGATCTGCTCGATCGAATGGCTGGCCTGCGTGGAATGCGTGTAGGTCAGCCCGAGCGCGCTTGCCGCTCGCGCGGTCGCCAGCTCACCCTCGGGATGCGCGAGCGTCTGCACGCCGACCGGCGCGATCACCACCGGCGCGGGCATCTTGGTGCCGAGCACCGTGCAGGACAGGTCCCGCTCCGTACTACCGCGGAGCATCCGGGGGACCAGCCGCCAGCGGTCGAAGGCGGCCAGGTTCGCCCGTGCCGTCGAACCGCTGCCGGCGCTCGGGACGATGTAGCCCATCGCCTCGGCCGACAGGTTCGCCGCCGCCTGGGACTCCAGCCGGGACAGGTCGGTGGTGATCTCCGGCCGGGTGTTCTGGAACATCCCCTGCACGTAGATGCTCAACTGATGATCGCCGTAGTTGGCCATGCCGGATGTTTTCACGGAACCGACACGGACGCACCAGGCGGTGATCCCGCGCCCCCGCCATCCGGCAGACTGGGGCCGGGGCAAGGTCGACGGGAGTGCTGTGGAGTTCGAAGATCCTGGGGCCGGTCGAGGCGATCGCAGCCGCTGGGGCCGGCGGCGATCTGCCCGCCCGGGTGCGGACACTGCTCGCGGTGTTGCTGGCCCGGTCCGGCCGGGTGCCTCCGGCGGCGGGTAGCTCGTCGACGCGGTCTGGGGTGACTCGCCACCTTCGAACCCGAAGCCGACAGTGCAGAACTACGTCGCCAGGCTGCGCAAGTACGTCGGCGCCGACGTCGTCCAGACCCGGCCCAACGGCTACCTGATCACCGTCGAGCCCGAGGACCTCCAGACGTTCCGCCGGCTGGTGGCCGAGGCATCCGATGCGGACGACCCGTTGGCCGCGGCCGAGTTGTTGCGAAAGGCACTCGACTGCTGGCGCGGTGAGCCGTTCGCGGACGTCGAGTCGGACTCGCTGCGCCGGCACGAGGTGCCGCGGCTGGCCGAGGAACGCCTGGCCGCCGTCGAACAGCTTCACGACGCCCTGCTCGCGCTCGGCGAGCACGGGACGCTGATCGCGCCGTTGACCGCACTGGTGAGGGAGTACCCGGTGCGGGAACGCTTCC
>CAVUFT010000030.1:0-456613 GCA_963740725.1 uncultured Actinomycetota bacterium
TGCGTGGTCCCGGCCCTGGTCCGGGGCCGGTAGACGAAATCAAGTGAACGACTGATGCTGCCGATAGAAGTAACGCAGCAGTTGCCGGGTCGATGTACCGGTTGGTGGGGACCGTTTCTGACAATTGTGGGGGGACTATTTCATGAGCTTCTTCAGGAGGAACAGGCCGGAGCCTGCCGGGCCGGATTGGTCTGTCGCTCCCATCGAGCGTGTGCACAATCACCGTTTGGTGGACCCGCCGGACATCTTTGCGTTGATCGACTCCTACATCGACGAAGCCGGTCCGGGGGCGGACGTGAGTGAGTTCGTCGTCTTGCAGCGTCTACTGGCAACCTGCCATACGCAGGCGGATGCGAGCCTTCGTGCCCTTGGTCGAGACGATCTTGCGGCCGGGCTGACCACCCTGTTCGAGCGCCCGGATTTCAATGGGGCCATGATGTTCGATTTCCTGACAATGCACGGAGCGGTGGTCTGGGCTGTCCATATTCAGTTGGCCGAGATGCTGGGCGGCCCGGAGCTCCGCGATGTCTATGTTGCGGCAATCCGAGCGGGCAAGATGGCGTGATCCAGAAGGAATCGCCGAGTCAGGCAGGCGGGTCGGACGGGAGTGTCAACCTCAGGCGCTCCACGTAGGCGCGACAACGGGCAAGCCAGCCGACATCTTTGGTGTCTTGAGCGCAGCGGTCCAACAGGTCTATTGCGAGGGCGCGGGTGCGGGGATCGAGAAGCTCTCCTTCGTGTTCCTCCAGTTCACTCGCCAACTTCCTGCGGGTTCCGATCTCGGACAGGTCGAGCTCGGTGAGTGCCTCCACGGCCATAGAGGTGTCAAGGCTGAAGAGGGCGGGTACCAGTCGACGGATGACGCCGACATCGTCGCTCTCGTTGGCCAGAGCCACGCAATCGGCGAGGAAATCAGGGTCGGGTGGCCGCTGGCGGTACAGCTTGGCGAGATGGTGAACGGCGAGCCGCTGAACACCTTGCTCCCGGCTTGCGATGAGCGCTGCGGCCGTGTCAGGACTTGCCGCGTCCCGCTCGACCAGCGCCGTGATGGCTCGCTTGCGGAAATTCTTGTCCTCGAACTCGTCCAGCGCGACCTCTTCCGCCGCCACCAGTTCGCTCATGGAGAGACTGGCCGAGGACAGGAGGATGGCCGAGAGCGCTTCTCGTTGCAGGCGGGCCTGGAGTGCGTTGAGCCCGATGGAGAACAATTTCGAGACTTCCCGGCGGTACACATCCGCAAAGTTCGCTTGATCGAACTGGACGATCGTCAACTGGCGCTCAGTTTCAAGATCTGTCAGAACCTCTAGCAGTTGGCGGGTCGATGGATCCGAGATGGCGTTGCGGTCGGGTACGTCGCGGGTGAGCGTCAAATACTTGCTATAGGTTGAGCTGAGGCAAAGTATTATGAATGGCTTGCCTCCACCGACTGCTTCCTTCAGCTCTGTGTTCCAGGTGATATCGCCGTATCTGCGGAGTATCACGAATATGCAGAGATCGACGCTGGAAACGGTGTCACGTGAGTTGTTGATCCAGCTGGCCGTGGCGCTGTTCAGGTAGCTGATCTCCCCGGAGAGGTAGTGCAGCGGCTCCGCGCCGAGACCCCGGGTGACCTGGGTGAACTGCGTTGCCACATCTTCCATGTCAGAGGCGCCGCACAACATGATCTTCATCATGGCTCAGGATTGCAGCTGCGGCACGCATTCGGGAGGGCGAGGTGAGCGCATCGGAGTCGGCACGCCGCTGACCATGCCTATCAACGACTCCGGGAGGATGCCGTGGGTTTGCCGGCTGATGCCGCCGTCGGAATCGGAGACCAGCCGGACGCCTGCCTGGTGAAGTCTGCCGAAGAGCAGGTTGCCTTGACCAGGTCAGCGCCACGTCAGGCCCGTTCGCGCACGGCGCGGGGGCTAGGGGAGGTGTTTCCAGTGGCCTTCGGAGATGAGTTCGACGGTGCCGTTGGTGACCTTGATGGCGGTTTCGTCGTCGATTGCGTACGACGGGTTGGGGAGTGTGGCCGCCCATTTCTCCGCGTTGGCGAGGCAGTTGTCCGGCATGTGCTCGTGGTCCAGATGCGGGAAGATCGAGAAGTCGACCAGGCCGAGCGTGCTGTCGTCGCCGGCGGGCGGTTTCCAGCCGACGAAGTCCGCTCCGATGCGCGGCGTCATCACCATGCTCCCGGCGCTCAACCCGACGTACACGGTCTCGCTCAGCGACGGGATGAGATCAGCGAATCCGGACTCCCGCATCCAGTGGTGCAGGTACAAGGCGTCTCCGCCCGACACCAGCAGCACGTCTGCCTCGCGGACCTGGGGGATCCAGTGGTCCTCATCGAGGCTGGGTAGCGCGGTGAGCTCGAGTATTCCGACGGACTTCCACCCCAACTCGACCATCGGGCAGCCGGGCTCCTGCCCGCTGACGAAGCGCCAGACGCGTTCTCCCGGACCGAGGCTGGGATGCCCGTACATGCCGGTCGGGATACAGAGCGCGTTGGACTCAGCGATCGGTTTACCCAGGAGCTCGACCAGCGCGCTGCGAATACTCGCGTTCCTGATACCAGCGGAAGTAAGAAGAAGCCGCATGCTGCCTCCAGACGTCATGAGCGGAGCCAGTCCCCGCCTTCACCACCTCTACGAACACCCCACCCCGAATCCGACAGGCCGCCACCGAGACAGGTGCGACTCATTCTGGCGCGGTTCTGGGTGCAGCGGCGTGGCCCTGCCACTTTGTGCACCGGATGAGCAAAGCCGTCGCCTCGGAGTGCTCAAGTCATGCACCCAGGTGGTCCGGTCGCGAGTCGCGATCCAGTGGCGGGCGACGGCGTCGGCCGGACCTCAGGGGCGGCGAGTGCCGCGGCAAGCAGGTCGAACGCGACGTACGCGCAGGGTAGACGGCCGAGGGCGATCTACTGGCGGCGGCCGCCGAGGTAGACGGCTAGTGGTGCTCGGAGCGTGGTGATGTCGGTGGTGGGGTTGCCGGGGACGATGACGAAGTCGGCGGTGTAGGTGGGGAGGATGCGGCCGTGGGTGTTGCCTAGGCCGCAGGTTGTTGCGGCGAACGAGGTGGCGGAGGTCAGGGCGGCGAGTGGGGGGATTCCGCCGGTGACCATGCCGATGATGGATTCCGGGAGGATGCCGTGGGACTTGCCGGGGTTGATGCCGCCGTCGGAGCCGGAGACGAGGCGAACGCCTGCCTGGTGGAGTTTGCCGAAGAGGCGGTTGCGCGAGTCGAGGTCCCCACCGCTGCGGCGCAACATCTCCTGTACTGCGGGTGGCGGGACCGCGCCGGGTTTGATCCCGAGCGTGGGGCACACCGTAGTACGGGATGAAACCAGCTCGGCGACCACGTCGTCAGCTACGTCGATGCCCTCTGCGACCAGGAACGAGCAGTGCTCGATCCCGTCGACACCTGCCGCGAGGGCGTTCTTGATCGACTGCAGGGAATGGGCATGCGCGACCACCGGCAGCCCGACAGCCCGCGCCTCGTTCACGACGGCCGTCAGGTCCTCGGCGCTGAACTGAACTGCCGCCGGATCCGTGCCGGGCGTGTTGACGCCGCCGCTCGCCATGATCTTCACCAAGTCGGCACCGCGCTCGGCGCGCTCGTGCACCGCACGCCGCAACTCGTCGAGCCCGGAGACCGCGCCGCCCATGTTCGAACAGTGCCCGCGCGGAACTGTGATCGGCGGTCCGCTCGCCACGACCGTCGGGAAAGCCGACCGGTCGCCCGCAGTACGCCAATCGACCACGGCCCACGACCGGTCGCCCAGATCCCGCACCGCCGTCACGCCGGCCGCCAGCTGGACCGTCAGCGACTCCTCGATCACCGCGACCAGTTCGTCATCACTGGCCTCAGGAATCCGATCGAGCGCTCCAGGCCCACCGTCACAACACAGATGCACATGTACGTCGATCAGCCCGGGCAGCAACGTCGCGCCTTCATACCGCACAACCTCACACCCAGCAGGCAGTTCCCCACCACGCGGCAACACCGCCGCGATCCGCTCCCCGTCAACCAGCACGACGGCACCGTCGCCGGAGTACGCGACCCCGTCGAACACCCCGCCCACCTCAACCCCCAACACACGCCGACAGTAGCTCTTCGAGGCGCTGTGAGTCAGTAGTGTCGCGAGGGAGTGGGCGGGGCACTGGTGTTGCTGAGGTATCTCCGACACGGGGCTCTGGACGGTCCGGACCGGTTGAGAAGGGAAGCGGACGTGAAGCTCTACTCGGATGTGGGGGCGCAGCGGTTTGGGCAGGTGTTCGGGGATCTGATGCTGGTTGCCTGGATTGCGTTCTGTACTGCGTTGGGGTTGACGGTTTTCAAGATCACCAATGCGTTGGGGTATCCGGGGCGGAAGGCTGCCGAAGCCGGGGACGGGTTGGCGGGGGATCTGCACAACATGTCCGAGCCGGTGGGCAAGGTGCCGGTGGTGGGGGATCAGTTGCGGGCGCCGATCGACGGGGCTGCGAAGGCGGCGGCGCGGCTGGCTGAGGCGGGGCGGGATCAGGCGCATGCGGTGGAGCAGTTGGCCTATCTGCTGGCCGGGGTGACGATCGGGTTGCCGGTGTTGTTCGCGTTGCTGATCTGGTTGCCGCGGCGGATCCGGTTCTCGCGGCGGGCGACCGCGGCGCGGAAGTTCATCGACAACGCGGCCGATCTGGATCTGTTCGCGCTCCGGGCGATGGCGAACCAGCCGATGCACAAGCTCGCGAAGATCTCCGCCGACCCGGTCGCCGCCTGGCGCGAGGGCGACTCCACCGTGATCGCCCGACTAGCCGACCTCGAACTCCGCGCCACCGGCCTCCGCGCCCCCAAACCCGCCCTGGAGACCTGACCCCGGACCGCCAACACTGATCAACCCGGCTCAGCGTCCGCCCAAACCCCGCCCACCCCGCCTGGGTAGTCGGAGCCGACGCGCGAAGGTCAGTGCCTCAGGTACATCCCCGCGCCGCCGCCTCAACCACCCGCCGGCGTCGCGTACGCCGTGCGGGCTGTGGCTCTGCGTCTACGCTCAAGGCATGGCGAGGGTGTTGCTGGTGGAGGACGATGATGCGATTCGGACCTCGTTGGGGAAGTCCCTGACGGCGGCCGGGCATGTCGTCACGGCGCTGGCCGCCGGTGCCGACGGGGTCGCCTCGGTCGCCCGGGACCGGCCCGACGTGATGCTGCTCGATCTCGGTCTGCCTGATCTCGACGGGCGCGATGTGCTCGCCATGGTGCGCGCCGTCAGCGACGTACCCGTGATCGTGGCGACCGCCCGCGACGACGACGCCAGCGTGGTCCGCCTGCTCGACGCGGGCGCGGACGACTACGTGATCAAGCCGTTCAGCTCGGCCCAGATCGACGCGCGCATCCGGGCCGTACTCCGGCGCGGCGCCAACGACCAGCAAGAAGAGGCCGCCCTCACCCTCGGCGGTCTCTCGATCGACCCGCGCAGCCGCGAGGTCACCGTCGACGGGAAGCCGGTCGACCTGACCCGCAAGGAATTCGACCTCCTCGTCGCGCTGGCCAGGCGCCCCGGCGCGGTCGTCACCAAGCGCGAGCTGCTCGCCGAGGTCTGGGGCCTGCCGTGGGGTGGCGGCGACCGGACCGTCGACGTCCATCTCTCCTGGTTGCGCCGCAAGCTCGGTGAAACAGCAGCCGCTCCGCGCTTTCTGCACAGCGTCCGCGGCGTCGGTGTGAAGCTCGCGGAGGTCTGACGATGCGCCGCCGGATCATGTTCCTCTCGGTCGGGATGACCACCCTGGTGGTGCTCGCGTTCGCGATCCCGCTGACCTGGTTGATGCGCAGCGCGGCCGTCGACGAGTCGCTGAAGAACGCGCGCACCCGCGCCGAGGCAGTCGCGTACTACGTGGGCGAGAAGAACCACACGCAGGACGAGATCAAGACCTACCTGGCAGGCATCAGCAGTCAGGGCCCCGGCCGGATCTCGGTCCGGATGCCCGACGGTACGACGCTGGGCGACGCGCCGCCGGGCGGCGTACCGACTCCCAAGGATTTCCAGGGCGGACCTGACGACGGCGACAACGACGACAAGAAGCCGCCCAAGATCTCGGACGCGTCGTTCCGCGACGTCGGCGGCGGCAAGGCGACCGACGTCTCCGTCGACACCAAGAACGGCCCCGCGTCGGTCTGCCTCTACCTGACCTCCGCCCAGCTGTACGACGGTCTGGTGCCGCAGCTGCTCGTCCTGCTCGCCGGCAGCCTGCTCGTCCTCCTTCTCAGCATCGTCGGCGCCGAAGTCGTCTCCCGACGCCTCGCCCGGCCGCTGGAAGAAACCGCCCGTACTGCGGAACGCCTCGCCAAGGGCGATGTCGACGCCCGGGCACCCACCACCGGCCCGACCGAAGTCGCCAAGGTCGGCGCTGCCCTCAACGGCCTGGCCGACCGCATCGACGAGGTCATCGCGGTCGAACGCGAAGCCGTCGCGGACCTGTCACACCGACTCCGTACGCCGTTGACCGCGCTCCGCCTCCAGGTCGAGGCGCTCCCCGACCGCGACCGCGCCGAGGAGCTGAACCTCCAGGTCAACAGCCTCGAGCGAACCCTCACGGCGGTCATCAGCGCAGCGCGCAGGCCGCAACGCGAAGGCCGTGTCCCGCACTGCGACGCAGTAGCGGTCACTCGTCAGCGAGCAGCCTTCTGGGAACCACTGTTCGAAGACCAGGGTCGCGAACTCACCCTCGTCCTACCGGACCCACCGGCCGAGGTCAGGTCATCGGCCGAGGACCTCGGCGCCGCCCTGGATGCCCTGGTGGAGAACGTGGTTGCGCACACTCCCGACGGAACTCCGGCCCGCATCATCCTCACGAGTCAGCAGGTCGGCGGGCACCCCGGCGTACTGATCGTCGTCGCCGACGAAGGCCCTGGCATCCCCCTTGGAGCTGGCGAACGCGGCCGCTCCGACCGAGGCTCCACCGGCCTCGGCCTCGACATCGCCCGCCGCTGCGCCGAAGCGGCCGGCGGCAGGCTCACCATCCACCCCAACCTCCCCGCCGGCTCCTCGGTCCACCTCACTCTCGCGGCTCCGTGAGCCTGCCTCAGCTGCAGGTCGGGGCGAGGGTCTGGGCGGCGCGTTGGTCGTCGCGGGTGATCGGGAGCTTGTACTTCGCGGCGACGTGCAGGTAGCGGGCCACGTAGGTGCAGCGGAAGGCCTTGTTGAGCGGCAGCCACTCGCCGGGACCCTGGTCGGACTTGCTGGCATTGGTCGAGCCGTCGACGGCGAGCAGGTTGTCGGCCTGGTCGTTCGCGAAGTCCACCCGGCGCTGGGCCGGCCAGGCCGATGCGCCGAGATCCCAGGCACGGGACAGCGGGTAGATGTGGTCGATCTGCACCTTGCTGGCCGCCGCCTTGCGGAAGCTGATCGTCCGGCCGGTGTAGGGATCCAGCAGCTGACCGGACATCACCACGCACTGCTTCGATCCGGACTTGTAGGTCACGTCGGTCAGTTGCTTGGCCAGGACGTTGTTCCTGGTGTCGCAACCATCGTGACCTCCCGCGCCGGCGTGGTCGTCGGACCAGGCCTGGCCGAAGGAGCAGGCGCCCTTCGTGCCGCATTCGCGGTCGTAGCCCTTCACCTTCGGGCGGCTCGCGACGACCTTCACGGTCGCGAGTTCGGCCCGGATCGAGCTGGCCGACGTACCGGCAGGTTCGGCCGGCTGTGGTTCGAGGGCGGTGCAACCAGTGCTGAGGAGAACCAGGGAGACGAGCAGGGCAGAAGGACGGACGGCAGACGTCATCGGCGGGTGCAGCACTCACTTCGGGGAAGGGGAGACGACTGGTCAGCGTCGTCCGCTGGCGAGTTCTATCACCACGACCGTCGCCCGATCGAGCAACGCGCCCTACGCGTGGGTGCGCAACTCCCATACCCTACGAGTTCAGTCGGCGACCGCTTCGTCCAGGACGTTGTGGATCAGCCGGTCCAGGGCCTGGTCGTAGCCGAGGCCGCCGGTGACGGTGATGGAACCGATCGCGAAGACGAAGCCGCCGCCGGTGGTCTCGCTGTAGACGATGTCGCCGCCGTACCCGGCCGCCGTGACGAGCTCACCGTGGGCGAGGATCTCGACGCCGTTGGCGGCTGGTCCACCGACGAACGCCCCGGAGGCGCTGTCCACCTCCCAGCCGCACGCCCCGCCGCCGTTGCGGCCGGCGGTGGCGAAGAGCTGACCGTTGGCGAGCGCGGTCCCGGCGAAGAATCGGTGGCCGGCGTCGTCGACGACGAAGCCGCCGCGCGCGGGATAGTTGCCGTCGGCACCGACGTCGTAGGCGACGCCGAGCAGCGGACGCGGCAGCGGACCGTCGTCCTGCCAGGCGACGGCGCACCAATGGGCCGGATCGGCGCCCGTGGTCATCGCCGATCGGTCAGCGGAGTATTCGACGGTACGGAACACCGCGTTGCCGCCGAGGTAGATCAGATGACCGCCACCGCCGAGGTAGGCGTCGAGCCGCGCCGCCATCGGCTGTGACCAGTACTCCGGATGGGTGCTCAGCAGGACGGCCTTGTAGTCCGACGGGTCGCATGTCCCGTCGTGGAAGTCGGCGTCGGAGCACATGTCGAAGGTGTACCCCTGCTGTTCCAGCCAGCTCAGCATCCAGACCTCGGCGGCGGTGAGATGGTTGCTGACCCAGCCGCCTTCGGTACGGGCGTCCGGAGCGGTTTCCGGATTGGGCCGCTCGAAGCTGAGGGTCACACCGGTGTTGGCGACGCTGTAGTTCGAGCGGCCACCCCAGGCGTTGTAGGCGTTCCAGCAATTGGTGTTGGCGATCAGGAGGATCGAGGCGGGGGTGGAGCCGGGCTCCGGTCGCACGACGAAGACCACGTCGTACGGCGTACCGTCGGCCGGCGTGACGCGCGCGGAGTACAGGCCCGACGGCCAGGTTGAGTCGATGGCAAGGGTGGCGGTCGTGTCCCAGCCGCAGCCGTCCTGCCAGGCGGTGGCAGCGGACGCCTGGGCGCTGACTGCGACCGTCATCGGCTCACCGACGGGTTCGCCCACTGATCCGTCCGCGAGCTCTACAAGGCGGTAGGCCTGCACTGTTGCCGAGATCGATCCACGAGAGCTGAGCTTCAATTCCACCTCACCGCCTCGAACAACGCTGAGCGGTACTGCGTATCCCTCGACCCGGGTGTCCGGCTGGATGTTCCAGCCGAGCCCGATCTGGTGCCCGCTGTTGGCTGCCCAGCCGCGTTCTGCGCCAGGGCCGTTGGTGCCGTCGCGCAGTCGCGGTGCCGTGATCGCGTAGATGATGCCGCTGCCGTCTCCAGGCGTGACGATGGCCGTAAAGGTGTTCCAGCCGTTGCCGCGGCTGCACCGGTGGCGCGTGGTGCCGTCGCGGAGTTTCCGGCTGATGGCGTAGATGATGCCGTTGCCGCCGGAGAAGACGTGTTTGAAGGTGTTCCAGCCTTGCCCGATCTGCTGTCCGCTGTTGGCTGCCCAGCCGCGTTCCGCTCCCGGCCCGTTGGTGCCGTCGCGCAACTCGTCGCGGTACCACAACAGCGAGCCGTCGCCGGTCACGGCGTAGATGCTGACTTCGTCGCCCACAACGCATGCGAATGCCACTTCGACCTTCCCCCTGATAGGACGAACCCCTCCGGCAAAAAGTCAACACCCCCCAACACCCCATGCCAAGGTCTCGCAACTACCCGTGGGTGAACCCTCCGGAGACCGTGCTGAGGCCGCCTGAGCTCTTGGCGTGGACGCGGTAGCTGTCGCGCTTGCCCGTGCGGATGCCGGCGGCGTGGTTGTACTGCGCAGCGAACTCGTGCTGTCCGACCGGCACGGTGCGGCCTGGCTTGAGAACCCAGCGGTAGAGCACTGCACCGCCGGACTCCTGAACAGTGACGGTGAAGTCTTCGCTCGGCAGGGTCCGCCAGTTGCCGGTCGCCTGTACGCCGCCGGTCTGGGCAATGCGCAGTTCCACGGTGAGCGAGGTGAGCGGCTGGGTGGTCTTGAGGATCAGGTCGCTCTGGGCCCAGTAGATGATGCTTTTCGGGTCAATCGAGCCTTGGGACCACAGCGGCCCGTCCTGGAACCGGCTGCTGGGCGGCGGAGTCGGGCGCGAGCTGCGGGGGTGGTCGGGGCCGTGCTGCTGCTGGTGGTGGTGCTGGTGGCGCGGGCCGATGGCGTCGGAGTGGTGGTGACGGTCGGGGGCGGGACGGTGGGAGTGGGTGCGACGGCCGGCTGCGACGGAGTTCCGCCGATGGCGGCAACAGCGAGACCACCGGTCGCCAGCGTGGCGGCGGCGACGAGCCCGACGATCGCTGCACTGCTGCCGTGACCTCACGATCGAAGGTCTGCGGTGCCGGACGGTGGGGTCGGCCACGCCGCGCTCGACGCGTGCCAGGATCCTTGCGCGGTTGGGCTCGTGGGCCTCGGCGGCCTCGCGCAGCCGTCGGTTGATCTCCTCGTTCACCGGTTCCTCCTTCCTGTCGTGAGCTGGCCGACTGTTTCTGCGCCGAGCAGCCGTTCCAGCTCGGCCATCCCCTTCGAGGTCTGGCTTTTCACCGTACCGACCGATATGCCCAGCGCCGCGGCGGTGTCCTTCTCCGACAGGTCGAAGGCGTGGCGCAGTACTACGCACGCCCGCTTGCGGAACGGCAGCCGGGTGAGTGCGGCCCGGACGTCCAGCACGACCGCAACGTCCGGCCCGTCCACATGTTCCGTACTGCGTGACCAGAACAGCGCCACTCGCCGTCGCTCGCGGACCGTACTCCGGATCCGTTCCCGCGCCAGATTCGCCACTACGCCGCGGGCATAGGCGACCGGGTGTTGCGCTGCCTTCAGCCGGTCCCAGCGCTGCCACAGGGCGACCAGCGCATCGGCGGCGAGGTCGTCGGCCGCGTCCTTCTCGCCGGTCAGGAGGTGGGCGAGACGCGCCAGTTCGGCGTGGTGGCGTTCGAAGAAGTCGTGGAACTCCGCGGACGCGTCGTCGAGGAGCATCTCCCTCGGTCGCCCTCTCCCTGCGATGTGCGCGTTAACAATCGGCCGCAGCGTAACAGTGCCCCGCACCGGCTGCCGTACGGCGATCGCGGTGACCTGACGCTGAATGGGCCGCCCGGTCAATGCCGGCTGAACTGGACCCGGGTCGGCTGCGCGACGTCCGGTTTGATGGCGATCCCGTCGATGGTCAGCTGCTCACCGTAGATGTCGGTGATCCTGATCGCTTTCCCGCATCCGCTGCCGTCCGGGGAGAGGAAGTAGTTGTAGTCGGTGCGGTGCAGCTTTCGCCAGCCCTTGGCGGTCTTGACCTCCAGCGCGGCCAACGGGTTGCGGTGACCGATCGCCTGGATGCCGCACCAGTACTGACTGGACCCGTCCTTGTAGCGGATGGAGATCGTGCCGGACGCGGCGGGGCTCAGCAGCGTCCAGGTGATCGGGAGCCGGCCGACGGAGAGCTTGGCGAGTTTGGCGAAGGCCTGCGTGGCTGAGGTCGAGTTGCCCGGGTGCGCAGGGCAGCGGGCACTCGTTGACTATCCGCACCGTGATCGAGGCCCCGTTGGCGGCGCGGACCAGTACGTAGCGCCCCGCAGGCCTTGGCCGACTCGTAGTCGGTGTGGTTCATCGCCGCGATCATCAGGTCACGTCGGACGGGCCGTAGAGGCAGGCACCGTTACCGTCACCTGCCTCGTAGGCGGTCGCGACGCCGGGGTAGCGGACGGCGGGCTTGATCCGTCCCGCCAAGGATCCCGCGACTTCCCCGCGGATGTCGGGCGCGGAGTACTGGGAGCCACGCGCGGGGTGCGGGGAGCCGCAGGCGTCTTGCTGGCGGCCGAGGGCGTCGGCGTACGGGGCGAGGGCGGCGGGCTCGTGACCGGCGGCCGGGTCGGTGCGGTCGTGGTGTCGGCCGTCGCGTCCGGAGAGCCGGAATCACGCGGGACGCTCGACTTGACGGCGGTGGCGGACGAACCGGAGGTGCGGCGGGGCGCATCACCGCTCCTGGTGAGGAACACGGCCACCAGGCAGACCGCTACCCCGACGGCCAGCAGAGCCACCGGAATACCCACAGCCAACCCGTGCTCCTTCGGCACATGCTCCGCGCCATGCTTCGTTGTCCTCATGCCCATCCGTCCGGTTGATCGAGTCGACGTCCACCCCCAGTTGCCGCCGAAGGCAAAAAGGTTGCCGCCGTCTCGTCGAGATCAGCGTTGACAGGGGTTCGTCATCAGTTCGGTCGTGGGCGGCGGACTTGCTCAGGTGGTGCGGTGCAGGGTTCTTGGGACGACGCGGTGCTCGACGACGTTGAGGACGATCAGCAGTGCTGCCAGCAGCGCGACGGAGGCGAGGGCCGGGACTCTGGGCGCGAACGCGATGAGCCCGAGACAGGCCGCGGCAGCGACCAGTCTGGGCGTGGCCAGGGTGTGGAACATGTGCCACCGGGTGAAGGCGAACGCGCCGAGATAAACGCAGGTGCCGGCGAACAGCAGGGCAGCTTCGTCGAGGTGTAGCGGCTCTGCTGGGTCCCGTACGGCGGTACCGATCGCTGCCGCGATGGCGATGATCCCGGCGATGAGCACCAGATGGCCGTAGGAGAGCACGGGCCGGATGATCTCTATCCGCGCTGTCGACGATTCGATCGCATCGTGGATGGCTGGGGCGGAGAAGGCGAAGTACACCCACCACATCCCGCAGCAGACGGCGAAGGCGACGGCGAGTGCGGCGAGCCTGAGGGCGTCGAGGTCGTGTTCCGCGGCGGCGGCTCCGGTCTCGATGACCGTTTCCCCCAGCGCGATGATCACGAAGAGTCCGAAGCGTTCGGCGACGTGCGATGCGTCGAAGGGTGCGGAGCTGAGCCGCTTGCGGGCCAGGAACGGAACGCTGAGGTCGATCAGCGCGGCGACGGCCCAGACCGCGGTACGCCCTGCCGGTGGCAGGAGGGCTCCCGCCACGAAGAGCGGCCCGGTGAGGAAGGCGCCGACGGTGAAGGTGGTGAAGGCGGCGCGATGCGGCAGGCCCTGGATCGCGAGCAGCAGGACGAGTCTGGCCGCCCAGTAGGTGCAGCCGAACCAGAGGGCGGTGCCCTCGAAGGTCCCGGGCAAGGACAGTCCGAGCACCAGGCCGCAGAAGGCGACACCGAACATGCCGAGCCGTCCTCGAACGGTGTCGATCTCGTGCAGGTTCGCGTGCATCGTGCCACCGACCCACACCCAGAAGACCGGGATGAAGACGACGAGCGCGCGGAAGACCCCCAGCCACGAGTGATCGTGGTGCACCAGTTCCGCCGCGGAGGTGACGGCGAAGACGAAGACGAGATCGAAGAACAGCTCGAGCCAGGTCACGCGCTTCACAGTGCCCACCCTCCTTTCGGTGAGCGGCGGGTCGTCATGTCCGGCGACCGCTGACGGTGCGGGCGGGGTCGGCGGCCCAGGAAGCCAGCAGCCGCAGGCCGTCGTACGTGGCCGTGCCCGGCTCGGCGGTCCAGACGATGATCTGCAGGTCGGGATCGGCGGCCCAGGTGACGGCGTTCCAGTCGAGGTGCAGGTCGCCGACGACGGGGTGGCGCAGGTGTTTGCGCCCGGTGTCGCGGGTGGCGACGTCGTGTGCGGCCCACCACTGCCGGAACTGGGTCGTCCTGAACGGAGAGTTCGCCCACGAGTTCGGCCAGCTTCGCATCGCCCGGGTTGTTCGCGTTGTGCATCCGCAGCTGGGCAATGGCTAGCCGGGTGACTCCCTCCCAGTCCGCGTAGAGCTCGCGCATTGCTGGGTCGGTGATGAGCAGCCGGATGTAGTAGCGCTGCTTCTCGGGGATCTGCTCGAAGTCGGTGATCATGGCGGCGCCCAAGGCGTTCCAGGCGACGATCTCGGTGCGGGGACCGATGACGAACGCCGGCGTCAGCGCCAGATCGTCGAGCATTCGCTGGAGTTGGGGCTGGACCTTGGGGCGCGGGACGCGACGGGGTGGCCGGTAGTCGTGCGTGGCCGCGAGCTCGTACATGTAGACGCGCTGGTCGTCGTCCAGGCGCAGTACCCGGGCAAGGGACTCCAGGACCGATGGCGACGCCTGGATCCGTCCCTGCTCGAGGCGGGAGTAGTAGTCGGTACTGATGGCGGCCAGCACGGCGACCTCCTCGCGGCGCAGGCCCGCGACCCGCCGCGGACCTGCGTCGGGCAGACCGACGGAGGCTGGGTCGAGCTCGGCGCGGCGTGCTTTGAGGAACGCGCCGAGATCGGTGCGGTGGAGATCGCGGTTCATGCCATCAGCGTCGCACGGGGGTGGGGGATGTCCCAGGGAGAGTTCTCTCCCTGGCTGGCGCCTGCCGGCGGCGCGGCGTCAGCTGAGGGCCTTGAGAAGTTCCTGGGCCAGCGGGACGGCTGAGCCGGGATTCTGGCCGGTGTAGAGGGTGCGGTCCACCTCGACGTGCGAGGTGAAGGGCGCGGCCTCGCGGTACTCCGCGCCGAGGTCGGCGACCAGGCGGTCCTGCAGCAGCCATTTGGCCCGTCCGGCGAGGCCGTTCAGGGTTTCCTCGGCGTTGCGACAGCCCGGTCAGGCGGTAGCCGTGGAACGGGGACTTGCCGTCGGCGTCGACGGTGGCCAGGAGCGCTGCTGGACCGTGGCACACCAGAGCCAGCGGCTTGCCGGAGGCGAGCCACTCGGTGAGCAGCCGGCCCGATTCGGCGTTGTCGGGCAGGTCCTCCATCGGGCCCCAGCCGCCCGGGTAGAAGACGGCGTCGTAGTCGTCGATCCGGACGTCCTCGATGCGCAGCGGGTTGGCCAGTTCGGTCGCGTCACGCAGCGCCGCCTTCATCTGCTCGGCACCCTCGGGGCCGCCGTTGAAGTCGGGCGTGAGGCTGAGCGCGTCGGCCGTCGGCGGGACCCCGCCCGGGGTGGCCACCGCGATCTCGTATCCGGCTTCCTTGAAGACGGCGTACGGGCCGAGGGCCTCCTCAGCCCAGAAGCCGGCCGGCTGACGGTATCCGTCCGCCAAGGTCCAGTGGGTGGCGGCGGTGATGACGAAGAGGATCTTTGCCATGGAAATGCTCCTTCAGATTGGGTGATGCGCGGTGGGGTCAGCTGCTCAGGGCTTCGCGCACCACGTGGCTGTCGGCGGCCTGCCGCAGGTGGGTGAGCTTGCCGTCGCGGACCGTCCACAGGTGGATGAAGCGGGCGTCGGCCTCGGTCCCGGCCTTGCTGACGACGTGGTAGTGGCCGAGGACAACGACGTGGTCGTCGGTGGTGGCGAAGAACTGCTCCGCGTGGCCGGCAAAGGACTCGTACTCCGGCATCAGCTTGCCGAAGAAGTCCCGGCTGACGCTCTCCCAGCCGTGGTAGATCCCGCTGTGGGGGAAGCCGGGGGTGATGTCCCAGACCAGGTCGGGGGAGATGATCTCGGCGGTGACCTCGGGGGCCATGCCGGAGTCGTACAGCCGGCGGACCAGGGTGGTGTTCGGTGAGTCGGACATGTGCAGGCTCCTTGGCGGTGATTGCTCCGCCACAGTTGCAGCGGTCGTCCGGGCCGAACAGGGACAGATTCATCCCCGGATGACTTGGTCCCCTGCTGCCCAGGACGCCAGCAGGCGTAGGGAGTCGTCGGAGCGGCTGCCGGGTTCGGCGGTCCACACGACGAGGTGCTGTTCGGGGTCGGCCGCGCTGGTGAGGGTGTCCCAGTCGAGAGTCAGGGCGCCGACCACCGGATGGTTCAGGTCCTTGGCTCCCACCCCGCGGCCGGCGACGGCGTCGGCGCCCCACCACGTTCTGAAGTGCTCGTCCCGGGTGGACAGTTCGCCGACCAGGGTGCTCATCCGCGGATCGCCCGGAGTACGTGCCGCCTCGGTCCGCAGTTGCGCGACAGCCCTCCGCGCGACGTTCTCCCAGTCCGGGTAGAGCGTGCGCATCGCGGGGTCGGTGAACAGCAGCCTGACGTAGGTCCGGTGCTGAGGCGGGATCTGTCCGAAGTCGGTCACCAGGGCGGCAGCCAGCGCGATTCCACCCGAGGATGTCGGTCCGGCGACCGAGCACGAAGGCGGGACTCGCGGTCAGGTCATCCACGAGACGCTGCAACTGGGGCTGGATCTTCTGGCGGGCGCGCCGGTACGGGCGCTCGAACACCCCGTCGCCGGCGAGCTCGAACAGGTGGTTGCGCTGATCCTCGTCCAGCCGCAAGACGTGGGCGACCGTACGGAGTACAGGGCCAGAGGCAGCTGCCCGGCCCTGTTCGAGGCGGGTGTAATGCGCGCTGCTGATGGCCGCGAGGAGGGCGACCTCCTCCCGGCGCAATCCGGGCACCCGGCGTCGCTGCCGGCTCTCGGGCAGTCCCACGTCCGCCGGAGCGAGTTCGGCACGGCGAGCCTTGAGGAACTCTCCCAACCGACGGAGGTCCGAACTCCTGGGCATGGGTTCCACGATGGCATCCACGGCCGCTCCTGTGAGGGGGAGAGTTCCCTCCCTGTTCCGCTCCGGCCAAGCACACAAGGATGGAACGCCGTATCACCCGCACCGAGGAGGAGAAGCAGCATGTCCGACACCAACGCCGGCCAGGAACCGTCCGGCGCACAGAAGATGTTCGGCGAGTTCGCCCCGGGGCTCGTCCACTTCACCGACGATGTGCTCTTCGGTGAGGTCTGGGAGCGCAGCGAACTGGGCGCCAAGGAGCGCAGTCTCATCACCGTCGCCGCGCTGACCGCAGGCGGCAACACCGAGCAGCTCGTCTTCCACCTCGACTACGCCAAACGGAACGGCGCCACCGAGAGCGAGCTCATCGAGGCCATCACCCATCTGGCCTTCTACTGCGGCTGGCCCAAGGCCATGTCGGCGATGAGCGTCGCCAAGCAGCTCTTCACCGCCGAAGACAACAAGTAGCCACGGACAACAGGACGAGGATCGTCAGGCCGGTGGCGGGGGAGTCCACTCGGGGAGCGCTTGGGAGACGTGGCCGAGGAGTTTGCGGAGTTGGCTGTACCGCTGTGGGCCCAGGGACTCGCGGACGTGTCTCTCGAGGTCGCTGATGATGCGCTCGGCCTTCGCGAGTTCCGCGTGGCCGTTCTCGGTGAGGTGAAGCTCCTGCACGCTGCGGTGCCGGGGATGCAAGCGCCGTTCGATCAGCCCTCGCTCGATCAGCTTGGCCGTCAGGAGGGCGACGGCCTGTGGCGTGATGCCGACCAGCCGGGCGAGTTCGGCTCCGGTGATGCCGGGCGTGGTTCGCAGGTTCATCAGTACGGCGTACTGCGAGCCGGACATGCCGACTGCGCGCAACGGGGGCTCTTTCGCCGCCTGCATGGCCAGGTCCGCCCTGCGCAATGCCCAGGTCACCCGATCCAGCGCGTCGGGGTCGTCGGTGGTCGAGCGGGGCGTGTTCATAGGGGTCACTCTATTGCACCTGCGATGCATCAAGTACTTGAGATGTATCAAGTGCTATAGTCCGTTGCTATGACATCTCGACCCAAGGCCTTGATCACCGGCGCCAGCGGCGGAATCGGTGCCGCGTTGGCGCTGGCCTTCGCGGAGCGCGGCTATGACCTGGTACTGCTCGCCCGGCGGAGTGATCGCCTCGAAGAGGTTGCTGCCGGCATCGGCCGGTTCGGTGCCGCGGCGGAGACCCTCGTCACCGATCTGTCCACTCCCGACGGGCTGGCCGGCGCGGCCGAGCGGGCCGCGGCAGGCGATCTGGATCTGCTGATCTCGAACGCCGGCGCTGCGGGCTATGCCCCGCTGCGCGATGTGTCAGCCGCCGAGCTCGATGCGCTGTGGCGGCTGAACGCGACGGCCCCGGTCACGCTCGCGCACGCCGTACTGCCGTCGCTGCTGGCCAAGGGTGCCGGCGGCATCGTGACGATCGCCTCGTTGCTGGCCTTCAGTTCGGGCGTGACCGCCACCGCGATGCCGGCTCGTACCCTCTATGCCGCGGCGAAGTCGGCGACGGTCGCGTTCACCCGCACGCTGGCGACCGAGTTGGACGGCACCGGTGTCCGGGCGACGGTGGTCTGTCCGGGACAGGTCCGGACCGAGTGGTCCGGCGGGGCCAACCGCAACCGCCCGGACGCGATGTCCGCCGAGGACGTCGCGACCGCCACTGCAGTCGCGGTCGCGCGAGGCGAAACCGTGTGTGTGCCGGGGTTGTCCGGACCCGAGGCGCTGGACCGGTTGCAGCAGGCCGAGCGTGCCCTCCTCGCCGAAGGAAGCCGATCCGCACTGGCCGACCGGTACGCCGAGTCGCTATGACCGCGCCCGCGTCCGATCGTGAAGGCAATCAGGAAGGGACCGCTGACCGCGGCGCTCACGATGGCCCATTCATCGACGTCCACGCGCATTTCGTCTCGGCGTCGTACGTCCGCCAGGCGACCGCAGCCGGCCATGCCCATCCGGACGGAATGGGCCAGTGGCCGGTCTGGTCGCCTGAGGCGCACCTGGAGTTGATGGACCGCAACGGTATCCAGGCAGCAATGCTGTCGATGTCCTCCCCGGGCGTGCACTTCGGAGATGACGAAAGCGCCCGCAGGCTGGCCCGCGAGGTCAACGAGGATGCCGCTGGTCTAGTCGCTGATCATCCGGACCGGTTCGGGTTCTTCGCGTCTCTGCCGCTGCCCGATGTCGGGGGCGCCCTCGAAGAGATCGCCTACAGCTTCGACGATCTCAGCGCGGACGGCGTCGTACTGATGACCAATGCCCAAGGCAAGTACCTGGGGGACGACAGCTTCGAGCCGGTCTTCGCGGAGCTGGACCGACGCCGGGCCGTCGCCTTCCTGCATCCCACCTCACCGGTGGGCTGGGAACAGTCGGCGCTCGGGCGGCCACGCCCGATGGTCGAGTACATCTTCGACACCGCGCGGACCGTGACGGATCTGCTCATGTCGGGAGTGCTCGAGCGCTATCCGAACCTGACCGTGATCGTTCCGCACTGCGGTGGCGCATTGCCGGTCCTGGCCGACCGCATCAACGAGTTCATGGCGATGTTCCTGGGCTCACCGCAGCCGGACGCGCCCGACGCCATTGAGCAACTGGGTCGCCTGTACTACGACATCGCAGGCCCTGCCTTGCCGCGGCACCTTCCCGCCCTCCTCGAACTCGCCCTCCCCGAACGGCTGCTGTTCGGCAGCGACTACTGCTGGACTCCAGCCCCAGTCGCCGACGCACACATCGCGGCCGTCGACGCGACCAGGCCGCCGGTCGAGGGAACCACCTGGCGGTCGCTGACGACGGCCAATGCGCGGCGCCTGTTTCCCCGATTCGCCAATTGAACTGAAACCCCACCCCCAGAAAGGCACCTGATGTCCATCACCAAGGCCGAACTCGAGTACCTGTCCACCCAACGGCTCGGGCGCCTGGCAACCGCGCAGCCCAACGGCACCCTCCAGGTCAGCCCGGTCGGGTTCCGGGTCAACGAGAACACCGGCACGATCGACATCGCCGGCCGCGCGATGGCCGGTAGCAGGAAGTTCCGCAACGTCGCCGAGAACGGTCAGGTGGCGTTCGTCGTCGATGACTTCGTCTCGTTGCAGCCTTGGCTGCCACGGTGTGTCGAGATTCGCGGTGCAGGCGAGGCGATCGCCGAGCCCACCGACTCCGCCTGGGCGGTCGACCTCGCCCAGACAGGGTTCGATGGCGCCATCATCCGCATTCGCCCCCAACGGATCATCAGCTTCGGTATCGACGAAGCCGGCACCGACGTCTACGAGTACAAGGTCAGCAAGCGGACCGTCGGCTGACCGGCGTGCCAATCCCTCGGATTGCTGGCTGGAGCCGCTGGCTTCAGGGGGTGGAGAACGTCAGTTGGCGACTGCTTTGACCTTGTCCTTGTGCTGGGCGAGCCAGCCTGCGAACGTCTGCAGGTCCGGGTTGAGTTCGCGCACCAGCTTCAGGTCGCGGTCGCCGGTGAAGCGGGCTGAGTCTTCGGCGTAGAACTGGAACATGTTGGCGATCTCGATGGCCATCGGGAAGCCGAGGGCGCGGTACTCGTCCCAGGTGTAGGGCTGGTAGGTGACCTCTTCGCCGAGGGCGTCGGTCAACGCAGCCGCGTATTCCTTGCCGGTCAGGTGGTCGCCGGCGATGCTCACGGTCTGGCCGATGAACTCCTGCCCGCGCTTGAAGACGCCGAGGGCGGTCCGGCCGATGTCGATGGCGGCGATGCCGGACAGCGGCTGGTCGTCCATCGGCAGGGTGAGGATCAGCTTGCCGCTGTCGTCGCGGGCCGGGCCCATGCCCTGCAACATCGCCTCGTAGTAGAACGTGGTCTGCAGGAACGTGGTCGGTACGCCGTACTTCGTGAACAGCTCGTTCGCCTCGCCCTTCGCGTCGAAGTGCGGGACCTTGTAGTTGCCGTCGATGTCCGGCACCCGGTCGGTCTCACCGAAGTGCACGCGAGTGTCCTCCAGCGTCGACCAGATCACGTGCGCCACACCGGCCTCCTTGGCTGCCCGGGCCGCGTTCTCCGCCTGGTCGAACTCCATCTGGCCGCGGGTCCGCGCAGCCTCTTCGGCCGGCGTCCGCTCGACCCAGTAGTTCGTCACGATGTAGGCGCCGTGCGCTCCGTCGAACGCCTTCCGCAGGCTCGTCTCGTCGTCGAGGTCGGCCTCGACCACCTCGGCGCCGGCCGCGGCCAGCTGCTGCGCGCTAGCCGACTGCTTGTTGCGAGTCAGTGCCCGTACGGCGAACGTCCCGTCGTCCAGGATCGCCTGGACCAGCCCGCCACCCTGCGAACCGGTGGCTCCGACTACGGCGATGAGCTTCTTGTCAGTCATGCGAATCTCCTGCTCGAATGTTTGGTTGATGTGTCAACTCATGTCGAGCATACCGCGATAGGTTGATGTGTCAACCCTGTCCGCTACGATGGGTCCTGTGGTAGACGAACCGTGGCTCGACGACGACGAGCAGAAGACCTGGCGCAGCTATCTGCTGATGCGCCGGACGCTGGAGTCGCACCTGGAGCGGCACCTGCAGCGGGAGTTCGGGCTGTCCGGGTCCGACTTCGAGATTCTGGTCAACCTGTCCGAGTCCGAGACCGGCCGGATGCGCGCGTTCGAGCTGGGTGAGGCGACCCAGTGGGAGAAGAGCCGGATGTCGCACCACCTGAGCCGGATGGAGAAGCGCGGCCTGATCCGCAAGGAGGCATGCGACGCGCGCTACCCGGAGATCGCGCTGACCGAGCAGGGCCGGGCGGCGATCGAAGCCTGCGCACCGGCACACGCCGGCCGGGTCCGCGAGTTGTTCGTCGACGTCCTGGGCGCCGACCGGATGGCGACGCTCGGAGGTGCCGCGGAGGACGTGATCGCCGCCATCGACAAGCACCAGCACACCAACTGCCCACCTGACGTGAGCGGTTGCTGACCGCCAGCCCCCGCGTCAGCGGTTGTTTTTCCTTCCTTCTCCTCAGCTGTAGCTGAGAGATTCTTTCGGGAGTTCTCAGGACAACTTGATGGTCGCTTGATGTTCTCTTGGCGTGCGGCTGAGGGGGTCCCGACGAAGCTTCAGGCATGGTCACCCAAGAGCCCTCTTCAGACAGATCCCGCTGGTTGCGTCGGGCCGGCGCCGCAGCTTTCGCGACCGCAGTCGTCGGTATCGGCGGCACCGGCCTCGTCGTCGCCGTAGTAGCGGCCAAGCAGCCGGCCGCCGGTACGACGGCCACCACCAACTCGAACAGCACCAACACAGACGAAAACAACAGCAGCAGTAGCAGTAGTGGTAATGGCCTCGGCACGACTCAGCAGGACGCTCCCACCCAAGGCGGGAGCAACGGCTCATGACCACCCGGGAGCGGTTGAGTGTTTCGCGGACGTGGTCGGCTTGGAGTTGCACTGTCCGGTTGACCGTGGACGACCCCGCAGTACTAGGTGCAGCGTGTGGTGCCCTAAAGGCGTTGATGGACCGCGTCGACAAAGCCGCCAGCCGTTTCCGCCCTGACTCGGAGCTCGCCGCAGTCAACAGGCGCGCTGGCTCGATGGTCCCGGTCTCCCGCCTGCTGGTCGACCTCGTGGACGTCAGCCTGGTCGCCGCTTCGATCAGTGGCGGCGCAGTCGACCCGACTGTCGGAGCAGCAGTAGTTGCCGCCGGCTACGACCAGGACATCGCAGCAGTACGCAACCGCCTCCCACACACCGCCGGTAGCCCCGTCCCTGCCTCTGGCTGGCAGAACGTCCAGCTCAACCGCAAGCTGGCACTGGTCGGTGTGCCGGAGGGCACCATGCTCGACCTAGGAGCCACCGCAAAGGCCTGGACCGCCGACAGAGCTGCACTTGTACTCAGCAAGCGCCACGGCTGCGCAGTACTAGTAGAGATCGGCGGCGACCTAAGAGCAGCCGGTACTCCGGCAGAGCCCTGGGTGATCGGCGTTGCCGAGCGAGAAGGCGACCCGGTCGCCAAGGTGACCCTGTCGCACGGCGGCCTCACCACCTCAACCCGTACTGCGCGGAGGTGGGCGACGCACAAGGGCGAAGCGCACCACGTCATCGACCCGCGCACTGGCGCTCCCGCCGTTGGCCCCTATCGCACGGCCTCGGTCTGGGCGCCCAGCGCAGTACGGGCGAACACCTTCAGTACTGCGCTTGTTGCGACCGGCGAAGCAGCTCTCGGGCGGCTGACGCTGGCAGGGCACCCTGCACGGCTGGTTGCGGACGACGGCGAGATCACCGAGCTGGCTGGTTGGCCGGCTGCGAGCAGGGCCGCCTGATGACGCTCTGGTACCTCGCCCGGGCCGCCGGGGTGATGGCGATGGTCTTGTTCACCGTCGCTGCATCGCTTGGCGCACTAGGTGCGGGCAGTCGCAAACCAGAGAAGCGGTTCTGGCTCCAGTACGTTCACCGCTCGGCTGCGGTCACTGGCCTGGTTCTCCTTGCGACACACGTAGCCGCAGTGATTGCCGACGCCTATGTAGACATCAGCCTCTCCGTCCTGGTCTGGCCTTTCGGCTCCGGCTATCGACCGTTCGCAGTGACCCTCGGCGTCCTCGCCATGTACGGCCTGGTGCTTGCAGCACTCGTCGGAGCAGCCAGAGGACGACTGGTCCGGTCGCAGGCGTTCACCAAGCGCTGGCGTTCCATCCACATCGCTGCATCCGTCGGCTGGCTCCTGTCGGTCGGCCACGGCCTCTTGGCGGGCACTGATCGCAGTACGCCCTGGATGCTCGCCATCACCATCAGCTGCCTGGCCGCGGTCGGCGTCTCCGTCGCGGTACGAGCACGAAGCCGCGCAGTACAGGCCCGTACGCCGCTCAGCCTCGCCAGAGCAGGGAGATTCCAATGACGCTCGTGCAGGAGACCGCACCGCTGCTCCGGTCCATCGGTCAGCCGCGGCTGCTCGCCGGACTCAAAGAGGGCCGCGCGGACCTTCAACATCACCTCTGGACACACGGCCAGCAACCACAGCTCACCAGGGAGGCGTACGCCGAGCTTGCCGAAGCCGTCGGGCTCAGGGGCCGTGGCGGTGCCGGCTTCCCGGTCGCACTCAAGCTGGCCGACCTCCCGGCCAAGGGCATCGAGGCAGTCGTCGTCAACGGCTCCGAGAGCGAGCCGCTGAGCCGCAAGGACCGCCTGCTCCTCACGCTCGCGCCACACCTCGTACTGGACGGTGCGACGGGCCTGGCTCGAGCACTGGCTGCCAAGGAGGTCCTGATAGCAGTCCACGACGCCGCAGCAGCCGCGTCGATCCGCGCAGCGATCCGGGAACGCCAGGACTCGGTAGAGATCCAGGTGAGCGACAGCCCTGGTCGGTTCGTCGCCGGTGAGGCACGGGCCGTCCTGAGCATCCTGGAAGGCGGCCCGGCCGTACCGCCTGGGCGCAGAGTGCTGCCGACGAGGAAGGGCTATCACCAGCGCCCGACCTTCCTCTCGAACGTGGAGACCTTCGCGCAGCTCGCAGTACTGGCCCGGCTCGGCTCTCGTGAGTTCAGCAGCACCGGGCTGACCAATGAGCCTGGCACGCAACTCCTGACCGTCGACGGCGCGGTGCAGCGACCAGGGGTCATCGAGACGCCGACCGGAGTCCCGCTGGAGACCGTTCTCCAGTACGCCGGTGCGCCCGTCGCTGGACCGGTCCTGATCGGCGGGTACCACGGTCAGTGGCTGCCGAGACCGGACGGCATCCGGATGAGTCGTCCGGAAGTCCCTGTCGGTGCCGGGATCGTTGTGGCGCTCGGGACCAACACCTGCCCGCTCGGTGAGGTCTACCGGGTCGCGCAGTGGCTGGCGAGTCAGTCGGCTGGTCAGTGCGGGCCGTGCGTGTTCGGGATGGCGGCACTCGTCGACGACTTCGGCCGGCTGCTCAACGGCGACCCGGCCGGCTGGCACGACGCTCAGCGGCATCTGGGTCTGGTGCCGGGCCGAGGCGCCTGCGCTCACCCCGACGGCTCGGCGCGATTCCTGGCGTCGGCCCTCGACGTCTTCGGCGAGGACGTCCGCAATCACCTGGCCGGCGGCTGCGGCCGCGCAGTACTAGGTGTCCTACCAGTACCCGGAGGTACGTGGTGAAGAAGCTGGAGATCGACTGGACCCGCTGCGACGGCCACGGCCTCTGCGCAACCCTGCTACCCGACGAGGTGACGCTCGACGAGTGGGGTTTCCCGGTCCTCAGCGGCCGGCCGGTAACGACAGGTGAGCTGACGAACGCGCGCCGCGCAGTACTAGCCTGTCCAGCCCTTGCCCTACGGCTGAACTAGCTGTGAAAGCGCGGCGGCGTCGCGTCGGCAGGTGTTAGCTGGAGAGTGACTTGAAGAACTCGCGGACATCCCCGACCAGGAGTTCGGGGGTCTCCAGAGCGGGGAAATGCCCGCCGCTGTAGAACTCCGACCAGTGCGTGATGTTGTGTGCCTTCTCGGCGAACCGGCGGATGGCGTAGTCGGCCGTGGCGAAGACCGCGACTCCGGTCGGCACGGTGGCCGGGGGCTTCGGCGCCCACATGCTCGCGTCGTGGAAACGCTCGTAGTAGGAGTTGGCGACGCTGCGAGCAGTGTCGGTGTACCAGTAGATGCTGATGATGGTGAGCAGGCGGTCGCGGTCGACGGCATCCTCGGGCAATTCCTTTGTGGAGTCGGTCCACTCCTTGTACTTCTCGACGATCCAGGCGAGCTGCCCGGTGGGTGAGTCGGCGAGCGCGTGGGCGAGGGTCTGCGGCCGGGTGCCCTGCAGTTGCATGTACGCCGACATGTCGTCCTGGAAGTTCTTCATCGCCTTGAGCCGCTGCTGCTCGGGCTCGGTCAGTGCGGCCAGGTCGGCGGGATCGCCGGTGGGGAAGGTGACCAGCGCGTTGGCGTGGATCCCGATCACGTGGTCGGCGTCGATGCGGCCCAGCGCGGGGGCGATGAACGCGCCGATGTCGCCGCCCTGCACGCCGTAGCGGTCGTAGCCGAGCCGGGCCATCAGCTCCGCGAAGGCCGACGCGATCCGGGTGTCGTTCCAGCCCGTCTCGGTGATCGGACCGGAGAAACCGAACCCGGGAACGGACGGGATGACCAGGTGGAAGGCCGGCTCGTCGGCCGCCGGGGCGGTCAGCGGCTCGATCAGGTCGAGGAAGTCGACGACCGAGCCGGGCCAGCCGTGGATGAGCAGCAGCGGGGTCGCGTCGGTGCGGGCCGAGCGGACGTGCAGGAAGTGCACCCGCTGCCCGTCGATCTCGGTGGTGAACTGCGGGTACTCGTTGAGCGTTGCTTCCTGGGCCCGCCAGTCGAACTTCTCGGCCCAGTAGCCGGCCAACTCCCGCAGGTAGCTCACCGGTACGCCGCGTTCCCAGCCGGCCCCGGGCAGCTCGTCGGTCCACCGGGTGCGCTGGAGCCGGGTCCGCAGGTCGTCGAGGTCGGACTGGGGAACGGCGATCTGGAAGGGGGTGATCTCGTTGTTCGTCATACCGATAAGGCTGTCCGTAAAGAGGGGGGCGCCGAATCACGAGATCTCGTTATCTTTGCCCCGTGACTACCGCCAGCACCTTCGTCGGCCGTGGACCGGAACTCGCCGCGCTGCTGGCCGCGTTCCGGGACGAAAGTGTCACCACCGTGCTGGTCTCGGGCGAGGCCGGGATCGGCAAGTCCCGGCTGGTGCACGAGTTCACCACCCGGCTCGGTTCGCAGCCGTTGGTGCTGACGGGTCGCTGCCTGGAGTTCGGCAACGACGGGTTGCCGTTCGCCCCGTTCGTGGGTGTGCTGCGGGGCCTGACGGGCGCCCCCTCCACCTCGCTCGCCGCCTGGCTACCCGATCTCGGGCAACCGGTCGATCGGATCCGGCTGTTCAGTGAGGTCCTCACCGTGCTGGAGCGCTCCGCCGAGTCCCGGCCGCTGGTGCTCGTGCTCGAGGACCTGCACTGGGCCGATGTGTCCAGCCTGGAGCTGCTCACCTTCCTGGTGGCCAACCTGGCCCACAGCGGAGTCTTCCTGGTCGGAACCCATCGAGCGCCGGCTGCTGCGCTGCGGCAGTTGGTCGCTGAGCTTGCCCGGCTGCCCGCCGTACGCCGGATCGCACCGACGCCGCTGAGTCGGCACGAGACCGGCCGGCAGGTGGCTGCCCTGCTCGGCCGGGAGCCCGAGCCCACGCTCGTTGCCAGGGTCTTCGAGCGCAGCCGGGGCAACCCACTGTTCGTCGAGGCGCTCAGCGGCTCGCCCGAAGACACACCTGCCGAGCTCCTCGAGCTACTCAGGGCTGGACTGCCCGAGCTGACCGGCGACGCCGAGCACGTTCTGACGGCTGCGGCGGTCGCGGGCACTGTGGTCGAGCACGAGGTGCTGGCCGCGGTCGCCGGGCTGTCCGAGCAGGGGCTGCACCAGGCGCTGCGGTACCTGGTCGAAAAGCAGGCACTGCTGCCTACTGACACCGGCTACGCGTTCCGGCACGCGCTGATCCGGCAAGCCGTCTACGACCTGCTGTTACCGGTGGAGAAGGCCCGCTGGCACGCGCTGTTCGCGACGGCGTTGCTCGGCATGCCGGAGCACGTCGCCGAGCTGGCCGCGCACGCCCACACGGCCGGCGACCGTCCGCGGGCCCTGGAGGCTGCCTGGCGGGCGGCGCTGCGGGCGCACAGCATCGGCGCGGAGGCAGAACGCCTGCACCTGCTGCGTCGGGTCCTGGAACTGTGGTCGAAGGTCGATGACGCCCCGACGGTCGCGACTGTCGACCGGCTCACCGTGCTCGACCACGCGGTCGAGGCCAGCCTCGCCACCAGCGCGGTCGCCGAGGGTCTCAGCTGGTCGTCCGAGGCCCTCGCGATCGCCCCTGACCCCCGGCGCTACCTCCACCAGGCGCGGCTGAAGAATCTGGGCAACGCCGGTGGTCGCGAGGACCTGCAACAGGCCCTCGCCCTGAGCGACGAAGACCTGCTGCGCGGAGAGATCCTCGCCGAACTCGCCGCCGGCCACGTTTTCGGGGGCGAGGCCCTGCGAGGCGCGCAGGACGCGCGGGCCGCGCTCGAGATCGCCGAGCGGCTGGGGGACGCCCGGCTGGCGGCACGAGCACACTCCTATCTGGGCCTGGCCGAGGCAGCGGACCTAGAGGTGGCCTGCCGGCACTTCGCGGCCGCGCGCGCAGCCACCACCGATGCACAGACGCTGATTGCCATCGCGATCTGGGAAGGTGCTGCCCGGCACGCCTTCGGGCAGCACGGCGCCGCGATCGAGGTCATCCAGCTCGGCCTCCGAACCGCGCACGAGACCTTCCAGTACGCCCGGCACGCGCCGATCCTGGTCGTCAAATGGGTGCAGGCGCTGACCGCGCTGGGCCGCCGGCCGGAGGCTCTGGAACTGATCGACGAGGCGCTCGGCGAGCCCGACCTACCCACGCTCAGTCATGCCGCCCTGCTGATCAGCCGTGGTGAGATCCAGCTGGCCCAGGGCGATCGGTCCGCAGCGCTGTTCGCCGCCGGTAGCGCGGAGCAGCTGCTGGGCGACGAGCCCTGGGTGCGGAAGTACCGGCTCAGGCTCCGCACTCTGCAGATCCGGCTCGCCCCGGACCGGACGGACGAGATCTACGCCGCGACCCTGGCGGCCGAGGACCTCGCTGCGCATCCGCACGAGGCATGGCCGCTGCTCGCCGCCGCGGCACCGGCCGAGCTGCCGGACGTGCCGGTGATCGGCCCGGTCGACGAGGCCTACCGGGCCATGGCCACCGGTGACCTGCAGACGGCCGCGCGGATCTGGGACGAGCTCGGTCAACCTGATGAACTGTCACGGTGCCGGCCGCAGTCGGCCGCGGCACGACGCGATCCGCCCCCGAAACCGCCGTCGGGACTCACCGCCCGCGAACTGGAGGTGCTGACGCTGGTCGCCGAGGGAAAGAGCAACCGGCAGATCGCCGCCGAGTTGTTCATCAGCGGCAATACCGCCGGCGTGCACGTGTCCCGGATCCTGGCCAAGTTGGGTGCAGCCACCCGGACCGAAGCCGCCCGCAAGCTGTTCGACGCCACCCACCTCAGCTGATCCGGCGGACCGCGGTCACCGCTGGTGAGCTGGCGAACGCGCGCCGCGCAGTGCTGGCTTGTCCGGCCCTGGCGCTGCGTCTGAACGCGCTGTGAAAAGTGATCTGTAAGGCATCGGAAAGGAGCGTCCCGGGATCACACCAGTGACAGAAGTGGACTAATCTCTGAGGGGGGCGCACAAGGGCGTGCGGCCCGGCGCTGGAAGCGTCGACGCCACGTGGAGACGGTGGGGAATGCAGAGCAAGCTGGACGTCCAGAAGGCGGATGTTCTCGCCAAGGCAGTGTTCGCTGGAACGCACGGCAAGGACCAGTCGGTCGATGCCGGGAAGCTGAGAAGCTTCCTCGAGCGGTACTACCGCTACGTTGCGGCCGAGGATGTCGCCGAGCGGCAGCCGACGGACTGTCTGGGCGCTGCCCGGCACCACTACAAGTCTGCCTCGGTCCGGCCCCAGGGCACGGCCAAGGTGCACGTCTTCACCCCCACGGTGGAGGAGCACGGCTGGTCGGCCAACGGCCGGACGGTCGTGGAGATCGTGGTCGACGACATGCCGTTCCTGGTCGACAGCGCCGTCGATGGTGATCACCGAGCACGGCCTGGAGCTGCAGCTGCTGGTGCACCCGCAGTTCGTGGTCCGCCGCGACATCACCGGCACCCTGCAGGAGGTGCTCGGCGACGACGCTGCCCCGGACGAGCACGACCTGGTTCGCGAGAGCTGGATGCACCTGGAGGTCGAGCGGATCGCCGACCCGGCCGAGCACCGCGAGCTGGAGAAGGCGCTGCAGCGGGTCCTGGACGACGTCCGCGAGGCCGTCGAGGACTGGCCGAAGATGCACGAGAAGGCCGTCAGCATCGCCGCCGACCTGGACGCGCTCGAAGCTGCCGGTCGGCGCCGGCGGAGGTCGAGGAGGCCCGCGAGCTGCTGGAGTGGCTCGCTGACGAGCACTTCACCTTCCTCGGCTACCGCGAGTACGCGTTCATCGATGCGCGGTGAGCAGGGCGTCCTGCGCGGCGTCCCCGGCACCGGCCTGGGCATCCTGCGCAAGGACCCGAACCAGGACGAGAACGCCGGCCTGCTGCCGCCCGAGGTGAGCGCCAAGGCCCGCGAGAAGAAGCTGCTGATCCTCACCAAGGCGAACTCGCGCTCCACCGTGCACCGCTCGTCCTACCTGGACTACGTCGGCATCAAGCAGTTCGACGAGGACGGCGAGCCGATCGCAGAGCGCCGGTTCATCGGCCTGCTCTCGTCCACGGCCTACACCGAGAGCGTCATGCAGGTGCCGGTACTGCGGCGCAAGGCGATCGAGCTGTTCAGGCAGACCGGCTTCGACCCGAACAGCCACAGCGGCAAGGGCCTGCTGGACGTGCTGGAGACCTACCCGCGCGACGAGCTGCTGCAGGCGCCGGTCGAGGACCTGCTGCCGATCGTGCAGTCCGTGCTGCACCTGCAGGAGCGCCGCGCGGTCAAGCTGTTCGTACGCCGTGACGTGTACAACCGCTACCTGTCCTGCCTCGTCTACCTGCCGCGTGACCGCTACACGACCGCAGTCCGGCTGAAGATGCAGCAGATCCTCAAGGACGCGATCGGCGCCGAGTCGGTCGACTACGCCGCCTACGTGACCGAGTCCGTGCTCGCCCGCGTGCACTTCGTCGTACGGATGAAGCAGGGCGAGACCGTAGGGGAGTACGACGCCGACCTGCTCGAGCAGCGCGTCATCGAGGCGACCAGGGCCTGGCAGGACGACTTCACCGTCGCACTGCACGCCCAGGGTGGCGACGGCGCCGTCACCAAGCTGAGCAGCCAGTACGCCAGTGCGTTCCCGGAGGCGTACAAGGAAGACTTCGACGCCAGGGTCGCTGTCAAGGACGTGATGATCCTCGACAAGCTGCCGGCCGAGGACGGTCTGGCGATGTCGCTCTACAGCCCGATCGACGAGGAGTGGGAGGGCGAGCGCCGCTTCAAGGTCTACCGGACCGGTACTGCGCTGTCGCTGTCCCAGGTGCTGCCGCACCTGACCCACATGGGCGTCGAGGTGATCGACGAGCGGCCGTACGAGATCCGGCGACCCGACGGTACGGCGTACATCTACGACTTCGGTCTGCGGGCTCCGCGTGAGGTCGGAGGAGCGGGAGGAGAACCGCACGCTCTTCTCCGACACCTTCCAGGCCGTCTGGGAAGGCAAGGCCGAGTCCGACAAGCTCAACGCGCTCGTACTGCGCGGCAGCCTGAGCTGGCGGCAGGTGTCGATCCTGCGCGCCTACCAGAGCTACATCCGCCAGGGCGGGACACCGTTCAGCCAGGACTACATCGAGAACACCTTCCTGCAACCACGTCGACGTGGCCGGGCTGCTGGTCCGGATGTTCGAGACCAGCTTCGACCCGTCGCTCGGTGCGGCCGACGACCCGGACCGGGAGATCGCGGTCGACCAGCTGGAGAAGGAGATCGTCGCCGCGCTGGACACGGTGAAGAGCCTGGACGAGGACCGGATCCTGCGGTCCTACCTGACCGTGATCAAGGCGACCCTGCGGACCAACTACTTCCAGCCCGGTCCGGACGGCAAGCCGCGGGACGTACATCTCGTTCAAGCTCGAGCCGAAGGCGATCCCGGACCTGCCGCAGCCGCGCCCGGCGTACGAGATCTTCGTGTACTCACCGCGGGTCGAGGGTGTGCACCTGCGGTTCGGTGCGGTCGCGCGTGGCTGGTCTGCGCTGGTCGGACCGGCGGGAGGACTTCCGGACCGAGGTGCTCGGTCTGGTCAAGGCGCAGATGGTGAAGAACTCCGTGATCGTGCCGGTCGGCGCGAAGGGCGGCTTCTACGCCAAGCAGCTGCCCGACCCGTCGGTGGATCGCGACGCCTGGCTGGCCGAGGGCATCGCGTCGTACAAGACGTTCATCTCGGGGCTGCTGGACATCACCGACAACATCGTTGCCGGAGACATCGTTCCGCCGACGCAACGTGGTGCGGTACGACGGTGACGACGCGTACCTGGTGGTCGCGGCCGACAAGGGCACGGCGACCTTCTCCGACATCGCGAACGGGGTGGCGAAGGAGTACGGGTTCTGGCTCGGCGACGCGTTCGCCTCGGGTGGTTCGGTCGGCTACGACCACAAGGCGATGGGCATCACCGCCCGCGGCGCGTGGGAGTCGGTCAAGCGGCACTTCCGCGAGATGGGCCACGACTGCCAGAACGCGGACTTCACCGTCGTCGGCGTCGGCGACATGTCGGGTGACGTGTTCGGCAACGGGATGCTGCTGTCGGAGCACATCCGGCTGGTCGCGGCGTTCGACCACCGGCACATCTTCCTCGACCCGACGCCGGACGCGGCGACTCGTCGTTCGTGGAGCGGCGGCGGCTGTTCGACCTGCCGCGCTCGTCGTGGGCCGACTACGACACGCGCGCTGATCTCGGCCGGTGGCGGCATCTACCCGCGGACCGACAAGGCGATCCCGATCTCGCCCGGAGGTCCGCGAGGCGCTCGGGCTGGAAGGGCACTCCGGCGACGCTGACGCCGGCCGAGCTGATGCAGGCGATCGTCAAGGCGCCGGTCGACCTGTTCTGGAACGGCGGCATCGGGACGTACGTGAAGGCCGCGACCGAGACGCACGCGGACGTCGGCGACAAGGCCAACGACGCGATCCGGATCAACGGCGCCGACCTGCGGGCCCGTGCGGTCGGTGAGGGCGGCAACCTCGGCTTCACCCAGCTCGGGCCGGATCGAGTACGCCGCCAAGGGTGGCCGGATCAACACCGACTTCATCGACAACGTGGCCGGCGTGGACACCTCCGACCACGAGGTGAACATCAAGATCCTGCTCGACAAGGTGGTCGCCGACGGCGACCTGACCGAGAAGCAGCGCAACGACGTGATCGCGTCGATGACCGACGAGGTCGCCGCGCTGGTCCTCAAGTCGAACTACCGGCAGAACATCGGGCTGGCCAACGCGACCGCGCAGGCGGCGGCGCTGATGCACGTCCACCAGGACTGGGTCCGGCGGCTGGAGAAGTCAAGGCCTGCTGGACCGGGAGCTGGAGTTCCTGCCGAGCGTCGCGGAGTTCAAGCGGCGCAAGGCGGACGGGCGTGGGCTGACCTCGCCGGAGCTGTCGGTGCTGATCGCGTACACCAAGATCGTGCTCGAAGCGGAGCTGCTCAAGACGTCGCTGCCGGACGACGACTACCTGGCAGTCCAAGCTCGCGTCGTACTTCCCGAAGGCGATCCAGGAGCGGTTCGCCGAGCCGATGAAGTCGCACCAGCTGCGCCGCGAGATCATCACCACCCAGGTCGTCAACGAGTTCATCAACTCGTCCGGCATCACGGCGTACCACCGGCTCTCGCTGGAGACCGGCGGCTCGATCGAGGACGTCGTCCGGGCCAACCTGGCGGCGTCGCGGATCTTCGGGCAGCCGGACCTGCTGGCCCGCAACGCCGAGCTGGACAACGTGATCGACGCCGACGTCCAGACCGCGATGCGGCTGGAGACCCGCACGCTGGTCGAGCGCGCGACCCGCTGGCTGGTCTCGAACCGGCGGCCCCCGGTCGACATCGCCGACCTCATCGACTTCTTCTCACCCGGCATCGCCAAGCTCACCGCCGCACTTCCCGACGTACTGCGGGGGCGCGAGCTGGCGTTGTTCGAGCACCGGCGCGAGGCGCTGGTCGCTGAAGGGCGTCGCCGGAGGACTTCGCGACCCGGATCGCGGTGCTGCCCCCGGCGTACGCGGGGCTCGGCATCGTCGAGACGGCCGAGGCGCGACGACCTCGACATGCTCGAGGTCGCCAAGGTCCACTTCGCGCTCGGCGAGCGGCTGCACCTCGGCCTCTTCCTCGAGCGCATCGTCGGCCTGCCGCGGACCGACCGCTGGCAGACGATGGCGCGCGCGGCGCTCCGGGACGACCTGCACGCGGTGCACGCCCGGCTGACCGCGCCAGGTGCTAGCCACGACCGACGCGGCGGCGGAGCCGGAGGACCGGGTCATGGCCTGGCAGGACATGAACGCGACCGCGCTGTCCCGGGCCGCGACGATGATGGAGGAGATCGTCGAGACCGAGGGGCCGGAGCTGGCCCACCTGTCGGTAGGACTCCGGCTGGTCCGGACCCTGCTGGGCAACCAGGCCTGAGCTCGCACCGCTCAGTGGCGCCGGCGAGTCGTCGCCGGCGCCGTCTCGTCGGGGACCGGGCCGCGGTAGTCCGGCGGGATCACGGCTAGGCTGCGCGGGTGGCGACCCTCGTGGATGTGGTGGGGAAATGTGAGTATCCGGGTCGTGGACTGGCGATCGGGCGGGACAGCGACGGGTTGCCGTTCGCGGCGTACTGGCTGACCGGGCGATCGCCGGCCTCCCAGCAGCGCGAGCTCGTGGTCTCCGCGCAGGAGATCGTCGTCCAGGAGCTCGGGGGCGGCGGCGCCGACGAGCTGCGGCATTACACCGCCGCGATCCGCGACGAGGACTGGTTCATCGTCGGGAACGGCACCCATGTCAGCGAGCTGGCCGGCACCCACGCCGACTGCGTGGACCTGCAGGTCGCGCTGCGCAACATCGACTACGAACCGGACCCACCGATCCGTACGCCGCGCATCTTCGCCGGCGCCGTCGTCGAAGGCCCGGAACTGCTGGATGTCGTCGTCGGGTCCGCCCGCTCGTACTCCGCGGACCAGGTGCAGCACCCGTCGCTCTTCCTGCGCCGCTCGGAAGAAGCCACCGCCGGCGTCGTCACCACGTACTCCGGAACGTCCGCCCAGGTCACCACCGACGGCTACCCGTCGGTCGTCTCGGTAGAGGTCGAGTGGGAGTCCCTCCCCGACCTCCTCTGGTCCCGCCTCGACCCTGCCCTGCGGGTAGCCCTCGTCGTCATCCCCCTACTCACCGAGACTTTCGAGGGCTCGATCCTCCGCGCCCGCTGACTAGCGGTCGGAGACGACTACTTCTACCGAGTACTGGTCGGCGCGGTAGCAGTGGTCGCCGAACTCGACCGGGGAGCCGTCGGCGTCGTACGCGCTGCGGGTCATCGTGACGAGAGGTTCGGCCTTGGTGAGGTGCAGGGTGCGGCGTTCCTCGGCGGTGGCGTTGCGGGCGCCGATGCGCTGGCGGGCGACGCTCGGACGGATGCCGCGGGCGCGGAGCAGGGCGTAGAGACCCTCCTTCTGGAGCGCCTCGATGGTCAGGTCGTTCATTGCCGGGGGCAACCAGTTGCGCATGATCGCGAGCGGGACGTCACCGGCGTACCGGAGGCGGACGATCGCGACCAGCGGCGTACCGGGGGCAGCCCGAGGGCTTCGGCGGCGCGGGCGTCCTGGGCGTCGCAGTTGCAGGGAGAGTACGTCGGTGCGCGGGGTCCGGCCTTCGCGTTCGAGGTCGTCGTACAGGCTGGTCAGCTCGGCCTTGCGGTGCACCATCTGGTTGGCGACGGTGGTGCCGATGCCGCGGCGGCGGACCAGCAGGCCTTTGTTGACCAGCTCGGAGATCGCTCGCCGGACGGTCGGGCGGGACAGGCTGAGCCGGTCCGACATCGCCATGCTCGTTCTCGAACGGGTCGCCCGGGCGCAGGGTGCCGTCGCTGATCGCGGCGGTCAGCTGCTCGGCGAGCTGGTGATAGAGCGGCACCGGGCTCGCCCGATCGATCTGGATCGGGAGGGCGGCCATGGCCCGGATGTTACATGAAGCACCTTTGTATGTCTCGACATGAAAATGTGCTTACAAAGTATTGACAGCCCTCGGCGCGGACGGCAAGGCTGGCTGGGGCCGCTTGTGGAAAGCGCTGGTGGCTGAGGTTGTTCTGACTCAGGAGAGGGCACAGGATGCGAATCGGTTTGGCCGGGGCTGGGCGGATCGGGGCGTTCCACGCCGCGACCCTGAAGGGGCTGGCGGCGGTGGACCAGGTGGTGGTCACGGATGTCGACGCGGGCCGGGCGGAAGTGGTCGCCAAGGAGCTCGGTCTGGAGTTCGCGGCCGACGTGGACCAGTTGTTGCGCAGCGAGCTGGACGGCTTCGTGATCGCCGCGGCAACCTCCGCGCACGCCGACCTGATCGGGAAGGCGGTCGCGGCCGGGATCCCGACCTTCTGCGAGAAGCCGGTCGCGCTCGACCTGGCCGAGACCCAGCAAGTCGTCGCGCTGGTCGAAGGTTCCGGCGTACCGGTGCATCTTCGGCTTCCAGCGGCGGTTCGATCGTCGGATACCAGTTCGCGGCCGAGCAGGTCCGGTCCGGTGCGCTCGGGTTCATCCACCACCTCCGGGCGAACACCAACGACGCGTTCCCGCCGCCGCAGGAGTACATCCCGACCAGCGGCGGGTTCTTCCGCGACTGCCTGGTGCACGACTTCGACATCATCCGGTTCGTCACCGGGCGCGAGGTGGTCAGCGTCTTCGCGACCGGCGCGAACCGGGGCGAGGCCTTCTTCGGCGAGTACGGCGACATCGACGCCGCCGCCGCGCTGCTCACCCTCGACGACGGCACCTTCGCCGCCGTCAGCGGCACCCGCTACAACGCGGCCGGCCACGACGTCCGGATGGAGGTGCTCGGTTCGCTCGGCTCGGTCGCTGTCGGGCTCGACGAGCACACCGCGCTGAAGTCCGCCGAAGCCGGTGTCACCTTCCCGGGTGGCGAACCGCACGCCACGTTCATGGACCGCTTCCGGCCCGCGTACGTCGCCGAACTGACCGCCTTCACCGAGGTGGTCGCCGGTACCCGCGAGGTCCCCTGCACCGTCCGCGATGCCCTGCAAGCCTTCCGTACGGCGGATGCCTGCGAACTGTCCCGACGCGAAAACCGCGTCGTCCTGCTGGAGGAAATCGGCGCATGACAGCTTTGACTGACCGGATCGCGGGAGCCCCGATCTCGTGGGGTGTCTGCGAGGTGCCGGGCTGGGGTTATCAGTACGACTCGGAGACTGTGCTGGCGCAGATGCGTGAGGTGGGGATCGCCGCGACCGAGTTCGGGCCGGACGGGTTCCTGCCGGAGGACCCGGCGGAGAAGGCGAAGACGCTGGCCGACTCGGGATTGCGCGCGGTCGGGGGTTTCGTCCCCGTCGTACTGCATGATCCTTCGCACGACCCGGCGCCGGAGATTTCTTCCGCTTTGGAGGGATTCGTTGCATCGGGCGCGAGCACTCTGGTGCTGGCCGCGGCGACCGGGCAGGAGGGGTACGACGATCGCCCGGTGCTGGACTCAGTTGGCTGGGAGACGCTGCTTGCCAACCTCGACCGGCTGGCCGGAATCGCTGCAGCAGCAGGGATCCGGGCGACGATCCACCCGCACGTCGGCACGATGGTGGAGAACGCGGACGACGTACGCCGGGTGCTCGACGGCTCGACGATCGGCCTGACACTCGACACCGGGCACCTGCTGATCGGTGGGGTCGACCCGGTCGCGCTCGCGCTGGAGCACACCGGCCGGATCCGGCACACGCACCTGAAGGACGTGGATGCGGCGTGGGCCGCGAAGGTCCAGAGCGGAGAGGTCAGCTACACCGACGCTGTGCGGCAAGGGATGTACCGGCCGCTCGGGCAGGGTGACATCGACCTGGCCACGATCGTCGGCGCGCTGGAGAAGGCCGGGTACGACGGGTGGTACGTGCTCGAGCAGGACACGATCCTGCCGTCGCGGCCTGCGGATGAAGGTCCGGTGGTCGACGTACGGACAAGCATCGAGCATCTGCGACGGATCGCCGAGGCGGTCTGATGGTCGACGACGTACTGACCATCGGGCGGATCGGGGTCGACCTGTATCCGCTGCAGACCGGCACGCACCTGGAGGACGTCGAGAGCTTCGGCAAGTTCCTCGGTGGGAGTGCCACGAATGTCGCTGTCGCGGCTGCCCGGCACGGTCGCAAGTCGGCGGTGATCTCGCGGACGGGGAACGATCCGTTCGGCAAGTTCATCCATCGGACGCTGCTGGAGCTGGGCGTCGACGACCGGTTCGTCACCGGGGTGGACGGGCTGCCGACGCCGATCACGTTCTGCGAGATCTTCCCGCCGGACAACTTCCCGCTGTACTTCTACCGGTTCCCGAAGGCGCCGGACCTGGTGATCAACCCGTCCGAGCTGGATCTGCAGGCGATTCGCGATGCGCGGATCTACTGGTCGACGGTGACCGGGTTGTCGGCCGAGCCGAGCCGGTCGGCGCACTTCGCGGCCTGGGAGGCGCGCTCGCGGAAGGCGATCACGGTGCTGGACCTGGACTACCGGCCGATGTTCTGGGCGGATCCGTCCGAGGCGCACGAGCAGGTCAACCGGGCGCTGGCGCACTGCACCGTTGCCGTCGGCAACCGTGAGGAGTGCGAGGTGGCGGTCGGCGAGACCGATCCCGACAAGGCAGCGCAGGCGTTGCTGGATCGCGGGCTCGACCTGGCCGTCGTGAAGCAGGGGCCGAAGGGGACGCTGGCGCGCACGCGCGACGAGCGGGTGGAGGTGCCGCCGTTCCCGGTCGAGGTGGTCAACGGTCTGGGCGCAGGCGACGGCTTCGGCGGTGCCCTCTGCCACGGCTTGCTGGCCGGCTGGCCACTCGAGAAGGTGATCCGCTTCGCCAACATCGCAGGCGCCATCGTCGCCTCCCGCCTGGAATGCTCAACCGCGATGCCCTCCGAAGCCGAGGTCCTGGCGCTGATGGGTGATCACGCATGAGCCGGGTTGTGGCGTTGGCGGGTGATAAGGCGTGAGCGGCGCTGAAGCGGACCTGCGGGCGGATGTGGTCGACCTGACCGAGTTACGGGTGCGGCATCCGGAGCGGATCGCCGAGGCCTGGCAGCAGAGGCGGCAGCGGGAGGTTGTCGGTGAGGACGGCCGGCTGTTGATCGTGGCCGCGGACCACCCGGCGCGTGGTGCGCTCGGCGTGCGGGACGACGCGATGGCGATGGCTAGTCGGCCTGGGTTGATCGATCGGCTGGTGACCGCGTTGGAGCGGCCGGGCGTCGACGGGGTGCTGGCTACTCCCGACGTACTGGAAGACCTGTTGTTGCTGGGGGCACTCGAAGGCAAGGTCGTCATCGGGTCGATGAACCGGGGCGGCCTGCAGGGCGCGTCGTTCGAGCTGGACGACCGGTTCACGGCCTACGGTACGGCCGATGACATCGCTGCGCGCAGGCTGGACGGCGGCAAGATGCTGACCCGGATCTGCCTCGACGATCCGGGCACGGTGGCGACGCTGGAGAGCAGTGCGCGTGCCGTCACGGAACTGGCCGAGCGCAAGCTGCTGGCGATGGTCGAACCGTTCTGGTCGGTCCGTCGCGAAGGGCGGGTGACGAACCTGCTCGACCCGGACTCGGTGATCAAGTCGATCCACATCGCCGCCGGGCTGGGTGCGACCAGCGCCTACACCTGGCTCAAGCTCCCAGTGGTCGACGACCTCGCCCGAGTCATGGAGGCAACAACCTTGCCGACCCTCCTCCTCGGTGGCGACCCGACCGTAGCCCCCGAAGAGACCTACGCCTCCTGGGGCAAGGCACTCAGCCTCCCATCAGTCCGCGGTCTCGTAGTCGGCCGAGCCCTCCTCTTCCCACCCGACGGCGACGTAGCCGCCGCCGTAGACCAGGCCAGCTCCCTAGTCCACGGAGGCGCCGCATGACCGCGCTCGCACCCGCCGACCACCGGAGGCGCGGCATGATCCTCAACTCACACAAGGGAGAGCGTTCGTGACTGCCTGGTATCGGCCTGCCGGGATCAACTGCGCGGGACGGGTTCGAGTTGGCGGTTAGTCCGGGGGAGCCGGACTGGCATCACACCGGGTTGTACGTTGCGACGCTGCGGCCTGGGCAGTCTGTCGAGTTCGCGACCGGGGACTGCGAATATCTCGTGCTGCCGTTGAGCGGGTCGGCTGAGGTGATCGTCGACGGTGAGACCGTGCCGCTCGGTGGGCGTGCCGATGTGTTCGCCGGCCCGACCGATCTCGCCTACGTTCCCCGCGGCTCGGAGGTCGCGGTGGTGAGCGCGGGTGGTGCGCGGATCGCGTTCCCGCACGCGAAGGCTGCCTCGGACTACCCGTTCCGGCGGATCGGCGTCGAGCAGGTCGAGACCGAACTCCGCGGCGCCGGTGTCGCCTCCCGGCAGGTGCGGAACTTCGGCACTCCCGCGGTGCTCGAGGCGGACTCGATCATCGCGTGCGAAGTACTCACGCCGGCCGGCAACTGGTCGTCGTACCCGCCGCACAAGCACGACGAGCACAAGCCTGGTAAGGAGAGTGAGCTCGAGGAGATCTACTACTTCGAGCTGCAGCTGTCCGACGATGCCCCGGAAGGTGTCAAGGGCAACGACCCGATCGGTTACCAGCGGGTCTACGGCACCGACGACCGCCCCATCGATGTCCTCGCGGAAGTTCGCAGTGGGGATCTGGTGCTGGTGCCACACGGTTGGCATGGTCCTGCGATGGCGCCTCCTGGCTATGACATGTACTACCTGAACGTGATGGCCGGCCCCGGCACCGAACGCGAATGGCTGATCAGCGACGACCCCCAGCACGGCTGGGTCCGCGACCTCTGGGAAACCCAGCAGATCGACCCCCGCCTACCTTTTGGAACTGAGGGATGAAGGCGGTGAAGCGCTCGGCTGCGAGGGTGATGCCGATGGACGGGCGTGGGTTGGCCGAGATGGTTGGGAAAGGTCGGGTTGTGGTGGAGAGGATGACGATGGGGTTCGGAGAGGTGCGATGACTGTTCGGCTGACTGTGGCGCAAGCGTTGGTGCGATTCCTGAGCGTTCAGTACTCGGAGCGCGACGGCGAGCGGCAGAAGCTGTTCGCGGGCTGCTTCGGCATCTTCGGGCACGGCAACGTAGCCGGTCTCGGCCAGGCGTTGCTGCAGGCCGAGCTCGAAGACCCCGAAGCCCTGCCGTACATCCTGGCCCGCAACGAGCAAGCCATGGTGCACAGCGCCTCCGCCTTCGCCCGCACCCGCGACCGCCTGCAGACCTACGCCTGCACTGCGAGCGTCGGTCCCGGCTCGACCAACATGGTCACCGGTGCCGCGCTGGCCACCGTCAACAGACTCCCGGTCCTCCTCCTTCCGTCCGATGTCTTCGCAACCCGGGTGGCGACACCCGTGCTGCAGGAGCTGGAGAGCTTCAACGCCGGCGACGTCTCCGTCAACGACGCCTTCCGCCCGGTCTCGAAGTACTTCGACCGGATCTGGCGCCCGGAGCAGCTGCCCTCGGCGCTGCTGAACGCGATGCGCGTCCTGACCGACCCGGTCGAGACCGGCGCGGTGACCCTGGCCCTGCCGCAGGACGTCCAGGCCGAGGCACACGACTGGCCCGAGGAGCTTTTCACCGAGCGCACCTGGTACATCGCGAGGCCGTTGCCCGAGGCATCCATTGTCGACAAAGCGGCAGAGCTCCTACGGGCCTCGGAGCGGCCGCTGATCGTGGCCGGCGGCGGCGTGGCGTACTCCCGGGCGCAGGACGCGCTCCGCGAGTTCGCCGAGGCCACCGGTATCCCGGTCGCCGAAAGTCAAGCAGGCAAGGGATCGCTGCGCTACGACCACCCGCAGTCGGTCGGCGCGGTCGGGTCCACGGGCACGACGGCGGCCAACGCCCTGGCGCGCGACGCCGACCTGGTGATCGGCATCGGCACCCGGTACGCCGACTTCACGACGGCCTCCCGGACTGCCTTCCAGAATCCTGACGTGCGGTTCGTGAACATCAACGTGGCGCGCTTCGACGGTGGCAAACATGCCGGCCTTCCTGTCGTCGCGGATGCCCGGGAAGCCCTTGTTTCCCTGCGATCCGCGGTCGGCGATTGGTCTGTGCAAGAAAAGTACAAGGATCTGACCGCCGAACTCGCACGAGTTTGGGACGAGACCGTCGACTCAGGCGTACGACCCGCCTGCGGAGGTTGTGGACAACCTTGCCGAGGGACTGCTGACCCAGGGCCAGGTGCTCGGTGCCGTCAACGAATTGTCGGAGCCGCGTGATGTGGTGGTTTGTGCAGCCGGTTCGATGCCGGGCGACCTGCACAAACTGTGGCGGACACGCGATCCGAAGGGATACCACGTCGAATATGGCTACTCCTGCATGGGTTACGAGATCGCCGGCGGGCTGGGCGTCCGGCTCGGCGCACCCGACCGGGACGTCTTCGTCCTGGTCGGCGACGGGTCGTACCTGATGATGTCGTCCGAGCTGGTCACCGCGGTCCAGGAGAACGTCAAGATCATCGTCGTCCTGGTCCAGAACCACGGCTTCGCCTCGATCGGCGCATTGTCGGAATCCCTTGGCTCACAGCGATTCGGTACGGCGTACCGGCGGCGCAGCGGCGACGGGCGGCTGGACGGGGACTACCTGCCGGTCGATCTCGCGATGAACGTGCGCAGCCTCGGCGTCGAGGTGATCGAGGTGAACAGCCGCGCCGAGCTGGAGAAGGCCATCGGTACGGCGAAGGCCGCGGCCGGGCCGATCGCGATCCACGTGAAGACGGACCCGCTGATCGGTGCACCGGACAGCGACTCCTGGTGGGACGTCCCGGTCAGTCAGGTCTCCGACCTGGAGTCCACGCAGACCGCGTCCGCGGCGTACGAGAAGTCGAAGCAGGCCCAGCGGCCGTACCTCGCGCCGGCCGAGGGGCAGAGCTGATGGGGCAGATCAAGGTCGGTAGTGCGCCGGACTCCTGGGGTGTGTGGTTCGCCGATGACGAGAAGCAGACGCCCTGGGAGCGATTCCTCGACGAGGTGGCTGGAGCCGGCTACACGCGGATCGAGCTCGGGCCGTTGGGCTACCTGCCAACTGATCCCGCCCGGCTGAAGGAAGAGCTGGACAAGCGTGGGCTCGAGGTGACCGCAGGCACGATCTTCGAGCACCTGCACCGGCCGGACTCGTGGGACTCGACCTGGCGTGAGGTCTCGGCTGCGGCCGGGCTGGCCGCCGCGGTGGGAGCCAAGCATCTGGTCGTCATCCCGTCGATGTGGCGGGACAACGGCGAGATCGTCGAGCCGCGGCTGGATCACGAGGGACAGGCACGGCACGCCCAGCAGTTGACCGAGCTCGGCCGGCGGATCGCCGCGGAGTACGGACTGAAGACGCAGTTCCATCCGCATGCGGACGGGCATGTCGACAACCAGGAGACCATCGAGCGGTTCCTGGCCGAGAGCGACAGTGAGCACGTCAATCTCTGCCTCGACACGGGACACGTGAGCTACTGCGGTGGCGACAACCTGAAGCTGATCAAGGACTACCCGGACCGGATCGGCTATGTGCACCTGAAGCAGGTCGATCCCCAGGTGCTCGCCGAGGTCGAGGCCGGGGGAGTGAGTCTGGACGAGGCGGTCGCGCGGGGAGTGTTCTGCGAGCCGCCGCTCGGCGTAGCCGGAGTTCCCTCCGCTGCTCGACGCGCTGGCGGCGCTGGACGTCGACCTGTTCGCGATCGTGGAGCAGGACATGTATCCCTGCGCGCCGGAGGTGCCGCTGCCGATCGCGGAGCGGACGCTGGCATACCTGAGGACCCACGGGGGTGGTGTTTCCGTTTGACGACCGGGCAAGGTAATCCTTCCTGGTCACACCCGAACGCCGCGGCGTTACCGCGGGAACGTCTGAAAGGCTGGTTGTAGTCATGGTTCGGTGGCAGAAGAAGGCGGTGGCCACGGGGGCGGCGCTCGTGCTGGTCGCGGCGCTGGGTGCTTGTAGTTCCTCCGGTGGCAAGCAGGAAGAGACCAAGAGCGGCTCGGGTTCGGGCAACGTGGCGAACACGCCGCGGATGAAGGTTGCCCTGATCACCCACTCCAAGGCGGGTGACACCTTCTGGGACATCGTCCGCCGCGGGGCCGAGGCCGCCGCGCAGAAGGACAACATCGAGCTGCAGTACTCCTCCGACCCGGACGGCGCCGGCCAGGCCAACCTGGTCCAGACGGCGATCGACGCGAAGGTCGACGGCATCGCGGTCACCCTGAACAAGCCCGACGCGGTGATCCCGAACGTCAAGAAGGCTGTCGCGGCAGGCATCCCGGTGACCGTGCTGAACGGTGGTCTGGACACCTGGAAGACGTCCGGCGCGATCGGGTACTTCGGTCAGGACGAGCGGATCGCCGGCGAGGCGACCGGTGAGAAGCTGAAGGCAGCTCGGCGCCAAGAAGGTGATCTGCGTCATCCACGAGCAGGGCAACGTCAGCCTGGAGGCGCGCTGCCAGGGCATCAAGGACAAGTTCGGCGCGGTCGAGAACCTGAACGTCGACGGGGCCGACCAGCCGGGCACGCAGGCGACGATCACCTCGAAGCTGCAGCAGGACAAGGCGGCCGACTACGTGGTCGCGCTGAACGCCGGCGTCGCCCTGACCGCGGTTCAGGCGGCCAAGGACGCCGGGTCGTCGGCCAAGATCGGCAGCTTCGACATGAGCAAGGAGATGGCCAAGGCGGTCCAGGACGGCACCGTCGACTTCGCCGTCGACCAGCAGCCGTACCTGCAGGGCTACCTGGCCGTCGACGCGATCTGGCTGAACAAGACCAACGGCGACACGATCGGCGGTGGCGAGGCGACCCTCACCGGCCCGGCGTTCATCGACAAGACGAACATCGACGCTGTCGCGAAGTACGCCACGGCCGGAACCCGCTGAGGCCGCGGCCATGGCATCGACCATCACGACACCCGCGGGTGTCGACGACCGGGTCACCTCCCGGTCCGTGGGGGCCCGGCTGCTGAGCCGGCCGGAGATCGGGTCGCTGGTCGGCGCGGTGGTGATCCTGATCTTCTTCGCGATCGCGGCCGCACCCTTCCGGGACATCAATCACGCCGGCACGATCCTGTACGGCGCCGCCCTGATCGGTGTCATGGCCGTTCCGGTCTCGCTGCTGATGATCGGCGGCGAGTTCGACCTGTCGGCCGGTGTCGCGGTGACGACCTCCGGTCTGACCGCCGGCATCTTCGCCTACCAGTTCAGCGTGAACGTCTGGGTCGGCATGGTCGTCTCGCTGGTGGTCGCGTTGCTGATCGGCGCCTTCAACGGGTGGCTGCTGATGCGGACCGGCCTGCCGAGCTTCCTGGTGACGCTCGGCACGTTCTTCATCCTGCAGGGCCTGAACATCGCGGTGACCCGGCTGGCGTCGGGCGCCGTGGCGTCGAACTCGATCAGCGACATGGACGGGTTCTCCTCGGCGCACGCGCTGTTCGCGTCGCAGTTCAAACTCGGCGGCATCACCGATCAAGATCATCATCGTCTGGTGGATCGTCTTCGTCGCGATCGCCGCCTGGTTCCTGCTCCGGACCAGGATCGGCAACTGGATCTTCGCCGTCGGCGGCGACGCCGCGGCGGCCCGGGCGGTCGGCGTACCGGTGAAGAAGGTGAAGATCGGCCTGTTCATGGCGGTCGGCTTCTTCGCCTGGTTCACCGGCATGCACCTGCTGTTCGCGCAGAACGGCGTCGTGCAGTCCGGTGAGGGCGTCGGCAAGGAGTTCCTCTACATCATCGCCGCGGTGGTCGGTGGCTGCCTGCTGACCGGTGGCTACGGCTCGGTCGTCGGTGGCGCGATCGGCGCGCTCATCTTCGGCATGGTGCAGCTCGGCGTCGTGTACGCCGGGTGGAACCCGGACTGGTTCAAGGCGTTCCTCGGCGTGATGTTGCTGCTGGCCACGATCGTGAACCTCGTCGTCAAGAAGAAGGCGGATGCGCGATGACCACCACGACCACCTTCGACAACGAGGCCGCCAGCAGCCCGACCATGCCGGTCGTGCAGCTCGCCGACGTCGGCAAGAGCTACGGCAACGTCCAGGCGCTCCGCGGCGTCTCCCTGTCGGTGCGGCAGGGCGAGATCACCTGTGTGCTCGGCGACAACGGCGCGGGCAAGTCGACGCTGATCAAGGTCATCGCCGGCCTGCACGAGCACAGCGACGGCGTCCTGACGGTGAACGGCGAGGAACGCCGGTTCAAGTCGCCGCGCGAGTCGCTGGACAGCGGGATCGCCACGGTCTACCAGGACCTGGCGCTCGCCCCGCTGATGTCGGTCTGGCGGAACTTCTTCCTCGGCAACGAGATCACCAAGGGGTTCGGCCGGCTGGACATCCGCGCGATGCAGCGGATCGCGAGCGAGGAGCTGACCAAGATGGGGATCTCGATCCCCAACCTGGAGCAGCCGGTCGGGATGCTGTCCGGCGGTCAGCGCCAGTGCGTCGCGATCGCCCGGGCGATCTATTTCGGCGCGAAGGTGCTGATCCTGGACGAGCCGACCGCCGCGCTCGGCGTGAAGCAGTCCGGGGTCGTCCTGAAGTACATCGTGAAGGCGCGCGACGCGGGACTCGGCGTCGTCTTCATCACCCACAACCCGCACCACGCGTACCTCGTGGGCAACCACTTCGTCATCCTCAAGCTGGGCCGGGTGGCGCTGGACACCCATCGCGCCGACATCACCGTCGAGCAGCTGACGAACGAGATGGCCGGCGGTTCGGAGCTGGAGGCGCTCAGCCACGAGCTCCGCGACATCGACGCGGGCGCGGTGGCGCGGCCGGCGGAGAAGCCGGGGCGGATCCAATCCCCACTGGAGAGCACATGACCGCAGACCTCAGGATCGGCATCATCGGCGTCGGGGCGATGGGCGCCGATCACGCCGAGCGGGTCGCGCGCCGGACCTCCGGCGCGCGGCTGGTCGCGGTGTCCGATCCCGACGTAGCCCGGGCGACCGCCCTGGCGACGGCACTGGACGGCGTACGGGTGATCGACGATCCGCTGGAGCTGGTCGCCGATGCCGAGGTCGACGCGGTGATCATCGCGTCGCCCGGGTTCGCGCACGCCGAGCAGCTGATGGCCTGCCTGGAGCATGGGAAACCGGTGCTCTGCGAGAAGCCGCTGACGATGGACACCGAGTCGGCGCTGCGAGTGGTGGAGGCCGAGCACAAGACCGGCCGGCAGCTGATCCAGGTCGGATTCATGCGGCGATTCGACCCGGAGTACGCGGCCTTGAAGCAGTTGCTGGACTCCGGCGACCTGGGCCGGACGCTGCTGCTGCACAACGTGCACCGGAACAAGACGGTGGCGGCGACGTTCCGCAGCGAGATGATCGTGCGCGATTCCCTGGTGCACGAGGTCGATGTGGCGCGCTGGCTGTTCGACGACGAGATCGCCCGGATCACCGTGCACGCCCCGAAGCCGACCGGCCTGGTCGCGGACGGCGTGCTCGACCCGCAGTTCGCGGTGTTCGAGATGGCGAGCGGGGCGATCGCCGACGTGGAGGTGTTCGTCAACTTCCAGGTCGGGTACGAGGTGCGCTGCGAGGCCGTGGCGGAGAAGGGCAGCGCGACGATCGGTCTGGGGGTCGACGTACTGACCAAACGGGCCGGACACTGGGGAGGGGCGGTGCCGGACGACTTCCGGGTCCGTTTCGGGCTGGCGTACGACATCGAGGTCCAGCGCTGGGTGAATGCCGCGGCCAAGGGCGAGATCGACGGGCCGACGGCCTGGGACGGGTACGCCGCCGCAGCAGTCTGTACGGCGGGGATCCAGTCGCTGCAGGAAGGTCGGCCGGTGGCGGTCGAGCTGGCGAACCGCAACGAGGTGCTGGCGTGAAGAACAACGAGCCGGCGTGACGAACAACGAGCCGGCGTGAAGAACAACGAGCCGGCGTGAAGAACAACGAGCAAGGGATGCAGCTGTGAGCATTGAGCGAATCACCCACCTGGTCGGCGGAACTCCCTGGACGGGGGTCGCCGAGCGCACCAGCAAGGTCTACAACCCGGCCACCGGCGAGGTGACCGGTGAGCTCGACCTGGCCTCGGCGGCGACCGTCGACGAGGTGGTCAAGGTCGCCAACGACGCGTCGAAGAGCTGGGGCCGGACCTCGCTCACCAAGCGCGCGCAGGTGCTCTTCGCCTTCCGCGAGCTGCTGAACGAGCGCAAGGAGGAGATCGCCGCCCTGATCACCGCCGAGCACGGCAAGGTGCTGTCCGACGCGCTCGGTGAGGTGACCCGCGGGCTGGAGGTGGTCGAGTTCGCCTGCGGCATCCCGCACCTGATGAAGGGCGGCTTCAGCGAGAACGTGTCGACCAACGTCGACGTGTACTCGATCCGCCAGCCGCTCGGCACGGTCGCGGTGATCTCGCCGTTCAACTTCCCCGCGATGGTGCCGCTCTGGTTCGTCCCGATCGCGATCGCCTGCGGCAACAGCGTGGTGATCAAGCCGTCCGAGAAGGACCCCTCCGCGGTCAACGCGGTCGCGGCGCTCTGGAAGGAAGCGGGCCTGCCCGACGGCGTGATGAACGTCGTGCACGGTGACAAGGAGGCCGTCGACCGGCTGCTCGAGCACCCGGACATCAAGTCCGTCTCGTTCGTCGGCTCGACCCCGATCGCGAAGTACGTCTACGAGAAGGGCACCGCGAACGGCAAGCGGGTGCAGGCCCTCGGTGGCGCGAAGAACCACATGGTGGTGCTGCCGGACGCGGATCTCGACCTCGCGGCCGACGCCGCGGTGAACGCCGGCTTCGGGTCGGCCGGCGAGCGCTGCATGGCGATCTCCGCGCTGATCGCGGTCGAGCCGGTCGCCGACGACCTGATCGGCAAGATCCGCGAGCGGATGGCGACGCTGAAGACCGGCGACGGGACCCGCGGCTGCGACATGGGCCCGCTGGTCACCGGCGAGCACCGCGACAAGGTCGTCGGGTACGTCGAGGCCGGGGTGAGCGCCGGCGCGGAGCTCGCGGTCGACGGGCGCGAGGGGCCGTTCGACGGTGCTGACGACGGCTTCTGGCTCGGCCCGACGCTGTTCGACAAGGTCACGCCGGACATGTCGATCTACACCGACGAGATCTTCGGCCCGGTGCTCTCGGTGGTCCGCGTCCCGTCGTACGACGAGGCGCTGAACCTGGTGAACTCGAACCCGTACGGCAACGGCACGGCGATCTTCACCAACGACGGCGGAGCGGCCCGGCGCTACCAGACCGAGGTCGAGGTCGGCATGGTCGGCGTCAACGTGCCGATCCCGGTGCCGATGGCGTACTACTCCTTCGGCGGCTGGAAGAACTCGCTGTTCGGAGACACCCACGCGCACGGTACCGAAGGCGTGCACTTCTTCACCCGCGGCAAGGTGATCACGTCCCGCTGGCTCGACCCGTCGCACGGCGGCCTGAACCTGGGCTTCCCGACCCACGACTGAGCCCGCCGAAACAGCAACGCGGCTGGGGGTCGGCGACCCCAGCCCGGCACTACCCACGCAGTACGGCGACCAGAGCTGCGGCTGTGGGCTGGTCCGCATAGCCGTGCAGCAGTTCGACCCGGTGCACCAGACGTGGATTCTGCAGTCCTACGGTGACGACCGCGTCGACGAGGCGTGGGATCGAGGCAGGCAGTACGGCGAGGCCGTGGCCGGCGGCAACCAACGACAGCAAGCTCAGGACGTCTGTTCCCGCGTAGCTGATCGAGGCACGAAGACCGTCGGACTCCGCCGCAAGGCGCAGATCGCTCAAGGTCGCGGCGGTATCCGGTGCGTCGATCCATCGCGCGTCCACGAGCTCGTCGAGTCCTAGCCGCTTTCGGCCGGCCAACGGGTGCCCGGCAGGCAGGGCGACGACCAGCGGTTCATGGCTGACCGCTGTGGTCGCCAGCGACCCGAGGCCGAACAACCGCAGCGGATCACTCGGTGCGGCGATCCCGTCGATCAACCCGAGATGGAACTCACCGGCCGCGACCCCCTTCGCGACAGCCTCGCGCCCGGTCACCTCCAACGTCACGTCGAGTCCCGGGTGCGACCGCCGCAACTCGCCCAGCGCGTTGGCCAGATGTGCTGAGGCTGCCAGCGGAGAGGCACCGAGGATGAGCGACCCGGGCGGGTCACCGATCGCCCGCTGGACGTCCGCTCGCGCGGCGTCCAGCCGAAGCAGGATCGGACCGGCATGCTCGAGCAACCGCTCGCCCGGACCGGTGGGAACCACCGGGCGCCGGTGGAGCAACGCAGTACCGAGGTCGTTCTCCAAGGTGGCGATGTGTTGGGAGACCGCGGATTGGGTGTAGCCGAGCCGGGTCGCGGCGGCCGAGAACGAGCCGCAGTCGGCGACGGTCACGAAGGTGCGCAGCAGATGCGGATCCACGGCGATCAGTATTGCTTATGTGAACTGCAGAGATCATCGTTGGCGCTGATCGCGGTAGCGGCGGCACGATGAAGGCATGAGCCACGCATACTCCGGGCGGATCGCCCTGGTCGCCGATCGATCGCCGCACGTCCGCTCGCATCAGCGAGTACCGATCCTGTTGGGCAGTCTGCGGGAACGCGACCAGCTCGACCTCGACGTGTACTGGATCCCCACCACCGAGGTCGACGCGCTCGGTGGATTCGACGGGATCTGGCTGCTCCCCGGCAGCCCGTACAAGAGTGAGAGCGGCGCGATCGCCGCGGTCCGGGCGGCGAGGGAGAGCGGTACTCCGTTCCTCGGCACCTGTGGTGGGTTCCAGCACGCGATGCTCGAGTTCGCCCGCAACGTCTGCGGCGCCGCCGGAGTACAGCATGGCGAGAACAACCCGGAGGCCGAGGATCAGCTGATCGTCGCGCTCGAGTGCTCACTCGACGGGCACGAAGGCCAGATCCAGGTCAGCCCGGGAACGCTCGCAGCCGACCTGCTGGGCGTCGAACGGTCGGTCGAGCGCTATCACTGTTCCTACGGTCTGGATTCCAGCCGGCTGGACCTGTTGCGCGAGCACGGCCTGGTCTTCAGTGGTTTCGACGACTCTGGTGATGTCCGGATCGCCGAACTCCCGTCCCATCCGTTCTTTCTGGCCACACTCTTCCAACCCGAGCTCGCTGGGGACGGGTCCAGACCGCATGCGGTGATCCGTGGATTCGCCCGCGCAGCAGCCGCGCACGCCGTCGCCAGGGTGTAGCGTCAAAGGCAACCCCCGGGGCATCAAGGAGTACCGCGGCGAACACGGCTCGTTGAGTCGATTCAGCCCTACTCAGCCCTGGAGTGCGTCATGGCCAAGAACAAGGGCGGACGCGAAGTCCGCAAGCCGAAACAACCTAAACAGGCGAAGTCCAACCCGAGCGACAGCGCGATCATCCCGCCGACGAAGCAGGGGCGGAAGTAATCACGCGGACAGCCCGGCGGTAGTCGGCCGGGCAGGCGGGAGCCCGGTCGCCTGCAGCAGCAGAACGACCGGGTCCGCACGCGCGGCCAGCGGCTAGATGGTGCTGATCGGGCGGGGTTGGAGGCCGGCGTCTCGGTAGCAGGCGTCGATGAGTTCCATCGTGGCGACCGCGTCGTCGGCGTCGAGCTGCAACGGCGTGCCCTCGCGCAGGTGGGCGGTGAAGGCTTCGAGTTGGTAGGTGTACGACGACCTGCGGCCGAGCTGCTCGACCCAGGTGTCCTCCTTCGTCTTCACCATCACCCGGTCGTCCAGGTGCGGCAGGACGAAGCTCGGTGCGAACGCCTCGCCGCGGGTGCCGATGATCCGCAGGCTGAAGTCCAGGTCCTCCGCCGCCATGCTGGTCCGCACGGCACCGGTCGCGCCGTTCGGGTAGACCAGGTCGGCATTGAGCCATTCGTCGACACCAGGCAGCCGCTTGCGCTCACCGGCGCGCGCGTTCGCCAGGGCCGGCGCACCTCCACCCCACGGCGCGAGCATCCGGGCAGCGTGCAGGGCATAGCAGCCGACGTCCATCACGGCACCACCCGCGAGCGCCAGTGACCAGCGCGGATCGTTCTCGTCCGGCGGCGGCATCACCATGGTCGCCTCGACGTGCTGCAGTTCGCCGAGCTCGCCCTTGGCCAGCAACTCGTGCAGCCGCCGCGTCACCGGGTGGAAGTGATAGTGGAACCCTTCCATCACCACCACACCGGCATCCCGGGCCGCATCGCGAACCTGGGTGGCCTCAGAAGCGTTGCTGGCGGACGGTTTCTCGGTCAGAACATGCTTGCCTGCGGCAATGGCTCGCAGGTTCCACGGACCGTGCAGCCCGTTCGCCAGCGGGTTGTAGATCGCCTCGACCTCGGGATCGTTGATGACGTCCTCGTACGACGCGTGGACCCGTTCGACCCCGTGTTCCGCGGCGAAGGCCGCCGCGCGCTCGGGTTCTCGGGCAGCGACCGCGACCAGCCGGGCGCCGGTCAACCGGGCCGGTTCGACGATCGCACGGCCCGAGATCCGGGCGGCGCCGAGAATTCCGATGCGCAGCGGTTCCATACCTTCTCCTTCAGCTGTCGTCCGTACGGCGGCGGACGGCGTACTCGTCGAGGGCGGTCTGCAGACGATCCGCCGGCCAGTCCTCCGCGAGGGCCTGCCGGACCAGATCGGCCTGGGTCTGGGGAGCGAGACCGCCGATCGGCTGGTCGCGGTCCAGGTTGGTCGGAAAAGCGTAACCTTCGGCGTGAGCGGCGATCACGTTGTCCAGACTCGCCGCGGGGAAGGCGCTGCCCTTGTCCTGTGAAAGGCCGTCATTCTGCCCGAGATCCCGCAGTACGGGATAGAGGGTGACCGCCATCCGGACCCGGTCGACACTTTCCATCGCCCGGCCGAACGCCGACGAGATCTGCAGCAGGTTCGCCATCCGGAGGATGTCGGCGGAGTGATTGCTACCGGCCGCGTGGAAGAGCGCGGGGTTGAAGAACACCGCATCACCCTTCTCCAGCGGTAACTGCACGTGATTGGCAACGAAGTGCTCGCCGAACTCAGGCTGCCGCCAGGCCAGGTAGCCCAGCTCGTACTTGTGCGAGTGCGGCAGGTAGAGCGTCGGCCCACTCTCCACCGGCATGTCACAGTGTGCGACCGCTCCCTGCAGAGTCAGCACGCTCGACAGCTTGTGCACGTGAGCAGGGTAAAGAGCCGCGACTTCGTTGGACTGGAAGCCGAGGTGGTAGTCGCGGTGCACCGTCTGACCTTCACCTCCAGGATTCACAACGTTCACCTGCGAAGTGAGCTGGTACGCCGGTCCGAGCCATGCCTGGGCGACCAAGGCGCAGCAGATCGTTGGCGTAGTACGCGGCGAACACCTCAGGCGCACGCAGAGCCAGCTTCTCCAACGCGTTCCAGACCCGGTCGTTCGCACCCGGCTTCGCGAAATGGTCGCCGGCCGTAGTACCGGCCGCCCGTTGGTCGCGGATCATCCCGTTGAACTCGTCGGTCGCGGCATCGACGACTTCCTTGCCGAAGGCACCTTTCAGTACGACGATGCCCGGACCGTCACTCAGCGCATGGGCCAACTCGGCCTGCACCTTGCGCGGATCTTCTTTACGGATCCGCTCGGCGTCGTAAAGCGGTACCTGCTGCTCGATCTGGTCCGCATACGCATAGTCAGGGGTCTTGTCCCGCAGTACTTCGAGGAGATCGGCCAGCTTGGCGTTCTCCGGCTTCAACCAGACCATGGGGGGTTCCTCTCGTCGGGTCCAGCCTGCTGGGGTTGGGGGCCTGCGGCAAGAACGTGGAAACGATTACGCCCGCCGACAGGGCGACAGACCTTGACGACGCTGTCAACGCTGTGTTCGCTAGCTCCTGACTAGAGCGTTCGCTCGTCACTAACGGGGACCAAGGAGATCGACCATGCAGACCGACCATGGACTCCAAGTCGTTCGGATCGCGTTGATCGGGGCGGGCCGGATCGGGACGATGCACGCGGGCAACATCGCCCGCCGGGTGCCCGGGGCCGAACTCAAGACCGTGGCCGACCCGCGGCTGGACGCGGCGCAGCAGGTCGCCACGAAGTACGACGCGACCGCCACCGCGAACGTCGACGACGCCTTCAAGGACCCGGACATCGACGCGGTCGTGGTCACCTCGATCGCGGCCGCGCACGCGGAACTGATCGAGAAGGCGGCCGACGCGGGCAAGGCGGTCTTCTGCGAGAAGCCCGCGAGCCTCACGCTGCCGGAGATCGATCGCGCGATCGAGGTGACCCGGCGGGCCGGCGTACCGTTCCAGGTCGGTTTCAACCGCCGCTTCGCCAAGGACTTCGCCGCGGCACACCAGGCGGTCTCCGACGGTGCGATCGGCACACCCCAGTTGATGCGGTCGGTCACCCGCGATCCGGGTTTGCCGGGTGGCATGGTCCATGCGCGCAACATCAAGCCCTGGACGATCTTCCGCGAGACGCTGATCCACGACTTCGACACGCTGCTGTGGCTGAACGCGGGAGCCGAGCCGATCGAGGTCTACACCCGCGCGGACACGCTGGTCGCCCCGCAGTACAAGGACGACGGGCTGATCGACACCGCGGTGGTGATGGTCGCCTTCGACAACGGCGCGATCGCGACCGCCGAGGCGAACTTCTCCTCGCTCTACGGGTACGACGTCCGCGGCGAGGTGTTCGGCTCGAAGGGAATGGTGACGGCCGGGCGGCACGCGAGTACGCCGATGCAGCACTACTACGAGCACGGGATCCAGCAGCAGACCCTGCGCAGCGACGAGGAGATGTTCGCGGACGCCTATGTGCAGGAGGTCTCCGACTTCACCGACGCGATCCGGACCAACGGCACACCGCCGGTGACCGGTGAGGACGCCCGGCGTGCGTTGCGGGTCGCGCTGGCCGCGATGAAGTCCCATGAGGAGCACCGGCCGGTCGCGCCGAGCGAGATCGGCTGAGGCCCGTGTGAGGGTGCTCAGAAACGAAGAGATCTGATCAAATCCATCCCTCGACTCGACGATGCGCCTCTGACGCCCCAAGATGTGCCCATGAGCACCGTCCAGGTCAGCGTCGATCGCACCAGCCGTACCCCGCTTCACGTCCAGCTTGCCCAGCAGCTGGAAGCAGCGATCCAGGGCGGTGACCTGCCGGTCGGCTCGAGGCTCAGCAACGAGGTGGACCTCGCCGAGGCCTACGGGCTGAGCCGCCCGACCGTGCGCCAGGCCATCGCCCGCCTGGTCGACCAGGGCCTGCTCGTGCGCAAGCGCGGCGTCGGCACCCAGGTAGTAGGCAACTCCGGTCAGGTACGCCGCTCGCTGGAGCTCACCAGCCTGTACGACGACCTCTCGGCCGCGCACCGGAAGCCGGAGACCGAAGTACTGCGCTTCGGCATCGCCCCGGCGAGTGCAGAGGTCGCCACTGCGCTGCAGTGCGAGATGGGAGATCGCGTACTGCGCCTTGAGCGTCTCCGGCGAGCCGATGGCGAGCCGCTCGCGCTGATGCGCAACTGGCTGCCGCCGGAGATGCTGGACACCGACCCGGCGACACTGGCCGAGCGCGGCCTCTATGAACTGCTCAGGGCCGAAGGCGTTCGCTTGAAGGTGGCGCACCAGACCATCTCGGCCCTGCCCGCCACACCGGACCAAGCCCGGCTCCTCTCCGAGGAACCGGGCTGTCCGCTGCTGGCGACGACGCGGATCACGTACGACGACCACGGGCGGGCCGTCGAGTACGGCTCCCACCTGTTCCGTGCGTCCCGCTACGCCTTCGAACACACCCTCGTCCACCGCTGACCGACCCCTCAGACGGCTTGCGGAGGACGAGGGCGAGACCTACTTGGTGCCGCCGGGGAAGACCCAGAGCTTGCTGTCGGCCATCTTCGTCAACTGATCGACCGTGTACGCCGGAGCTTGCTCGGGTGTGCTTGACCTCGGGCTTCTCGCCCAGCCCGTTGTAGCTCGACAGGCTGATGTTGCGCCCGTCGGGGAGGTACAGCTGCGACGGAGTTCCCGACGATCCCGTACTTCTGCTGGCGGGAGTCGCTGTAGGACGGGACATTCTTCTGCCAGGTGAGCACCGAGCCGTCAGACCGGACCTTGCAGTTGGCCAGACCTCGTTCGGCCTGGCATTTCTTGACCGGAGTTTCGGTCGTCAGCATGACGGTCAGCGCCGAAGCGCCCTTGCCGTCGTTGGTGATGTAGGAAGCCCCGTTGAAACCGTTCTTGCCGCCGCCCCAGGCGTAAGGCTGGCTCACCTGCGGGTTGCCGGGGATGACCTTCTTCAGGGTCGCCAGCGTTTCGGCCACGGGCACCACCGGCGCCTTGGGTTCAGCAGCGGGCTGTTCGGTGAAGGTGCTCTTGGGCGGGAAGCCCCAGTTCTTGCTGGCGGCGAGCTTCGCCAGTTCCGGCAGCGAGAACAACGGTTGCTTCCGCGTGGCGGGGCTTCCCTCACCTGCTCCGCTCATGCTCGTCAGGTTGACCTGAGTTCCGTCGGGGTGAGTCAGCGTGACCGCATTCGACGACGCCTCCTTGATCTTGCCGTTCCTGACGATCTCGTCCCGGAACAGTGCGACCAAGGCGCTTCCGTCGGCCTGCATCGTGCAGGTGTGCGGGAGGCTGTTGGAGCAGTCCCTCGGGTCGTAGCTGTACCCCGTGGTGACCATCAGCCACGACGCACCCTTGCCGTCGTTGACGACGACCGAGGCGGAGTTCTGGCCGCCCGGTCCACCGTCCATCGACGTCGGCTTGGAGACCTGGAGGCCGGCCGGGATGAGCTTCCGCAGGGTGGCCAGGGTGTCCTTCCCGTTCGCCGGGGGGACGGTCTTGGGCGGTGTCGTGGTGGCTGCCTTGGTCGGCGCACTGGCGACGGGGGCCTGCTTGGTCTCCGGACTGCCGAAGACCTGGGTGCCGCCGACGACGATGCCGGCGGTAGCCAGGACCGCGCCGGCCGCGCTGAAGCTGAGCAACGCAGTACGGCGGCGGCGGAGTACGGCACCGCGCCGCATGCCGCGTTCGACCAGGTCGGTGGACTCCGGTTCGAGGGTCTCGGTGGCCCGGCGCATCAGGTCGGGCAGGGTATCGTGCAAGTTGTTCATCGGAGCTCCTGGTACGTCAGGTCAGAGAGCGATCAGGTGGAGGCGTCGTCGCCGAGGACGGCGCGGAGGCGGTCCAGCGCCCGGGAGGTCCTGGTCCTGATCGCACCGGCGTTCTTGCCGAGATCGAGCGCGACCTGTTCGACACTGCGATCTTCGAAGAACCGCAGCACCAGTACGGCACGATCGAGGGGAGCCAGTTCGGCCAGGGCGTCTCTGCAGGGCGAGCCGAAGGTCGGGGTCACCCGGTCGTTCGGCCCGGTCCGGCAGGTCGGCGGTCGGCTGTTCGGTCCAGCTGCGCCGGCGCCGTTGCGAGATGAACGTGCGAGCCAGCACCGTCTGGGCGTAGGCCGGACGGGTTGTCGATCCGCTGCACGCCACGCCAGGCCCGGAACATCTTGGCCAGCGTCTCCTGGACCAGGTCCTCCGCGTGGTGCCGGTCGCCGGCCAGCAACCAGGCCGTCCGGTACAGATGCGGCGTACGAGCTCGGGCGAACTCCTCGAAGTCGTCCGCGTTCGGTCTCATCGCAGCCTCTCCGTCGTGGTCTCACTCTCTACGACGCCCTGGGCCAACGACGGCGTTACACCTCCCGTACTGCGGGCGCCCGGTGGGCGGGGGCGGCGCACGCGCCGCGCCTGACCGCCTGCCTCAGCCGGCGCCCCGCAGTACGGGCTGCAGTTCGGGCTGTTGCAGGAACGTGCAAAATGCTGGCTCGCGGCGTGAGGGGCTGGATACGTTCGGTGAACCTGTGCCCGTGTGAGGGTTATCCACAGGTGCCCGGATGCGGGTTGGCGCCGGTGGGCTCTGGCTTGAAAGAATGATTGCGCAGGGTGATCGAGCAGGTTGCCGGACGAGACGCCACGGGGAGACGGATGACAGCCGACAGAGTTGCCGCGCGCCGGTCCGGCTGGAACGGCGCGGTCGAGCTGATCGACGCCCAGGTGCGCGACGTCGTCCGGCGCGAGGGCATCGACCCGCTGCGCAACCCGGCCGCGGTGAGCACCATCGTCGCGACCGTCATGAAGCGAGTACGACGAGCGCAGCCTGACCGGGATCGTGCCGCCGATCGGCGACCTGGAGGCGGTCAGCCGCGAGGTGCACGACCGGGTGGCGGGCTTCGGCCCGCTCCAGCGGTACCTGGACGACCCGGCGGTCGAGGAGATCTGGATCAACGAGCCGTCCCGGGTGTTCATCGCCCGGGAAGGGCGGCACGAGCTGACCACGACGGTGCTGACCGAGGAGGAGGTCTCCGACCTGGTCGAGCGGATGCTGAAGACGACCGGGCGGCGGATCGACGTCTCCCAGCCGTTCACCGACGCGCGGCTGCCGGACGGCAGCCGGGTGCACATCGTGCTCGGCGGCATCACCCAGCGGTATGCGGCGATCAACATCCGCAAGTTCACCGTCCGGGCGACCCGGCTGGCGGATCTCGTCTCGCTCGGGTCGCTGACGCCGCACGCGCGCCGCGGTGCTCGACGCGGCCGTTGCCTCCGGCCTCAACATCCTCGTCTCCGGCGGCACCCAGGCGGGCAAGACGACGATGCTGAACGCGCTGGCCGGCTCGATCCCGGGCAGCGAGCGGGTGATCAGCTGCGAAGAGGTCTTCGAGATCAAGCTGCCGATCCCGGACTGGGTCTCGATGCAGACCCGGCAGGCCGGGCTGGAGGGCACCGGCGAGGTGCGGCTGCGCGACCTGGTCAAGGAGTCGCTGCGGATGCGGCCGTCCCGGATCATCGTCGGCGAGGTGCGCGGCGAGGAGTGCCTGGATCTGCTGCTGGCTTTGAACAGTGGACTTCCTGGCATGTGCACGATCCACGCGAACTCGGCGCGCGAGGCGCTGACGAAGATGTGCACGCTGCCGTTGCTTGCGGGGGAGAACATCGGAGTCGCGGTTCGTGCTGCCGACGGTGGCGGGGTGCGTGGATCTCGTCGTCCATCTCGGGATCGCCGCTGACGGGCAGCGGCGGGTGCGCGAGATCGTCGCGGTGAGCGGGCGGATCGAGGACCAGACGATCGAGACCGAGACGCTGTTCGGCACCGTTCGACGGCGATGCTGCGCCGGGCCGAGGGGCAATTGCCGCATCCGGAGCGGTTCCAGCAGGCCGGGTACTCGCCGGCCGGGCTGCTGACCGAGTTGCCGCGCGGGGTGAGCTGATGGGACTTCTGCTCGGGCTGTTCTTCGGGATCGGCATGCTGCTGATCATCTGGTCCTTCGTCGCGCCGCCGGAGGCCACAAGCCGCGGCCGACGGGCGGCTGATCGACGCGCAGCCGGGATCTGCTGGCGCGCGCCGGGGTCGAAGGGCGTGACTCCGGCCGCGTTCATCGGGGCTTGCCTGGTGACGGGGTTGGTCGCGTTCGTGCTGATGTTCGTGGTGTCGGCGGCGTTGCCGATCGGGGTGGTGTTCGGGCGTGATGGCCGGTGGGGTTCCGGTCGCGTTGCTGAAGAGCCGGGCGCGGAAACGGCTGGCGGAGTTTCGTGAGCTGTGGCCGGACGTGGTCGACAACATCGCGTCCGCCGTACGGGCCGGGTTGTCGTTGTCCGAGGCGCTGGCGCAGGTCGGGGAGCGCGGGCCGTTGCCGTTGCGCGAGCCGTTCCGGCGGTTCGGTGCGGACTATGCGTCGACCGGGCGGTTCGCGGATTCGCTGGACCGGTTGAAGGCGCGGCTCGCGGATCCGGTCGGTGACCGGGTGATCGAGGCATTGCGGATCGCCCGGGAGGTCGGTGGCGGCGACCTCGGCCGGTTGCTGCGTTCGCTGTCGAGCTTCCTCCGCGACGACGCGACGGACGCGATCCGAGCTGGAGTCCGGCAGTCCTGGTCGGTGAACGGCGCCCGGGTTGCGGTGGCGGCGCCGTGGCTGGTGCTGGCGATGCTGTCGTTCCAGGGCGACGTGATCCAGCGCTACAACTCGCCGGTCGGCGCGTTGATCATCGGCGTCGGCGCAGTAGTCTGTGTCATCGCCTACCGCGTGATGCTGCGGATCGGCCGCCTGCCCGAGCCTGAGCGGGTACTGCGATGAGCCGGGTGGGGTGCGTTGGCCGGTCGCGCGAACTTGGGCGGGTGCTGCGATGAGTCCGGTGGTGCTGGGGGCGTTGCTTGGTGGGCTGCTGGGGGCGGGCTGTTGCTGGTCGTCCGGCGGTTGCCGTTTCTGCGGAGGCCGTCGGTGGACGATCGGATCGGGCCGTACCTGCGCGATATCGGCGGGTCGGACGTGTTTCTCGGCGTGGTCGACTCGAGTTCGCCGTTCTACGCGATCCTGCGGTTGTTCGGTCCGTCGTTGCGGGCCGGGGCGGTGCGGCTGGAGCGGCTTGCTGGGTGGCGCGGTGTCGATCCGGCGGCGGCTGGCGCGAGCCGGGATCGACCGTACGGTTGAGGAGTTCCGGATCGAGCAGGTGCTCTGGGGCGCCGCCGGGTTCGGTGCTCGGGCTGCTGATCGCGCTGGTCTCGTTGTCGCTCGGCTTCGGCAACCCGGTCGGGCTGCTGGTGCTCGCGGCGTTCCTTGCCGTGATCGGGGTGCTGTCCCGCGATACCTACCTCACCACTCAGGTCCGTCGCCGCGAACGCCGGTTGCTGGCCGAGCTTGCCGACGGTGGCCGAGTTGCTGGCCTTGTCGGTGGCAGCCGGTGAAGGTCCGGCCGCGGCGCTCGACCGGGTGGCGCGGTCGTGCCGTGGCGAGCTGGCGATCGAGCTGCAACGAGTGCTCGCGGAGACGCGCGCGGGCGAGCCACTGGTCCGGGCGCTCGACGCCCTGGCGGACCGGACCGGGCTGGTGGCGTTGTCGCGGTTTGCCGACGGTCTGGCGGTCGCGCTCGAACGCGGTACGCCGCTGGCCGACGTACTGCGGGCCCAGGCGGGCGATATTCGTGAGGCGAGCCGGCGCGAGCTGATCGAGTCCGGCGCTCGCCGCGAAGGTCGCGATGATGGTGCCGGTGGTGTTTCTGGTGCTGCCCGGTGACCATCGCTTTCGCCTTCTATCCAGGCGCTGTCGGCATCCGGCTGATCGCCGGATGAACTGAGGAGAAATGATGTCCCTACTGTTGACCAGATTGTTCCTGACCCTGGTGCTGAAGCCACGACCGGCCGGAAGGAGCGCGGCGACGTCCCCGGCTGGGTGCTGATCACGGTGATGACCGCAGGCCTGGTCGTCGCGATCTGGGCGCTGGCAGGCAGATCAGCTCAAGTCCATGCTGGAAAAGCGCGCTGGACTCAGTCACCAACAAGTGATGTCCCCGTCTTCCCGCGGTGGCCGCGGCCGGCCGGCTCTGGATGAGCGCGGGTCGGCGGTGGTCGACTTCGTGATGGTGTCGATGCTGGTCGTGCCGTTGTTCCTGGGGATCCTGCAGGTCGGGCTGTTCCTGTACGTGCGGAACACGGTGACGGCGGCGGCCTCTGAGGGTGCCCACTACGCGGCCGTGCTCAACCGAGAGCCGGCCGATGGCGAGGCACGGACGAGGGAGTTGGTGGACGGCGTCGTACGCAACGAACTGATCGACTCGATCACCGGAGAAGCCACCGACGTCGATGGGCAGCCGGGCGTCGAGGTCGTGGTCGAGGCGCACATGCCACCGCTGGGTCTTTGGGGTCCCGGGATCAAGTTCCACGTCGAGGGCCACGCCATCAAGGAGACCGGCCAATGAACCGCCTGCGTCTCCGATCGCCCGGGTCGCCCGGGTCGCCCGGGTCGGCAGTCGCCCGGGTCGCTCGCGGTCGCCCGGGTCGCTCGGGTCGCCCGGGTCACTGCGGTCGCCCGGGTCGCTCGGGTCGCTCGGGTCGCTCGGGTCGTCCGGGTCACGCGGTCGCCAGGTCGCTCCGGTCGCCCCGGTCCCTCGGATCGCTCGGATCGCTGCGGTCAAGGCGGTCAAGGCGGTCGGGAGGTCGGGACGAGCGGGGGAGTGCGGTGGTCGAGTTCTCCTGGCTGGCTTTGTTGTTGATGGTTCCGCTGGTCTACGTGATGCTCGGCGTCTTCGACGTCCAGCGCGCGTCGTACGGGGCGACCGCTGCCACGCGCGCCGCTGCGCGGGCGTTCATCATCGTGCCGGCGGGATTGACCGAGGACGATGCCCGCGCGAGGGCTTTCGAGGCCGCGCGGCTGGCGATGAAGGACCAAGGGGTCGAGCTGAGCTCGGACCAGTTGAAGATCACCTGCAATCCCGCCTGCCTCGAACCGGGGTCAACCGTCACCGTCGAACTCGACACCGAGATGCCGCTCCCACTCATCCCCGATGCCCTCGGCGGCGAACGGCCGGCGGTTCACATCAGCTCCGTCCACACCGAGCCCTACGGCGACTACCGCGAAGCCAAAGGCAACCGATGAAGCACCACAACCGGGCCAAGCACAAGCGTGCCGAGCGCGAGCGGGACGAGCTCAGGCGGGGCGAGCGTGGGCGGGACGAGCTCAGGCGGGGCGAGCGTGGGCGGGATGAGGGTGAGTGGGACGAGCTCGGGCTGGATGAGCTCGGGCGGGGCGAGCACAAGCGGGATGGGCCCGGGCGGGACGGGCGTCGGGCGGGATGAGCGTGAGCGTGAGCGTGAGCGGGATCAGGGTGAGCCGGGCGAGCGCGGGCGGGGTGGGTGCAAGCGGGGCGGGTGTGGGCGGGATGAGCGGGGGCAGATGAGTGTGTTGATTATCGGGTTTACGGCGATTGTGTTGTTGATGATTGTGGTGGTGACTGACATCTCGAAGGTGTTTTTGGTTCGGCGGGATCTGGATTCGACGGCTGATGGTGCGGTGCTTGCGGCGGCGAATGGGCTGGCGGCGATTTATGCCCAGGGCGGGTCGGGGGAGAACGCGCAGATCGATCCGGATGAGGCTCGTCGGCTGACTGCGGAGTATCTGGATTCCGTTGATGCGAGCAACCGTTTCGACGGGCTCGACTGGAGCGCCGATGTCAACGGGACCACCGTCACCGTCCACCTCTCATCAGCAGTGGACCTCCCCTTCGAACCACCGGGCTGGCAGGGCACAGCCGACATCGCCTCAGACGCGGCGGCCGTCGTACCGATTCGTTGAGGTTGTCACGCTTCGGGTGCTTTGCGGCTCCGGTAGCGGGAACGGAACTTCGAGTCGTACTCCAACTGGACATAGCCCGAGGAGTGCACGCCGACTGCGATACACCCCACGGCCAGGAACACGATCCCCGCGACGGTGGAGATGTGCCAGAAGGCAGCGGTCATGCCGACGAACGCCGAGCCCTGGGCGACCGCCTTGGCGACGCTGACTAGCGCGGACTTGCTCGCCCGATGGCGGAATTCCTCCTGGCGGTTCAGCACCAGGAGTGCGGCGAGCAACGGGATCGAGACGGCGAAGGCGATGACGCAGACCGTCGCCGAGAGGTCGAGTGAGGACTCGGTGAGGAATGGCTGCACCACCACCAGGCCTGCGGCTCCCAGCCCGCCATAGATGAGGTTGGACTGGCGGATCCATTCCGCCTGGGCCGCCGGGTCCGCGGCCGCCTCCTCGACCTCCTGCCGGATGCGTTCGGCTTCCACCAGCTGAGCCTGCTCCGCAAGGAAGTCCTCGTCCTCATTCATGCGCTCATCCTCGCCAAGCCCCTCGGCGTCAGCAACCTGGGGTTCATGCGCACGGAGTTTGCGCAGATTCGGGCCGCGGCGCCGCTGAGCACGGGGTGCGGCACGATGGGGGGATGCGGATCGACTTGGCAGGGCGGCGGGCGTTGGTTTCGGGGTCTAGTCAGGGGATCGGGCTGGCGATCGCGACCGAACTGGCTCGGGCCGGCGCGACGGTGGTGGTGAACGGGCGCGGGCAGGAGAAGACCGACGCAGGCTGCGGCGGCTGTGCGCGCCGAAGTACCGGAGGCTGACGTGCAGGCTGTCGCGGCGGATCTAGCGTCGGCCGACGGAGCCGAGGCGCTCAAGGAACAGGTCGGTGAGCTCGACATCCTGGTGAACAACCTCGGCATCTTCGAGTCCCGGCCGGTGCTGGAGATCGACGACGACGAATGGCGCCGGTACTTCGAGGTCAACGTGCTGTCCGCCGTCCGGCTGATCCGGATGTACCTGCCCGGCATGATGGAGCGCGGCTTCGGCCGGGTGATGAACATCGCCAGCGACTCCGCCGTCGTGACGCCGCTCGAGATGGTGCACTACGGGGTGACCAAGACGGCCCTGCTCGCGGTGACGCGCGGCTATGCGAAGGCGGCGGCCGGAACCGGCGTCACGGTCAACTCGGTGATGGCCGGCCCGACGCACACTCCCGGCGTGGAGGAGTTCGTCGGTGAACTCGTCGGCGACGACAAACCGTGGGACGAGGCGCAGCGCCAGTTCATGAAGGAGCACCGCCCGTACTCCCTGATCCAGCGCCTGATCGAGCCCGCAGAGATCGGCAATATGGTCGTCTACCTCAGCTCTTCCCAAGCCTCCGCCACCACCGGCGGCGCCGTCCGAGTAGACGGCGGCTACATCGACTCGATCCTTCCTTAGAAGACGCCCGGGTGGTCTGCGAGCCAGGTGCGGAAGGTGCGGCCTGGGTGGGCGGTGAGGAGTTCTACGGTCGGCTCGATGGGGTGGGGCGAGCCGATGCGGGAGGCCCAGTAGGTCATCAGGGACTCGAACTGGGCGGGGTTGCGCATCGTGCCGGACATTTCTGAGCGGGCCTGTTCGGGGGTGAGGTCGACGGCCTCGATCGGTACGCCGGTGAGTTCGGTGATGAGCTCGATCTGGTGGCGCCGGGTCATCGATTCGGGGCCGGTCATCGGGTAGTGCTTGCCGTCGTGCTGGGCTCCGGGGCCGTCGAGGAGGACCTGGACGGCGACGTCGGCGATGTCCTGTTCGTGGATCGGGGCCTCTTCGGCGTCCAGGTAAGGGAGCCGGATCTGGCCGGTGGCACGGACGGCGTACGACCAGTAGATGGCGTTCGTCATGAAGGTGCCGGGCTGCAGGAAGGTCGTCGCGTACGACGCGGCGGCGAAGGCGCGCTCGGATTCGGCGTGCGGGTCGGCGGCGGCCTTGTCGTTGTCGGCGTGCGACGAGAGCGATGAGAGCAGGACGACCTGCTTCACGCCGGCTGCTTCGGCGGCTTCGGCGTACGAGGTCGCCGACGACGGGTCGGCGTACAGGAAGAGCTGGGAGACGTCCTCGAGGGCGGCGGACAGCGAGGCGGGGTCGGTCGGGTCGAGCGCGATGGCGCCCGGGAGGTTGCCGGGCTCGCGGCTGGCGACGCGGACGTCGAGGCCGGCGGAGGTGAGGCCGGCAGCAACGGCGCGGGCGATCTTGCCGCGGCCGCCGGTGATCAAGACTGACATGTGGTTGCTCCAAGAATGTAGTGACTACAAGATTGGAAGAAGTAAAGCATGTCGCCCTAAGCTCTGTCCATGACGGTGGAACCGAGCGGGCGGCGGGAGCGGAAGAAGCAGCTGACCCGGCAGGCGATCTCGAACGTGGCGACCGACCTGTTCCTGCAGCGCGGCTTCGACGCGGTGACCGTCGTCGAGGTGGCCGCGGCGGCTGACGTCGCGGTCCAGACCGTCTTCAATCACTTCCCGACCAAGGAAGATCTGTTCTTCGATGAAGTCGGCTGGTGGGCTGGTCCCGCGGAGGCGATCCGGGAGGCGCGGCCTGGCGCATCGGTGATCGAGGCGCTCAAACAGCACTACTTGCAGGTGATCCGGGGCCGGCTGGAGGTCGGGCATCTCGTGACCTGGCGGCAGTTCAGCGCGACGATCGAGGCCAGCCCGGCGTTGCAGGCCCGGCGGCGGCGGGTCGCCGAGCAGATGGAGGAGCTGCTGGTCGAGGCGCTGCAGGAGCGCGATCCCGCGCTCTCGGGGCTGATGGCACGCCTGATCGCTGCTCAGTACGCCGCCGCGCAGAAGGTCCTGGAGGCCGAGTTGGCCCAATTCCTTCCGGTCGATGCCACCGCCGAACAGCTCGCTGCTGCCAACGCAGAGCTCGAGCGAGCGGTCGACGAGGTGTTCGCAGTACTGGCTCGAGGCCTCGGCGAGAAGTACTGATTCCCGGCCGGGGCACGAGAACGGGTACGCTCCTTGGTTGTGGCTGGACCTGATTTCGACGCTGACCTGAAGGCACTCGACGCGACCCTGACGTCCATCGAGAAAGTTCTCGACGTCCCCGCGATGAAGCGCGACATCGCCGACCTCGGCGAGCAGGTCGCGGCGCCGGACCTGTGGAACGACCAGGCCAACGCACAGAAGGTGACGTCGCGGCTGTCCCGGCTGGAGGCGGACCTCGATCGGCTGACCGGTCTGCGGACCCGCGTCGACGACCTCGGCATCATGATCGAGCTGGCCCGCGACGAGAACGACGGCGACGCGCTCGCCGAGGCCGAGCGCGAGATCGCCGCGCTGACCAAGTCGATCCAGTCGCTCGAGGTCCGCACCCTGCTGTCCGGCGAGTACGACGAGCGCGAGGCGCTGGTGACGATCCGCTCGGGCGCCGGTGGCGTCGACGCCGCGGACTTCGCCGAGATGCTGCAGCGGATGTACCTGCGCTGGGCCGAGCGGCACGGCTACCCGACCGAGGTCTACGACACGTCGTACGCCGAGGAGGCGGGTCTCAAGTCGACCACGTTCGGCGTCAAGGCGCCGTACGCGTACGGCACGCTGAGCATCGAGACGGGCACCCACCGGCTGGTCCGGATCTCGCCGTTCGACAACCAGGGCCGTCGGCAGACCTCGTTCGCCGCGGTCGAGGTGGTCCCGGTGCTGGAGCAGACCGACGAGATCGACGTACCGGAAGAAGAGCTGCGGATCGACGTGTACCGGTCGTCCGGGCCGGGTGGGCAGAGCGTCAACACGACCGACTCCGCCGTCCGGATCACGCACATCCCGACCGGCACCGTGGTCTCCTGCCAGAACGAGAAGTCGCAGCTGCAGAACAAGGCCAGCGCGATGGTGATCCTGAAGGCCAAGCTGCTCGCGCTGAAGAAGGCCGAGGAGCGGGCCGAGATCGACGCGCTGCGCGGTGACGTGCAGGGCTCGTGGGGTGACCAGATGCGCTCCTACGTGCTGCACCCGTACCAGATGGTCAAGGACCTGCGGACGCTGTACGAGTCGGGAAACACCAGCGGCGTGTTCGACGGTGAGATCGACGAGTTCATCGAGGCCGGCATCCGCTGGCGCCGTACCGGTCAGCAGGCCGGCCAAGACAGCTAGCTTGTGCAGCTAGAAGTCCTGCGCGCGGACTGTGGCAACTGCCACGGGCTTTGCTGTGTCGCACTGACGTTTGCGAAGTCGGCTGACTTCGCGATCGACAAGGAGGCGGGCGAGGCGTGCCCGAATCTCCAGGAGGACTTCCGCTGCGGGATTCACGCGAAGCTGCGGCCTGAGGGGTTCCAGGGCTGCACGGTCTATGACTGCTTCGGTGCCGGGCAGAAGGTGTCGCGGTTGGCGGGGCCTAGTTGGCGTGAGCAGCCCGGTCAGAAGATGTTCGAGGCGTTGCCGATCATGCGGCAGCTGCACGAGCTGCTCTGGTATCTGACGGAAGCACTCCAGCTCAAGGAGACTCGTCAGATCCATGCAGAGCTGCAGAAGCTGCATGATCACGTAGACGAACTCACGCTGCAGGACTTGGCCACTGTAGATCTGGCAGCCGAGCGGCAGCAGGTCAACGAGTTGTTGCTGGAGACAAGCAAGCTCGTCCGGGGCAAGCAGTCGAAGAAGAAGGAACGCCGCGGAGCTGACCTGTTCGGGGCCAAACTCCGCGGCGCTGACCTGCGGGCTGCAAACCTGCGGGGTGCCTACCTGATCGCGGCGGACCTGCGTGAAGCCGATCTGCGTCAGGCCGACCTGATCGGCGCCGACCTCCGCGACGCCGACCTGCGCGGTGCTGATCTCACCGGCGCACTCTTCCTCACCCAGTCCCAGGTCAACGCTGCCCGCGGCGACAGCAAGACCAAACTGCCTCCTGCCGTACTACGACCAACCCACTGGGCTTAGCGCAGTTTGCGGGTCACCGGCGCCATCAGGAGCGAGATCCCTACGATGCCCAGGGCAACTGCGGCGAGTGCTCCGCCGCCCTGACCCCATGAGGTTCCTTCCATCGACAGGTACGCAGTACCGACTGTTGCTGCTCCTAGTGCGAGGCACGTCTGCTGGCTGGTGAGCAGGATGCCGCTGCCGAGACCTGCTTGCGCCGGCGGCACCTGTCCGACCACCACGCCGATCAGCGGGACCATCACCAGGCCGCTGCCGAAGCCTGCGATCAGCATCGGGATCGCCAGGGTCCAGGCAGTTACGTCGGGCCAGACTGTGAGCGCTACGACCGCCAGTACGGCGTACCCGACTGACTGGATGATCCAGCCGCGCAGGATGGCTCCAGCGCCGTACCGCTGCTGCAGGCGAGGTCCGTAGATCGACGTGATGAGGAAGCCGACAGCCATCGGCAGCAGGCTCAAACCGCCTTCCAGTGGGGACATTCCGGCTTCGCCTTGAGTCGCCAGTGCGAAGACGAACATGAAGCCGCCGAACGTGGTGAAGAAGCCGACGGCTAGTAGCAGGCCAGTCTGCATCGCACGCAACCGCAGTACGGTCGGTGGGATCAGTGGAGCTTGGCCGGCCTTCTCGGACCTGTGCTGGTGTAGGCCGAGCAGGGCGACTGCAGGGATGGTTGCTGCAAGCGATACCCACGTCCAGAGCGGCCAGCCGAGGGGGCGGCCTTCGGTGAGCGGCAGGAGCAGCAGTACAAGGGTCAGAGCAAGCAGGCCGGCTCCGACGAGGTCTACCCGTTGAGCGTTGGCTGCGCGCGTCTCCGGTAGCACGATGACGGCGGCGATCAGCGCCGCGATGCCGACTGGCACGTTGACGAGGAAGACCGAACGCCAGCCGAGGTCGAAGGGGTTGGCCTCGATCAGTACGCCGCCCAGGATCTGGCCGAGGGCGGCAGCGGCGCCACCGGCCACCCCGAACATCGCCATCGCGCGAGCGCGGTGCTGCCCGGTCAGCAGGCTGCTGATCGACGCGAGCACCTGCGGCGTCATGGCGGCCGCGGCAGCGCCCTGGACGACGCGGGCGGCGAGCAGTACGCCGATGGTCGGTGCGATCGCGCAGATCAGCGACAACAGGGTGAAGCCGATCAGGCCGATCATGAACAGCCGCTTGCGGCCGAAGCCGTCGCCGAGACGGCCGCCGACGACGAGCAGGGTGGCGTTGGCGATGCCGTAGCTGCCGACGACCAGCTGGAGCTCGCCGGGGTTGGCGTGCAGGTCGGAGCCGATCGCGGGCAGTCCGACGTTGATGATGAAGAAGGAGAGCATCGGCAGGAAGGCGCCGAAGAGCAGCGTGATCAGTGCCACTTCGCTGAGCGGCGACGCCGCGCGAGGTTCGGCCTCGGCGGCGCGGACGGAAAGGACCTGGTCTGTCATGTCCACCAGCCTGCGGCCAAAACCAGCCTGGTGGTGAGAGCCTGGTTATCCTGGTATTGACACCACCCGGAACCAGGCTAGTAAACACCGCCACCTGCACGCACGATGGGGAAGTGAGCCTGCTGACCAGCATCCCAGCCACCACCGACAAAATTGCGCCTGGGGAGACACGGGTGGGCAAGGCTCCGGCTGCGGTGGGTAAGGGGGAGCGGCGGCGGGAGCTGGCGGCTTTTTTGCGGAGTCGGCGGGAGCGGATTCGGCCGGACGAGGTGGGGTTTGCGCCGGGTGGGCGGCGCCGTACGCCGGGGCTTCGGCGGGAGGAGGTCGCGCAGCTCGCCGGGGTCGGGGTCACCTGGTACACCTGGCTCGAGCAGGGGCGCGACATCAACGTGTCCGCCCAGGTGCTCGAGGCGATCTCGCGCACGCTCCGGCTCGACCGGCTGGAGCGCAACCACCTCTACACGCTGGCAGGGATCTCGCTCGGCCCGGCCAGAGGCGACTGCACTGCGCTGCCCGACTCGGTCCAGCGGATGCTCGACGCGGTCACGCCGTACCCGGCGATCGTGCTGAACGCCCGGTACGACGTACTCGCGTTCAACGACGCCTACTGCAAGATCATCGTGGACATCACCTCCGTCCCGTTGGAGGAGCGCAACATCCTCTGGCTGATCTTCGTCTCCCAGGACTGGAACTGCTCGTTCGTGGAGACCGAGTCGATGCGGATGCACATGGTCGCGGGGTACCGCGCCGCGCTGGCCGACCATCTCGGCGAGCCGGAATGGCAGGACCTGACCGATCGGCTGCTGGCCAGTTCGCCGGAGTTCGCGCGACTGTGGGAGCGGTACGACGTGGCGGCGCCGAGCAACAAGATCAAGCTGCTGGACAACGCGAAACTCGGCCTGTTGCGGGTCGAGCCGGCGAACCTGTGGCTCACCCAGCTCGGGCAGTACCGGGCGATCGTCTACACCGCGGCCGACGAGGCCACCGAGGAGAAGTTCCGGATCCTGATGGAGAGCTGACGGTTGCCGGAGGCATCCAGGTGCCTCCGGCAACCGGGTCTCAACTGGCCGGCTCTCAGCCGACCGGGATGCCTGGGTTGGTCAACCCGCGGCCGCCGGTGATCGTGTTGGAGCGATCGATCGTCACCTTGCACGTGCTCGCGTCGTAGTTGGTGATGTTGAACGCATACCGCCCGGCGCCGGTCGCACCGGTCAGATCCGACTTGTTGTTCCGGAACACCGTCCCGCAACCCCAGCCGTCCTGCTGCTCATGCGTCTCGTACCCGTTGTTCGTGGTGTTCTTGCCGGTGTTGTTCTCGATCACGTAATTGTTGCCCTTGACATCGACCCAGCTGTCGTCGAAGTTCGCGCCGGTCAGTCCGCGGCCGTCGAAGCTGTTGCCGGCCACGCGGCCGCCCTTGGTGCCTTCCTTCAGGTCGACTGCCTCGCCGCCGACGTCCGGCCCGATCGTATTGTCGAGGATCTGCACGTTGTCGGACTTGTCGTCCAGGCCGCCGGCGCTGCCGACGTACACGCCTTCGCCCATCCCGCGGCCGTCGTTGCCGGTGTCGTAGATCTTCGAGTTCCGGATCGTTCCGTAGGTGCTGCTGTTGCGGAAGTGCACGCCTTCCATGTCGAGGCCGTGCACGGTGACACCGTCGATCACGACCCGGGTCGCGGAGTCGATCATGATGCCTTTCTGGCCGCCGGTGACGGTGATTCCCTGCACCTGCCAGTAGCTCGCGCCGTTCAGGTGCAGGCCGTAGCCGCCGCTTGCGGTGAGGATCGCCTTCGCGCTGCCGGTCAGGGTGATCGGCGCCGACGAGCTGCCGGAGACGGTGGTCTTGAAGTTGCCGGTATAGGTGCCGTCGGCAAGTTTGATGGTGTCGCCGGCATGGGCGTTGGTCAGCGCGGTCTTGAGTTGGGCCGCGGTACTGACGTTCACCGTCGCCGCGTGGGCGGGCAGGACGGCGGAGGTCAGCAGGATCGGTAGGGCGGCTGCTGCACGGAGCAGTTTCATCAGGGTTGCCTTTCGGTGGACGACGGAAGGGGGCGTTGCGTCGTACACAGGGGATGTCGTCCCGGGCCGGCAACGGGGCGGAAAGCCGGCCCGGGAAGAGATCCTCGGTATATTAGGAAAGTTTCCTAATAGTTCACGGAAGTTAGTGGCGAGCGCTTTCCGCTGTCAAGAGGTCGCAGTAGGTGACGGAAGAAATTCCCGCCACCCGGAACAAAGGGCAGCGGCTACGCCGCGTTGTGGGAGCGCCAGCCAGAACAAGCGGCCGGGCTATGCCGTGTCGCGGGAGTTCCAGCTGGATTTCAGGGCGGCGAGGGTTGCGGCGATTGCGGGGCGGCGGGTGGTTGCCGTGCGCCAGATCGCGTAGAGCCGCCGGCTCGGAGCGGGAGTCAGCGGTACTACGGTGACGCCCGCCGGCACCGGGCCGCGGCCGAGCCGCGGGAGCAGGCCGATTCCGATGCCCTGGGCAAGCATCGCGAGCTGGGTCTGGTACTCCGCGACCGAGTACACCACCTCCGGCTCGACCCCGGTCTTGCGCATCGTCCGGACCAGCCAGTCGTGACAGATGGATCCGACCGGCTGGCAGATCCAGCGCTCGCCGACCAGATCGTCGGCGCGCACGGATTCCTTACCTGCAAGGCGATGCGACGTCGGCACCAGAATGTCCGCAGGGTCCGAGCCAAGCTTCACCCGGGACAGCTCCTCCGGCAGACTCAGCGGCGAGTTGTGCCAGTCATGCACCACCGCGACGTGAATCTCACCGCGCGCCACCGCCGCAACCGCCTCGTACGGATCGGTCTCCGCCACCCGCACGTCGAGCGCCGGGTGATCACCGAGCAGCTTAGGCAGCACCACGGGAAGCAACCCGCGCGCCGCGGTCGGGAACGCCGCGATCACCAGCGACCCGATCGCCTCGCCGCGCTGTTCCTCCAAAGTCAGCTCGGCATCCTCGACCAGTTGCAGCACCTGGGCAGCGGTCGCGGCTAACTGCTGCGCCGCATCCGTCAGCACGATCCCGCGACCGCGTCGTTCGAGCAGCGCCGTACGGGTCTCGCGTTCCAGTTTGGCCAACTGCTGTGAGATCGCCGACGGCGTGTAGCCAAGGGCCTCCGCCGCGCTGCCGACCGAACCGTAGACCGCGACGGCATGCAGAGCGCGCAACCGGCCCAGATCGATCATGTAGCACTCCTACAGTGTCAGCCATAGCAATCTTCGCTAGTCCTTAACTGTAGACCACCCCAGACTGGAGCCCATGAACCCTCGTCACGTGCTGCTCGCGCTCGCCGTCGTGGTCGTCTGGGGCGTCAACTTCGTCGTCATCGAGGTCGGCCTGGAAGGCTTCCCGCCGCTGCTGTTCTCCGCTCTGCGCTTCTTCTTCGCGGCGGTGCCGGCGATCTTCCTGCTCGGCAAACCACGCGTCGCCTGGCGATACGTGATCGCGGTCGGCCTGGCCCTCGGCGTGGCGAAGTTCGGCCTGCTCTTCATCGCGATGGATCACGGCGTACCGGCAGGACTGGCTTCCCTGGTCCTGCAATGCCAGGTGATCTTCACGCTGCTGTTCGCAGTACTGGTACTGCGGGAGCGGCCGCGCCGGACTCAGGTCGCTGGGATTGCGATCGCCTGCGTGGGACTCCTGCTGATCATGCTCGACGGAGGTCTGGCGGCACCGGTCGGGGCGCTGGCGCTGGTCATCGCGGCCGGCGTCTGCTGGGGAGTCTCGAACACCGTCACCCGGCACGCGAAGCCCAAGGACACCTTGCGTTTCATGGTGTGGGTCAGCGCGGTCGCAGTACTGCCGCTGCTGGCGCTCTCCCTGCTGACAGAAGGCGCCGGGCGCGATCTCGATGCCTTGCGCAACATCACCCTCACCGGAGTAGGTGCCATCGGCTACCTCTCCTTCGTGGCGACGTTGTTCGGCTTCGGCGTGTGGGGCTTCCTGCTGCGCACGTACGACGCGAGCACGGTCGCCCCGTTCTCCCTCCTCGTCCCGGTCGTCGGGATGGCAGCGGCCTGGGTACTCCGCGGCGAGGCGGTCGGCCTCCAGCAGGCACTCGCGGCGACCCTCATCATCGGCGGCATGGCCTGCACCGTGATCCGCCGGCGCACCCGCGACAAGGCAGAATCCCCGGAGTGGATGCTCAGCAAATCACCCGCCTGACCGCCCAGTGGGTCCGCGACCTCCCCGGCGAGGACAGCACCGTCCTGTCCGGACTCGGCGTCTGGCCGCTGCTCGCCCTCCTCGCGGACCTCGCCGAAGGCCCGGCCCGCGAGGAGCTCCGCGAGGCAGCAGGAGCCCCGTACGACGGTCTGCTCCCGAACACCGACGAGCTGCGGATGGCCTTGGGGCTCTGGACCCGCCCGGAGCTTCCCTTGGAACCCGGTCTCGACAAGGTGCTCCCGCCAGAGGTCCGCGGCGTACTGACCAGCAAGAAGGTGCTGGACGAGTGGGTCGCCGAGCAAACCGGCGGCCTGCTGCGCAGCATGCCGATCGATCTGAACGAAGACATCAAACTCGTCCTGGCCTCCGCGCTGGCGGTCAAGCTGAAGTGGCAACAGCCGTTCGACGAGGGCAGCCGGATGGTCTCCGAGAAGTGGATGCGCTGGCTGACCCGCTCCGACTACGACCTCGGCTCGGTACGCCGCCACGTGAGCGCCTCCGCCGGACCGATCACGGCGATCACCGTGCGCGGCGCGGGTGAGATCGACGTCCGCCTGGTGATCGGCGAGCCCGATCGCAGCCGAAGCGAGGTGCTGGCCGCAGCGATCGAGCTGCAAGGCGACGGGCAGAATCGCGACGGGCAGGATGGCGACGGGCAGGATAGCGACGGCCAGGATGGCGCCGAGTTGCTCGCCGGCCTGACGGCGCCCGGCGTCGAGGTGATCGAGTCGATGTCGCCGACGCCCAGCGTCATCCTGTCGATGCCGTACTTCGAGATCGAGGTGGAGCACGATCTCCTGCAGCAGGCCGACGTGTTCGGCCTCCTCTCGGCGACCGACACTTCACGCGGGCACTTCCCCGGTCTGAGCCCGGAGCCGTTGGCGGTGAGCCAGGCGAAACAGGCCGTGCTGGCGCGCTTCTCAGCGACGGGGTTCGAAGCGGCCGCCGTCACCGCAATGGCCTTCCTGGCAGGTTCGGCGCCGACCCGGGGCGCCAAGGCGCTGCTCGTCGTACTCGATCGGCCGTTCGCCTTCGTCGCGGTGCACCGGCCGACCGGGATTCCGCTGGTGGCCGGATGGGTTACGGAGTCGGCGTACCAGCCAGCTTCTGACGAGACTTTCATAAGGGCGAAACCGAGCAAGTTGAGACCGCGCCACTGCGCCGGGTGCTCGGCGCGGTCGTCGGTGGCGGCCAGGCCGATGCCCCAGATGCGGTCGACCGGACTGGCCTCGACCAGCACCCGTGAGCCGGTGCCGAGCAGATAGTCCAGCAACGCCTCGTTCTGGGAGAACTTCTGAATGTTGCCCTCGACAACCAGTTCGAACCGGTGCCGGTTCCAGACCTCGGTGTCGAAGCCACGCACCTCCCGGCCGATCGACTTCGCCTTCTGAGGGTGCCTAGCCGCGATGGCGGCAGCCTCCGAGGTGGCATCTCCGAAGAGTCGTGCCTTGCCGGCCATCATCCAGTGCTCGGCCGTGGCATAGCAGACCCCGTCGACGGTGAACGGCGCGGAGTACCACTGACTGAGGCAACTGTTGTCGATGCCGCCGTCACGTCGTGGCGTATCGCCCCAGAAGAACACGTACTTGTAGCGCTTCTTGGCTGCCAACCCTTCGAGCAGGTCAGCCGTGGACGAGCGGGGTCGTCACTCGTACTGGTTGGCCGGCGGTGTCACAGGCTGCACCCCGGTGATGGTCAGCGCGGCGACGTCGCCGTCCACGCGCTTGGTCGGCTCGGCCCATTCGCCGGTCACGGTGACCCACTGGTTCTTCGGCGGCGCGGCCTGCCCGCGCGCCTCGACCATGAAGGCAGTCCCGTCCGCCACGCAGCAGGTCAGGCCGATCCGCGACACGTACCACGTGCCGTTCTTCCCGGGCGTGACGAACCCGGTCAGCTGGAAATTCCGGCCCTTCATGCTCTCCTTCTCCCACACCGCCCACACGGCGTAATCCCGCACAGCCAACGGTACCGGGGTATCGCCCTGCGCGCTGTCAGCCAACCACGACTGCCCCTTGGGAGCGATCGGTTTCGCCGCCACCGGTGACTGCCGCTGCGCCGCATCGGCCCCGAGCGCGGGCGGATCGACCACCAGCAAAGCGAAGATGGGGATCAGCAGCAGCCAGGCAGCGCGAGGCAGACCGTGATGCCCATGCCCGTCATCACCAGCCGTACTGCGTGCTCGTGGTCGGCGCTGTCTTCCGGTTTCTTGCGAGTATCAGCCAGCACATCCACCACGGCGAGCACGATCAGGATCACCCCGGCGGCGAGCAGCATCCAGCGCATCCCGGGCTTCACATAGCGCAGGTAGGTCCCCGAGGTCGCGAGCTGCACCACCGCGGCCCCGACGAAGACGACGACCAGCCCCGCGACGTTCCGCCTCACAGCAACCACCATCCGACGAGCAGACTGGACACGATCGCCACCACGAACGTGGCCGGCGCGAACCGCACCGCGAAGCGAGGCCCGAACGTCCCGGTCTGCAACGCGATCAGCTTCACGTCCACGATCGGGCCGACCACCATGAACGCGAGCCGCGCGGTCAACGAGAACTGGGTCAGGCTGGCCGCCACGAACGCGTCCGCCTCGGAACAGATCGCCAGCAGTACCGCGAGCAGTCCGAGCACGACCACCGAGATGAGCAGGTTGCTCGCGACATGATCGAGCCACTGCCGCGGTACGACGACGTTCAGCGTGGCCGCTGCGGCCGCTCCGACGACCAGGAAGCCACCTGCGTGCAGGAAGTCGTGCAGCATCGACGACCGGAACACCTCGAGCTTCCCGGTCCCCTCGGCATGCCGGTTCTTCGGCATCTTCAGCCAGTCGCTGCCCTTCCCGGTCAGCAACCACAGCCAGCCAAGGATCATCGACACCGCGAGCGACGTGACGGCCCGCGCGATCACGACCTTGGGCTGCCCCGGGAACGCGACCGCGGTCGAGGCGAGCACGACCGGGTTGATCGCCGGCGCCGACAGCAGGAACGCGATCGCTGCCGCCGGGGTGACACCACGATTCATCAACGCAGCCGACACAGGCACGGAAGCGCACTCACACCCTGGCAGGATCACGCCGGAAGCACTAGCCACCGGTACTGCGAGGGCCGGGTGCTTGGGCAGCGCCTTCGCGAAGAAGCTGGCCGGGACGAACGCGGTCAGCGCGGCCGACAGCAACACCCCGAGCACCAGGAACGGCATCGCCTGCACGGTCACCCCGACGAACATCGTCGCCCAGGTCCGGACCCCGTCGTCGGTGAACGCCCCCGCGAAGACCTTCCGCCCGAACAAGGCCAGCCCGACCAGCAGCACCAAGGTCGCAGTGAACGCGATCGAGGACCCCGCCGGCTCGGGATTTCCCGGCTCCTGGGTCACTTCAGCGGTGTCGACAGGCGTCGTCATGGCCCGCATCCTGACACAACAAAACGCACCCGAACGAGCACTCACCGCACCGCTGAAATGAAAATCACCGTCATCACGGCAAATACTGGGGCGGCCGTCAGGCGAACTTGAGTCCCGCCAGCATCGTCTCGAATTCGGCGAAGAACTTGGGCACGTCGACCGCGCCCTCTTCCGTCCTCGCCCAGGCGAGCAGCGTCTTGCCGCCGACGTCGATCACGGCGATGCGCAAGGAGAGCTCAGGCTGCAGACCGAAGCATGCGTCGGCCGTCATGTTGATAGTCGGGCACCCCAGGACGCCGTCGAGCGGCTGTGCGGTGTTACCTGTCAGCAGAGTCGCCGGGTGGCCGTCGACGGTCGTCGTCGCCTCGTCCGTATATTTCGCGCCCTGCGCGGTGAGTCCCCGAAGGTAGACCAGATAGTCCTGCGGAACCGCGACCGGCTTCAGTTCTTTCGGTTTGTACAGGTTGACGGGCAGCACGAATCGGACCTTGTTGTTCTCGGCGAGATTCGAGTCCAGGCTCAGCAGGGTGGCGCTGTCCGGATTCGCTGCTGACTTCACGTCTTCCGGCAGCGCGACGGTGAGACCGACCCCGAAGGACTGGCTTGTTGGCTGAAGCCCGCCCAGTTTCGACCCTGCGCCCATAACGCAGGGAACGCAAGGCGCGGAGTCTCTCGGCTCGCGACCAGTTGCGTGGCAGGGTGGGGAGTATGGATGCCAAGGTCGTGGGAGCTGTTGGGAAGTTGACTGAGCGGTGGGTGCGGGAGCTGCCGCCGGGGAACACCGTGGTGTCCGGGCTGGGGTTGTGGCCGTTGCTGGCGTTGCTTGCGACGGCGGCTGATGAGCCGGGGCGGAGCGAGTTGGCGGAGGCTACGGGCGTTGACGCGAAGAGTGCGGCTAAGGACGCCGTTCAGCTGGTCGAGGCGCTTGACGAGTCGACTGACCTGCATGCCGCGTTGGCGGTCTGGGTGCATGAGCAGCTCAAGCTCAGCGAGTCGTTCGACTCCGTAGTACCGGCTGCGTTGGCTGGGACGCTGACCGGTGATCTCACTGCCGACAAGGCCAAGCTCGATGCGTGGGCTTCGGAGCACACCGACGGCATGATCCGCGAGATGCCGCTCGAGGTGACGCCGGATCTCGCCGTAGTACTGGCTTCCGCATTGTGTCTCAAGACGACGTGGAGCAAGCCGTTCAAGGAACAGCTCAAGCGCCCGTACGACGGGCCGTGGGCGGGATCCTGGCACTGGCTCGAGCGAACCGATCGCGACCTCGATTCCGTACGCCGGTACGCCGATCCCGCCGCTGGTCCGCTGACCGTGATCACGGTTCAGGGTGATGCCGACGTCGACATCCTGCTCGGGATCGGTGCGGCCGGCGCCGAGCGTTCCGACGTACTGGCGGGGCTGGTTGCGGCATCGGCGAAGCCTGCAGAGGGGGAGTCGGGCAGTGCGTTGCTGGAGCTCGGCGAGCCGGGGGAGGAGATCGCGCCGGGGATCAAGATCGGGCTGACCACCTCGTCGGTGCCGGAGGTGAAGTTGTCGCTGCCGTCGTTCAATGTGCAGGTCGAGCACGATCTGCTCGCGCAGCGGGAGCTCTTCGGTCTGACCGCGGTGACGGGTCCGCCGGCTGGCAGCGGTCACTTCAGCGGCATCAGCCCCGACCAGCTAGTGGTCGGATCAGCGAAGCAAACCGTCCTGGCCCGCTTCTTCGCCACCGGCTTCGAAGCGGCCGCCGTCACCGCGATGGGCTTGATGCGCACCTCGATGCCAACCACCCAGGCTCGCCGCCTGGACGTCGAACTGGATCGCCCCTTCGCCTTCACTGCCATCCTCCGCAGCACCCGCCTCCCGATCGTCACCGGCTGGATAGAGCAGCCCACCGAGCCCGGTTAGATCGCGAACAGGCGATTGAGCAGGGCCGAGGCCTCGTCGACGCCTTGGCGGTCGCCGGTGAGGAGTAGATCGAACAACAACCCACGAGAGGCGGCGAGCCCCAGCCGTGCGTACGCCGGGGCTTGGTCGGGCGGGATGCCGGCGCGGAGACAGAGGTCGGTCAGCGGTGGGAGCCAGACGTTGATCAGGTCTGCCTTCAACGCTTCGGTGTGCGGTTGGTCCTGCATCGCGTGCGCGGAGAGCTCGAAGAACAAGGGGCCGTAGATCAGCGCGGCCTCGGTGACGCGGCGCCAGAACTCCGCGGCCTGCTCCGCGACCGTGCCCTGGTCTTCGAGAGAGGCCAGCAGGTCTCGCTGTTGCTGCTCGACCGTGCGGACGACTTCGGCGAGCAGGCCCTCCCGCGAACCGAAGTGATAGATCAGCATCCGGTGGCTGGTGCCGATCGCGGTCGCGATCGCGCGCAGGCTCGCGTCACCGATGCCGTTGCGGGCGAAGTGCTCGATCGCGTCGGTCAGCAGGGTCGCGCGGCTCACGCCTGCTCGCTGACCTTCTTCAGGCTCTCGGTCTCGAGTGCGATGTACCGCTTGGTGAGCTTCGCGTAGAGCTTGCCGAACACCCAGCCGAGCGGGCCCTCCTGGATGATCGTCGCGGTCGCGACGGTGCCCTCCGGCGTACTGACGACCCGGTGGCCGCCGGTGGTCTTGATCCCGGGCGCGCGGGAGACCCACTCGAAGTACTCGCCTTCCTTGAGTTCGGTCACCTCCCAGACCGCGACCGGGAGCTTCGGCTGGCGGATCCGGGTCCGGGCGCCGAGGTGGATCCGGCCCTCGTCGAGCCGCTCGACCTGGTCGACCGTCGGGGTCCATTCGGGCCACTTGGCGACGTCGCTGAAGACTGCCCAGACGCGTTCGGCCGGGGCCTGGACGGTGATGGAGTGATCGAAGCGCATGTACCAAATGGTACATCGCAGGGCCGGGGCTGCGGCGATCAGCGGAGAGTGACGGAGCGTAAGAGTCAGGTCAGAACGGCGATTGCGGTGGGCCGGCGGTCCGGCGCCCCCGGTAGGGTCTGCGGCATGACTGACCAGAACCTCACGGAAAACGAGCAGGACCCGGGTGCGAACACGCAGATGTTCCGCGCCTTCGTGAACGAGGCCAAGACCGAGCCGGCCGAAGAGCCCAAGGTGAACGGCCGCACGCTGGCCATCGTGGGCGCCGTCGTCGTCCTGATCGCCGTCATCGCCGCGATCCTCGTTCTCTGATCTCCCCGCAGTGACCACCGTCGACGTCCACGTCGTACGGGTCTTCGTCGACCCCTCCGGCGCCTTCGGCAACCCGCTCGGCATCGTCGACGGCACCCTGGTCCCGGCCTCGGAACGCCTGGCTGTGGCTGCCGCGCTCGGCTACAGCGAGACCGTCTTCGTCGACGACCCCGCCGAGGGTGTCCTGCAGATCTTCAGCCCCAGCGGCGAGATGCCCTTCGCCGGCCACCCCACCGTCGGCGTCGCCTGGTGGCTGCACTCCCAGGGCTACGACACGTCCCGTACTACGGGTGCCCGCCGGCGAAGTCCCCGTGACCCGATCAGGCGACATCACCTCGGTCCAGGCAGACCCGACCTGGGGCAGCACCTTCACCTGGCGCGAACTCCCCACCCCAGCCGAGGTCCTCGCCGCTGACCCCGCCTCCTTCTCCGACGACCACACCTACCTCTGGTCCTGGATCTCGGAAGAGGAAGGCACCATCCGCTCCCGCATGTTCGCCCCCGTCATGGGCATCCCCGAGGACGAGGCAACAGGTTCAGCCGCCACCCAACTCACCGCCCGCCTAGCCCGCCCCCTCCACATCACCCAAGGCGCCGGCTCGCAACTCCTCACCACGGTCGTCAGTCCGACAGCGGTAACCGTCGGCGGCCGAGTAGCCGCGGCTCCCTCCCGCACCTTCAACCTCTGAGCCGTCAGCCTTCCTGAGGTTCTTCCGAGAATCGTTGACTGTGGGCTTCTGCGGATAGAGCATGGGGGCTCGGCTACGTGGGAGGTTGTTGTGGCGGATGTGGTGCGCGCGGCGTTGGTGCAGACGAAGTGGACCGGCGACCAGGAGTCCATGACGAAGGCGCATGAGGACTATGCGCGGCAGGCCGCGGCGGCGGGTGCGAAGGTGATCTGCTTCCAGGAGCTGTTCTACGGGCCGTACTTCTGCCAGCTGCAGGATCCCAAGTTCTACGAGTACGCCGAGTCCGTGCCCGGTCCGACCGACCGAGCGCTTCCAGGCGCTGGCGGCGGAGCTCGGGATGGTGATGGTGCTGCCGATGTACGAGCAGGAGCAGCCGGGCGTGCTCTACAACACCGCCGCCGTGATCGATGCCGACGGCAAATACCTCGGGAAGTACCGGAAGAACCACATCCCGCAGGTGAACGGGTTCTGGGAGAAGTTCTACTTCCGCCCCGGCAACCTCGGCTACCCCGTCTTCGACACCGCGGTCGGCCGGATCGGCGTCTACATCTGCTACGACCGGCACTTCCCCGAAGGCTGGCGCGCCCTCGGTCTGGCCGGCGCCAAGATCGTCTTCAACCCGTCCGCCACCAGCCGCGGGCTCAGCTCGTACCTGTGGAAGCTCGAGCAGCCCGCCTCCGCGGTCGCCAACGAGTACTTCATCGGCGCGATCAACCGGGTCGGCATCGAGGACGAGTTCGGCGAGAACGACTTCTACGGTACGTCGTACTTCGTCGACCCCGAAGGCAAATTCGTCGGCGAGGTCGGCCATGACCACGACCCCGAGCTGATCGTCCGGGACCTGGATCTCGGCCTGCTCGACACGGTCCGCGACCGCTGGCAGTTCTACCGCGACCGCCGCCCGGACGCGTACGGCGACCTGACCAAGCCGTAGTACGACCACGAATCAACCGAGGAGCGCCGAGGATGTCGTTGCTGGTCAAGGGTGGAACCGTCGTCGGGCCGACCGGGACGCAGACCGCCGACGTCCTGGTCGAGGGCGAGAAGATCGTCGCCGTACTGGATCCGGCGTACAGCCAGACCGTGCAGGCGGACGAGGTGATCGATGCCACCGGCAAGTATGTGATCCCGGGCGGGATCGACGCGCACACGCACATGGAGCTGCCGTTCGGCGGGACGGCGGCCAGCGACACGTTCGAGACCGGCACCAGGGCCGCCGCCTGGGGCGGGACGACCACCATCATCGACTTCGCCGTGCAGCGGACCGGCGAGGTGGTGCAGGACGGTCTGGCCGCGTGGCATGCGAAGGCCGACGGCAACTGTCACATCGACTACGCCTTCCACATGATCCTCGGCGGCGTCGACGACGACGCGCTGAAGGCGATGGACCAGCTCGTCACCGACGAGGGCATCACCAGCTTCAAGCTCTTCATGGCCTACCCCGGCGTGTTCTACTCCGACGACGGCCAGATCCTGCGCGCGATGCAGACCGCGCGGGAGAACGGCGCGATGATCATGATGCACGCGGAGAACGGGATCGCGATCGACGTACTCGTGCAGCAGGCACTCGCCCGCGGCGAGACGGACCCGATCTACCACGGGATCACCCGGCCGGCCGCGTTGGAGGCCGAGGCGACCAACCGCGCGATCTCGCTGGCCGAGGTCGCCCGGGACTGTCCGCTGTACATCGTGCATCTGTCCGCGAGCCAGGCACTCGAACATGTCGCTGCGGCGAGAGACAACGGACGCAACGTGTTCGCCGAGACCTGCCCGCAGTACCTGTACCTGACGTTGGAGGACCAGCTCGGCGCGCCCGGCTTCGAAGGCGCGAAGTGGGTCTGCTCGACGCCGTTGCGGAGCAAGCACGAACCGCACGCGAAGGACCTGTGGAAAGGGTTGCGGAGCAACGATCTGGCGATCGTCTCGACCGACCACTGCCCGTTCTGCATGAAGGACCAGAAGGAGCTCGGCCGCGGCGACTTCTCCAAGATCCCGAACGGGATCGGCGGCGTCGAGCACCGCGTCGACCTGATCTACCAAGGCGTCGTGGACGGACAGCTCTCGCTGGAGCGCTGGGTCGAGACGATCGCGACCACGCCGGCCCGGATGTTCGGGCTCTACCCGCAGAAGGGTGTCATCCAGCCCGGTTCGGATGCCGACCTGGTGATCTACGACCCGAACGCGACGACCCGGATCAGTGCCGAGACGCATCACATGAACATGGACCACTCGGCGTACGAAGGGGTGGAGATCCAGGGCCGGGTGGGCACGGTGATCTCGCGCGGCGCCGTGATCGTGGCTGATGGCAACTACCATGGCCGCAAGGGGCACGGGCGCTTCCTGCGCCGCGGGCTCTCGTCGTACCTGGTCTGACTCGAGGGGGCAATACCGGTGGACTTCGGAGTGGTGTTCCAGTGTGATCCGCCGGCCTCGGCGGTGGTGGATCTCGCGGTCAAGGCCGAGGAGGCCGGGTTCAGCCACGTCTGGACGTTCGACTCGCACCTGCTCTGGCAGGAACCGTTCGTCATCTACAGCCAGATCCTGGCCGCCACCGACCGGGTGATCGTCGGCCCGATGGTGACGAACCCGGGCACCCGCGACTGGACCGTGATCGCGTCCCAGTTCGCGACCCTGAACGAGATGTACGGCAATCGCACGGTCTGCGGGATCGGTCGCGGCGACTCCGCGCTGCGGACGCTCGGCAAGCAGCCGGGCACGATCGCCGAGATGAAGCAGTGCGTCGAGGTCGTCCGGTCACTCGCGCGCGGCGAGACCGTGGAGTATCGCGGGCAGCAGCTGAAGTTCGCCTGGGTGCAGGACGGCGCACTCGAGCTCTGGGTGGCGGCGTACGGGCCGAAGGCGCTGGCGGCGACCGGCGAGGTCGGCGACGGCTACATCCTGCAGCTCGCCGACCCGGACATCGCTTCGTGGATGATCGCCGCCGTACGACGCTCTGCCGAGCAGGCCGGCCGCGATCCCGACGCGATCACCTTCTGCGTCGCGGCTCCGGCGTACGTCGGTGACGATCTCGCCCATCAACGCGACCAGACCCGCTGGTTCGGCGGCATGGTCGGCAACCACGTCGCCGACATCGTCGAGCGGTACGGCGCATCCGGCCAGGTGCCGGCCGCGCTGACCGACTACATCGCCGGCCGCAAGGGCTACGACTACGCCGAACACGGCCGCGCCGGCAACACCCACACCGACTTCGTCCCCGACGAGGTCGTCGACCGCTTCTGCATCCTCGGCCCGGTCGAGAACCACCTGGCCCGCCTGGAAGAACTCAAATCCATCGGCGTCGACCAGTTCGCCCTCTACCTCCAGCACGACGCCAAGGAGGAAACCCTGGCGTCGTACGGGAAGAACATCATCCCCGCGTTCTAAGGGGCGACCGGTCCAGGGCGGTAGTAGAGGTCTGTGCCGGCCCAGGGGATTGTGTCCTGGGTTGGGCGTAATGGCTTAGCTGCAACGAAGTTGGTGGCTTCGTCGATGCTGCCGGTGCCGTCGTACGCCGCTCGGAGCGGGTAGGCGAAGACCGGGCGCGACCTGGTGACAGCGTGGGTGGTGGGGTCGACCGCGGTGGCGATGATCCGGTCAGGAGCATCGCTGTGTTCGACCCAGCTCGACCAGGGCGGGGATCGGGTCGAAGTCGGTCAGCTTGTAGCCGCCGAGTTGGCAGTGGTACTTCGTCGGGACCATGAACAGCCGGGCCCACTTCTGCGTGGCAGCGCGGCCGCCATTGGCTTTCGTCAACCGGTCGTAGTAGTCGACGGTGCCGACCGCCGGGACGGTCTGGTCATCCCAACCGTGCCAGATGATCAGCTTGCCGCCTGCCCGCCGGAACGCTGACAGATCGAGGCTCATCGCGTTGCCCTTCACACCCTCCGGAGTCAGCCGCCGCAGTTCAGCCACGGTGAACTCGAGGTCCTTGATGGACGAGTGCGGCGTACCGATCGGGTAACCCACGTACTTCAGGTAGTTGTCCGGCAGCGGTGCCAGGAACGAGCCGTAGACCGGGTCCGGAATGATCGCGCCGTTCCAGGCCAGTTCGGAGCCGCGCGATTCCCAGCCGGGGTACAGCCGTACGCCCTGCGAGTCGGTCAGACCGCGGTACAACTGCTGCACGATGCTCACCTGCGCGGCTGTGAGGCACCCGTCGTTGTCGGAACCGGGCGGGCACTGCAGCGCGGCCGGATCGTAGTGGCATGCGCGCGGGTCATCGATCTGCCCGTCCGTCAGCCCGTCCAGCCGATCACAAGCAGCCAGTACTGCGTTGTGCAGCGCGGGCAGCTTGTTGGCGGTCAGCACTGGGGTGCCATCTGGGCGGACGTTCATTGTGGACAGCCAGGTCATGTACATCCCGACCAGCGGACCCATCACGTTGACCGGTGCGCCGGCCACGATCCCGTCGAAGTCGTGCGGATAGCGCTGAGCGAGCAGGAGTCCCTCGCGACCGCCGGTCGAGCAGCCGGCGAAATACGACCGCTGGGGTGCGGAGCCGTAGTACGTCCGGATGATTTGTTTCGCCGCGACGGAGACGACGTGGGGCGCCCGGAAGAAGTAGTCGTCGCGGGCAGCCTGGTGTCGGCTGCCCAGGTCCCGTCGGTGATGTTGAACGGGAACCCGCCCTGACCGACGTGGCCGTCGTTGGTGAACGCGACAGCGAAGTCGGCGCCGCCGGGTGCACAACCACGAATGACCGGATCCTGGATCACGCCGCAGAGTCCGTCGCAGCCGTATTGGAGGTAGCGGCCTGTAGGCGTCGCGGGTACCGGAGCTTGAACCGACAGCGGGTTCGACGATCCTCGACCTCGCAGTACGCGGCGTGGTGGCGTCTTCTCGACCGTCGTGGTTTCTCGACGTGGGTGCGGCGCCGGGGATCTCGAAGCGCGCTGGAGGTCCGAACAACTGCGGACCGAGCTGGTGGCCGGCGGCGGACCGGCTGCGTTGCTGGGCGTCGGCGCCAGGATGGCGGTTGCCAGGGCGCCGACGACCAGCAGGATTCCTTGGTGCGCTTAGTGGACTCCACTCGTCGGAGAGGCTTGGTTGAATCGCAGAAGTCCTGCACGAGGGACTCCAGGACGACAAGCGGTTACGGGTAGCGGAAGACGACTGTTCGGGTCGTAGGTGGCGCCGGATGTTCGGCGAGGCGGGCGAAGGTTTCTGGTCGGCCAGCTGGATTCGTAGGAGCCGGGGAGTTCCAGGCCGCCGGCGAAGTTGATGTTGTTCTCGGTCGAGATCCACGGGCGCGAGCTGCTGGCCAGGATGCCGTCGACCAGCGGCGGCAGGGCTGTGTCGAAGAGGGTCGGGTCCGGGACGCCGACGAAGGAGAGGCTGAACTCCGCTGCGCGGCCGCCGACCGCGCTGCCCTCGGGGACATCCCGATGGGTGGCGCCGCCGAGGTGGCGCAGTTCGGCCAGGATGATCGGCAGTTGCTGGTCCGGGCCGACCGCTGCGAGGAAGGCCTTCGCGAAGGCGTCGTCGAGGCCGTTCAGCAGCACGCCGCGCACCCAGCCGGGACCGGGGTCGGTCGGGTCGTTGTGGATCTGCGCGATGTCGGCTGCCTGCATCTCGCCGACGGCGTCGATCAGCCGCGGTGCGAGATCCCGCAGCGGCTGGAGGAGCTTCGCACCCTCGGCCGGGTCGCCGACGAAGGCGTAGCGCAGGTTCAGCGTCGTCTTGCCCCGCAGCGGCTCCGGGATGAAGTCCATCGGAGGCAGCCGCAGGACGGCTATCGAGGTGGTGACGGACTCGGGCGCCGTCTTGGTCCACTCGATCCAGGCGTCCAGGACCGGCGCGACGTGCTCGGTGTCGAAGAACATCGACCCGCCGTACAGGGTGGTGAGGGGAACAAGCTCGAAGTCCATCGAGGTGACGACGCCGAAGCCGCCCTTGCCGCCGCGCAGCGCCCAGAACAGGTCCGGGTTCTCGTCGGCGTTGGCCGAGACAACGGCGCCATCGGCGGTGACCAGCCGGAAGCCGCGGGCCCAGTCCGAGGAGAACCCGTACGTCCGGGCGAGGGGGCCGACTCCGCCGCCGAGCGTGTAGCCGATGGTTCCGACGCTGGCGGCAGCGCCGGTGATCGGGTGCAGGCCGTGCTCGGCCGCGGCGGCGACGACCGCGGCCCAGTCGCACCCGGCGCCGATGTGCGCGATCCGGGTGTCGGCGTCGATGGTGAGGTCATTGAGACGGGACGTAGTGATCAGGATGCCGTCGGTCGACCGCCGTGCTCGGCGTCGTACCGTGGCCGGTCGCGAGCACACGCACCGGTACGGCGTGCTTCGCCGCGACCCGGACGGCCGCGGCGACATCGTCTTCGGAGGTGGCGCCGACGGCGACCTCGGGGGTGTGGACAGCGATCGTGTTGTGTGCGGCAACCTCGTCGGTGAAGCCTTCGTCACTGCGGGTCAGAACCGGGCCGGCAATGGTGGAACGGAGCTCGTCGATCATGGGCCCAGTCTGTAACGACGGTGGGTCACAGGTCTCGCGGTTTATTCGCTGATGCCGGAGCGCTCGACTCCTTCGACGATCCAGCGCTGCAGGAAGATGAACATCACGACGAGCGGCAGGATCGCGATGGCGGCGGCGATGAACAGCTCGGACAGGTTGATGGTCTGCGCGGTGAGGAAGGTGGACAGCGCGATCTGCACGGTCCAGGAGTTCTGGTCCGGCGCGATCACCAGCGGCCAGAGGAAGGCGTTCCACGACCCGATGAAGGTGATCGTGCCGATCGCGGCGATGAACCCCTTCGAGTTCGGCACGCACGATCCGCCAGAACGTTCCCCAGTACGCCGTACCGTCGAGCTCCGCCGCTTCCTCCAGTTCCCGCGGGAAGTTCAGGAAGTACTGACGGAACAGGAACGTCGCGAACGCCTGGAACAACCCGGGCACGATCAGGCCGCGCAGCGTGCTCACCCAACCGAGCGATGAGACCAGCACGAAGCTCGGCACGAACGTGACGGCGGCCGGGATCAGCAGGGTCGCGACGATGAAGTAGAAGACCGCATTCGCATACCTGAAAGGGATCCGGGCCAGGCCGTAGCCCGGCGAGACCGGAGATCACCAGGACGCCGACCGTCTGCACCACCGCGATCACGAGCGAGTTGACCAGGCTGCGCAGCATCGGGACGGCCGGGTCGTTGAACAGGTCGGCGATGTTGCTCCACTGCAGCGACGACGGGAAGAGCTTCCAGGTCGGCGAGGTGATGTCGGCCTCGGTCGACAGCCCGTTGCGCAGCAGCAGATAGAAGGGCAGCAGGAAGAAGAGCGCGCCGACCACCAGTACGACGTACCGGACGACGGAGCCGGCCTTGTCGGTGCCCGAGCGCTGGATGTTCGCCATCTCAGTCCTCCCTCCGGCCGAGGCCGAGGATCCGGCCCTGGCCGAGCGCGACGACGGCGATCAGCAGCGTGAGAATCACGGCGCCCGCGCTGCCGTGGCCGAAGTCCTGGCCCTGGCCGAGCGCGGCGTAGTACAGGTAGACCAGGGGTGGCCGTGCGTACGGCGGGTACTGCCGGAGCTGGACAGCAGGTTGTAGAACTCGTCGAAGGCCTGGAACGCGTTGATCAGCAGCAGAAGCAGCACTGCGGTCGACGTCGCCCGGAGCTGCGGGAGGGTGATGTACCGCAGCACCTTCCAGCCGGTCGGCGCCGTCGATCGCGGCCGCCTCGTAGAGCGACGGCGAGATCCGCTGCAGGCCGGCCAGGAACAGGATCATGTAGAACCCGGCCTGCAGCCACATCCGCGCGGTCACGATCACCAGCCAGTACCACGGGGGCTGGGTGACCGAGAGCCAGGCGATCGGGTCGATCCCGAACCAGCCGAGCACGGTGTTCATCAGGCCGAACCGGACGCCGGAGAAGATCGACAACTTCCAGATCAGCGACGCCACGACGTACGAGCAGGCCGTCGGCAGGAAGAAGACCGAGCGGAAGAAGGTCTTCGCGAACCGGGCCCGGTTGACCAGCAGGGCCAGGCCGAGCGACACCGACGAACGTGGTCGGCACGATGAACAGCGCGAACAGCGACGAAGGTGACCAGGCTGGACCGGAACGACGCGTCCCGGAGCATGTCCAGGTAGTTGCCGAAGCCAACGAACTTGCGTCGGCGTGACGGTGTTGTGCGCGTCGAAGAAGCTGAGCACCACCGACCAGATGATCGGGACGTAGACGAACACGACCAGGCCGAGCACGAACGGCCCGACGAAGATCCCGAACCACAGGTTGCGGTCGTAGCGGCCCCGCAGCCTGGCGGCGAGTGGCAGACATCAGCCTGCGATGCGCTTCAGCTCGGCCTCCACGACCGCCTTGACCGCCTTGAGTCTCGGTGGCCGGATCGGAGCCGTTCTTGATGATCCGGCTGAGCGCGTCGGAGTACGCCGTACTGGACTTCGAGGTCCACAGCAGCGGGGTCTGGGCGTGGCCGTTCTCGTTGACGAACCTCGCCGCGTCGGCGGCCGGGCCGGACTTCAGCTTGTCGGCCTTGGCGATCAGGCTCTTGCGGGCCGGGATGTGGAAGCCGTAGCGACTGGGCCCAGTCGAGCTGCTTGTCGGTCTGGTCCACCCACAGCCACTTGACGAACTTCTTGGCCGCGTCGACGTTCTTCGACTTCGCGCTGACCGCCGAGCAGTAGGCGCCGACCGGGACGCTGGGCGCGCCGGTGGTCGCGTTCAGCTTCGGCCAGGGCAGGACGCCGAAGTCGTCCGGCAACGCCTTCTGGATCTGCGGGAACGTCCACAGGCCGGTGAACTGCATCGCGGTCAGGCCCTGGGTGAACGCCGACGGGTCGGACCAGTCGGTCGGTGCCCCGAGCAACAAAGACTTGCTGGTGAACAGCTCGCGCAGCTTGCGCAGCGACTCGACCGCGGCCGGGTCGTCGAAGCCGAACTGGTCGTCCTCGGTCAGGTAGTCGAGGCCGGCCGACCACAGGGCCGGTCCGCCGAGGATGCCGACACCGCCGTCGTTGCCGACGAACAGGCCCTTCACCTTGTCGGTGGTCAGCTTCTTCGCCGCGGCGAGCAGCTCGTCGACGGTCGTCGGCGGCTGGACGCCGGCCGCCGAGAGCAGGCTCTTGCGGTAGACGAGCAGCTGCATGTCGGTGACCTGCGGGATGCCGTAGAGCTTGCCCTGGTAGGTCAGCCGGGAGATCAGCGACGGGGTGAAGTCGCTCTTGGCGTCACCGAGCAGGTCGCTCAGGTCGACCACCTGGCCGCCCTTGATCATGTCGATGGTCGGGCCGTTGCCGTACTCGAACACATCCGGGCCGCCGTCGGTGAGCAGCGCGGACGCGGTCTTCTTGTCGTAGTCGCCAGGTGACCACTGCACCGTCACGGTCGCGTCGCGGTACTCCTTGGCGTACTTCTCGACCGCCTGCTGCGTCCCGGCTTCGCCGTACTGGTGGTACCACTGCGCCAGCGTGGGCTTCCCACCGCTGGAGCTGCCCGACGAGGAGCGCCCGGTATTGGACCCGCAGCCCGGCCACCGCCAGTGCCGCCAGCCCACCCCCGACCGCCAGAAACTTCCTGCGCCCGATCCCGTTGCCCTCAGCACCCGACATCTCGCACCCTCCACACTCCGGCGCAGCCCGACCACCCGCGTCACCACCCGACCTTACGACCGACCAGGGCCCTCCGGTCTCCATTTCCACACCCCGGAAACCGCGCTCGCGGAACGGCCGTCCCCAGTCCGGCAGGTACCGATTTGGTCTCGGAGTATATCCGGGTATATATCTACAGATATATCGTCGTCTACATGAAGACGATGATCGATCTGAACGACGAGGCACTGGCGCTCGCGGCGAAGGAGTTGGGGACCGTGACGAAGAAGGACACAGTGAACGCAGCGCTGGAGTTCGTCGCCAGAAGGCGTGAACGGATCGAGGCGCTCCTCGACGACCCGTATGCACTCGGCGTCGGACCCGACATCTCCGACCCCGAGATCATGCGCGGAGCCGATCGTTGAGCACGGTCGCCAGTGTCGGCAAGCTGTACTTGATCGATACGTCGGCCCAGGCCCGCAGTACGCACCCATCGGTACGAACCGTGATCGCCGGTCTGATCGTTGACCGAGCTGCCGCGACGTGCGTGACCGTCGATCTCGAAGCCGGCTATTCCGGGCGGGACCTCAAGGATGTCCAGACAATCGCAGACCGGAGAAAGTCGCTCTATACGGTGCTGCCGATGACCGAGGCCATCGCCGAGCGGGCCCGTGAGGTGCAGGTCCGGATGGCTGCCCGGGGGCACCATCGCGCGGCGGGGGTGGCGGACTTGCTGACCGCCGCGGTCGCGGAGCAGCACGCTGCGGTGATCCTGCACTACGACGCCGACTTCGAGCACATTGCCGCGGTGACCGGGCAGCCCCATCTGTGGGTGGCGCCGCGGGGCAGCCTGGACTGACGATCGGGTCCGGACGTGCCGACGCCCGGCGGCGGGCTCTGGTGCGAGCTCGGGCCGGGCGTCGGTGGTGCTAGGTCAGGCGTCGCAGTGGCTGGAGGCGGCCGTGCTGCCGCCGTCGTTCAGGTTGCCGTTGTACATCCAGCCTTCGGTGTTGGTGTTGGCGATCCGGACGTGGGTCCACTTGTTGCCTGCGCTGTTCTGGACCCAGCAGTGGTAGAAGAGGTCCTTCGACGTGCCGACCTGCGCGACCACGGCGCAGGACTCGTACGGGCCGGTCCGGATCGGCGAGGAGTTGTTGACCTTGCCGGCGCCGGAGCTCTTGTTCTGCCAGGCGGGGTGGCTGCTGCAGTCGGCGCTGGCCGACTGTGCGCCGAGGGCGAAGAAGCCACCGGTCAGCAGGGGCAGGGTGGCGGCCGCGATGGCGATGCGGCGGGGGCTACTCGGAGTACTCATATGATTCTCTCCCGTAGTCGAGGGGCGGTCGCCGAGACAGTAGTCGGGAAAAGCGGGCCTGAACAGACCTCCGCCGAAGTTTTTTGACCTATTTCTGCGGTCAAACGATTGTTTTTCACAATGAGATACAACGGGTATTTCTCAGACGTCGGATAGCGTCGGATCAGGCGTCGGAGAGGCGGGCGATCGTGGCGCCGGCGCGGCGGACGATCGGCACCGGACCGGCCGGGAGAACGTCGCCGATGAAGGTGTAGTGCCGCAGGATCTCGGGGTCGACGTCGCCCGGGCGGGAGCGGGTGTGGTCGCGGACCCAGTCGATGATGTCGCCCCAGCCGGGCGCGGCCAGCGAGCCGCCGAAGTGCTGGACCGAGAGGCCGGCGCAGAGGTTCCCGAAGGCGAGGCGGTGGGCCAGCGGCCAGCCGCGCAGGGTGCCCAGGACCAGCGACGCCAGGAAGACGTCGCCCGCCCCGGTCGGGTCGTACGAGCGGACCGGCAGAGCCGGGATGTGCTCCTCCTCGCCGGTCGTGGAGTCGATCGCCAGTACGCCGTCCGCGCCGTTCGTCACGACCGCGAGCGGGACCCGCTCGGCCAGCTTGTGCAGCGCGGCCTTCGGGGTGTCGGTCCGGGTGTACGCCATCGCCTCGCCCGCGTTCGGCGTGAAGGCGTGGAAGCCCTCCAGTACGTCGAGAACCGCGGGCGACCAGACGTCGGTCGGATCCCAGCCGACATCGCCGAACAGCAGGGCACCGGACTCGCGCGCCTCGGCCGTCCAGCTCGGCAGCTCCTCGGCGACCGGGACGATCGCGGACCTGGTCCGCAGCCCCGGCCCGACCAGCTTGCTCGGATCGCCCGGCGCCTCGTGCGCGTGGGTGACCATCGCGCGGTCCCGGTCGATCGACATCGAGACCGTGACCGGGGAGTGCCAGTGGCCGATCCGGCGCGAGTGCGACAGATCGACCTTCTCCTGGTCGGCCAGCGTCCGCCAGCAGAAGTCGGCGTACACGTCGTCGCCGAAGACCGCGGCCAGCCCGCTGCGCAGGCCGAGCCGGCTGGCGGCGATGGCGAAGTTGGCGACGCCGCCGGGGCAGGAGCCCATTCCTTCGGCGAAGATCTCGGTTCCGGTGGTCGGGGCGGACTCCAGACCGGTCAGCACGATGTCCAGGAAGACCGTGCCCTGCACGAACACGTCGTAGCAGTCCGGCTCGTCCATCAGCAGTCCTGCTCCCATTGTCGGTGGCGAGTGATGTGCTGTCCTTCGTAGCATCATCGACCGGTCATGACCATGGATTTGGGAGATAGCGAATGAGTTCTGGAGCGTGTCTGTGATCCCGACCTGGATCTCGGTGGTGGGCGTGGTGATGACCGTGCTCAGCCCGGTGCTCGCGCTCGGCGGGGTGGCCCTGGGTGGGTATCTGACCCGCAAGTCCGATCGCGAGCTGGACACCTGGCGGCATCGCGAGGAGACGATGCGGATGGTCCGCTGGGCGGTCGAGCAGATCCTCGAGGGCGACGAGGCGGGCACCGACGCCGGAGTGGTGACGCTGCGCTCACTGATGCGGTCGGAACTGTTACAACCGGAGGACTACGACCTGGTCGCCGCGCTGACCGCCGCCGTGGCGATCGACCGGGTCGGCCCGGCCGCGTACGCTGAACTCGCGGATGCTGATACCGAAATTGTCGAGGGAGGCGCCGATGAGTGAGAAGAAGACCGTCAAGGTCTCCCGGCAGGCCGTCGAGCTGGCCCGGTTGCACGTCGAGGCCGCCCGCAAGGCCGGCCGCAAACCGGAACCAGGTCTGGCCCGGATAGCCACCGCTCGCCCCGAGCCCACCCCGAGCTGACGCGCGGACGCAGTACCGGCACTTTGTCCGTACTGCGTACGCCAGGCGCTGCCTGGCGCGGCTCGGTCTCGCGGCACGCCGCAGAGCCCCTACACTGATCGCGGCCGCTCCGGTGGCGTACGGTGCCCTCGTGGTGACCTCTACGTCGCTCCCTGTTCCCGACCACGGCCGGAATGACCCGTGATCCGCTTCGAGAATGTTTCCAAGACGTACGAGGGCCAGTCGAAGGCTGCCCTGCTGAACGTCGACGTCGAGATCGAGAAAGGCGAGTTCGTCTTCCTGGTCGGCACCTCCGGGTCCGGCAAGTCGACGTTCCTGCGCCTCGTGCTGCGCGAGCACCGGACCTCCAAGGGCCACATCATGGTGGCCGGCAAGGACCTGAACCGGCTGGCCAGCTGGCGGATCCCGCAGATGCGCCGGCAGATCGGCACCGTCTTCCAGGACTTCCGGCTGCTGCCGAACAAGACCGTCGCGGAGAACGTGGCGTTCGCGCTGCAGGTGATCGGCAAGCCGCGCTCAGCACATCCGCAAGACGGTCCCGGAGGTGCTCGAGCTGGTCGGTCTGGACGGCAAGGAGGACCGGATGCCGGACGAGCTGTCCGGCGGTGAGCAGCAGCGGGTCGCGATCGCCCGCGCGTTCGTGAACCGGCCGATGATCCTGATCGCCGACGAGCCGACCGGAAACCTCGACCCGGGCACCTCGGTCGGCATCATGAAGCTGCTGGACCGGATCAACCGGACCGGGACGACCGTGGTGATGGCCACCCACGACGTCGTCGATCGTCGACCAGATGCGCAAGCGCGTGATCGAGCTGGAGAACGGCCATGTCGTCCGCGACGAGTCGCGCGGCGTCTACGGCTACCAGCACTAGGGCAGCTGCACCCCTGGTTCCCCGACCTACGACGTTACGGACTGACTTTCTATGCGTTTGAACTACATCCTCTCGGACCTCGGTATCGGGCTGAAGCGGAACCTGTCGATGACGATCGCGGTCGTCGTCACCATCTGGGTCTCGCTGTCGCTGTTCGGCAGCGCGCTGCTCGCCCGCGAGCAGGTCGACCTGATGAAGGGGAACTGGTACGACAAGATCCAGATCTCGGTCTTCCTCTGCACCAAGGACTCCGGCGGCCGCGGCTGCTCGGGCGCCGAGGTGACCACGGAGCAGAAGAACCGGATCAAGCAGGTGATCGAGTCGAGCCCGGACACCGCGCCGGAGGGTGTCTTCGGCGAGACGAAGAAGGAAGCGTTCGACCAGTTCAAGAAGCTGTACAAGGACTCGCCGATCGTCTCCACGGTCACCGAGGACCAGATGCAGGAGTCCTTCCGGGTCAAACTGAAGGATCCACAGCGGTACCAGAACCTGGTCAGCGCGGTCGCCGGACTACCCGGCGTCGATACCGTGCAGGACCTGAGACAGTATCTCGATCCACTCTTCAAGGCGCTGAACGGGTTGCAATTCGGCGCCCTGGTAGCGGCCGGGTTGCTGCTGGTCGCCGCGCTGATGCAGATCTCCAACACGATCCGCCTGGCGGCGTACGCCCGACGACGAGAGATAGGCATCATGCGCCTGGTGGGCGCCTCGAACTTCTACATCCAGCTGCCGTTCCTGCTGGAGGCGGTGCTGGCGGCTCTGATCGGCGCGGTGCTTGCCTGCGGCACCCTGTGGATCGGCGTGTACTTCGTCGTCATGCGGCGCGCCCAGGAGACGTTCCGGGTCTGGCAGTGGGTCGGTGCGCTCGGAAACCTTCCAGGCGACGCTCATCATGGTGATCGCCGGCCTGATCCTCGCGGTGGTCCCGACATTCCTGACAACGCGGAAATACCTCAAAGTCTGACCTCGCGGGCTTATGGTCGGTGACTAGCACGTCACCTTTACCCATAGCAAGGGGTCGACTGTGGTCCCGCACTTCCCCGGTGCGAACCCGCGCAAGCGGGGGAGCATCAAGCGAGACGACAGCATCGGCGCCACCGCCGTACCGGACGGACGGTTCCTCAGGCGACGCCTGGGTGGCCCGCCCGGCCGGCAGACGGCGATCGCCGCTTGCTGCGTTGTCCTGTCCCTGTCCGCCGGAGTTCTGGCGGCGGTCCCCTCTGCCCAGGCAGATCCCCCGGACCCCGCCGCGAAGAAGAAGCAGCTCGACTCGCAGATCCAGAATCAGCGCGGTGAGCTGAACGAGGCGTCCGACGAGCTGGCCAAGTCGGTGACCGCGTACACCCAGGCCGAGGCTGCCTATCAGGCCGTCCAGGCGAAGTACGCCGTTGCCCAGGGCAAGCTCGCTGCCGCGAAGGCGGCCGATCTGGTGGCCGCGAGCAAGCTCAAGGCCGCCGAGGCCGCGCTGCAGACGGCGCTGGACGACGTCACCGCCGGTGAGGAACTCATCGAGGCGAAGAAGGCCGTCGCGGGTCGCGCCGTCAGATCGGCGTACCAGCAGCAGAACAGCCTGGTCGGGTTGAGCATCGTCCTGCGCGGTGCGTCGCCGGCCGACCTGGCGACCGGGATGCAGGTGCAGCGCAATGTGTTCGGCATCCAGGGCAACGCGATCACCAACCTGAACAACGCCCAGGCGCAGCTCGCGAACAAGCGGGTCAAGGTGCAGGCGGCGGAGAAGGCAGTCGAGGCGCAGCGGGCCGAGGCGGCCCGGACGGTCAAGGAGGTCACCGCGCTCACGCTGCAGGTGGCCGCCGACAAGGCCGAGGCGGCCAAGGTCGCGGCGACCCGGCTGGTCGCGCAACAGGCTGCCGAGAAGGAGAAGAACAGCGAGCAGGCGCAGTACAACGCGCTGATCGCCGAGCGGAGCAGGGTCGAGCAGATCCTGATCGCCCGGGCTCGTGCCGAGAAGGCTGCGGCCGCGCGACGCAAGGCTGCCCGCGAGGCGGCCGAGCGGGCGAAGGCGAAGAAGGAGCACCGGCCGCCGCGGCACGTCCCGGACGATCCGGGCAACTCGTCGGGGCTGAGCTTCCCGATCGACACGTACATCACTTCGCCGTACGGGATGCGCTTCCATCCGATCCTGCACTACTGGAAACTGCACGACGGCACGGACTTCGGCGCCGGCTGCGGTACGCCGATCCACGCTGCCGCGAGCGGGGTGATCACGGATCAAGTTACTACAACGGTGGCTACGGCAACCGGTTGTTCCTGTCGAACGGCGTGATCGGCGGTTCGTCGATCACGACGGTGTACAACCACCTGTCGCGGTACAAGGTGCGCGTGGGCCAGCACGTGTCGAAGGGCCAGGTGATCGGGTACGTCGGGACGACGGGCTACTCGACCGGCTGCCACCTGCACTTCATGGTCTACCAGGACGGCGACGTGGTTAATCCGATGAAATGGTTGTAGGCGACCTGAGATACTGGTCGGATGGTGAAACAGACCGGCCACAAACCGATCGCGCAGAATCGTAAGGCGCGACACGACTACCACATCGACGACGTGGTGGAGGCCGGACTCGTGCTGACCGGGACCGAGGTGAAGTCCCTGCGGCTGGGTCGGGCCTCCCTCGTCGACGCGTTCGCCGCCGTCAAGGGCCGCGAGCTGTGGCTGCAGGGCATGCACATCCCGGAGTACACGCACGGCACCTGGACGAACCACGAGCCGCGGCGGGCCCGGAAACTGCTGCTGCACAAGGACGAGATGGAAAAGCTCGTCAAGGCGGTCGAGCAGCAGGGCGTCTCGCTGATCCCGCTGTCGCTGTACTTCAAGGACGGCTACGCCAAGGTCGAGCTCGCGACCGGCCGCGGTAAGAAGGACTACGACAAGCGCCACGCCCTGGCCGAGCGCCAGGCCAACCGCGAGGCCCAGCGCGCCCTGTCCGACCGCAGCCGCTGATCAGTCCGCGAGGAGATCGAGCTCCCGCAGGCTCGTGGCGGTGTCCACGATGCTGTCTTCGGCCGGCCGGGGTCGCCAGCCGAGCTCGGTCTTCGCGCGATCGTTGTGGATGATCAGCGCCTTGGGAGCTTCGCCCGGCTCTTCCTCGGTGGGGACGCGGGAGGCCGCCTCACCGAGCCGGTCCCGGAGTACGCCGGCGATGTCCAGGAAGCTCATCGTCGGGTGGTCGGACAGAGCCAGGAATCGCTTCCCGGCGGCCTCGGGTGTCGCCATCGCGAGCAGGTGCAACTCGGCCACGTCGCGGACATCGGCGATACCGAACCGGCCTCTTCGGACCACCGGCATCGTGCCGTCCAGCATCGCCTTGACCAGTTGAGCCGATCCGCTCAGCTTGGTACTCAGCGTCGGGCCGAGGATGAAGGTCGGGTTCACCACGACGAGTTCGGTGTCACCGCCCTCGGTCCGGATCAGGTCCCAGGCCGCCCGCTCGGCGATCGCCTTCGACTTCGGGTACGCCGCCAGGCCGGGGGTATCGGGATCGGTCCAGTCCTCCTCCGTGAACTCCGATCCGGGCTTCGGGGTGTAGCCGACTGCTGCGAACGAGGACGTGAGTACGACGCGTCGCGCGCCCGCGTCGCGAGCGGCCCGTAGTACGCGCAGAGCGCCGTCACTGGCGGGGCGGATCAGCTCCTCGGGGTCCGTCGGCATCGTGGTCGGGAGCGGCGAGGCGACATGGTGGACTTCCTCGCAGTCCGGTCGACGGCCGCCTTCCAGCCGTCGTCGGACAGCAGGTCCGCGGTGACGACCTCAAGACCTGAGTCGTCGGCAGCTCCCCGGCGTACGGCGGCCCGTAGTTCCGGTTCGCGGTCGAGGGACCGCACCGTCGTACGGACCGGGCGGCCGGCGCGCAGCAGCGCGGCGATCAGGTGGGCACTCAGGTAGCCGGATCCGCCGGTGACCAGGACTCTTTTCATTGCGGTGCCTCCAGTTGGTTGATGACCTTCATGACGCGGTCGACCGCTGCCTCCTCGGCGGCGGTGTCAGCGCGGTCGCGGGCGTCCCAGAGCGCGGCCTTGGCCGTCAGGTACTCCAGCCGGGCGTGCTGGGCGGCGATCTCGGCCTTGATCCGCTCCGCGTGCCGCAGCAACAGGTCGCGCTGGTCGGCTGCCGCGGCGCGACCGCGAGCACGGTTGGCTGGTAGACGCGCATGTCCTCGATGCCGACACCGGTTGCGCGCAGGCACGCCAGCGACTCGAGGGTGTGCAGGTCGTCGTCGCCGTACCGGCGGTGACCGCTGCTCTCGTCGCGGTGATCGGGCCGATCAGGCCGACCTGTTCGTAGTACCGGACCGTGGGCTCGCTCAGCCCGCTGCGCAGGGAGACATCCCGGATCGTGAAGACTGACATGCCGCCAGCCTGACAAACTTCAAGCGCTTGAAGTCAAGTCACGGCTGGGGTCGGCTCAGGGGCTGGTCCGGGCTGAACCCGATGGGGTGAGCGGAGTCGCGGCGGGAGAGTGGAGGCATGTCCACTTCAGACCTGCTGGTGACGCCGGCCCAACGGGACCGCGCGGTCGAGATTCTGCAAGAGATGTACGCCGACGGCCGGCTGGATCATGTCGAGTTCGACACCAGGATCGAACTGGCGTTGAAGGCGCGGACCCGGGCCGAGCTCAACGGCACCTTCAACGGACTGGTCTCGCGGCCCGTCCCGACGTACGCGCCGGCTGCCTTCACGCGGCCCACCCAGCTGCAGCGGCGGCCGAGCTCCGGCCGGGGGATGGGCACGATCGCGCACTGGCTCGGCTATCCGACCTTCTTCGTCGGGCCGGCGCTGGTCGTCGCGACGGCCGGTAAGGAGAACCCGGTGGTCCGCAAGCACGCAGTCGAGGCGCTGAACTTCCAGCTCACCACGGTGATGGTCTTCGCGCTGCTGGGGATCGTGACCGGGGTGACCCATGGGTTCACCGGGTTCCTGTTCCCGATCGTCGGGCTGTTCTGGTTCGTGCTGACCGGCATCGGCGGCCTGGCCACGGCGCTCGGCTCCGACTTCCGCTACCCGTTCACGCTCCGGCTGATGCGCTGAGGAATCCCGGATGCGGGTGACTTGTTGTAGTTGGTAGTGTTGGTGGTCTGCGGTCAGGCCGTGGACTGTTTGACAACTCAACATGGGGGTGAACGGTTTCGACTTTGGACGGACGATTGAAGAGAAGCGGGCCGAGGATCCAGGGTTATCTCGTAAACGATCTCTGGAAACCAATAACTGCCGATGCAAATCAGCAGCACTTCGCTCTCGCCGCCTGACGGCCTGAGCCACTGAAGTGGGTCAGCCCGGGTTTGCTTCCGACCCGGATCCTGGCCTCAGCTAGGAAGCTTGCTTCGTCAACCCGGTCACGGGGTTGACGCGGGACATTCACAGTGACTGAGCCTGTCAGCAACCCTGTCTGTGGGAGTGCTGGGGCCGAGAAACTCGCTTAACAGACTGCGCCCGGAGAAGTCTTCAATCGACGCTGAAGGACGCGGGTTCGATTCCCGCCACCTCCACCCCTTGTGAGTTACCGAGAAGTGCCTGGTCAAGCAACACCGACCAGGCACTTCGCCGTTCCACGATCCCTTGACGACCACTTTATGCCGCGGGTCAGCAGCGGCCTTCGTGCCCGCTGAAGTCAGATATGTCGGCCGGGTGGGGGAACTTCGCGGTCAGGCAGGCGCCGCCGCCGGGGGAGTCCGTGATCGAGAGGGTCGCGCCGTGCCGGTCGGCGATCTCACGGGCGATCGCGAGGCCGAGTCCGGCTCCACCGGCGTCGCGGTCGCGGGACTCGTCGAGCCGAGTGAACCGTTCGAACACGTGCTGCCGATGCTCGGCGGGAATGCCGGGCCCATCGTCGGCCACCCGCAGTATCACCGACGCTCCGGTGCCCACACTGATGGTGACGGTTGTCCGTGCGTGCCGGATCGCGTTGTCCAGCAGATTGCGGACGAGGCGGTCGAGCCGGCCCGGATCCCCGAGAACGAGAGCCTCCGGTGCCGCGTCCAGTCTCAGCTCGACCCGCTCCGTCCAGCGGCGGGCCACCTGCCGGCGGACAAGTTCGGCCAGGTCCACGAGCTCACGGTGCGGATACCGCTCGGCATCCAGGCCGGCCACCAGGAGCAGGTCGTTCGCGAGATACTGCAAGGTTCGGGTGTCACTGGCCGCGTTCGCGATGACCTTCCGGAGGTCGACGTTGTCCGGATGTTCCTCCGCGACCTCAAGTACGGCGCGCAGGCCGGCGATCGGATTGCGCAGCTCGTGCGCGGCGTTGGCGACGAACTCACGCTGCTGGTTCGCGGACCGTTCCAGCCGGTCCAGGGTCTCGTTGAGGGCGAGCGCGAGCCGTTCGATCGCGTCGTTCGACGGTGTCACCGGGAGTCGCCGGTGCAGAGCCTGAGCGCTGATTCGGGCGGCCTCTGCTCGCATCCGGTCCACCGGCCGCAGCGAGAGCCTGGTGGCGAAATACGCGCCGAGCATGATCAGGCCCACGGCCAGCGGCATCGCCGGCTTCAGTACCTTGTCGACGTCCGCTCGTGCCTGCTGTGCCTCGAACGGCCAGACGACCAGGGTGAGCGAGATCGTGGGTCTGTCGTCGAGCCGGGGATGGTAGAAGGTGGCCGGCTGGATCATGCGCCACGCCTCGACCTCGCGACCGGCCAGCGTCCTGACCTGATCGCAGTACCGGTCCGGCGCCTTGAGGGGAAGCGGAGCGCAGACGCCGTGGGGCTGGTACTCGCCCAGCCGGACTTTCACGCGGTACGGGCCCCAAGTGGTCGATTCCGCAGGCACCGGCGTCAGCGGGGTGCTGCCGGCGACGGGGATCAGGGTGTCGGCGGTGGCGAGGACCTGGCCGTTGCTGCTGACGGTCTGGTAGGACCCGTCGATCGCGCTCAGCGACGGGTCTCCCGACAGTCCGGGGAACACCTGCTTGCGCTCGGCATCCATCAACATCGCGGTGAGCTGCGACGACGTCCGTTCACTAGTCGCCTCGTACCGCTCGGTGTAGACGGTGTGCCGCAACCAGATGCTGAAACCAGCCGCGAGGACCCCGCCCACGAGTCCGGCCACCAGCGCCGTACGGGCCGCGATCGATAGCGTGAACCACCGCCGGTCACTCATTGAGGTCAATCGTCTCGGCCGGTCAGCCGGTAACCGACGCCGCGGACCGTCTGCAGGGTCTGCCGGCCGAACGGGCGGTCGATCTTGCGTCGCAGCGCGCTGACGTGCACCTCGACGACGTTCACATCGCCGTCGTAATCCCATTCCCAGACCTGCTCGAGGATCTGGCGTTTGGTCAGGGCGGTCTCGCGGTGCTCGCCGAGGTACTCCAAGATGGCGAACTCCCGCTCGGTCAGCACGATGCGCTGACCGCCACGCGAACACCTCCGGGCCGCGCTGTCGATGACCAGATCGCCCACCGAGACGGGGGCCGGCGACCCGCCACTGCGGCGCAGCAGGGCGCGCAGCCGGGCGACCAGGACGACGTACGAGAACGGCTTGGTCAGGTAGTCGTCGGCGCCGGTGGCGAAGCCCTCCACCTCGTCGCGCTCGCCGTCCTTGGCGGTGAGGATCATGATCGGGACGCTGCTACCGGACCGTCTGATCGACGCGCAGACGTGGTAGCCGTGCAGTCCGGGCAGTTGGAGGTCGAGCAGGATCGCGGCGTAGTCGGTGGTCTCGGCGGCCCGCACCGCTTCGACGCCGTCGTGCAGCGACGTCGACCTCGAAACCATGGGCCTCGAGCCCCCATTTCAGCGCCTCGGCGAGCCGGCGCTCGTCCTCGACGACCAAGAGCCGCATCGAACCAGCATGTCATGTCCGGGCAGGGCGTTTGCTGAAGACAGCTTCAGGATTCTTCAGTCCGCCTTCAGCGCCGGCGAGGTACGGTCTGGCCCTTCCTCGGGCGATCAGCCCCGAATCCTCAACGCCGTCAGGAGATCTGTGGACCGGGACGGAGTGATATTGCTGCTGGGTGGTCTCGGGGGTGTGCTGCTCCCCATTGCCCTGTGGGAGATCCGCACGGTACTGCGGCGCCGGCGAGCCGCGCGAACCACCGCCCCCGAGCCGCCGGCCCGCGAATGACATCGGCGCCCCTCTTGGGCGTGACCAGCTCGACGGCCCCCGGCCGCTGAGTCTTACGGCGAACTGGCAGGACGCTCTTCGGGGCTGTAGGGGGAAGTAGACGGTGTACGCCTCGTCGCGGATTTCGGCGAGTGGGACGAATCGGATGCCTGTGGGCTGACCGATGGTTCGGTAGGTCCCTGTCCGCCACCAGCTGTGGTGCCGTTCCTGGTCGGGTGTGAGGAAACCCGCCGGCTCGTCCGGTTCGCCGAACAGGACGGACTCCTGGCTCGTCAGACCGGCAAGGACCACTGGGCCGTCGAGGACTGCGACCGTATCGGGCTGATCCGCCAACGGCAGTGTGCTCAGCCCTGACGGCACGGTCAGCCGAATGTGCTGGCTGCTCCAGACCTGTGCGGCGACAATCCAGCCGTCGTCCACCGTCACCGGCGCCGACTGACCGTCGATCTCGAGTATCGGCGCCCCGACTGCCCATGATGGAACCCGAAGCCTGAGCTCGAACCTCGACGGCCGATCGCAGTGAACGTCGACAACGTAGACGCGGTGGTTCGGCCGCCGCGGCGGTAGCTGCCGTGACAGCAGTTCCTGGATTCCGGCGGCACCGTGGTGGGTCTGTCGTTGGCCGAGGACGACCCCTTCGTCGGGGTCGGCCGCGATGGTGAGTCGCACGCGTCCGTCGAACAGCTCGGGCCAGGTCGTGACCGAGTTCAGGTACTGGCTGATCGAGATCCCGGCGTCATCGACGTACAGCGTGGCCTCGTCGATCGAGGCGTGTGCCTGGAGCAACGTTCCGTGGCAGCACCAGAAGTCCTCGGTCGGCCGGCCCCATTGCTTGCGGCTTCCGGCTGCCAAAGGCAGGAAGTACGCCGGCATGCCGGTGTCAGGGTGCTGCTGCGCCCAGATGCCGTTGACCAGATTGCGTTCCCAGTAGTCGGCGTAACGGTGATCGCCGGTCCAACGGAACAAGACGGCGGCGAGTCGCATCAGGTTGTAGACAAGGCAATGCTCCTGCACCGCATGGAGACGCGCGGACTGTTCACCGGGCGGCTGCCAGACCTCGCCGGAGCTGCTGCCGCCCGTGCAGTAGGTTCCACGCGCCTCCACCGCAGCGTCCCAGAATGCTTCGACGATGTCGCGCCAGCGCTGCACGCCAGTGACCTCCCATGCCCGCGCAGCACCCAGGATCTCCGCGATCTGGGTGTTCGCATGCTTGTTGGTCAGCACATCGACGCCGGCGAGCAGCGGCTCGAAGAACCGCGGACGGTCGTACCGGTCGACGAGATCGGCGGCTTGCTGGTCGCCGGTGAACGCGAGGAGGTCCGCCCAGACCTCGAGCATCCCACCCGTCTCCTGGTCGAGTACGTCGTCCAGCTGCCCTCGCGACAGCTTCCCGCTCCAGTCGTGGAACCATCCGGAGAAGGCCGAGACGATGCCGAGGGCCTCTTCGTTGCCGGCGATCCGGTACTGATCGAGCAATCCCATCAGCGTTTTGTGGACGACGTACTGCGGCGCCCACACCGGCTTGCCCGCGACCAGCCGTTCGAAGTACGCCGGTGGGATGGACGCAGCCCATCGGCCGCCGTTGGCGCGCTGGCACGCAGCGAGCTCGGCGACGATCGTGGATGCTCGAGCGGCCACCTCAGGGTCCTGGTGGCCGATCCGAGCCGCTGCGGACAGCCAATGTCCGAGGATGTGGCCACGCAACTCGCAGGTGATCGACTCCCAGCCCCAGTGCCAGTCTTCCGGCCCGTCGGTGGCTGCGGCGCCGATCGTCGTACCCCACGACCCCGAGTAGCTCCACAAGCCGGCCTCCGCACGGTACGGCCGCAGCAGGTTGCCGGCGCTGAGACTCCGTAGGTAGCGCGTGTTCAGCCGCCATCGATCCTTGGCCGGTCCGTCTGTCAGCTCCGTCTGTCCGCCCGACCCAACGACCGTCCGCAGCAATCCCGCTTCAGACATCCGCGGCATCTCACGCGGTCCCGCAGGTTGCGGGCATTCGAGTCATGGCCGGCTCCCTCGCAGGTGACGATGGATGGGATCTTTCTACCCCTTCGATGCCGTTCAGCCGACCGGTTGCGGGTCGGAGTGCGTCAGGCCGGTGGGGGAACTGCTTCGGTGGGTGGGCGTTGGTGGAGGTAGTCCTCGACGGCGAAGAGGTGGGCGGACATGTAGGTGCGGGCCCGGTCGGGGTCGTGGGCGGTGAGGGCGGCGAGGATGGCGCGGTGCTCGGCGTGGGTCGCCTCGTCGGCGCCGTGCTGGCTGACCGAGCGCCAGAGCCGGTCCCGGATGGTCCGGCCGCCGAGTGCGTCGATCAATGCCGCGAGGACAGGGTTGCCGGCGGCTTTGGAGACGACCTGGTGGAAGGCGATGTCGCCGTCGATGATCGCCTCGTGATCGGGTTCGTCCTTGGTGAGTTCGGCCTCGATCCGGCCCAGGATCCGGTCGGCCTCGGCCAGCTCGTCCGGACTGATCGACCTGGCTGCTTGCCCGGCCGCTTCGGTCTCCAGGATCCGCCGTACGGCGTGCAGGTGGTGCGCGCCGCTGCGATCGTGCAGGTCGACGACGAACCCCATCGGGGCCAGCAGCAACGAGGAGTCGAGCGTGGTGACATAGGTCCCGTCACCTCGCCGGGTCTCCAGCACGCCCATCACCGACAGGGCGCGAACCCCTTCCCGTAAAGGGTTTCTGGACACGCCGAGGGCTTCGGCGAGGTCCTTCTCCACCGGCAGCCGGTCGCCCGGGCCGGAGCTTGCCCTCGACGATCAGGTTCCGGATGCCCTGGACGACGACGTCTGTCTGGGAGATCACGGCACTGGATCCGGGACGGCCTGCGACGCCCAGTACGACCCGGTCGGGTACGTGAAGGTGTCGACCGAGTCTGCGTGCATCTGGGCACTGTATCCGGCAGCGGTCGGCATGACATAGGCGCCGCCACGGACGATGCACGGGTCGGTGAAGTGCTCGTGCAGGTGGTCGACGTACTCCGTCACCCGTCCGTCGAGCGACGCCGAGACGGCGACGTAGTCGAAGATCGCCAGGTGCTGGACGAGCTCGCAGAGCCCGACGCCGCCGGCGTGCGGACACACCGGTACGTCGTGCCAGGCGGCGAGCAGGTAGACCGCCAGGATCTCGTTGATGCTGCCCAGCCGGGCCGCGTCGAGCTGGCAGTAGTCGATCGCCCCGGCCTGCAGCAGTTGCTTGAACAGCACCCGGTTCATCCCGTGCTCGCCGGTCGCGACCCCGATCGGGGCGACCGCCTTCCGGATCGCCGCGTGGCCGAGGATGTCGTCCGGGCTGGTCGGTTCCTCGATCCAGAGTGGATCGAACCCGGCCAGGGCGCGCACCCAGTCGATCGCCTGCCGGAACGTCCCAGACCTGGTTCGCGTCGATCATCAGCTTTCCGTCGGGTCCGAGCACCTCCCGGGCGATCCCGCAGCGCCGGATGTCGTCGTCGAGGTTGGCGCCGACCTTGAGCTTCACATGGTGGTAGCCGGCGGCAACGGCTTCCTCGCAGAGCCTGCGCAGCTTGGCGTCGGAGTACCCGAGCCACCCCGCGGAGGTGGTGTAACACGGGTAGCCGGTGGCCGCGATCTCGTCGATCCGTTGCTTACGGCCCCCTTCTCGGCCGGCCAGGAAGGCGATCGCCTGGTCAGCGGTGAACACGTCGGACAGGTAGCTCAGATCCGCGGCGGCGACCAGTTGTTCGGGGGACATCTCGGCCAGGAGTTGCCACAGCGGCAGCCCGGCTCGCCGGGCCGCGAGGTCCCAGACGGCATTCATGACCGCGGCGAGGGCGAGGTGGACGACGCCCTTGTCCGGACCGAGCCAGCGCAACTGGGTGTCGGACTGCAACTCGCGGTAGACGGCGCCGAGGTCGGCGCAGAGCTCGTCCACGTCGCGGCCGGCCAGGGGCGCGCCGCGCTGCTGTGCGGCGGCGACGCACAGATCGTTGCCGCGGCCGATGGTGAAGGTGAACCCGTAGCCGCTCAGGTCCTCGTCCTCGGTGCGCAGGACGACATAGGCGGCCGAGTAGTCGCCGTCCTTGTTCATCGCATCCGAGCCGTCCTGGGTGAGCGAGGTCGGGAAGCGGACGTCGGTGACCTGCACGGCCGTGATGCGTGGCATGAGACCCCTCAAGCAGCTCATAGATGGGATGTTTGTACAGATAATTCGGCTCACAGTATGGATCATGAGCGCAGCTGGCGCTACGATCCCGGCAAAACATGGGATTAATTGCCTCTTGATGGAGGAATGCTGGCATGAGCAACCTGGTGAGCTCGGACCGGCCCGGTACACACCGTCTGTACTACGACCGCCCGGCCGGCACGCTGGCTGGAAGCGTTGCCGCTCGGCAACGGGCGGATCGGGGCGATGTGCTTCGGCGGCGTCGGCCACGACCGGATCGGGCTGAACGACGAGACCTGCTGGTCCGGCGGTCCGGAGACAGCACGGCTGCTCTCGGAGCCGCTCGGTGCGATCGGCGCGGACGCCGTCCAGGCGGTTCGGCTGGCACTGGCAGCCGGTGACATCCGGCGCGCGCACGAACTGGCCGGCGGATTCCATTCCGGCTACTCGCAGGCATATCATGCCACTCGGTGATCTGCTGCTCGACATCACGGTCAACGGGTCCACGCCGGTGGCCGAAGGCGTCACGCAGTACAGCCGGAGGCTCGATCTCGACGTCGCGACGGCCGCTGACGGAGTACGAGATCGGGGGAGTCGTCGTCCGGCAGGAGGTGTTCGTCAGCGCGCCGGCCGGGGTGCTGGTCGTGCGGTTGACCGGGTCGAAGCCGGGCGCGCTCGGCGTGACGGCGCGGCTCGAATCCCAGTTGCACTCCCGGCCGCACGTCGCCGGATTGCTGCTGCAGGCTCCGGCCGACGTCGCGCCGCCACATCGCGACGTACCGGAACCGATCCGGTACTCCGAGGGTGCGGATCGCGGAATGGCCGCAGCGATCGCACTGCGGGCGCGGACCGACGGTGACATCGCACGAGGACGAAGCCGGCCTGACCGTGACTGCTGCCACCGAGCTGACCCTGGTTCTCTCGACAGCGACCGGGTACGACGGGCCCTCGACCGTGCCGACGCGGACAGCGGAGGAATGCTGGGCGTCGGCCGACGCGCAGGTGCTCGCGGCACTGGACCGCGAGTACGACGAACTGCTGGCCGAGCACATCGCGGACCACCAGGCGCTGTTCCGTCGCGCATCGCTCGAGCTGACCGGTCCGGCTGATGTCGCGGAGCTGCCGACCGATGTGCGGTTGACCCGGCACGGTGACGACCCGGCGCTGGCCGCGCTGATCTTCAACTACGGCCGCTATCTGATGATCGCGAGCTCCCGGCCGGGTGGCTTGCCGACGACCCTGCAGGGCATCTGGAACGACATCCTGCGCCCGCCGTGGAGCAGCAACTACACGATCAACATCAACACCGAGATGAACTACTGGCCGGCCGAGACGACCGCGCTGCCGGAGTGCCACCAGCCGTTGCTCGACTATCTCGAGCACCTCGCCGAGGCGGGACAGCAGGCGGCAGGAGCGGTACGGCTGTGGCGGCTGGACCGCGCACCACAACGCTGACGCATGGTGCTGGACACTTCCCGTCGAGGGCGATCCACGCTGGTCGAACTGGCCGATGGCCGGCGCGTGGCTGTCTCGCCATCTGTGGGACCACTACGCGTTCACCGGCGACCTCGACTTCCTCAGCCGGGTCTGGCCCGTACTGCGGGGCGCCGCGGAGTTCTGCTTGGACTGGCTGGTCGAGCTTCCGGACGGAAGCCTCGGTACGTCGCCGTCCACCTCACCCGAGAACGACTATCTGGCGGCTGACGGTGAGCCCGCCTCGGTCACGGTCTCGTCGACGATGGACCTCGTCGCTGACCGCGGACCTGTTCGACCGGTGCGTGCAGACAGCCGGCCTGCTCGGCGTGATCGATCCGTTCGTGGACCGGCTCGTGCTGGCCCGCAAGCGGATCCCGGCGCCGTCGATCGGTGGCCGTGGGCAACTACAGGAGTGGGCCGCGGACCTGCCGGAAGAGGACCCGCACCACCGGCACATGTCCCACCTGGTCGGCCTGCACCCAGCCGACGCGATCACCCCGGACGGTACGCCGACCCTCGCGGCAGCGGCCGCGCGAACACTCGACCTGCGGGGCGATCAGGCCACCGGCTGGTCGCTGGCCTGGAAGATCAACCTTCGGGCCCGGCTCCGGGACGCCGCGGCGGCGCACCGCCTGGTCCGCGCGTTCCTGACGCCGGCCGAGGACACCTCGACCGACTACGTAGGCAGCGGCGCGGGCGTGTACCCGAATCTGTTCTGCGCGCACCCGCCGTTCCAGATCGACGGCAACTTCGGCGCGACCGCGGGCATCGCGGAGATGCTGCTGCAGAGCCACACCGGCGAGATCGAGGTGCTGCCGGCGCTGCCGGACGACTGGCCGTCCGGCCGGGTGACCGGCCTGCGCGCGCGGGGCGGCGTCGCCGTCGACCTCGCCTGGTCCACCGACGGCGCCGAGGTCGCACTCACCGCGGATCGCGACCAGGAGCGGGTCGTCCGCTCCGGCGACGAGCGGATCACCGTCCGGCTGACCGCCGGCACAGCCCACCGTCTCAGCCTGAGCTGACGGCGCCCAGGGAGGAGGCCCCTGATGGCAGCAATCCCGACCACCATCCCGCCACCCATCGGCGAGACACCGGCCGCGGCGGCGACGGCGCCGGCGTGAACGCACCACTGTCGCCGGAATGCGACGGAGTCTGCAGCGCCACTGGACCCTGTATCTGCTGATGGTCGTCCCGCTGATCTGGTTCGCGGTGTTCAAGTACATCCCGATGTCGAACGCCGTGCTCGCGTTCAAGAACTACAACGTGATCAAGGGCATCTGGGGCAGCCCGTGGGTCGGCTGGCAGAACTTCGAAGTGTTCTTCCAGAACCCGGTGTTCTGGACCCTGGTGAAGAACACCTTCGTGCTCTCGGTCTACACCGTGGCGGCGAGCTTCCCGATCGCGATCATCCTGGCGCTGGCGCTGAACGAGATCCGTACCGGCTTCTTCAAGAAGACGGTGCAGATGGTCACCTACGCGCCGTACTTCATCTCCACCGTGGTCGTCGTCTCCATGACGATCCTGATGCTGTCGCCGCGGCTGGGCATCGTCAACGAGGGCCTGGGATTCTTCGGCGTACCGGCGGTCGACTTCCTCGGCAATCCCGACTACTTCCGGCACATCTACGTGTGGTCCGACGTCTGGCAGACCACCGGGTACTCGGCGGTGATCTACCTGGCCGCGTTGTCCGGCATCGACCCGGCGCTGCACGAGTCGGCCAGGATCGACGGCGCCAGCAGGTTGCAGCGGATCCGGCACGTGGACCTGCCGGGCATCATGCCGACCGCGGTGATCATCCTGGTCCTTGCCGTCGGCAACATCATGGCGATCGGCTTCGAGAAGGCGTTCCTGCTGCAGAACCCGCTCAACCTGAGCAAGTCGGAGATCATCGCCACCTACGTCTACAAGACGGGTCTGCTGAACGCCGACTTCAGCATGGCGACCGCGGTCGGGCTGTTCAACTCGGTGATCAACCTGGCCTGCTGCTGTCGTCAACGCGATCGCCAAGCGGATCACCGGGAACGGACTGTGGTCATGAGCGCTGCAGACTGAGACGAGAACGTTGCCTGACAAGAGGCTCGAGCGCCGTGCGGCGCGGGCCCGCAGGATCCGGGAGCCGCGGACCGACCGCATCTTCCTGTTCTGTGTCTATCTGCTGCTGGCGGTGTTCCTGGCGGTCGTGCTGCTGCCGCTGCTCTACATCGTGGCGAGTTCGTTCAGCAGCCCGGAGGCGGTGTCGCGTCGGGCCGGGTGCTGTTCTGGCCGGTGGACTTCTCGCTCCGCGGGTACCACGCGGTGTTCGCCGAACCCGCAGGTCGTCCAGGGCTACGTGAACTCGCTGTTCTACACGGTGGTCGGCACGATCGTCAGCGTCACGATGACGATCGCGATCGCCTACCCGATGTCGCGCCGCACGCTGGTCGGCCGCAACGTCGTGATGACGCTCATCCTGTTCACGATGCTGTTCACCGGCGGCCTGATCCCGACCTACCTGGTGGTGCAGTCGGTCGGTCTGCTGGACACCCGGTGGGCGTTGATCATCCCGCAGGCGATCGGGGTCTGGCAGGTCATCATCGCCCGGACCTACTTCCGTACGGCGATCCCGGAGGAGCTGGTCGAGGCCGCGCAGCTCGACGGTTGCGGCGACCTGCGGTTCCTGTGGTCGGTGGTGATCCCGCTGGCCAAACCGATGATCGCGGTGGTCGCGCTGATGTACGCGATCCTGCAGTGGAACTCGTACTTCGACGCGCTGATCTATCTGAAGAACCCGGACCTGTTCCCGCTGCAGCTGGTGCTGCGCAACATCCTGATCCTCAACACGACCGGCGGTGGGGCCGTCGACGCCGTCCGTGGTCATCCAGCGCCAGCAGCTGGCCGACCTGCTCAAGTACTCGCTGATCGTGGTGGCGAGCGTGCCGGTGCTGCTGATCTATCCGTTCGTCGCCCGCTACTTCACCAAGGGAATCCTGATCGGCGCCGTGAAGGGCTGATCCTCCGCAACACCTCGACCCTGTGAGGGACTCATGTCTGTACAGTTCAGAAGGAGGAGGCGTGCCGCGGTCGCCGGCATCAGCCTCCTGGCACTCGCGCTGGCGGCCTGCTCCGGCGGCGGCTCGGACGACGACGCGCAGGGCAAGCCGCTGCCGACGATCACCGGGAATCCCGACGTCACGCTGAACGTCTTCGCGCCGCAGTCGGCCGACCACGAACCTCGCCACGAACGACTTCACCAAGCTGATGAAGCAGAAGTTCAACCTCACCGTCAAGTGGCAGACCACCACGTTCGACGGCGGCCCGTCCAAGGAGAAGCGGCAGATCTCGCTGGCCAGCGGCGACTACCCCGATCTGTACCTGCTGATCCCGTGGGTCGACCAGTTCACGCACGGCGGAGCTGCTGAAGCTGGCAACCAGGGTGTCGTCGTACCGCTGAACGAGCTGATCGACCAGTACGCGCCGAACATCAAGAAGGCGCTGGACGCCACGCCCGAGTGGAAGGCGATGGCGACCGCGCCGGACGGCAAGATCTACGGGATGCCGCAGTGGGTCGACTGCTTCCACTGTTCGTACCCGGACAAGCTGTGGATGAACTCGGCGTGGCTGAAGAAGCTGGGCCTCGAGCAGCCGAAGACCACCGAGGACCTGCGGAAGGTGCTCCAGGCGTTCAAGACCCAGGACCCGAACGGCAACGGCAAGGCCGACGAGATCCCGATCAGCGCGAACGTCCGCGACAGCCTCATCCCGTACTTCATGAACGCCTTCATCTACGACCCGCAAGGGCAGAACAACAGCGGCGGCAACAACACCACACTGGTTCTCAACAACGGCAAGGTCGACGTCCAGGCGAACAAGGACGGCTGGCGCGAAGGTCTGCGGTACATCAACTCGCTCTACACAGGAAGGCCTGATCGACAAGGGCGCCTTCACGCAGAACCCGGACGCGATGCAGCAGCAGGGCAACCACGGCGGCTCGGTCATCCTCGGCGCGGGCACCGTCATGCACTCGGGCATCTTCGTCACCGTCGGTTCGGCGGACGGGCGGGACAAGCAGTACGACGCGGTACCGCCGCTGACCGGTCCGAGTGGCGCGAACTACGCCGGCTACGTCTTCCCGAGCATTCCCGGCGCCACGTTCGTCCTGACGTCGAAGGCGACACCGGAGAAGCAGATCCAGGCGATCAAGATGCTCGACTACATCTTCACCGACGAGGGCCAGAGCAACGGGCAGTTCGGCTCCGAGGGCAAGGCCTGGACCAAGCCCGGTCCCGGTGACGTGGCGCTCGACAAGTCGCTGAAGCCGAGCTTCAAGCAGATCCCGCTGAAGCCCGGCTCGACAGCCGCGGAACTCCGGCTGGGGCCCGCTGGCGCAGTACAACAACACCGCGAAGTTCCGGAACTCCGAGGTGATCGACACCGACGTCTACTCGCAGCCCGGGTACGAGCGCAAGCTGTTCGAGGCGACCAAGCTGTACGCCGGCAAGGAGGACAAGGCGCAGATCTACCCGTTCTGGAAGGTGTGGATCGACCCGTCGCTGGCCAGCGAGGTGGCGACGCTGCAGACCAACCTCGAGAACTACATCCAGCAGAACTCCCTGCAGTTCATCACCGGCTCGAAGAACATCGACACCGACTGGGACGCCTACGTCAAGGGTCTCGACGGCCTCGGTCTGAAGCGCTACCTGGAGATCCAGCAGACCGCGTACGACAAGGTCCCCACCAAGTAGCTCAGCCCCGGACCGGCCGATTGGTGAACGGCCGGTCCGGTGTCCTGTCCACTGTCGAGGAGAAATCTGTGCCGTTCGACGCGAGCTTCGAGTCCCTGACCGGCTTTCGAGTGCCCGGACTGGTTCCGGGACGCGAAGTTCGGGATCTGGTCGCACTGGGGCCCGCAGTCGGTGCCCCGGTACGGCGACTGGTACGCACGCAACATGTACCGGGAAGGCAGCGACCAGTACCGGTACCACCTGCGGACCTACGGGCATCCGTCGCGAGTTCGGCTACAAGGACATCGTCCGGCTATGGCAGGCCGAACGGTTCGACCCGCACGAACTGATGGACCAGTTTCGTTGCCGCGGGCGCCAAGTACTTCGTGGCCCAGGCCGCGCACCACGACCACTTCTTCAACTACGAGTCGGCCGTGAACCCGTGGAACTCGGTGCGGATGGGTCCGGGCAAGGACATCGTCGCGCTGTGGAAGGCGGCCGCGGACGACCGCGGGCTGCCGTTCGGGATCACCGAGCATCTCGGCGCCGCGTTCGGCTGGACGGCGGTCAACAAGGGCAGCTGACCGAGCACGGCCCGTACGCCGGTGTGCCGTACGACGGGAACGGATCCGGCCTACCGGGACCTGTACCTCGACAACAGCCGGTACCTGCCCGCGGAGGACGTCGAGGTCCCGGACCCGTGGTACGCGACGATCCCGCGTGGCACGAGTACTGGCTCGCGGCGGTGACCGAGATGATCGACAAGCTACCAGCCGGACCTGCTGTACTCCGACGGCCGTTGCCGTTCGGCGAAGCTCGACTACACGCCGGGACTGCGGGCGGTCGCCCATCTCTACAACACCAGCGCGCAGATGCACGGCACGAACCGGGCGGTGTACCAGCAGAAGGACCGCCGGCCCGAGGTGAGCGCGGTCGGGGTGATGGACATCGAGCGGAGCCAGACGCCGGGCATCCATGCCCACGCCGTGGCAGACCGACACCTCGGTCGGCGACTGGTTCTACAACGTCCGCGACGTCTACAAGACCGCCGGTCACGTGGTCGAGCTGCTGGTCGACATCGTGTCGAAGAACGGCAACCTGTTGCTGAACGTCCCGCAGCTGCCGGACGGCACGATCGACAGCGAGTGCTCACAGTTGCTCGAGGACGTCGGTGCCTGGATGCGGGTCTGCGGCGAAGGGATCTACGGGACCCGGCCGTTCCGGGTGTCCGGCGAAGGGAACGTCGAGCGTGGTCGTCAAGGGCTTCACCGAGGACCGGGTCAGCTGGACGAGCGCCGACTTCCGCTTCACCCGCCGCGACAACACCCTGTACGCCTTCCAGCTGGCCTGGCCCGACGACGGCCGGTCGGTGATCCGGAGCCTCGCCGACCACGAGACCGCGACCGAGGTACGGCTGCTCGGCCACGGCCCGGTGCCCTTCGAGCAGTCGTACGGCGTACTGACGGTCCGGCTCCCCGACACCGCTCCGCTGGACGTGGCGAACTGCCTGGCCATCGACCTCTCAGGACGACAGGAGAACCGCCCTTGACCAGTGAGAGCACGGTTCAGCTCGACGGCGATCGGCTGCGATGGTCGCCGCCGGGATTCGTGGCCGAGTTCGCGGTGGCGGCGGATCAGCCGGTGCGGATACTTTCCGTCCGGCCGGCCGACGCGATGCCGGCCGCCAACAGTCATCCTGTGTCGTTGGTCGAACTCGCGTGTCTTGCCGAGGGACACGTCCGGGTCACTGCGGCGAGTCAGCACCGGCCGTACGCCGCGTCGGAAGCCCTGCGCTACCTGGGCCATGGCGAGAACAAGGACGATCTGGGCAATCAGGTCCTCACCCTGCGGCAGCACGAGCCGGAGCGAGGGTTGATGGTCGAGACCCGCTTGGAAGCGTGGGCGGATGTCCTGCGGATCTCGTCCACGGTGACGAACACCGGAACATCGGCAATCACCCTCGTCTACTTGTCGTCGCTCGTGCTGGCCACGTTCGGCGGGGGGCTGCGAACAGGCACGGTGATTCATCAGGCGCGCAATGCCTGGTGCGCCGAGTTGCGATGGCAGGAGTTGACTCCGGAGCAGGCCGGCATCGTGGGGTTCTGGCCCAGCGGGGGGAACTTCGGCACGACCAAGGCGAGGTACGCCGTCACCTCGAACGGAGGCTGGTCGAGCGGCGACTTCCTTCCCATGGGGGCGATCGAAGCCGCCGGCGTGACCTGGACGTGGCAGATCGAGCACTCAGGGGCCTGGCACTGGGAGCTCAGCGATCATTACGACGACCTCTGTCTCGCGGTCTCCGGGCCGACTGACACAGAACATCAATGGCGTGCCACTCTGCAGCCCGGAGGCACTCATCAAACTGTTCCGGTAGCGCTGGCGATCACCGCGGGCGGACTGGCCGACGGACTGCGCGCGTTGACGACGTACCGACGCCGGATGCGGCGCCCACACGAGGACAACCGCATCCTCCCGGTCATCTTCAACGATTACATGAACTGCCTGCTGGGTGACCCGACCGCGGCGAAGCTGACTCCGTTGATCGAGGCGGCAGCCTCGGTCGGCGCGGAGTACTTCGTGATCGATGCCGGCTGGTACGCCGACGATTCGGGCTGGTGGTGGGACAGCGTCGGTGCCTGGGAAGCATCGACGTCCAGATTCCCCGACGGCCTGGAGAAGACGATGGACCAGATCCGGGCGGCCGGCATGGTGCCGGGCCTCTGGCTCGAGCCCGAGGTTGTCGGAGTACGGAGCGAGATCGCACCACTGCTGCCGGACGACGCACTCTTCACCCGCGAGGGGCACCGAGTCGTCGAGAACGATCGGTACCACCTCGACTACCGTTCCGCCGCGGTGCGGGAGCGGATGGACCAGGTGATCGACCGCTTGATCGCCGACTACGGTGTCGGCTACTTCAAGTTCGACTACAACATCAACGTCGTTCCTGGCACGGACCTCGGCGGAGAAGCGCCTGGTGCCGGATTGCTGGGTCACAACCGCGCGTTCACCACCTGGATCGACGGGTTGCTGGACCGGCACCCAGGACTGGTGTTGGAGAACTGCTCGTCCGGCGGCCTGCGGATGGACTATGCGTTGCTGTCCCGGACAGCGTTGCTGTCCACGAGTGATCAGCAGGATCCGATCGTCTACGCATCGATCGCCGCGGCCGCTCCGAGCGCGGTGACCCCCGAACAGGGCGCTGTCTGGGCGTACCCGCAGCCGGAGTACGACGTCGAACTCGCGTCGTTCTCGATGATCAATGCGCTGCTCGGGCGCATTCATCTCAGCGGTCGTATCGACCTGATGTCGGCCACCCAACTGGACCGGGTTCGCGCTGCGCTCGACGCCTACAAGTCCTACCGTGGCTCGATCCCCAGCGCGCAGCCTGAGTGGCCACTCGGACTGCCCAGCTGGTACGACGACCAGATTGCTCTCGGCCTGACGACGCCGGAGATGTACTTGCTTTCCGTGTGGAACAGAGGCGACTCGCCGGCCGGCATCGAAATCCAGCTCTCCGATGAATGGAAGGCCGTCGAGACGGTGTTTCCCGCGGATCTCAAGACAGGCGTGGCACTCGCCGGCAACTCATTGAGCGTGTCGCTGCCGGCCGGCCCCGCTGCCCGTCTCCTCAAGCTGACGCGTTGATCGCGCACACGGCCTCGGCGAGCGTGTATCAGGTGGGCGGGGGTGGTGTCCGTTCTGGTAGCAGAAGCTACTAGAGGGGGAACCAAGGATGAGTTCGACAAATGAGAGTCGGCCTGGTGGATCGATCGGGCCTGACCCTGCGGAGGCCGTGCGGGCAGCGTTGGCAGACGCGCTCGGTACTGCGGAGATCGATATTGCGGCCGGGGCCGGGGGGCGGATGCCGGACGGGCGTGAGGTGCGGCTGTTCCATGGCGCTGTGCCAGGGGAGCCGAATCGTACTGCGGAGGTCGCTGTCGACGAGGCCGGCGCGGTCCACCCGCGCCGTCGGCTGGAGGCGCTGGCCGGCCGGAATCTTTTCGTCTCCATGGCGGAACCCGCAGCCGCCACCGCGTCGGCAGCCCGCGCCGAACCGGTCACCGTCGACCCGCCGACGAACGAGTGGCGGCTGCCGGAGTGCGTGACCGAACGGGAGACGGTCACCGTCGGGATCCCGGCATCCCGCGTTCCGCCGAAGGCCGATGTGTATCTGCTGGCGGACACCACCGGCAGCATGGCCGGGATCATCGGCGCGGTGCAGGCCGGTATCGGCGCGATCGTCAACGATCCGGCGTTCGCAGGCTTCGACGTCGCCTGGGGTGTGGGGAACTACAAGGACTTCCCGCTGGACATCAATCCGTATGCCTTCCAGCATCAACTGGCGCCGACGCTCAGCGTCGCGGATGCGTCGGCGGCGGTGGCGACCTGGGCCGCCTCCGACGGGCACGACATCCCGGAGGGTCAGCTGTTCGCGCTCGAGCAGCTGGCGACCGACCCTGCGATCGGCTGGCGGACCGACAGCAAGCGGATCGTGGTCTGGTTCGGCGACGCGCCGGGACATGATCCGGTCTGTGCTGCGCTCACCGGCGGCGCCGACATCACGGAAGCGACCGCGACGTCGGCTCTCGTCGCGGCCGGCATCACGCTCGTTGCCGTCAGCACCGATACCGGCACGGCCGGCGCCCTCGACGGCGACCCCACCGCGGACGCGGTCGACTACGGAGTTTGCGCGGTCGGTGGCACCGCCGGCCAGGCCACCCGGATCACCGCGGCGACGCCGGGCGGCACACACACCGTGGGTATCAACGAAAGCCAGATCGTCACGACACTGGTCGACCTGATCAGGGCGGCGGTGCAGTCGATCGGCGACGTACATCTCCAGCCGACCGGGCAGATCGCCCAGTTCGTCACGTCGATCGCGCCGCCGAGCTACGGCCCGCTGGCCGGGGACACCTCGCACAGCCTGCCGTTCGAGGTGATCTGGACCGGAGTCCGCGACTGCGAGGACGAGGATCAGGTTTTCACCGGCACCCTGGATGTCGTCGCCGACGGCGTGGTGGTCGCCACGAAGCCGGTCGTCGTCACCGTTCCCGCCTGCCGCTGGCACCACTCCGTGGAGATGATCTGTGGGGTGGAGGACCGGCACAAGGGTGACGACGACCATGGCCGGGACGAGTGCGAGACCGTCGTGGACGGCCGTTACGCCACGGCCGTGACCATCTACAACCCGACCACCTGTGCGGTCACGATCGTGAAGTACTTCGCGCCGCTCGTCCTGCACGGTAAGCCGGTCGGTCGCGAGCCGAGGACGGTTCGGGCCCGCCCGTTCGCCAAGATCGTGCTCGGGCCGGGCGAGGCCACCATGGACGACTGCTGCAGCCTCGAGGAAGCAGTCGGCCCGACCGGCGGCCCACTCGTGCTCGGTGTCCTGGACATCGTCGCCGACCACCCGCTCGAGGTCACCGTCACGCACACCGCAGCAGGAGAAGGCCGCTCAGCCACCTCGATCGACGCCCGGACGATCGTCCCCCGCCGAGGCTGACCCACACGGCAACTGCCCCGGATCGGATGCCGATCCGGGGCAGTTCCTTGCATCGCTCAGCTGTTCACCGCGGAGGCATGAGTGACCTTGTTGACGGCGTCACCGAGCAGGTCGGCAACCTTGCCGAACGGCTTCAGATCCTTGCCGGAGACCATCCAGGCCACCCCGAAGGCGCTGAAGGCAACAACCTCGCCGACGTACGTCGGGCCCAAGGTGTACTCCGTGAACGGGATCGGCAGTTTCGCGCCGAACTTGGCCCACGCGCCGGCGAGCAGGATCAGCAGCCCCATCGCCAGGTACAGCGGCACCCGTCGTCGAGGTGGTGGCGCGTCGCCTTTCTCCTCGGGGACGCCATGCCAGAGGTACGTCCACACCGACACGCCGTGCGCCTTCAGCGCGGCCCGGACCCGGTCGACATCGGGATCGGCGCAGAGCTTCCTGGCTGCGAGGCCGAATCCGAATTCGCGCAGTGCGAAGACGAAACAAAGAGCCGCGAGCAACAGCACGAAGACACTCGCGGCGATTCCGTGGACGAGCCGGGCGTTGCTTTCGTCGAAGGCCTTCTGGAATCCGTTGCAGTCGGGCGGACCAGGAAATTCCACACAACTGTCTCCGTTCACTGTGAATCCAGGAGCACTCAGCGCCCGTCCGGTCGGAACCAGCGCGACGACGATGAGTGCCAAGCCGGCGATGGTCGAGAGCCAGTAGTCGTAGGTCTTCCGCTTGGCCCGCAGATAGCTGACCAGGAATGCGCCGGTGACGAAGAGTCCGCCGACGAAGACATCGCGAGCCGGTGAGTGGTAGTACGCACTCATCGATCCGCGGATCTGGCGCTGGTTGGTGATCAGCAGCCAGTCGATGACGATCAGGATCCACGGCAGAGTGAAGGCCACCAGGCCGATCCTGAAGCGCATCGCGAGATAGGACCGGACGAAGGGACTGTCGAGCCCCGCGGCCTCCCGGTCGAAAGTCTTGAGTTCCAAACCGAACATGTCAGCCTCCTGGGTTCAGATCAGTCGCGTCGGGTGTTCGGGCGGGTGCGGTCGACCATGTTTCGGAGGCGGCGGAGGACCTGGTCGGTGAAGAGGCCGGCTAGGCAGCCGGTCAGGACCAGTACGGCGATACCGGCGCTGGAGGTGGTTTCGTCGCCGAGGCTGATCAGCCCGGTGTTGACGGCGATGACGGACACCGAGCCGAGGAGCGCGGACCACAGCGGGCGCAGGACGTACCACCACAGGGAGCGGTCCTCGACGCGCCTCGAGCGTTGGGTCAGGGTCATGCTCTGCCGGATGACACTGCCGACCGCGCCCGCGGCCGCTCCGACGATGAGCAGGCTCATGTTCAGCGTGACGCTGACGTCGAGGATCCACCAGCCGAGCGAGCGACGCGCCAGCTCGGCCGGGGCTGCCTCCTGGTCTGCCACGAGTTGTTCGGCGAGACCGTACGCGGCGATCAGCGCCCACAGTGCCGCGACGGCCTCCGCGATGTTCAGCGCGACGATCTGACGCCACCCTGACCGCGTCTTCGGTTCTGGTCGTGAGGTGACCGCTCTGTCCATGGCTGAGGCCTCCGTTCGGGTTCACCTTCCACAAAGACGGAGTGGCGACGAGGCGTCCGGATACATTTCCGGCCGATCGGTGTATCACCGGCGGCGCCCGGTACTCCGAGAGTGCGAAGGACCTCGAGGTCGGGGGGTCGGGGGAGCTGACGTGGCACGAGCCCCGAGGAGGGGCGGGGCTCGCGCCACGTCAGGAATCGGTGTATCAATCGGCGTACGACGTACTCCGCTTCAGTGACCGTCGAAACCTGAAGGAGGACGGGATGCGCGATGACCCGGCCGTCATCCGAATGGTCACCGGCGCCAGGGACGGGGACCGAGGGGCCTGGGACGAACTGGTGGAGCGGTACGCACCGCTGGTCTGGACGATCTGCCGGCGCTTCGGACTGTCGCGCGCGGACATCGACGACGTCGGCCAGAGCGTGTGGCTCCTGCTGGTCGAGCATCTGCCCGGCCTGCGCGAGCCGGCGGCCCTGCCGGGATGGATCGCCACGACGGCCCACCACGAGTGTCTGCGGTTGGTGCGCGCCGGCCGGCGGACCGAGCCGGCCGACCTCGTCGAGCTGTCCTCGGCGATGCCGTCCGACGGCGTCTCGATCGACGAGGAACTCCTGCCGCCACGAGCGGCGCGACGGCGGTCCGGACCGCCTTCGGACAGCTGTCACCGCGGTGCCGGCTGCTGCTCTCGATGCTCGTGCAGGATCCGCCGGTGGCGTACCGCGAGATCAGCGAGAAGTTGCATATGCCGGTCGGCAGCATCGGCCCCAACCGGGCCCGCTGCCTGGCCGGTTGCGTCAGGCGCCTGCATTGGCCGCACTGATCGGTATCCCGGACGAGCGCCCCATCGAATCGGACGGAGGTGAGCGGCATGGCTGGCCAGTGGTGGAGCGACGACGACCAGCTGCTCGAGGTTTTGCGTGATGCGTTGACGACTGCGCGCGAAGTGCCGCCCGGCCTCGTCGCAGCCGGCAAGGCGGCGTACTCCTGGCGCACCATCGACGCCGAGCTTGCCGCTCTGACCTACGACTCGGCCTGGGAAGGCGAAGAAGTCGATGCTCACCCGGACTGCGGAGAGCGCCAGCCTGCGCCGGCTCACGTTCGCCTCGGAGCCAGGTGAGCATCGAGCTGGAACTGACGCCGGGCGAGCTGCTGGGACAGGTCAGTCCGCCGCAGGCCGGCACGGTGCAGCTGCCGACGGATCGGACGATCTCGGCACGACACCGGTCGACGAGCTCGGGTTCTTCGTGGTCCGGCCCGTTCCGAGCCGCCCTTTCCGCTCATCTGCCGGACCGACTCCGGCGCGACGGTCCAGACCGGCTGGGTGTCCCGTAGCCGACCCGAAGGATGACGGTGACTCAGGCTCCGAGGGTGATGAACGACTGCGCTGCAACGTCCGCGCGAAGATGGCTGTCGCCTGCCGATGCCCGGCTCCGCGGCGAGCGCTTCGGCGAGGTCGTCCCCGGCGCGCAGCCGGGCGTGCAGGTCGAGCATCAGTGGCACCGTCCCCGGATCGTTCACCGGTACGACGCTCGCCACGACGCCGGCTGATCCGAGCGCGGCCAGGGCACTGACCAGGCCGAGCAACTCGTCCGCGCCACTGGGACCACCGAGCGCCGAGCTGCAGCTCGACAGCACTACCCGATGCGGAGCTCGTTGCAACCGTTCGAGGTCGTACACCGTGAGCGGTCCGTCATCCAGTTCGAGCGCCGAGAACAAGCGGGCTGTCGGCCCGGAACGTCCCGTGCGCCGCGAATGGACCAACGACGCGCCGTCGATCGCCTTCAGCACCGCCTCCGCCGTCGCAGCACCATCGGTCAGCACGACCGCATCCGGATACAGCTCCGACGAGCCGTCGTACCTCCTCGTGTCCCGTCGACAACTCGGGACCACCGATCAGTACTACCCGATCGGTCGGCGGCGGCACGGCCTTCCGGGCGCGCAACCAGGCCGCGGCCGACGGAGCCACCGAGGTCGGCCGATGCCGCAAGGACGGCAGCAGACTCCACGGAACGGCATGCAGCCGACCAGTCGGTACGACGACCACCGGACCGTCCTGCAGATGCCTGATCGCACGGACCGAGCAGCAGCGTCTCCAGCCGTGCCCCGATGGCGTCGAGGTCGAGCTGGTCCGTGCCGCGCCCGGACGCCTCGCGGCGCAAGGCGAACAACGCGTGGGACAAGCGATGAGTCGCCAGCGCGGTCGGGCCGACCAGGTCGAGATGGACGCGGCCGCGCGCGACCACGATCGCGTACAGCTGGTCGTCGACCTCGGTGAGCTCGATCAGGCTGCGCGGTCGCCGAGGTGATCGAGCAGGTCGGCGCTGCGGAACTGGTCGGGCCGGTCGCCGATCGGTCGCCGGGTGCGCAGCAGCGCGCGGCGGCGTACGGACGATTCGAGGCGGCGGCGTTCGCGCTGCAGCGGCCCGGCTCCGGGTCCGTGGTCGTAGCTGGCCTCCAGCCTCTGGGTCAGACCGCGCAGCGTGGCGAGGTCGGCGACGAGACCGTCGTCCTCCTGCGGCCGGACCGGCGGGATCGCCAGCACGGTGGCTCGCCAGCGTTCGCTCCACTCGAGGATCTGCCGCGCGTTGTGCCGTCGTACGGCGTACCGCAGGGCGATCGCGGCGAGCTCGGAGCCCTGGGCGGTGGCGAGCACGCGCAGCTCGGTCGCGCCGAGGGTGCGCAGGTAGACCTCGATCAGGCTGAGGCCCTGGCGGCAGGCGGCCAGCATCGCGCGCGACCGGCCTTCGCCCTGGTGCAGCGTGGCCTGGGCGAGCCAGCCGGCGCCGCGGGCCCGGAGTCCGCGGTTCCGGGCGGCGGCCGCGATCGTCAGGTGCTGCCCGGCCGTGACCGGATCCGTTCGGGCGAACGCGAGTCGGCCGGTGAGCAGGTGCGCCTCGGTGGCGAGGTCCGGGTCGAGCTGGTCGAGCTCGGCGCTGACGCGTTGCGCCGGTGCGCGAGCAGCCGTGTGGTCCGGTCACCGGCCGGTACGCGCGACTGCAGCAGCGCGAGCTCCGCGCGGGCCGCCCACCAGGGACGCTGCTGGCGACGGAACAGCTTCAGCGCAGCCCGGCCGCGGCTCCCGGCCAGCGTCCATCGCGCCGGCGGCATTGCGCCGCAGAGTCCGGCGCAGTACAGGAGTTCCGCGCGGCGTGCGTCCGAGCCGCGCTGCTGCTCGATCCGGTCGAGAGCGCCGTCGATCTCGGTGAGCGCGTCGCGCGTCAGACCGGCAGCGAGCAGCACGAAGCACTTGTTGGCGTACAGGTCCGGCTCCAGGATGCCGAGCTCTTCCTCGACCACCCGTTGTGCGTCGTCGAGGTACCGCAGGGCCGTCGGCAGGTCGCCGCGCGCGAAGGCCGCGGCACCTCGGGCCTGCCGGGTGTCGGCGTACTCGGCGATCTGGCCGCGGCTCGAGAACAGCTTCTCGCTGCGGGCGTAGTCCTGGTCGGCGCGCTCGATCGCGCCCATCGCGAGCAGCACCATCGCCCGGTGGGTCAGCGCGCGGGCCTCCCACACCAGGTCACCGGCATCGCTCAGCAGCGCGACCGCCTGTTCGGCGTCGGCAAGCGCTTCGTCGTACCGGCCGAGCACGGCGCCGCGGACCCAGACGCGGCGGATCAGGATCCGGCCGGCCTGCACGCCGGTGCGGCCCGGCACGATCGCGTCGAGCATCGCGACCCCGCGATCGGTCTGGCCGGCCATCACCAGCGCGACGCCGAGGCTCGCCTGGATGTCCGCCTGACGATCGGGGTCGGCGGCCTTCCGGGCATAGCGGTACGCCGCCTTGAGCTCGGTCACCGCCTCCTTGATGTCACCGAAGTCGCGGTGCACGACGCCCGCCGCCTGGTGGGCTACCGCGGCCTCGGCGTCGGACGGGCTCTTCGCGAGAACCTCGCGGGCCAACTGCAGCGCCTTCGCGGGCTGCGACAGCGCCAGCGCCTGCAGGTCGTCGATGTCCACGGCCAACAGGCCGCCCTCCCCTCACCGGACGTCTTCAGCATCGTAGTACGCCACCCCGAACATTCACCATCGAGGAGGGAACCGACAATGTCAGCTGACCAACGTCTCAAGGACGCCCTGCGCCTGATCATCGAAGGACCTGGACGGGGATCCAGATGCGGGCAACGGACCGGTGGTACGACAGCATGGCCGTGCATCCGTACAATTGGGAGAAGCTCGGGTACGCCGAGTACTACTACCGCCGGGACACCATCCTCGTCCGCACCGAGGACGTGGAACTGGTTGTCGCGGCGCTGCGCGACGATTCGGCGCCGTCCGACGAGGGACGCGGGGACGACGTCAGGACAAGCGCGAACCGGCCGGACCGATCATTCCGCCGAACGTGGCGATCGACCGGTTGCCGGTCATCGACGGCGTCACCGGTCTGGTCTGGCGCTACGGCCGGACCAGCCGGTCGGTCCAGGATGGGCAGGCCGGCGATGTACGGCGGCAGCGAGTTCGCCGGCGACCAGGACGGCCGGTCCGACGACGACGATCCGCTGTCGACGCCGAACGTGCTGGCGCGGCTGGACCGGCTCGATCGGTGAGGGCGCGGCGACGGCCGGCGCCGCACTCCCGCTGAACGGCAACGGCCATCCCTGCCCGGCGATCGGAACCGGCCGAGGTGCCGTCGAGCGCGTGCGGCGACGGTGCCGCCGATCAACAGCGGGATCTGCTGCGGCGAGCGCGGGGCTGGGACGGCCGCGGCGTACTGGTCGGCATCGTCGACGGCGGTCTGGTCGAGGCGACGACGCACAGGTGGCCGTGGATGGCCGGCGTGCACGGCGATCCCGATCCGGCCCCGCTGCCCGGGGCCATCGCGCCGTACTCCTGCCACGGGACGTTCGTCGCCGGCTGCGTGCGGATGACGGCGCCGAGGCGCGGAGGTCTGCGTCAAGAAGGCGAAGGAGATCGACTGGCGCAAGCACGGCGGATCGGCGTACGAGCACGAGATCATCCAGCGGATGAGCGACCTGCTCGACCTCGGCGCCGACATCATCGTCTGCGAATTCGCCGGCGCCACCCGCCTCCATCTCCCGATGCCACGTTCAACGCCTTCTACGAAGGCGTTTGCGCCATCTGAACGTCGTCGTGGTCGCACCGGCAGGAAACGACGACACCGACTTCCCACGTTCCCGGCGGCGTACTCCTGGGATGTCGGTGTCGGTGCGCTGTCTGCTGATGGCAACAGTCGTGCGAGCTTCTCCAATCACGGCCACTGGGTCGATGTGTACGCCCCTGGCGAAGACTTGGTGAACGCCTTCGCCGTCGGCGACTACAAGTGTGAAGAGGCCCCTTACGAACAAAGGCATTTCGAGGGTCTGGCGAGCTGGAGCGGTACGTCGTTCTCGACACCTCTGGTAGCCGGGATGATCGCGGCCCGCATGTCCGCGACCGGCGAGAACGCGCCTCTCGCAGCCGAAGCACTCCTCCAGTTCGCCCGCAACCAATCAGCCCTAGGCATCGGCCCAGTCCTCTACCCCCACCAAGTCTGCGGCAACTGCCTGCAGCAGACTGCCCTGTGATCCGCCGGCCTCGTCGCGTCAGCCGACGCCGTTCCGGATGGCGTCGATGATGCCCTGTTGGGTGACCGTGCGGGACGATCGGTTGAAGAGACCGAACCCGTACTGCCCGTTGACGCCGTTGTCCCAATAGACAGTGGCCGCGCCGTACTTCTTGGCCGTGGCCGCAATGGCCCGCGCGAAGTCGGCGCGGTACCTGTTGTTCGACGAGTCGAACGAGGACTTGTCGATCGACCCGTACTCGCCGACGACCACTGGATACCCTCGTACGACGAAGTTGTCGTGCATCGATTTCAGCTGCGCATCCAGATAGTCTTCCTGTCCCCAGGTCGACCGTTTCGCCGGATCGGTCGCTCCGCGTCCCCACTGGGTGATGTTTCCGGAAGTTTCTCCCGGCGAAGTCCCAGGGCGAGTAGTAGTGCACCGAGATCATGATCCGTTGTTCGCCGGCCGGAACAGTGGCGGAGCGGAACTGATCTGCCGGAATCTTGAATCCGTAATTCCCGGCGGTGTAGTCGATGTTCGTGTTCCAGCCGGGGACGAGCAGCCAGCGCGAACTGTTGTTCCCGCCGGCTTTCCGGACGGTGTCCACGAAGATCTGGTTGTAGGCATTGATGTTCGAGTAGCACGGCTGCGTCGGCGTACCGTACTGCCCGTCGAATTCCTCGTTCATCGACTCGAGAATCAACCGGTTGTCGTAGCTCTGGAACCGGGAGGCGATCTGCTGCCAGACCTTCTGGTACTTCGCCTTGATCGTCGTCTGGTCGGCTGCGTCACAGATCAGCCAGGAGCCGGGAACCGATTTGTAGCCGTCGCCGTGCAAGTTGATCATCACATTCATGCCCCGGTGGTAGGCATAGTTGACGACCTCCTGGACCCTGTTCAGCCACGCGGAGTTGATGGTGTAGTTCGGCCCGGACCCGATGAAATTCAAATAGGAGACCGGGATCCGGATCGATGTGAATCCGGCCGCCTTGACCTTGTCGATCAGCGCCTGCGTGATGGTCGGATTGCCCCACGCAGTCTCGCTGGGGTTTCCATTGGAGCTGGCCTCCAGTTGGTTTCCCAGATTCCAGCCGGCGCCCAGGTCGGCCACTATCTGTGCAGCGGTCGACTGGGCAGTGGTGCCGGCCGACGCCTGGTCCATCAAGGCAGGCGTGGACCCGGAGACGGCAAGCACCGCGGCAAGCACCGCGACTCTGATTTTCGCTGTTCGTGAACCCATGCGAAGTGCTCACTTCCTGTTCGGTCGAACAAAGCGTCGAAGCGCTTCGACGGCAGGGGGCGGGTATTCCTGGAAGAGCTGCTCGGAGTGGGCCGGATCTTAAGCACGCCCGCGTCCGGGTGACAAGAGCTGGACAACGCCGAGCGATCAGCAGCCTGTTACCAGGCCATTGCGCTCCGTTCGGACCAGAGCTATGTTAGCGCTCACATTCGCCACCCTGGTGGTTGCGAATCACCGCCCCGGTCACGCGTTGGCGTGCCGGTGAGTCATGCCCGGCCGAGGATCCGGCCCGGGCGTCCGGACGCAACGGAAGGATTGAACAATGGCACGAAGGTCGAGATTCTCGCCCCTGCGGGCGGCCGTCGCGGTCGCCCTCGGCGCCGCCTCCCTCGTCACGAGCCTGCTGGTCGCCGGCAACACGTCGCAGGCCGCGACGCAAGGACCGTGCGACATCTACGCAGCCGGCGGTACGCCGTGCGTGGCCGCGCACAGCACCACCAGGGCGTTGTACGGCTCCTACAACGGCGCGCTCTACCAAGTCAGGCGCGCGTCCGACAATGCCACCCGGGACATCGGTCCGCTGACCGCAGGCGGGGTCGCGAATGCCGGGACCCAGGACTCGTTCTGCGCCGGAACCACCTGCCTGATCACGATCATCTACGACCAGTCCGGCCGGAACAACCGCCTCACGCAAGCGCCTCCGGGCGGCTTCAGCGGACCGGCCGCCGGCGGCTACGACAACCTCGCCAACGCCACCGCTGCACCGATCACTGTCGGCGGCCACAAGGCGTACGGCGTCTATGTTGCTCCCGGCACCGGTTACCGCAACAACAACACCAACGGCGTCGCGACCGGTGACCAGTCGGAGGGCATGTACGCCGTGTTCGACGGCACCCATTACAACGGCGGTTGCTGCTTCGACTACGGCAACGCGGAGACCAACAGCCGCGACAACGGCAACGGCACGATGGAGGCCATCTACTTCGGCAACAGCAGGTCGTGGGGCTCGGGAGCCGGCAATGGTCCGTGGATCATGGCCGACCTCGAGAACGGGCTCTTCTCCGGGGTGAACACGGGGAACAACAGCAATGACCCGAGCATCAGCCACCGCTTCCTGACCGCCATCGTCAAGGGTGGCCAGAACCGCTGGGCGATTCGCGGCGGCAACGCGCAGTCCGGTGGTGTATCGACCTTCTACAACGGGGTTCGCCCCAATGCAGCGGGCTACAACCCGATGAAGAAGGAGGGGGCCATCATCCTGGGCATCGGCGGCGACAACAGCGTCGGTGCCCGCGGCACCTTCTACGAAGGCGTGATGACGTCGGGGTATCCCTCGGACTCGACCGAGAACGCAGTTCAGGCCAACATCACCGCGGCGGGCTATGCCACCTCCGGTGGGACCGGCTTGACGCCCGGCTCGGCTGTTTCCCTGCGCGCCACCACTGCCTGCTGCACCGACCGCTACATCCACCACACCGGGGCGACAGTCGACACGGCCGTCGTCGGTAGCGGCAGCTCCGCCACCGAGAAGGGCAACGCCTCCTGGACCGTGCGGGCCGGACTCGCCAACAGTTCCTGCGTGTCCTTCGAGTCCAGGAACACGTCCGGGCAATACCTGCGGCACTACAACTACAAGCTCCAACTGCAAACCAACGACGGAACGTCGCAGTTCGCTCAGGATGCGACGTTCTGTCCGGAGGCCGGCCGCAACGGGCAGGGCGTCTCACTCAGATCGCTCAACTTCTCCGATCGGTACGTCCGTCACTACAACAACCTCGTCTACATCGCCGCCAACGGCGGCTCCAACGCGTTCGACAGCACCAACGCCTACACCGACGACGTGAGCTGGCTCGTCAGCGCGCCTTGGGCTTCCTGACCCGACCGCCAGAGAGCTGCCACTGCCGCCACCTGCCCGGCGTCGGACGCCGGCAGGTGGCGACCATGATCAGCCCGAATCCGGTTGTTCGCTCTTGACGAGCCGGATCCTTCCCTTGATAGTCGAAGCGCTTCGATTCATCGGCCGGAGGTAACCGACATGACCTATCGCCATCGAGTCGGGGGTGCCCTTGTCGCGCTGCTGCTCGTCCCCGCGTTCCTGGCCGCGCAACCTGCGCGGTCCGAGACACTTCCGGCGTACCGGAATCCCGACCTGCCGCTGAAAGTGCGGTTGAACGACCTGACCAGCCGCCTGACGCTGGATGAGAAGATCTCCCTGCTGCACCAGTACCAGCCCGCGATCCCGAGACTGGGTATTGCTTCTTTCAAGACCGGTACGGAGGCGCTGCACGGAGTCGCGTGGCTGGGGGAGGCGACTGTCTTCCCGCAAGCCGTCGGGCTGGGCAGTACGTGGGACCCGAGCCTGATCAAGCGGGTCGGTTCGGCAGTCGGGGACGAGGCGAGAGCCTTCAACAAACTCGATCCGGCGAAGAACGGCCTGAATTTGTGGGCCCCGGTCGTGAACCAGTTGCGTGACCCCAGGTGGGGTCGCAACGAAGAGGGCTACGCCGAGGATCCTGTGCTGACCAGCGAGATCGCAACGGCGTACGGGCGTGGCCTGCAAGGCGACGATCCGCGCTACCTCAAGACAGCTCCGACTCTGAAGCATTTCGCCTCGTACAACGTCGAGACGAACCGTGCCATCGTGTCGGCGAGTGTCCGGCCCCGAGTGCTGCACGAGTACGAATACAAGGCGTTCCAGCCGACCCTGACTGCGCGGGCCGCCACCGGCGTGATGGCGTCGTACAACCTGCTGAACGGGCGGCCGACCCACGTGTCACCAGAGCTCGGGGAGACGGTGCGCTCCTGGTCGGCCGATGATCTGATGATCGTCGGTGACGCCGGGGGCGCGGGCAACGTCAGCGGTTCGCAGCACTACTACCCGACCGCTGCCGAGGGCGCGGCCGCGGCGATCAAGGCAGGCCTGGACAGCTTCACCGAGAACGATGCGAACGGCGGCCCGACGGTGGCGGCGGTGAAGGAAGCGCTCGCCGAAGGCCTGCTCACCGAGACGGACATCGACAAGCCGGTCGGGCACCTGCTCTCGATCCGCTTCCGGCTGGGCGAGTTCGACCCGGCGGGGCGGAACCCGTACGAGAAGATCGGGCCGGACAGCATCAACAGCCCGGCGCACCAGGAACTCGCCCGGGAAGCCGCGCGCGAGCAACTCGTCCTGCTCGAGAACAAGCATCAGGCGCTACCGCTCCGTCCGGACAAGACCAAGAACGTCGCAGTCATCGGTCCGCTGGCCGACACCCTCTACGAGGACTGGTACTCCGGCACGATGCCGTACCGGATCACCCCGCGGGCCGGTATCGCCGAGCGACTCGGCGCCGGTAGCACGGTCACCGCGACCGAGGGCGTGGACCGGATCGCGCTGCGTTCCGTTGCCAATGGCAAATATGTCACCGCGCCGGCGGGTGCCACCGGTGGCGCCTTGACAGCCGACGCGACCACACCGGGTCCTGCTCAGTCGCTGGACGTCTTCGACTGGGGTGGCGGCAGACTCGCTCTGCGGTCGGCGGCGAACGGCAAGTACGTCTCGCGGAGCGGGAACGCGTTGGTGAACGACCAGGACAAGCCCAACGGCTGGTTCGTGCAGCAACAGTTCGGTCTGGAGCAGCTTGCCAATGGCAACTATGTACTGCGGTACCGCGGCAACGAGGTCAAGGAGCCCTGGAACGGTCCCAACCAGTACATCGTGCTGGGGGCCGACGGCAAGCTGGCCATCGGTGCGGCCACTCAGGACCAGGCTGCCCAGTTCGCCAAGGAGGTCGTCACCAGCGGCGTTGCGGCGGCGGTGGCTGCTGCGAAGAAGGCGGACACGGCGGTCGTGGTGGTCGGCAGCATGCCGTTCATCAACGGGCGCGAGGACAGCGATCGGCCGGGCACCGCGCTGGCTGCCGGTCAGCAGGCGATCGTGAACGCTGTCACCGCTGCCAATCCCCGGACCATCGTCGTACTGGAGAGCAGCTATCCGTTGACCGGGAACTGGTCGCAGGCGAACGGGGTGCTGTGGACGTCGCACGCGGGCCAGGAGACCGGCCGGGCCCTTGCCGACGTGCTGTTCGGGGACTACTCGCCGTCAGGTCGGCTTCCGCAGACGTGGTACCGGACGGACAAGGAGCTGCCGGATCCGCTCGACTTCGACGTGATCAAGGCCGGCTGGACGTATCAGTATCACAAAGCCGGTCCGCTCTACCCGTTCGGACATGGCCTGACCTACGGCAAGTTCCGGTACTCCGGACTACGGGTCGACTCGCCCGTCGTCACGGCGAACGGGCGACTGAAGGTCAGCGTGGACGTGACCAATACCAGCCAGATCGCGAGCGACGAGGTCGTCCAGCTCTACACCGCGCAGCGCACCTCGCGGGTGGCGCAGCCGATCAAGACGCTTCGAGGCTTCCAGCGGCTGGCCTTCGCACCCGGGCAACGGCGTACCGTCTCCTTCGAGGTGATGGCGAGTGATCTGGCGTTCTGGGATGTGACCCGGAACAAGTGGGTCGTCGAGTCTGCCGTCCAGGACCTGCAGGTAGGCAGTTCGTCGGCCGACATCAGAGCCCGTACGACGGTGGTGGTCCGTGGCGAGGTGATCCCGTCCCGGGACCTGAGCCGGCGTACGGCCGCCACGGACTTCGACGACTACTCGGGGATCAAGCTCATCGATGCCGCCAAGGTGCGCGGCGATGCGGTCGGCGCGACGGCGGCAGGTGACTGGATCTCCTTCCAGCACGTCCAGCTGAACCGTGGCGCCACCCGGCTGGAAGCCGCCGTTTCACGAGCTTCGGAAGGGGCCGCCTCGGTGGAGATCCGCCTCGGCAGCCCGGCCGGACCGCTCGCAGGCACGCTCACCGTCCCCAGTACGGTCGACCGCTACAGCTGGGCCGCGACGAGGACCCAGCTCGACCCCCGGCTGGCCCGCGGCGTTCGAGACGTCTACCTGGTCTTCACCGGCGCCGGCACGAACATCCGCGACCTGACCATCAGCTAGGGACTCATTTCATCGCGATGATGAGGCTGTCGAGTCGTGATTTTCCCCGTCGTGGCGGGGTGCTGCGGGGTTCAAACCACGACATTTGTCATGGGTGCAGGGAGTTGGGAAGCGATTACCTGACGTGACAACGCAGTCAATTGTCTTGGTCGTGCCAGCGGCAGTCGTGTGCCTTGCCCAGGATATGAGACGGGCATAGTGTCCCCCCGCGATCCACCGGCGGTGAAATACAGGGGGAAGGGGAGAAGAAGTAGTAGTGAGGCCCGGTGGTGCCCGGTGCGTTCCAGGCGGAAGAGGTGCAGCCGCCTGCCAGCCCGGCGAATCGCAACCCGCCCAGCACCATTTCCTGAAGGGGCCACGCCCATGGTCTTGTTTCAGCGTTCCCGGAAGGCCGCGACATTCTTCGCGGTCACCGGTCTGACGGTAGCCACCGTCGCCGGTCTCGGAGCGACATCGTCCACTGCCGCGCCAACCGCGGCTCCCCCGAAGCCTAGCCAGGCTCAGTCGAAGGCTCTGGCGGCGAAGTCGGTATCGTCCCTGCTGGCCGCGCCGCCTGCTGGTATCCACGCCAGCAAGAACGACAAGTTCGTCGCCAAGTCGATCATCTCCGACCCGTCCGGTCTGCAGTACGTCCCCTACGAGCGGACCTTCAAGGGTCTTCCGGTCGTCGGCGGTGACTTCGTGGTCGTCACCGACGCCAACGGTGCGATCAAGGACACCTCGGTCGCCCAGACCGTCACGATCCCCGACCTGTCGACGAAGGCCGGGATCACCGCCGCCGCGGCGAAGGCGACCGCGACCAAGCTGGTCAAGCAGGTCACGTCCAGCACGCAGCCGGCCCTGGCCGTCTACGCGCTGAGCGGCAAGCCGCAGCCTGGCCTGGGAGTCGATCGTCACGGGCATCAACGGCAAGGAGCCGACGAGCCTGTCCGTCTACGTCGACGCCACGACCGGCAAGGTGCTGAGCACCAAGGAGCACGTGATGACACGGCAACGGGACGGCGGCGTACAGCGGCCCGAACCCGGTGCACCTGGACACCACGCTGTCCGGCAGCACGTACTCGCTGAAGGACCCGAGCACCACCAACCTGTCCTGCCAGGACGCGGCGAACAACACCACGTTCAGCGGCCCGGACAACGTCTGGGGCAACGGCACCGGCACCAACAAGGAGACCGGCTGCGTCGACGCGTTCTTCGTGGCGCAGAAGGAGAAGGCGATGCTGAGCCGACTGGCTCGGCCGCAACGGCATGACGGCAGCGGCGGCGCCTGGCCGATCCGGGTCGGCCTGAACGACCAGAACGCCTACTACGACGGCACCCAGGTCCAGATCGGCAAGAACACCGCCGGCCAGTGGATCGGCTCGGCGGACGTGGTCGGCCACGAGCTGGGCCACGGCATCGACGACCACACCCCGGGTGGCATCTCGGGCCGCGACACCCAGGAGTTCGTCGCCGACACCTTCGGCGCGGCCACCGAGTGGTACATCAACCAGGCCGCGCGTACGACCCGCCCGACTTCCTGGTCGGCGAGGAGGTCAACCTGGTCGGCAGCGGCCCGATCCGCAACATGTACAACCCGTCGGCGCTCGGCGACTCGAACTGCTACTCCAGCTCGATCCCGGGCACGAGGTGCACGCGGCGGCCGGTCCCGGCAACCACTGGTTCTACCTGCTGGCGCAGGGCAGCGGCAACGGCCAGCCCGGCCAGCACGACCTGCAACAGCCGCACGGTGACCGGTCTGGGCATCCAGAAGGCCATCAAGATCATGTACAACGCGATGCTGCTGAAGACGACCAGCTCCTCGTACCTGAAGTACCGGACCTGGACGCTGACCGCGGCCAAGAACCTGTACCCGAGCAGCTGCACCGAGTTCAACACGGTCAAGGCGGCCTGGGACGCGGTCAGCGTGCCGGCCCAGTCCGCCGACCCGACCTGCACCGACCAGCGGCGGCGTCACCGTCACCAACCCTGGCAACAAGACCGGCACCGTCGGTTCGGCGATCGCTTCCTTCACCCTGTCGGCCAGCGGCGGCACCGCGCCGTACACCTGGTCCGCCACCGGTCTCCCGGCCGGCATCACGCTCGAACTCCTCGACCGGCACGGTCTCCGGTACGCCGACCGCCGCTGGAACGTACAACGTGACCGCCACCGCGACCGCAAGCGCCGGAGGATCCGGCAGCACCTCCTTCACCTTCACGGTCAGCCCTGTTGGTGGCGGATGTTGCTCACCGGCCAGAAGTCGGTAACCCGGGCTTCGAGAGCGGATCGACACCCTGGACCGCATCGTCCGGCGTGATCGGCGCGATCAGCGGCCAGACCGCGCACGGCGGGACCAGGTTCGCCTGGATGGACGGCTACGGCACCACCCACACCGACACGCTGAGCCAGTCGGTGGCCATCCCGGCAGGGTGCCACGCAACACTGACGTTCTGGCTGCACATCGATTCGGCCGAGACCACCACCAGCGTTCAGTACGACAAGCTGACCGTGAAGGCGGGCTCGACCACCGTGGCGACGTACTCGAACCTGAACAAGGCCTCGGGCTACTCGCAGAAGACGATCGACGTGTCGTCCGTCGCGGGCTCCACGGTGTCGTTCAACTTCACCGGCACGGAGGACTCCTCACTGCAGACCTCGTTCGTCGTAGACGACACGGCTCTGAACCTGAGCTAGTCCAGTAACAGAGACCGGCCCCCTCACCACCGCGGTGAGGGGGCCGGTTCTTCGTTCAGTTCAAGGTCATCCGGGGTTCGCCGTTGACCAGGCCGGTGCCGGCGATGGTGCAGGTGCCGCCGCGGTTGAGGTTGTAGGACTGGCGGACGCAGGAGCGCAGTGCCAGTTGGGCCCAGTAGTTCGGGTGCAGGGACTCCTGGATGAAGTAGTTCGAGCCGACCGTGGTGACGGTGCGGATCTGGTTGACCCACTCGGTCTTGTCGACGGCGGTCGGCTGGGTCCAGGACGACAGGCCGACCTCTTCGTAGAGGCCGACGGTCGACTCGCAGAGGCGGCGGCCGTTGAAGGCGGACTGGAGTTCGAGGATGCGGGTGTTCGCGAGGCCCGACTGGCTGACGGCCGCGCGGACGGTGTTGTTGATGGTGGCCAGCGCGGTGCTGTTGGCCCAGTCCGCGTCGGCGCTCCAGAAACCGCAGCCGCCGGTGCTCTGCCGGCTGTAGCCGCTCTCGCCGTACCGGAAGCCGCTGCCGTTCGGGATCGGCGACGGATAGGTCTGCACCTGCAGCGTCCACGCGGTGTCGGCGTACCCGGCGTTGCGCATCGCCGTCCGCAGGTTCTGGAAGGACGTCGCGATCCGGCCCCGTACTGCGGTGACGTTGGCGCTGGTGAAGTTCGCGACCACCGACGAGTCGTCCTTGCAGTAGTCCTTGAACCAGGTCGGCGAGGTGAGGAAGTCGGTCACGCAGGACTGGACGATCGAGGCGAAGTTGAAGTCGTTGCCGCCGATCGAGGCGACCACCAGTTTCACGTTGTGGGTGGACGCGAACTGCTGCAGGAGTTTCGCCTGGCCGAGATGGCCGTTGCCGTCGTCGTAGAAGTCGAGGCCGGGCTTGAAGTTGTCGCCGTTCGACGTCGCGGTGGCCGCGCCGGAGCAGGCCAGGTTCAGCCCGTTGACGCCGCCGCCGAGGTACGCCTCGGCGGAGCGGCTGCGGTGGCACCGGGCGATCGTCTCCGCCGTACCGGCGGCGTTGTCGTGGTAGGCGTGCGCGCCGAGCGCGTCGGCAGGTGCCTCGGAGTTGTTCGAGCTGCCGGCCCAGCGACCGGCCTCACCCGAGATGTAGGAGTCGCCGACGGACACCACGTACGGCGTACCGGTGCCTGGGCCGTCTGCGTGGGCGGTGGACGTACTGACAACCAGGGCGGCGGCTGTCAGGAGGAATGCGCTGGCGGCGGACAAACTGCGATGGATCTTCATCGGACTGCCTCGTCTCGACCGTGGGGCGGAAGGTGACCGATTCGGACCCCGTGACCAGCCACCTGGCTCGGGAATCTACCGCCGGGTAACGGGCTGGGGTAGACCGAGAGTGCTGGCATGTTCGCGCCCTGTCACGATCATGCCAATCCAGCGACGAGCATTCCGGCCCGGTAGCCTCGACCTCGACGGCTAACGGTGTTAGCCATAGAGTTGGCTAACGCTGTTAGCCGCAGATCTGGGGGCTTCGATGTCCGACGTTCTCGCACCTGCCGGGCGGGTCACCAAGCGGGTCGCCTGGGCCGCTCTGGCGGTGTTCCTGCTGGCTTTCGTGGTGCTCGAGGTGATCAATCACGGTGTCGCGGCGTTGGCCGCCGCGCTCGTGTTCCTGATCGTGCCCGACCTGGCGATGGTGATCGGGGCCGGTGCGGCCGGCAAAGGCAAGCTGTCGCCGAAGGCCGTGCCCTACTACAACCTCTTGCATCGACCATGGATCCCGCTGGCCGTCCTGGTCGTCTACAGCGCGGGCCTCCTGGGGGAGTGGGTGCCGCTGTTCACGGCGGGTCTCGGCTGGTTGACGCACATCGCAGCCGACCGGGCCTTCGGGTACGGCCTCCGGGCGACCGACGGCAGCCGCCGTGTCTGAGCGCTCCGGGCAGATCGTCGACGCGGCTCGCGCGCTGATCGAGGAAGGCGGCGCCGCGGCCCTGACCATGCGAGCGCTCGGTGAACGGCTGGGCATCCGTGCTCCGTCCCTCTACAAGCACTTCCCGGACAAGGGTGCGGTCGAAGCGGAGGTGATCACGCTCGCCCTGCGGGAGTTGGCGATCGCGCTCGGCACCGCCGACTCCCTCGACTCGCTCGCCGAGGCCTATCGCGCTTATGCGCTCGCGCATCCCCATCTCTACCGGCTGATGAGTTCCGGACCGCTCCCTCGTCACCTGCTGCCGGCCGGAGTCGAGGACGAGGCTGCGCTGCCGCTCGTCCGCGCTGTCGGTGGTGATCCGGACCGGGCGCGCGCTGTCTGGGCGTTCGCGCACGGCATGGTCATCCTTGAACTCGACGGTCGTTTCCCGCCCGACGCCGACCTCGACGGAGCTTGGCGCGCGGGGCTGATCACGTTTGCCGCCCTTGTTCGACACGGCGGCAGTCGGAGCTGACGCGCCGGCAGGCCGGACCTGGCGGTGCGAGACCATGGGCCGCATGCCAGTCGAGGGTCCGCAGTTGCCGGTGGGGACGCAGGTCGTACTGCGGGTCGCGCGACCCGACGCCGACGGCGGGACCGCTCAGCGGGGCGCGACCGGCCGGGTCAGCGGGGTCACTCCGGACGGCCGCTACACGGTGCATCTCGTCGATGGGCGCGATGCCATTGCCTTGCGCGACCAACTCAGCCTGCGTACGGCGTACCAGGACGAAGCGATCGCTGTGGATCAGGTCGATGGGGATGAGCTGGTGCGGGACCACACGATCTATGCGGCGGTCGTCGGGTCGCGCGCGTTCGGGCTCGACACGGATGCGTCCGACACCGATACGCGCGGGGTCTACGTCGCGCCGACCGAGGCGTTCTGGTCGCTCGCGAAACCGCCGACGCATGTGGACGGGCCGGAGCCGGAGTGGTTCTCCTGGGAGGTCGAGCGGTTCTGCGAACTGGCGCTGAAGGCGAACCCGAACCTGCTCGAGGTGCTGCATTCCCCGCTGGTGGTCAAGCAGACGTCGCTGGGCGAGGAGCTGGTCGGACTTCGCGAAGCTTTCTTGTCGCAGCTGGCCTACCAGACCTACTCCGGCTATGTGCTGAGCCAGTTCAAGAAGCTGGAGGCGGACTTCCGGCGCGACGGGGCGCCGAAGTGGAAGCACGTCATGCACCTGCTGCGATTGTTGCTGGCAGCCCGCACTTTGCTTGCTGAGGGCAAGTTGATTGTCGATGTCGGCCCAGATCGGGAGAGGCTGCTCGCGGTGAAGCGAGGGGAGTCCTCCTGGCCGGACGTCGAGCGCTGGCGCCTGTCCCTGCACGAGGATCTCGATCAGTCGCTCGCAAAAACCGTGCTGCCGGCAACTCCCGATGTCGCTAAGGTCGACGCTTGGCTCAAGTCTGTCCGGAGGAGGAGCATCGGTGGCGCGTGACATGAGAACGCTCGACTACCCCGAGCTCCGCGGCATCGTCGCCGACCAGTCGTACAACCTCTGCTCTACACCTTCCGGGTGCTGCTGACGCGGCTCGCTGGTCGTTGAGTCTGTGCAGGGGCGGGCCGGGGCTCTAAGGTATTTACTTCACCCGGTGAAGCTATTGACATCCCTGACGGCAGGGTAAATAGTTCCGTCCTGAAACCAATCAAAAGGCAGAGTGAATCAACAGTGTCGAACATCAAGGTGCTGCAGCTGCGCTCCGCGGGCGTGAGCCTCGTCCTCGACTGCTCCGGTCCGGCCCTGCCGTCCGTGCTGCACTGGGGCGCGGATCTGGGTGAGCTCAGCGATGCCGCCCTGGTGGATCTCAGGCGGGGCGCGGGCGCGGTCCAGGTCGGCAACGGCCTCGACGAGAACCAGCCGGTCGCGCTGATCCCGGAGTACTCGTCCGGCTGGTTCGGGCTGCCCGGGCTGAACGGTCACCGCGACGGCCAGGACTTCTCCGCGTCGTTCCAGCTCACCGAGGTCGCCCGGACCGGCAACACGGTCCAGGTCACCGCCGCCGACCCGCAGGCCGGGCTCGGCCTGGCGCTCGTGGTCGAGCTGACCGACTCGGGTCTCGTCCGGACCAAGGCCGAGCTGACGAACACCGGCGATACGCCGTACACGGTCGACAGTCTGGCGCTCGCGCTGCCGGTGCCGACCGAGGCGACCGAGCTGCTCGACCTGACCGGCCGGCACATCGGCGAGCGGCACCCGCAGCGCAGCTCCTTCACCCAGGGCCTGCACGTCCGCGACAACCGCCGCGGCCGCACCGGCGCCGACGCGACACTGCTCCTGTACGCCGGTACGCCGGGCTTCGACTTCGGCACCGGCGAGATCTGGGGCGTGCACACCGCCTGGAGCGGCAACCACCGCTCGTACGCCGAACGCGGGATGAGCGGTTTCGCCGTCATCGGCGGTGGCGAACTCCTGCTCCCCGGTGAAGGTCGCCTCGCAACCGGCGGCACCTACAGCACCCCCTGGCTCTACGGCTCGTACGGCGTGGGCCTCGACCAGCTGTCGACGCGCTTCCACGAGTACCTCCGGGCCCGACCGAACCACCCGAAGACGGATCGGCCCGTCGTACTGAACACCTGGGAGGCCGTGTACTTCGACCTCGACCTGGAGAAGCTGAAGGCCCTTGCGGACGCAGCCGCCGAGGTCGGGGCCGAGCGGTTCGTGCTCGACGACGGCTGGTTCCGCGGCCGCCGTGACGACCACGCCGGTCTGGGCGACTGGTACGTCGACGAGGGCATCTGGCCGAAGGGTCTGCACCCGTTGGTGGATCACGTCACCGGCCTCGGCCTGCAGTTCGGGCTCTGGGTGGAGCCGGAGATGGTCAACCCCGACTCCGATCTGGCCCGCGAGCACCCCGAGTGGATCCTTGCCGCCGGCAACCGTCTCCCGCCGACCGCCCGGCATCAGCAGGGGCTCAACCTCGGGATCCAGGCGGCCTACGACTATCTGCTGGAGCGGCTCGACAGCATCCTGAACGAGTACGACATCAGCTACCTGAAGTGGGACCACAACCGGGACTTCGTTGATGGCGGCAACCAGTTGACCGGCACCGCCGGGATCCACGAGCAGACCCTCGCGGTCTACCGGCTGCTCGACGAGCTGAAGCGGCGCCACCCGGGCCTGGAGATCGAGTCCTGCTCGTCCGGTGGCGCGCGCGTCGACCTCGCCGTGCTGGAGCGGACCGACCGGGTCTGGGGGAGTGACAGCAACGACGCGCTGGAGCGCCAGAAGATCCAGCGGTACACGCAGTTGCTGCTGCCGCCGGAGCTGATCGGCTGCCACGTCGGCCCGCCGAAGGCACACACCACCGGTCGCACGCAGAGCCTGGCATTCCGCGCCACCACCGCGATCTTCGGCCACTTCGGAATCGAGTGGGACATCAGCAAGGCGTCGCCCGAGGAGCGGGCCGAACTGGCAGGGTGGGTCGCGCTGCACAAGGAGCTCCGGCCGCTGCTGCACACCGGCCGGGTGGTTCGCGCCGATCGCGGTTCGGACGACTTCCTGCTGCACGGAGTGATCGCGCAGGACGGTTCCCGCGCGGTGTACTCCGCCGTACAGATGGCTCAGTCGATCACCTCCGACCTGGGCCGGGTCCGGCTGCCGGGTCTCACCAAGGACCGGGTCTACCGGGTGCGGAAGTTGGCGACCCCTGGCGCAGAGCCGCGGCACAGTGCTCCCTGGTGGGCCGACGGCGTGGAGATGAACGGCGCCGCGCTGGCGGCGGCCGGCGTACAGGTCCCGGCGCAGTGGCCGGAGAGTGCGGTTCTGCTGGAAGTACACGCCATCGACTAGAAGGAGATCGCCCGTGGCCGTAGCGACGAGTCCCCCAGGAAACGACGAAACCTCGGGGACCTGAAGGTCGCGATGATCTTCCTGGTTCCGGCCACGGTCGGTTTCGTGGTGTTCTACATCTGGCCGACACTCCGTGGTGCCTATCTGAGTTTCACGGAGTACAGCCTGCTGTCGGCGCCGAAGTTCAACGGGCTCGACAACTACGAGCGGATGCTGCACGACAGCTTCTTCTGGAACGCGCTCGGGGTCACCGTCGAGTACGTGGTGATCAACATCGGGCTGCAGACCGTGCTCGCGGTCGGTATCGCGATGTTGATGTACCGGCTGACGAAGTCGATCACGGTCCGGGCGGTGGTGCTGCTGCCGTACCTGGTGGCGAACGTGGTCGTCGCGCTGGTCTGGTACTGGATGCTCGACTACCAGGTCGGCATCGTGAACCAGGCACTCAGCTGGATCGGGATCGACCCGGTGGCGTTCTTCGGTGACTCGCACTGGGCGATCCCGACCGTTGCCTTGATCAACGTCTGGCGGCACATGGGTTACACGGCGCTCCTGGTGTTCGCCGGTCTGCAGACCATCCCGTCGTACGTGTACGAAGCCGCCGAGGTGGACGGCTCGACCGAGATGAAGACGTTCTGGCGGATCACCCTGCCGCTGCTCCGGCCCGTGCTCGCGATGGTCCTGGTGGTCACCATGATCGGGTCGTTCCAGATCTTCGACACCATCGCGGTGACGACGAAGGGTGGTCCGATCAACGCCACCCGCGTCATCTACTACTACATCTACGAGCGGGCGTTCACCCGGTTCGACTTCGGGTACGCCTCCGCGATGGCGTTGGTGCTGTTCGCCATCCTGGCCGTGGTCTCGCTGGTCCAGCTGCGGCTCCTGCGCGCCAAGGAGAGTGATCTGGCATGAGGTCCCGTGGGTTGAACGTAGGCCGCATCGTCGCCTGGGCCTGCCTGATCGTGTTGATGATCCTGACGTTGTTCCCGTTCTACTGGATGCTCCGTACGGCGTTCTCGGACAACACCGCGTTGCCGGGGCACCCGAGCTCGCTGCTCCCGGTCGAGTCGACCCTCGGCGCGTTCAAGCGTGTCCTCGGGCTCTCGTCGGTCGCCGAGGCGCAGGCCCAGGGCGGTTCCGGCGCGGCGGTGAACTTCTGGCTCTACCTGCGCAATTCGCTGATCGTCTCGACCGTCACCACGGTCTTCCAGGTGTTCTTCAGCGCGATGGCCGCGTACGCGTTCGCACGGCTGCGCTGGCCCGGCCGGGACCAGGTGTTCGCGGTGTTCCTGGCCGCGCTGATGGTGCCGCCGATCTTCACCCTGCTGCCGAACTTCGCGCTGATCAAGAACCTCGGGCTGCTGAACAGCTTCGCCGGCATCATCCTGCCGACCGCGTTCATGACGCCGTTCGCGATCTTCTTCCTGCGCCAGTTCTTTCTCGGCATCAACCGGGAGCTGGAGGAGGCGGCGATGATCGACGGCGCCGGCCACCGGCTGATCTTCTTCCGGCTGATCATCCCGATGAGTGCCGCACCGATCACCACGCTGGCGATCCTCACCTACATCAACTCGTGGAACGACTACTTCTGGCCGTTGCTGGTCGGCCAGCAGGAAAAGGTCCGGGTGCTCACCGTCGCGCTGGGGGTCTTCCGGTCGCAGACGCCACAAGGCGGGCCGGACTGGGCCGGGCTGATGGCGGCCACGCTGATTGCGGCGCTGCCGATGATCATCCTGTTCCTGGCGTTCGCGCGCCGGATCACCAACTCCATCGGCTTCTCCGGGATCAAGTGAGGCTGCGATGACTTTCTCTCGACGCACAGTGCTGAAAGCCGGACTGGCCGGGTTGGCCGCTGCCGCGGTGGCCGGTTGCAACAACGGTGCCGCGGACCGCGGTACCGGTGAGGTCATCTACTGGCTCTGGGATTCCGCGCAGCTGCCGATGTACACCGAGTGTGCGAAGGTGTTCCAGCAGCAGAACCCGCAGTACCAGGTGAAGATCGAGCAATACGGCTGGGACGACTACTGGAACAAACTGGTCACCGGGTTCATATCCGGTACGGCGCCGGACGTGTTCACCTCGCACTCGGCGAAGTACCCGCTGTTCGCGGACAAGGGCCAGGTGCTGCCGATCGACGACTTCGTTGCTCGCGACAACGTTGCGCTGGACATCTACCAGAAGGGCCTGGCGGATCGCTGGGTCGGTGCCGATGGCAAGCGTTATGGGTTGCCGAAGGACTGGGATACCGAGGTCTACTTCTACAACAGCGGGCTCACCGACGCGGCCGGGATCTCGGCCGAACAGCTGAATTCGATGACCTGGAACCCGTCCGACGGCGGCACCTTCGAGCAGATCGTCGCCCGGTTGACGGTCGACTCGAAGGGGCGGCGTGGTGACCAGCCCGGCTTCGACAAGAACAACGTCAAGGTCTACGGGCTCGGGTACGGCGACGCCGGTGGCTCGGACGGGCAGACGAGTTGGAGCTGGTACGCCGCTTCGAACGGCTGGGTGTACTCCGAAGGACAGCCGTGGGGGACCAAGTTCTTCTATGGCGACCCGAAGTTCACCGAGACGATCGGGTGGTGGCGCGGGCTGATCACCAAGGGGTACATGCCGACGTACGCTGCTGCGAAGTCGGGCGTTGACATCACGACCAGCTTCGGCGCCGGCAAGTACGGGCTGACGCCGAACGGGTCCTGGATGCTCGGCACCTATGCCGGGCTGAAGGACGTGAAGACCAAGCTGGCCCGGCTCACCCAGGGACCGAACGGCAAACGGCCGTCGATGATGAACGGGCTGGCGGACACCATCTGGGCCGGTACTATGCGGCGCGATGCGTCCTGGGCCTGGGTCAAGTTCCTCGGATCCCAGACCGCGCAGGACATCGTCGCCACAGCAGGCGTCGTGTTCCCGGCGGTGAGTGCGTCGATGCCGGCGGCGAAGGCTGCGTTCGCCAAGGCCGGTTGGGATGTGACGCCGTTCCTCGAGCCGGTCGAGGCAGGGGATGTGTTCCCCTACCCCGCCAACCCGAACGCGGCCGATGTCTCCGCGGTGATGACCCCGGCGATGGAATCCGTGATGTCCTTCACCTCAGATCCCTCGTCGCTGATCAAGGCCAACGACGACGTCAACAAGATCCTGGCAGCGAACGCTTAGCTCGCGCTGCTGTAGCGACGGCTGGCTAGTTGCCAGTGCAGGATCGTCAGCGCCACGCCTCCTGTCAGTAGCAGGATGCCTGTTGCCAGTGCTGTCACGGTGCCGGTCAGAACCTTGGCCGGCACCGCGGCGATCAGGCCTGCCGGGACGATAGTCGCCAGGACGTACTGCACGGACTTCGGGAAGTAGGCCAGCGGGTAGCGGCCTGCGTCGCGGAGCTGCAGCGCGACCTCGTTGATCGGCTCGGCGCTATCGACCCAGAACGCCAGGTAGACGAGGTTCGACCAGAGCAGGCTGAAGCCGACGAAGCCGATCACCATCCAGAGGCCGGCTCTTATGAGAAGTTCTGGAGTTAGTTTTAGGTGTGCTGCGTGTGCGCCTGCTGCAGCCAGGGCGAGTCCGGTGACCGCGCGGCCGAGTTCGGCCGGTGCCATCCAGCGCAGGGTGGCGAAGAGTTGGGCGTTCACCGGGCGGACCAGGATGAGGTCCAGGTCGCCCTTGCGGACGTAGCCGTCGATGCGGCGCAGATTCGGTACGACGAAGCAGTCCATCAGGCCGGTGCAGGCGCCGTAGAGCCCGACCACGATCAGGGTCAGCGGACCGTTCCAGCCGGTGGTCGCTTTCGACGTACCGGTGAGAACCAGGACCGGGATCAAGCCGAAGACGAGTTCGCCGATGGACGCGAGCATGTTGACGATCGTCTGGCTGCGGAACTGCAGGTCCCGGCGGATTGCTTGCCGGAAGCAACTCCACCAGAGCCTCGCATAGCGCCTCACGCGCCTGCTCCTTGGTAGTTCCGGAGTCCGACCCGCCAGACGACCACCGCGGCGCCGATGAACGTCACGAACCAGCCGAACTGGAGGGCGAAACTGCTCCTGGATGGATGGCCCAGCAGGACCTCCAGCGGGAACGACACCATGAACCGGAACGGCTGGGCGTCCAGGTACTTCCGGAAGCCGGCGGGCAGCAGCGCGAGCGGGATCACCGCGCCGGACAGGATCCCGAAGAGCAGGTACCGCAGCCGGTTGATGGCGGTGACGTCCTCGAACCAGAACGCCAGCGAGCCGATCACGATGTCGAGCGAGTACGTCATCGCGCCGGCTACCAGGAGGGACGCTGCGAACGTGAGCCACCTCGCAGGTGCTCGTCGGGAAGGTCGACCTCGCTACGGAAGATGATGCCGAGGACGGCGACCAGCGGCACGAGCAGGCACAGCTTGACGATCTTCTCGCCGAGGTTGTTGGCGATGCCGTTGAGGTGGGTGGAGCAGGGACGGATCAGCCAGGAGCTCAATCCGCCAAGACGGATGCTCTCGGCAAGGAATCCCGAGGTCCAGCTGCTGGTGAGCATGGCGACGATGCTCACCAGGACCAGGTAGGTGGTCAGGAAGGTCTCCGTGACGGGCGGCGTCGCGCCCTGGGAGATGGCTCCGCGCCAGACGAGCAAGGAGATCGCCGGGGCGATGATGTTGCTGAGCTGGAGGAAGGCCAGCCACCAGCGGTAGTGGAGCATGATCGTGACTTCGCGGATCACCAGGATCCGTAGTACGCGGGCCAATCTCATGCGTCCGCCGCCGCTTCGGTGAAGAGTTTCGACATCACCTGGTCGAGGTCGGTGCCGGGGTCCGCCTTTTCGCGGAGTGCTGGGAGATCGCCGTCGAAGATGGTGCGGCCGTGGTTGATCACGGCGATGCGTTGGCAGAGGGCTTCGACGTCGTTCATGTCGTGGCTGGTCAGGACGATCGTCGTACCGAGGTCTCGGTTGAGTTCGGCCAGGAAGGTCCGGACGGCGAGCTTGGCGACCACGTCGAGGCCGACGGTCGGTTCGTCGGCGAACAGCAGGTCCGGGCCGTGCAGGAGCGCGAGGATCAGCTCGCAGCGCATCCGCTGGCCGAGCGACAGCTTGCGGACCGGGATGTTGAGGATGTCGGTGACCTGGAGGCGCTCGGCCAGATCCGTCGACGGTCGCTCGAAGCGGGGCTTCGGGATCGCGTACATCTCGCGGTGGATCAGCAGCGAGTCGTACGTCGAGACGTCCCACCAGAGCATCGACTTCTGGCCGAACACGACCGAGATCCTGCGAGAGGAAGTCGTAGCCGCGCTTGGCCGGCTGGTGGCCGAGCACCTCGAGGTCGCCGCTGGTCGGACGGAGGAGTCCGCAGAGCATCTTGATCGTGGTGGTCTTGCCGGCGCCGTTCGGGCCCAGCAGGCCGATGATCTGGCCTTTCGGGACGGTGAGATCGAGGGCGTCGACCGCCGCTGCGCTCGCGCCGGTCCGGGCGGAAGAGGCCTTTGACGGCCCCGGCGAGACCAGGCTGCTGCTCGGTGTACCGGTAGGTCTTGGTGAGCGCCTCGGTGCGGATCGCGGGCGTGGAGGTGGTGCTGGATTCGGGCATGGACTGTCCAATCCGCGGCTCGATGCTGACTGAGGAAGTCGCCTCGGACGATCAGCTGAGCCTGCCGGGGTCGGCGCTGGTTACCTCGCGGACCCGGTCCGACCCTAACCCGGGCCCGGTGGGTCGTTCATCTGGATTTCCGGGGTCGGACCCTGGGGTCACCCTGGTACGGCGTACGCCAGCGGGAGTACGTCGTACTGCGTCCAGGGGTGCAGGGTGCGTCGGGTGGAGTAGGTGAGGTGTAGCCGCGGAGGCGACGCGGGGGAAGGGGTCCGGACGACACGATCGGTGCAGTCGGAAGTCAGCGAGCATCGAGGAGTTGTCATGAGTGGGAACGAAGGACCGATCCGGATCGGTGATCAGGAACGCGAGGAGGCGGTCGCACAGCTCGGCAAGCACTACGAGGCCGGCCGGCTGAGCGCCGAGGAGCACCAGGAGCGGGTCGGCGAGGCGCTCCAGGCAAAAACCGAGGCAGACCTCGCAGCCCTGTTCGGCGATCTGCCGGGCGCCGGCGCCTGGGGTGCACCGGGCGCAGGCGGTCCGGACGCGTCGGATCGGGAGCAGGGGTGGGCCGGTCCGTGGGGTTGGGCTCGGCCGCCGTGGACTGCTCCGCAGGATTCGGCCGAGGGCGGAGGCGGCGGACAAGCGGCGTACGGACCCGGCGGGCAATCGTGGCGCCCGGGCCAACCGGGATCGGGCGGCAGGGGACCGGGCGCCTGGGGGCCGGGCGCTCGCGGGGCCTGGGCCGGGCGTCCGGCGTACGGGCCCGGCTTTGGGCGGGTGCCGTTGCCGGTGCTGATTGCGCTGGCGGGGTTCGGGGTGCTGGCTTCGGTGGGGTGCGTGGTGCTCGGCGGGCATCCGCCGGTGCTGCCGCTGCTGCTGATCGTCGCGGGCATCTTCATCGTGAAGCGGCGTAGGCAGGAGCGGCGCGCATGAGGGCGACGTACCGGATCTTCGCGTCGCTGATCGCGATCGCGGTGGTCCTGCAGATCGCGTCGATCGCGCTGTCCGGGTTCACCATCGCCAAGGACGCGGACGACGGCGCGACGATCGGATCGGACTACAGCAACTTCGGGCAGAGCTATCACAACATCGGCGGAATGGTCGTCGGGTTGCTCGCGCTGGTGTTGCTGATCCTGTCGTTCCTGACCGACGTACCGCGCGGGCGGACGCTGGCCGGGATCATCGTCGGGCTCGTCGTCCTGCAGTTCCTGCTGGCCGTGGTGTCGTTCGGCCTTCCTGCGTTGGGGATTCTGCACGCCCTCAACGGGCTGGCGATCGCCGCCATCGCAGGATCCGCCTCTAGCCGCGCTGCCGCACCAACCCCCGCGCCCAGTGTCTAAGCGTCTGCTGATCGCCCTCGGAGTAGCCCTCGCGGTCCTTGTACCGCTGGGCTACTTCTGGGCGACCAGCCTTGTCCCAGGCAACTATTCGGCGATGGACATGGGCTACGCCGACTACGGCGGCGGCCCTGCTGTCCGAGCACATGCATCACGGCGGCCAGAGCGTTGATTCATTGAAAGGACCAGCCGGTACTCCGGCGCGTTGCGCTGACGCTGGTCGCCCGGAAACAGAAGTTCTCCTTGCCCACCGGCGAATCCGTCGACGGCTACACCTTGAACGGCACCTCACCCGGTCCGCTGATCCGTGCCCGACTCGGCGATCTGGTCGAGGTCACGCTGGTGAACGAGTCCGTGCCTTCCGGAGTCACCCTGCATTGGCACGGCATCGACGTACCCAATGCCGAAGACGGCGTCGCCGGAGTCACGCAGGACGCAGTACCGGTTGGTGGTCGCCATGTCTATCGCTTCAAAGCTGAGCAGGCCGGGACGTACTGGTACCACTCACACCAAACCTCCGACAAGGAAGTCAAAGCCGGCCTCTTCGGCCCCATCGTCATCGCCCCCGTCGGCGGCGCATGAAGTCGTTGCCACGATCCACACCTACAACGGCCGCCGAACCATCAACGGCCGCACAGGATCGCAATCGCTGGACCTCCCACCCGGTACTCCGGTGCGCCTGCGCGTCATCAACACCGACAACGCCCTGATCCGGACGGGAGTCGTCGGTACGCCGTACAAGATCCTCGCTGTAGACGGCCGAGACCTCCACGGCCCCACCCCGACAACCGCGGCCTTCCCCTTGGCAGCCGGCGCCCGCGTAGACCTGGAAGCCACCGTCCCACCCACCGGCCTCCGCCTAGACGCCGGTACTGCGTCCTTGGCCATCGGCGCCGCGCCTTCTGAACCCCTCTCCACGGAAACCGTAGACCTACTCACCTACGGCACCCCAGCCCCGCTAGCCCTGGATGTCGCCCACCCCGACCGAACCTTCGACTACCGAATCGGCCGCCGCATCGGCTTCCTGGACGGCAAACCCGGCCTCTGGTGGACCATCAACGGCCACAAATACCCCGACGTCCCCATGTTCATGGTCAGGGAGGGAGACGTAGTCCGCATGAAGATCTCCAACACCAGCGGCCAATCCCACCCCATGCACCTCCACGGCCACCACGCCATAGTCCTCACCCGCAACGGCGTTGCGTCATCAGGCACCCCCTGGTGGATCGACACCCTGGAGGTAGCCAACAACGAAACCTACGAAATAGCCTTCCTGGCCGACAATCCCGGCCTCTGGATGGACCACTGCCACAACCTCCCCCACGCCTCCCAAGGCCTAATGACCCACCTCGCCTACGAAGGCATCTCAACCCCCTACAAAATACGGCGGCCACCAACCAGTCCAACAAACCCGCGGAATCGGGCCGTCACCGGTGCGAGCAACCAGATGAGTGACAGCAACGACGACTTGGAAGGCGGGCAACTCCTCGTCCTGCTGGTCTACTTCTGCTCGATCGGCGGCGGCCTCTACCTGATTGGCTGGCTGACCCGCCCCAGCTTCTTCTGGAACCACCCCCTCGCCTGTGCCGCGATCGCCGGAGTGACCTGTTATCCGGCGCTTTTCCTGGTCGAGCGCTTCACGTGGTGGAAGAGGCTGGGCGAGTGGCACGTACGGCGGCGCCGGCGTCGGCAGGTGGCTGCCAAGAATCGCGGCCGACGCGGATGGTCAGTGGCTGCGCGGATCTTGCGAATCCTGGTCGGCGTACCACTCAGCCTGGGTTCGCTCGCGATCCTGCCGCTGAGCGTCCGGGAGGGCCACGAGTACGAGAATCTCGTCAGGCACGGGCCGATCCAGCAGGCTGTCGTGGTCTCGGCCGAGAAGGACAGGTGGTCGAAGTACGGCGGCGTCATCGTCAAGGTGGCCCGTCCCGGCGACGGCAAACCCATCGAGCTCGAGGGCGACTACAACCTCGACCCGCCTCCCAGGACGGGCGACCGCATCGCAGTTGTCGTCGACCCCGACGATCCCGACACCATCATCTCTGCCACCGTGGACTGGTCCACGCCTTGGTGGTCCTACCCCCTGATCCTGCTGGCCACAGCAGTCATCCTCACCTTCGGTCTGGCGATTGCCTTCGCCTGACCATGATCGAGGACAACGAGCTGGGATAGCTCAGTGGCTGGTGAGGCTCCAGCTGCTTAGTAGGCGGAGGGATTCTGCTGTCACGGAGCCGGGCTCGACGTTGTAGACGCACAGCATCTGGTCGGGGTCGTCGGGGAGATGGAGCGCTTCGTAGGAGAAGTGGAGTTCGCCGACTTCGGGGTGGTGGTAGACCTTGCTGCCGTGGGTGCGCCGCAGTACGTGATGTTCGTTCCACCAGCCCGGGAACTCCGGCGACCGCAGAGTCAGCTCGCCGACGAGGTCTGACAGCCGGCGGTCGTTCGGGTAGCGGCCCGCGTCCAGCCGGAGCATGGCGACGGTTTCGGCTGCGATCCGCTCCCAATCGCCGACGCGCTGCCGGGCTTCCGGGTTCAGCAGGTAGTAGCGAGCCAGGTTGCGTTGCGGGACCGGTAGCGCCTCGAAGTCGGTGACTACAGCTCGCGCGAGACGGTTGGCCGCCAGTACGTCGGTACGTCGGCCGAGGATGAAGGCGGGAACCTGTTCCAGCGTCTGGAGCAGCAGGTGCAGGCCGGGGCGGACGCGCTGCGGGGAGACCGCCGTACGGCGTACTGGTTTCGGCTTGGCCAGCAGGTCGCTCAGGTGCTCGCGTTCGGCGAGGTCGAGGCGGAGCGCCTGGCAGAGCGCTTCGACAACCTCCGGCGACGGCGATCCGGCCCGACCTTGCTCCAGCCGGGTGTAGTACTCCGTACTCACGCCGGCTAGGCGGCTGACCTCGTCGCGGCGCAGCCCGGGCACCCGACGCGGGCGGCCGTCCGCGAGTATCCCCGCCTGGTCAGGGGTGACCCGGGCCCGACGAGAGCGCAGGAAGTCGGAGAGGTCAGCACTACGGTCCATGTACCCAGTGTCGGTGATCGGATGGCCCGGTCCTCGGTTCTGGGTAGCCCTGCTGGTACCTGCCTGGACAGGCCTTGCTTGGGGCCTCGAAGCAGCGCTCGGAGCTGGTGTTCTGGAGAGGTCGCAACTACCTGCTCCGAAAGGTGTTTCCATGTCCAAGCCCTTCACCGGTCGCGTCGCAGTCATCACCGGTGCCTCCAGCGGTATCGGCGAAGCTGCGGCCGGGTATCTGGCCGGCCTCGGCGCTCGCGTCGCCGTACTCGCCCGTCGTGCCGACCGGTTGAGCGATCTCGTCAACCGGATCGAGAAGGACGGCGGTACGGCGCTCGCCATCGCCGCTGACGTGACCGACGTCGCCGCGGTACAGGCAGCCGCCGATCAGGTGGCGGCCGAGTTCGGCGGTGCCGACCTGCTGTTCAACAACGCGGGGGTGATGCTGCCGGCACCGATCGACGAGGTTGCCACCGGCCAGTGGCAGCAGCAGATCGACCTCAACATCACCGGCCTGATGAACGTCATCGGCGCCTTCGTCCCGCAACTGGTCCGGGCCGGCGCCGAGCGCGGCGTGGCCGACCTGATCAACACCTCGTCGATCGGCGCGCAGAACCCCTACCCCAACTTCGCGGTCTACTGCGCGACCAAGGCGTACGTCACCCAGCTCTCCAAGCAGATGCGCGCCGACCTCGGCCCGAAGAACGTTCGCGTCTCGGCGATCGAACCCGGATTCACCACCACCGAACTCCAGAGCCACGTCACCGACACCGGCATCTCCGACTGGCTGGAGGGCGCCAAGACCCAACTCGAGTGGCTCACCCCGGACGACATCGCCGCGACCGTCGGCTTCATCGCATCCCTCCCGCCGCGGGTCAACATCCAGCAGCTCACCGTCATGCCAACAGGCCAGACCAGCTAACCCCCAGCACCGCTACTGTGACCGGACCTTCGTGCAACCGTTGCAAGAGAGGAGTCCGGCATGTCCGCGATCGGATCGCCCCTGCGCATGCTCCCGTCGTACCCGATCACCTTCGCGCGGATCCGAGGCCGCAGATGAACGTCGCCGTCGCCATCGCGGCGACGTTCTTCGCCGGCATGGGGGTCGCCGCACTGGTGAAGCCGGCATTGATCTGGACCCCCTTCGGCGTCACCCCCACAACACCCGCCGCCCGCAACGAGATCCGCGCCGTCTACGGCGGCTTCGGCCTGGCAATCGCAACCCTGCTCCTAGCCGCCGACTCGGCAACCCCCGACTTCCGCGCCGGCGTCCTGGTCTCGGTCTCCGTCGCCCTGTCCGGCATGGCCGCCGGCAGACTCCTCGGCGCCCTAATAGAGCCCAAGTCCCTACTCCGCTGGCCCGCCCTCTTCCTACTCCTCGAAGCCACCCTCGCCACCCTCCTACTCACCGCCCGCTAGCAGGCCGCACGGCAACTCAGGCCGAGAAGGTTGCTGCGGGCAACTGGGGGTGGCCGATGCGGTGGGTGAGGTGGTAGGCAGCCAGGCGGGCGCAGGCGGCGTCTATGGCGGCTCGTTGGGTGGTGTAGTGGCCGTACCAGTACGGGGCGTCGGGCTGGGGGTCCTCGAAGTCGTCGAGGTCGGCGTACCAGTTGGTGCCGGTGCGGAAGATGCGTGCGTGGAGGTGGAGTTCCGTGTCCAGGTCGCTCATCGCCAGCCATCCCGAGGGGTGAGGATTACCGTGCGTGTTCATTTCCATGATGGAACTCGGCCGATGCTGGAACGCAGGTGCGACACGCGGTGGGTTAGACGACTAGGACGGTGAGGCGTTGGGCGCTGTTGTTGGCGAAGCCGCCTCGGTTCCAGGGGGCCTCGATGGGTTGGACTCGGCCGCTTTCGTCTGAGGCGCGGACGGTGAGGACGTGTTCGCCGGGGGTGGCGTTCCAGTCGAATTCGAAGGCGCGCCAAGCGAGGTCGTTGCTGCGGGCATCGAGTATTGCTTCGGACCAGGAGACGCCGGCGTCGACCGAGACTTCTACGCGTTCGATGGGGGCCCAGCCGGACCAGGCTCGGCCGCTGAGAACGGTGGGGCCGGCGGGGACTATGCGGTGGCGGGACATGAAGTCGGGGGAGCCGGGTGGGATCAGCAGGGCGCGCGGTTCGATGCGGGTGATGCCTACGCCGATCTCGTTGGGCTCTGTGCGGATGCGGTACGCGACCGCGTTCTGGAAACCGGTGAACTCGTGGTCGATGACCTCGATCGAGCGCAGCCACTTCACGCTCGCCATGCCGTACCAACCGGGCACGACCAGGCGCAGCGGATACCCGTGCTGCGGCGGCAGCGGATGCCCGTTCATCTCCCAGGCAACCAGAGCCCCGGAGTCGAGCGCCTCGCGGACCGACAACCCCCGCTGGTAATCCTGCTCAACACCTCGCTCAAAGCCATGGTCAGCACCGGTGAAGACGACGTCGATCGCGTCCTTCCGGAGCCCCGCAGCGCGAAGCAGTGAAGCCAGCGGTACGCCGGTCCACTCGGCCGTCCCGACTGCCTCGACGAGCCAAGGCTGGCTGATCGGCCGCGGATTCAGCCCGGCCCGCCCGTTGCCGGCGCACTCCAGCGTCACCCGGACGGTCTCCCGCCCCATCGCCCGCAACGCGGTCATCCCGAAGGACAAAGGTTGCTCCACGCAACCATCCACGGAAAGTTGCCAGGTCGACGCGTTGGCGGCAGGAATGTCGTAGTGCACGAGCACGTAGTGCAGCCCCGGCGGCGTCAGGTCGTACCGCAACGCCTCCAGCGGAATCCCGTGGTTGCGCGCGGCAAGTTGCAGCTCGTCACCGGTGATCCCCTCCCCGGTATCCGCCAGCCGACTCTTCGTACTGAAGCTCTCGATGCTCATGAATCAACCCCCACGCCCCAGCCTAGGACAAACCAGCCCCGCGCAACACAGCCTCACACCAACTCAGAGCCAGCCGTTGTCGACGGCGATCCGGACCGCCTCGGCCCGGGTCCTGGCACCCGTTTTGCCGATCGCGGCCGACAGATGGTTCCGGACAGTGCCTTCGGACAGATGCAGCTCTCGCGCAATGTCGGCGACGGTGCCACCTTCCTGGGCGGACCGTAGTACGTCGGACTCACGCGCTGTGAGCGGACTCGTCCCGGCGACCAACGTCTCCGCGGCCAGCGAAGGATCGACCACCCGCAACCCCTGGTGCACCCGGCGTACGGCGTCAGCCAGTTGCGCGGCAGGGGTGTCCTTGACGACGAACCCGGCAGCCCCGGCCTCCATCGCGCGCCTCAAGTAGCCCGGGCGGCCAAAGGTAGTGACCATCAGAACGCGGACTCCAGGTGCTGCGGTACGCAATGCCGCCGCAGCCTCGATCCCGTCCAGCCCCGGCATCTCCACATCCAGCAACGCCACGTCGGGCTTCGAAGCCAGTACTGCGTCGACCACCTCGTCGCCGCGACCGACCTCGGAGACCACCTCGAGGTCGGGTTCCAGATCCAGCAACGCGGCAAGGGCGCCCCGGACCAGCGCCTGGTCGTCCGCGATCAACAGTCGGATGCTCACGAGTCAACTCTGACAGCCAGCCGGAACCCGCCACCCGGCGCCTGCCCCACCTGGACCGATGCGCCGACCTTGTCGGCCCGTTCCCGCAGCCCGACCAGCCCATGACCGGTCGAATCCCCACTCGGCGCCGGCCCCTTCCCGTCGTCGACCACCTCGACCGACGACCTGTTCAGCCGGATCGTGCACCGCTTCGCACCCGAGTGCCGTACGACGTTCGTCACGCCCTCACGCACCACCCAGGCGAACAACTCACGGTTCTCCTCCGGCACCTCGTCGACCACCGTCGGCAGGTCGGCCTTCACCTCGGCCGCCTGCAACGCCGCCCGCGCCGCCACCAACTCCCCGGCCAGACTCAACTCGCGATACCCGGCAACAGCAGCCCGTACGTCGGCCAGTGCCGCGCGCGCCAGTTGCTCCACATCAGCCACCTCGGCCGCAGCCCGCGAAGGATTGGCCTCCATCAGCCGCCCGGCCAGCTCGGCCTTCACCGTGATCACCGTCAGCGAATGCCCGAGGATGTCGTGCAGATCCCGCGCGAACCGGTTCCGCTCTTCCTGGACCGCGAGCTCCGCGAAGTCCTTCCGGGCGGCGGTCAGCTCGAGGCTCCGCAGGATCGCCCGGCGGATCCCGAAGACGGCCAGACCACCGAGGACGATCGAGAGGCTGTAGGTCCCGTCGTCGCGCCAGCCGGGCACCAGCCGCAGGGCGATCTCGGCGCCGATCAGCAGGGCCACTCCGAGCGCCACTCCGGCCCGCAACGGCAGCACCATCATGCCGAGCGCCTCGATGAACACCAGCGTGGTCAGCGAGCTGTCACCGGCGGCCGGGAGCATCAGCGCGGTGAGTCCGAGCAGGATCGCGATGAACGTCAGCCGGAGCGCCAGGGGAGCCGGGTAGCGGGCCATGTTCCGGAACCGTGCATAGCCGAAGAAACCCATGTAGCAGACCGCGAAGAGAATCAGCGCCGTCAGGCCGAGCGCCCGCTCGCCCATGTCCTGGTGATCGAGGATGACGCCGAGCGGCTTGCTCAGGAAGAACAGCCAGACTCCGGCCAGCAGCCAGCCCCAGCCGGGCCGCCGGCGCACGCTGTCGAGCGCGGCGCCGGCGGCCTCGTACTGGTCCGGAACCTCTGGCTGGTGCTGGGAACTCACAGGATCAACTTATCTTCAGGCCCGCGCGGTGTCGGCGCGGTAGCGGCGGAGTGCGACGAAACCGAGGACGACAGTCCAGCCCAGCACCACCAGGACCGCGTGGGTGTCCAGCCCGCTCTGCGACAGGGCGCTGCGGGAGCTCTGCCCGGTCCAGTACGCCGGGGTGAGCTGCGCGATGTGCTTCATCAGCGACGGCATCGAGTCGACCGGCAGCCAGAGTCCACCGAAGGCCGCGATCAACATGGTGCTCAGACCCGTGATGGGCTGCACGCTGTCCGGCTTGGCGACGTACCCGATGACCAGGCCGATCGCGGCGAACGGCAGCGCACCCAGCCAGGAGACCAGCGCGACGGAGATCCACTGCGAGGCGCTCAGGTGCACGTGGCCGACCGTCATACCGAAGAGGAAGACGACCACCAGCGGCGGGATCGCCAGCAGCAGCGACAGGATCACCTTGGAGATCACGTAGGCCTGCGGCTTCAGCGGGGTGAGCCGCAGGGTGCGGTTCCAGCCGCCGTCGCGTTCGGCGGCGATGATGCCGCCGCTGCTCATCGCGGCGGACATCGAGCCGAAGATGGCCATACTCACCATCACGTAGGCGATCGCGGAGATCCCGCTCTGGTTGGCGTCCTTGGGGATCGTCAGGCCGAAGATGGCGAACAGCACCAGCGGCATCAGGACGGCGAAGATCACCACCCGCCGGTTGCGCAGCGTGCGCCGGAGGTCGAACTTCAGGTAGTCGAGGTTCATGCGAGGCTCTCCTGCTCTGCGCTGAGGGCGAGTACGGCGTCCTCGAGGTCGGCCGAGGTCACCTCGATGTCGTGGGCGGGGGTGTTGTTCAGCAGGTAGCGCAGGGTGTCGTCGGAGTCCGCGCACTGCAGCAGGACCACGTCGCCGCGCGTCTCGACATTCCGTACGCCGGGAAGCGCTGCGAATGCGGCCAGGTCGGCCCCGGGCACGGTCGCCCGGATCGTCCGCCCGGAGACGGTGGCCTTGATCTGCGCGGCGGTGCCGTCGGCAACCACTTTGCCGTTGCGCATCAGCACCACGCGGTCGGCGTACGCGTCGGCCTCTTCGAGGTAATGCGTCGCGAACAGGACGGTCCGGCCGCGGGCGGTCTCGGCGTGCATCGACGCCCAGAAGTCGCGGCGGGACTCGACGTCCATCCCGGTGGTCGGCTCGTCCAGCACGATCAGGTCGGGCTGCGGGATGATCGCCATCGCGAACCGCACCCGCTGCTTCTGGCCGCCGGACAGGCCCTTCATGATCCGGCCCTTCAGGTCGGCGATCCCGGCCCGCTCGAGCGCGTCGCCGACCGGCATCGGGTCCTTGTGCAACCCGGCGACCAGGTTCAGCAGCTCGCCGACCTTCGCGTCCTCGATGATGCCGCCGCTCTGCAGCATCACGCCGACCTTGCTGGCAGCGATCGCCTCGGCCGGCGTCGCGCCGTACACCTGCACGCTGCCCTGGTCCGGGCGGACCAGGCCGAGCAGCATCTCGATGGTGGTGGATTTGCCGGCGCCGTTCGGGCCGAGCATCGCGACCACTTCGCCCGACCGGATCGTGAGGTCCACCCCGGCCACGGCCTGCACAGTGCCGTACCTCTTGGTCACACCGCTCAGGGTGACCGCAGTCGTTGTCGTCATACCCAGAATGCTGCCGGCGGACGCCGTTCACGCTCCTGGTTCGACCGTCACGACCCACCCATGACATCCGTCAGCCAGGCACTCAGGGTTGCTCAGATCAGGGTCCTACCGTGAGGAAGAAGGCGAAGGAAGGAAAGCAGGGGCGGGGAAAGCAACTCCCCCGCACCATGGGGTGCGGGGGAGCGTTACGTAGTACAGGTCAGGCCGGGAGGGTCCAGAGCTGGTTGGCGCTGGCTGCGCAGGTCCAGATCTGGAGGCGGGTGCCGTCGGCGGAGGACTGGCCGGTGGCGTCCAGGCACTTGCCGGAGGCCGGGTTGCGCAGGTTGCCGTTGGACTGGGCCTGCCAGGACTGGGCGCCGGTGCCGTTGCAGTCGTAGAGCTGGACGACGGTGCCGTTCGCCGTACCGGCGGCGCTGATGTCCATGCACTTGCCGAGGGCGCGGATCGTGCCGTCGGTGCCGACCGTCCAGGTCTGCGCGGTGCTGCTGTTGCAGGTCCAGAGCTGGACCGCGGTCCCGTTCGCACTGTTGCCGCCGGCAACGTCGACGCACTTGCCGGCGATGCCCTTGATCGGTCCGGTCTTGCCGCCGGTCGGCGGCGTACCGGTGCCACCCGCGGCGTCGAAGATCGCGCTGACCAGCGAGGTCGCGCCGGTGGTGTCCTGGGACAGCTCCCAGTTCATGATGCCGCCGCCGTTCGCGACCGCCCACTGGGTCTTGCCGCTTGATCGTCGGGATGCCGTTGTAGCACTGCTGGGCGCCGTTGGCCTGGACGCAGTCGACGTTGGCGTTGTTCGGGTTCATCGCGACGATCTGCGCGTAGGTCAGGTAGCCGGGGCGGCTGTAGAACGGCACGCCGAGCACGGTCTTGGCCTTCGGGCAGACCGCGGTTCTTCCAGAAGTTGGCCGCGGCGATCGACCAGTCGTAGTTGGCGTGCGGGCTGCCGCCGTCGTACGCCATGATGTTCAGCCAGTCGACGTAGCCGAAGACGGCAGGCTGTACGCCGTTCGCGGTGCCGCCCTCGGAGACGACAGCCGCGGTGAGCAGCTTGCCGTTGGCGTGCAGCGTGTTGCTCAGCTGCTGCATCAGCGCGGTGTAGTTGTTGCCGGAGGTGCCCGGGTCCGGGTACTCCCAGTCGATGTCGACGCCGTCCAGGCCGTACTGGTTGATGACGCCCATCACGCGTTGACGAAGGTGGTGCGGGAACCGGAGTTGCCCGCGAGCGCCTCGAACGCGGAGTCGTTGCCGTCGTTCCAGCCACCGATGGACGAGCGAGACCTTGACGCCGTTGGCGTGCGCGGCGCTGACCAGCGAGGACAGCTTCCCGCCGTCCGGAACGCCTTGCAGGCTGCCGTTGGAGTTCGGCAGCACGAAGGCGTAGTTGATGTGGGTGAGCTTGCTGTACTGGACGGCGTTGACGCTGCCGGACCACGACGGCATGTAGCCGACGCTCTTGAAGCCGGCCGGGAGAGCAGCGGCCGCAGCCGGTGCGGCTGCCTGCTGGGGAGCGGTCGTGGAGGCGTCGGCTGGGGCGAAGGTCGCCGTCAGACCGGCCATGGTGGCGACTGCGACGGCAGCGACGGCCCAGCGGGCTCTGAGGGTCGCGAAAGTTCTCATGGGGGCGGTGGTCCTTTCGGGGGGCGGTAAACGAAAGGTGAGATACAAAAGGATCTGATTGAAATCAGGAGGTGGCTAGTCAACCTCGGATGACTTCACGCCGTCAAGGCATCACGGCGCTCGAGAATGCGCTTTCCGTCTGGTGAGACCCGATGACCTCCGGTTCCGCCCGGTGGGCTCAGATGTCCGGCGCCTCGGACGCCGAGGTCCGGGTGATCGCGATCGAGGCGGCGACGACACAGGCCATCCCGGCGAGCTGGATCACGGCCAGGCGCTGGCTCAGGATCAGGAATCCGGCGGTGGCGCCGACGGCCGGTTCGAGGCTCATCAGGATGCCGAACACGGCCGGCTTCATCCGGCGCAGCGCAAGGGTCTCGAGCGAGTAGGGGAGGACCGACGAGAGCATGGCGATCGCAAGTCCGGTGAGGATGACGTGCGGGGTGGAAGATCTCGCGGCCGCGGTGGCGATGCCGACCGGTGCGGTGACGATCGTGCTGACCACGATCGCCAGGGCGAGTCCGTCGAGTTGGGCGAACCGGCGTCCGGTCTCGGCGCTGAGCAGGATGTAGCCGGCCCACAACACGCCGGCCAGCCCGGCGAACCCGACGCCCAGCCAGTCGACGGCATGCGAGCTCGTTGCCGTTCACCAGTACGACGCCCAGCGCGGCCCCGGCGACCGCGATCAGGTCCCGGCGCTTCCTGCACATCGCCGCGGCCAGCCCGAGCGGCCCGATGAATTCGATCGTGACCGCGACGCCGAGCGGGAGCCTCTCCAGGGAGAGGTAGAAGCTCAGGTTCATCAACCCGAGCACGATGCCGAAGGCAACTACCGCAGCGAAGTCGCGTCGGGTCCGGTTCCGCAGTCGCGGGCGCGCGATCAGCAACAGGATCGGCACCGCCAGCGCCAGCCGGAGCGAAACGGTGCCGACAGCACCCAAGCTCTCGATCAACCGGGCCGCCAACGCCCCACCGAACTGGACCGAGACCACCCCGCCCAGCACCATCACCGTCGGCGGAACCCGCAATGATACGCACAAACGAGATCACACCACGCCCGGTACGCGGTACGCCCCGTCGGCCCAGTTCCTGGGATCCGGGTCAGGTCGAGCGGGGGTGGGCGGTCGCCGGCTGAGAACCCGGGATGCCGGGCGGCGTCGTACCGGCTGTTGCGGTCAGTTCGCCGGGAGGTGGCGGGCGACGATCTCGAGCAGAGCTGCGTGCGTCTCGGCGTCGGCGGCGGCGATCACGCCGTTGCCGGAGTGGAGTTCGTTGCCGCGGAGGTCGGTGACGACGCAGCCGGCGGCGCGGCAGAGTGCCAGACCTGCTGTGAAGTGCACGCTGTCGCGAAGGTTCCCGTCGGTCACGTACGCCGCGCGCCGACCCGCCGCCACCCAGGCGACCGGCAGCGTCGTCGAGAGGACCCGCTGGCCGAAGGTCTTCCGGAACGTGTCGTCGGTCAGCAGCCGCGACCCGAGGAACCCGCCGTCGGTGATCGGATCGAGGTTGACGTCCACCAGCCGGGAATCGGCCGAGGGTCGCACCGGAAGATCGGAACCGTCGCGCCGGACCCAGGCGGCCTGTCCATCGGTCCAGAAGATCTCGCCGGACATCGGATCCGCGACCGCGGCGACCTGCGCGGCTCCTTCCACCTGCAAAGCGACGTTGACCGAGAAGAGCGGCGTACGAGCTGCGAAGTTGAGCGTCCCGCACAAGCGGATCCACCAGCCACCGCCTCGACGAATCACCGCGAGCGCCGTACTCCTCGCCAACAAACGCATCCCCCGGCCGCGCGCTCCTCGATCACCTCGAGAATCGCCCGCTCAGCCGCCAGATCCGCATCGGTCGCAAAATCCGTCGCCGACTTCGCATGCCGCCCCACCGCAGTCCCGTACATCCCTCGCACGACAGCTGCCCCAGCCTCAACTGCAGCAATCGCCACATCCACGTCTGCGCTCATGCCCCGATCCAACCCGCGGATGGGTTCAGCCGCCTCCGAGGTCTCCCTTTGGCGAGGCTTGAACACCAAAGGGAGGGTCTGGACATGTCAATTCATGTCCAGACCCGCCGGTTCGTGTTCCAGGGTCCCCGGGCGAGCGCAGATGGTGGCGGCGGGTTAGCCGCGCAAGGTGTTCAGGCCCTGCCAGAGGAAGGTCATCAGGGTGGTGGCGGTTGCGGTGGGAGAGGGGGGAGCGGGGTGCTTGGTGCGCCAGATGGCCAGGCGTTCGGTGGCGCCGGAGATGGACTGGGCGACGATCTGGATCTCTTCCTCGTCGGTGAAGGGTGGTCGGCAGGGAGGTTGAGGCGGACCATGGTGGCGATGAGTTCGACGAAGTCGGCGCGGACCTCGTCGGCGGCTTGGGCTGCCGGGCCGGCGGCGAGCATGCCTTCGTCGACGATGACGGACCAGGCGCGCGGGTGGTCGTCGAGGAAGCTGAACCACGCGACGAAACCGGCGTACATCGCCTGCTCGGCATCGGGGGCGGCGAGCACCGCTTCGGAGACGGCGTCGAGGAGGTGGGCGCGGAGGCGGGACAGGCAGGCGAGGAACAGGCCGTCCTTCGACCCGTAGTACTGGTAGATCAGCGGCTTGGAGACGCCGACCTCGGCGGCGATCTCGTCCATCGAGGTGCCCTGGTAGCCGCGCTCGCCGAAGATCCGCTCGGCCGCGTCCAGGATCTCCCGCTCCCGCGCGGCCCGATCCCGCCGCCGCTTCACCGGTACTGCGGGCGCAGGCTCGCCGCCGGGCGCAGGTTGCCCCGCGGTGTCCGGTACTGCGCTGTCAGTGGTCGAGGTCACTTGCGCAGTCTAACTGACTGCGAGTAACTTACTGGGAGTAAGTTCGCTCCCCGACGCTCGGAGGCACCCCATGGCAACCCATCACCGGATCGTCGTAGTGGGCACCGGGTTCGCCGGAATCGGCATGGCGGTGCGGCTGAAGCAGGCCGGGTACGACGACTTCGTCGTACTGGAGCGCGCCAAGGATGTCGGCGGCACCTGGCGCGACAACACCTACCCGGGCTGCCGCTGCGACGTCCCGAGTCACCTGTACTCGTTCTCCTTCGCGCCGAACCCGGACTGGTCGTCGACCTTCTCGCCGCAGCCCGAGATCGAGGCCTACCTGCAGAAGGTCACCGACGGCTTCGCGGTCCGCCCGCACATCCGCTTCGACCACGCGGTCCAGGACGCGCACTGGGAGGACGGCCACTGGCGGATCCACACCAACCAGGGCGACCTCACCGCCGACCTCCTGCTCTCCGGGATGGGCCCGCTCGCCGAGCCGTCGTACCCGAAGCTCAAGGGCATCGAGGACTTCGAGGGCGAGGTCTTCCACTCCGCGCAGTGGAACCACGATCTCGACCTGAGCGGCCGCAAGGTCGCCGTGATCGGCACCGGCGCGTCGGCGATCCAGTTCGTGCCGGCGATCCAGCCCGAGGTCGAGGAGCTCCACCTCTTCCAGCGCACCCCGCCGTGGGTGATGCCGCGGCCGGATCGCAAGATCACCAAGGCCGAGAAGCGCATCTACAAGCGCGTTTCCCCTGGTGCAGAAGGCCGTTCGGGCCGGCATCTACTGGTCCCGCGAGTCGCTCGTCCTCGGTTTCGCCAAGCTGCCCGCGATGATGAAACAAGGCCAGAAGATCGCCGAACGGCACCTGGCCCAGCAGATCCGCGACCCCGAGCTGCGCGCCAAACTGACGCCCGACTTCACCCTCGGCTGCAAGCGCGTGCTGATCTCCGACGACTACTACCCGGCCCTCGCGCAGCCGAACGTCGACGTGGTCACCGACGCGATCCACGAGGTCACCCCGACCGGGATCGTCACCGAGGACGGCGTGAAGCACGAGGTCGACACGATCATCTACGGCACCGGATTCCGGGTCACCGACCTGCCGGTGATGGACATGCTGCACGGCCGCGACGGGCTGACCCTGCGCGAGGCGTGGCAGGACGGCATGGAGGCACACCTCGGTACTGCGGTCAGCGGCTTCCCCAACTTCTTCCTGCTGATCGGGCCCGAACACCGGGCTCGGGCACAGCTCGATGGTGTTCATGATCGAGTCGCAGATCGCCTACATCCTGGACGCGATCAAGACGATGGACGCCGAGGGGATCAAGCGAGGTCGAGGTCCGGCCGGAGGTGCAGCGCGAGTTCGTCGACGGCGTCCGCTCGTCGATGCGGAACACGATCTGGACCCGCGGCGGCTGCACGAGCTGGTACCTCGACTCCGAGGGCCGCAACACCACCCTCTGGCCGTCCTTCACCTTCCGCTTCCGGCAGCTGACCCGGCACTTCGACACGAGCGAATACCGCACCGCTCGCTATGTGACATCGATGCGTGTTACATTCGATCGGTCACATACCTGATCGAAGGGTGCGCCGATGATGCCCGCTGCACGGCATCGGCGGCCGGGGTGATCTCCCGGTCCCGCTGTGGCTGGCCGATCTACTCCGCCGCCGCCGCGGTGGCGGTGTCGTTCTTCGCGCTCGCCGCATTCTGGTCCCGCCCCCGCTTCGAGCAGTCAGCCGGTACGACGCTCGCCGCGGCTGACGCTTGCCGGTGCGACAGCCGGCCGGTCAGGTGGTTGCTCAAGGCAATCGGTCTCGCGGCGTCGGCCTGCTGCTCGGGGCGGCCTGGTTCGGCAGTAGCTCGCCGTCGCTCAACCCGGCGCCGACCTGGCTCTACGTCTGGATCTGGGTCGGCATCATCCCGCTGTCGCTGCTGTTCGGGCCGGTCTGGCGGCTGGCCAATCCGCTGCGCACGCTCGCGGCGGCTGGTCCCGCGTACGTCGACCGGCGAGCTGCCCGCAAGGCATCGCGTACTGGCCGGCGGTTGCCGGGCTGTTCGGGTTCCTCTGGCTGGAGCTGGCCTATCCGGAGGGCTCCGAGCCACTCGTGGTCGCCGTGTTCGTCACCGGCTACGCCGTGGTGAATGTTGCCGCGGGCATCGTTTATGGTCCGCGCTGGTTCGCGATCGGCGACAGCTTCGAGGTGTACGCCGAGGTGCTCGCGCAAGCTGAGCCCGCTTGGTCGCGACGACCAGCGTCAGCTCGTGCTGCGTAACCCGCTCGCCGGGCTGGCCACGATGCCGCAGGAGCGGGGCATGGTCGCGCTGCTCTGTCTGTTGCTCGGGTCAACAGCCTTCGACGGCATCAGCCGGTGGTCCGCCTGGACCAACCAGACCGGCCAGCTCGGCCACGCCGGCCACCTCGTCGTCTACACGCTCGGCCTGCTGACGTCGGTCGCCGTGGTCTCCGGACTGTTCGTGCTCGCGGCACGCTCGACCGGTACGGCGAACATCCGACCGGGCGCGGTCGGCAACGCGGGCCTGCCGGGTGCGTTCGTGCACTCGCTGGTGCCGATCGCGATCGGGTACGCCGTGGCGCACTACTTCTCGTTCGCCTTGTTCCAGGGGCAGGAGGGCGTCCTGCTCGCGACGGATCCGTTCGGTCGCGGCTGGGACCTGCTCGGCACCAGCGGGACCGGGATCGACTACGCGTTCCTGGGTACCGGGCTGATCGCCGGCGTGCAGATCGGCGCGATCGTGCTCGGACACGTGCTCGGGGTCGTGTCCGCTCACGATCGTGCCGCTCATCTGTTCCGTCGCCGCCAGCTGCGGCGGGCGCAGTACCCGATGCTGGCCGCGATGGTCGCCTTCACCGCCGGCGGGATCGCCCTGGTGACGGCCTCATGATCACGCTGCACATGGGCGGCGTCCCCGAGATGGCGATGTTCCTCGGCCCGATCCTGCTGATCATCGCCTTCATCCGGATCGCCCGCCGCAACGACGCCACGGCGGTGGACGACGAGGACGACTGGGACGCCGACCTCGGCGATCTTCCGTCAACTAGGGAGTCCGAGAGCTTTGAGCAGCATCGGCAGTGAGTCGTGTAGTTCACGTTGCCAGTAGGCCCAGCCGTGGGTGCCCGGGCCGTAGAAGTCGGTCGTCAAGCGGCGTGCGCCGACCTTGGTGCAGGGCGTCTGCCAGCGCGTGGTTCTGGCGGTTGAAGTCGGCTTCCAGAGCGTCGGTCTTGCCCGGTGGGTCGAACGGTCCGGCTGTGCCGTCGCCGCAGGACAGGTAGACCGGTAGAGACTTGAGGCGCTTGGCCAAGTAGTACGGGTCGTGGGCCGCCCAGATGCCGCGCTGCGCGACCGGGTCGCCCCAGACGCGGAGCGGGTCGTTGCCCTGGCCGGCGAAGAAGCCCATGATCCGCTGCACCGATTCGTCGTTGAGCAGAGGATGCGCCGAGCCGGAGTACGAGGCGACCGCGCGGAACATGCCCGGGTGGCGTGCGGCGTACAGGAGTGAGCCCTGACCGCCCATCGAAAGACCGGCGACGACACGGTTGGAGCTTGCTCCCCAGTTGCGCTCCAGCAGTTGGCGTAGCTCAACGGTGTGGAAGGTCTCCCAGGCCGGGTCGCCGCCGGCGCCGTAGTTCCACCAGTCGCTGTACCAGCCGTTCCAGCCGGCCTCCGGCATCACCACCAGCACCTTGCGGAGGCTGTCGATCTTCGCGATGTCGGTCCCGGACCAGGACGTGTAGTCGCCGCAGCAGCCGTGCAGCAGCCAGAACGTCGGCCAGTGCTGCCGGCGGTCGCTGGGATTCCAGCCGTCGGGCGTCAGCAGCCGAACCTTCACCGTCCGCCCGCCGAGCGCCTGAGAACGGACGGAGAGGTCAACCAGCCGATCCGCAACCGGCGTAACAGCAACGACCTCAGCACCGGCGGTTCTGACTTGCGGTGGTCGTGGCCGGCTGCATTTCAACAGCGGTGGCAGGAGCGAGTGGCCAGAGCGTGAGAAAAGCAAGGAGGATCGTGACGACTGAGGTTCGCTTGGCAGACTTGGGCACTGTGAACACCTCTCGGGGGCGGGCGACAGGGGTGTCTTCGAGTATTGCAGGAGGTCTGCGTCATGTCGGAGGAAACCTCGATGGTCCGTCCCAAGGTGCTCGCGTACTACTTCCCCAGCTGGCACAAGGACCCGCGGAACGCTCAGTGGTTCGGCCAGGACTGGGACGAGTGGACCTTGTTGAAGGCGGCTCGACCGCGGTTCGAGGGTCATCGCCAGCCACGGGTGCCGGTCGGCGGGTACTTCGACGAAGCGGACGCAGTACAGGCTGAACGGCAGATCGCCCTGGCCAGGCAGTACGGCGTGGACGGGTTTCTCGTCGACTACTACTGGTACGACGATGGGCCTTATCTGCAAGGGGCTTTGGATGAAGGGCTGCTGTCGGCCGAGAACCGTGAGGACGTCGAGTTCGCCCTGATGTGGGCGAATCACGAGCTCGTCGACATCTTCCCGCATCGCGATCCCGACGATGAGGCTCCTCGGAGGTTGAAGAGTGGAGCCATCGACCGGCAGGCGTTCGAGAAGCTGGGCCGGCATGTCATCGACAGCTACTTCTCGCGGCCCAATTACCTCAAGATCGATGGCAGGCCGTGGTTCTCGATCTACGAACTCGGGAATCTGGTCCTCGGTCTCGGTGGGGTCGAACAGGCGGCCGATGCGCTGCGCTGGTTCGATGAGGAGGCGCGTCGGGCGGGTTTCGCGGGTATCCATTTCGACGCGGTGATCTGGGGCATCGCGGTGCTTCCGGCGGCCATCGCGGTGGAAGATCCGGCGGGTCTCGTGGCCCGGTTGGGGTTCCGGTCCGCGACGTCGTACGTGTGGGTCCATCACGGCGACTTCAACGCCTTCGACTTCCCGGTCGCGGAGCTCGGACCGCTGCGCGAGGGCGCGTTCGCGGAGTACGAGCGGTACGTCGCGGAGCTCGACGTGCCGTTCTATCCCAACGTGACGGTCGGCTGGGATCCGTCGCCGCGCACGGATCAGACCCGGCCGTATCGTCGCGGGCGGTATCCGTGGACGCCGGTCTGGGATCCCACGCCGGAGGAGTTCAGGGCCGGGCTCGAGCGGGCGAAGGCCTTCCTGGCCGAGCACGGTCAACCAGATCCGATCGTCACGATCAACGCCTGGAACGAGTGGACCGAAGGCTCGTACCTGCTCCCCGATACGCGGTACGGCGAAGCCTTCCTGGCTCAGATTCGCGATGTCTTCGGGGTGGTCTGACGCTGCGCGTGTGACACGCCACGAAGAGTTTCATGAGCTTATCTATATAGATCGCCTATACTTGTGGCGTGGCTGATCATGGCGTCCTGCTGGGCGACACCCTGTTCGGGCTGGCCGCCGTCGCGATCCGGCGGCGCGACCGAGGGCTCGGGCTGACGGCCGCCTCGACGCTGGTGACGCTCGAGCGCACCGGCCCGCGGCGGCTGACGGATCTGGCGGTCAGCGAGGAAGTGACGCAGCCGTCGATGACGGTGCTGGTGACCCAGCTGGAAGGGCTCGGCCTGGCCGAGCGCCGCCGGGACCCCGCCGATGCCCGGGTGGTGCTGGTCGCCATCACCGACGCCGGCTGCGAACGTCTGCGCGCGTTGCGCCGGGTCGGCGCGGAAGCACTGGCGGAGTTGATCGGCAAGCTCGACGAGCCGGAGGCCGCGGCGCTCGACGCGGCGCTGCCGGCCCTGCTCCGGCTCAATGAACTCGCGGCCGAAATTCAGGACAGCCAGACCGGCTGACCATTAATGAGGTGATCGTATGGACAGCGACCCTGCTGTTGAGCGGACTCCAAGTCCGGTTGAGCCTGTCAGTCAGGCGCCGGTCTACGTTGTCGGAGTCGACGGTTCTTCGACCAGTTGGGACGCCTTCGCCTGGGCCGCCGGAGCGGCCGGGCGCTCTTTCGGCAAGCTCGTCGTGGTCTACGTGATGCCGTTCGTCAGCCCGGTGGTCGCGTACGGCGTGCCGTATGACTACGCCGGTGCCGAGACCATCAGGGAAGACGCCGCCGCGGAGATCAGGCGCGAGGCGGAGCGGCGCGCACTGGAGATCGGCGTGACGATGAGTTTCGTCAGCACCTACGGTGACGCGCGGAAGTCTCTGCCCGAGGTCGCGCGAGCTGTGCAGGCGACCGTGATCGTGGTCGGCAAGTCGACCAAACTCTGGCACTACTTCACCGGCTCGCTCGGCCATCGCCTCACCTGCCGCAAGGACGCCCCCGTCGTGGTGGTCGTTCCTTAACCAGTGGAAGGCAGCGTGTTCGGGTCGAGGCCGAGTTCCTCGTAGGCGACGACCTCGATCTCGCGGCCCATCGCCTCGCGGAACGAGGCGACCAGGGCCTGGCCGGCCAGCGGGATGATGTTCTCCGAGCGTGCGCTGGATCTCCGGCCAGCCGTCGGCCGGCAGGCCCGCGTCGGCGAACTGCGCGCCAGACCGTACTGCGGAACAGCTCGACGTAGACCTTCGCGACCGCGTCCGCGTGCTCGAACAGCTTCGGCAGCATCTCGAAGATCGCTTCCAGCGGCACGCCGAGCTTGATCACCTCGAGGCCGGTGCGGAGCAGGTCCGGGTTCGGGATCCGGAGCCGGCCGTCGTCCTGCCGCTCGGCGATCCCGAGCTCGATCAGCTGGTCGATGGTGTCCGGGTTGTGCGGGATGCCGGCCCGGTCGGCGAGCTGCTGCTCGGTGATCACCTCGGGCTCGGTCGGCGACCACGGGCTGACCAGGGTCTCGAAGACGCCGAGCGCGAGCGCGCCGTCGGGGAGTTCGCTCATCATCCGCTCGACCGCGGCCAGGGTGTAGCCCTTGTCGAGCAGTTCGCGGACCAGCGTGAGCCTCGCCACGTGGTCGGCACCGTAGTACCCGGTCCGCCCGGCCAGCCGCGGCGGCGGGATCAGCCCGCGGCCGGCGTACGCGCGGACGTTGCGCACCGTCATGCCCACTTTGGCGGCGAGCTGGTCGACCGTGAACTCTTCGGTGGCCGACTGGGCCGGCATCTGTCCTCCCACCCTTGACAGTCTTCCAGACTACACGTTACATATCCTATGTAACATCATGCGTGGCGCATGCCAGCTGTCTCGATCGAACCCAGGGAGTGCCGAATGACCGTCCCACTGGCGGCCTCGACCGGAACCGCGACGTTCGGCCAGATCGCGATCGTCACCGGCCTCGTCTCGCTGATGTACCTGGCACTCGCCGTGCTGCTGTGGCGCGAACGCACCGGCCGGGTCACGCTGGTAGGGCGTCTCGCAGACACCATCGGGAGACTGGACGGAGTCCCCCGATGGGCCGCGCTGACGCCGTACCTGCATGTCGTCTCGCTGCTCGCCTGCGCCTTCGGGGTCTGGTGGGACATCGCGATCCACATCGACAAGGGCCGCGACGCCGGCCCGTTCGGTACGGCGGCGCACTACCCGATCTTCTTCGGCATCCTCGGCGTGATCGTCACCGGCGTGCTGCCGATCGCGCTCGCCCGCAAGCCGCTGCCGGCCCGGACCATCAAGCTCACCAAGGGCTGGCGGATCCCGTCCAGCGCCGCGCTCGTCACGGTCTGCGGAACCTTCGCGCTGGTCGGCTTCCCGCTCGACGACATGTGGCACCGGCTGTTCGGCGAGGACGTCACGCTCTGGGGTCCGACGCACCTGCTGATGATCGGCGGCGTGGTCTTCTCGATCTTCGCCCGGTTGCTGGCGTCCGCCGAGGTCGAGCAGTTGGTGGGTCTCAATGTTCGCCGCCGGTTCCAGGAGATCGCGGCCGTTGGTGCCTTGCTGATCGCCTGGGACCTGTTCAGCACCGAGTTCAACTACGGCGTACCGCAGTTCCCGCTGATCCTGCAGCCGATCCTGATCGTCTTCGGATCGGCGATGGCGTTCACGATCCTGCGAGCACGCCGCGGCCCCGGTACTACGTTCGCCGCGCTCGCTGTCTACCTGGTCGTGCGGGGCGGCATCGCGTGGGCGGTGGCTGAGCCGCTCGGTCAGATCGTCGGTCATTTCCCGTTGCTGATCGTCGAAGCCTTGTTGGTCGAAATCGTGGCCCTTGCTCTCGGCAACAAGAATCGCTTCCGTCTCGGCGCTGTCGCTGGTGCGCTGATCGGCACCGTCGGCGTACTGGTCGAGTTCTGGTGGAGCAGTGTCTGGATGCCGATCCAGTGGCCCGCCTCGATGATCCCGTCGGCGCTCGGCTTCGGCGTCGTCACCGGGATCGGCGCGGGTCTCGTGGGCGCCTGGCTCGCCACCCGGTACGCCGAGGTGGCCGGCGAGGTCCGCCCGGTTCCTTCGGTACGGCGTACGCATCAACTGGGCGCGATCGGGTTGGTCGTGGTCGTCGCGGCTCTGTTCTTCTGCGTACCGCGATCGGCGAATCCTGGTGTGAGCGCGACGATGTCGCTGGAGCCGGTCGCGACCGGGGCCGAGCCGACGGCGTACGTGACCGTGAAGATGGATCCGGTCGATGCGGCGGAAGGGGCGCGCTGGTTCCAGGCGGTGGCCTGGCAGGGTGGTGGGTCGATGACTGCACCCGATGGTGAAGGTTGCTGATGGCACCTATCGGTCGACGGATCCGCTGCCGATGTACGGGAAGTGGAAGTCGATGGTCCGGCTGCATCAGGGGGCCGGGACATGGTCGCGGCGTGGGTCTATGCGCCGGAGGATCTCAACGATCGAGAAGCCTGCTGTCCAGGTGTCGAACGGGCAGACGGTCGACTTCATCAACGAGCAGGAGGTGCTGCGGCGCGAGGAGCGGACCGACGTACCGCGCTGGATGTGGAACGGCGGCTACGCGCTGCTCGCGGTGGTCGGGTCGCTGGAGATCCTCGGGATCGCTTGGCTTGTTGGTCGTGGTGCGCGCGGTGGGCGGCTGCGGGCCGCGCATCTGGTTGCGCAGGGCAATGAGCGCGAGAAGGAGAGCGCATGATCATGCTTGCCCGTAAGGTGGTTCTGCGATGACTCTTCAAGCCGAAAGGACCGGGGTGATCACACCTGACGGGGTTCGGCTGCATGTGGAGACGACTGGGTCGGCTTCTGCGCCGGTGACTGTGGTGCTGGTGCACGGCTGGACGTGTTCGACGCGGAGTTGGCATCACCAGTTGAGCTGGGCTGCCGCAGGTGTTGGGGTCGTCGGCTGTGCGGGTGGTCGCGTATGACCATCGCGGGCACGGGCGGTCCGAGGCTGCGCCGGCGGGGACGACGCGGATCGCGCAGCTGGCGGATGACCTCTCGTTCGTGCTGGATTCGATCGTGGGGGATGGGCCGGTGGTGTATGCCGGGCACTCGATGGGCGGGATGACGTTGATGGCGCTGGCCGATCAGCGGCCTGAGTTGTTCGGGTCGCGGATCAAGGCGGCGGCGCTGGTGAGTACGTCGTCGGGGCAGATCTCGTCGCGGGCTTTCGGGTTGCCGGCGCGGTTCGACGGTGCGGCCGCTGTGGTTGCGCCGCGGGCGATGAACCTGGCAGGCGAACGGATAGAACGGCGCGAGCCCTCCGCCGTACGGCCGGGACCACACGAGCTGCGATGCCGAGCGAGGACGCGAGGGCGCGGCAGCGCGTAGTACGGGCTGGTTGGCGGGAGCTTGGGCCTGCGTTGCGGCGGCCGGCGTTGAGGCAGTTGGTGTTCGGGAAGAAGGTGGATCCGGCCGAGGTGGACATCCTGATGGCGGATCTGGCGGTGACGCCGGGGCGTTCGTTCAGCGGGTTCTTCGAGGCGATCACCCAGCACGACCTCGGGCACGCTCTTGAAGGTGCTGGACGAGATCCCGGTCGAGATCATGCACGGCACCCGCGACCGGCTGCTCCCGCCGCGGCACGCGAACCGGATCGCCCACCTGCTCCCGAGCGCGCGGCTCTGGATGTACCCGGGCGCCGGCCACATGCTCATGCAGGAACGCCCCCGAGACGTCACCCACCGCCTGGCGTCGCTGGCACGCAAAGCCGTCTGCCTAGAGGGCGCGCATCCGGTTGTTGCGGGCGTTGTGCTCGACCTCGGCGAGGCCCAGCGCCTCGAGCACCGGCGGCACGTAGTTCCCGAAGCGGCCGCGGTAGCCCTTGCTGAGCCCGTACCAGCCGCCGACCGGGTTGTCGTCGGCGCGGGCCCACGCCTCGACGGTGCCGGGCGCGGCCGGCTTTCTGCTCGTCCGCATTGCCCAGCAGCATCCAGTCGCCGTGCTTGGTGAGCATCTCGTGCAGGTCCTCGATGCACCGCAGCTGGTAGCTGAGCTTCGTCGCTCCCGACCTGGCAGACGAGCGCCAGCGTGGTCGGCCCGCAGGCCTCGATCGCGGTGGACCTCGAACTGGCCCTTGCCGGGTGCGTCGTCGGTCAGGACCCACGGGTACGTCCGCCGTACCGGTGCCTGTAGAAGTTCGCCATGGTGTGTACCCCGCTTGGTCCGAGGGTACGCACCTAGGGTGGACGGGGTGCAGAACCTTCTGTCGGATCTGGTGGTTGTGGATCTGACCCGGGCGCTGGCGGGGCCGCAGGCGGCGATGATGCTGGGGGATCTCGGGGCGCGGGTGATCAAGGTCGAGACGCCGGCCGGCGGGGACGACAGCCGGGGGTGGGGACCGCCGTTCGTGGGGGAGGAGTCGACGTACTTCCTGTCGGCCAACCGGAACAAGGAGTCGGTGACGGCTGACCTCAAGTCGGCCGAGGGCAAGGAGTTCCTGACCAAGCTGGTGCGGCAAGGCCGACGTACTGGTGGAGAACTTCCGGCCGGGAGTGCTGGACCGGCTCGGGTTCTCCGGTCGAGCGGCTGCACGAGCTGAATCCGGGCGCTGGTGATCTTGTCGATCACCGGGTTCGGGCACGACGGGCCGGAGGGCGGGCGCGCCGGGTACGACCAGATCGCGCAGGGCGAGGGCGGTCTGATGAGCGTCACCGGCGCGGCCGAGCCGACGAAGGTCGGGGTGCCGATCGCGGATCTGCTGGCCGGCATGTACGGCGCCTACGGCGCGCTCGCCGCGCTGCACGAGCGTTCGGTGACGGGCAAGGGGCGCGTGGTCCGGACGCGCTGCTGGCGTCGGTCGTCGGCGTGCACGCGTTCCACGGGACGAAGTGGACGGTCGCGGGCGAGCTGCCCGGAGCGGGTCGGCAATCACCACGCGCAGATCGCGCCGTACGGGATGTATCGGACGCGGGACGACATCGTGCAGGTGGCGGTCGGCAGCGAGGGGCAGTGGCGGACGTTCGCGCCGATCGTCGGGCTGGATCCGGCGGACGAGCGGTTCGCGGTCGAACTCGTGCCCGGGTCGCGCATCGCGACGAGCTGACGGCGGCGATCGAGGCCGCGTTCGCTGCTGAGTCCGCCGACGTGTGGCTGGAGCGGCTTGCGGAGGCGGGGATCCCGGCGGGGAAGGTGCGCGACTTCCAGCAGGTGTACGAGTGGGAGCAGACGCGCTCGCAGGGGCTGCTGATCGACGTCGAGCACCCGACGCTCGGCCCGATCCAGCTGCCCGGCCCGCCGCTGCGCTTCGACGACAACCCGTACGCCGGCGCGCGCGAGACCAACCTCCCGCCGCCGCGGCTGGGCGAGCACAACGACGCCGTCCGGGCTTGGCTCGACGAAGACGCCTGAACCGGCGAACCGCCGGACCGGCCGGCGAGCCCCCGGACCCCGCGCGACGGACCGTCCGGCGCCCGCTGACGGCGCGGACCCCGGACCCGTCGGACGCGCCGACGCCCACCACTCACCAACTGCTCTCCGGGCAGCTCCCCGCCTGACTGGGTGAGCGCGGGGTCGCGTTCTTGGCGACTTGATCAGTGGTGGCGGTCCGGACCCTTTCCAACCTGGTCGAACAGGTGCCGCTCGACCGCGCCCGGCGCCTAGGGTCGGCGCAAGCGCTTGGCTGGTCTCGATCCGGGGGCGGGCCGGTGTCAGGGGTTGACGGGTCGCGGAGCACAGGCATAGCGTCCGGGAAATCGATTACTCACCCGATCGCGGAGGTGTCATGGCCGAGGTCGCCGCCCTGGTCCGGATGTCGCGGATCGGCAAGCGATACGGCGGCGTCCACGCCTGCCGCGAGATCGACTTCGGCCTGGGCGCGGGCGAGGTGCACGCGCTGCTCGGCGAGAACGGGGCCGGCAAGAGCACGCTGATGAAGATCCTGTCCGGCGACGTCACCGACTACGACGGGCAGATCGAGATCGACGGCTCGGTGGTCACCTTCTGCGGTCCGACCGACGCGCAGGCCGCCGGGATCGCGATGATCCACCAGGAGCTCGACCTGGTCCCCGGCCTGTCCGTCGCCGACAACATCTTCCTCGGCCGCGAACTCCGCACCCGCTGGCGCACCGTCGACCGCCGCCGGATGGAACGCGAGGCACGCTCGTTGCTCGAGCGCTCCGGCGTACGGCTCGACCCCGCCGCCCGGTCGGCGAACTGCGTGTCGGCGAGCAGCAGCTCGTCACCATCGCGAAGGCGATCTCGCTCGACGCCCGGGTGCTGATCATGGACGAGCCGACCTCCGCGCTCACCAGCACCGAGGTCGAGCGCCTCTTCGAGGTGATCCGCGAACTCCGCCTCGGCGGTGTCGGCATCGTCTACATCTCGCACCGGATGGAAGAGATCGCCCAGGTCGCCGACCGCGCGACCGTTCTGCGGAACGGCCAGTTCGTCACCAGCTTCGACCCGCGCAAACTCTCCACCGCCGAGGTGGTCGAGGCGATGGTCGGCCGCCCGGTGCAGACGATGTTCAGTACGCCGGACACCGCCACCGGCGACGAACTCCTCCGCGTCGAGAACCTCGCGCTGAAGCCACGTCGTCCCCGGCCCGGCCGGCGCGACCCGGCCGGGATCTCGCTGACCGTCCGGGCCGGCGAGATCGTCGGCCTCGCCGGACTCCTCGGGGCGGGCCGCACCGAACTGCTCGAGACCCTGTACGGCGTGGCGCCGGGCGGCGTGATCGAGGGGCGAATCTCCCTGCAGGGCAAGGAGATCCGGCCGCGCGGTCCCCGGCACGCGCTGCGGCTGGGCATCGGGTTCGTGCCGGAGGACCGGCGGGCATCGGGGCTCGTCCTCTTCCACTCGATCCTGGCGAACACGGTCGTGTCGAGCCTCCCGGCGTACGGGCGGCTGGGGGTGATCGCGCGGCGGATGGAGCGGGCCGCGTCGGTGAGGATGGCGGATCGGCTGCGGTTGAAGTTCGGGCGGCTGCAGGACGACGTCGGCACGTTGTCCGGCGGGAACCAGCAGAAGGTCGTGTTCGGGCGGATGCTGCTCACCGAGCCGAAGCTGCTGCTGCTCGACGAGCCGACCCGGGGCGTCGACATCGGCGCGAAGGCGGAGATCTACCGGCTGCTGGGCGAACTGGCCGGCCAGGGCATCGGCGTACTGCTCGCGTCGTCGGAGCTCCCCGAATTGGTTGGCGTCTGCGACCGGGTCGTCGTACTGCGGGACGGGCGCGACGTGGCGACGTTCAGTACGGCGGAGTCGAGTGAGGGCGAGTTGCTTGCCGCCGCGATGGGAGACCGTGCCGAGTTCGAAGAGGTCGGAGGGCCGCAGTGACCGACGTACAAGACCGAACAGCACCTACTGCTGTTGAACAGGCTTCTGGCGGGGTGGTCGCGACGCTGTTCCGGTTCCAGAGTGTGTTCGGGCTGCTGGCGGTCTTCGTCGCCGCGATCATCTTCTCGCCGCGGCGCGACGGGGAGATCCTGTTCGTCAGCGCGGACAACCTGGCGAACGTGGTCCGGGCGGTCTCCGAGATCGGCATCATCGCGGTCGGGATGACGTTCGTGATCCTGATCGGCGGGATCGATCTGTCGGTCGGTGCGGTGCTCGGGCTGGCCGCGGTCGGGTCGGCGGTGCTGATGGTCGAGAGCGACTGGGGGTTCCTGCCTTCCGTCGTACTGGTGCTGCTGATCGGGCTCGTTTTCGGCGCCCTGCAAGGGATCGCGACGGCGATGATCGGCATCCAGTCGTTCATCGTGACGCTGGCCGGGTTGCAGATCGCGCGCGGGCTGGCCCGGATCTGGTCCGACGGGCAGGGCGTGGCGATTGCCTATGGCAACGGTCCGCACGAGGCGCCGGACTCGTTCGCGATCCTCGGCGAACGGACCTTCGGCGGGCTGGTCCCGATCCCGGTGCTGATCTTCGCGGTGGTCGCGGTCGCGGCCGTGGTGTTCCTGCGGGTCAGCGCGTTCTCCCGGCATCTGTACGCCGTGGGCGGCAACGAGAAGGCGGCCCGGCTGTCCGGCGTACCGGTGGTGCGGGTGAAGGTCGCTGTCTTTGCGATCTGCGGGTTGCTCGCGGCGCTGGCCGGGATCGTGCATGCCGTCCAGCTCAACCAGGGCAGCCCGAACGACGGGCAGGGGTACGAGCTGGACGCGATCGCCGCGGTGGTGATCGGCGGCACCAGCCTGGCCGGTGGGCGGGGCTCGGTCGCCGGAACCGTCGCGGGGGCGCTGCTGCTCGGCGTACTGAACAACATCCTTGCCCTGAACAACATCGACTCCAACATCCAGCTGTTGATCAAGGGACTCGTGATCGTCGCGGCGGCCGCGCTGCAACGACTCCGCCCCGCCTCCTGAGAAAGGCAAAGCATGTTCAAGCTGAAACTGCCCCTGGCCATCGCAGCCGTCACCGCGCTGGCGCTCGCCGGCTGTGGGACGACCAACGAACGGACCTCCGACACCCCGCAGGCGGGCAGCTCCAAGTCGTGCAAAGGGGCTGACGGCAAGTACGTGATCGGGATGAGCCAGGCGAACGTGGCCGAGCCGTACCGGCAGCGGATGGACGACGACATCAAGGCGGCGGCGAAGGGGGTGCCGCAGTTCGAGGTGAAGTTCGCCGACGCGGCGCAGGACAACGCCAAGCAGGTCGCGGATGTGGAGAACTACATCACCCAGCAGATCGACCTGCTGATCATCAGCCCGAACGAGGCCAAGCCGCTGACCGCGGTGGTGAAGAAGGCCTACGACAAGGGCATCCCGGTGCTGGTGCTGGACCGCAAGGTCGAGGGTGACGCGTACACGGGCTTCATCGGCGGCGACAACGTCGAGATCGGGACCGAGGCCGGCAAGTACGTCGCCGAGAAGGTGCTGCCGAACGGCGGCAACGTGGTCGAGCTCAAGGGCCTGGCCGGCGCGACCCCGCAGGCCGAGCGGCACGAGGGGTTCGCTGACCGGCATCAAGGCCAACCCGAAGATCAAGGTGATCGCGGCCGCGAGCGGCGACTGGCTGCGCGAGAAGGGCCAGGCGCAGATGGACGCGCTGCTCAAGGCGAACCCGAAGATCGACGTCGTCTACGCCCACAACGACCCGATGGCCGAGGGTGCCTACCTGGCGGCGAAGGCGGTCGGCCGCGAGAAGGAGATGAAGTTCATCGGCATCGACGCGCTGCCGATCCCGTCCGGCGGCATCAAGGCCGTCGAGCAGGGCCGGCTGAGCGCCACCTTCACCTACCCGACCAACGGCAAGGAAGCGATCGCCGCCGCCAAGAAGATCCTGGTCGACTGCGGCACGATCGAAAAGACCCAAATCCTCCCGACCCGCCTGATCGACAAGTCCAACGCAGCCCAGATCTACGCCGAGGAAAACCCCACGGGCTGACTACCGCTGGGAGCTGGCGCGTTCGATCAGGCGGGCGCCGAGGGTGGTGGTGGTGGGTGGGCGGGTGTTGTCGGTGATTCTTGCCAGCAGCAACCGTGCGGCGACGGTGCCGATCTCGTACGCGGGTTGGGCGACTACGGACAGGGGTGGATCGAGGAGTTCGGCCCAGGGGGCGTCGTCGAAGGCGACCAGGCCGACGTCCCGGCCGGGGCGGATGCCGTGTTCGTGGAGGGCCCGCAGTACGCCGACTGCCATCGCGCTGTTGGCGACGAGCAACGCGTCGGGCGGCTCGGGCTGGTTGAGCAGTTCCTGGGCCGCCCGGTGGGCACCGGCTGCCTTGTACTCCGTACGCCGTACCAGTTTCGTCGTACTACGCCGCTTCGCGGATTTCAGCGCATCGCGATATCCCGCGAGCCGGTCGTCCGCCGTACGGACCCCTGACGGGCCGGTGATGCAGCCGATGCGTTGATAGCCCTGGGCGATCAGGTGCTGGGTCGCCTGCTGCGCGGCGAGTCGGGTGTCGACCAGGACGACGTCGCTGTCCTGCTCCGGCAGCGGCCGGTCGACCGCGACGAACGCCGTACCGCGGGCCGCGAGCTTGCCCACGCGACGACGTCGTACCGGTCGGCGACAAGATGACACCGGCGACCCGCTCCTGGATCGCGATGTCGATGTAGCGGTTCTCCTTCTCGGCGCTCTCGTCGGAGTTGCAGAGCACGACCGAGTAGCCGACCTCGTGCGCGACGTCCTCGACCCCGCGGGCGATCGCGGTGAAGAACGGGTTCTCCACGTCGGAGATGATCAGCGCGACCACCGCGGCCTCTTGCCGGCGCAGGTTCCGCGCCGGGCCGTTGGGCTGGTAGCCGAGCTCCGTCCGCGGCCTGCGGACCCGCGCGACCAGGTCCGGATCGACCGTGGACTTGCCGTTCAGGGCCCGCGACACGGTCGCCGTCGAGACTCCCGCCAGCGCCGCGACGTCGCTGATCGTGGCCATGGCGCCTCCCTTCGCCTGATCGTCACCTTAGCGGTCGAGTAAAGGATTACCCAGCGACTGCCGCAGGATGAAACCAGTCGGTCCAGTGGACGCAACGTACGGAACCTCCGGCGGCTGGCGCGGGCATGAGAAGATCGCGGGCGTGACTGCCTTGCCGAGCGTTTCCTACTCCATCACCGTCCGCCTCGAGGTGCCCTGCGGGTGGCTCGACGGTGAGCAAACTGACGACCGCGGTCGAGCAGGCCGGCGGCCTCGTCACCGCGCTCGACGTGACCGCGTCCGGCCACGAGCGGCTGCGGATCGACGTGACGTGTGCCGCCGCCGACACCGAGCACGCCGGCCGGCTGGTCGAGGCGATGCGCGCCGTGCCGGGCGTCGAGATCGGCCGGGTCTCCGACCGGACCTTCCTGATGCACCTCGGCGGCAAGATCTCGATGGAGGCCAAGCACCCGATCCGCAACCGCGACGACCTCTCGATGATCTACACGCCGGGTGTCGCGCGGGTCTGCCTGGCGATCGCGGCGAACCCCGAGGACGCGCGCCGGCTGACGATCAAGCGGAACACGGTCGCCGTCGTCACCGACGGATCCGCCGTCCTCGGCCTGGGCAACATCGGCCCGAAGGCCGCGCTGCCGGTGATGGAGGGCAAGGCCGCGCTGTTCAAGCGGTTCGCCGGGATCGACGCCTGGCCGCTGTGCCTGGACACCCAGGACACCGAGGAGATCATCGCGGTCGTCAAGGCGATCGCGCCGGGCTTCGCCGGGATCAACCTGGAGGACATCTCCGCGCCGCGCTGCTTCGAGATCGAGGCCCGGCTGCGCGAGGAACTCGACATCCCGGTCTTCCACGACGACCAGCACGGTACGGCGATCGTCGTCACCGCCGCGCTCTTCAACGCGCTGCGGGTGGTCGGCAAGGACATCAGCGAGGTCCGGGTCGTCCTGTCCGGCGCCGGTGCTGCCGGTACGGCGATCCTCAAGCTGCTGATCGCGGCCGGGGTCAAGGACACGATCGTGGCCGACATCGCCGGGGTCATCCACACCGAGCGCGAGGGGCTGTCGCCGGAGCTGCGCTGGATCGCGGAGAACACCAACGCCGCGAAGTACAGCGGGGACCTGAAGGGCGCGCTGGCCGGGGCCGACGTGTTCATCGGGGTCTCGGCGCCGAACATCCTGAACGGCGACGACATCGCCACCATGAACGAGAACTCGATCGTGTTCGCGCTGGCCAACCCCGACCCCGAGGTCGACCCGGCGGCCGCGCACGAGCACGCCGCCGTCGTCGCGACCGGGCGCAGCGACTTCCCGAACCAGATCAACAACGTGCTGGTCTTCCCGGGCGTCTTCCGCGGTCTGCTCGACGCGCAGTCGTCGAAGGTGTCGATCGAGATGGAACTGGCCGCCGCCAAGGCGCTGGCCGGTGTCGTCACCGACGACGAGCTGAACGCGGACTACATCGTGCCGAGCGTCTTCCACCCGGAGGTGCACACGATGGTGGCGCACGCCGTACGGGACGCCGCCGGGGGAAGCCGCCGGCCGCTGAGCAGTTCCCGGACGACTCGCCGGCTGTTCTGTAGTGCTGGGTAAATGGTTGTGGCGGGCCGGCTTCGTGCTGGCCTGCCTGATCCATCTCTACGGTCTGTACTGCGCCACGGCAGGCGGGCCGACGTCCAGATCCCGTACTCCGACAAGGTGTTCCACCTGCTGCTCTTCGCCTCGGTGGCGTTCCTGGGGCTCAAGGTCGGGGTGCCGTCGCGCTGGCTGCTCGCGGTTCCTGGTCGCGAATGCGGTGGTCAGCGAACTGATCCAGCACTTCCTGCTGCCGCACCGCAGCGGCGACCCATTCGACTCGCTGGCCGACCTGGCTCGGGGTCGCGCTGGGCGCCTGGCTCGGGTTCCGGGCGCTGCGCGGGTCAAAAAAGTTGCCGGGCACGACATGATGGGGTCATGACGGCCTCGACCCTGACCGGTTCGCTGCTGGTGGCGACCCCGTTGCTCGACGAGCCGCCCTTCCGCCGCTCGGTGATCCTGCTGCTCGATCACGACGAGGACGGCGCACTCGGGGTGGTGGTGAACCGCGCCGCCGACCTGGAGGTCGAGCGGGTGCTGTCCGACTGGTCGGAGACCGTGAACGAGCACCAGGCGTGCTCTTCATGGGCGGCCCGGTCGGCACCGACAGCGCGCTCGCGGTGGCCGAGGTGATCGAGTCCGCGGACCCGCCGGGCTGGCGGGAGTGCTTCGGCCGGATCGGGCTGATCGACCTCGACGTACCGCCGGCGCTGCTCGAGGGCGCGATCCAGCGGATGCGGATCTTCGCCGGGTACGCCGGCTGGAGCAGCGGTCAGCTGGAGGGCGAGATCACCGAGGGCGCCTGGTACGTCGTACCGTCCGAGCCCGACGACGTCTTCAGCCTGCAGCCCGAGGGCTCGTGGCGGCGCGTCCTGCGCCGCCAGAGCGACCAGATGGCCTACCTGGCGACGTACCCGGACGACCCGACCCAGAACTGACCCGGGCCGGGCTCGACTCGTCCGTGGGGGACGGCGCTACTCCTCTGTCGCCGCCCGTCCTCGTCACCGGGGTTCAGCGATTCCCAGATCTCCTTGCACTCCGGACAGACCGGGAAACTGCTGCGGGTCGCGGCTGGGCACCCAGACCTTGCCGCACAGGGCGACGACCGGCGTGCCCATCACCATCGCCTCGGTCAGCTTGTCCTTCGGCACATAGTGCGAGAACCGCTCGTGGTCACCGTCGTCCAACTGCGGCTGGGTCCGCTCGTCGACAACCGTCTCCGCGCCGGGACTCAACTGAGTACTCATACCCCCGAGTGTAAGACGCCACCCCACCAACCCCACGAGCTTCTCCACAGCCGATCACCCCGAATTTCCCGGTCCTCGACATGCCGATCTGATCTTGTCGGCGTTGTCGGGTAACGTTCCTGCACGGCCGACAGTCGACTATCGGGGGAGTATGCCGTCCGTGGATTCGCACGTGCCAGCACCACCAGCCGTGCTGCCTCCGGCCTATCCGGATCGCGCTGCTTGGGGTACGGCGAGCAAGCTGCGGGCCTGGCAGGCGGAAGCGCTGCAGCTCTACCTGGACAAGCAGCCGAAGGACTTCCTGGCGGTCGCGACGCCGGGCGCCGGTAAGACCACGTTCGCGCTGACCGTGGCTGCCGAGCTGCTGCAGCGCCGGCTGATCGAGCGGATCACCGTGGTGACGCCGACCGAGCACCTCAAGGTGCAGTGGGCCGACGCCGCCGACCGGGCCGGGATCGCGATCGACCCCGCGTTCGCCGGGCGGCGCGGGCGGACCAACAAGGACTTCCAGGGCGTCGCGGTCACCTACGCCGGTGTCGCGGTGAACCCGCTCGCCTTCCGCGTCCGGACCGAGAAGTTCCGCACGCTGGTGATCCTCGACGAGGTGCACCACGGCGGCGACGCGCTCAGCTGGGGCGAGGGGGTGCGGGAGGCGTTCGAGCCGGCCACCCGCCGCCTGGCCCTGACCGGTACGCCGTTCCGCAGCGACGACAACCCGATCCCGTTCGTCACGTACGAACACGGTCACGACGGAGTCGCCCGGAGCAGGGCGGACTACACGTACGGCTACGGTCACGCGCTGCGCGACCACGTCGTACGGCCGGTGATCTTCATGTCGTACTCCGGGGAGATGCGCTGGCGGACCAAGGCCGGTGACGAGGTCGCTGCCCGGTTGGGCGAGCCGCTGACCAAGGACCTCACCGCGCAGGCGTTGCGGACGGCGCTGGACCCGACCGGCGAGTGGATGCCCGCCGTGTTGTCGGCCGCGGACAAGCGGTTGACCGAGGTCCGGCGGCACATGCCCGATGCCGGCGCGTTGGTGATCTCCGGTGACCAGAACAACGCCCGCGCCTACGCGAAGGTGCTGCGCGAGCTCACCGGCGAGGCGCCGACCGTCGTGCTGTCGGACGAGAAGGCGGCGAGCAAGAAGATCCAGGCGTTCTCCGAGGGCGAGTCGCGCTGGATGGTCGCGGTCCGGATGGTCAGTGAAGGCGTCGACGTACCGCGGCTGGCGGTCGGGGTGTACGCGACGCCGACCTCGACCCCGCTGTTCTTCGCGCAGGCGGTCGGCCGGTTCGTGCGGGCCCGCAAGCGCGGTGAGACGGCGTCGGTGTTCGTGCCGTCGGTGACCCGGTTGCTCAGCTTCGCCGCCGAGATGGAGGTCGAACGCGACCACGTCCTCGGCCGGAAGAACAGCAACGAGGACGGCGACATCTTCGCGCTCGAGGACGACCTGATCGCGCAGGCGAACCAGGCCGAGGGTGCCAGCGACGACCTGGACGCGAAGTTCGAGGCGCTCGGGTCCGACGCGAGCTTCGACCGGGTCGTGTTCGACGGCGGCGACTACGGCACCGGCGGCGACCTGGGCTCCGACGAGGAGCTGGACTTCCTCGGGCTGCCCGGCCTGCTGGAGCCCGACCAGGTCCGCGAGCTGCTGAAAAGCGTCAGGCGAAGTCGATCGCGGCCAGCAGAAGCGCACCAAACGCGCCAGCGGCACCGCGACGGCGACGGACCCGACCCCGACCGAGCTCGCGACCCACGAACAGGTCGCGCTGCTCCGCCGCGAACTCAACGGCCTGGTCGCCGCCTGGCACCACCGCACCGGCCAGCCCCACGGCGTCATCCACAACGACCTCCGCCGCAAACTCGGCGGCCCGGCCGCGGCCCACGCCTCCTCCACCCAGCTCCGCGAACGCATCGAACTCATCCGCGACTGGGCCACCCAGCGCCGCGCCTGACGTCAGCTACTCAGCGACTGGGTGCCGATGACGTCCAGCAACCGCAGGGCCTGGTCCGAGGGGGACCCGGGCTCGGCGGTGTAGAGCACGACGCGCTGGTCGCGCTCCGGTACGACGAGGATCTCGCAGATCACGTCGATCCGGCCGACCACCGGATGGTTGATGGTCTGGCAGAGGCTTCGCTGGTTCGCGACCTCGTGCAGCTCCCAGATCGCAGCGAACTCGTCGCTCGCAGCCAGCAATTCCCGGACCAGAGCGGCGATCGACGGATCGTCGGGATACTTCCCGGTCGCAGCGCGCAGATCGGCCGCCGCCTCCCGGGCGAACTCCTTCGTATCCGCCGCGCCGAAGAGGTCCGTAGTACCGGTGAGGAAGCGCAGCCGCAGCAGGTTCCGCTCGCGTGGAGGCAACGCGCTGAAGTCCGTGATGAGCGCCGCGGCCATCGGATTCCAGGCCAGTACGTCGTACTTCGCGTCGAGCACCAGCCCTGGAACGTCGAGGCGCGCCAGCATCCGCAGTACGCCGGTCCGCACGTCCGCCGGCGGTCCCGGCGGCGGACCAGGCTGCTCACCGGCCAGGCGGAACAGGTGATCCCGCTCGTCGTCGGACAACCGCAGGGCCCGCGCCAGCCCGGTCAATACGGGTCGGGACGGTCGTGGGCCACGTCCTTGCTCGAGCCGCGTGTAGTAGTCGGTGGACATCGTCGCGAGACTCGCGACCTCCTCGCGACGCAACCCCGGCGTACGGCGGCGTAGCCCGGCCGGCAGCCCGACGTCCTCCGGCCGCAACCGTTCCCGCCGGATCCGCAGGAAGTCCGCCAACGATGCCCTGTCCACGAGAGCCAGCATCCCAAAGCAGTGGAACACCCAACCAGGGACCCCCGATCCCAGGTTCAGCTCGCTCTGCCCGGATCGGCCGAGCCGACCGAGCGTGGAGGCATGAACAACAAGATCGCGCTCATCTCAGGCGCTAACAAGGGAATCGGTTTTCAGATCGCCCGGCAGCTGGGCGACCGCGGCTACACCGTCCTGGTGGGTTCGCGAGATCTCGCCCGCGGTCAGGCCGCGGTCAAGGAGCTGGTCGCCGAGGGCATCGAAGCTTCGGCGATCCAGCTGGATGTCACCGACCAGACCTCGGTCCGGGCGGCGGCCGCGCAGATCGGCGAGCAGCACGGGCGGCTCGACGTACTGGTCAACAACGCGGCGATCATCTCGGAAGGCGACACGGCGGTCTCGGAGATCGAAGCCGACGTACTACGCCGCGGCTACGAGACGAACGTCGTCGGCCTGATCGCCGTCACCCAAGCGATGCTCCCGCTACTCCGGAAGACCGACAGCCAGGATCGTCAACCTCTCCACCGGGCTCTCCTCGCTGACCGCCGTAGGCGACCCGGCAGACCGGGCGTCGACCGTCAGGATGGCCGGCTACAACTCGTCCAAGATCGCGGTCAACATGGTCACGGTGATGCTCGCCAACGAACTCCGCGGCACCGGCATCCTGGTCAACGCCGCCGACCCCGGCAAGTGCGCCACCGAGATGGGCGGCCTGGACACGCCCACGCACCCCGGCCGAAGGCGCCGCGGTAGCAGTCCGCCTCGCGACCCTCGGCGCGGACGGACCTACCGGCGAACTCCACGCCGAAGAAGGCCGCCTGCCCTGGTGATCCCGCGCCGAAGATGGCCCGTCCGGCCGGGTGAGCCGCGCAGGGGAGATGGGCCGTCCGGCCGGTGAGCCCCGCGCGCGGGACCGGCAAGTTGTGACATAGGTTCGGACGTGTGGCCCGTCTGTTGACCGATATCCGACCGTTGAAGGAGTCGGCGGACTTCCGGCGGTTGTGGGTCGGGTCGACCGTGTCGCAGCTCGGCCAGCAGATGACCGCGGTGACGGTTTCGATCCAGGTCTACGCGCTGACCCAGTCGACGTTCGCGGTCGGGCTGGTCGGGCTCTGCTCCGCTGGTGCCGCTGATCGTGTTCGGCCTGTACGGCGGCGCGATGGCCGACGCGATCGACCGGCGTACGCTCGCGCTGGTCTCCTCGAGCGGGCTCTGGCTGCTCTCCATGGTCCTGGTGGCGCAGTCGGAGCTCCACTGGAACCAGGTTGGGTCCTGTACGCCGTAGTCGCGGCCAATCCGCCTGCTTCGCGGTGAACAACCCGGCGCGATCCGCGATCATCCCGCGCCTGATCCGACCCGAGCTGCTCCCAGCCGCGAACACCCTGAGCCAGGCAGCCTTCAACCTCGGCTTCACCGCCGGACCTCTGCTCGGCGCGGTGGTGATCGCGTGGCAAGGGTTCGGCGCTGCCTACCTGGTGGACGTCATCACCTTCACAGCCGCTCTCTACGCACTCTTCCGGCTGCCCCCGGTCCCACCGACCGGTCTAGTACGCCGGGCCGGTCTGCGCTCGGTCCTGGAGGGGTTCACCTTCCTCCGCGCAGCCCCTGCGCTGCTGGCCACCTTCGTAGCCGACATCCTCGCCATGGTGTTCGCCCAGCCAAGAGCACTCTTCCCAGCCGTGGCCGGAGCGTTCTTCTCGGGCGGAGTACGGACCGTCGGTCTGCTGCAGGCGGCCCGGCTCTAGGCGCGCTGGTCGGAGTGCTGTTCTCGGGCTGGGTCAGCCGGGTCCGGCGCCAAGGCGTGGCGATCGTCGCGGCAATCACCGTCTATGCAGCGGCAGTCGGTCTGTTCGGCCTGTCCCGGACGATCTGGCTCGGCGTGGCGCTTCTGGCGATGTCGGGTGCCGCAGACATGGTCAGTTCGGCGTACCGGAACACCGTGCTGCAGTCGGCCGCTCCGGACGCGATGCGCGGCCGCCTGCAAGGCGTGTTCATCGTGGTCGTCGCGGGCGGGCCGCGGCTCGGGGACTTCGTCGCCGGTACGACGGCGTCGCTCACCACTCCGACGATCGCGCTCGCTGGCCGGCGCCACGGTCTGCATCGTCGGCCTGCTCATCCTGCTCGCCTGGAACAAGCCCTTCCGCAACTACGACTCCCAGGTCCGAGCCTTGCGCTGAGGAATGCTCAGCCGCCGGTCGACGAGCTTCCCGAGCACCGTCCGCCAGGAGTCCATGTCGGGGTTGATCTCCTGCATCGGCTTGTTGCCGACCGTGACGAGCTTGCGGTCACCGAGCGGCTTCTTCAGCTTGATCGGCAGGATCGAGATGTCGTTCCCCGGCTGGCAGGCCTCCTCCGAGTCGTACACGACGAGGATCCTGGCCTCCTCCTGGACCACCTTCACGTCCAGGCTGCAGGTGCCGACGACACCGATCAGCAGATCCGTGTCGTCGTACGCCGGAGCGTGCTGGATCCACTTCAGGTACTTCGGCTTGTTCCCACGCACCATCTGGTACGCCGCGACCTCGTGCGGCACCTTCTCGCCGATCTCGCCCTCACCGTCACCGATGAAGGCGCCGTAGATCATGTGGATGCACGGGTCCGAGGTCTGGGTCTTGTCGTCGATCGCGCCCCACGCCTTGGCCGCGGTGTAGCAGCCGTTCGCCTCCCGGTTCAGCGAGACGTTGAACCCGATCAGCGCGAGCGCGCCGATGATCAGGGCGCCGGCGAGCAGCCGGCGGGACTGGATCTGCTGCGGGCCGAGCCGGCCCGGCTCCTCGGTCTCCTCGCCCTGCGGCTGCTTGAACATGTTCAGGACGTTGCTGGTCCACTGCGGATTGATCAGCGTCGGGACCGCGTAAATCGCGATCAGCACGACGCAGATGGCGATGGCGGGGAGCAGCGCCCAGTAATTTCGCACGGCAGCAAGATACGGGGCCATCGGGCCGCGACCGAAAAACGGTTACGCTTCGCCTGTGCCTGCAGAGACGTCCCAGACGCTCGACAGAGGGCTGACGGTCCTCGAGTTGCTGGCGGACGCCCCGGACGGCCTGTCGATCACCGAGCTGGCAGCCTCGCTCGGGGTCAGCCGGACGGTCGTCTACCGCCTGGTCAACACCCTCGAACTGCACCGCCTGGTCAGGCGGGACAGCGAGGGACGCGCCCGGCTCGGGCTCGCCGTGCTGCACTACAGCCGCCGCGTCCAGCCGACACTGCGCGACGCGGCATTGCCCGTACTGCGTTCGCTCGCCGAGGACACCGGTGCGACGGCGCACCTGACCGTCGCCGACGGCGAAGAGGCGCTCGCGATCGCGGTGATCGAGCCGAGCTGGACCGATTTCCACGTGTCGTACCGGATGGGCTCCCGCCACGCCCTGGACCAGGGCGCCGCCGGCAAGGCAATCCTGGCCGGCCGCCGCAAACCAGACCCCGCCGGCCGCCCCTTCGTCATCACCGCCGGCGAACTCCAGGCCGGCGCCCAAGGCGTGTCATCCCCGGTCCTAGGCGTGCCCGGCGTCGAGGCGTCCATCGGCGTGGTCGTCCTCGGCAAGCTGGACCGAGACTTCGTCGGCCCCCGCGTAGCCCGCGCCGCAGTAGAAGTAGCCAAGCGCCTCGCTGTAACCCTTAGAGGTGGCTGCCGGCCGATCATGGAGGTTGCTGCGTAAGCAGGGTAGGACTCTGTGCGGGATTTGTTCGGCCAGGGCGATGACTGTTGAGGCGCGTTGGATGCCTCGGACTATGACTACCTGGTCGATCACGCGTTGGAGGTCGGCGTTGGAGCGGGCGACGATCCGGCACCAGAGGTCCTCCGCGCCGGTGATCGTGTGCACCTCCAGCACCTCGGGGATCTTCGCCAGCGCCGCCGCGACCGTCGTATGACCTGAGCCCTGCTCGATCTGCAGCGTCGCGAACGCCGTCACCGGATACCCGATCGCCACCGTGTCCACGTCCGGTCCCCACCCACGCACGACCCCGTCGCGCTGCAACCGGTCGAGCCGCGCCTGGATCGTCCCGCGCGCGACGCCGAGCCGCCGGGATGCCTCCAGCACGCCGACCCGCGGCTCGGCGGCGAACAGATCGAGGATGCGCGCATCCAGAGCATCGACGGCAGCCACAGCGACTTCCTCCCAATCTGACCAAACAGTCCAATAGAACCCTGAGAATACTGCACAACCTGTCCAGTGAAATTTCAAAGTGTTGCGCAACCTGTCGCCACCACGCGAGGCTCACCCCAAGCCGATCCCCTGGAGGAGACCGATGACCAGCACCGACCTCACCCCCGCAGAGCTCGACGCCGATCTCGACCTCGAGCAGCTCAAGCAGCTCGTCGGACTGGTGCCCTACGACGAGAGCACCGACCCGTTCCCGGTGACCGCGATGGATGCCGTCGTCTTCGTCGTCGGCAACGCGACCCAGACCGCGAAGTACTACCAGCTCGCCTTCGGGATGGACCTGGTCGCCTACTCCGGCCCGGAGACCGGCAACAAGGACAGCAAGGCCTTCGTGCTGAAGGCCGGTTCGGCGCGCTTCGTCATCACCGGCGGCGTGCACCCGAACAGCGCGCTCAACGACCACCACCGCAAGCACGGTGACGGCGTCTCGGACATCTCGCTCGAGGTGCCGGACGTGGACAAGTGCATCAAGCACGCCCGTGAGCAGGGCGCGACCGTGCTGGAGGAGCCGCACGACGTCACCGACGAGCACGGCACGGTCCGGCGGGCCGCGATCGCGGCGTACGGGGACACCCGGCACTCGCTGATCGACCGCAGCCGCTACACCGGTCCGTACCTGCCCGGCTTCGTCGAGGCCAAGACCGCGGTGACCCGGCCGGAGGGGCACCCGAAGCGGCTGTTCCAGGCCGTCGACCACGTGGTCGGCAACGTCGAACTCGGCCTGATGGACGACTGGGTCGGCTTCTACAACAAGGTGATGGGCTTCGTGAACATGGCGGAGTTCATCGGCGACGACATCGCCACCGACTACTCCGCGCTGATGAGCAAGGTGGTGGCCAACGGCAACCACCGGGTGAAGTTCCCGCTGAACGAGCCGGCCATCGCGAAGAAGAAGTCGCAGATCGACGAGTTCCTGGAGTTCTACGACGGCGCCGGCGCCCAGCACATCGCGCTGGCCACCAACGACATCCTCCGGACCGTCGACATCATGCGCGCCAACGGCGTCGAGTTCCTCGACACGCCCGACTCGTACTACGAGGACCCGGAGCTGCGCGAGCGGATCGGCAACGTCCGGGCGCCGATCGAGGAGCTGCAGAAGCGCAAGATCCTGGTCGACCGTGACGAGGACGGCTACCTGCTGCAGATCTTCACCAAGCCGATCGGCGACCGGCCGACGGTCTTCTACGAACTGATCGAGCGGCACGGCTCGCTCGGCTTCGGCAAGGGCAACTTCAAGGCCCTGTTCGAGGCCATCGAGCGCGAGCAGGAACGCCGCGGCAACCTCTGAGTCGCCTCCGCTGCCAGGCCCGCCTCGCGGTGGCGGGCCTGGCTGCGGAGCGTGTCCGGCGCGACACGCCGTGACTTGATGAAACCTTTGCGTCCGATTACCGGATTGACTGTCAGGTCAGGGGCGGTTCGACTACTGTGCGGGTTGAGCGCGCGTCGGGGCGTGCGCTCAGGAAGGGTTTCCGATGAAGACACTGGGCATTCTGCTCAGCACCGCGGGCCTGGCCGGAGCGGGCGCTATCGCTCTGGCCCAACCAGCACAGGCGGTCGAACTCGCCAACTGCCCGGGTGCCAGATCCATCTCCACAGCCTCCATCTACCGCGACCACAAACCACCGGGTTGGGGCGACATCAAGCTCATCCGGGACAGCTGTTCGCAGTACTGGGCAGAGGTCACCATGGACGACAAGGTGCCTCAGCACGCGCTCAGCAGCGCGTACCTGATCCAGTACGGCGGTTCCAACAACGGCCGTGCCCTGTCGTGTGACAGTGCCGGTGGCACCGGAGCCGTGGTCGCCGGGCAACGCACCTGCCGGACGCCGAAGGTGAAGTCGGGTGACACCAGTACGACGTTCGTCGCGGTCGCTCGTGAGTTCCACGACTTCGGCGGCGGCTACGTGAAGATCTCGGAGAATCAGACCGCCCGGACCCGCTGACTCCTCCTGACGTCGCCCGGTCGCCCGGTTAGGCTCACCAGCATGAGTGAGGTAGTCGAACGACTGCGGAAGGTACTGCCGCCAGAGGCTCTTGTGACGGATCGGGACCGGATCCAGAGCTACCGGTACGACCGGGCGATGTTCTGCCCGGCCGGTGAGCCGCTGGCGGTCGTCCTGGCGCGGGAGACCGCGCACGTCCAGGCCGCGGTCCGGATCGCGGCCGAGGCCGGCGTGCCCGTCGTACCGCAGGGTGCGCGGTCCGGCCTGTCCGGTGCCGCGAACGCGCTGGACGGCTGCATCGTGATCTCGCTGGAGAAGATGGACCGGATCCTGGCGATCGAGCCGGTCGACCGGTACGTCGTGACGCAACCCGGCGTGTTCAACGCGGTGCTGTCCCGGGCGGTCGCCGAGCAGGGGCTGTTCTACCCGCCGGATCCGTCCAGCTGGGAGTTCTGCTCGATCGGCGGCAACCTGTCCACGAACTCGGGCGGGCTGTGCTGCGTGAAGTACGGCGTGACCACCGACTACGTGCTCGGGCTGGAGGTCGTGCTCGCGGACGGGCGGGTGCTGCGGACCGGCCGGAAGACGGTCAAGGGCGTCGCCGGGTACGACCTGGCCAAGCTGATCGTCGGCAGCGAGGGGACGCTCGGCATCATCACCGAGGCGACCCTGGCGCTGCGCCCGGCCACGGCCCGGCCACGGACGATGGCCGCGCTGTTCGGCACCGGCGTGGCCGCGGGGGAGGCGATCGTCGAGATCATCCGCAGCGGCGTCTCGCTGAGCCTGCTGGAGATCATGGACCGGACCACGATCAAGGCGGTGAACGACCTCAAGCGGATGGACCTGCCGACCGAGGCCGCCGCGATGCTGATCGCCCAGTCGGACGCCGGGGGCGAGGCCGGCGCGGCGGACGTGGCGACGGTGGCCAAGCTCTGCCGCCAGTACGGCGCGATCGAGTGCATCGAGGCGGACGACCCGGCCGAGGGCGAGCTGCTGCTGGAGGCCCGCCGGGCGGCGCTGATCGCGCTGGAGCAGCTCGGCACGACGATGATCGACGACGTCTGCGTACCGCGGTCCCGGCTGGCCGACTTCATCGGCGCGGTCGAGCAGATCGCGACCGAGGTCGACATCACCGTCGGCGTACTCGGGCACGCCGGCGACGGCAACATGCACCCGACCGTGGTCTTCGACGAGACCGATCCCGAGCAGGCCCGCCGGGCCCAGGTGGCGTTCGACCGGATCATGGAGGTCGGCCTCGAGCTGGGCGGCACGATCACCGGTGAGCACGGCGTCGGCGTGCTGAAGCGGGACTGGCTGGCCCAGGAGATCGGCCCGGTGGCCATCGACGTCCACCGCGCGATCAAGGCCGCGCTGGACCCGGAAAACATCCTGAATCCCGGCAAGGTCGTGGCCTTCTGATACCTGTGATTCAACCGCAACGGAACTGCCGGGGCCACAGGACGTTGGTGGCCGTCGAATGTGACGTCCTGGCCGCACTATGGAAGGCAGTTGACTGAAACCGCCCGGGGGAACTGGATGAGGCACGGTAGGAGGCAAGCCATGCGGACTAGGCAGGTACTGCCTGCTGTCGCGGTGCTGCTCGCCCTGCTGACCTTCACCGGCTGCGCGAACGGCGGCGGCCTGCGGGTCGAGGGCGCCGACGCGCCGGTGACCACGGCGCCGGCTGCCACCCCCTCGATCCAGAGCGGCCAGGGGTTCGGCAAGGCCGACAAGACGCCGGTCACGGTGAGCCTGGCCCAGGTGCGGCAGACGCTGCTGGCCGACAAGAGCCTCGACACGTACTTCCGCACGGTGCTGAGCAAGTGCTCCGTGGTCGAGCGCTGCCTGAGCCGCGGCGACACCGTGAACGTGATGGGCAGCGCCCAGCCGCAGCTGGTCGTGCTGATCCACACGGTCGAGGGATTCAGCTACGGAGCCTTCCTGATCGCCGTCGAACCGGCCGGGCCACGGCTGGTTTGGACTTTGAAGGCCGAACAGTTGAAGATCAAGGCCAGCCAGCAGGGCGACCTCATCGTCGAATCGGAAATCTTCGCCGCCGAGGACAAAGCGTGCTGCCCGTCTGTAACTCGCGTCCAGGTCTACCGTTGGAATGGTCGACAGATGAACAGGGTGAGTTCGCAGGACCAAAAGGGAGACTGAGTTTCGGTGGTACCGGAAGAACCGGCAGCGCGCATCCTGATGGTCGAGGACGACGCTGTGATCCGTGAGGCAACCCAGTTGACTCTTGAGCGGCACGGGTACGACGTCACGACAGCCGAGGACGGGCTGGAGGCGATCGAGAGTTTCGAGAAGATCCACCCGGACGCGGTGATGCTGGACATCATGCTGCCCGGGCTGGACGGCATCTCGGTGTGCCGCCGGATCCGCGAGACGAGCACCGTGCCGATCGTGATGGTGTCGGCCCGCGGTGACGCGCTGGACGTCGTCCTGGGCCTGGAGGCGGGGGCCGACGACTACGTCACCAAGCCCTTCGACACCCAGGTGCTGGTCGCCCGGCTGCGCGCCGTACTGCGGCGTGCGGTGGCCGACCCGGAGCGCCCGGCGCCGTCGACCGGGGCGACCGTGGAGTCGTTCGGCGACCTGGAGCTGGACCGGGAGGCGCTGGAGGTCCGGCGGGGCGGCAGCACGGTGCAGCTGACCCCGACCGAGCTCAAGCTGCTGATCGAGTTCGCCAACAACCCGGGCGTGGTGCTCAGCAGGTCGACCCTGCTGCAGCGCGTCTGGGACTACGAGTGGGGCGGCGACGGCCGGCTCGTCGACGTCCACCTGCAGCGGCTGCGGACGAAGATCGGAGCCGATCGGATCGAGACCGTCCGCGGATTCGGATACAAGCTGCGGGCCTAGCAGATGGGTCTGCGCAGCAAGCTGGGACTGATCTTCCTGCTGGTCTCCTCGCTGGCGATCCTGGTGCTCTGCGTGGCGGTCTACACGCAGGCCCAGTCGTCGCGGCTGGACCGGACCCGGATCTCCGCGGACGAGCGGATCCAGCTGGCCGCGGAGAGCTTCGACCGCAACGACGTCCCGCTGTTCGGGTCGCGGCTGAACGACCCGGACCTGCCGCCGCAGCTGCGGGACTCGGTGAAGAGCGGCAAGCGGGCCACCTTCAAGACCGCCTCGCCGAACGCGAAGATGTGGGCCGCGACCACGGTCAAGGACGGCCGGATCCTGTCGATCGTGCAGGACTACGACGTCAACGACGCCTCGATGGACGCGCTGCGCCGGGCCCTGATCATCGGTGGCGGCGGCACGGTCGCGCTGCTCGCGCTGGTCAGCGTCGTCCTGGCAGGCAGCCTGTCCCGGCGGATCGTCGCGGTCGCCAGTACTGCGCGGCGGATCGCGGGCGGTGAGCTGGACGCGTCGGCCGTCGGTTCGGTCGGCCGGGGCAAGGACGAGGTGGCCGGTCTGGCCACGGCACTCGACACGATGGCCAGTTCGCTGCGCGGTCAGCTGGAAGCCGAGCGCCGGTTCACCGCGGATGTCGCGCACGACCTCAGGACGCCCGTCACCGGCCTGCTGACGGCTGCGGAGCTGTTGCCCCCGGGACGACCCAGCGAACTGGTCCGCGACCGCGCGAAGGTGCTGCGCAGACTCGTCGAGGACCTGCTGGAGATCGCCCGGTTCGACTCCGGTGTCGAACAGGCCGATCTGGAGAACCTCGGCCTCGGCGCGTTCGTCGGTTCGGCGGTCGGCCGGCTGCGGATGCAGCAGTCGCTCGCGCCGGACAGCGTCGTCGTGCACCGGGTCGGTCCGGAGGAGACGGTCTCGACCGACTCGCGCCGGATCGAGCGGATCCTGGCCAACCTGATCGTCAACGGGCTGCGGCACGGCAAGCCGCCGATCGAGGTGACCGTGCAGGGCCGGGTGATCGAGGTGGTCGACCACGGCAACGGCTACCCGGAGGAATTGATTGCCGAGGGCCCCCGTCGGTTCCGGTCCGGGATGGCCGAGCGCGGCGTCGGCCACGGCCTCGGCCTGACTATCGCCGCGGGTCATGCCAAGGTGCTCGGCGCGGAGCTCACCTTCGGTTCTGCCCTGTCGGGCGGAGCCCTTGCCAGGTTGGTGCTTCCGGCAACACCTGAGACGGAGCTGTAACACAACTTCTCGTCGCATCGCGGCGTCTCTTGGGATGTCGGGTTCAAGGGAATCCGTTACATACGAGGGGAAACCACCAATCATGCGTACTCAGCTCGTTCGTCGTTCGGCCGCCGTCGTCTCCGGGATCGCCCTGGCCGCCGGTGCGATCGGTGTCGCCGGCGCTCTGTCGGCCAACGCCACCCCGGACACCACCCGGATCACGGCGGCCGCCACCGGTCCGGCCGTCGCGGCCAAGACGATCAGCATCAAGTCCGACCACACCACCGCCAAGGCGTGGGCGAAGGTCTCGCTGACCGGCAAGACCACCGGTATCGCGAAGAACACCGTCGTTCAGGTGCAGCGCCTGGAGAACGGCAAGTGGGTCAACTTCGCGGCCACCACCAAGGTGACCTCGGCCTCGACCTACTCCGTCTGGGTGAAGAGCGGCCGGGTCGGCGTGAACAAGTTCCGCGTCGTCGCGGCGAGCACCGCCAGCGCGGCCGTCGCGGTCAACATCACCAAGTGATCCACCGGTGTGCGGGGGGATTTGATTCCATCGTGCACACTGGAACAGATCAGCGGCGCCACTCCCGGGGCGGGGTGTGGCGCCGCTGCTCCTTTTCTATTTCTAGTGGGTCCCGTAGACGTTGAACTCAGCCGCCGAGCCGAACACCGCACCATTCAAGGAGCTGGTGCCGACGAACTTCACATACCGGCCGGCCGTCGCGGTGAAGTCGACCCGCTGCACAGCCGTCGAGTTCGGGAACTCACCCGTCTTCACCGGCGATCCCCACGTCTGCCCATCGGCACTGACGTAGATCTCGTACCCCTTGAACATCCCGTTCGTCCCGCTCTGCCTGGGCAGGTAGCTGAATCCGTCCACCTGGTACGTCGAACCGAGATCAAGCGTCATGTGATGCGGGAAGCCCGCAGGAGTCGGTACTTCGGACCACGCCGAGTGCCACAGCGTGCTCGGATCCCCATCCAGGGCTCCGATCGCCGCCCCACCGGTCGCGACGTCCTCGCTGTCGGCATCGACCACCTTGATCCGCGACTGCGGCACGATCCCCGGGGGTAGCAGGGTCGCCTCGGCGGAGGTTGTCGCAGTACCACCTGTTGCCGTGAGCCCGTATTTGCCGGCCGGTGTTCCGGCAGGCGGGGTCACCGACCATGAGGTGGTGACGGTGGCGCCTGCCGCAACGGTGGCGTGAGTTGCGGGAGTGGTCGCCTCGACGGCCCAACCGGCTGGCGCCTGGAGGGCGAGGGTGATGTCGTTCACAGCCTTCACGTCGTTGTTGGTGAAGGTCGTCACGACGGTGTTCGCCTCGCCGGAGACCAGACCGTTGAGACCCGACAGGCTGACCGAAGTGCAGTCGGCCGGTTCGTCGGACGCGCCCAGGTCGGTGACGGCGAAGTTGTCGATCACGAAGTCGGCCTGGTCGCCGCCGGACGAGAGCTTGCGCAACCCGACCCAGTAGTCGCCGCCACAACCGGCCACGAACTCCTGCGAGAAGGCTGCCTTCGTCCGCTGCTCGCCGATCGGCGTCGAGTCGCACCTCGACCGAGTCCGGCCGGTCGACGCCCTGCACCCAGGTGTACTGCCCGGCAACGCCGCTCTCGTAGTCGAAACCGACCTTGTACTTGTGACCCGGCTTGAAGCCGACGGTCCACGGTGCGGTCCGGTAGACGAGACCTTCGTTCTCCTCGTGCGACTTCAGCGACCAGTCACCGTCGAGCGCATCGTCGACCAGCTTGCCGTTCCAGCCGGCCTGCGTGTACGGCGCGTGCTTGCGAGCCAGGACCGTCCGGGGATCGGTCGTGCCACCCGCATCGCCCTTCAGGAACGGGCCCCAGCCCTGATCGGTGTGCTCGAAGTCGTCGACCAGGCCCGCGGCCGGCCGGGTCGTCTCGACGACACGGACATCGTCGACGCGGACCCGCGCAGTACCGTCGGCCGCTGTGATGGACAACGTCGCACTGGTGCCCTTGGCATCGAAAACGACGCGGGCCCTTTGGTAGTAGGCGTCCTGCTTGTCGTCCGACGCGACCATGTTCTTCGCGGTCGATCGGGTCACGGTGACCTTGGTGCCGTTGACGTCGAGCGTCGTCGGCCGGGACTTGCCGGGCTCGACCTCGATCCAGGCCGAGGCGCTGTAGGTCTTGCCCTTGGTGAGGCCGGTGATGCTGCTGCTGCACCGACGCCTGCTCCGGGCCGAAGGCGGCGACGTGCTGGCCGTTGGCGAGGGTGTCGATCTTCGCGAAGCCGGTCGGCTGCCAGGCCTTCAGGTCACCCGCGTTGAAGCCGGGATCCTTGAGCCTGGCTGCCCTCGCCCCACTGAGCGGCCGGCTGCTGCGGCGCCTTGTCGGGGTACAGGACGTACGGCTGGCCGGGCTCGGCGTCGAGGGTGACGACGCCCTTGCGGACCGGGGCAGTGCCGACCTTGACCCGGCCGGTGTCGGTCAGCTTGTAGACGGTGAACTTGGTCGGTCGCCGCCAGCGAGGCGGGCACATGCCAGGCGGTCAGGCCGCCCTCGGGGTTGTAGTGGTAGAGCTTCTTGTTGTCGTCCCACGGCAGCAGGTACTTGTCGCCGTCGAGCACCTTCGCAGTACCGTCGTAGAAGGTCCGCTTGCCGTTCTCGATCGTGCCGCGCGACGCCACCGGTGAAGGTGATGTTGTTCGGGTTCCAGTCGGTGATCTTCTGCTGCTGCAGGAACTTCGCGGGCAGATTCGCTGCCAGATGTTGGCGTAGAACTTGTTCCAGTCGGTCTCGCCGGTCCAGCCCTCGAACTCGACGATGGAGGACTGGCCGAGGATCGGGTCGCCGTTCCAGACGTCCTTCTCGTGGTTGCGGGTGAACCGGATGATCTGGCTGTTCAGGCCCTTGTTGGTCGGGCCGCCGTAGTCCAGGTCGTTCGCCCAGTGCGACCACAGCGAGGTGCGCTCGTGCCGGTCGGCCCACTCGGTGGCGATCTGCCAGCCCTGGTCGGCGAGCTGCCGGGTCAGACCGTCGGCCAGCCAGCCGGACTGGTAGTACACGTCGATGTAGAGCTCCTGCAGGTTCTTGTCCGTCTCGTCGCGCAGTTGCTGGAAGCGCTTGACGATGTTGCCGGAGGCAAGATCAGGGCGCTGCTTGATGTAGTAGCTCTGGTTCAGCCAGTTCCAGCCCTTGGCGGACTTGTCGACGAGGTCCTCGCTGAAGGCGTTCGCCTCGGGGTAGGACTCGGTCGCGTTCACGTGGACGCCGAACGCGGCGTTCCAGCCCTTGCCCTTCTTGAGCAGGGTGTTGAGGTCGGTCAGGCCGCCCGCGCGGACGTTGTAGTTGCCGCCGTAGTCGGGGTGGGCCGAGTCGTGGCCCTCGGAGCCGTACCCCTTCAGCACTGCCAGCTGCCCGAGGCCGTCGGTGGACAGCGAGATCCGCTTGACGTCGTCCAGCGTGCGCAGGAACGGATGCGTCGCCTGGCTGGCGAAGTTGAACGGGATGTGGGTGATCACCCGGTCCTTGACCAGGTCGCCGCCCTTCGGCTCGACCATGATCGAGCGGAACGCGATCGCGCCGTCCTGCCAGTCGACCGTGTGGTCGTTGTTCGCGTCCGGGGTCACCACGACCTTTGCCCAGGGCAACGGCTCGGTGTACGGCGAGGTGTCGGCCCGGTAGGTCCACTGGCCGCTCCAGACGCCGACCCGGCTGGTCCCGTCCGCGGCCTTGCGAGCCCGGTGCCAGAACCTCGCTCCGTCGTCCACGGACTGCCCGGACGGCTTGTCGTACGTCGAGTTGGTCTCGATCCCCGCTGCCAGGCCGCTCGTGTTCACGAACGCGTACGCCGCTCCGGTGGGCGCCGACTCAGCTGCGGTCGAGGCGGTCACCGGCGTGATCTTGTCCGCCGTCCGGGTGGAGTCGGGATCGAGCGTGGTGAAGGCCGTTGTCGCGCCGGCATCGGTGCTGGCGACCGAGACCAGGTCCTGGTCCGGGATGTCGATCGTGTTCACCCGGCTCGTCGCGGTGTCGCGGACGGCGTCGATCTTGAACGTGGTGACCCGGCCGGCGAGGGCGAGGCTGGCGTCCAGCTCGACTCCGGGGAGTGCGTCGAAGGCCAGCTTGTAGTCGGCTCTGGTGGTGCTGACTACGGGGGCGGCGGTGAGGTGGGCGGTCTGGGCCTTGCCGTTGATGGTGACGGTGGAGATCGCGTCGGGCTGGCCGCCGAGGGCCTGGCCGGACGCGTTGTCGACGTACCGGACGACGCGGGGGAAGTCGCTGGCGACGGAGACCGTCAAGGTGGCCGACCGCAGCGTCAGCTCGGCTGCGGCGGGTTGTGCGTGGACGCTCGGCGCCGGTCCGGCGACGAGCAGGCCGGCCGTCAGAGCGGCAGCCGCAAGGGCGGGAAGAACAGGTCTGGACACGAGAGAACTCCTGACAGGCGGGTCGCTGTGCCACGGATTCTGCGTACGTAACCGCTAATTAGTCAATAGAAACGAACACTAACGAACAGAATTAGTGAACGATTAAGTGACCAGGCCCGAGCTCTTGACACGATCGCCGACCGGGAAAATTGCTACGTTGTCTACCTGGGCAACGGTTGAAAACTGCCCGGCGAGGGTGTTGGCTGTCGCGGAAGGTAGTCGACCGGCTACCCGTTCCGAGCGAAGGGACAGCGCTATGAGCCTCACCGCATTCGAGCTGGACATCGATGTCATCCCCGCCTCCGACCCGGCCCTGGACCGGCCGGCCCGCCCCGAGGACGCCCGCGAGGTCGACGAGAAGAGCGGTCTGACGCCGGGGACCAGGAACACCTACGCGCTCGGGATCGCAGCCTGCGTCCCCTGTTGCGCCTGAGAATCCGGATCCCTCGACGTGACCCGATCGGGCGAGTTCCGGCCGGGCTCGTTCGCGGTGCTGCGGCTGGCGAGTGCACCTGGCGCCGCCGCAGCACCGACCCGGACGGCACCTGACCCGGAGACGGCGACCTCCGGCGAGCTGTGCGCCTATCTGGGTGAGGTCCTCGCGGACCCCAAGCTGTTCGAGGCGATCGAGGTGTCCAGTTCGTCGCTCGCCCGGACCCTGGACAAGCTGCTCGCCGAAGGAGCGCCCGGCCCGACGAAGCCGGAGCGGGCCAAGCTCGAACGTGCGGTCCTCGCCACCACGCGATACCTGCTCAGGATGAGCGGTCGCCCGACGCCGTTCGGATTGCTGGCCGGCGTCGCGCCCGTGCAGTTCGATCGAACAGCGAAGGTGCGCATCGGTTCGACGCATACGCGGTCCGTCGCCCCCGACTCCGGTTGGTTGCACGCGGCCCAGCGGTCTCAGCTGCCCGTCAGAGTCGTCGCGAACAATCTGGCAGAGGTTCGGGGCGATCGGGTGGTCCTGCGCTACCTACGCAAGCTCACCGACGAAGAGCCCGGCCGTCAGCTGTCCATCGCCAACACGCCCGTGGTCCAGCTGCTCCGCGAGGCCGCCGCCCGGCCGATCGAGTACGCCGTACTGCGGGATCGCTTGCTCCTGGCGCATCCGGAAGCGTCGGTGGCGGACGCCGACGAGTTGCTCGGGCAGTTGCTGGAGCGCGAGATCCTGCTCGGCGAATATGCGCCGCTGCCTGAAGTGGGACGCGAGTATGCGCTGGAAGGCGGTCGCCAGAAGTGGCGAGCGGCCACTGCAGCGGCGTACGAGGTGGTGGAGACGGCGAAGCCGCCGTTGCAGGTCGATCTGCGGCTCGATGCGGACGTGCGATTGCCGCAGGTGGTGGCCGACGAAGCAGCGAGGGTGGCAGAGGTGTTGTGGCGACTGTCGCCGCAGGGTGGCGGACTGCCTCGACTGCTGGCGTACCACGAAGAATTCCTGGATCGCTACGGCACCGATCGCGTGGTGCCGGTGCTCGAACTGCTGGATCCCCAGCTCGGTCTGGGACCGCCGGCCGGCTATCGCGTACCGCGCGGGGAACGATCGGGCGGTAATGAACCGAACAACGTCTACCCGGCAACGCGCGACCAATTGCTCGCGGCCATGCTGGGGTCGGCCGAGCTGGTGCTCGACGACGCGCTCGTCGACCGGCTGGCGGGGGAGTCCGACGACGCTGCGCCGGACTCACTCGATCTGTGCGCGCAACTGTTGGCCGAGTCGGCCGAAGCGGTCGAGCGCGGAGAGTTCTTGCTGGCGGCAACCAGTGGATCGGTCACCGCGGGCGCGATGATCGGACGGTTCGCCTCGATGCTCGGACTCGAGGAACAGCTGGCGGAGTTGCTCGCCGCCGGCTCCGGGCCGCTGGCCGTGCAGGTCGACTTCCAGCCCTACGAGCCGCGGTCCGGGAATGTTCTTCGGGTGTCGCGGCTGCTGCCGCACCTGCTGTCGGTGGGGACGTTCGCCGATCCCGTCGATCCGGGCGTCATCGATGTCCGGGACGTTGCCGTCGGCACCACCGGTGACCGGCTCTACTTGACCTCGTCCAAGGTCGATCGCGAACTGCGGGTGATCCGCCCGAACATGCTCAACATCGTGACCGAGGTGCCCAACGCGGCCCGGTTCCTGGCCGCGGTCGGACTGGTCGGGCGCCGCCATTGGACACCGTGGCAGTGGGGCCGGCTGGAGGTGCTGCCCCGGCTGCCCCGGGTGCGATCCGGGCGGAGCATTCTTGCTCCCGCCTTGTGGCGAACGGATCCTGAGCTGGGTTCGGGCAAGCTGGACACCCGGGAGTGGAACAACACGCTGGACCGGTGGCGCGACCGGCTCGAGGTGCCGGACGTCGTCCGGGTCAGCATCTTCGACCATCATCTCGACCTGGACCTGCGCGTCCCGATGCATCGCCGGCTGCTCCGTGACCAGCTCCGCAAACAGCCCGAGTCGGTCGTGAGCGAGACCCCTGCGGAGTACGGTCCGGGATTCGGGGTGACGGCCGGCCACGCCAACGAGTTGGTGATCCCGCTCGTGTCGACCGCCGAGCGGGAAGTCGTGCCGTCGAACCCGTCCTGGCGTACTGCGAACGCAGCCAGGATCCGCCACCTCCCCGGCGGGGAGTGGCTCTCTGCGAAGGTCTACGCGGCCGCTGACCTGCACGACGGACTGCTCAGCGGCCCAGTCTCGCGACTGGTCGAACGAATGGGCGTCGGCAAATGGTTCTTCCTTCGCTACAAGGATCCTGACGCGCATCTGCGCCTTCGTTTCCATCGCGGCGATCCGGCGGTTCTGCACGACTGGGCGCGGGATGCGGCCTCGACCGGGCTGATCCGCACGGTGGTGCTGGACGAGTACGAGCCCGAGACCGCCCGGTACGGCGGCCCGGAGGCGCTGCAGACGGCCGAGGAGGTCTTCTGTGCCGACAGCCGGGCGGTCATCGAACAGCTGAAGCTGAAGCTCGACCTGCCGATCGAGTCCCTGGTGGCATTGAACCAGCTGGACCTGCTGAGAAGCCTCGGCGATCTCGAGCAGTGGTTCGTCGATACCTATCCGATCGACCTGTCGAACCAGGTTCCGCAGGCGACACGCGCCGAGTTCGTCCAACTGCTGCAGGACTTCCAGCCACTTGATTGCTGGCAGCAACGACGCGTGGCGGCGACCCGCTACGGCGAGGTGGTTCGGGCGAATCCGCAAGCGGTGATGAGCGTCCTGCATATGCACGCCAATCGCCTGCTCGGGATGGATCGAGCTGCCGAGAACCGCGCGTACGGCGTACTGCGGGCCGGTCTGCGGCGTCGACTCGATCAGCGCAGGCACGGCCGATGAAGGACCGGGCGGCAGCGATCGTCACCGAACTGGCCGGCCGGCTCCGCGATCCGGACCGGGTCATCGGCGCGACCACGGCCAACGGCGACGCGGTCGAGATCGCCGCCCAGCGCTGCCCACCGTGGGACCCGGGCACGCTGTCGCGGGGCCCGGGCGCGCTCGCGATCCTGTACTCCGAACTGGGCGAACGCGAGGTCGCGCACGACTACCTGCTGCGCACCATGGCCGCGACGAAGACGAGCCCGGTCGGTGGAGCGCTCGAGGGACTCGGCGCGCTGGCGACGGCGACCCGGCTGGCCGCCCAGGAGCCCGGTGACTACGCCGGGATCCTGGCCCGGCTCGACGACCGGATGATCGAGCATGCGCGCTGGCTGGTGAGTGTGCACGAGGCCACCCGCCAGGCCGGGATCCCGACCTGTGCCGGGGTGGTCGACACGGTGAGTGGACTGAGCGGGATCGGCCGCTACCTGCTCGGCCGCGGCCGCCACGACGTCCTGCGGGAGGTGCTCGGTTGTCTGGTGTCACTGCGGGAACCGCTCGTGGTGGACGGCGTACCGGTGCCGGGGTGGTGGTTCGACGGGACCGAACGAATGATGGTCGGACCGGAGTTCGAGCGCGGCCAGGTGAACTTCGGTCTCGCCCACGGGATCCCGGGTCCGTTGGCGTTGCTCTCGCTGGCCTGGACCGCCGGAGTACGAGTTGCCGGTCAGGCCGAGGCGATCGAGTGCATCGCCGACTGGCTGCTCGAATGGCGCGAGAAGGATGAGTGGGGCAATTACTGGACGCCGTACGTGCCGCTCGCGTACTACGCGGATCGCGATGCGGGGCAGACGCCTCGACCGGCCCGCGCGTCCTGGTGCTACGGCGCACCCGGGATCGCCCGGGCGTTGGAGTTCGCGGCGATCGCGTTGGGACGGGCGGAGTGGGCCGAGGCAGGCCTCGAAGCCTTCAGTTCGCTGCTCCGGCGTCCGGTCGAGGACTGGGGGATCACGGACGATGCGCTGTGTCACGGGTGGGCAGGGATGCTTCATCTCTGCTCTCAGTTCGACCTGTCCCACCCGGGCGAGGAGTTCGGACGTGCTGCCGACGACATCGCCGCCGGGCTCGTGGACCGCTTCGACCCGGCCGCGCCCTTCGGTTACCGGTACTACCAACCCGTCGCGGATCTGTATCTCGACCTGCCCGGCTTGATGGAGGGCGCCGCGGGCATCGCGCTCGCCCTCGACGCCTATGCCCGCGGGACCCGGGTGTCCTGGGACTCCGCCCTCCTGCTCAGCTGATTCAGCGCGCCGGAAGGATCTTCCCGGTGACGCTGCCCAGGCCGATGCGGGTGCCGTCCGGCGTCCGGGCCCAGGCGGTGATGGTGACCTCGTCGCCGTCCTGCAGGAAGGAGCGTTCCTCGCCGTTGACGGTGATCGGCTCGCGGCCGCCCCAGCTGAGCTCGAGGAACGAGCCGCGCTGGTCCTTCTCGCCGCCGCTGACCGTGCCGGAGGCGAACAGGTCGCCGGTCCGGACCGAGGCGCCGTTGACCGAAAGGTGCGCGAGCATCTGGGCGGCCGACCAGTACATCTCCCGGTACGGCGGGGTGCTGACCAACTGGCCGTTCCAGTGCACCTCGAAGGTGATGTCGAAGTTCGTCAAGTCACCCGCGAGGTACGGCAGGACGGCCGGCTCCTGCTTCGCGAGGGGGACCTTGCTCGCCTCCAGGGCGTCCAGCGAGACGACCCAGGGGGAGATCGAGGTGGCGAACGACTTGCCGAGGAACGGGCCGAGCGGGACGTACTCCCATGCCTGGATGTCCCTGGCGGACCAGTCGTTCAGCACCACTACGCCGTACACGTGCTCGGCGAAGTCCTCGACGGAGACCCGGCTGCCGAGCGTCGACGGACTGCCGACGACGTACCCGAGCTCCACCTCGATATCGAGCCGCTGCGACGGCCCGTACGTCGGGGTGTCGTCGCCCGGCGCCTTGCGCTGACCGCTGGGCCGGACGATGTCGGTGCCGCTGGCAACTACCGTGCCGGCCCGGCCGTGATAGCCGACCGGGAGGTGTTTCCAGTTCGGCAGCAGGGGCTCGGCGTCGGGGCGGAACAGCCTGCCCACGTTGGTCGCGTGATGCTCGGAGGCGTAGAAGTCGACGTAGTCCGCAACCTCGAACGGCAGCAGCATCTGTACGTCTGCTTGGGGGATCAGGTATGGCTCGAGGGCGTATCTGTTCCTGTCGTCGCCGACCAGGTCGAGCAACCAGGTCCGCGTCGCCTGCCAAGCCGGTCGGCCAAGCGCGAGAAAGGCGTTGAGGGACGGCTGGTCGAATTCATCCCGCTCGGGCGCGAGCCGGGCGAGGTCGATGACCTGCGTGCCGATGGCGGCGCCTACCCGGGGCGTCTCGTCGCCGGTCCGGAAGACGCCGAGCGGCAGGTTCTCGGGTCCGAACGGGGAGTCCGCCGGGATGTCGATCCAGGTCACTTCGCCTCCAGCAGGCCTAGTGCGGTCAGGTCGTGGTGGGGTTCGTCGATACTGCAGGACCCGAACGAGGTGAACCATCGCCGGGTGCTGATGGCCTGGTCCTCCGACAGCTCGGATGCCTTCGCTGCAAGGGCTGCACCGTCGCGGTTCTCCAGGAGTGCGGCGACCTCGTCCTGGCTCGAGCCGTCCAGCGAAGCGCGGGTGGCGAGCAAGACATTGAGAAAACCGTGGTGCTCGAACACACCGCCCTTGCTCTTCCTTCCTTCCCCGTTTTTTGCTGTGTGCCGTACGGCGTTGTGCAGGCCGGCGGTGCATTTGAAGGCGACCTCGCGATCGAGGCAGGCCGTGATGAAGGCCGCGACCTGGTCCGCGGTGGGGAACAGGGACGGATCCAGCCCGCCGGTCCGGAGCTTGGCGGCGTACCCGGCGTCGGCGACGACGTCGAGGGCGCGCTCCCAGGCGCCGTCCAGGCCGATCTCGACGAACGCGTTCTCCTCGTCCAGGCAGTCGTCGCAGGCGCGGACCACCCGGAGCGCGTTGCGGGACAGGTCGTCCTCGGAGCGCAGCCGGACCTCGATCGCCTTGACGACCAGGTTCGCCGAGCGATCGCCGTACCGGACGGCCGGCTCGATGCCGCCCGCTCCGCCGGTGATGACGACGGAGACCTCGAGCGGGTCTGCGCCGGCTTGGGCGGCGACCTTCATCAGGTTCTCGTCGGTGCAGACGAACGGGCCGACCAGGTCGGCGTACGGCGCCTGGCGATGCTCCCGGTGCGCGGCCACCGCGTCGACCAGCGGTAACTCCCCGGGCGGGAACATCGCGGCGTCGTCGACCAGGTGCCGGAACAGGGCAGGGATGGTTGACATGGCTCCGAGCCTAACGGATGCTTTCGGTAAGCGGACACATGTGTCCGATAAACGTACGTCGTTGGGATGGGTTTCATGGTGTTCTACCGGCAGGTCGGGCAGGTTCCGCCGAAGCGGCACACACAGTTCCGCAAACCGGACGGCGGGCTGTACTACGAGGAGCTGATGGGCGAGGAGGGGTTCTCGTCGGACTCGTCGTTGCTGTACCACTCAGGGGTGCCGTCGGCGATCGTCGACTCCCAGGTGTGGGAGCTGCCCGACCTCGCCACCACCCCCAACCATCCGCTGACGCCGCGCCACCTGCGCCTGCACGACCTGTTCGAGGCCGGGGCCGCTGCCGGCTCCAATGTCGTCGAGCATCGCCGGCTGGTGCTGGGCAACGGCGACGTCCGGATCTCGTACGTCGTGGCGGAAGCGGACTCGCCGTACTACCGGAACGCGATCGGCGACGAGTGTGTCTACATCGAGAAGGGCTCGGCGACGGTCGAGACGGTGTTCGGCGTACTGAGTGCCGCTGAGGGCGACTATGTGCTGATCCCGCGGGCGACGACGCATCGGTGGCTGCCCGGGCCGGACGGCGTTTCGGCGTACTGCATCGAGGCGAACAGCCACATCGCCCCACCGAAGCGCTACCTGTCGCGCTTCGGTCAGTTCCTCGAACACTCGCCGTACTGCGAACGCGATCTCGTCACCCCGGCCTCGACCTTTGTTGTTGAGGGCAATGACATCGAGGTGCTGGTCAAGCATCGCGGCCACGGCGCGGCCGGGATCGTCGGCACGCGGATGACCTACGCGACCCACCCCTTCGACGTCGTCGGCTGGGACGGCTGCCTCTACCCCTACACGTTCAACGTGCGCGACTTCGAGCCCATCACCGGCCGGATCCACCAGCCGCCACCCGTCCACCAGGTCTTCGAGGGCTACAACTTCGTCATCTGCAACTTCGTCCCCCGCAAGGTCGACTACCACCCCTTGTCGGTCCCCGTTCCCTACTACCATTCCAACGTCGACTCCGACGAGGTCATGTTCTACTGCGGCGGCGACTACGAAGCCCGCAAGGGTTCGGGCATCGGTCTGGGCTCCATCTCCCTCCACCCCGGCGGCTACGCCCACGGCCCCCAGCCTTCCGCCATCGAAGCCTCCCTGGGCGCCGAGTCCTTCGAGGAACTAGCGGTCATGGTCGACACCTTCCGCCCCCTGGAACTAGGCGAAGGCGGCGCCGCAGTCGACGACGGCGTCTACGCGTGGACGTGGGCGGGCCGCCGCCTGTAACTCCAAACCTCTGCGATTGGTGGCAGAGGGTAGTTGTGGTGGCACAGGATGAACTTGCTACTGGTGGGTCACAAGGCCTGGCGTGATCGGGTCAAACGGCTTATTGTCGTCTGCGGACATCGGTTGCTGCGGTTGGGCAGGCTTACGGGGAGCGGGTGTATGCGCACGGGTGGGGCAGCGAGCGGGGCGGTGGGTCTGTCGGGGCCCTGGCTGTGCTCGCGTTGCTCGGTGTGGTGGCGGTCGTGGGGGTGCTGGGGAACCGGCACGACGACGAGCTGCCGCCGGTCGACTTCGCCAAGCTGACCGCCTCGTCGACCCAGACCACGATCGCGTCCGCGCCGCTGGATCCGGAGCCGTTCGCGGGGACCGACGGGCTGGTGGTGCATCCGCGGGCCGAGACCGCGCTCTACACCGCGCCCGACGCGGAGGCGTTCGGCAAGATCGCGCCGACCCAGTTCGGGGCGACCTGGTTGCCGGTGGTGGAGAAGGCCGACGGCTGGGTCCGGGTGCTGCTGCCCTCGAAGCCGAACCGGTCGACCGGCTGGATCCAGGACGAGAACCTGGATCGCGCGGCCTCGTCGTACCTGGTCCGCGTGCACACCGGCTCGCGCACGATCGAGCTCTTCGAGAAGGGCAAGAGCCTCGGGGAGTGGAAGGCGGGCGTGGGCGCGAAGGCGACGCCGACGCCGCCCGGCCGGACCTTCCTGCTCGGCTCCATCATCGACAAGACCCGCTCCGCGTCCCCGGTGGTGCTGCCGCTGGGAGCGCACAGCCCGACCCTCGACACCTTCGGTGGCGGGCCGGGCACGGTCGCGATCCACGGCTGGCCGCGCCCGGATGTCTTCGGAGCAGCCATCAGCGCAGGGTGCGTGCGCGTCCCTCGTACGGCGCTCGCCAAGCTTCAGCAGGTGCCCCTCGGCACCCTCGTCCTGATCGACAGCAAGTGACAAGGTGAGGAACCTACCTATGCGACGACACTTCGGACCGACCGTCCTGACGCTTGCGGCTGTGACCGGCCTGGTGACGTTCAGCCTGGTGGCCAGCACGCCGACCGGTACGGCGGCGGGCAAGCCCTCGTCGGCGTACGGACTCTTCGCGACAGGCCAGGTGCCGGTGGCCAAGACCCCGTACGCCGAATCGCCGGACGGGAAGCGGCACACGACCGCCGCACTCGAGCTGCCGAAGAACCCGCTGATCGCGCTCCGGGCGGCGAACGTGTCCGCCGGCAACGACTCGGCGTCGGTCGAACTCTTCGATGTCACCGTCGGCCCGGATCTGCTGAACCAGATCAAGATCCCGCCGGACCTGAAGAAGAGCTGCGACACCCTGCCGGCCACCGGGGCCGACGATCTGCCGATCCCCGAGCTGCCGCTGCCCGATCTCGGGCTGCCGTTGCCGAAGCTGAGCACCAAGGACCTGCCGGTCAAGAACCTGCCGGATCTGTGCAAGCTGCTGCTCACCCCGCCGAGCTCGCTGCTCGCGCTCGACAGCGTGAACGTCTACTGCACCGGCGATTCCGGCGCGATCGACATCGGGTCGCTGACCCTGCTCGGGCAGAAGATCGCGATCCCGAGCACCAAGCAGAGCTTCACGATCCCGGCCGCGCCGCTGGCGAAGATCACCGTGAACGAGCAGACCAAGAGCTCGGACGGATCGTTCACGATCACCGCGCTGACGATCGACCTCGGGAACGGTGCCGAGGTGCTCAAACTCGCCTCCGCCACCTGCGCGAAGCCGACCGCGGCCAAGCCCACCCCGAAGCCGACCAAGCAGCCGACGATCCCGCAGCCCTCCGAGCCCGGGAACGTCCCGGCTGCTCCGGTCCCGAAGCCCGTCAAGACCCACCAGGCCGTCACCGGCTGACCCCCCACACCACCTGATGCGCCCCTTGGGCTGAGAGGCTTCGGGGATGGAAGCGCAGCAGACGTTTGTCGTGAGCATCGATCGGGACGCGGTGGTGCAGCGGCGCGAGGTCGTGCGGCAAGGCCTGCGCCGCGGCGCCTGGGTGACCGCGGCGATCGGTGCCGTGGGCATCATCGTGGCCCTGTATGCGCTGATCGCGTTCCAGGGATCCGGGATGTGGCCGTTCGCGTTGCTGCTGATCCTCGCCATGTCGCCGCTGGTGGCGAGTACGGTGCTGGCCTGCAAGCTGGAGAAGGAACGCCAGGGCTGGTACGAGAAGAACGAGCTGCCGCCGGTCGCCTTCCGGATGTCACCGAAAGGGCTGGAGCTCGCGTGCGACGGAGCGCCGTACCCGGTGTCTCTGCCGTGGACGACCGTGCAGGGGTTCAAGCAGGAGAAGGTGTTCGGGCAGTTCGTGCTGCATCTCGATCTGGCCCCGGGGATCGCGGCGACCAGCGCGGGGGTGCGAGGCCTCGACCAACCCGCAGTACGGGCTGTCGTCAAGCCGAGCCCGCTGCTGAGGCCGACCGGGCTCTATCTCGTGAAGTCCCTCGACCAGCCCGTGCACATCATCGATCAGGCGCTGAAGCACTTCTCCGGTGGGAAAGCGACCATCTCAACAAGGTAGCGAGCGGAACGAGTATCCCTGCGCCGCGAGCTTGGTGAGCGCGCGGTCCAGCGCGGCGACGGTCTCGGTGCGGTTGCCGCCGCCGTCGTGCATCAAGATGATCGCGCCCGGGTGCGCGCCGCGCAGGATCGCGCGCTCGATCGCGGCCGCGCCCGGCTTCTTCCAGTCGTTGGTGTCGACGTCCCAGAGGATCTGGTGGAAGTGGTACGACGCGGCGATCGCCTCCACCTTCTTGTTCGTGTCCCGGTACGGCGGCCGGAAGCAGCGCGACTTCACGCCGGTGGAGATCTCCTGCCGGATCCGGGCGTCGGTCAGCTGCGTGAGCATCGGGTGGTCCCAGGTGTGGTTGCCGACGTGATGGCCGGCGGCGCGCTCGACATCGAGGAGTTCCGGGTGCGCGGCGACCTCGCGGCCGAGCACGAAGAAGGTGGCCTTCGCGTGGTGCTTGGCGAGGACGGCGAGCACCTTCGGCGTGTAGATCGGGTGCGGTCCGTCGTCGAAGGTGAGGTAGAGCGCCTTCGCGCCGTGCGTGCTCAGGTCCCAGGGCGCCGGCTTGGAGTTGCCCTGCCGGTCGCGGGCCGGGGACTTGCCCCGCTTGCCGAGGTGGACGGTGAGCGGGACGTGCGCCACCGGCCGGACCGACGGGGTGGCGGTCTGCGCGGTCGGCTGATCGGGGGCCGGGCGGGCGGTCTGGGCGAGGGCGGTGCAGAGCAGGAGGGCGGCGGCGAGCAGAAGTTTGCCTGACGGCAAGGTCATGAGTTGCATCCTCTCCCGTGACCGGGGCCATCTCGAAATCCGCCCCGCGTAAGGTGCTGGATGCCACATCTCAACGACGCGTGAGGCGGACAATGACGGAGAACTCTCAGACCGTGGGCAGGCGAACGGTGATCGGCGGGGCCGCTGCGGCGCTGGCCGCCGCGGGCTTCCAGGCGGTCCCCGCGTACGCCGGTACGCAGGGCGGCCATCAGCCGAAGACGGTCCGGCTCAGCGTGCTGGGCACCACCGACCTGCACGGCAACGTCTTCAACTGGGACTACTTCAAGAACGCGGAGTACGACGACACCGCGCACAACGACATCGGGCTGGCGAAGATCTCCACCCTGGTGAAGGCCGTACCGCAAGCAGATCGGCCGGCACAGCCCGGCCCCGCTGATGCTCGACGCCGGGGACACCATCCAGGGCACCCCGCTGGCGTACTACTTCGCCAAGATCGAGCCGATCACCGGCGGCCACATCCACCCGATGGCCGCCGCGATGAACGCGATCGGGTACGACGCCGCCGCGCTCGGCAACCACGAGTTCAACTACGGGCTCGACATCCTCCGCAAGTTCCAGCGGCAGCTGAGGTTCCCGCTGCTCGGCGCGAACGCGCAGGACTGGACGACCGGGCTGCCCGTCTTCCCGCCGTACGTGCTGAAGCGGGTGCACGTGCCCGGCGAGCGCCCGATCACGGTCGGCATCCTCGGCCTGACCAACCCCGGCATCGCGATCTGGGACAAGGCGAACGTCGAGAACAAGATCAAGTTCGGCGGCATCGTCGAGCTGGCCAAGCTCTGGGTGCCGCGGGTCCGCAAGGCCGGCGCCGACGTGGTGATCGTCTCGGCGCACTCCGGGATGGACCTCTCCTCGTCGTACGGCGACGCACTGCCGGTTCCGGAGAACGCCTCGGTCCTGATGGCCGAGAGCGTCCCCGGGATCGACGCCGTCCTGGTCGGGCACGCGCACCTGGAGATCCCCGAGCGGCTCGTCACCAACAAGGTCACCGGCCAGCAGGTCGTGCTGACCGAGCCGCTCAAGTGGGGCATGCGGCTGTCGGTGATCGACCTGGATCTGCAGAAGGTGCGCGGCTGCTGGAAGGTCGTCAGCCGGCACAGCCAGGTGCTGAACGCCAACACCGTCGAGGCCGACCCGCAGGTCACTGCGCTGCTGCAGGCCGACCACGACAAGGTCGTCGGCTACGTGAACGCGAAGATCGGTACCTGCACCGAGGCGATGTCCGCCGCGACCGCACCCTGGGAGGACACGGCCGCGCTCGACTTCGTCAACTTCATCCAGGCCGACGCGGTCAGCAAGGCCCTCGCCGGTACGCCGCAAGCCACGCTGCCCGTGCTCGCCATCGCGGCGCCGTTCAACCGGGCGGCCGCGATCCCGGCCGGTGACGTCTCGGTCCGCGACGTGGCCGGTCTCTACATCTTCGACAACACCCTGCTCGCGGTGACGATGACGGGTGCGCAGATCACGGACTACCTGGAGTTCTCGGCGACCTACTTCAAGCAGGTCAGCGGCCCCGGCCCGTTCCCGGCCGACCAGGTGACCAACGCGGTGACGCCGACCGCGCCGGGCGGCACGCCCGACTACAACTACGACATCATGGGCGGGCTGACCAAGCCGCTGGCGTACAAGATCGACATCGCCAAGCCGGCCGGCTCGCGGATCACGGACCTGACGTACGACGGTGCGCCGGTGACCGCCGACCAGCAGTTCGTCGTCGCGGTCAACAACTACCGCCAGTCCGGCGGCGGCAACTTCCCGCACGTCGAAGCCGCGCCGGTCGTCTACAACCGCCAGGTCGAGATCCGCCAGCTGATGATCGACTACGTCACCGCCACCGGCGAGGTGGACCCGCAGCACCTTCCACACCACCGACTGGTCCCTCACCTCGAAGGCGCCCCGATCGTCGTCAACCCCTGACAGTAGTTCCGCCAGCAGTTGATGATGCCTCCGAAGCCGTTCCGAGGTCCATCAGTGTCGCTTTCGGAGCGGGGCTGTGCCAGTCCGGGTGGCCTGGCATCGGCGGCGTGGTCGTGCCGTAGATCCAGGCGTGGAAGTACTGCGTGAGGTCGCGTCCGCTGACCTCGTTCGCGACGTCGATGTAGTCCTGCGAACTGGCGTCGCGATCGCGGTAGCGGTCGAAGAAGGTCTGCTCGATCCTGCGGAAGGTGGGATCGCCGACGAGGGTGTCAGCCCGGTCAGCATCAGCTGGCCGGGTACGTCGGTGTCGAAGAGCACGCCGAGCTGGTTGTTCAGGTGTCCCATCGGCCCGGCCTGGCTACGCGACTCCTGGTCTGCCTCGTAGAGATCCTTGAGCTCCCGGTTGAGATCGATGAAGCCGCGCGACGCGTCGTACTTGCGCTCGTAGTACCGGGCATGTCCTTCGCTGATCCACATGTCGTCCCAGCTGCGGACGGAGACGGCGTCCCCGAAGTACTGGTGGGTCATCTCATGGACGAGCGTCCCGGCCTCGTCCTTCGCGTGGCAGCGAGAGTGCGAGTCCGAAGGTCGAGAGCCCGGCCGTCTCGAGCGCGACTCCGTCGTACGGGCTGGTGAGGCCGAGTACGCCGTACTGCTCGTACGGGAACGGTCTGCCGATCTGCTGCTCCAGCCAGGCGAGTTGCTGCGGCGTCTGCACGGCGTTGGCCTGCATCGCGTCGGTGTAGTTCTTGCCCTGGAACGGCGCCAGGCCGAGGTAGCTGCGGATGGGCAGCCCGTGCGGCCCGGTCTGCTTGATCGTGCGGAACTTGCCGACCGCGATCGCGACGACATCGGTCTTGATCGGGTGGGCGGTCCGGTAGACCCAGGTCGTGGTGGCGCCGTGCCGGTACTTCGCTTGCAGGCGGCCGCTGGCGACCCGGTCCGGTCGTTCGGCGTGGTGATGCGGAGCGTGTACTGCGCCTTGTCGCTCGGGTGGTCGTTCGACGGGAAGACCAGGTGCGCGCGATTCGGCTGGCCCATCACGCCGAATCCGTCCGGGGTCTCGTTCCAGACGGTGAACGGGTTGGGGACGCCCGGCGGCAGGTCGAGGCCGGGGGAGACCGGATTCTGCGAGCGGTCGGCGGTGTAGACGACGCGGACCGTGAACGGCAGGTACTTGTACAGCGGCCGGGCCGGCGTGATGGTCAGCTTCTCCTTGGCCAGCTGGACTGCGCCGGCCGTCCGTCGACGGTCACCGCACTGATCTGCTGACCGGCCGAGTCGAGGCTGAACTGCGACAACGACTGGGTAGCGCGCGCCCGCATCGTGACGCTGGCGGGCATCTTCGTTGCGCCGGTCCGGTAGTCGAGGCTGACGTCGTAACTGGCGCGTCGTAGCCCCCGTTGCCGAGGCCGGGGAACAGTCGGTCGCCGAGCGTGCTCGCGCCAGGCGCCGCCGCGAGGAGCGCGTGCGGCGCCCGCGCGCCCACGCCCTGCGCGGCGGGGATTCCAGGGGGAGGAGCAGAACGGTTGCTGTGAGCAAGCTTCCGGTCCGAAGTGCCGTCTTCGTTGCCATGCGCACCAGCCTGCCGCTTGGCGCTGCGGATCTCGTCCGCCGACAGGCGGAACCTCTGTACTGCCGAAGTCGTAGGGATGCGAACTCTTGACGGCACTGAGGCTAAGTGATTTAGTCAGTTTGTGACTTACTCAGCGGTGGATGCGGGGCCGAGCCTGTCGGATCGGTTGACCGAGGCGATCCTCGGGATCATCCGGGACCGGAAACTGGCGCCCGGGGATGCGATTCCGTCCGCGCGGGAGCTGGCGAAGCGGTTCGAGATCACCACGCCGACGATCCGGGAGGCGCTGCGGAAGCTGGAGGCGACCGGCGCGGTCGAGTTCCGGCACGGCTCGGGGACCTACGTGGGACCGACGATCAACAACGTCGTGCTCGCCAACCCCACCGCCCACCCATCACCAAGCAGTCGGTGCTGCAGTTGATAGGCGCCCGCCTCCTGATCGAGCCCGCCGTCGCGGCCCAGGCCGCCAGCGTCCAGGTGGCCGCGAGCGCCGCCGGCGGAGCGAGCGAGGCCCGCGCCTCCGGCGAAGCCGGCAGCCCGTCGCTGGAGCGGTTGGAAGCTTCCGTGACGAACGCGTTGACGCCGCCCGGCGGGCAGCCGTTCGCGCTCAACTTCCATGTGGAGCTGGCCGCCGCGAGCGGGAACCCTGTGGTGGAAGAGCTGCTGGCGTCCTTGCTCAAGGTGCGGACCAGGGAGCAGCAGCAGATCCGGCAGCTGTACGACAACCGCAAGCGGGACTACGAGGAGCACCGCGCGATCTTCGAGGCCGTCCAGGCCGGAGACGCCGCGGCGGCGGAGCAACTGACGCGCGAGCATCTCGACCACATCCGCCAGGCGATCGAGGCCGCGACCTTCCCGGAGTTGCCGTGAGCAACAAATTGGCGGAGATGACCACCGACGAGGCACGCGACGCCGTCCGCACCTCGCCGCTGATGATCATCCCGGTCGGCGCCCAGGAGCAGCACGGCGGCGGGATGGCGATGTCCACCGACATCGTCCGCGCCGAAGGTCTCGCGGACCTGGTCGCCGAACAGGCTGGACGGCCGCGCCGTCATCGCGCCCTCGGTCAACTACGGCGTTTCCCCGCACCACATGGCGTTCGCCGGCACCGTGACGTTGTCCCCGGCAACCTTTCAGTCCGTACTACGTGACGTCGTCGCCAGCCTGCACCAGCACGGCTGGAGGCAGTTCCTCGTGATCACCGGGCACGGCGGAAACAACGCCGCCCTGTCCGTGCTCGCCCAGGAGTACCTGCTGGAACCCGACCTCACCTTCGCGTGGACACCCATCACGCCGCTGGTCTCGGATCTGATCGCCGGCATGGAGGTCAGCCAGGTGCACGGTCACGCCGGCGAGGCCGAGACCGCGCAGATGCTCTACCTCGCACCCGAACTCGTCCACCCCGAGCACCTGGAACCCGGCGCGACCGAGCTCGACGAACTGAGCACCCCGAAGGCCCGATTGTCCCGGCAGGCGCAGGGTCCGCGCCTGTCCGTCGGGTTCGACGTGTATCACAAGCGTGGCGTCCTGGGAGATCCCCGACGGGCCACTGCCGAGGACGGCCGTCTCCTGGTGGAGACCGCCGCCGACCGGATAGCCGCCTTCGCCGACGAGCTGCTCTCGGCCTGACCCGCAGTACCTCCGCACCACCCATCACTGGAACTGCCCGATGCGTTCCAGGCGCGAGCCTGCCCGCCCGCAGGCCGCACGCCCGAGGAGGCACCCCTGATGAAGCTCGCACGCCCGAAATCCCTGACCAAGGCGCAGCGCACCGCGATCGCCGCCCTGATGGCCGCGGCCGGCCTGGTGACCGCCGCAGCCGCCACTCCGTTGCTCCCGGCAACTGCTGCCCCGATGAGCCATCCCAGCAAGGGGTGTGGTGTAGCAAGCACGCAAGCGCCCGGGGACCGGCGCGGACTACGAGCTGGTGAGCGGCGGGCTCGACCGCACCTACCGGCTGCACCTGCCCGCGCAGTACGACAAGCGGAAGGCGTACCAGCTGATCGTCGTCTACCACGGCCGCGGGAAGACCGGGTGAGTTCACCGAGGCGTTCTCGGATCTGTCCAAGCTGAACGCGATCGTTGCCTACCCCAACGGTGTGCATCGGTGACGAGGACAAGCAGGCCTGGCAGGGTGCTCCCTATGCGGCCAAGGGCGTGGACGACGTGAAGTTCACCAACGATCTGCTGGACTCGCTCGAAGCGTCGTACTGCGTCGACACCGACGCGGTCTACGCCACCGGCAAGTCGAACGGCGCCGGGTTCACCGGCATCCTCGCCTGCCAGCTGGCCGACCGGTTCGCCGCGATCGCGCCCGGTCAGCGGGCGCGTTCTACATCGAGGGCACGCACTGCGCGCCGAGTCGCCCAGTCCCGGTGCTCGACATCCACGGCACCGGGGACACGACGATCCCCTACAACGGCGACGGCTCGCGGGATCTCCCGAGCGTCCAGAACTGGGTCCGCGACTGGACGGTCCGCGACCACTGCAACCCGGACCCGAAGGTGACCCAGCAGGGCGACGACGTCCTGACCTTGACCTACAAGGGATGCCGAGCGGACGTAGTACACGTTGCTGTCACTGACGGCGGACACAGCTGGCCTGGTTCGGACGCCTCGTCCGGTCCTGGCTACGTCACCCAAACCTTCGAGGCGCACGAGCTGATCGGCGCCTTCTTCCGAGCCCACAAGATGAGGCACTGAGATGACGCACCGCAGCTAGCCGAGAAGAAGGAGCTGCCCCGGCTGGTCCGGGCGATGGCGGTCATCGAGCGGGTCGGGAACGCGTTGCCGCATCCGTTCTGGTTGTTCTGGATCCTGTCCGCGATCCTCGCCGTCGTGAGCGCGATCCTGGCCGCGCTGGACGTGTCGGTGGTGTCGCCGAAGGACGGCAAGATCGTCGCGGTGCAGAACCTGCTGTCCGGCGACGGACTCCAGATGGCCGTCTCGACAGCGATCTCGAACTTCGCCGAGTTCCCGCCGATGGCCACCATCGTGGTGGTGATCATGGGCGTCGCGCTGGCCGAGCGGACCGGGTTCCTGCAGGCGGTGATGCGGGTCAGCGTCTCCCGGGTGCCGACCTCGATGGTGGTCTTCGCGGTCGCCTTCGCCGGCACGATGGCGCACGTCGCGTGCGCCGCGGCGTACATCATCCTGGTGCCGCTCGGCGGGCTCGCGTTCCGGGCGGTCGGCCGGTCGCCGATCCTCGGCATCGTGGTCGCCTACACGGCGATCGCCTCCGGGTACGACGCCAGCCCGATCCCGACGCCGAACGACGCGATCTTCGCCGGCATCACCACGGCGGCGGCGAAGACCGTCGATCCGGACGCCTACGATCTCGCCGCTGTCGAACTGGTTCTTCAACATCGCCTCGTCGGTGCTGCTGGCCCTGGTGATCACGCTCGTCACGCGCCTGGTGCTGAACAAGCGGACGGACCTCGAACCGGACGCCGACGCGGAGCTCGACGACCTGGACGCGCTGCAGCTGTCGGAGCGCGAGCGCCGCGGGCTGCGTCGCGCCGGGATCGTCTTCGGCATCGCGGTGGTCGCGATCGTCGCCGTATTGATTCCGCACGACTCGCCGCTGCGGGGTGAGAACGGCAGCATCGTGGAGTCGCCGTTCCTGGACGGCATCGCGATGGTGGTGGCGGTCCTGTTCGGCCTGGTCGGCATCACGCTACGGCGTGACGGTCGGCGCGATCAAGAAGGGCGGCGACGTCCCGAAGCTGATGGCCGAGGGCATCAAGCAGATGGCGCCGGTGCTGGTGCTGTTCTTCGCGATCGCCCAGTTCCTGGCCTACTTCAGCTGGAGCAAGATCGGCGACCTGCTGTCGGCCGAGTCGGCCCGGCTGCTCGGCGATCTCGGCGCCCCGACGGTGGTGATCTTCCTCGGCATCCTGGTGCTGCTGACCCTGATCAACATCCTGGTCACCAGCGGCTCGGCGATGTGGGCGCTGACCGCGCCGATCCTGGTGCCGATGATGCTGCTGCTGAACGTGCCGGCCGAGACCACCCAGGCGCTGTTCCGGATCGCCGACTCGGGCTCGACCGCGATCACGCCGATGAGCCCGTACTTCGTGATGGCGCTGGGGTTCCTGCAGCGCTACCGCAAGGACGCGGGCGTCGGCACCCTGGCGTCGTACACGGTGCCGCTGGCGGTCGCGATGACGATCGCCTGGACGCTGCTGTTCCTGGCTTGGTGGGCGCTCGGCATCCCGCTCGGCCCCGGAGCGCCGGTCAGGTAGTGACAGTCACCCCGGCTGCCTGCAGGTCGACCAGGGTCTGCGATGTGCTGGCCGGTGCCACCCCCGCGGTGAGCCCGGCCAGCACCGTCGTACGGAAGCCTGCTGCGTTCGCATCGAGTGCGGTCGCCCGCACGCAGTAGTCGGTCGCGATCCCGCAGACGTCGACCTCGGCGACGCCTCGCTCGCGCAGCCAGTCGGTCAGGCCGCGGCCGTCCTGCGACTTGCCCTCGAAGCCGGAGTAGGCCGCGGCATACTCGCCCTTGTCGAAGATCGCGTCGAACGGCTGCGGGTCGAGGTTCGGGTGGAAGCCGACGCCGTCGGTGCCGGCCACGCAGTGCCGCGGCCAGGAGTTCACGAAATCGGGTGTCTCGGAGAAGTGGTCGCCCGGGTCGATGTGGTGATCCCGGGTGGCGACGACGTAGGAGTACTTGTGCTCTCCCGGCTCGGCCTCGTGCCACTCGTGCAGCAAGGTCCCGATCCGGAACGCCACATCTGCCCCGCCGCTGACCGCCAGACTCCCGCCTTCGCAGAAGTCGTTCTGCACATCCACCACAATCAACGCCCGAGCCATCCCACACGCTCCTTAGCCGGTGTCCTGGTCCTCACGGTACAAGCACAGCTGTCCGGAAGGCGTCAGGTCAGCCTCAGCGGTGCCGTTTGCCGGCCTTGAGGATGGCGTCCAGGGCGTCGACCGGGGGTGGCGGGACCGGGAGGGGCGGTCGATCGGTGGCGCGGAGGCCGTCGAGGATGAGGGCCAGGTAGCGGCGCCAGGCGCCGGTCGGCATCTCGTAGGCGGGGCCGAGCAGGGCGAAGATCGCGGCGATGTCCTGGGGCGAGGCGTCGGCGCGGAGCAGACCCGCGGCGTGGGCCCGGGTGAAGAGTTCGGTGACCGCGGCAACGATCTCGGGCCAGAGCTGGGCCTGGGTCTCGGGATCGCCCTGTCCGGTGAGGCTCTCGTAGAGGCCGCGATCGGTGGCCTGGCGGGCGGCCGTCTGCTCGAAGAAGGTGACCAGGGCCAGCCAGGGATCGTCGATCGTGAGCGCCTCGCGGGCATCCTCCGCGATCTGGGCGGTCGCGTCGGCCAGTACGACGGCGGCGATCGCCTGCTTGTTCGGGAAATGCCGGTACGCCGTACCGACGCCCACCCCCGCGTGTCGCGCGATGTCGTCCAGGGTGGCCCCGAAACCGTGGTCCGCGAAGACCGCCCGGGCGGACTGGACCAGCCGGGCCCGGTTACGGACGGAGTCCTGGCGGGGACTCATCGGTTCAGATCACCTTCCAGTCGATCAGGCTTTTCGCACAGGCTACGACAGTCTCGGCGGCAGGCCGGGCATGCCAGCCGAGGACCCGTTCGGCTTTCGCGGTGCTGTGCCGGTTCCGGCGGCCGAGCGAGATCACGATCGGGCGCAGCTGGTGATCGAAGACCGACGAGATCCTCACCAGGAAGTCGGGCAGCTGCCGGGTCGGTACCTTCGCGCCGTCGGTGCCGAGACCGGCTTTGAGCGCCTGGGCGATCTCCCGCATCCAGACGAACTCACCGGTGCCGAGGAACCGCTGGCCGGCTGCCTCGGGTGACGTCATCGCCCGGATGTGCAGGTCCGCCAGGTCCCGGACGTCGACGACCTCGAGCCCGATCCGCGGCGTACCGGGCATCTTCCCGGTGACCATCCGGGCGATGATCTGCACCGACCCGAGGTTGCTGGTGGTGAGGATCGGCCCGAAGACGGCGCCCGGCAGGATGGTGGTCAAGCTGGTGGCACTGTCTTGAGAAGCCATGTAGTCCCAAGCGGCCTTCTCTGCAACGGTCTTCGACTTGCGGTAGGGGATGAGGGTGTGGTCCTCGGGGTCAGTCCACAGGGTCTCGTCGGTGACACCCTCCTCCTTGTAGTCCGAGGGGCTGGCCGCGTTGGCCGCCGAGGTCATCACGACCCGCTGCACACCTGCCTTCACCGACGCCTGCAAGACGCGCAGCGCACCACCACGGGCCGGCCCGATCAGCTCCTCGGCGTCGCGGGTGTTCTCGTTGCCCAGCGGCGAGGCCACGTGCAGCACGTAGTCGACACCGGCCACCGCGTCGTCCCAACCCTCGTCGCTGGTCAGGTCCGCGACCGCGAAGCTCAGCCGGTCACCCGGGTCGGTCACGGTGCCGACCGCGTCCCGGACCTGCTGCTCCTTCTTCAGGCTCCGCACCGTCGTGCGCACCGAGTATCCGCGCTCGAGCAGGCCCACGATGCACCATCCGGCCACATAACCGGTCCCGCCCGTCACCAACACCGTCTTGCTCATCGCTACCTTCCACCGTTTACCGGAGATGGTTTCTCCGCTTATCTCAGAAGCCTACCTCTCGAAACGGAGATTGTCTCTCCGGCTTTAGGGTGAGCTGCGTGACAGTGCTGCAGCAGTTCGCGGTCGTCGCGGCAGGCGTCGGCGCCGGGCTGCTGACCTCGACTGTCGGGGTGGCGTCCCTGCTGAGCTTCCCGGTGCTGCTCGCGCTCGGGCTGCCGCCGGTCGTCGCGAATGTCACGAACACGCTCGGGCTGATCGCGGGAAGCCTCAGTGGATCCTTCGGCTACCGCCGCGAACTGAGGGTGAAGCCACGACTGGCCTGGTTCGTCGTGGCCACCTGTACTGCGGGCGCTGTGGTCGGCGCGGTCTTGCTGCTCTGCCTGCCGTCGGCGGTCTTCGAGGCTGCTGTGCCGTGGCTGATCATCGTTGCCTGCTTGACGGTTGGCGTTCAGCCGTGGATCGGCCGGTGGGTCCGCCGCAACGACGAGCCCGGCGGCCGGCGTACGGGATTGTCGCCTGGGACAACCTTTTTCGCGGCGTTGACCGGCGTCTACGGCGGGTACTTCGGTGCAGGTGCCGGCGTGATGATGGTCGCGGTGCTCAGCGTCGGGCTGGACCTGGATCTGCGGATCGTCAATGCGCTCAAGACACTGGCCCTGCTGGTCGCGAACGTCGTCGCCAGCCTGATCTTCGTCTTCGTCGCCGACGTGGACTTCACGGTGGCCGGGCTGCTGGCGGTCGGCTCGCTGGTCGGTGGCTACCTGGGTGCCCATATCGGCCGCCGCTTGCCACCGACGGTGCTCCGGATCCTCATCGTCGCGGCCGGTCTCGTCACGGCGATCACCTTGCTCTGACCCTCAATCGTGTGGAAATTTGTCGTGAACAGTTGACTTCTGCGCATTAGTGCTCAAAATCATGAAGCTATGGCAACTTCACGCAAGGTGGCGGTCGTAGCGCTGGTCGGTCTGGGACTTCTCGGCGGAGGGATCCAGGCAGCCTCGGCGGCGCCGCCGAACGCGACGTACACGATCACGGTCGGCGCCAAGGGCAGCTGGACGACCCCGACCGACACCCCGGCGGGCGCCTACGTCGACAAGGACGGGACGTTCTACTTCCAGCAGTCCGCCGCCCTGTACGGCGCCACCGAGCCGCGGAAGTGGGACTTTTACACCGGCACGAACTTCGACACCGCGACGAAGTCCACCGCCATCAGCAACGCGGTCAATCCGAACAACGCCGACGACAAGAACAACGACACCACCTGGCGCTGCAACAACAGCCCGACCGGGCTGGAGTCGACGTTCGCACCGAGCGGCTCGAGCTACTCCCAGAAGAACTTCTGCGACCTGGCCGGCGTCTGGGTCGACCCGGACACCGGCGACTGGTACGGCCTGGTGCACAACGAGTTCACGCCGCAGCCCTTCGGTGACGGGCTGCACTACGACGCGATCGACTACGCGGTCTCCACCAACCAGGGCAAGACGTGGACGATCAAGAGCCACGTCATCACCTCGCCGTACAGCACCAAGCGCAACGACACGACCGGCTTCCCGAACCAGACCTACTCGTACGGCGACGGCGATCAGCGGCTGCTCGTCGACACCGCGTCGGGCTATTTCTACGTGTACTACGGCTCGCGGATCGTCGACAAGTCCGGCAGCTGGAAGAACTTCCGGGAGCATGTCGCACGGGCCAAGATGTCGAGCAAGATGGCGCCGTCCTCCTGGCAGAAGTGGTACGACGGCGCCTGGTCGCAGCCCGGCGTCGGTGGTCTCGAGAGCAACCTGGTGCCGGTCGATGCCAGCAACTCGACGGGATACACGCCGCTCGCGAAGGAGTACAAGCCGACCAACACGGGGACCGCGGATCAGCAAGTTGCCGCCGGCACCCTTTCGCCGACCTCGCCGCTGTTCGTGATGGATGTCGCGTACGACGCCTACCTCGGGCTCTACATCGGCGAGCCGCAGGCAGTCCGGCAGGACGGCAACGAGCCGCAGCACTTCTATGTCACCGACGACCTGACCACGCAGAAGTGGTACGAGATCGGCACCACCGGCAGCTACACGACAGCCTCCTGGTACCGCTGGTTCGTCGACAGCGCGAACAAGACCAGCTCCGCGATCATCGGCAAGTCCTTCCGGTCGTACTGCTCCTTCGGCTGCTCCGGCGGCGCATCTGGTGAGTACGTCAACCTCACCGTCGACTCGACCGCTCCCGCGGCCGCGCCGTTGGACCTCACCAAGACCTACCGAATCGCCAACGGTGGCGGCCGAATCCTCGCCCAGCAGTCCGGTACGACGGCAACCACCTCCGTCGGCACCGCCTCCGGATCAGCCCTCGAAGCCTGGTACTTCGTTGCCAACGGCGACGGTTCCTACCGCATCCTCAACTCGTCGACCGGCCAGGCGCTCGGCGTCGACTCCGGTACGACGACCAGTCGCGCCTGGGGCACCAAGCCGACCGCGACCAGCGTCGGATCCAGTCGTCGGTCAGCAGTGGTGGCTCATCAAGAGCTCCGGTGGAACGTTCCGCTTCGTCAATCGGCACAGCGGTCTCGTCCTCGGCCTCTCCGCGGACAGCACCCGCCTCGCCGAGACCACGCCGACCCGCGATTGGACCAACTCGACCGGCAACGCCGTCGGCGGGACCAGGACCGGCGCGGAACAGACCCTCAGCCTCACCCAGGTCGGCACAGTGCCCCAGAACCTCAACGGTGTCCACACCATCTCCACCGGCGGAAAGGCGCTCGACGACCCCGACCGCAGTACGGCGCCTGGCACCCAACTGATCACCTGGACCGCCCACGGCGACACCAACCAGAAGTGGACGTTCACCCAGCAGTCGGACGGTTCCTACACGCTGACCAACGGATCATCCGGTCTCTGCGCGGACGTCAACGGCGGCGCCACCACCGCAGGCACCGCGATCATCCAGTGGACCTGCGGCACCGGCACCAACCAACGCTGGATCGCCACCAAACTTGCCTCCGGCAACTACACCCTCAAGTCGGTCCGAAGCGGTCTCCTGCTGACCACGGCCTCCAGCAGCGACGGCGCCAAGGTCACCCAACAGGCCGACACCAACTCACCCCTCCAGCAATGGACCATCAACTGACCAGGGCTGCGGTGAGGGCATCGGTGAGCCAGGCGGTGTAGCGGGGGAGTGACCAGTCTCGGTCGAGCACTAGCAGTTCGTAGAGCTCGACCGAGATGTAGGTCCAGAGGAGATCGCGAACCTCCTCGACGGTGAGCGCCGGAGCGGAGCTGGCCGGTCGCATGGAGATGGGTGGCCAGCATCCCCATCCCGGTGAGCCGCTCGGCGAGCAGGTTCTGCCAGACATCCTCGAGGGTGTCGTCGACGTGCCGGCCGTCGCGGATCAGGAGCTGGACTTTCGCCGAGCGCTGTCCCCGGATCGCCGCGCTTTCGGCGTACAGGGCGATCTTCCGGCGTACGTCAAGTTCGGCCTGGATCGCGTGCGCAGCGGAGCGCTCGGCAACCGGGACCGGGTCGTCGTCGCCCGCGATGACCAGGTCGAACACAGCCTTCGCCAGCGCGGCCTTGGTGCCGAACCCCTTGTAGACGCTCTCCGCCGAGACGCCGGCGGCCCTGGCCACCGCGGCGATCGTGGTGGTGCGGAAACCGTCCCGCTCGAACAGTTCCTGGGCCGCCCGGACGACGGCCAGCCGGCGCTCCCGGGCGCGTTCCTGCCGGCTCGTGGCGTCGTAAGGGCGCTTGACTTCTGCCATTTTCGGATCCAACCTAATTGGAGACAGTCACACTGTATCTAATTTGGGGGGAAACCATGAACAGCAGCACCGTAGCCAGCGATCCGCGCTCGATCGCGGTCCGCAGCATCATGATCATGGCGGACGGCGGTCCGGCCGACTTCGCGGAAGTGATCCACCCGGATGCGGTCAACCGCGAGGGCGACGCGGAGCCGCCGGCCTGCCGGATCGGCGGACCGCAGGGCTTCCTCGCGACCGCGCACTGGCTCCGCGAGGCCTTCGCCGATCTGCACTACGACGTCCATCACGTGCTGGCCGACGGCGACCTGGTCGCGATCAACACCACGATGAGCGGCCGCCATGTCGCCCCGTTCGTCACCTACACGCCGGCCGGTGAGGTCGACACCGCGTTCCCGCCGACCGGGCAGACGTTCGCGGTCACCCAGTCCCACTGGCTCCGGATCAAGGACGGTCAGGTGACCGAGCACTGGGCGAACCGCGACGACCTCGGCCAGGCCCAGCAACTCGGGTGGGTGCCGCCGACGCCGATCTACCTGGTCAAGATGGCCCGCGCGAAGGCGAGAGCCAAGCGCAACGCCTGAGGTTCAGCCGGGAATCGGGGTTGTCTCGAGCTTGCGACGGATGAGGACCAGCGTCTTCGGGGCATCGTGGTCGAGGGCGAGCGCGATCTGGTCCAGGAGTTGCCAGTACTGGAGCTTGTCGGGCCAGTCGAGCGGGATCGAGGAGACCCGGGCGGCTGCACAACGGACGTGCAGACGGAACCGCAGTACGACGTGTTCGCCTTCGTATGCAGGGGTTTTCGTCAGGTTCTTGGCCAGCGTCAACTCCGCGAGCAGGTCCTCGCGGGCACGCTCGGCGGCGGCGACCGGCTCGCGTTCCGGGAACCAGTCGCGGACGGTTTCGACGGACAACCGGAGCGCGCTGGCGACGAGGGCGAGAATGCCGGTCCTGATCGCCTCGGCGAGCACCGGATCCCCGGAGCCGAGCGGCACCGCGATCAGGAGGAAGACCTTGACGACGAACCCGACCAGGCCGCTCAGCATCGAGTGGTCGCGGCTGACCTCGAGCTCCGGCAGCTTGAGCCGCAACTGCTCGAGATAGCCCAGCACCAGGTCGCGATCGACGACCAGCGACGCCAGGACGTCATCGACGTCAGAGCTCTTGAGACCCAGCAACTCCGCAACATCGACCAGCGGGAGGTCGTCCATCGCCGCTAGTCGAGGCGCCGCCTTCTTGACCTGTTTCCTCGTACGCCGTCCGCCATCCGAGGCACGCACCACGGATGCCGCGGAGGAGAGCAGCACCTCCAGATCGCCGATCACCTCGGGCAACGCGCTGTCGGCCAGCTTTCGGTCTCCAGCGCTGAGCGCGACCAACCGAGCTCGTTCGTGCAGCAACAGTCGCTGCAAGGCGGTCGGCCCGGCGGAACCAGGTGTTTCCTCGTCGAGTTCCGTCAGGTCGGAGTCGCCCCGCACCAGGCCGTCGTCGCGGGCATCGAGCCCTTTGCCGCCGACTACCGCCGACAGCGCGTCGTCCCGTTTCGGGCCAGGCCTGGAGAAGCTCACTCCTCAACCCTAGCTACACGCCGGGAATGAAACTGTGTGCCACGATCAGCCCGACCACGATCAGGTTGATCACCTTGTGCTCGACCAGGATCGCGATGAACTCCCGCAGCGTGGCGCTCGGCCAGTAGTAGGCCGCCGTCGGCGAGCCGATCACCTGGCCGTTGACCTTCGCCTTCCGGGCCATCAGCGCAGCGCGCAGTACGTGGAAGTTGTTCGTGACGACCAGCGACCGGTACTTCGGCTGCCGATCGGCCATGATCTCCCGGCTGAAAGTGAAGTTCTCGAACGTCGTCGTGGACCGGTCCTCACGCAGTACCCGATCGGCCGGTACGCCGTGCTCGACCAAGTAATCCGCCATCGCCGTCGCCTCGGCCACCTGTTCGTCACTGCCCTTGCCACCCGAGGTGATCAGCAGCGGCGAGCGCCCCTTGCGAACCTCCGCCTCGTACGCCGTCTTCGCGCGGTCCAGCCGGCTCGCCAGCAACGGCGGCACCCGGGAGCCACGCAGCCCCGAGCCGAGCACGACGATGAAGTCGGGCCGGCGGCGGAACCCGATCCGCCCGTAGACGAACGAGTAGACCAGGAAGCAGACGAACAGGAACGACACATAGGTGAGGATCAGGATCAGCGCCTCGCGTGTGTCCTGCAGAGGGCGCCAGTCGAGCTGCTGCACGATCACGCTGAAGATGACGAAGCCGATGATCCCCAGCCCGGCCAGCAGCGACAGCAGATTCCCCAGCCGCCGCCCTTCCCGGCGCAGCATCGTCACCCCGTTGGCCACCAGGAAGACCGCCAGTACGGCGATGGTCAGCGGGATCCCGAGCAGCACCGCGACCACCAGCAACCGAGCGGCCTGATCGGACACGGCATCGATCAGGAACAGCGTCCCCAAGGCGGCGAAGAACAACGCGAGCACGAGGTAGACGCCGTTCCGCAGCAACCGCCGATCCCGCAGGAAACTGCCGAGAAAGAAGGCGAACCAGACCGCGGCGACACCGAACGAAATGAGCATGGGAGCGTCATCAAACCATGCTCGTCAGGCGCCGCCGCGGATCAACTCCGGCCTGTAACGAAGCTGTTGAGTACGACCGGATCGAGGTCCGCGGTGTGGGCGGCATAGCCGGGCTGGTTCCACCCCTCGGCACCGAAGCCGACATACACGCCACCGGCCTGTTCGACGATCAGGCGACCGGCGCAGATGTCCCAGGCGTTGACCGAGGTACCCATCGCAGCATCGACCCAGCCGGCCGCGACATACGCCAGGCTGAGCGCCGCGCTGCCGGCGCGACGCAGAGTTCCGTACGCCGTGACGAGCTCGCCGAAGGCGGCCAGGCCCTCGGGACCGTCGACGGCGACGTCGCGGGCACTGGGGTAGCCGGTGATCAGGAACGCCTCGGCTTCGGAACGACGGCCGGCGGACCGGAGCGGCTCGCCGTTGAGGTAGGCACCCGAGAGGTCCGCGGTGAAGAGGTCCCCGGTCATCGGGTCGAGGATCGCGCCGGCCACGATCCGGTCGCCGACGACGGCGCCGATCGAGGTGCACCAGAAGGCGAGACCGCGGGCGAAGTTCGCCGTACCGTCGATCGGGTCGACGTACCAGGTGACCGATCCGCTGCCCGGCTGGGCGCCGTCCTCCTCGCCGACGACGCCGCTGTCCGGGATCCGGGCGGTCAGCGACTTCGTGATCGCTTCCTCGGCCCGGCGGTCGTGCTCGGTCACCGGGTCGTGCTGGTCGCGCTTGAACTCGATGTTCATCGTGCCGCGGAAGGCGGCGCGCAGGTCGTCGGCGACCAGCCGGGCGGCCTCGGCGGCGGCATCGCGCAACTCGGTGGAGTAGCTCGTCAGATCGGCGTCGGAGGCGGGCATCTGTCTCCCTGGGGTCGTGGGCGTTGTCCTCCTCACCCTAAGGTCGAGCATGTCAGGAACAAGTCAGGGAGGCGGCCGGCATGAGTGAACTGCGGAATTGGGCGGGCAATATCGAGTTCGGCGCCGAGGCGCTGGACGCGCCGCAATCGGTCGTCGAGCTACAGGAGCTGGTCGCGGCGAGCGACAAGGTGCGGGTGCTCGGAACCGGCCACTCGTTCAACCGGATCGCCGACAGCCCGGGGCGGCTGGTCTCGGTCGCGGACCTGCCCAAGGTGGTCGAGATCGACGAGGCGGCGAGCACGGTCACCATCTCGGCCGGGCTGCGGTACGGCGAGGTGACGGCCGCCGTCCACGCGAAAGGTTTCGCGCTGCACAACCTCGGATCCCTGCCGCACATCTCGGTCGCCGGTGCGTGCGCGACCGGGACGCACGGGTCCGGCGACACCAACAAGCCGTTGGGCGCAGCGGCCTCCGGCCTGACCTTTGTTCAAGCAGATGGTGAGCTCAAGACCCTGACCCGGGAGGACCCGGATTTCGCGGGGGCGGTGGTCTCACTCGGCGCGCTCGGGGTGATGGTGCGGATCACGCTCGACCTGCAACCGGCGTACGAGATCAGCCAGATGGTGTACGACGGGCTGCCGGTCGACCGGCTCAGCACGGACTTCGAGGAGGTCTTCTCGAGTGCGTACTCGGTGAGCGCGTTCACCGACTGGGTCGACCCGGACGTGATGGTCTGGCGGAAATCGAAGGACACCACCTTCGAACAAGGACTGGCTCGGCGCGCACCAAGCCGACGGCGCGCGGCATCCGATCAAGACGATGCCGGCGGATTTCGCTACCCAGCAAGGCGGCGTACGAGGCCCGTGGAACGAGCGGCTGCCGCATTTCCGGCTCGAGTTCACCCCGAGCAACGGGGAGGAACTGCAGTCGGAGTACTTCGTATCGCGTGATCGCGCCGCCGAGGCGTTCGCGGAATTGCGGGCCCTGGGCAACCAGATGGCGCCATTGATGCAGGTCTCCGAAGTACGCACGATCGCTGCCGACGAGCTCTGGCTGAGCCCGAGCCAGGGCCGTGACACCGTTGCTCTGCACTTCACCTGGATCCCGGATGAAGACGCGGTCCGACCCGTGCTGGAGCAGATGGAGAAGAAGCTGCTGCCGCTCGGAGCCAGGCCGCACTGGGGCAAGGTGTTCGCGGCCGACGCCGGCGTACTGCGGGACTGCTACCCGAAGGTGCCGGACTTCACCGCGCTGACGACGAAGTACGACCCGGCGGGCAAGTTCCGCAACGAGTACCTGGAGAAATACCTGCCTCGTTAGGCCAGGTCGACCAACGCGAGCGGGAGGTCCCCGATCGGGTGATGGGTGGCGTCAGCGGAGCGGAACAATGTGCCGCTGACGTGCCGGGCGCTGTTGCTGAGCACGATCCTGCCCTCGTTGTTGACGATGGCAATGGTTCGCCCGGCGGCCCGCAGCGACGGCAGCACTGCCTTCTCGAAGGTGAAGACCCGGACGTCCGCACCGGCCACGCCGACGAAACGGTCGCCCGCGACGATCGGCACGGTGAAGGTGAGGGTGTAGTCGTCGGTGCAGAGGTAGTCGACGTACGGCCCGGTGATGTGCCGATGGCCGGTGTCCCGCGGTACGGCGTACCAGGGGAGTGAGCCGTAGTCGTAGAAGTTCTCGCCGCGCGGATCCGTGTCCACCACGAGCCGGTCGGCGGCGCCGTTGCGGAGCATGAACCACTCCAGCCACCAGCGCGAATCGGCCAGCACGTCCACGGCCGCGACATACCCGGCGCCCTGGATCCGCGCGGCCGGTTCGCCCAGGCTCGGCAACACCAGCGCGCTCACGCCGGAGAGATCGGTACGCCGTACCGCGTCGCGCCCGGCGAAGACTTCCCGCACCTCGTCGGCGATCCGCTCGGCCAATCCGAACGCCTCGCCGGCCACTGCGTCGACGAGATCGATGATGCCTGCAGTGCTCATCCGATCAGTCCTCCAATGGCCAGTCTGAGGTCGATCAACCGTGCCGTCGAGTCCGCCACACGTTCTTCGGCGGCCGCCCGGGCTGCCTCGGGGTCGGCTTTGTCGATGGCGGCGACGACCGTGCGGCAGCTCTGGACGGTGCAGCCGGTGGCTCTCGTCGTCACCGAAGGCGAGCCAGAGCAGGGTTCCGACCTCGGCCTGGAGGCTGACCTCGGCCCGGTAGAGGCGGGTCGACTGGGCTGTCGCGGCGACCTCGATGTGGAACTGCGCGTCGGCCCGTCGCCGGGCGCCGGCGCCGACCGCGTTGTCGAGCGCATCGCATACGTCGTTGAGCCGTTTGACGTCCTGCGGTGTGGCTCGCTCGGCCGCCAGTCGTGCTGCCGTGCCGGCGATCGCGCTGTAGTGGTCGCCGAGGTCGCGCAGCTGGGCGAGGCTCAGCTCCTCCAGCCGGTCCCGGACGATCGCGGTCGACATCTCTTCCTGCGCCTTGACGAAGCTACCGCCGCCCCGGCCGCGCTTGGTCTGGATCAGCCCGCGCTGCCGCAGCGAGGAGAGTGCTTCGCGGATCGTGGTGGTGGAGACGCCGAAGATGCCGGCCAGGTCGGACTCGCCGGGGAGCTGCTCGGAGTCGGGCAGCAGGCCGAGCGCGATCGCGTCGGTGAGCCGCCGGGCCACCAGCTCTGACCGGCTCAGGGACTCCAGCGGTGCGAAGACCGCGGCTGCCCCGCTGCCGTAGAACCGCAGTGCCATCCCCACCCCTCTCGATCTGAGAAGTATTCCCTGCGATCGCTTGAACTTTAACATCTGATTTCATATGTTTACACCCAGTCAAGGCTTGGAGACGGGATGCGCACCGTTCGGAACCTCATCAACGGCCGACCCCGGGATGCGAGCAGCGGCGCGACCAGCGAGCTCGTCGATCCCGCCACCGGCAAGGTGTTCGGCACGGCTCCGCTGTCCGGTGCCGAGGACGTCGACCTGGCCTACCGGGCCGCGTCCGATGCGGCGCCTGGGTGGGCCGCGGTGACGCCGTCGGAGCGGCAACGCGGGCTGCTGAGATTCGCCGACCAGATCGAGGCACGCGCCGACGAGTTCGTCGCGGCCGAGTCGGAGAACACCGGCAAGCTGCTCGAACTCACCCGCACCGAGGAACTCGCCGTACTGGTCGACCAGCTCAGATTCTTCGCCGGCGCGGCTCGGTTGCTGGAAGGCAAGTCCGCTGGTGAGTACCTGGCCGGCCACACCTCCTGGGTCCGGCGCGAACCGATCGGGGTGGTCGGGCAGATCACGCCCTGGAACTACCCGATGATGATGGCGGTCTGGAAGTTCGCCCCGGCCGTTGCCGCCGGCAACACCGTAGTGCTGAAGCCCGCCGAGACGACCCCGGTGACGACGGTGCTCCTGGGTGAGATCGCGGCGGAGGTGTTGCCGCCCGGAGTACTGAATGTGGTCTGTGGCGATCGGGACACCGGTCATGAAGTCGTTGCGCACCCGGTACGCCGGGGTTGGTCAGCATCACCGGCTCGACCCGCGCGGGCGCCCAGGTCGCGAGCACCGCGGCGCTGGACTTGAAGCGGACGCACCTGGAACTCGGCGGCAAGGCACCGGCTGTCGTCTTCGCCGACGCGGACCTCGCTGCCGCGGCCGAAGCGATCGGGATCGGCGGCTACTTCAACGCCGGACAGGACTGTACTGCGGCCTGCCGGGTGCTGGTCCACGAGAGCGTGCACGACGACTTCGTTGCTGCGTTGACTTCCTGGGCCCGAGAGAATGCCCGGCCCGGGCTGGCCGATGACGGCGATGCGTTGTTCGGTCCGCTGAACAACAGCCTGCAATTCGGGCGGGTGCAGGGATTCCTCAGCCGATTGCCCAGCCATGCGACGGTCGCACTAGGCGGACAGCGGTCCGGAGGCGCGTTGGCGGACGGCTTCTTCTACGAGGCGACCGTCGTCACCGGATTGCGGCAGGACGACGAGATGATCCAGGACGAGATCTTCGGCCCGGTGATCACCGTGCAGTCGTTCAGCGATGACGACCAGGCGCTGCGGATGGCGAACGGCGTGCAGTACGGACTGGCGTCGAGCGTCTTCACGACCGACCACGGCCGTGCGCTGCGGATGTCGGCGGCACTCGACTTCGGCTGCGTCTGGATCAACACGCACATCCCGCTGGTCGCGGAGATGCCGCACGGTGGCTTCAAACACTCGGGCCACGGCAAGGACCTGTCCATGTACGGACTCGAGGACTACACCCGGGTCAAGCACGTGATGTCGGCGATCGGATGATCAGTCTGCAGGGCTTGCGGAAGACCTTCGGGTCCGTCACGGCGGTGGCCGGGGTGGACCTGGAGATCGCCGAGGGCGAGTTCTTCTCGATGCTCGGCCCGTCGGGGTCCGGCAAGACCACCGTGCTGCGGATGATCGCCGGCTTCGAGGAGCCGACCGAGGGACGGATCCTGCTCGGCGGCACGGACGTGACCGGGCGGCCGCCGTTCGCCCGGGACGTGAACACGGTCTTCCAGGACTACGCGCTCTTCCCGCACATGAGCGTGTTGCAGAACGTCGAGTACGGCCTGCGGGTGAAGCGGGTCGACAAGAAGCAGCGGCGGCCGCGGGCTCGTCGAGGCCCTGGAAACCGTCCGCTTGACCGGCTTCGGTGATCGCCGTCCGCACGAACTGTCTGGTGGCCAACGGCAACGAGTCGCGCTGGCCAGGGCGCTCGTCAACCGGCCCAAGGTGTTGCTGCTGGACGAACCGCTCGGCGCGCTGGATCTGAAGCTGCGCCGGGAGATGCAGATCGAGTTGAAGGCGATGCAGCGCGACATCGGCATCACCTTCCTGTTCGTCACGCACGACCAGGAAGAGGCGCTGACGATGAGCGACCGGATCGCCGTCTTCAACGCCGGCCAGATCGAGCAGGTCGCTGCGCCGGCGGAGCTGTACGAACAACCGGCCACTCCTTTCGTGGCCGGCTTCGTCGGTACGTCGAACCTGCTCGAAGGCGCGGTCGCCAAGACCGTGCTGGATCGCGACGGAGTGTTCACCGTGCGACCCGAGAAGATCCAGATGCGGCCGCGGGACGCGGCTGCCGGTGATGGTGACTGTGTCGCCGATGGCGTGGTCCGCGAGGTCGTCTACCTCGGCTCGGCCACCCAGTCCGTCGTCGACCTGGATGCCGGCGGTTCGCTGATCGTGCTGCAGCAGAACCTCAGCGGCTCCGTGCAGGACAAGCTCGACCAGCGCGGCGCGCCGGTCCGGCTGAGTTGGCATCGCGAAAACACCGTTCCCCTGGACGGTTCAACCTCTCCTGAATAGGAGCTCTCCGATGAAGTCAGTGGTCAAACTCACCGCCGCGACCGGCCTGTGCGTGCTCGCCCTGGTCGCGGCCTCCTGCGGCACGTCGAAGGACAGTTCGGGCGGCTCGGCGACCGACGCCGGCTTCACCGCCCCGAACCTGCCGAAGCTCGACAAGCTGGGCACCGGCGAGGGCAAACTCAGCGTGCTGGCCTGGCCCGGCTACGCCGAGGACGGCACGAACGACCCGAAGGTCGACTGGGTCACCCCGTTCGAGAAGAAGACCGGCTGCCAGGTGACGGTGAAGACGTTCGGCACCTCCGACGAGGCCGTCAGCCTGATGAAGACCGGCTCGTACGACGTGGTGTCGGCCTCCGGTGACGCCTCGCTCCGGCTGATCGCGGGTGGCCAGGTCGAGCCGGTGAACACCGACCTGATCCCGAACTACGCCGATATCTACCCGTTCCTGAAGGACCGGCCGTGGAACTCGGTGAAGGGCCAGATGTACGGCGTACCGCACGGCTACGGCGCGAATCTGCTGATGTGGCGCACCGACAAGGTGACGACGCCGCCGACCAGTTGGAGTGCGGTGTTCGAGGCGGACTCGCCGTACAAGGGGAAGGTGACGGCGTACGACTCGCCGATCTATATCGCCGACGCCGCGATGTACCTGATGGCCAAGAAGCCTGATCTGGGGATCAAGAACCCGTACGCGCTGGACGACAAGCAGCTTCAAGCCGCGGTGGATCTGCTGAAGCAGCAGAAGACGATGGTTTCGGAGTACTGGTCGGACTACCTCAAGGAGGTGCAGGCGTTCACCAGCGGCAACTCGGTGATCGGCACCACCTGGCAGGTGATCGCGAACGTGGCGACCGGCGAGAAGGTCCCGGTCTCGGTGACGGTCCCGACCGAAGGCGTCACCGGCTGGTCGGACACCTGGATGGTGAGTGCCACCTCGAAGAACAAGACCTGTGCCTACCAGTGGATGGACCACATCATCAGCCCGGAGGCGAACGCGGCGGTCGCCGAGTACTTCGGTGAGTCGCCCGCCAACGGCAAGGCCTGCGCGGTGACCGCGGACAAGAACCACTGCACCACCTTCCACGCCGGCGACGAGGAGTACTCGAAGAAGATCTGGTACTGGACCACCCCGATCGAGCAGTGCCTCGACGGCCGCACCGACGTCAAGTGCACCGACTACGGCAAGTGGACCCAGGCGTGGACCCAGATCAAGGGCTGAACACCCGGCGCCGCCGGCTGCAGCTCGGGTTGCTGCTCGGGCCACCGATGTTGTGGCTCGGGGTGGCGTACCTGGGTGCGCTGGCGGCGCTGTTCGTCACCGCGTTGTGGTCGCAGAACAGCTTCACCGGGCTGATCGAGCGGGAGTGGTCGCTCGACAGCTTCCGGACGCTGTTCACGGTCGACGTGTACCGGACGATCGCGGTGCGCACGATCGCGGTCGCCGCGCTGGTGACCGTGGTCGATGCGGTGGTGGCCTTTCCGATCGCGCTCTACATGTCGAAGGTGGCGCGGCCGGGGTTGCGCCGGTTCCTGCTGGTCGCAGTACTGATGCCGTTGTGGGCGAGCTATCTGGTCAAGGCGTATGCCTGGCGGGGGATGTTCTCCGAGGGCGGGCTGGTTTCGTCCGTGCTGCGGGGTGGTCGGGCTCGATTCGCCTGGGTATGGGCTGACGGCAACGATCGTGACGCTGGCCTATCTGTGGTTGCCGTACATGATCCTGCCGATCTACGCCGGGCTGGAGAGACTGCCGAGTTCATTGCTGGAGGCATCTTCTGATCTGGGTGGACGGTCCGGTACGACGATCCGTCGCGTCGTGATTCCGATGGTGTTCCCGGCGGTGGTCGCCGGGTCGATCTTCACCTTCTCGCTGTCGCTGGGGGACTACATCGCCGTACGGATCGTCGGTGGGACGAACCAGTTGCTCGGGAATGTCGTGTACGACAACGTGGGTGCGGCGAACAACCTGCCGTTCGCGGCGGCGGTCGCGACGGTGCCGGTCGTGGTCATGCTGGCGTATCTGGCGGCGGTACGTCGTACGGGTGCGATGGAGAGCCTCTGATGACTCTTTCGCGATCGACCCGGATTGTGCTGCGCTGCTTGACGGTGCTGATTCTCGGCGTGATCTACGTGCCGCTGGCGCTGGTGGTGGTGAACTCGTTCAACGTGAACAAGACGTTCGCCTGGCCGCCGAAGGACTTCACGCTGGAATGGTGGAAGCGCGCGGCGGAAAGTCAGGGCGCGCTGGATGCGTTGTGGGTGAGCGTCCGGGTCGGCATCGCGGCGACGATCATCGCGCTGGTGCTCGGGACGATGATCGCGTTCGCCCTGCAGCGGTTCAAGTTCTACGGCCGCGATGCTGTTTCGTTGCTGGTGATCCTGCCGATCGCGCTGCCCGGGATCGTGACCGGGATCGCGCTGAACAACGCGTTCCGGACGATCTTCGGGTGGGAACTCGGGTTCGTCACGATCGTGATCGCGCATGCGACGTTCTGCATCGTCACGGTCTTCAACAACGTGATCGCGCGGCTGCGGCGGATGGGATCGCAGCTGGAACAGGCCTCGGCGGATCTCGGCGCGTCCGCGTTCACGACGTTCCGGCTGGTGACGTTCCCGTTGCTGCGGTCGGCGTTGCTGGCCGGTGCGTTGCTGGCGTTCGCGTTGTCGTTCGACGAGATCATCGTGACGACGTTCACCGCCGGGGCGCAGGAGCAGACGCTGCCGATCTGGATCTTCAACAACCTGTTCCGGCCGAACCAGGCGCCGATCGTGAACGTGGTCGCCGCCGCGCTGATCGCCTTCTCGGTGATCCCGGTGTGGCTGGCGCAGAAACTCTCCGGGGACGCGGAATCAATGGGAGCTGGAAGATAAATGATGGGGGTTCAGATGGCTGTTGAGCAGAAGCGTGTGCTGGTGACGGAGATTCCCGGGCCGCGGTCCTTGGAGTTGCTGGAGCGCACCCGGAAGGCGGTGGCGCGCGGCGTCGGGATCACCTTGCCGGTCTTCGTCGAGCAGGCCGGCGGCGGCATCCTGGTCGATGCTGACGGCAACCACCTGATCGACTTCGGCTCCGGGATCGCGGTGACGAACGTCGGCAACTCGGCCGAGCTGGTGGTCGCCGCCGTCCAGGACCAGGTCGCGCGCTTCACCCACACCTGCTTCATGGTCACGCCGTACGACGGGTATGTCGCCGTCTGCGAGGAGCTCAACCGGATCACGCCGGGCGACCACGAGAAGCGGTCGATGCTGGTGAACTCCGGCGCCGAGGCGGTGGAGAACGCGGTCAAGATCGCGCGGGCGCACACCGGCCGCGACGCGGTGATCGTGTTCGACCACGGGTACCACGGCCGGACCAACCTGACGATGGCGATGACGGCGAAGAACATGCCGTACAAGGACGGCTTCGGCCCGTTCGCGCCCGAGGTCTACCGGGTGCCGACGTCGTATCCGTTCCGCGAGCCTCTCGCTGGGCCCGAGGCGGCAACCAGGTCTTTGGGTCAGATCGAGAAGTACGTCGGCGCCTCGAACGTCGCGTGTGTGGTGATCGAGCCGATCCACGGCGAAGGCGGCTTCGTCGTACCGGCGGACGGTTTCCTGCCGGCCATCGCCGACTGGTGCCGGGCGAACGGCGTCGTCTTCGTCGCCGACGAGATCCAGACCGGCTTCGGCCGCACCGGCGACCTCTTCGCCTGCTCGCACGAGAACGTCGTACCGGACCTGATGACGCTGGCGAAGGGGATCGCGGGTGGGTTGCCGCTGGCGGCGGTCACCGGCCGGGCCGAGATCATGGACTCCGTCCACATCAGCGGGCTCGGCGGCACGTACGGCGGCAACCCGGTCGCCTGCGCCGCCGCCCTCGCCGCGATCGCCACCATCGAGGACCTCGACCTCGTCGCCCGGGCCCGCGAGATCGAGTCGATCATGCGCCCCGCCCTCCAGGACCTGGCGAGCCGGCACTCCCTGATCGGCGACATCCGGGGCCGCGGCGCGATGATCGCCATCGAACTGGTCGACGAGACCAACGCGCCGGACGCCGCAACCACCGCAGCCATCGCGAAGGCCTGCCACGCCGAGGGCCTGGTAGTCCTCACCGCCGGCACCTACGGCAACGTCCTCCGCTTCCTCCCACCCCTGGTGATGCCGCCGGACCTCCTCCGCGAAGGCCTCGACATCATCGCCAAGGCCTTCGACACGACAGCGGTTCCGGTCAGGCGAGACCGGTGAGCGAGGAGATCGTTGCCTTGTGCAAGTGGGTGATGACGTTCAGGGTCTTCGGGTCCGAGCGGTAGCTGTGCGAGCCGGACTCGAACACGAGGTAGGCGCGGCCGCCGTACTCGGTGATGCCCTCCGACATGCTGGGCGCGCGGAAGCACTTCAGCTTCGCCTTGTCGAGATCGGGCTGGCCACGACGGACGACGTACAGGTTGCTGCGGTTGTCCGCCCGTACGAGGTGCTGAAGACGAAGTGCGTGCTGGTGACCAGCAGACCCTGGGTCTTGGTCGGGATCTCCCACGCCTTGTTGATCGTGGTCAGCGAGCCGTTGCTGTTGACCTTGTACTGGTACATCTTGTCGCGGCCCTTGTCGTTGAACTTGCCGGACCAGAGGTAGCCGCCGTAGCCGGTCAGGAACGACGCGCCGTAGACCTTGCGGTCCGCGCCGACCGGCTTGATGAGCGGCGTACCGGCCTTCTTCAGCCCGGCCTTGAGATCGGACAGCCGGTACTTGCGGATGGTGTTGGTGCCACCCTGAACGAACGCCCAGCCGTTGCTGGTGGTGATTCCGCCGCCGTGCGTCGGCGCGATCGCGACCACACCGACGGTCTTGTTGGTGGCCGGGTCGATGCCGATGATCTGCGAGTTCGAGCCGCTGCGGTAGGCGGTGACGAGCAAGAGGTCCTTCTTGCCGTCCCAGTTCCACCACGTGCCGATCCCTTGCGGGGTGTGCGTCGACAGATTCGGCACCGCTGCGCTGTTGCTGAAGCGGCCGTCGTACACCTTCGACGCGGACGGGCCGTCGTAGAAGGGTTTGCCTCCCGTCGCGGTACTGCAACTGATCGCGCGCGTGGCCGCGGCGTTCTGCGTCGCCGCCTGCGAGTCGTTGGAGCCGGTGAGGGCGACCGTGACGGCGGATCCGGTGGCCAGGACGCCGGCCAGGCCGAGCGCGATCGCGACGCGGCGACGGGAAGGGGTGATCGGGGACAACATGTCATCCTCTCGAAGGAATGCCGGACTCGGCGACCCTAACCGCAGCAGGCGGTCACCTCGGACCTTGCGCGCTGAGGCTAGTCGGAGAGGTTCTCGATGTTGGCGGTGATGGTCCAGAGCAGGTTGCGGAGCAGGCGGCGGTCTTCGGGGGTGATGCCGGCCAGGGCTCGTTTGCCGGCTTCGGCGTGGAGTTTCTGGACCGTGTGGGCGAGTTCGGTGCCGTGGTCGGTGAGTTCGATGCCGACCTGGCGGGCGTCCTTGTCGTTCTTGACCCGGCGGACCAGCCCGGCCGCCTCCATCCGCTGGGTGGTGCGGGTGGCGGTCGGGACCTCGACGTCGAGCACCTTCGCGAGCTGGGCGACCGGGAGCGAGCCGTGGTGCAGGAGCTTGGCGAGGACCAGCTCCTGACCGGTGTGGACACCCGTCCCGGCCAGTTCCTCGCCAACCGCCTTGCGGGCGGCCCGGTCGGCGAACCGCAGCGCGATCAGGATGTCGGCCGCGCTCGCCGGGGAGTCCGGCGACCAAGGCAGGCTGGCGGAGGTCACCGGTTGATCCGTGGCGCGAACGGGTTGTGGGCGACCAGGTCGCCGATGTACTCGGTCGGGATCGCCGGTTCGCCGCGGCTGAGCTGGCTGGCGCTGCGGGGGAGTTCGTCGCGGACCTTCAGGTGGTGTGCCTGCGACTCGGCGGGCGTCGTACGGCCGATGATCTTGCCTGCCTCGACCAGCGGCTTGAGCAGGTCGCGGTCGTCACCGTCGTCGACCGGGGGCTGCCCGACGCCGATCAGTTCGACCTCGGCGACCCCCGCGGCGGACCGCCGGCGCAGCGCGTACTTGCGGCCGCCGATCGAGATCTTGTCCGGGCTCTTCTTCGCCACCGGCGACCATCTCGCCGTTCGCGTCCTCGCGGGCGACCAGCTTGTAGACGAAGCCACAGGTCGGGTAGCCGCTGCCGGTCACCAGCGACGTGCCCACGCCGTACCCGTCGACGGAGGCCGGCGCGAGGGCGGCGATCTGGTACTCGTCCAGGTCGCTGGTCACGATGATCCGGGTCTTCGTCGCACCCAGCGCGTCGAGCTGCTCGCGGACCTGACCGGCCAGCGACGGCAGGTCACCGGAGTCGAGCCGTACGGCGCCGAGCTCCGGTCCCGGTGATCTCGATCGCGGTCTGGACCGCCTCGGTCAGGTCGTAGGTGTCGATCAGCAGCGTCGTTCCCTTGCCGAGGGCATCGACCTGGGAGACGAAGGCGTCCCGCTCGGTGTCGTGCAGCAGGGTGAACGAGTGCGCCGCCGTACCGGCACTCGGGATCCCGAAGCGGCGGGCTGCCTCCAGGTTGGAGGTGGTGGCGAAGCCCGCGATGTACGCCGCGAGGGCAGCCGCGACCGCGGACTCCTCGTGGGTACGCCGGGAGCCCATCTCGATACACGGCCGGCCGCCGGCCCACCAGGTCATCCGCGAGGCGGCCTACGCGACCGCGGAGTCGTGGTTCAGGATCGACAGGAAGACGGTCTCCAGCAGCACCGCCTCGGCGAAGGTGGACTCGACCACCAGGACCGGCGAGCCGGGGAAGAAGATTTCGCCGTCGGCGTACCCGGAGATGTCGCCGCTGAACCGGTAGTCGGCGAGCCAGTCGCAGGTAGCCTGGTCGACGACGGCCCGGTCGTGCAGGAAGGCGATCGTCTGCTCGTCGAACCGGAACCGCTCGAGCGCGTCGAGCAGCCGGTTCACGCCGGCCACCACGCCGTACCGGCGGCCGTCCGGCAGGCGGCGCGCGAACAGCTCGAAGACCGAGCGGCGATGTGCCGTACCGTCGGCCAGGCTGGCCTGCAGCATGGTCAGCTCGTAGTGGTCCGTCAGCAGCGCTGTCGGTAGCTGTTCATCGACAGGGGCAGCCTATTGCGAGCCTTGATCCGATGATGGAGAGAATGGGTAAGTGACCACCGCACCAAGCGAACTCGACAGCCCCGAAGTCGACGAGGCGATCGAGTTGAGCCCACCGTGGGTGACGATCGTCTGGAACGACCCGGTGAACCTGATGGACTACGTCACGTTCGTGTTCCAGACGTACTTCGGCTACTCCAAGACCAAGGCGGAGAAGCTGATGATGCAGGTGCACGAGGAGGGCAAGTCGGCCGTGTCCAACGGCAACCGCGAGGCGATGGAACGCGACGTCGAAGCCATGCACACCTACGGCCTGTGGGCCACCTGCGAGAAGTCGTGACCAGGTTCCGCAAGCGCAAGAAGACCGTGATCATCAGCTTCGCCGAGCACGAGGCGGACATCCTGGCCAACCTGCTGCGCAACCTGGTCGAGCTCCTGTACGACGGGATGCCGCCGCGCGCGACCGCGTCGGGCGACCCGCTGGCCGACCTGCTCGACAACGACGGGCCGACCTCGCCGCCCGAGGACATCGTACTGCAGCGGTTGCTCCCGGACGCGTATTCCTCCGACGACCACGCTGCGGCCGAGTTCCGCCGCTTCACCGAACGCGGGCTGCGCGACACCAAGGCCGGCGACGCCAAGCGGGTGCTCGCCGCGCTGGAGGAGTCCTCCGCGGTCGACGACGGCATCACCCTGGAGGCCGACGACCAGCTCGCCTGGCTCCGCGCCCTCAACGACCTCCGCCTCGCCATCGGCACCCGCCTGGACATCAAGGAAGACGACTACGGCGTCTGGGAACAACTCCCGGACGACGACCCCCGCCGCCTCACCTACGACCTCTACGACTGGCTCGGCTACCTCCAATCAGCCCTCCTCCACAACATGCGCTAGCTCTAGGGTGTGCGGTATGGAGAAGCGGATTTTGGGGCGTACTGGGCGGGAAGTCGGCGTGGTCGGGCTGGGGGCCTGGCAGTTGGGGGCCGACTGGGGTGAGGTGGGCGAGGACGAGGCTCTCGCCGTACTGCGGGCTGCTGTGGACGGTGGCGTCAGCTTTATCGACACCGCCGACGTGTACGGCGACGGCCGCAGCGAGCGTGTCGTCGGGAAGTTGCTGAAGGAGCACGACGGGCTCACGGTGGCGACCAAGATGGGGCGCCGGGTCGAGCAGAAGACCGAGAACTACAACCTGGACGAGTTCCGGGCCTGGAACGACCGGTCGCGGGAGAACCTCGGGGTCGACACGATCGACCTGGTCCAGCTGCACTGCCCGCCGACCGCGGTGTACTCGACCGACGCGGTCTTCGACGCGCTCGACACCCTGGTCGAGGAGAAGCGCATCGCGGCGTACGGCGTGAGCGTGGAGACCTGCGCGGAGGCGCTCACCGCGATCGCCCGGCCGAACGTGGCCAGCGTCCAGATCATCCTCAACGCGTTCCGGCTGAAGCCGCTCGACGAGGTGCTGCCGGCCGCGGCCGAGGCCGGCGTCGGGATCATCGCCCGGGTGCCGCTGGCCAGCGGGCTGCTGTCCGGCAAGTACGACGAGAACACCACCTTCGGCGCCGACGACCACCGCAACTACAACCGCAAGGGCGAGGCCTTCGACGTCGGCGAGACCTTCTCCGGCGTCGACTTCGCGACCGGCCTCGAGGCCGTCCAGCCGGCTCCGCCCGCTGGTCCCCGAGGGCGCGACGATGGCGCAGTTCGCGCTCCGCTGGATCCTCGACCAGCCCGGCGTCTCGGTCGTCATCCCCGGCGCCCGCAACCCCGAGCAGGTCGCCGGCAACGTCGGCGCGGAGGCGCTGGACCCCCTCACCGACGACCAGCTCGACCGCAGTACGGGAAATCTACGACGAGCTGATCCGCCCGCAGGTCCACGACCGCTGGTAAATGTCCACATGCTGGACCGACCCCGGCGTTGGTCGGGGTGGTCCGGCGGCCGCCGTACCGTGGAGTCGTGCTCATCATCGACACGGCGACGTACGACGCGATCGTGGCTCATGCCCGCCGGGATCATCCGGACGAGGCGTGTGGCGTGGTGGCCGGGCCGGAGGGATCGGACCGGCCGGAGCGGTTCGTGCCGATGCTGAACGCGGCGATGTCACCGACGTTCTACGAGTTCGACTCCGGCGACCTGTTCCGCTTGTACAAGGAGATGGACGAGCGGGACGAGGAGCCGGTGGTGATCTACCACTCGCACACGGCCACCGAGGCCTACCCTTCGCGGACCGACATCAAGCTGGCGCAGGAGCCGAACGCGCACTACGTCCTGGTCTCGACCAGGGACGGCGCGGACCGGCCGTCGTACGACGGCCCGGTCGAGTTCCGGTCGTACCGGATCATCGACGGCGAAGTGACCGAGGAAGACGTCAAGGTCGTGGCGGACTACAGCAATCTAGGAGAGAACTGAGATGGCGATCGAGTTGCGCGTGCCGACGATTCTGCGCACCTACACAGGCGGCGAGAAAGCGGTGAACGGGGACGGCAGCACGCTGGCCGAGTTCATCGACAACGTGAACGGCAGCCACCCGGGGCTGAAGGAGCGGATCGTCGAGGGGCAGCCGGCGGAGCTGCGCCGGTTCGTCAACGTCTACGTGAACGACGAGGACGTGCGCTTCACCGGCGGTCTGGAGACCGGCGTGAAGGACGGCGACGTGGTCGTCGTACTGCCGGCTGTCGCCGGCGGCTGAGCATGCGCTTCGACAGCCTGCTCGACTCGGTCGGTGGTACGCCGCTGGTCGGGCTGCCCAAGCTGTCCCCGTCGGCCGACGTGCGGTTGTGGGCCAAGCTCGAGGACCACAACCCGACCGGCTCGATCAAGGACCGGGCCGCGCTGCGGATGCTGCTGGACGCCGAGAAGGACGGCCGGCTGCGGCCGGGCAACACGATCCTCGAGCCGACGTCGGGCAACACCGGCATCTCGCTCGCGATGGCGGCCAAGCTGCGCGGCTACCGGATGGTCTGCGTGATGCCGGAGAACACCTCGGAGGAGCGCCGGCAGATCCTGCGGATGTGGGGCGTCGAGATCATCTCGTCGCCGGCCGCGGGCGGTTCGAACGAGGCGGTCCGGGTCGCCAAGCAGGTCGCGGAGGACCACCCGGACTGGGTGATGCTCTACCAGTACGGCAACCCGTCGAACGCGGCCGCGCACTACGACGGCACGGCCCGGGAGATCCTCACCGACCTGCCGTCGGTGACGCACTTCGTCGCCGGCCTCGGCACCACCGGCACGCTGATGGGCGCCGGCCGGTTCTTCCGTGAACACAAGCCGGAGGTCCGGATCGTCGCCGCCGAACCCCGGTACGGCGAGCTCGTCTACGGCCTGCGCAATCTCGACGAGGGTTTCGTGCCGGAGCTGTACGACGCGTCGCTGATCGACGCCCGGTTCTCGGTCGGCCCACGCGACGCCGTACGCCGGGTGCGCGAGCTGCTCGACAACGAGGGCATCTTCGCCGGCATCTCGACCGGTGCGATCCTGCATGCCGCGCTCGGCCAGGCCGCCAAGTGCATCACGGAAGGCCAGACCGCCGACATCGCCTTCGTCGTCGCCGACGGTGGCTGGAAGTACCTGTCGACCGGCGCCTACGAGGGCACCATCGACGAAGCCGAGGACCGGCTCGAAGGCCAGCTCTGGGCTTGATCCCGGGCGTGATCGACCGGCAGCGCTCCGGCCTGCGGCATCAGGTCGGAACCGCCGGTCCGGCGGGACTCAGGTCTGTTTGAACAGCAGCTTTCGTCCTAGCCGGGGATGAGTGCCGCGGCCCTTGCAACTGCTGCACGGGCGTTGGGCGTAGGTGAAGAACGTGCCTTTGTGCCGGCCGGCTCCGTTGCACTTCCCGCACTTGGCGTTCGGGTGCAGCGAGAGCGAGATGACGTAGACAGCAAAGACGGCGATCGCGAGCAGCAACAGCATCCCGGTCGGCCCGATGGCCGAGCCGATGTCTGCCGAGGTGCTGCTCGTGGTCGTTTCCGCAGCCTGGCCGGCGGCGTGCCCTGCGGCCGCGGCGTTGGTCGGATGCGGATTCGGTGCGGCGGTGGAGCTCAGGGCCACCGCGATCTGGACTGCCAAGTTCATGGCATCGCTAGGGGCGGTTGGAAACACATCCGATAAGAGTGGCCTGCGTCACGTCAGTTTGCAATTCCTGAGAGTAAAGATGTGGATAACTCCGGCGTGTCGTTTCAGATCTCAGGTAAGGCTCACCTACAAGCCTGCCCGATAACAGTCTTGTCGATGCCCAGGGCTAGGGTTTCAGTCGTGGCAGACGCACCGATCGGCATCTTCGACTCAGGCTTCGGCGGACTCACGGTGGCCCGCGCGGTGCTGGACCAGTTGCCGCACGAACCGATCCTCTATCTCGGCGACACCGCCCGCCAGCCGTACGGTCCGAAGCCGATCGCCGAGGTCCGCGAGTACGCGCTGGAGTGTCTGGACCACCTGGTCGAGGCGCGGCGTGAAGATGCTGGTGATCGCCTGCAACTCGGCCAGCGCCGCGATGCTCCGCGACGCCCGCGAGCGGTACGACGTACCGGTGGTGGAGGTGATCCTGCCGGCCGCCCGGCGCGCGGTCGCTGCGACCCGCAACCACCACGTCGGCGTGATCTGCACGCATGCCACGGCGTCGTCGCTCGCGTACGAGGACGCGTTCGCCGCCGCCCCGCAGGTCGACCTGCTCACCCAGGCCTGCCCGAGTTTCGTCGACTTCGTCGAAGCCGGTACGACGTCCGGTCCGGAGCTGCTCGCGGCAGCCCACGAGTATCTCGACCCGCTGGTCGAGGCCGGGGTCGACACGCTCATCCTCGGCTGCACCCACTACCCGTTGCTGACCGGCGTCATCTCCTACGTGATGGGCGACGAGGTCAGCCTGGTGAGCAGCGCCGAGGAGTGCGCGAAGGACGTCTACGGAGTACTGACGAAGGGCGGCCTGCTGCGCGCCGACAACCTGCCGGCGCCGCAACACCGGTTCGTCACCACCGGCAACCCGGCCGAGTTCGCCGCGATCGGGTCGCGGTTCCTCGGCCCGGTGCTGTCCGGCGTGGACCAGTTCGCCTGGGTTCGCTAGGTCGTCCTTACTGTTGTCCTCGGCACCGGTTCCGGTCGCAATCGCCGCCAGGCAACCGGTTCAGCTGATCCGCGACGCCCTGATGTCGTCTGCGAAGTCGGCCAACCCGCCGGTAATGTTCAAGATATGAAGCTCACTGTGCTCGGCTGCTCCGGGTCCGTCCCCGGGCCGGACTCGCCTGCCTCGAGCTATCTGGTCAGCGCCGAGGGATTCCACCTGGTCCTCGACCTGGGCAGTGGCGCGCTGGGCGCCCTGCAACGGCATCTCAGCGTGACCCGGATCGGCGCGATCGGCCTGTCCCACCTGCATCCTGATCACTGCATGGATCTCTGCGGGCTGTACGTCGCGGCGAAGTACTCGCCGTCGTCGCCGTTCCCGCGGATCCCCGTCTTCGGCCCGGCCGGTGCGGCCGAGCCGGATGGCGCTTGCCTACGACCTGCCCGAGGATCCGGGGATGGAGGAGCAGCTGGAGTTCCATACCTGGCAGGAGATCCAGCAGGTCGGGCCGTTCACGGTCCGGACGATTCCCGCGATCCATCCGGTCCCGGCGTACTCGATCCGCGTTGAGCACGGCAACAAGTCCCTCGTCTTCAGCGGCGACACCGGTCCGAACGACGGCCTGATCGAGCTGGCCCGCGGCGCCGACGTGCTGCTGTCCGAAGCAGCCTTGAAGGACGACGACCCGAACAATCCGGTTGATCTGCACCTGACGCCCGCCGATGCTGGTGAGCATGCGAAACGAGCCGGCGTGAAGCGCCTTGTGATCACCCACGTCCCGCCCTGGTTCGACCGCGAGATCCAGGCGGAAGGTGCCCGTCGCACCTTCCCGGGCGAGGTTCTGGTCGCCACTCCCGACGCCGTCTTCGAGATCTGATGCTGGTCGAGCTGTCCGACGGCGTCCGCCTGCGCACCTACACCTCCGGTACGCCGTCCGCCGCGCCACCCGTCGTCCTGCTCCACGGCGGGCCGGGTCTGTGGGACTACCTGGAGCCGATCGCTGATCTGATCGAAGGGCGCGTTGTCCATCGGTTCGACCAGCGCGGTTGCGGTGGCTCGGATCCGTCCGACGAGCAGACGATGCAGCGGCTGCGGGACGACATCGAGGAGCTCCGGCTGCACTGGGGTTACGAGCAAGATCGTTGTCATCGGCCACTCCTTCGGCTCCACGCTCGCCCTCGACTACGCCGCGGCGTACCCGGACAGCGTCGCGCGCGTCGGCTTCCTCGCCGGCCTGGGGCTGGGCGACTGGCGAACCCTGTACCACGAAGAGCAGGCTCGGCGGATGACGCCCGCGCAGCAGGAGCGGCTCGACGGACTGGTCGGCCGGAAGCGAAGCCAGGAAGAGGAAACCGAGTTCCGCGCGCTGTCCTGGTTCACCGATCACGCCGATCGCGAGCAGGCCTGGAAATGGGCGCCTGGAGGATGCGGCCTTCCCCTATCCGATCAACTTCGCCGCCAACCGCGCGATCAGCGCCGAGACCTGTGCCCGGACCGACGAAGACCGCGCCCGGACCGCGGCCGCGGTCACCGCAGCCGGTCTGGTTCGTCCACGGCGACGGCGATCCGCGCCCGGCGAGCGCAGTACAGGAACTGGCGAAACACGTTGCCCAGCACGAGTTCCGGCTGATCGAAGGCGCCGGCCACTCGCTGTATCGCGAGCGGCCGGACGCCACCCGGGACGTGCTGGCCGAGATCGTCGGTTAGCTGCGCGACTGGCCGCGGTCGAAGTACTCGATCAGCTCAGGGTCGAGAGCGGGGATGTCGATCGGGGCGCCACCCGATCGCAGCGAGGTGGTTGCCGCATAGCCGGCGGCGACGGCCGCGCGAGCCGCGATCGCCGAGGTCAAGGTCGCGCCGCCGTCGCGGACGAAACCGACGAATTCCGCCACCAGGCGGGGATCCGCGCCGCCGTGGCCGCCCTCGGCCTCCGGGATCTCGACCACCAGATCGGCGTCCTCGCGGTAGCCGGAGCGACGGCTGTTCCAGACCTTCACGACATCGCCGGATCCGTCGCCGAAGTTCTCCAGCCGGCCGGCCGTGCCGATCACGGTGTAGTTGCGCCAGTAGTCCGGGGTGAAGTGGCACTGCTGGTAGGTGAGGAAAACCCCGTTGTCCAGTTGGAGATTCGCCATCGAGAGGTCCTCGACGTCCATCACCGGCGCGAGACCTTTCTGCTCCAGGGGCGGCCAGTTGTCCTCCGAGACGAAGTCGGAGAACCGCTGACCGGAGCGATCCTGGCGATCCTCGATCCCGCCGTACAGGACCAAGCCGCCGAGTGCGTTCGCCCTGGTGGTGTAGCCGCCGGCGAGCCAGTGCATGACATCGATGTCGTGGGCACCCTTCTGCAGCAGCAGGCTGGTGGTCCGGCTCCGGTCGGCGTGCCAGTCCTTGAAGTAGAAGTCGCCGCCGTGCCCGACGAAGTGCCGGCACCAGATCGCCTTCACCTCACCGATCGCGCCGGACTGGATCAGCTCCCGCATCGTCTGTACGACGGGCATGTGGCGCATGTTGTGCCCGACGTACAGGCGCGAGCCGCTGTCGTACGCCGCCTGCAGCACCCGGTCGCAGCCGGCCGTGGTGATCGCCAGCGGCTTCTCCACGAAGACCGAGACGCCGGCCTGGAGGAAGTCGATCGCCGGATCCTCGTGCAGGTCGTCGGGTGTGGTGATGAACACGCCGTCGAGGTTCAGGTCGAGCAGTTCCTTGTGGTCGCCGTACGCCTTCGCCTCGGGATAGTTGTCGAGGGCGGCCTGCTGCTGGGCGCCGGACGGGTCGCAGACCGCGACGATCTGCGAGCCCTCGCCGGGAAGATGGGCATGCCGGGCGATCCCGCTGCGGGCGCCGAGTCCCACCACTCCGAACCGAAGGTCAGTCATATTCAGGCAACTCCTGCGCATAGTTGTTTGCACAAGCCTATGTCTGGACACTTGCGATCTTCAACACCCGGGTTCTTGGTTGGTGTCAACCGACACGTCATCTGCTCGGCACCCAGCACTCGTTCGGTGCCGTCACCATGACGGAACGTGAGCCTCCACTATGTGGCACTGGGTGACTCGACGACCGTGGGTGTCGGGGACCCGATGAACGGCAGTACCACCGACCTTTCCGGTGCCGGCGCGCGTCCGGGGGAGGGGTGGCGGGGCTGGGCCTCGCTGCTCGCCGACTCCCTGGGCAGCTCCCACCGTGTGACGTTCTCCAACCACGCGACCAGCGGGGCCACCGCGCCGATGGTGGCCGCCGACCAGCTCCCGTCGACCGGCTCGGACCCGATCGACCTCGCCTCCCTGATCGTCGGCGTGAACGACACGCTGCGATCGACCTTCGACGCCGGCCAGATCCGGGACTGCCTGCAGTACTGCGCGGAGCAGCTGACCGCGCGCGGTGCGCTGCTGCTGACCGTCCGCTTCCACGACCACGGCCAGGTGTTCGGCCTGCCGTCGTGGCTGCGACGGCCGTTGTGGCAGCGGATCGAGCAGGTGAACACGGCGTACGACGACCTGTACGCCCGGTTCGGCGGGATCCGGATCGACATGGCCGACTACCCGGAGGTCTATCGGCGGGACTTCTGGAGCATCGACCGCCTGCACCCCGGCGAACGCGGCCACCGCCACCTCGCCCGGGCCTTCGCCGACGAACTCCACCACCACGGCATCCCGATCGCCGAACCCCCTGCTCTGGACTGCGCCGGAGCGGTCCCGACCAAGTGGGCCGACGCCTTGTGGATGATCCGCGAAGGCGTCCCCTGGCTAGGACGGCGGGCAGGCGACCTCACCCCTTGGGCCGCCAAAATGGCCGCTCACCCAGTTCCGCACCCTCCGCCCTGTAGCTACCGATGCGGAGGTGCAGCGGGTTCAGGCTTAGGGTTTCGGGCATGGCTCGTATCGATGGACGTACCCCTGATCAGCTCCGGCCGGTGACCCTGACCCGGAAGTGGCTCGACCATGCCGAGGGATCGGTGCTGGTCGAGTTCGGCAAGACCCGGGTGCTGTGCGCGGCCAGCGTGACCGAAGGTGTGCCGCGCTGGCGCAAGGGGTCCGGCCTCGGCTGGGTGAGCGCGGAGTACGCGATGCTCCCGCGCTCGACCAACACCCGCTCGGACCGCGAGTCGGTGAAGGGCCGGATCGGCGGCCGGACGCACGAGATCTCCCGGCTGATCGGCCGCTCGCTGCGCGCGGTGATCGACTACAAGGCGCTCGGCGAGAACACGATCCTGCTCGACTGCGACGTACTGCAGGCCGACGGCGGCACCCGGACCGCCGCGATCACCGGCGCGTACGTCGCGCTCGCCGACGCCGTGTCCTTCCTGCGCGACCGCAAGGCGCTCAAGGGCGAGCCGCTGACCGGCTCGGTCTCCGCGGTCTCGGTCGGCATCATCGACGGCGCCCCGATGCTCGACCTCTGCTACGAGGAGGACGTCCGGGCCGAGACCGACATGAACCTGGTGCTCACCGGCGACGGCAAGTTCATCGAGGTGCAGGGTACGGCCGAGGGCGCGCCGTTCGACCGCGCCGAGCTGGACGCGCTGCTGGAGCTCGGTCCGGCCGGCTGCGCCGACCTGACCAAGCTGCAGCAGGAGGCGCTGGCGTGAGCAAGGTGCTGCTGGCCTCGAACAACAAGAAGAAGCTCGAGGAGCTCCGCCGCATCCTCGACGCCGATCGTGCCCGGCATCGAGGTGCTCGGGCTCGCCGACGTCACCGGCGTACGACGAGCCGGCCGAGACCGAGCCGACCTTCGAGGGCAACGCGCTGCTCAAGGCGCACGCCGCGATGGCCGTCGACCGGGCTGCCGTCGATCGCCGACGACAGCGGGATCTGCGTCGACGCGCTGAACGGGATGCCCGGCGTACTGTCCGCGCGCTGGTCGGGCCCGGCGAAGGACAACCACGCGAACAACGTGCTGCTGCTCGGGCAGCTCGAGGACGTCCCGGACGAGCGGCGGGGCGCCTCCTTCGTCGCGGCGGTGGCGTTCTGCCGGCCGGGCGCCGAAGATGTCATCATCCGGGGCGAGATGCCCGGCTCGGTGATCCGCGAACTGCGCGGGACCGGCGGGTTCGGGTACGACGTGCTGTTCCAGGCCGACGGGTACGACCGGACCACGGCCGAGCTGTCGATCGAGGAGAAGGACGCGATCAGCCACCGCGGCAAGGCGCTGCGCGAGCTGGCGCCGATCGTCGCCAAAGCACTGGAGGCCTGAGATGCTGTTCGCCGGAACCGACAAAGACGGCGTCGAGAGCGGCAAGATCACCGCGGCGTACCGGCGCTGGGCCGAGCCCCGCGTGGTCGAGGGCCGGATCTACCGCACCAACGCCGGCCGGATCGAGATCGACAGCGTCCGGCAGGTCAACCCCGAGCTGATCTCCGACTACGACGACGACATCTTCGCCGCCGACCGAGGAAACGCCCGCGACGTCCGCCGCCGCCTCCGCGGCGACGAGGCACTGGCCGACCTTCCTGATCAGCTTCCACCTGGTCGAGGGCCCCGACCCCCGCGAGGAACTGGCCGCCACCGCAGACCTCTCACCGGCCGACCTGGAAGACCTCACGCGCCCGCCTCGCCAAACTCGACGAGCTCAGCCGCCACGGCGCCTGGACCACGCCACCCTCCGCCAGATCCAGGCCAAGCCCGCCACCCGAGCCGGCGACCTGGCCGCCGACGTCAGGCCGCGACACAGCCGGCTTCAAACTAGACGTCCGCAAACTCAAGAACCTGGGCCTCACCTACAGCCTCGAGGTCGGCTACGAACTAAGCCCCCGCGGCACGGCGTACCTCAACAGTCTCTAACGGGTGCCAGAGGCGGGACTCGAACCCGCACACCCAAAGGGCACCGGCACCTAAAGCCGGCGTGTCTGCCATTCCACCACTCTGGCGTGGGAGACCTGCTCCCTGAAGACATCTTAGGGAGCAGGTCTCCTGGATTGCTCAGCGACTCTGCAGTGCGTTGACGAACACGGTCCGCAGGTCGGTGGGGTTGCGAGCCACGTAGCTCAGACCGCCGGTTGCGGCCGCGAGCTGGCCCAGTTCGTTGCCGTCCACGTCGGGACCCATGCCGAGGGCGATGATCCGGACCGGGCGGGACGGGTCGCGGAGGCTTTCCAGCTGCCTGACCGCCGCGGTCAGCGACGGTCCGGTCGGGTCGTCGTTCTTGCCGTCGGTGAAGATCATGACGGCGTTCACTGCGGTCGAGTCGTAGTCCTGCTTGACCGCCCGGACCGCGGCGATCGCCGTCGCGTACAGCCCGGTGCCACCGTTGGGGATCGCCGTCTGCTGCCGCAGCGTGCTGATCATCTTGTTCCGCTGCGCCGTGTCCAGCTTCTTGATCGGCACCAGTTGCCGGTAGTCGGCGTTGGACGGGCCGATCTTGGTCGAGAACGTCCACAGCCCGAGCGCGGCGTTGTTCGGGAACAGCTTGAGACCCTCTTCGGCGGCAGCGATGGTGAGCTGCATCCGGGTCTTGTCGCCGACCTTCTCGTTCATCGACCCGGACACGTCGATCACCGCCAGCGAATGCGCGGTCAGCGACAGCCTGGTCCAGTCCAGCAGTGTCTTCTCGACCGCGCTCGCGTTCGGCTTGGCCAGCTGGGTGATGTCCCCGACGCCCCGGCCGCCGCCGAGCGGACTCAGCAGCGCGTCGCGGAAGCCGGCGTCGTCGCGGGCCTGGCTGGCCGAGTCCGACAGCATCTCCGCGCGCGAGCGACTTGGCCGCCTCGGTGATCACGGTGTTGTCGGACTTGCCGATCACCGCGATCGGGTAGTCGTACATCAGCGTGCCCGTCTGCGGGACGATCGCCTTCAGTTCGGCATCCGGGTGCTCGTCCTGGTACTTGACGAAGGTCTGCTCCGAGACCGGTACGACGGTCTTGCTGCCTTCCTGGGCCGCCCGGCCGAGCAGGCCGGCCGGGTCCTTGAACGGTTTGGCCATCGAGCCGAGCTGCTGCGCCAACGGAACCGTCACCCCGTAGACCTGGGCCTGCGAGGCCGAGGTCTTGGCCCGTTCGGCGTTGATCGCGAGCAGGCTCAGCAAGCCGGAGCTCTGGGTCAACGGGTCGAGCAGGGCCGGCTCGGTGCCCGAGAAGGCGCCCAGCCAGGACGAGGTGTTCGCGAAGTTCTCGTTCCGCCCCACCAAGACCAGGGGGGACATGGCGATGGACGGAACGACGATGGTCGGGACGGTCTGACCATCGTCGGCCTGGGGGACCCACGCGGACGAGTCCGGTACCCACAGGTCAGGCTTGCTGTCGGCGCCGTTGGCGATGCTGCGCGCAACGGTCGCCGAGTCGACCGCGCTGATCGTGAACTGCAGGCACGGCGCGTCCTTGTCCTTCTTCGCGCCGAGCGATTTGGCTGCCGCCTCCAACTGAGGCTGCATCTCGGGTGTGGTGTGCAACTGGATCTGGGTCGGGTCGTCGCACGACCCACTTCCCAGGAATCCGTCCGCACCCGATTCCGACCCGAAGGAGCGGACCACAAACACGGCGCCCAAAGACAGCACCAGTAGGCCGACGGCGGTCAGATAAACCGGACGACGGTTGTTGTTACTTTTCGTCACCGCAGAGGAGTGTTTTCCCATCGCGGCAGGTCCCTCCCTCCCAGAGGCAGACTGCGGGCGCAGATTACCCGGTTTGCACTGGTCAGGGCGAAGATCACGGATTGGCTTCACGCAATGGACGCAGGGTTGCAACTGAACGCTGGAGCGCTCCGCAGTACTGCTCGTCCCTGCAAAGCCCGAAAAGCTCACGGAGGGTAGCTTTTCCGCTCCGGTCCGGTGAGCACAAGGTGTGATCCAAATCACAATTTTGAGTTTGCTCAAACGACCGTTCTATGGACCAGGTCCATGAAACGGTCGAGGGTTTCCCTTCGCGAAGGGGCCGAAATGGCTCAGAGGCCGAGATCGCGGCGGAGCTTGGCGACGTGCCCGGTGGCCTTCACGTTGTACTGCGCGACGGCGATCTTGCCGTCGCCGTCGACCACGAAGGTGGACCGGATCACCCCGGTCACCTTCTTGCCGTACATCGTCTTCTCGCCGAACGCGCCGTACGCCGTGAGCGTGGTCTTGTCCGGGTCGCTGAGCAGCGGGAAGGTGACGCCGTCGCGGTCGCGGAACTTGGCCAGCTTGGCGGGCTTGTCCGGCGAGATCCCGAGCACCGTGTAGCCGTGCGCCGCGAGCGAGTCGAGCGAGTCGCGGAAGTCGCAGGCCTGCTTCGTGCAGCCCGGCGTCATCGCGGCCGGGTAGAAGTAGACGATCACGTTCTTGCCGCGCAGGCCGGACAGCGAGACCTCGTTGCCGTCCGCGTCGGGGAGGGTGAAGTCAGGTGCGGTATCGCCGACGGTCAGACGCTCGGACATCGAGGTTCCCCTTCGCAACGGTTGATTGTCCGACATTCTGCCGTACGCCGGTACTTGGAGTTACAGGTGGTCTCGGCGACTGATCGTGAGCGAAGATGCGCAGATGAGCAGCGCATCAGCCCGCCCGGGTGCCCAGTTGTTCGACCGGTACCTCGATCCCGGCCGCCCGCATGCCGGTGCGTACGACGAGATGTTCGATCCCGTCGAGGGGGTGCGCCCGGCGTACCGGCGGTTGCACGAGTCGCTGGTCCCGCTGCAGCCGGGAGATCTGAAGGCCAGGTCGGATGCGCTCGACCGGGCCCTGGTCGACCAGGGCATCACCTTCTCGCTGTCCGGCGAGGAGCGGCCGTTCCCGCTGGACCTGGTGCCCCGGGTGATCACGTCCGCCGAGTGGTCCCGCCTCGAACGCGGCATCGTGCAGCGGGTCAAGGCGCTGGAGGCGTTCCTCGCGGACATCTACGGCGACCAGCAGATCGTCAAGGACGGCGTTCTGCCGCGCCGGCTGATCACCTCCTGCGAGCACTTCCACCGCCAGGCCGCCGGGATCGCCCCGCCCAACGGCGTACGGATCCATGTCGCCGGTATCGACGTGGTCCGCGACGAGCAGGGCGACTTCCGCGTCCTCGAGGACAACCTGCGCAGCCCGTCCGGGGTGTCCTACGTGATGGAGAACCGGCGCACGATGGCCCGGGTCTTCCCGGACCTCTTCGCGAAACACCGGGTGCGTGCGGTCGGCGACTACGCAGTACATCTGCTCAGATCGCTTCGGGCGGCCGCACCACCAGGCGCTACCGATCCGAACGTCGTCGTACTCACTCCGGGCGTCTTCAACTCCGCGTACTTCGAACACTCGCTGCTGGCGCGGCAGATGGGCGTGGAGCTCGTCGAGGGCCGGGACCTGTTCGCCCGGAACAACACCATGTACCTGCGGACCACCGAGGGGGAGCAGCGCGTCGACGTGATCTACCGGCGCATCGACGACGACTTCCTGGACCCGGTGCACTTCGTGCCGGACTCTGTGCTCGGTGTCGCGGGCCTGGTGAACGCGGCACGAGCCGGCAACGTGGTGATCGCCAATGCGATCGGCAACGGCGTCGGCGACGACAAGCTGGTCTACACCTACCTGCCCGAAATCCTGAAGTACTACTTGGGCGAGACCCCGCTGCTGCCGAACGTGGACACCTACCGCTGCTGGCTGCCCGAGGAGCACGCCGAGGTGCTCGACCGGCTGGACGAGCTGGTCACCAAGCCGGTGGAGGGCTCTGGTGGCTACGGCATCGTGTTCGGCCCGGACGCCTCCGCCAAGGAGCTCGCTGCGCAACGCCGCCGGATCAAGAACAATCCGCGCGGGTGGATCGCGCAACCCGTAGTACAGCTGTCCACTGTGCCCACCAACACCGGTGAGCGGTTGCAGCCACGGCATGTGGATCTGCGGCCGTTCGCTGTGAACGACGGTGAGTCCGTCTTCGTCCTGCCGGGCGGTCTGACCCGGGTGGCGCTGCCGGAGGGCAGCCTGATCGTGAACTCGTCCCAGGGTGGCGGCTCGAAGGACACCTGGGTGCTGGCGCCCCGTGCCTCCGACGAGGACGCCGAGCTCCGCGGTAGCGGCCTGGCGTCGGCAGCGCGGGCAGACGAAGCCAGTACGCCGGAGCGTGGTCCAGAACTCAACGTCGCCCAACAGCAGCAGCAACAGTGATGGGGAGGTGCTGACGATGCTCGCACGCAACGCCGAATCGCTGTACTGGATCGGCCGGTACGTCGAACGCGCGGACGACACCGCGCGGATTCTCGACGTCTCCGTGCACCAACTGCTCGAGGACGCCACCGTCGACGCCGACACGGCCAGCCGGACCCTGCTGGCCGTCCTCGGCATCACCCCGCCGGACGGGATCGTGCTGGACGTCTGGACGCTGACCGAACTGGTCGCGATGTCCCCGGACCGGTCCGGCTCGATCGTGTCGTCCATCTCCAGCGCCCGGGAGAACACCCGGGTCGCCCGCGAGGTGGTGTCGAGCGAGCTCTGGCAGTGCATCAACGCGATGTGGAACGCGGTCCCCGAACGGCAGCGGGCCGCCCGCCGGGTCGGGCCGCACGAGTTCTTCACCTTCGTCGAGAACCGGGCCGCGATGTTCGCCGGCCTGGCGGACTCCACGATGAGCCGCGACGACGGCTGGCGGTTCCTGGTGCTCGGCCGGTCGGTCGAGCGGGTCGACATGATCGTCCGGCTGCTGATGTCCCGGGTCGGCGACAAGCCGACCTCGCCAGGCTGGGTGACCGTACTGCGCTCAGCCGGTGCGCACGACACCTACCTGCGGACCTACCGCGGTGCGCTGGACTCGTCCCGGGTCGTCCAGTTCCTGCTGATGGACCGGTTGTTCCCCCGCTCGGTGTTCCACGCCCTCACCCAGGCCGAGGCCTGTCTGGAAGAGCTCGAGCGCGGCCCGTCCGCACGCATCGGGGCGAACGCGGAGGCCGCGAGGCTGCTGGGTAAGGCCAGGAGTGATCTGGAGTTCCTGCGACCCGCTGAGCTTCTGGATGACCTCACTGGGAGGCTGCAGTCTCTGCAGACGACAGTGCGAGAGCTGGGCGAGGCCGTGTCGCGCCAGTACTTCCACGCCGTGCCGTGGATCGAGTGGAACAACGCAGAGGTGAACCTGTGACCCCCCGATGGCGTCTGCGCGTCGTACACACCACCGGGTACCGCTACGCGACCGCAGTGACCCAGTCGTACAACGAGGCCCGGCTGACCCCGCGCAGCGACGACCGGCAGAACCTGATGGTGTCCCGGCTGGAGACCATGCCGGCGACCAGGGCGTACAAGTACACGGACTACTGGGGCACCGAGGTGAACGCCTTCGACCTGCACGCTCCGCACACCGAGCTGAAGGTGGTCGCAGCATCGGTGGTCGAGACGACCGAGTACCCCGGTCCCGTGGACACGGCTGACTGGGCAGAGGTCCGTTCTGCCGAGGCGGTGGACAGCTACGCGGAGTACCTCGAATGGACCTCCTACGTGCCGAAGCACAAGGAGCTCAGCAAGATCGCCAAAGGACTACGCAAGGGCAAGACGCCGTCCGAGACCGTGCTGGCGATCTCCAAGTGGGTGCACGACACCCTGACCTACCAACGCGGTACTACGGGCGTCCACTCCTCAGCTGTCGATGCCTGGCAGGCCGGTGAGGGCGTCTGCCAGGACTACGCGCATCTCACGCTCGCCATGCTGCGTGCGGTCAACATCCCCGCGCGCTATGTCTCCGGCTACCTCCACACCAAGCCGGACGCCGCAGTGGGCGAGACGGTCGTCGGTGAGAGCCATGCCTGGATAGAAGCCTGGACAGGGGACTGGTGGGGCTTCGACCCGACCAACGACATCCCGATCGCGCATCGCCATGTGTGGGTGGCCACCGGCCGCGACTACGGCGACGTCTCCCCACTGAAGGGCATCTACTCCGGTGGCGCCGCCACGGCGATCGAGGTGACCGTCGACATGACGCGCCTGGCCTGATGGAGTGGTCCGCATGCGGGCGATGACAGTGGTGCCGGGCAAGGCGGACTCTGCGGCGATCAGCGAGGTAGCGGAGCCGCCCTCGAGCGACGGCTCGATGCTGGTCGAGGGCGTCCTGGCCGGGATCTGCGGCACCGACCACGAACTCGTCGGCGGCGACTTCGGCACCGGCCGCTCCGGCGCGGACCGGCTGATCATCGGCCACGAGTCCCTCGGCCGGGTGCTGGAACCAGGCCCTGGCTTCGCCGTGGGCGATCTGGTGGCCGGCATCGTCCGCCGCCCGGACCCGGTGCCCTGCCCGGCCTGCGCCCGCGGTGAGTGGGACTTCTGCCGCAACGGCCAGTACACCGAACGCGGCATCAAGGGAATGGACGGCTACGGCTCCGAGCGCTGGCGGATCGACCCGTACTACGCAGTGCCGGTGCCCGCCGAGCTCGGGCTCCTCGGCGTACTGGTGGAACCCGCCAGCATCCTGACCAAGGCCTGGGACCAGATCGACCAGGTCGGCGCCCGGTCCTGGTTCCAGCCCGAGCACGTCCTGGTCACCGGCGCCGGACCGATCGGGCTGCTCGGTGCCCTGATCGCGGCGCAACGCGGGTACTCCGTGCACGTGCTCGACAAGGCCACCGACGGGCCGAAGCCGCAGCTGGTCCGGGATCTCGGTGCGCAGTACCTGACCGATCTCTCGGAACTCGACGTCGCTCCGGACGTCGTCATCGAGGCGACCGGCGCCGGTCAGCTCGTGGTCGAGTGCGCCAAGCTGCTGCCACCGGCAGGCGTCATGTGCCTGACCGGCATCTCGCCCGGACCGGCATCGCTCGACATCCAGCTGGATGCCCTGGTCCGCCAGTTGGTGGTGCGCAACGCCGTACTGGTGGGATCGGTGAACGCGGCCAAACGGCACTACGCGGAGGCGGTGGACGTGCTGCGGGCAGCGGATCCGGCCTGGCTCGGACGGCTGATCACGCGGACCGTGCCGCTGTCGAACTGGACCTCGGGACTGGTCCGGGACGCAGCTGACATCAAGGTGGTCGTGGACCTGCAGGCCTGACCTGCAAGGATGTGGGCAGCAGGCCTTCCCGGGGCAGCCCGGGGCAGCTGGAACAGTTGAAGGGAGCGTCGGACACGTGTCGGACACGAAGGCTCGGACCGCCGAGCAGATCGAGGCGGATATCGCCGCCACCCGTGCGCGCCTCGCCTCCACCGTCGACGAGTTGGTCGACCGCGCGAGCCCGAAGAACGTCGCCAAGCGGCAGGTCGAGCAGGCCAAGGCGCAGGTCTTCGACGAGCGCGGTCAGCTGCGCACCCAGAAGCTGGTCGCCGTCGGTGGCGCGGCCGTCGGAGTGATCGCCGTGCTGCTGCTGATCCGCCGGCTGGTGGGTCGCCGGTGACTCCTCGCAAGCGGATCGCCGACGACAAACTGCCGATCCGGATGCTGCACGACCGGGTACTGGTCGCATCGAGACCGAGGGCGAGCGCAAGTCGTCGGCCGGCATCCTGATCCCGGCCACCGCGCAGATGGGCCGCCGGCTCGCCTGGGCGAAGGTGGTCGCGGTCGGCGCCAACGTGCGGACCGTCGAGGTCGACGACCGGGTGCTGTTCGACCCCGAGGACCGCGCCGAGGTCGAGGTCCGCGGCGACGACTACGTGCTGCTGCGCGAACGCGACCTGCACGCGGTCGCGGCCGGCCGCCTCGAAGACGGCCAGACCGGCCTCTATCTCTAGAAGCTGTTAGGGCCGAACCGGAAGATCGCGACTACCAGCGCGACGACCAGGATCGCGGCGTTGATGGGGAGCATCTTGAACTCCTTGCGGCGGACGTGGGTGACGATCGCGGCGGCCATGATGACGGCCAGGCCGACAGCGGCGAGCGGGACCAGCACCGGGGCGATGTCGAGCACGGCCGGCAGGATCAGGCCGATCGCGCCGAGCAGCTCGGCGGTGCCGATCAGCTTCAGCGTGCCCGCGGAGAAGTCCTTGGTCCAGGCCATGTTCGGGTTCTCGCCCAGCTTCGCCTTGGACTGGCTGACCTTGCCCAGCCCCGCGGCCAGGAAGAACGCCGCCAGGACGTCCGGCGACGAATCCACAGAAAGACGTTCATAGCGTTCCAGCCTGCTCTCAGTCGGTTAGTTGACGTTTCAAGTCAAACCGTAACGGCCTTGAGTTGATGCGTCAACTAACCGGTAACATGGCTCCATGGGGGACGATGAGGTGCGCTGGCTGGAGCCGGCCGAGTTGCAGACCTGGATGACGCTGGCGGCGTTGATGTTCAAACTGCCCGGCGCCCTGGACGTTCAGCTGCAGCGCGACTCGGAGCTGACCCACTTCGAGTACCTGGTGCTGGCCGGGCTGTCCGAGTCGCCCGGCCGGTCCCGCCCGATGAGTGAACTGGCCGGTTTCGCGAACGGCTCGCTGTCGCGGCTCTCGCACGTGGTGAAACGGCTCGAGCAGCGCGGCTTCGTCCGCCGGTGCACGTCGTCCGAGGACGGCCGGATCACGGTCGCCACCCTGACCGAGGAAGGGTGGGAGCAGCTGGTCGCGGCCGCGCCCGGCCATGTCGCGGCAGTCCGCCGACTCGTGATCGACGCGCTCACCCCGGAGCAGCTGGCCCAGCTGAAGGCGATCGGCGAGCAGATCCTGCAGAAGGTGGACCCCGGCCGCAGCTGCTGATCCTTCGGGAGAGAATGCAGGGGTGACCTTCGCATCCACGTCCAGCCGCCTGCCCGACTTCCCCTGGGACAAGCTCGCCCCTTACAAGCAGAAGGCGGCGGCACACCCCGACGGCATCGTCGACCTGTCCATCGGCAGCCCGGTGGACCCGGTGCCGGACCTGGTGAAGCAGGCACTCGCAGCAGCGGCCGACGCCCCGGCGTACCCGACCACACTCGGTACGACGTCCGCTCGGCAGGCGGCGGTCGACTGGATGGCTCGCCGCCTCGGCGTGACCGGTGTGGACCCGGAGCACGGCGTGCTGCCGGTGATCGGCACGAAGGAGCTGATCATGCTGCTGCCGACGCTGCTCGGCATCGGCGCGGGCGACACGGTGCTCATCCCGGACCTCGCCTACCCGACGTACGAGGCAGGTGCCGCGCTGGCGCGGGCTACGAGCGTCCCGGTCGCCGACGTCACGGCGTACGAGGGTCCTGTGCGGGTCGCGTACCTCAACTCGCCGCGCAACCCGTCCGGCGAGATCACCTCGGCAGCAGACCTCCGTACTGCGGTCGAGTGGGCGCGTGCGAACGACGTGCTCCTCGTGAACGACGAGTGCTACATCGAGCTCGGCTGGGACGCGCAGCCGGTCTCGGTGCTTCACCCGGATGTCTGCGGCGGCTCGTTCGACAACCTGCTTGCAGTGCACTCGCTGTCGAAGCGGTCGAACCTGGCCGGCTACCGCGCGGGCTTCATCGCCGGTGACGAGGCAGTCGTGACCGAGCTGCTGGCGGTCCGCAAGCACGCCGGCCTGATGGTCCCGGCGCCGATCCAGGCAGCCATGGCTGCTGCGTTCTCCGACGACGTCCATGTGGACGAGCAGCGCGCCCGGTACGAACGCCGCCGGACCGTGCTGCGGCAGGCGCTGACCGATGCGGGCTGGGAGCATCACCCTGTCTCAGGGAGGCCTCTACTTGTGGGCCGAGCACCCGGCGTACGACGCCTACGAGTCGGTGGCTGCGCTAGCGGATCGCGGCATCCTGGTGGCGCCCGGTGTCTTCTACGGGACGGCCGGGGAACGGCATGTCCGGGTGGCGCTGACCGGTACCGACGAGCGGATCGACGCGGCCGTCAAGAGATTGCAGGAATAGCAAGAACCTTTGGCAGGAGTGTGACGTCTTCAGTAGTGGAAGCATCTAGGTAGGTAGTGGGAGCTGCCTGGGCTTCTTCTGAGGGGGAGGACGGCCATGAACCTGCGTGCTTTGGGGACTGCTGCGGTTGCGGCAACACTACTGATCGGACTAGTGCCTAGCGGGGCCTACGCCGATCCCGATCCAACGGTCAGCAGCACACCAACGTCCACACCCGCCGAGACACCGGCACCCGTCGACACGCCGGCACCCGCTGAGACGCCGGCACCCGTTGAGACGCCGACACCAGCTCCATCCACACCGGCCCGTACTACGGACGCCGAGCCGCTCGCGATCTCGCTGGACCAGCCGGCCACCTCGTGGGAGGACCGGCCGCTGACCTTCACCGGCAAGCTCAACAACGGCGCCGTCGGCTGGTACATCACGCTCTGGCAGGCACTCCCGAGCGGCTGGACCCTGCGCGGCAACACGAAGTCGACCACGGGCGGCGCCTACAAGCTGACCTACACCGCGCCGAGCGCGATCCACACCACCTTCCGGGTCGCGATCGGTCCCGCGTTCTACGGGGCGCCGGCCATCTCGCCGGCCGTGATCGGCACCGCGCAGGACCGCAAGATCGTCATCGACACCCCGGCGGCGTCCTACGTGACGCTCGGCGGGGTGGCCGCGACCGGCCACATCACCCCGGCCGAGCCCGGTCTCGAGGTCGTCCTGCAGGACCCGGTCGGCAGTGGCCAGTGGCGCTGGCTGACCAGCGTCAAGGTCGATGCCAAGGGCAACTTCCGGCTGAAGATCCCGGACAACTTCCCGCACACCCGGACGGTGCGGGTGGTCAGCCGGGGCGTCCCGGCCGCCGCGGTCGAGGTGTCGGCCTCGGCCCGCTACGTGATCAAGGCCGCGCTGAACCCGAAGGTCTACGCGGTCGGCCGCGACGCATGATCCCGAAGACCTACCGCGCCGGCTGCCCGGTCGGGCCGGCCTCGCTGCGGCTGCTGGTGGTGAACTACTGGGGCTTCGACGGACTCGTCCACCACGGCGAGATGATCGTCCGGGACGCGGCCGTGCAGAAGATGATCACCGCTTGGACCGCCACCTTCAACGCGCAGTTCCCGATCCGGCGGATGCAGCGCGTCGACGTGTTCGGTGGGAACGACGTCACCTCGATGGCGGCCGACAACACCTCGGTCTTCAACTGCCGCCAGGTGACCGGTGATCCGTACTCGCTCTCACCGCACTCGTACGGCTACGCGATCGACATCAACACCGTCGAGAACCCGTACCTCGCGGCCAACGGTGTCTGGTACCCGTCGAACGGCCTCAGCCTACCGCAACCGCAGCGTCTCCCGCCCGGGCATGCTCTTCTCCAGCAGCGCCGCCACGAAGGGGCTGGTCGGGCAGGGCTACTTCTGGGGAGCCAACTGGGCCAAGCCCGACTACCAGCACTTCGAGCCGAAGTGAAAGCCGCACTAGCTGCCGTAGCTGTGCTGGCGGCTCCTGGTGCGGATGCTGGGATGCAGCAACAGCACAGCTTCTGGCAGAGCCGCCACCGCCGACTACACCGATCCCCAGCACGATCGGTGGCACAGTGCCGGTTCCGTCGATCACCGTCAGCACCGTCAAGCCGACAGATGCCGCGAAGCCGCCGCAGGCACCGGAGCAAGCCACTGCTCCACCGCCTGCCTCGGCAGGACCGGTGACCGCGAAGAACCTGCCCGCACCGGACAAGCTCGGCCGGGCTGGAAGACCTACACCGATCCAGGCGGCGCCGAGGCAGGGCTTCCTGGGCAACGACACCTGGACCCGGCGACGCGCAGCCGCACCAGGCGGCGTACGAGGCGCTGCCGGTCGGCTGCGCGAACCCAGCGCCGACGGGCTCCCTGCCGGTCCCACTGCACGCGCTGCAAGGCTCCTACCGGACCGGCGCCGGCCTGCCTGCCAACGGGCTGCTCCTGCGCTTCGCCGACGAAGCGAAGGCGACGGCAGTACTTCACCGGCTACCAGGCCCGCATGAAGGGCTGCGGAGACAGCGGCGGACTCGCGGTTCAGCCGCTATGGTCTGCGGGCACCAGCGCCGCGCCCAGTACGCCGGTACGCCGGCGGCGGAGGCCTATGTGGAGGTTTCTGTCGTCCGCGGGAGCTACTGTGGCCTTGCTGGCCGAGCAGTCCGCCAAGCCGAGCGCGAGGCGACTGGGCGCACAGCGGCGGCCCCGGAACTGCGAGGCTGTGATCGATTCAGGAAACGTGATGAATCCGGGCTGAAAGATGTACTACCTTTCAGTATTTGATGCGCCGTAAACTCCGGACATGGGTGACTTCGACAGGTACGGGCGACTGACGGCGGAGCTGGAGCCGCCGTTCGCGGTGGTCGACCTGGCCGCGTTCCGGCGGAACGCCGACGACCTGGTCCGCCGCGCGGCCGGTACGCCGATCCGGGTGGCCTCCAAGTCGGTGCGCTGCCGCGCGCTGATCACCGAGGCGCTCGCAGCGGCCCGGGTTCCACGGCGTGATGGCTACTCGCTGCCCGAGGCGCTCTGGCTCGCGCGCAACGGGGTCGACGACATCCTGATGGGCTACCCGACCGTCCACCGGGCCGCGCTGCGCGAGCTGGCCGGCGATGCCGAGGCGGCCGCGCGGATCACGCTGATGATCGACGACTTCGAGCACCTCGCGTTCATCAAGGCGGTGACCGGCGGCGGCGAGCGGATCCGGGTCTGCCTGGACGTCGACGCCTCGCTGCGGATCTTCGGCCAGCACCTCGGCGTACGGCGTTCTCCGCTGCGTACGCCGGAGCAGGTGCTCGCGCTCGCGCAGACAGGTGGTCGCCGACGACGCCTTCGAGCTGGTCGGCGTGATGTTCTACGAGGCGCAGATCGCCGGCCTGCCCGGACACCTCGCCCGCGGTTCGCTGGGTGAAGCGGCGGTCCGCGGCCGAGCTGTCCGACCGCCGCGGCCTGGTCGTCGACGCGGTCAAGCAGGTCGCGCTGCTCCGGCTGGTCAACAGCGGCGGCACCGGCAGCATCGAGGTCAGCAGCGCCGACCCGTCCGTCACCGAGGTGACCGCCGGCTCCGGGCTCTACGGCCCGACGCTCTTCGACAAGTACGACGTGTTCCAGCCCGAGCACGCGGTCGCCTACGCGCTCGGCGTCGTCCGGCGTCCGACGCCGCGGATCGCGACCCTGTTCGGCGGCGGCTACGTCGCGTCCGGCCCGGCGAAGAAGTCCCGGCTGCCCGTCGCCGGCCTGGCCGCCGGGCTGAGCCTGCTCGGCACCGAGGGTGCGGGGGAGGTGCAGACCCCGGTTCAGGGAGAATCGGCGCGCGGCCTGCGGATCGGCGACCGGGTCTGGATGCGCTACGCCAAGGCAGGCGAGATGCTGGAACGATTCGACCGGCTGCTACGCGATCGACGGCAACGAGCTGACCGAGCTGGTGACGTACCGGGGTGAGGGGAAGAACTTCGGATGAGCACCTGGCGGAACTGGGCCGGCACCGAGATCGGCGACCGGCGTGGAGGTGCTGCGGCCGGCATCGACCGACGAGGTCGCCGCGGCGGTCAAGACCGCCGCCGAGCAGGGCAAGAAGCTCAAGGCGGTCGGCTCGGGCCACTCGTTCACCGGCTGTTCGGTGCCGGAGCAGGTGATGATCCGGCTCGACGGACTGTCCTCGATCACCAGCCGCCGACCGGACGTCCGGCCGGGTCACGCTCGGCGCCGGCACCGGGCTGGCGCAAGCTGAACGCCGGGCTCTGGCGTCGTTCGACCTGGCGATGGCGAACCTCGGCGACATCGACAAGCAGACGATCTCCGGCGCGATCTCCACCGGCACGCACGGCACCGGGCGCGAAGCTCGGCGGACTCGCGACCCAGGTCGTCGGGCTCGAGCTGGTCACCGCGGACGGCTCGGTGCTGCAGTGCTCGGCCGAGGAGAACGCGGACGTCTTCGCCGCCGCGCGGATCTCGGTCGGCGCGCTCGGCGTGATCACCTCGCTGACCCTGCAGACCGTGCCGGCGTTCCTGCTGCGCGCGCAGGAGATGCCGCTGCCGCTCGGCGACGTGCTCGGCGGCTTCGATGAACTTGCCGATGGCAACGATCACTTCGAGTTCTACTGGTTCCCGCACACCGACGTCGCGCTGACCAAGCGCAACAACCGGGTCGCGGCCGGCGTCGGCGCGTCCCCGGTCAGCCGGGTCCGCGGCTGGGTCGACGACGAACTGCTGTCCAACCGGGTCTTCGAGCTGACCAACCGGCTCGCGGTCCGGCGGCCCGGGCTGGTGCCGCGGATCAACCAGTTCGCGTCGCGGGCGTTGTCGGCCCGCGAGTACGTCGACGCGTCGTACAAGGTGTTCTGTTCGGAGCGGAACGTGGTGTTCCGCGAGTCGGAGTACGCCGTACCGCGGGAGCAGGTGGTCGAGGTGATCCAGCAGTTGCGGGCCTGGATCGACCGGTCGGGGGAGCGGATCCCGTTCCCGATCGAGGTCCGGGTCGCGGCGGCCGACGACATCTGGCTGTCGACCGCCTACGGGCGCGACACGGCGTACATCGCGATCCACCAGTACCACCGGCTCGGCGCACGACAAGTACTTCGACGCGTTCGAGCAGATCGTCGGGGCGTTCGGCGGGCGGCCGCACTGGGGCAAGCTGCACACGCTCGGCGCGGAGCAGTTCCGCGAGCGGTACCCGCGCTTCGACGACTTCCTCGCCGTCCGCGACCGGCTCGACCCGCAGCGCACGTTCAGCAACCCGTACACCCGCCAGGTCTTCGGTTCCTGAGCCCTGGGGCATTACCGTCGTCGCATGACTGCACCCGAACCGCTCGAGCCGCTGACCGAGGACTGGACGAAGGCGCTCGCCGTCGTCGCGCATCCTGACGACCTGGAGTTCGGTGCCGCCGCGGCGATCGCGCGCTGGACCGCTCAGGGCAAGGAGATCGTCTACTGCCTGCTCACCTCCGGCGAGGCGGGCATCGACGGCATCGCACCGGCCGAGTGCGGCCCGCTGCGGGAGGCCGAGCAGATCGAGAGCGCCCGGATCGTCGGCGTCGACACGGTCGAGTTCCTCGGCCAGCCCGACGGCACGATCGAGTACGGCGTAGCGCTGCGCCGGCTGATCGCGGGAGCCATCCGCCGGCACCAGCCGGAGATCGTGATCACCAACAACTTCCGCGACACCTGGGACGGCGACGTCATGCTGAACATGGCCGACCACATCAACACCGGTCGCGCGACCCTGGATGCCGCCCGGGACGCCGCCAACCGGTGGATCTTCCCCGAGGACGGAGAGCGCTGGAGCGTGAAGCAGGTCTGGGCCTGCGGTTCACCGACCGGGAAGCATGCCATCGACACCACGGACACCTTCGACCTCGGCGTCGAGTCGCTGAAGGCGCACAAGGCTTACATCGACGGCCTCAACTGGCCGCACTTCGATCCGCAGGAGTTCCTGGAGGGCATCGGCCGCGGCACCGGGAGCAGGCTGGGGACGACCTTCGCGGCTCCCTTCGAGGTTTTCAGCGTCTGAACCGCTTCACTGCTCGCGAGACCACCTTCAGATCATGTGTTGTCCACCTGGAGTTTTCCGGCGGCGGCCTGCTGACCTGGCAGACTCGTGAAGTACGTGACAGCGCAGCAATCAGCAGCCACCAGGATCGGAAGGGCGATGGGGACAGAGGACGTCGGTTCCTCGGTGCGACTGCTCCGCGCCCGATGGTCACCCGCGGACAGCCCATTGGGCTGCCAGGAAGCAGGCTGCGATGGATGCGGCGCTGAGCTGTGGCAGCCGCCGTGGTGGTTGCTGGTGTTCGGCCCGCTGTGCTGGATGCTGGTCTCGGCCATGGTGCTCAGCGAACGCGGCCTGCATGGTCGGCCTGATCTCGTTCGGTCTGCTCGCCCCGGCCGGCATGCCGATCCCCGCGGTCCTCCGCTGGATCCGCAATCACCGTCGCCTGGATGGCGCCTACCTCGGCCCGCTGGCTTTCGCGCTCTCGGCGATCACCACCGACGCACCCCTCTGGGTCTGCGCCGCCGCCGGCTTGGGCGCCGCCTTCCTGGGCCTGATGCTCGGCGCCATGCGGGACTTCCACCGCGGTAGCGGTTAGCTGACGCCCTCGACCGCCGGGTTCAGTTCGAGGACTCGTTGCGCGTCGGCGAGGACTGCCGGGGAGGCCAGCGACTGCCAGCGGGGGATCTGTTCCTGCAGGAAGGGCCGGAGCTTCGGCGCCAGCTTGGGAGCGTGGTCGAGGACGTCGAGCTCGTTGACGATCGTGAGGTCGACGAACTCGCGCAGCTCCTCACCGTTCAGCTCTTCCGAGGTGCCGGTGAAGCGATCCGTGACCGTGTGGTGCTCGGCGAGATCCCGCCAGGTCGAATCCCGGTCGCAGGAGCCGTAGCGATACACCAGCTGCTCCGCCTCGGGCCCGATGACTGCTTCGAGCACCGGCCGTTCGGTCTGCCAGTCGAACAGATGGGTCGGGAATCCGTCCGTCCCGTACGCCGCGTGCGCGAGCCCCGCGATCACCAGGGTCTCGGAGGCGCCGAGCGAGCGGAGCCGCTTCGCGACCCGGTGCAGGTGCACGTACAGCGTGCCGCCCGCGTGGTCCAGCTCGTCCGCACCGCGGACCAGCAGCATCGATCCCAGGTCTTCGAAGGTGCTCATCTGACCCCTTCTGGCTTCGGAGTGGTCAGGGCCCTGACTGGACCGGCCCAGGCACCCAAGGTACGGCCTCGCAGGTGTTACCGCCCAGCGATGCGGCGTGCCGGATCGGTCACACTGCGGACACCCATTGGGCACCCACAGGCCACCGATCCGGCACCTCCTCATTTACCTCTCCCAAGGCCTCAGGTGCTGGACGCCTCGAGCACCGACCTCAGGAAACCCACGAGCGCACGGTCCGGCCGGTTCCGCCGCCGGGTGAGGGAAGCACCCAGCAACACAACCTCCCCGCCGGACCCTGCCGCCAGTGAGAGCCAACTCAACCTCCCGTCGAACTCCGCCGCCGGCGACAGCTCACGGGATGGGTTGATGCAGAACTGTCAGTCGTCGAGCTCGGCCAGCGCCTTGCGGGCTGCTTCCAGCTCCGCCTCGAGGGCGGCGACCTTGGCGGCCTGCTGCTCGCGGGCGGCGTCGATGACCTCGTCGATCGGGCCGGACAGGTCCTCGTGCAGCTCCTTGGCCGCACGCGAGACGGCCGCGGCCGCGACCAGCAGGTTCTTCGCGATGTAGCTGTTGCCCTGCTTGAGCTCGGCCTTCCACTCGCCGTCGGCGGTGCCGGTGACGGTCAGCGTCAGCTCGAGCGTCTTGGTCTTCTTCGGCGCGGCCTTCTTGGCCGGCGCCTTCTTCGGCTTCTCGGCCACCGGCGCAGCCGACTCGACCGGTGCAGCCGAGTCGACCGGTGCAGCCGAGTCGACCGACTCAGCCGGGTCTTCCGATGCGGCGTCAGCGGCCGTCGTGACAGCTTCTGCTGTCTCGGCCGGCGTGTCGATCACCGCGTCGGGAGTGTCGACGACGTCGGTCTGAGCTTCTCCTGCAAAAGTGTCTACAGTCATCGTTGCGGCGATCTCCCTGAGTCACATTGGAACCCGCCCGGGGCGGGCTTGGCGCTGAGAGAACATTAGAACATACGTTCGAGCTCAGCGCCAATCGCCACACCGTAACAACGAGAAGACTAGGCGGACTGTTCCTTGCGGTCGCCCGACCAGTCCAGGTGGAACGCGCCCTCGCGGTCGATCCGGTGGTACGTGTGGGCCCCGAAGAGATCCCGCAGCCCCTGGATCAGTGCCGCAGGCAGCCGCTCGGCGCGCAGCCCGTCGTAGTACGAAAGCGCAGCCGAGAAGCCCGGTGCCGGAACGCCTGCAGTAGCGGCGGCCGCGACGACGCGACGCCAAGCGTCCTGCCCGCTCACGACGGCGTCCTTGAAGTAGTCGTCGACCAGCAGTGACGGCAGTGCCGCGTCCCGGTCGTACGCCTCCTTGATGCGGTCCAGGAAGCGCGCCCGGATGATGCATCCGCCACGCCAGATCTTCGCCATCGCGCCCAGGTCGATGTCCCAGCCGTACTGGTCCGAAGCAGCCCGGATCGCGTCGAAGCCCTGCGCGTAAGCGACCAGCTTCGACGAGTACAGCGCGTGCCGCACATCCTCGATGAACGCCGTCCGGTCGACATCCAGCTTCGCGTCCGAAGCGGAAGGTCCGGCGAGAACTCCGGCCGCGGCCTGCCGGCGTACGACGTCGCCTGAAAGCGAGCGGGCGAACACAGCTTCAGCCATGCCGCTCACGGGGATCCCGAGGTCCAGAGCGACCTGCACGGTCCAGCGCCCGGTGCCCTTCTGCTCCGCCTGGTCCAGCACGACATCCACGAACGGCTGCCCGGTCGACTCGTCGACCTGGCTCAGCACCTCGGCGGTGATCTCGATCAGGAACGACTCCAGGTCACCGGAGTTCCACTCCCGGAACACGTCGGCGATCTCGGTCGCGCTGAGTCCGAGCACGTGCCGCAGCAGGTCGTACGCCTCCGCGATCAGCTGCATGTCGGCGTACTCGATGCCGTTGTGCAGCATCTTCACGAAGTGTCCGGCGCCGTCCGGCCCGACGTGCACGCAGCACGCCTCGCCGCCGACGTGCGCGGAGATCTTGGTGAGCATCGGCTCCAAGCGCCGCGTACGCGAAGGTCGATCCGCCCGGCATGATGCTCGGTCCGTTCAGGGCGCCCTCCTCGCCACCGGAGACGCCGGCGCCGACGAAGTGCAGGCCTTTGGCCTTGAGGGCGTCCTCGCGCCGCCGGGTGTCGGCGAAGTGCGCGTTGCCGGCGTCGACGACGATGTCGCCCTCGTCCAGCAGCGGCACCAGTTCCTCGATCACGGCGTCGGTCGGCTCGCCGGCCTTGACCATGATGATGATCTTGCGCGGCTGCTCCAGCGCCTCGACCAGGGCCGGCAGGTCGGCCGCCGCGGTGAACTCACCTTCGTGCCCGAACTGCTCGATCAGCGCGTCCGTACGGCTCTGTGACCGGTTGTGGACGGCGACGCGGAACCCGTTGCGCGCCAGGTTCCGGGCCAGGTTGCGGCCCATCACCGCGAGGCCGGTGACGGCGATCTGGGCTTTCTCACCTGACCGGGGTGGTGGGGTGGGGTCAGCGTTGGCAGAGCTCATGGACATCTCCTGCGAGTGAGTGCGGAAGCTGTGTGCGGGACCAGTCTGTCGCCCCGGGCAACCCCTCGGTCTACCGGGTAGCCAACTCTCGGAACACGTTTGCCATTCCGCGGCCGAGGGATTGCCAGCGGTCGGCTCCGATGGTAGACATCTGAGAAATCGATTTCCCAGCATCGTGAGGTCTCCGCCCATGACCAGATTCACGCGCTTCATCGCCCTGTTCGCCGGTGCCCTCCTGGTGGTCCCGGCCGCAGCCCTGCAGACAGCCTCAGCCACCAGTACGCCGTACGCGGTGGCGGGCGCCGGCGCGAAAGGCAACGGCCCGGTCGGCTGGGACGTCTACCGGCACCTCGACCGGCTGCCCGAGCTGCAGACCGGCGTGCGGACCAAGCAGTTCTCCAGCTTCGGCCGCGACGGCACGAACAACGACGGCTTCGACGGCACCTACTCCTGCCTCCGTACGACGGCTGCCGGCTGTGTCATCGCCGAAGCGCAAGGAGCCGGTGAGATCGCCTCGATCTGGTTCACCCGCGACGAGGGTGACGTCCGCAAGACCGGCAAGCATCACCGTCGAGGTCGACGGCAAGACCGTCCTCGACGCGCAACTGCAGGACGTCGTCGACGGCAAACTGGGCGCCCCCTTCGTCTACCCGCTGGTCGCGAACGCTCTGCAGAGCTCCGGCGGCGTCTACGTCCGCGTCCCGATGCCCTACCAGAAGTCGATGCGCGTCACCGTGCAGAACAACCCGCTCTTCTACCACGTCGACTACCGCGAGTTCCCCGACTGCAACCGGGGTCACGACGTTCGACCCGACCGACAAGGCCGAGGACGTCGTAGCGCTCCTGAACAGCTCCGGCACCCAAGACCCGAAGCCCAAGGTCAGCGGCGCGAAGACCACCGCGAAGCCCGTGAACCTTGCCCCCGGCAAGCAACTCACGCTCGCGGACAATGCGGGCCCGGGCGAGATCAGCGCGTTGAGGCTGAAGCTGCCGCAGCTCGTCGGGCTCGACCTGAAGACCTTCGCCGACGACGGCCGCGCGTTCCTCGGCGGCAGCCAGTTCACGCTGAAGGTCGACCCCGCCAACACCGGTGTGAAGCTGATCCGCCGGATGGACCTGCGGATCGGCAACCAGCGCGCGAAGGTCTTCGTCGACGGCGTCGAGGCCGGCGAGTGGGCACCGCTCCCCGCGAAGGGTGCCCAGTGGGCCGACCAGGTGGTCGAGCTGCCGGCCTCGGTCACCGCAGGCAAGTCGCAGCTCGTCATCCGCAACGAGTTCATCTCCTCGGATCTCGACTTCAACGAGTTCACCTACTGGGCCGACTCGGTCGTCGGTGGCACGGTCAAGCGCACCGACACCCTCGACGTCGGTCCCGACCACGTCGCCGACGAGCAGGCGCACGCGTACTCGATCACCCAGCAGAACTGGAGCGGCTCGCACTCGATGCCGTACGCCGCGACGGCGGACGACGCCGCCAGGGTGAAGTCGTCCGACGCGCTCCTGGCCGGAGTGCGGGTGCAGGTCACTGTCGACGGCAAGAAGCGGGTGGATGCGCCGCTCGGAGAGTTCTTCGGCTCCGGGCTCGGGGAGAACGAGGTGCGTTCGCTGTTCTTCGCGATGGACCCGAACGGCTGGTACTCCGCCTGGTGGCCGATGCCCTACCTGGCCAGGGCCACGGTCACACTCGTCAACACCACGCAGTACAAGCTGGATGGGCAGTCAGAGGTCACTGCGGCTCGCAGCGCGCAGGCAGGGATCGACCTGGTGACCGGGAAGTCCGGCTACTTCACTGCACTCTCCACGCGCGGTGAGACGACCTTCGGTAGTGACTGGAAGATCGCGGACACCACCGGGCGAGGCAAGTTCGTCGGTGTCTCGCAGACGATGGAGGGGCTGCAGCCAGACGGCAACACGCGCGGCTACCTGGAAGGGGACGAGCGCGTGTACGTCGATGGCGAGCGGACCCCAGCTATCCACGGCACCGGCACCGAGGACTACTTCGAGTCCGGCTGGTACTTCAACCAAGGCACCTACTCCACCCCGTTCCACGGCAACTCTGGTCATGAGGTCGCCGCAGGGGAGTGCAAGAACGAGTGCGACAGTGCCTACCGCCTGCACATCACCGACTCGGTCAGCTTCCAGAACCAGCTGACCTTCGGGATCGAGCACGGTCAGCAGGACGACCACCCGGCCGTCTACGGCACCACAGCCTTCCTGTACTCCGCTCCGCAGTTCGGTGCGCGCGAGACCGACCGGATCGACACCGGCTCGGCTACTAGCCGCCAGCAGCACAGCTACACCGACAGCGGGACGCAGGCGGAGCTCACCAGCGTCTATGAAGGCGACCACGACGACACTGCGATCACGGACCAGGTGCGGTCGACCACTGCACCGATCCGGTTCACGGTGAAGGTCGATCCGATCAACGGCGGCGTGACACTGCGCCGTACAGGAGATCAGAACGTCGCCGGGCAATCGGCCAAGGTCCTAGTCAACGGCAAGGACGCCGGGACCTGGCTGCAACCACTCGGCAACGCGAAACAGCGCTGGCTAGACGACAACTACCAGCTCCCAGCAGCACTCACCTTCGGCCAAAGCAAGCTCACCATCGAGCTCCAGCCCACCGGACCGGCCTGGACCGCCGCCGCGTACGCCGTACAGTCCCTCGTCATCCCGTACGCCGACCGGCAACCCCCGTCGCGCCCAGCGGACCTCGTCGCGAAGGGCCGCGCCGACAACGCGATCGCGCTGAGCTGGTCCGACTCCGCAGACGACAGCGGTATCGCCCGGTACAACGTCTACGCAGCCAAGAAGGGCACGGCAGAGAAGCTGATCGGCAGCAGCGTCGTCCCCGGCTATGTGCACAAGGGGATCGGCCTGGAGGAGACCTGGACCTACAGAGTCGAGGCGGTCGACCTGGCTGGGCACAAGAGCGCCAAGTCGGCCAAAGCAGAAGGCACCTCGGGCAGCACCATCAGGCTGGAAGCAGAGTCGCTCCTACCGGTCGTGTCCGCGACTGTGCCGGTTGATCCCCAGGGGAGCTGCTGCGGGGTCAACTGGTCGGGCGGCAGTCAGCTGTGGATCCACGGGAGCAAGGCGGGCGACAAGGTCGTGCTGCAGTTCGCAGTACCGACAGCTGGGACCTACAAGGTGTCGACTGCGCTCACCAAGGCGGCTGACTACGGCATCGTCGAGTTGGCCATCGACGGCAAAGCGCCGGTCACCTTCGACGGCTACACCCCGACCGGCGTCACTACGCAGAACGTCGACCTTGGCTCCCAGGCGCTGACTGCTGGCAACCACCAGCTGAGCATCACGCTGACCGGCAAGAACGCAGCGGCGACCGGCTACCTGGCCGGCGTGGACTTCCTCGACCTGGAGCTCAACAAGATGCGCGACGTGCCCTACAGCCACACGGACAAGGTCGTTGCTGCAGGCAAGTTCGTGAAGGTCTACGACCCGAGTGTTGGCGAGACCAGCCCGTGGTACTACAACGACCACACGATGGTCCAGGACCGCAAGACCGGCACGTGGCATGTCTATGCGATCACCCACGCCGAGCCGGCGAACCCGCTCGACGAGAAGAGCTTCGGCCACGCGACAGCGCCGTCACCGAACGGACCGTGGACCAAGCAACCGCCTGCGCTGGTAGCCGATCCGGCGGCGGGGGAGAGCCACATCTGGGCGCCGTACGTCCTGTACGACGCGGGCACCTACTACATGTTCTACGCAGGCGGGACGCCCGACCATACGGCGTACCGGATGCAGTTGGCGACGTCGACCGATCTGGTGCACTGGACCCGCAGTACGGCGAATCCCTTGTTCACGGACGGATTCGACGGCCGGGACCCGATGGTGCACAAGGTGGGCAACCAGTGGGTCATGTACTACACGGCCAACTCGACCCCCAGTGGTGGAAACCACATCGTGGCCTACCGCACCAGCACGGATCTGCAAGCACTGGAGCTCACGGCAGACGGCCTTCGAACACCCGGAGACAGGGACGTTCGGTGGGCCGACCGAGTCGCCGTTCGTGGTGCAGCGCGGGAAGGACTGGTACCTGTTCGTCTGCTGCGACGGCGGCTACGAATCCACCAAGGTCTACAAGAGCAAGGATCCGCTGCACTTCAGCCTCGACCAATTGGTCGGCACCATCCAGTCGCATGCGGCCGAGGTGGTGCAGGACGGCGACCAGTGGTTCGTCACCGGCGCAGGCTGGGGCAAGGGCGGTCTCTACATCGCTCCACTCGACTTCAACGCCCTGCAAGTGACCAAGGGCCACGTGATCAGCAACAGGTACTACCGAGCCACCATCCAGACGGCCCCCAAGACAGTGCTGACCGCACTCGATGTGGACCCGACCGGCACGGCGAACTACAAGCCCGCACTCGACCATTCATCCCGCGGCACCACGCCCTACTTAGGCGTGGGCACCTTCGGCAACACAGACCTGGCCGGCCCAGCGACTGTCGAAAGCCAGCCAGGCCAGCTCAAACTGAGCGTTCCCTTCGGCGACGAACCAGTCAGCGCCGACTGGACCTTCGACTTCGGTACGACGACCTTCGACACCAGCCTCACCTGGAAGGTCACCGGCCCGACCACCGCTCCGGTCTGGGAAGCCTCCTTCAACGTCGACTCGGCTCTCGCCAACCAGGGCGACCCCGGCGGCTTCGACCGCAACGGCGACATCCCCGGCTTCCCCGACTGGTCGATGGCCACAGGACCCGGCCTCAGCATCGTCACCGCCTACAAACACGGCTCAGCTTGGGCAGAGGACAACCACTGGTACGACGCCCCCACCGGAACCGTCGCCTGGCAACCCCTCTGGCAACCTGGTGGCCGCGCCTTCCCACCAGGCACCTACCCCGGCGGCACCTGGCGGCTCGGCTTCTCCGCGACCGAAAAGGACACCGCCCTCGCCGACAAGTTGACCGGAGACCTCAACTAGGGTCGAAAGCATGACCACACCAACCCTGGAGCCCCGTCGTACGGCGCTGATCCTGATCGACCTGATGCCGCGCATCGTCGCGCTGGACACGGCCCCGCTGTCCGGTCCGGAGGTGCTCGAACGCTGTGTCGCACTGGCCAAGGCGACCCGCGCCGTCGGCGGGCTGGTCGTCAACGTGCGGGTCGAACGCCCCAACGTCGATGTCCAGCCCGAGGGCAGCGAGCTCGCTCCCGAACTCGATCCGCAGCCTGGCGATGTGGAGATCGTGAAGCGGACGGTCGGTGCGTTTCACCAGACAGGCTTGGACGACGTACTGCGGACGCACGGCATCGACACCGTGGTTCTCGGCGGCATCGCGACCAACTTCGGCGTCGAGTCCACCGGCCGGGTCGCGGACGAGCACGGCTACCGCACGATCTACGTCACCGACGCGATGACCGGACTCGATGCCTACGCGCACGAATTCGCCGTGTCCTACGTCTTCCCGCGCTTCGGCGAGACCTGCACCGGCACCGAGTACGTCGCGGCACTCAGTGGTGAAGTTTCGAGGAAGATGTAACAAAAAGTGAATGACTGATCGCGGTGAGCGAGATTCTGGTCCACATAACGGACGCCGGGTCCATCTTCGTTCTGACTATTTGCCTGCTCAGGAGCTGCGGGAGCAGGGTTGAGACATGACGAAGCCGGCCACCGTCGACGCGGACAGCTCCGCCTCAGCTTCATCCCGGCAGTATCCCCACTCGCGCGACGACTGCGCCGAGTGTCATGGTCACGACGCCGACCTGATCGCCAGCTGGCCGAACCACGAGGCCCGCTGGTGTCACCGCTGCACCGGCGTCGCCCTGTCCCTGGTCGCCAACCTCGGCTTCCAGGTCACCGTCCGCTCGGTCGACCGGGTCATCGCCTGAACAGTTCGGCGTTCTCCCGGGCCCACTCCTGCAAGGTCCGCGCCGGATACCCGGTGACCGTCTCGACCGCATCGGTCACCGTGGTCTCGTCAATGTTGCCATCGGCAAAGAATCCCTCGATCGCCTCGGCAGAGGGCGCCGGCATCGAGGCGAACAACTCCTGATGCGACTCCTCCCGGCTCAGCTCCTGCGCCACCAGGTTCCGCCCGAGCGCCTGCTCGAGGATCGCCACCTGCTCCGCAGGCTTCAACGCCACCGGCCCACTCAGCCGGTACGGCGTACCCGCGTGGCCGTCGTCGACCAAGGCCCGGACCGCGACCTCCGCGATGTCGAGCGGATGGATCGTCGAGATCGGTACGTCGGGGAACTGGACCCGGACCACGTCACCCGCCCGCAACTGGTCCAGCCAACGAAGCGTGTTCGACATGAAGCTGTTCGGTCGCAGGAACGTCCATTCCAGTCCGGAGGCGATCACGGCCTCCTCGGCAGCCAGGTGATAGGCGGCAACCGCGTTGTCCGTCGACTTCCCGACGATCGAGTGCTCGACAGCAGAGCGACCCGTCGTACGCCGCCCCCCCGCCCCCCCGCCGTCAACGCTGCGACGACCGCACTGCCCGCGTTCCCGCTAGCCCCTGTCACCAGAATCGTCATACCAGGCAGCCTTTCAGACGATCAGGCCAGCCGCCTTGATCGCGGCGCGAACCTCGCTGGTGGGATCGTCCTCGTGGTAGACGCGCTCGCTGGTCTCGATGTTGTCGAGGAAGCGCTGGTAGGTCACCGCGCCGAGGAATCCGGGCGATCACCTTGATCGGTTCGAGCGCGGCCGAGGGGTCGCAGCCCGGCAGATGCTGCTTCCACGCCGCGGTCCAGGTGTCGACGGCGTGATCCTGCTTCTCGGCCGGGAGCCAGCCGCGGAGTCGCTCGATATCCGTCGCCGGATGCCCGACGTAGCTGTCCGCCCAGTCCACGATCCGCCCGTTCACACCATCCGAGCGCCAGTTCCCCGGGTGGAAATCCCCATGCACCAAGGTGTTCGGCAGCCCCGCCGACTCCAGCCGCGCAACGATCCCCGGCAACTCCTCCACGAGCCGCTTCGCCGCGACCAGCTCATCCGCAGTCAACCGCTCACCCACCTGCCCAGCTAGCAGACCTGCCAACTCATCAGCAAGGTCCGAAGGCAGCATCCGGGGCGTCCGCAACGTCTCACCAGCAATAGCAGCCTGTACTGCGACCCACCGGCTCACCACGTCCGTCACCGTCGCCAGCTCTGGTTCCCAGCAGTCATTCCCCGGCACATGTCGCAGCAGCGACCACCTGTTCTCCAGGTCGACCCCGAGCACCTCCGGAACCAGCAGAGCGTCGTACGCACGAACGTGCTCGATCACGTCCGCATCGACACTGCAGAAGCGACTCGTCGCCTTCGCCCACGCACCTCCGTCATCGGTAGCGAACCGGATGAGGCAGGAGAGATTCCACGTCTTCACCTGCGTCCAGTCAGCCGAGCCGAGAATCCCAGCAGCCCACGAGATCAGCTTGTACGGCCCGTCCACCTCCGCCCAGGTCGCCCGCAACGGATCGAACGCGACGAGCGAATCCCACTCCTCCAACGGCGCAGGATCCAGTACTCCGGTCCGCGGGTCATCCGCCGCCTGCACGTGATAGACAACGCGCCCGCCCCGACCGACCTCGGCCTCATCCGCATGCACGAGCCGCAGAACGACAGTCCGTACGCCGAGCGCCTCGTCCAGCTGCCGCGTCGCAGCCTCGATCTCGCCCCACCACGGTCGATCCGCCTCGAACTTCGGCAACCGTCCGGCGTACCGACCCCCGACGCTCACCAGCGCATCCACGACCTTTGTCTCGTCCACTCCGTCAGTGTGGAGATCCTCGACCCGCTCGCCAACTGGATTTACCCATGGATCCGGATGACCCGCGAGCGACGTAGTACGGGCATGAATCTTGAACTGAAGAGGCTGGCCCGGATCGCCGGCGCCGTCCTGCTATCCGTAGTACTGGCCGCTGGTCTGGCCACGACCGCCGACGCGCACGTGAAGCCCGGCAAACTGGTGAAGATCGAGCAATTGCCCGATGCGTTGAAGCTGCCCGGTTCGGCGAAAGCCCAACGGCTGCACTACACCTCGACCGGTTTCGACGGTCGTCCGACGGTCGTGTCGGGTGCGCTGTTCGTCCCGTCGGGCAAGGCACCGAAGACCGGCTGGCCGGTGCTCAGCTGGGCGCACGGCACGATAGGTATCGCGGACAACTGCGCGAACTCGGTCAGCGGCCGCTCCCAGCGCGACATCGACTACCTGACCAGCTGGCTCGAAGCCGGCTACGCGATCGTCGCCTCCGACTACGAAGGCTTCGGTACGCCGGGAACGCACCCGTATCTCAACGGCCGGTCCGAGGCGTACGGACTGATCGACGTCGTTCGTGCGGGCCGGCAGGCCGACAAGTCGCTCGGCCGCAAGTGGATCGCGTCCGGCCAATCGCAGGGCGGCCAGGCGGTGCTCTTCGCGGGAGCGATGCAGCGCAAGTACGCACCGGAACTGGACTACCGCGGCACGATCTCGACCGCGCCGGGCTCGCAATGGCGGATGACCTTCGACGCGGTCAAGCCGTTCACACCCGACGCGATCGCGAACCCGTTCGTCGTGCTCATCTTGGCCGGCACCAAGGCGTCCCATCCGTACAGCTTCGACCCGGATCGCTACCTGACGGCCTTCGGCAAGGAGCTGTACCAGAAGGCGATCAGCACCGAGTGCTACACCGCGATCGCCCAGCTGGCCGCAGGCAAGAAGAGCCAGGACCTGTACGACGTCGACGCGGCCGAGGCCGACCGTCTGCTCGCGCTGATGATCGCGGACGGGGAGATCCCGATCAAACTCCACGAGCAGCCGATCTTCGTGGCCCAGGGCACCGCCGACACCGTCGTCTACCCGGCCGCCACCACCCTGCACCGCGGACCAACTACGGGCCGCCGGCAACGACCTGACCTACAAGGTCTACCCGGGCATCGACCACAACGGTGTGATGGGCGCGGCCAAGGCCGAGATCCTCGCCTGGGCCGCGCAACGCTTCCACCACTAGCCCGATCCGACGATGCGGTGGTAGGTCCGGGAACCGGAGCGGAGGGTGCGCGGTGCGGTGAGGTCGACAGCCTCGTCGTGGCCGAGCACTTTCCGCCCGTCGATCGCCACCGCACCCTGGCCGATCAGCCGACGGAGCTCGGAGTTGCTCAGCTCAGGACGAGCCGCTTGCAGTAATTCGAGAGCGGTCGGCTTTGCTGTCTCCACGATCACCTCGGGAAGGTCGGCCGGCGTACTGCGGCGGCTGAACTGCTCGATGAACCCAGCCCGCTCGGCCTTGGCGACATTCGCCCCGTGGTACCGGGTGACCACTGCCGAGGCGAGCTTGAGCTTGGCGTCACGCGCCGCCGGGCCGCCATGCACAGTCGCTTCGCCCAACGAAGCGACAGTGTCCATCGGAAGCTCGGTGTAGACGCGGGCGTACTCCTCGACCAGTCCGTCGGGCAGGCTCATCAGCTTGCCGAACTTGTCCCGCGAGGTGTCCGTCAGAGCGACGAAGTTGTTCAGCGACTTCGACTGCTTCGGTCCACCGTCCAGCCCTGGGGTGATCGTGCTGGTGATCAATACCTGCGGCGGTGCGCCCAGGCGTTGCTGGAAGTGCCGGCCCATCTGCTCGTTGAACAGTTGGTCGGTCCCCACGATGGTGAGATCACTCTTGATGGCGAAGCTGTCGTAGCCCTGCAGTACCGGGTAGATCAGCTCATGCAGCGCGATCTCGCGCCCTTCGGCGATCCGGGTGCGGAACATGTCCCGTGCCATCAGTTGCGCGTGCGTGACCTGGCTGAACAATCCGAGCAGCGTCGCGGTGTCCATCGCGCCGAACCACTCCGAGTTGCGGCGGACCTCGAAGACGTCGGGCGAGGTTCGCAGTACCAGCCCTACCTGTTCGACGAAGGCCGCCGCGTTGGCGTCGATCTCGGCCGGCGTGAGCACCGGGCGGGTCTCGGACCGGCCGGTGGGATCACCGATCCGGGTGGTCAGATCGCCGAGCAGGAAGACGACCTGGTGGCCGAGGTCCTGCAGCTGCCGCATCATCCACAGGTTCACCGCGTGCCCGAGATGCAGGAACGGGGCGGTGCAGTCGACGCCGTACTTGATCCGCAACGGCCGCCCGGACGCGAGTCGCTCCCGCAGATCGGCTTCGCCGATGATGTCGTCCGTCGTACGGCGTAAGCGGTCGAGGACAGCGGGTATGTCAGGCATGGCAGGGATCTCCTCTCTGGCAGAGGCAGACCCGAACCAGGTGCCTCCGGCAACGGAAAAGGCAGGAACCGGAATGGTTCCTGCCTTGGAGGCTCTGGGGTGGATTCGGGGGATTACTGAAGACCGGCTCTGCCCAGAGCCGGTCGATACCGCACGAATCGCTTGATCACGTGGTCAGGCTAACAGTTCCGAGTTCGGCGAGGTAGCGGGTTAACGCGACCCGGCCGGTGACGAGCTGGGCCAGCTCAGGAGTGACCGGCTCGGCGAGCCGGCCGACCGGGAGCGAGAGGAACGCGTTCCGGATGACGAGGGACCCGTCCAGCCCGGCCCGTACGTCGTCCGCGGTGATGTCGTCCCGTCCTTCGGCGATCAGCCCGGCGTGGTAGCGGCCGATCACCAGTTCGCGGAGTGCGGCGAGCCCGGCCACGTCGAGTTCTCCGGAGTGGGCGCGGCCGATCAGCAGCTGGCCGAGATCGTCGCCGGCGGCGACCAGGCCGCTCTGGGTCCAGTCGATCCCGACGAAGGCGTCGGGGGAGTCGATCAGGAGATTCTGCGGGCAGGCGTCGCCGTGACCCATCAGCTGCGGCCGCTGGGCCAGATCGTCAAGCAGCGCTGGGATCCGGTCGACGACCTTCTGCAGATCGTCCTTGAGGCTGGCATGACCGGTGAGCAACGGGTGCTTCCAGACGGCTGGATCGAGTACTGCGGGGATGCCGAAGCCCTTGATGAAGCCCTCGTACATCAACGGGGTCAGCTGTCCCGGAGTACGGAATGCAACCGCCGGAAGCACATCGTCGCGGGTGATCCGGGCGGCCAGCCGGCCGAGGAGTTCGGCGGCGCGACCGTAGCGATCGGCATCCCAGGGGAGGTCTGCGGTCTGCACGTCCTCGACGACGAGCAGAAGGTGGTCGTCGTCGAGTGCCTCGATCGCGTGCAGCTCGGGCATCCGCAATCCAGTCGGAAGCGAGCTGCTGAGATCGCCGAGATAGACGTCGGCCTCGTAACGCCAGAGGTCGGTCTCCAGCGCCAGCTGACGGAACCCGTCGGCGATGAACTCGATCATCGGCCACTGCCGGTAGGAGTTGATCGCCTTCACGAAGTACGAGTCCGTCGAGGTCCGGTAGCGGTAGAGGCCCGCCGTTGTCGGCGCGTTGACGTCGTACGCGACCTCGCTGAGGTGCCCGGGCCCGAACAGGTCCATGAGTTTGGCGAACACCTGCAGGTCGATCATTGTCAGCTCCTCGGTCGGTTACTCCTAGTGCACTCGTTGTGCGGCGCCACGCGCATCGGTAGTCATTGCCTATCTGGAAGCGACTACGCTCGGTCAGGTGATGACGGAGAAGGTGATCCTGGTCGACGACGCCGGGCGAGCGATCGGGACCGAGGACAAGGCGACGGTTCACCATGCGGCGACGCCGCTGCACCTGGCCTTCTCCAGCTACGTCTTCGACGCGCGTGGCCGGTTGTTGCTGACGCAGCGTGCGCACACGAAGAAGACCTGGCCGGGCGTCTGGACGAACAGTTGCTGCGGCCATCCGCTGCCGGGCGAGCCGATCGTCGATGCGGTACGCCGGCGGTTGACCGACGAGCTCGGGCTGGTCCCGTCGGAGGTCGAGCTGGTGCTGCCGCGGTTCCGGTACCGGGCCGAGATGCCCGACGGGGTGGTGGAGAACGAGCTCTGCCCGGTGTTCCGGGTCACTTGCGCGGGTGATCCGACGCCGGACCCGGCCGAGGTGGCGGCGTACAAATGGGTGGACTGGCCGCGTTCCGGCGTACAGGCTGGCCTCGAGGCCGCGGTACGGACCGAACTTTCACCTTGGTGCGTGTTGCAGGTGCAGGAGCTGTCGCTCCTCGGTGGGGTGCCGGGGGACTGGGCGGTGGCTGATTCGGCGTTGCTGCCGCCTGCGGCATGGTGACTTCGAAGGGCAGGGACATGAACGACGTAGTGATCCGCGAGGCCGTGACCGATGCGGACTACGAGCGGTGGCGTGAGGTGCGGATCGCGGTGCTGCCGTACGAACGCTGCCCGAGCCTGGCCGAGCTGCGCGATCTCGACAAGCCCGGGCGGCTGATGCTGCTCGCCGAGCGGGACGGCAAAGTCATCGGCAACGGCTTCTCCGACGAGTCGAACGAGACCGGTCGGGCCTCGATCGTCCCGCGAGTCCTGCCGGACGCACGCAGGCAGGGAGTCGGTACTGCGTTGCTGTTCGCGCTCGCCGAGCATGCCGTTGCCCAGGGCTACGATCGCACCGGATGCACCGTGGACGACGCGGGATCGGTGGTCTTCGCCGAGAAGTTCGGCTTCGCCGAGGTGAGCCGCCAGGTCGAACAGGTCCGCAAGATCGGAGCTGAGCCGTGGCCGGCGCGACCCACCGGCTACGAGGTGGTCTCTGTCGCCGAGCGCCCGGAGCTCTGGCCGCTCGCCTACGACCAGGTCGCCCTCCCGACCTTCCCCGACATGGACGTCCCCAGCCTCCTGAACGTCTCCGCCCACGACTGGGCCACCGAGTGGCTCACCGACCCCGAGGCGATGTTCGTAGCCGTCGCCGACAACCAGCCCATCGGCGTAGCCGGCCTCCTCCTGGACCCCGACAAACCCGAACGCGCCGAGGTCGCCTACACCGGCGTACGCCGCGAATGGCGCGGCAAGTCCGTCGCCGCCACCCTCAAACGCACCAGCATGGCCTGGGCCGCCGACCACGGCATCACCGACATCTACACCTGGACCCAACAAGGCAACGCCAACATGCGAGCCCTCAACGAACACCTGGGCTTCACCTACGGCATCACCAGCATCGACGTCCGCGCACCTCTCCCACTGCCTGGCAAAACAAGAGAAGAACAAGAACCGGAAAAAGAATAAAGACAGGGATGGTGCCTGGCGGGCGTCGACACACCGCCTAATGGTCGGCGCGGCAGGACGCGCGTCGACCCGGGTCATCAAAACAGTTTCGTGCATTCTGAAGCCATATGCACCGGCTCTTCTCTGAGGGGATTCGTTCGGGTGCTGCACCGGGATCGCTGGTTCAGCGACCAGTAGGACTATCCGAGCGACGATCCCTTCGAGGGTCGCGCCATGTCATCCGGTCCATCCCGGCTACATATCGCTCAACCGGACGATGTTCTGTTGGCGCCTTGTGTGGCGAGGTCAGCTGCTGAACTCATCGGATCGCAGTATCTGCGGTCGTCGCCATCAGTGGACTCGTCCACCGCTGCGACGACCGGCTCCTCGGTGACGTTGCCTCCGGCGCCCATTGGTGTCTAGTCAGGCGCGGAGACGCCTACACGTTCTTGCCTTCTGGCCGGGTGTGACGTTTCCCCTTGTGGATAAGGCGAAACAGGCCCTCGCTGGTTTGTTGCCGCAGCACCTGCGGCGTATAGTCGAACACATGTTCCCCTCCGAGTTCGCCACCTGCGACGCCGCCGAGACCCTCGCCCGGGTCGAAGCCGCCCATGAGCGTCAACGGCGCTGCGAACTCGACCAGATCCTGCTCGCCCAGCACTACGCCGCCCTCCACCCGGTCCCCACCCACAGCCCCGGCCTTCCCGGTGGCGAACGCGCCCACGTCTACGGCGGCGAAGGCTGCCCCGAGATCGCCGAATTCGCCCCCGCCGAATACGGCGCCGTCACCGGAGTCTCCGCCGTGTCCGCCGCCCGCTACCTCGGCCAATGCGTCGCCCTCCCCGCCCGGTTCCCACTCATCTGGGAACGCGTCAAGACCGGCCACGCGACCCCGTGGAAGGCCCGCCAGATCGCCCAGGACTGCGTCACCCTCACGCTGGAAGCCGCCGCCATCGTCGACCACCGCGTCGCCAACATCATCGACACCGTCACCGGCTACCAACTCGCCAACATCAAGAAGGCCGCGATCTGGGAAGCCGACCCCGAAGCCGCCCGAGCCGCAGCCGAAGCAGAAGCCAAGGAACGCGGCGTCTGGGTCGGCCGCACCGACAACCACGGCACCACCACCTTGTTCGTGAAAGGTGCCACCGGTGACATCAAAGCCGTCTACGCCACCATCACCCAACTAGCCGAAGCCCTCGCAGCCACCGGCGACACCAGCACCCTCGACCAACGCCGCGCCAAAGCCACCGGCCTCCTCTCCGACCCCGAACTAGCCGCCGACCTCCTCCACGCCGCCCAACACCTCGCCAACACCACCCACCCAAACCCCACCACCGAGGCAACGCCCACCACCGAGCCGACCACCGCTGGCCGATCACCGCCACCACCGAGCCACGCCTCGAGCCACCGCCGAGCCGAGCCCTGCCACCGAGCCGGTCTCTGCCAGCACCGAGCCAACACCCGCCACCGTCGCCCCGACCGCCACTGCTGCCGCGACGCCTGCCACTTGGGAACCAGCTGTGGCCCGGCCCACCGAACCGACACCCACCACCCACAACCCGGCAGACAACAACAGCACCGAAACCATCTGTTCGGCCGACCAAGCCAGCCAGCCCCCTCGCGCCGACCACCCCGGCGCCGACAACCTCAACCACCAAGACAAGCTCCCGGAACCAGCCCCGAACGACGAGGCCGACCGCGACACCCCACACCCAAATACGCCGTACCACCCCCTCGACGACACCACCACGGCCATGTTCGAGCAGGCAATCGACCACGCCACCCGCCACGACGACACCTCACTGAACGACCTCACCGAACCCGGCGCAGAAGCCGAAGCCGACCGGGACACCCCACACCCCAGCAGCCCCGATCACCCCCTCGACCGGCCAGTCGTCATCCCGCCGGCGCCAGATCCACACCGACTAATGTGCCCGCCCGGCCGGGCACATCAACCACCTCACCCGCCCGGCGGCGGAGAACAACCGCCCGGGCCACCCGGCGGTCGGGGAACAACCCGCACCACTCGACAACCCTGCCCCCGCGGGCATGGACGCTGCCGCACGCCTCGAACTACGCCGCAAGCTCGAAACCATCCGAAGCGATCACCCCGAACGCGGCCGCCGCACCTTCCAAACGGTCCTCACCATCCACATCACCGACGAAACCCTCCTCGCCGGCAAGGGCACGGCCCGCATTGAAGGCTACGGCCCCGTCTACACCCACCAACTCGAAGAGCTCCTCGGCCACCACCGCATCGTCGTCCGCCCGGTCAACGACCTCCACACCCCGATCAGCGTCCACAGCTACGAAATCCCCGACCGCCTCCGCGACCAGATCAACCTGCGCTACCCGATCGAACAATTCCCCTACGGCACCGGCGAAACCACCAACTCCACCGACCTCGACCACATCACCCCCTACCGCCCCGGAAACCCCGAACCCCAAACCCGCACCGACAACCTCGTCCCCCAACGCCGCTACAGCCACCGCCTCAAAACCCACGGCAACTGGACAGTCCACCGCATCAACACCCACACCCTCGAATGGACCAGCCCCCACGGCTACCAATTCCACGTCGACCACAACGGCACCCACCCCATCCACACCCGCCGACAACCCCAAAGGCCGAAGCCCGAGCCAGGGTGGAAGTCAGAGCCCCATGGGTGAACGCCAGCCTGAGCCGGGCCGGTGCAGGAGTGCTGCAGGGCGTGTGCGCCGGCCTCAGCCCGGATGCGAGCAGGAGTGCCGGGTGTGTGCGCCGACCCGAGGCCGGACGCGAGCAAGAGTGCTGGGTGTGTGCGCCCGGCCGAGCCCGGACGCGAGCAGGAGTGCTGGGTGTGTGCGCCGGGCCTGAGCCCGGACGCGAGCAGGAGTGCCGGGCGTGTGCGCCGGCCTGAGCCTGCGTGCGAGTGCAGCCCGGCGTCGATGCGAGTTCGAGCCAGTGCGCGATCAGCGGCTTGCGTCGCGGCCGTGAGTGCAGACCGGGCGTGAGTGCACCTCGCGCATGGGCGTGGGGTGAGCGTGAGTGCAACCTGGGCGCGTAGGCAACCTCGCGCGTAGGTGTATGAGGCGAGCGGGAGTCGGCCTACTCGGCCTGTATTCAGTCGGCCCGCGCGAGTTGATGGCGCGTTGGCTGGGGCTTGTTTCTCGACGGCTGGTGGGGCGCTTCCGCTTACTGGGCTGAGGTGAGTTCTTGGAGTAGGGCGGGGCCGGGCCAGGGAGTGCGGGGGCCTTGTTCGGTGGCTCGGATGAGGGTGACTAGTTTTGCGTTGATGGGGGCGGTGCGGTTGAGGGATTCGGCCAGGCGGACCACCTCGCCGTTGATGTAGTCGATCTCGGTTCGGCGGCCGGCCTGGAGGTCTTCCCACATGGAGGTGCGGGCGTGGGGGTCGATGGCGAGGGTTTTGGCTGCAAGGCGTTTGTAGATGAAGTCGGGGAGGCGGAGGAGCACGGGGAAGCGGTGGGGGGAGATCGCCAGTAGTTGGGCGGGTTTGATGCCGGCCGCATCCAGGAGGGTTAGCGTTTCGGATTGGGCGGCGGCGAGGCAGCGGCGGTACGAGCGTTGCGAGAGCTCGTCGAGCAGCGGGAGATCCGACAGGGCGTTGATCGGGTTGTTCAGGTTCAGCAGGAGTTTCGCCCACTGCACGGGCAGCAGATCGGCGTGCTGCTTCAGTGGCAGGCCGGCCTTGGCAAAGGCTTCGACGTACGGCGTGAGTGCGGCATGCTCCTGGATCTCGAGGCCGCCCGACGTGCCCTGGTGAAACGCGCCGCCACCGCGGTTGAGCACGTTGAACGGGACCATCCCGGACAGCACCACCTGATCCCGCAGCCGCTCGCGCAGTACGTCAGCGTTGCGGATGCCGTTCTGGAAGCTGACCACGACAGCGCCAGGCTTCAGTACTCCGGCTAGCTCCTCCGCTGCAGTCGGCGTAGACGCGGACTTCACTGTCACCAGCACGAGCTCCGCGTCCGCCACACCAGCCGGTCCGGTCTCGAACAAAACGTCCCGGACCCGTAGATCGGCGCCCAGGTAGTCGGTGAGGTGCAGCCCGTGCTCCGCGAGTTCGTCGGCCATCCGTTGCCGCCCGACCAGCGTCACCGCCGTACCGGTCGCCGCCAGTCGTCCGCCCAGATAGCAGCCGATCCCGCCGGCCCCGTATATCGCGATCCGCGCCACGCCGTCCTCCCGATTCATTCGTCCGTCCTGATCAGACCACGATCGGGCAGCTCCGCGCTCGACCCGGTCAGCTCCTGCAGTGTGGACCACAGCGCGTCGAACCGCTCGGTCCCCAGCCGTTGCTCCCACTCGTCCAGCGTGGCCGCGATCGCGTTGCTGATCTGGCCTTCCAGCTTCCGCCCGGACGGCGTCAACCGCACCAACCGGGCCCGGCCGTCGGCGACCTCGCGCTTCAGATAGCCATGACGTTCGAGATGGGTGATCAGTTCGTGCATGGACTGCTTCGTCATCCCCGCATGCGCGGCCAGCTCGGCGGTATGCGAGCCGTCGATCCCACCGAACCGGAACAGCTGCAGATGAGCAGGCCGCAACGAGGGATGGCGCGGCCCGACCTCCGCGAGGACGGTGGCCAGCGCTTGGTCGAAGGCGAGCCGCAGCAGGCCAGATGTCCGAGCCGGCTCAGCAACTGATCGGCTTCCTGACCGGGAAGTGGGTGCCCCCGGTGCTCACGGTCCTGGCCGAGCTCGGGGTCGCGGACGAAGTGGCCGAGAAGCCCTTGGCTGCTGAGGAGTTGGCCGAGCGCCTCGGCGTACAGGCTCGAGCTCTACATCGCGTACTACGTGCTGCGGCGAGCGTCGGCGTACGACTTCACCAACCACGAACGCATCGTCGACGTCGGCGGCGTGCCGGCCGGCGATCTGTTTCTGATGAAGAGCAACCTGCACAACTTCCCCTATCAGCAGACGATCGAGCTGCTGCAGGTGATCCGGCGCCGCAATGCACCCCTGCTGGTCGTCGAGACGATGATCCCGGCGGGAAACGAACCGCATTACTCGAAGTTCGACGACATCGAGATGATGGTGCTCGCCGGTGGCGCTGATCGGACCGAGGTCGAATGGGCGGACCTAGTGATCGCTGCCGGATTCCGGCCCGGCCGGGTGATCCGATGTGATGGCCGCTTCTCGCTGCTCGAGGCCGTCCCGGTCGAACAGTAGGGCGAGCAAACTCCCTGCGAGCCAGGTCTCGTAGCGGTCCCAGCCCCAGCCGCGCTCGTTCACCAGGCGATGGGGCAGATCGGAGCGCCCGGTCGGCTGGGCCGCGACGCCGACACCGTGCCGGCCCGCGATCCGGATCACCGATCCTGATCCGGGCCGATCACCCGGCCCCGGACCAGGACCCGCAGGTCGTCGAACAGTTCTGTGTTGTTTTCCATACGAACTTTTGTACGGCGGACGCGCGTGCCGCATTCATCGGCAACAACTGCCCAATTCGGCGTCCGCGGGCCACCTACGTCACCAGGAGAGCGGCTCAATGCAGCCGGACACGGGGGTCCAGGACGGCGTACACGATGTCGACCAGGATGTTCGCGACCACCACCGCCGCGGAGGCGAACAGGACGATCCCGATGATGACGGGGAGGTCCTGCTGGTTGATCGCGGTCACCGCGGTCTTGCCCAGCCCCGGCAGGCTGAACACCGTCTCGGTGACGACCACGCCACCGATCAACTGGCCGAGGTCGATCCCGAACTGGGTGACGACCGGGGTCAGTGCGCTGCGCAGCCCGTGCCGGACGATCACCCGGCGCTCCCGGATGCCCTTCGACCGCGCAGTACGGATGTAGTCCTCGCCGAGCACGTCCAGCATCGAGCCGCGCGTCAACCGGGTATACGTTGCCGCCAGCAACAAGGCGAGGGCGAGCCACGGCAGCACCAGGTGCTGCACCCAGGCGCCCAATCCCTGGGACAAGCCGCTGTAACCGCCGGCAGGGAACCAGGTGTAGCCGCCCAGAGTGAGCCGGAAGTACAGGAAGTACAGCAACAGCAGGCCGAGCAGGAACGACGGGAACGAGTAGAAGAACAAGGCGAACAGGGTGAGTCCGCGATCGGCCAGCGAGCGCGGATGCACCGCGGAGATCACCCCGTTGAACACACCCGAGCAGCAACCACAGCACCGAGGCGCCGAGTGCGAGCGACAACGTCACCGGCAACGCCTGCCCGATGATCGTCGTCACGGCGACCTGGTGGTAGTAGTCGTAGCCGAGGTTGCCCTGTACGGCGTTCTCGATGAAGTGCAGGTACTGCTTCCAGATCGGCAGGTCGAGCCCGAGCCGGTGCTGGATCAGCGCGATCGTCTCGGGCGTCGCCTGCCGGCCGGCCAGCGTCTGTGCGACGTTGCTAGGGGCAACGAAGAACAGGCCGAAGACGGCGACGGTGATCAGCCAGAGCACGAGAATGCCGTGGCCGAGGCGGCGGAGCAGGAACAGAGCCATGGGACACCTTCCTCAGCGCAGTCGGTCGGCGCGTGGGTCGAAGGCGTCCCGGACGCCGTCGCCGAACAGGTTGAACGCGAGCGTGGTGATCAGCAGCGCGAGCCCGGGGCCGAGGATGAACCACCACGCCGTCGTGTAGTAGTTCTGCGAGGAGCTGATCATTCCGCCCCAGTCGGCCGTTGGTGGCGGCAGTCCGAGGCCGAGGAACGACAAGGTGGCCTGGGTGACGATCACGACCGGGATCAGCAACGTGGTGTAGACGATCACCGGCGCGAGCACGTTCGGCAGCACGTCGACGAACATGATCCGGGTGTCGCCGGCGCCGAGCGACCGCGCCGCCTCGACGAACTCACGTTCGCGGAGCGAGAGCACCTGGCCGCGGACGATCCGGGCCACCGACGCCCAGCTGAAGAAGCCGATCACCATCACCGTGACGGTCAGGCTGGGTCCGGTGACGGAGACCAGGGCGATCGCGACCAGCAGGAACGGTACCGACAGCACGACGTCGATCAGCCGGGCCAGGATCGTGTCGACGATCCCGCCGAGGAAGCCCGCGGCCAGGCCGAGGACGACCCCGATGGCCACCGTGATCGCGGTCGCGATGACACCGACCAGCAGCGAAACCCTGGCCCCGTAGGCGATCCGGACCAGGACGTCGCGGCCGAGATCGTCGGTGCCGAGCCAGAAGGTGCCGTTCGGCCCACGCGGCAGCCCGTCCGGGGTCAGCCCGATGTCGCGGTACTGCTCGTTCGGCGGATGCCCGGTGATCGCGGCGAACACCGGTGCGAAGATCGCCATCAGCACGATCAGCACGATCACGGCCAGCGAGATCATCGCGACCTTGTCCTTGCGCAACCGCCGGATCGCGAGCGAGAACGGACTGCGTCCTTCGATCGCCTTGGCCGGCACCTCGGCAATCACTTCCGCCAGGGCGGTCATGATGCCTTCAGATTCGGTACGGCGGTCGACAGGTCCTCGCCGAGCCGCAACGGGAAGAAGCAGGCCGTCTCGTGCTCGGGATGCTCGGCCGCGATCGGCTCCAGGGCCGGTTCGCTCGCCGCGCACTCGCCCTTGGCCTTCGGGCACCGGGTGTGGAACCGGCAGCCGGACGGCGGGTTCGTCGCGGACGGGATGTCACCGGTCAGGATGATCCGCTCCCGGCTGTCGGCGGTGTCCGGATCGCTCACCGGCAGCGCCGAGAGCAGCGCCCGGGTGTACGGATGCCGGGTCTGCTCGAACAGCTCCTCGGTCGGCGAGATCTCGACGATCTTGCCCAGGTACATCACCGCGATCCGGTCGCTGACGTGCCGGACCACCGACAGGTCGTGCGAGATGAACACGTAGGTGAGGTCGAACTCCCGCTGCAGATCGGCCAGCAGGTTGATGATCTGGGCCTGGATCGAGACGTCCAGCGCCGACACCGGCTCGTCGCAGATCACCAGCTTCGGCCGCAACGCCAGCGCCCGGGCGACCCCGATCCGCTGCCGCTGACCGCCGGAGAAGTCGGCCGGGAACCTGTTGTAGTGCTCGGGGTTCAGCCCGACCAGCTCCATCAGCTCCTGCACCTTCTTCTTCCGCTCGGTCCCTTTGGAGATCCCGTGGATCGCGAACGGGTCGCCGATGATGGACCCGACCCGGCGGCGCGGGTTCAGCGAGCCGTAGGGGTCCTGGAAGATCATCTGGACCTCGCGCCGCAACGGCCGCATCTCCCGCCGGGACAGCCCGGTGAGATCGGTCCCGTCGAACCAGACCGAGCCCGACGTCACGTCGTACAGGTGTGCCATGCAGCGCGCGAGGGTCGACTTGCCGCAGCCGGTCTCGCCGACCAGGCCGAGGGTCTCGCCGCGCCGCACCTCCAGGGAGACCCCGTCGACCGCGCGGACCGTTTCCTTGCGCTGGGTCGGGAACTCCTTGCGGACGTCCTGGACCCTCAGGAGTGTTTCGGTCATGAAGCCACCGCCTCCGTCACGTCGTGGTCGAGCCAGCAGGCCGACTGGTGCCGCGGGTCGCCGGAGACGTCGGCCAGCGGTGGTGCCTCGACCCGGCAGCGGTCGAAGACGTGCGGGCACCGGGCGGCGAACGGACACCCGTCGCCCAGGCTGATCAGGCTCGGCGGCGACCCCGGGATCGGGGTCAGCCGCTTGCTGCTCTGGGACGGCAAGGACGCCAGCAGCCCTTGCGTATAAGGGTGATGGTTGCGATAGAAGATGTCCCGCCGGGGCGCCTTCTCCATCGCCGCCCCGGCGTACATCACGATCACCTCGTCGGCCATCTCCGCGACCACCCCGAGGTCGTGGGTGATCAAGATGATCGCCGTCCCGAACTCCTCCTGGAGCCGGCGCATCACCGTCAGCACCTGCGCCTGCACGGTCACGTCCAGCGCGGTCGTCGGCTCGTCGGCGATCAGCAGCGCCGGGTCGAGCGCCATCGCCATCGCGATCATCACCCGTTGCCGCATCCCGCCGGAGAACTGGTGCGGGTAGTCGTCCAGCCGCTCGGCCGCCCGCGGGATCCCGACCAGGGTGAGCAGATCCGCGGCCCGGCGGCGGGCCGCCTGCTTGGAGATCTGCCGGTCGTGCGCCTGGATCATCTCGACGATCTGCCAGCCGATCCGGTAGTGCGGATGCAGGCTGGACAGCGGGTCCTGGAAGATCATCGCGATCTCGGCCCCGCGCAACCGGCGCATCGTGGCGGCGTCCGCGGTGATCAGGTCGGTGCCGTCGAAGACCGCCGTACCGGAGACCTTCGCGCCCCGGGTCAGGCCGGTGATGGTCTGGGTCGCGACGCTCTTGCCGGAGCCGGACTCGCCCACCACGGCCAGCGTCTGGCCGCGATCGATGCTGAAGGACAGCCCCCGGACGGCGCGGACGGTGCCGTCCGGGGTGTCGAAGGAGACCCGGAGGTCCCGTACGTCGAGGAGCGCCACAGGTCAGCCCTGCTTGCCCTCGGCCAGCCACACGTTGGTGGGATCGAAGTTCTGCAGCGACGGCACGTAGACCGCGTTGTTCACCTGGGCCGCGTGGTAGTTGGCCTGCTTGGGGTTGGTGAGCGGGAAGAACGGGGCCTGCTCCATCACCTTCGCGTCGGCCTGGGCCCACAGCGTCGCCGCCGCGTCCGTGGTCGGTGCCGCGATCGCCTGCTGGATCAGGGCGTTGGTCGCCGCGTCGTTGTAGAGACCGAAGTTGCTGCCGATCGGCGGGTACGACGGCTCACCCGAGAACAGCGGGTTGAAGAAGGACAGTGCGGCGTTGCCGTACCAGTCGGCGCCCCAGCCGGCCAGCGAGAGGTCCCAGACACCCTTCCGGGCGACGGACGGCACCTGCAGGTACTTCACGTAGAAGTCCGCGTTGGGCGACGGTACGCCGACCACGGTGATGCCGGCCTTCGACAGGTCCTGCTGGATCGTCTGGAAGGCCTTGCTGCTGCCCTCCGACGCGTTGCGGTACAGGAACTTCAGCGTCAGGTTCGGGAATCCGGCGGCGCTGAGCAGCTGCTTGGCCTTGTCCGGGTTGTACGGGTACGGGTCGATCTGCTTCGAGCCGGTGATCACGTCCGGCAGGACGTGGGTGAGCGGCGGGTTGATCGTCGGTCCGCCGAGCACCTGCAGGATGTGGTCACGGTTCAGCGCGTAGCTGATCGCCTGCCGTACCTGCGGATTCGCCAGTGCCTTGTTGTTGTTCGGCGAGGCGGTGTTGTAGATGACGTACGGGTTGCTCGACGCGGTGTCGCCGAGCGACAGGTTCTTGTCCTTCTTGGCGAGCAGCGCAGGCAGCTGGGACGGTGGCGGGGCCACGTCGAACTCGAGGTCCGCGCTCGGCGTACCGGTCTGCAGTTGTTGCTGCACGGAGTCCTGGCTGACCGTCTCGTTCACCACGATCTTGTCCACGTAGGCCTTGCGGACCGGATCGGTCGCCGGATCCCAGGCGGGGTTGCGGGAGTAGTTGATCGACTTCGTCGGGACCCAGGAGTCCACCTTGTACGGGCCGTCGGAGGGCGAGTTGTTGCCCAGCTCGGTGCTGGCCGGGAGGTACTTCAGCACCTCGACCGGAGCCGGCGAGAAGGCCGGCAGGGTGAGCATGTCGACGAAGTACGTGGCCGGCTTGGTCAGGTGGAACTCGACCGTGGTGTCGTCCTTGGCGACCACACCCGGCAACGGCGTCTTGTCGATGTAGGCCTGGATCGCGGCAGGTGTCTTGGCGACCTTGGCGAAGCCGGCCGCGAACGACTTGAAGCCGTCGAGCAGGTCGGCGTAGTCCGGGATGCCGCCGAACGGCTGGACCGGGTTCGCGGTCCGCTTGACGCCGCGGACCATGTCGGCCGCGGTCACCTGCCGGGCCGGCGTGGTGTTCCACTTGGCGCCCGGCCGGATCTTGATCGTGTAGGTCTTGCCGTCCGCGCTGATGCCGCCGTTGGCCGTGGTCGGGATCTCGGTGGCCAGGTCCGCCACCGGAGCGGTGTTCTTGCCGCCCGGATCGGCCGGGTAGGTGAACAGCTGACGGCTCCACATCCGCAGGTTCAGGTAGCCGACGGAGTAGTAGCTGACGTTCGGATCCATGTAGTCGACGTCACCGGCCCCCAGCATGTTCAGGGTGCCGCCGGTGACCGCCGTGCCCGCGTTCGTCGGCGGGCCGCCTGGTGTGGTTCCGTTGCTGTTGCACGCCGCGAGCGTGACCGCCATCGTCGCGACCAGGGATACGGCCGCGAGCCGCCTTACTGCCATGGGTCCTCCTCCAAGACTCGATAGGGCTGAAAGTAGGACTGCGGGCGGCGGGTGGCGGCGCGGTCACCGAAGCGTCAAGACCTTGTCATCAAGGCCGCGCCCGAACATGACGAATTCATGACCGATGTCACCTGCAGGTCACCCTCTGACGAGCGACACTGGTGACGTGGCGCACAGCTTGCTGTTGGTGGACGACGAGCCCCGGATCCGGCGGGTGCTCCGCCTTGCCCTCGAGGACGAGGGGTACGACGTCGCCGAGGCGGCGAACGGGCTCGACGCGCTGGCGGCGCTGCGGCGCGAGTCACCCGACGTGGTGCTGCTCGACCTGATGCTGCCGGACCGGGACGGCTTCACGGTCTGTCGCGAGATCCGCCGGACGAGTGACGTCCCGGTGATCATGGTGACCGCGCGGGCCGACAGCCACGACGTGGTCGCCGGCCTCGAGGCGGGCGCGGACGACTATGTGACGAAACCACTCGTCGCCAAGGAGTTGTCGGCCCGGATCAGGGCGCTGCTCCGCCGGGTCGAGCCGGCCAGTACGCCGCAGTCGGACACCTTCCTCGTCGGCGACCTGGAGATCCACGTCGCCGCGGCCGAGGTGCTGCGCGACGGCGAGGTGCTGCCGCTGACCCGGACCGAGTTCAAGCTGCTGGTCGAGCTGGCCGGCGCCGAGGGCAAGGTGTGCAGCCGCGAGCACCTGCTGTCGAAGGTCTGGGGTTACGGCTACTTCGGTGACAGCCGGATCGTCGACGTGCACATCCGCCGGCTGCGGCTGAAGATCGAGCGGGACCCGGCCGGTCCGAAGCACCTGGTCACCGCGCGCGGCCTCGGCTACCGACTGGTGAGCTGACCTTGCGTCGGCGGTTCGGCCTGCGCGACCGGGTGATGCTGGCGTACGGCCTGCTCGCGCTCGGGCTGTCGACCGTGCTCGCGTTCGTCACCTTCAACGTGGTCGCGACCTACCTCACCAACCAGCGCGAGAACTCGGCGATCGTGGAGACCCGGGAGAACGCGTCGGTCCTGTACTACGGCCTGTTCGGTCCGAACTCCGACTGTCTCCCGATGCGCACCCAGAGTCTCGGCGAGTGCAGCAGCATCGCCCCGCGACCGGGCGTCAATGTGCTGGCCCTGTTGTCCGCATTGCCGTCCGCCGACTCGGCCTCGTCGATCACGTACTACGACAACGAGTGGTACTCCGCGACCGGGACGCCAGACGACCTCCCGGCCGACCTGGTGACGGCGGTGCGCGGCGGTGCCGAGCAACATCGCCGGATCCAGGTCGGCGGGCAGGAGGTGCTCGCGGTCGGCGTACCGATGGTCCTGTCGGGTGATGCGTTCTTCGAGTGGCATCCGTTGGCGCCGCTCGACCGGACCCTGCGGCTGCTGAAGGTCGCGCTGGTCGTCGCCGCGATCCTCACCGGGCTGCTCGGGCTGGCGGTCGGCCGGCTGGCCAGCACGGTGGCGCTGCGGCCGTTGGCCAAATTGACCCAGGTTGCAGCCGCAGTGGCCCGGGGACGGCTCGACGCGCGGCTGCAGGCGGAGGACGATCCGGACCTCGGCGGGCTGGCCCGGTCGTTCAACCAGACGGCGGCGACGCTGGAGCAACGGGTGATCGCCGACGCCCGGTTCGCGGGCGATATCAGCCATGAGCTCCGGACGCCGCTGATGACGATGCTCAACTCGATGCAGCTGATCCAGAACCACCGGGCCGAGCTGCCGCCGGCCGTCCGGGAACCGGTCGAGCTGCTCGGCGACGACCTCGACCGGTTCCATCGGCTGGTGATCGACCTGCTGGAGATCTCCCGCGACGACGGCGGCGACCAGGGCAGCCGGGAGATCGTCCGGATCGCCGACCTGGTCCGGGCCGCGGCCGACGCCGCTGCCGGGCGCGAGGTGACGACCGTCGCGCACGACGCGGAAGGCCTGACCCTGCAGGCGGACAAGCGCCGGCTCGAACGGGTGATCGCGAACCTGGTGGAGAACGCCGAGTACCATGCCGGCGGCTGCAAAGGCGTTCTGGTGCAGGCGGGCGGGCTCGGTGCTCTCATCTACGTCGACGATGCCGGACCCGGCGTACCGGTCGAGGATCGCGAACGGATCTTCGAGCGGTTCGGGCGCAGCGAGGACAACCGGCGCGGCATCGGGCTGGGGCTGGCGATCGTGGCCCGGCACGTCGAATGGCACCACGGGACGATCCGGGTGAAGGACCGGCCCGAGGGCGGTGCGCGGTTCATCGTCGAGCTCCCCGCGAAAACCAGCTGACGGTTCTCCGGCCGGCCCTCTACTCTGGAGGCATGGCTACTTGCCTCTGTGTCTAGCTACACGACCCGCTTCCGTACCTGAAGTGCGTCCAGTAGTAATCACAGAGAGTAACCATTATGATCACCGCTCGCGGTGTCGACCTGCGCGTCGGCGCTCAGCTTCTGCTTTCCGACCTGTCCTTCCACATCAGTCCCGGCGACCGCATCGGTCTGGTCGGGCGGAACGGCGCAGGCAAGACCACCTTGATGCGCGCCCTGGCCGGCGAGACCCGCCCGGCCGCCGGCTCGATCGCGCGGACCGGTTCCGTCGGCTACCTGCCGCAGGACCCGGCCGCGGCCGATCCCGCGCTCACCGTCACCGCCCGGATCCTGTCCGCCCGCGGCCTCGACGTCGTAGTACAGCGCCTGCGCAAGGCCGAGGCGGCGATGAGTACCGCCACCGGCGAAGCGCAGGAGCGTGCGATGGCGGCGTACGCGCGGGCCGAGACCGAGTTCCAGGCGGGCGGTGGCTACGCGGCCGAGGCCGAGGCGGCGCGATTGGCCGCCGGTGTCGGGTTGCCGACGCGTGCCCTGGAGCAGCCGGTCGGCGAACTGTCCGGTGGGCAGCGCCGGCGGGTGGAGCTTGCCCGCATCCTGTTCGCCGATCACGGCACGCTGCTGCTCGACGAGCCGACCAACCACCTCGACGCGGACTCGGTCACCTGGCTGCGGTCGTTCCTGCTCGGATACCAAGGCGGTCTGGTGGTCATCAGCCACGACCGGGAGTTGCTCGCGGCAACGGTCAACCGGGTGTTCCAGCTGGATCCGCAGCGGCTCACGATCGACCTCTACAACATGAGCTGGAAGAAGTACCTGGCCCAGTTGGAGAGCGACGAGCGACGCCGCGCGCGCGAACGGAACACGGCGGAACGCAAGGCGGCCGTGCTGCACGCCCAGGCGGCCAAGATGCAGGCCGGCGCCTCGACAGCCGTTGCCGCGCGCAACATGGCGCGGCGGGCGGACAAGCTGCTGTCCGACCTCGAGCCCGTACGGCGTGCGTCGCGGGTGGCCCGCATCCGGCTGCCCGAACCGGTGCCGTCCGGACGTACTCCGTTGAGCGCGAGCGGCCTGACCAAGTCGTACGGCGGGTTGCAGGTGCTCAGCGGTGTCGACCTCACTGTCGACCGGGGGAGCCGATTGGTGATCCTGGGGCTCAACGGTGCCGGGAAGACCACCCTGCTGCGGATCCTGGCCGGTCACGAGCAGGCCGACTCGGGCGAGGTCGTGCACGGGTACGGGTTGCGGCTGGGGTACTTCGCGCAGGAGCACGACCTGCTGGATCTGGCGGGGACGGTCCGGCAGAACCTGGCTTCGGTGGCTCCTGGGTTGACCGACGGCGAAGTACGGAATGTCCTTGGGTCGTTCCTGTTCAGTGGTGACGATGCGGACAAGCCTGCCGCCGTACTGTCGGGTGGCGAGAAGACCCGGCTGGCGTTGGCGGGGCTCGTGCACTCGGGTGCGAACGTGTTGCTGCTGGACGAGCCGACCAACAACCTTGATCCGGCTTCGCGGGATGAGGTTTTGGGGGCTGTCAGCAACTATCCGGGGGCGTTGGTGATGGTCACGCACGACGAGGGCGCGATCGAGGCACTGCAGCCGGACCGGGTGCTGATCCTGCCGGATGCGGTGGAAGATCTGTGGACGGACGACTATCTGTCTCTGGTCTCGCTGGCCTGAGCTGGGCCGCGACCCCTGCCTGGTGGTGGTTTCTGGGCAGGGGTCGCGGGGTCCTCTAGTGGAGATCCAGCTCTGTGCTGACCCAGGCGAGGCGGTCGTCCTTGGCGGGTTGGTTGAGGAAGTGGTCGGCCGTTTCGTACAGGCTCACCTTGGCGGTCGGCTTGGCGGCGCTGAAGGCCGCGCGGACCTCGGGGGTGACGAAGATGTCGCGGCCGGCCCACTGGAAGTAGGCGTCGTGGGACCTGCCGACGTTGTCGACCGGGTCCAGTCCCTGGAAAACCTTGCGGTAGGCAACGGTCTGGTCGGCGGGCAGGCCGAGCCAGAAGGTGTCGAACCAGTTCGCCCAGGTGGCGTCGCCGGCCATGAAGACCATCGCGTGCACCTGCTTGGCGAGCAGCGATGCGTACATCGCGCCGTAGTCGTGGCCGATGACAGCCGTCCTGTCCCGGTCGACGCCGTCCTGCCGGAGCAGGGTCTGGTACGCCGCTTCGACCGCCTTGAGTTGGTTCGTCACCTTCGTCCGGTCGGTCTTGTCGCCGACGGGGTCGCCCTCCCACGGGAAGGTGAGCTGGGGGAGTACTGCGACGGCGCCCTTGCCGGCGAGCGCGATGGCTTCGGAGAGGAACTCCGTGCGGTTCTGCGTCGACGCCGGCGGCTCGAACCAGTGCAGGTAGAGCGCACCGGCCAGGTGGTTGTGGTGCTTCGCCGGCCGGACCAGGTACGCCGTGACGGGCGCCTGGCCGGCGACCGGGATCTGGATGTCGGTCACCACCACCGGCTCCGGCTTCTTGTCTGCTGTGCCTTGTACTGCGCTCGATGCGCCCGCTGCCGTGACGCCGAGCAACAGCGCCCCGACCACTGTCGCGATCAGAAACCTCTTCATCGCCCACCCCTTGCACTCAGCTATTAAACTTCTTTAACAACTGACGACAGTAGAGTTGAGTGGGCAGGCCGGTCAAGACGGGAGAGGATGTGTCCGATGAGTAAAGTGCCGGCCACCGACCCCTCGCTGGCCTTCGTCCTGGACCTCTGCAACACCCATGACCTCCTGGAGGACCCCCCGGACCGCCTCACCATCCCCCTGGTAGACCGCCTCACCACCCACCACGGCCTACCCCCCTTCGGCCTGGACCCCACCGACCTCGAGCCAGTCCGCGCCCTACGCACCTCCCTGTACTCCGTCTTCGCCGCCGACTCCGTCGCGAAGCAGACCGACGTCCTCAACCAGTTGTTCGCGAGCTACGCGGCTGTCCCCCGCCTGGTCCTGGGCGGCACCTCCCCGACGACCCCGCCTTCCTTCCCTTCCCCCGCCGAGGTCGGGGTTCGGTTTGCCGCCATCGGCGGTGATGGAGCGGTTGGAAAACTGGCCATTTTGACTGCGGACGTGCTTGCAAGGGTGATTTCTGAGGGGTCTGCCGACAGATTGCGGACTTGTGTGGGGGATCCGTGTCGGTGTGTGTATGTGGACCGGACAAAGGCGAACCGGCAGCGGTACTGCTGCGAGCTCTGCAACGACCGGATGGCCTCGGCCGCTTACCGCCGCCGCAACCGCTGATCTCAACCCAGGGGTGGAGACCGCCCGGACAAGATCAACCCGGTACCAACCCGGGGGCTGACGTCCCGCGGCGTGCATCCGACGAGGCTTGAGGCATCGAAAACCTCGTCGGAAGGAACTGCAATGTCGGTCAACGTGCTGCTCGGGATCCTGATCGGAGCCCTGGTCGTCCTGCGGGTGATCGGCCGCCAGGTGCGCGGATCGATGGTCACCCAGAAGTCCCTGGTGGTGATGCCGCTGATCCTGATCGCGGTCGGCCTGTTCTCGGCCCGCGACGCCTTCGACACCGCCTCAATCGGCGAGCTCGCCTTCTTCGCCTTCGACGTGGCGGTGCTGATCGTGCTCGGCTTCGCCCGCGGCGCGAGCACCCGGCTGACCCTGCGCGACGGCGGCCTGCATCAGAAGGGCACCGGCGTCACCCTCACCCTCTGGCTGGTCACCATCGCCCTCCGGGTCGCGGCCGGTTTCCTAGGCGGCGCGATCGGCCTGAACGGTGCGCTCACCAGCGCGGCCCTGCTGCTGACCTTCGGCCTGAGCATCGCCGCCCAGAACGTTGCGGTCTACCTGCGGGCGCAGCGCCTGCACATTCCGCTGGCCGTCGAGCGGGCATGATGAGGTATGACCTGGCGGGCGCGATGGGAGCGCGTGGTGGCGCTCTGGGGATCGCCGATCCTAGCCAGAGCGCTGCGACTGATCCCCAGCGGCCTGGTGATCGCGACGCTGGTGATCGGCGCCGCCTCGGACGACCCGGTCCGGCTGCCGTACCCGTTGGTGCTCCTGCTCTCGGCCGTGGTTGTCGTGAGCAACCTTTCGCTGCTGGCCGTCCGCTCCACCGAGCATGCCCGTTGGCGACTGGCCGGACTCACCGCGTTCATCATCTGCGGATCGCTGCTCTGGTACGCACTGCCGCAGAGCGTGCTGATCGTGCTGCCGTTCTGGGGAGTCCGGGCGGCCGTCCGGTTCCGGCTGGGCGGCCGGTTCGAGCTGGTGCTCATCCTGCTCGGGATCGCCGGCGCGAGCGTGCCGATCCTGCTGCGCACCGGCTCCCTGGCCTCGGCCATCGGGATCGGCATCGGGATGGTCGCCCTGGTGCTCGGGACGGTCAACCGGCGGACCCGCGAAGAACGGTTCGAGGAACTGGAGGTCTCGCTGGCCCGTAAGCAATCGGCGATCGAGGAGCACGCCCGCGCGGCCGCGCTGGCCGAACGGGCCCGGATCGCGCGCGACGTCCATGACGTGCTGGCGCATTCGCTGGCGGGGTTGTCGCTCAACCTGCAGGGCGCGCGGTTGATCCTGACGCGCGACGGCGCTTCGCCGGAGGCGATCGATCAGGTCACCCGGGCGCAGAGACTCGCAGCCGAAGGGCTGACCGAGGCCCGCCGAGCGGTCGCGGCGCTGCGCGAGGACTCGGTTCCCGATGGGCGTGCGCTGGCGGACCTGGTCACCACGTATCGGCTGGATTCCGGGGTCGAGGCGGGGTTCGAGGTTTCCGGTGAGTCGCGGGAGTTGTCGGCTGATGCGGCCGGGGTGTTCTTCCGGGGGCTGCAGGAGGCGCTGACCAATGTCCGGAAGTACGCACCGGGGGCGCCGGTCGACGTGGTGCTCGGCTACGGGGGCGGGCAGGCGACCTTGACCGTCACCGACCATCCCGGCAAGCCTCCGGCCCGGGGTGTCGGCGGCGGCTACGGTTTGGTCGGAATGAGGGAACGCGCCGAGCTCGTCGGCGGCACCCTGGAGGCCGGGCCCACGGAGGACGGATGGCAGATCCGCTTGGTCGTACCGACGTGACCGCGCTGCGCGTGGTGGTCGCCGACGACCAGACGGTGGTGCGCGAAGGGCTGGTGACTGTGCTGCGGCTGCTGCCGGGGATCGAGGTGGTCGCGGCGGCGGCGGACGGCGAGGAGGCGGTTCGGTTGGTCGCCGAGTACCAGCCGGACGTGCTGCTGACCGATCTGCAGATGCCGCGCTGCAACGGAGTGGAGGCAACGCGGCGGGTCCGATCGCAGTACCCGGACACGGAGGTCGTCGTGCTGACGACCTATAGCGATGACGAATCGGTGCTCGGCGCACTGCGCGCCGGCGCCCGGGGGTTCCTGACGAAGGATGCGGACGCCGAAGCCATCGGTCGCGCCCTGCATGCGGCGGCGGCCGGTCAGTCGATCCTCGACGGCGAGGTCCAGCGCCGCCTGATCGAGTCGGCGGCCAACCCCGCCCCCGCCGGGCCGCCGGCGGCGGCTCCGGACGGGCTGACCCCGCGCGAGGTCGACGTCCTCCGGCTGATCGCCGCCGGGCTGTCCAACCAGGAGATCGCCCGGCAGCTCACGGTCAGCGAGGCCACGGTGAAGACGCATATCAACCACCTCTTCGCCAAGGCCAACCTCCGCGACCGGTCCGCCGCGGTGGCGTACGCCTACACCCACAAGCTCGACTGACGGCTAGTTGAGCCGTTCCTGCAGGTGGACGGTGATCTCGTCGCCGGGGTTCTTGGCCAGCGCGGTGCGGAGGCTCGCCTTCACCGGCAGTTTGTGGGTGCCGTCGCCGAGCGCCATGAACGAGCTCTCGAACGGGTGGCCGTCCATCGTGCCGCGGACCTTCACCAGGCCGCGGGTGCCGAAGAACTCGGCGGATCCGGGGAGCTGGACATAGGTCCAGCCGCCCTTCGCGTCGCTCTGCAGCAGCGGTGCTGTGAAGGTCTTGTCGAGCTGGCCGGCTTTGCTGTTCTTCATGGTGAATTCTCCTTGGTCAAATGGTGCCTTCATGGGAGATGTAGAAGCCAGTCGCCGGTTTTCGACATGGCAGGATTGCGGGATGGTGCGGATTCGGCGGGGTGTCGGGGCGGACGTGCCCGGAGTACTGGCGCTGTTGGACGGCGCGACCGAGTGGCTGGTCGCGCAGGGGCGGACCGATCAGTGGGGGACCGAGCCGCATTCGACCAATCCGCGGCGGATCGAGCAGATCCGGGGATTCGTGGCAGATGGTGGCCTGTGGATCGCGGAAATCGAGGGGCGAGCTGTCGGGGCGTTGGCCGTCGGTGAGGCGATGTCCTACGTGTCGCCCGCGACGGAGCCTGAGTTGTATGTGCGGCTGCTGGTGACCGATCGGACGCTGACCGGGCACGGGATCGGGACGGCGCTGCTCGACCATGCGAGGTCCCTCGCGCGGGCCGACGGGGTCGAGCTGCTGCGGGTGGACTGCTTCGCCGGTGGCGATGGCGCGCTGATCCGGTACTACGAGAAGCAGGGCTTCACCCGCGCGGAGCAGTTCGCAGTACCGGTCAGTGGCTCGGAATGGCCTGGTCAGGTTCTGATTCAGCGGTTGTGACCGGGCGGTGGTAGGTGCCATGGGCATCGCTGCAATGCGCGGTCTGGTCGTCGGCGGAGGCGTGATCGACCTGAAGCGTCGAGTGGGTCAGGTGGTGCCGCTCCGCCAGCAGGGTCTCGAGTTCGCTGCGGATCTGATGGCAGTCCAGACCTTCCTGGACCATGATGTGCGCCGACGCGGCCGGCTCGCCGGAGGTGATCTCCCAGACGTGCAGGTCGTGGATCTCGACGACACCCGGTACGGCGCACAGCTCGGCGCCGAGCGCCTGCGGGTCGAGCCCGGACGGCGCCGCCTCGAGGAAGATCCGGCCGGAGTCGCGGACCAGACCGATACCGGCCTTCAGCATCAGTACGGCGACCACGAGTGCGGCGATCGCGTCGGCCCGGGCGAAGCCGGTGAGCAGGACGACGAGGCCCGCGATCGCGGTCGCGACGAAGGCGAACAGGTCGTTGAGGATGTGCTGGAAGGCGCCTTCGACGTTCAGGCTGGTGCGATTCGCCTTGCTGATCAGCCAGGTGGCGATCAGGTTCACCACGATGCCGACGACGCCGGTGATCAGCACCAGGGCGCCCTCGACGTCGGGCGGGTGGATCATCCGGTTGACCGACTCGTACAGGAAGAACGCCGCGAGCAGCAGCAGCGTGATGCCGTTGGCCTGGGCGGACAGGATCTCGACCCGCTTCAGCCCGTAGGTGAACCCACCGGCTGGTGGCCGGGCCGACAACCGGATCGCGATCAGCGCGAGCGCGATCGCCGCGGCGTCGGTGAGCATGTGCGCCGCGTCGGTGATCAGGGCCAGTGATCCGGCCGCGAAGCCGACGATCACCTCGGCGGCCATGAACGCGAGGATCAGCGCCAGCGCGCCGCTCAGCAGCCGGCGGTCGGCCGCGGCGCTGACGCCGTGACCGTGGCCGTGTCCGGCGCCCATCAGTTCCGCTCCGGGTGAATGGCGTCGGTGTGCTCGGTGTGCGCGACCGCGAGGTCGACGAGCATCCGGACGTGTGCGTCGTCGAGGCGGTAGTACGCCATCCGGCCGTCGCGGCGGACCGAGACGACCCGGTGGGCGCGGAGCAGCCGGAGCGCATGCGAGGTGGCGGACTCGCTCATCCCGGTCACCGCGGCGAGGTCGCAGACGCAGAGTTCCCCGTCGAGGAGCGCGACCAGCAGCTTCAGCCGGCGCGGGTCGCCGAGCAGCCCGAACACGTCGGCCGTGTCGACGACGTCCTGCTCAGAAGGCATCCTGGCATGGACGGCAGCCACCCGCTCGGGGTCGACGAGGCGCACGTTGCAGTCGTCGACAGATTGCACATCTGCAGAACTCTTCATATATCCACCCTAACCCCTCCGCCCGGTTCCGGACCAGTTTCCGGGCGCGCCCTATACGGCAGCTATGGCTGACCGGTTGTCGCGGCCGACGGCGAAGCCGAGGATCAGCTGGACGCCGGCGAGGGTGGCGAAGACGATCAACGTGGCGTCCCAGCTGCCGGTGTGCTGGGCGAGGAAACCGGCGACCACCGGGCCGGTGGCGGCGAGCAGGTAGCCGACGGCCTGGGCCATTCCGGACAGCTGGGTCGTCTCGTGGTGGTCGCGGCCGCGGATGCCGATCAGGGTGAGCGCGGCGACCAGGGCCGCGCCTTGGCCGAGGCCGGCCAGCATCGCCCAGAACAGGGCGAGTCCGGGGGCGAGCAGCAGGCCGAGGAGCGAGATCAGGATCGGCAGGCTGGCGGTCATCGTGCCGGCTCGCTGGTTGGTCGGGTGCTTCATCAGCCACGGGATGCTGAGGCCGCCGATCAGGCCGAAACACTGGAACAGAAAGATGTGGACGCCGGCGGTCTGTTCGGAGAATCCGTTGGAGACCTCGATGGTCGGCAACCAGTTCACCAGCAGGTAGAAGCTGGTCGACTGCAGTCCCATGTAGAAGGTGACGAGCCAGGCCATTGGCTGCCGCCAGACAGTTACCGGGGGAGTATCGCCGGCGTCGGCCGGCGCCGGGACGGCATCCGGTGAGATCGTTCGTGGCAGCCAGACGACGGCGACCAGGATGGCGAGGCCACCCCAGACCGCGAGCGACAGCCGCCAGTCCACCGCGTTCGCGATCGGTACGGCGACCAGCGATGCGACCGCGGCGCCACCGGTGATGAAGGCCGAATAGACACCGGTCGCCCGGGAGACGTGCGCCGGATAGTCGCGCTTGAGGATCACCGGGACGAGAACATTGCCGACCGCGATCGCGGCGCCGATCACCACGGTGCCGATCCACAGCCCGGGCACGCCGGTGTACGGGCGGAGCGCAGTACTGACGGCCAGCACCACCAGTGAGAGGAAGACCGTCCGCTCGGGACCGAGCCGCCGCGACGCGAAGTGCACCAGCGGCGAGGCGGCGGCGAAGGCCAGCAGCGGGAGCGTGCCCAGCAGCCCCAGGACGCCTTCGCCCAGATGCTCGTCCGCGCCGATCCGCGGCAGCACCGGTCCGACTGCGGTCAGGGCCGGGCGGAGACTCAGCGCCACCACGAAGGCCGTTGCGGTGATCACTGCGGACCGCCGGCGTACGGAGACCTCGGCTGTAGCCGTCACAACATCCCACCTCAAGTGTTCTCTGCAGATGTCCTACATTTACACTCTACCTGTGGCGTTGAATGGGCCGGTCCGTCAGGTACCGCTGGTGCAACAGGTGTCCGAGCAGTTCCGTGCGCTGATCGAGTCGGGTGACTGGCCCCGCGGGCGCCGGATCCCGGGCGAGAACCAGCTCGCGACCGAGCTCGGGGTCAGCCGCGGAACGGTGCGCGAGGCGCTTCGCTCGCTCAGCCTGACCGGCCTGCTCGAACCGCGGGTTGGCGACGGCACCTACGTCCGCGCGACCAACGAGATCAGCGGCGTCCTCGTCCGCGACGACCTCTCCGCGTCGCTGCACCACATCCTCGACACCCGGGCCGGGATCGAGGCGGCGGCCGCCCGGCTGGCCGTCCGGCGGGCCGCCCGGCGGGACGGAGCAGACCTCGAGGTTCTCGACCGCGCCATGGCAGGCCCGGGACACCGCCCGCGCGGCGGCCGACGTCAACGCCTTCGTCGAAGCCGACGCCGCCTTCCACCGTGGCGTCGTGGAGGTCAGCGGCAACCCACTGCTGCTCCGCCTGTACGACGCGATCGCGGAACTACTCACCGAGTCCATCCACCAGACGGCAGCCTTCCCCGAAGACCCATGCATCCTGCACAGCCACGGCGCCGTCGTCGACGCCATCCGGTCAGGCGACCCAGACGCTGCCGGCCAGGCCTCCTACGACCTGATCGACGCCGTCAAGAACTCCATCCAGAAGTCTCACTCAGCCGGTTAGAGCACAGCCTGTACGGCTTCCGCGGTCCGCTCGGCGAGTTCCTGCACCTGGGCATCGGTGATGACCAGGGGAGGACCGAGCACGATCAGGTCACCGGTCACGCCATCGGCGCACCCCGTGCCGTGGTACAGCAGCACGCCTGATTTCTTGCCTGCAGCAACGATCTTCGGCCAGTAGTCCTCCGGTGGCACACATGCCCCCCAGCGCTCCGCCCGCTACGGGCTCGGCGATGAAGGCGGCGACCTTTTCCGGGCCCTCGGCAACGATCAACCGTTCGAGTTCCGCCGCGTGCCGACTGCCACACCCCTCCGGGTGGCTGTCGAAGCCGCAGCGGTACTCGTACGGCGTGGTCGTGTGTCGCGCCGATCCTAGCCAGGGCAGGTACGGCGCACGCAGCCCGACACGACCCGAGACGTCCAAGGCGCCTCGTGTGTTGCCGTGGTACGCGCCGACCCGGCCGATCACGATGGTGCGATCTCACCACGTGCGCGCCAGCGCGGTGACGAGTCTCACCATCACTCCACTACTGACTGTAACGGTGTGCGACCTGGAGCGATGTAGCAGGCAGGGGGCGAGAGTGATGACTGCTACGCCAGTTGAACCACCAGCCGAAGTAACACCAGCCGAGCTGCCATCGGTACCAGCGCCGGCGCCCGCCAACCTGCGAACAGTCGGCGCCTTCCTCGCCATCCTGCTGTTGCTCTGGCTGGCGATGAACGAACTCAGCCTGTTGTCAGCCGGCTTCCTGGCCAAGGACGGAACGTTCTGGTCCTTCAACGGGATGTCCGGCCCGAAGGACGATCCCAGAATCGCCCAGTGGAACAGCATCCTGACCTCCCACGACCTGTCCTACTGGAAGGAGCTGTTCCGCGACTACCTGGTGCTGGACTGTCTGTTCATCGCCACCTACACGGTGGCCCTGTACCGCTTCGTCGTCGCCGGTCGCCCCAAGGTGTGGAGGGCCGTCCTTCTGCTGCCGATCCTGGATCTCGCCGAGAACGTCGTCACCTGGGTACTACGGAGCAAGCGCTGCGCCGACGCCGACTGCGTGCCGGACACTCTCGTCCACGGACTGACCTGGCTCACGGCCTTGAAGTGGCTGGCAGTGACAGCTCTCGTGGTGCTCGGCCTTCTCAACCTTCAGGACGGGCCGCTGCGCCGGATCGGGCGGGCCCTGTACATCCAGCGGTTCAGCCTGCTCGCGTTCCTGCCCATCGGGGCCATGGCCGTCGTACCGGGCAGCAGTGTTCTCGACCAGTTGCCTGATGTCCAGCGCCGCTGGCTGGATGGCGGGCCCGGCCTTGGTCACGCTGCGATCGCCGGCGGCGTCTACCTCTTCCTCCTCGCGCCGACGATCTTCCTGCTGGGCAGGATCCGCAGTGACTGGGCGCTCCGGCGGGTCCGCGGTCAAGGCCTCTGGCCGTTCTACGACGGGCCGGGGCAGACGAACGACCGCCGTTACGACGCCCGGCTGTGGTTGATCGGCCCGGTGTTGCTGCCGGCCCTTGCCTTGCTGATCTGGCTGTTCGACCGGGGCACGGTGTTCTGGCTCCGGCTGGCGATCTTCTGTGCCATTCCGGTGTTGGTGGTGGCCCTTTCGCACTGGCGGCGAGGCAAGGCCGGACGGCTACCCGCGACCGCTGCGGCAGGTGTACGACGAATACCCCAAGGATGTGATGGCGACCGGGGACGCCATCGCGGTGGCCTCGTTGTCGCTGGCCGGTCTGGGCATGATCCGCGCGTTCTCCGCGCTGACGGCGCTCGACCTCGTCGACCTGGTTCCGCCACCACCTGTGCGTCCGCTGATCGCGTTGCTCATCGGAGCCGTGCTGGCGGTCGGACCTTGGTTCGCCGCCGGCCCGGTGCTGCGGATGATCGCGCGCTGGGACGGCGAGGGCGGATTCCACGGGAAGGTCGGCCGCTTTCTCACGCCCGGCAAGAACAGCCAGAACGACACCGGGATCGACATCGAGCCGCAGACCTGGCTGCGGGTCGGACTGATGCTGAGCTCGGTCGCTGTCTTCCTCCTGCTGGCCGCACGGCCACGGCAACTCGCGGACTTCCTCGGGGTGCTCGCGGCGGCGATCCTGGCGCTGAGTGTTCTGGCCCTCGGAGCGGTGCCGCAGCGGCCGACCATGGACGAGGCGTTCGAGGCCTGGATGAACCAGGACGCCGGTGGCGGGTGTGGCGGCCACTCCGCGCTGTTCTCGACCGGCGCGAGTGGCGGTGCCTTGGGCCTGAGCCTGGGCCGGTTCACCACTGATCCCGCGGCCGCGGCCAGATCCATCTCCGGCCATCAGGCGTTGGGAGCGGCGATGATCTCGTTGTTGTCCGGCGATCTGCTGGCGACCAGCACCGGCCTGCGGGTCAATGCCAGTACGCCGTATCGCGACCCCAAGCGCCAGCCGCTCGATCGGGCGGGGCTGATGGAGACCAGGTGGGAAGACCTCCTCCCGGGTCTCCGGACGCCGTTCCTCGCAGCCGACAAGGACGCCGCGGCCAACGACGGTGCGAAGACCGTCACTGGACAGCTCGTCCTCAACTCGACGGCGACTCACGACGGCTGCATCGCGCTGGTGAGCCAAATAGATCTCTCCGCCGGAGAGACAGCTGCGGACGGTACGCCGGTCTGCGGCTCAGAAGGGGCCGGACCGCACAACTACGACTTCTTCGGCTTCTACGGTCGCAGCAGCAACGACGACGCCGAGCACTGTGTCGGCAACCTTCCCGCACTGGCCGGCACCATGCTGGCGAACCGCTTCCCCTACGTGACTCCGTCCGGTACGGCGGCGCGTTGCCGCGGACTGGACCCGGCCCAGCTGGTCGACGGCGGGTACACCGACAACACCGGCCTGGGGACGATCGTCGATCTCGCGCCGCACTGGAGCAGGCTGGTCAAGGACCACAACGACAAGATCGTCCGGGACGGCACCGGGGAGTTCGTCGTACCGATGGTCGTGTACGTCGAGAACGGAACGGGCCCCGACTTCAGCACCGGTAGCAAGGCGACCTTGTACGACTCCCGGGTGAAGCCCGGCACCGGCCGGGTGTGGCCGTCGGACCTGCCGGTCGTCCCGCGGTCAATGGTGCCGTTGGTTCCCGAGGTGGTGGCGCCACTGGTCACGAAGCTCGTGACTGCGAAGGGAGACGGCACCAACAGCCGCGAGCTGCTCTCGGAAGTCGCGCGGAGGTTGACTCCGGCCTCGCTGTGCACTTCGTCGACGCTCTGCGACCAGCTGAAGGCGCAGAAGCAGCTGCCGAACAACGTGTTCGTCGTGCATCAGAGCAAGCAACCGTCATTGTCTGCACCGCTGGGGTGGGCGCTGTCCGAGACCAGCCAGAACGACCTGAAAGGCGACCTCGCCACCCAGGCCAAGGATGGCTGTTCTGCCTCGGACTGCTACCCGACATTGCATGACCTCGTCGCTATTCTCACGCCGAAGTCCTAGCTGAAGACTCCGGACAGGTCGGGCCAGCGCTCGGCTTTCGCATAGACCGGTACTACGTCGAGCGGGACGTCACGGGTGACTTCGGCGCCGCCGGTGATGGGCTCGCCGGTCCAGACGTCGATCCAGTCGCCGGTTGGGAGATAGGTCGTCCAGGTGGTGGCGCCGGGTTCCAGGACCGGGTTGATGAGCAGGTCGTTGCCGAGCAGGTACTGGTGTTGGTGGCTCCAGATCTGGGGGTCGTTCGCGTAGTCGAAGAAGAGGGGGCGCATCAGGGGGCGGTCGGTGCTGATCGTCTTTGATGCCGCGTCGGCGAGGTAGGGGACCAGGCGCTCACGCAGTACGGCGTACTGACGGAAGAGTGGGACCACTCGCTCGTCGCCGGTGGTTTCCGCTACGTGCCAAGGGGTTCGGTCGCGGAGCGGGAGTTGGTGGTGGTTGAACTCCGAGTGGTACTGCATGATCGGCATGAAGACCGAGGCGGCGGCTGCGCGGAGATACAGCTCGGCGTCGGGGACCGGGCCGGAGAAACCCGCGAGATCCCAACCCCAGTAGACGATTCCGCAACTCGCGGCGGTGAGACCCGCGGTGACCGATGAGCGGAACGCCTCCCAGGTGGAGTCTTCGTCGCCGGCCCAGAAGATGCCGTGCGCCTGCGATCCGGTGAAGCCGGAGCGGGAGAACGTCACCGGAGCCTTGCCGACCGATCGGAGCAGATCGCCGAAGGTGCGGGCGTAGTGCACCGGGAACAAGTTGTTGCCTTCGGCGCCGAGTTTGCCATCGGCGTACCGGAGGTCGTGACCCCAGGCGTGCTCGCCGCCATCGGTCTTGAAGCCGTCGACGTCGAGATCCTCGACGAGGTAGCGGCGCTTCTCGGTCCACCAGTCGCGGGTGCGCTGGACGGACAGGTCAGGCATCAGCGCCTTCGGGAACCACCAACCACGGTTGTGGTAGGCCGTACCGTCGGACTCCAGTACTGCGTGACCTTCGCGGACCATCGCTTCGGCATCGGCAGCTACCTGGCCGGTGCTGAACTCCGTTTTCTGCAAGGGGATCTGCCAGAGGATCACCTTGATGTCTCTGGCGTGCAGCTCGTCGATCATCGCCTTCGGGTCCGGCCAGGCGCCGTCCGCGCGATACTCGAAGTCGGCGTTCTTGTGCGCGCTGCCGTCCTGGTTCACCTCGTACCGCGCGTCGCGCCAGATGGTGATGCCTTCCTCGTCACTCCAGGCCTCGATCACCACCGCACCGACCGGAATCGCCAGGTCGCGATGCGCGTCCATCCGTGCCATCACCAGCTCTTGCGTGTTCCACTCGTTGCCCGAGGCCCATAATCTGAAGACCCAGTCCGGCAGCTCCTCAGCGCGTCCCACCTCATCCAGGAACTGCTTCAGTACTGCGGTCGGGTCGCCTTCATGAATCCCCAGGTCGACAACCGCCTCGTCGCCCAGCTCCACCTCGACCATCAACTCGTCCCCCTCCGACGAGTACCAGGTCCTCCTCGAGGTCCGAACGTGGAAACCCCACCCTTCCCCGTCCGCACCCACGACTTGCGCAAACGGCATCGGCAAATACGTCCGCCCATGCACCCCCTGCGACTTGTACTGCTCGAACACCACCGCATCCAGCTTCTTCCCCCGCTGGTCCAGCGAGTCATACCTCTCCCCAAACCCCACCAGCCGCTCACCCACCCCCAGCGGCAACACAAACCTGCCCCGATGCACTCCCTCCGCAGAAACCAACCACTCGACGTCCCGCACGCGCTCCCCACCCCCGCGCACCTCGCCCCCACCACTCACCCACGCCGCCGGAGCCACCTCAAACCACTCCGTGAATTCAACCCCTTCGGCTGAGGTCGCCTGTGTGGCGGCGGACCCGTCGGCGCCACCTCCCGCCGCTGCGCCGCGAACTACGTTGGAGCCAAGCCCGCCCCCATCGGTGACCGCGAGCTCCGCGCCTTCGGCGCGTTCGCCGCTCGTCGCGCCGCGAACTGCGCTGGAGCCAGGCTCGCCCTCACCGGTGACCGCGAGCTCCGCGCCTTCGGCGCGGTCGCGGCTCGGCGCCGCCCCGGCGCGCTCCGCGCTCACCACCGCATTGCTCCCCTCGCCCACTTCGGAGCTGGCGCCGCGCTCTGCGCGGAAGCGGTAGCGAACTGGTTCTGTTACTGGTGGAGTGACTACCGACCAGCCGCCGTCTCCGCCTAGGGCGCCGGCCTGGGCGGCGCTGAGGTGGCCTTCGCCGCCGGCTAGAGCTGCGGCGTCTGCTGTATTCGCCTTGACGGGCTCCAGCTCCAGCTCTGTGCTGTCCCACTCACAAACAACCCTGGTGACATCGGGGCTGACGATTGCGCCGAGGCGGACCGGCGTACCGGTGAGGGGGAGGACGGGGACGCGTTGGTCGGGGGAGGTGGCGTAGGGGTGTTCTACGCCGTGGGGGCGGTGCGTGATCATCGGGGGTCCTCCGCGGTGGTGATGCCTAGTTCGTCGGCGAGGATCAGGTACATGCCGTGGGACCAGAGGAGTGGTGTGGCGACGCTCCCCCAGCGGGCCAGCCATTCGTCGCGGGAGCCGGGGTGGAGGAGGTGGTGCGGGACCTGTTCGGGAAGGTCGCCGTGTTCGTCCACCTGGTCGGCGATCCAGCGGAGATGCCGGAGAGCACCGGCAGTGTCTCCGGCGACAGCGAGGTTCCAACCGAGGAGGGCGGACAGGAGAATCCATTGACCGCCGCCGTAGAAGACGTCCGCGGTGAAGCGATGCACCCCACCGTCGAAGTCAAGGTCCTTCGCCACCGCCGCCCGCGTCATCGCCGCCAGATCGTCATCAGGTGAGACCAGACCGAACGGTACGACGCAAGCCGGCAACGACCCGTCGACCGCCGAACTCCCCAGCCATTTCACCAGATGCCCGTCCACGATCCCCTCCGCCGTCACCAGCGAACGGATGTCGGCGGCAACCTTCAACGCAGCCGCCGACCAAGGTGCCGACCGCAACGACTCACAGGTGCCGACAGCAACCAATCCACCATGGATCGCGCCCAGCGTCGAGACATGCCGGTGCTCGACATGCTCCTCCCACCAGTCGTAACAAGGCCGGTCCCAGAATGCGACCAGGTAGTCGACGGCCACATCGATACCGTCCCGCCACCGCGCCAGATCCAGCCCGTGCCGCGCAGCATGCGTCACCACCGACCACAGCCACATCCCATAACCATCGGTCTGGAAGTCCCACCAGGGATCCGATCCGTCCTGACCGTCGAACGTGAACCGCGTCGGCAACATCGCCTCGTTCGACGGCACCTCGCCGCGACCCTTGGCCGCGCGCAGAGCATCCACCTGCGCGCGGCGGCGCCGCAGTACGTCATTGACCCAGTCGTGGAACCGCCCGGCGGACCGCTGATCGCCGTACCGCGAAATGCCTTCCGCGGTGAACGATCCGTCGCGCAGCCAGGCATACCCCCGGTACGCCGAGAACGTGGGCGCGGCGGGATAGGCACCTCCGCCGTCCTGGTGCTCGGTGATCACGGCGTGGCTGTGCTTCGCCAAGGCGCGCAGACGGGTGAGTTCGGACAGATCCAGGGCGGCGATCATGGAATCCTTCACTTCTTCAGGAGGCCGTTGACCTTGGTCTGGGCATCGGCGAGCGCCTTCTCGACCGGCTTGCGACCGCCTGCGGCGGAGGTGAGCTCAGCGGTGACCAGGTCCTGCATCTCCTGCTGGCGCTCGATCACCGGCGGCAGCACGGTGTCCTCGAGGGCGGTGAAGACGGCTTTGCGGTTGGCCGGCTTCTTCTGGTCCAGGTACGGCGCGAGCTTGGCCTCGTCGGCGACCGGCGGCAGCTCCCACGAGCTGGCGAGCCGCGTCTTCGTGGTGTCGTCCGACGACGCCAGGAAGGTGACCCACTTCTGCGCGGCCTCGGCGTTCTTGGAGGCAGCCGACACGACGAGCCCGTTCACGAACATCGCCGACGCCTTCTTGGTGTTCCCCGGCTCGACCACGACATCCCAGTCGAACGGCGCATCCGCCATCGCCGAGAACATCCAGATCCCGGTGTGCCACATCGCGAGCTTCCCGGACTTGAACAGCTTCGAGTCGAAGTCCGGCGTACCGGCGCCATCTGCCTCGGTCGGCATCGTCTTGCCGACCTTGTCGATCAGGAACTTGGCCGCCTCGACACCCTGCGGAGAGTTGAAGGTCGCCGCGGTCCGGTCGGCGTTCAGGAACTCACCGCCGTTCTGCGCGAGCACCTTGTAGAACTCGTTGTACGAGACCGGCTGGTAGTCGCCCCAGGTCTTGGTCGCCTTGTCGGTCAGCTTGAGCCCGGCAGCCTGCTCGTCCTTCCAGGTCCAGTCAGCGGTCGGCTCAGCAACCCCGGCCTTCTTGAAGAGCGCCTTGTTGTAGAAGAGCACGACGTTCGAGAACGACTCCGGTACGCCGTACTGCTTGCCGCCGTCGTTGAACGCGTCGACCAGCGACTTCTTGTACGCCGCCGTATCCACGTTCTTCAGCTCGGCCAGCGAGCCGTTCTTCGCGTACGTCACGAAGTTCTCGTAGTTCAGCTCGAACGCGTCGGCCGCGGTGCCACCAGCAACCGCGGTCTGCAGCTTCGTGAAGTAGTCGGCGTACGGAACGGTCTCGACCTGGACGGTGATGTTCGGGTTCGCCGTCTGGAACGCGTTGACGATCGCGGTCAGGTCCTTCTCGTGCCCGTCGTTGGACGAGAAGTTCATGTAGCGGACGACCGACTTGCCCTCCGGGGCAGCGGCTTCCTTGGTGGCTGAGCCTTGCCCGCAGGCGGTCAGCGTGAGCGCGAGCGCTGCGGTCAGGCCGAGGCCCACAGTCTTGAGATGACGCATGGCGGTTTCCTTCACTCTCTTACTTGATGCCTGTGTGGGCGACACCGGCGATGATGTGGCGCTGCGCTAGCAGGTAGACGATGGCGATCGGGACGATCGAGACGACGGATCCCGCCATCACGACGTCCCACTGGGTGGTGAACTGGCCCTGCAGCGTGGACAGGCCCAGCGGGAGCGTCATGAACTCCGGCGACCGGATCACGACGAGTGGCCAGAGGAAGCTGTTCCAGCTGCCCATGAACGCGAACACCGCGACGGTCGCGAGCGCGGGCCGGATCAGCGGTAGCACGATGGTGGTGAAGATCCGCAGATGGCCGGCGCCGTCGATGGTGGCGGCCTCGTCGAGTTCCATCGGTACTGCGGTGACCGCCTGGCGGAGCAGGAAGACTCCGAACGCCGAGGCGATCGTGGGGGCCAGCAGTGCGAAGTACGTGTCCTGCAGGTTGAGCGTCTTCATCTCGATGAACAGCGGGACGACGAGCACCTGCAGCGGCACCATCAAGGTGGCCAGGTAGAAGCCGAAGATGACGTTCTTCAGCGGGAAGTGCAGGCGGGCGAATCCGTACGCCGCCATCGAGCCGGTGATCAGCTGGAGCAGGGTCGAGACCAGCGCGATGATCAGCGAGTTGGCGAGGATGCGCCAGATCGGCATCGCGTCGAGCAGGGTGCGATAGGCGTTCAGGGTCGGGTGGTCGACGAAGACGGTCGGGCCGTCGGCGAGCGAGCCTTCCGGGGTGATCGAGGTGATCACCGTCCACAGGAACGGGAAGAGCATGATCGCGGCGCCGAGCAGCACAGCGGCGTACAGGGCGATCTTGGCGGGGAGTGACCTGGTGTCACGCATAGTGCACCCACCGGCGCTGGCCGCGGATCTGGAAGACGGTGATCACCAGGATCACCGCGAACAGGATCCAGGAGAGTGCGGACGCCTCACCGGCCCGGCCGTAGCGGAAGGTGAGATCGTAGATCTGGCCGACCACGACCTGGCTGGAACCGGCCGGACCGCCGGCGGTCATCACGTACACCTGGTCGAAGACCTGGAAGCCGTTGATCAACGAGATCACCACCACGAAGAAGGTCGACGGCGAAAGCAGCGGCAGGGTGATCCGCCAGAACCGTTGCCAGGCACTGGATCCGTCCACCTTCGCGGCCTCGTAGAAGTCGGTCGGGATGGACTGCAGGCCGGCGAGCAGGATCACCATCACGAACCCGAGGTCCTTCCAGGCGGACGAGAGGATCACCGCGGGAAGCGCCCAGTGCGGGTCGGTCCACCAGCCGGGCTGGGGGAGTCCGAGCCCACCGAGAATCTGATTGACCAGCCCGTTCGTCGGGTTGAGCAGCCACTTCCACACCAGCGCGACCACTACCCAGCTGGTCACCACCGGGAGGAAGTAGGTCGCCCGGAGGAACGAGCGTCCCTTCAGCTTCTGATTCAACGCGAGCGCGAGCAACAACCCACCGGCGTACACGAGCGGCAGATACCCCACGACATAAACCAGCGTGTGCAAGAACACCCGCCGAGTCATCTCGTCCCCCAGCAGATTGCTGTAGTTCCTCAGCCCCACCCACTCCATCGGCGAGATCAGATTCCACCTGTGCAAACTCACCCATAAACTCGAAACCATCGGCACGAGCGTGAAGACGAACAACGGAATCGCACTAGGCAACAAGAAGAACGCCACCCACCCAGCCTTCTTCAGCTTTGTGGAGCTTGTACTACGGCGTGCTGTTGGAACCCGGTTCTGTTTCATCCGGCGCCCAGACGTGCGCGGACCAGGCGGCTTTGTTCGCCGCCGTTGCCGGCTGAGTCGAAGGGGCTGGAGAGGACCAGAGAGGCGGCTCCGCGGGCCCACTGGATCTCCGTCCACGGTTCCACCACGACGGGTACCGCTTTGCGGGCCGGTAGCAACGACCGCCGGAACGACGGCTCGAACCCGGTCTGCCAGAACTCCCATCCGTCCACTCCCTCACCCATCAACACCACAACTTCCGGGTCGACCGTATGAATCACCCCAGCCAACGCCCGCCCGAGCATCCCGCCCGCCTCGTGAAAGATCTCCCGCGCGGCAGCATCGCCACCACTTGCTGCCCGCAACAAAGTCGCGCGCCGTCCCCCGAGGCCCGATCACACCCCGAGCCCGAGCGGTCCGCTGCAACCCGGCGCTGCCGATATGGGCCTCCAGGCACCCGGTAGACCCACAGGTGCAAGGCGGCTCGCCTTCGGCGAGCTCGCCTGAGGGGGAGGGGAAGGTGGCCGCGCCCCCGAGCTCCGCCGGCTGCGCCGGCGGAGGGCCAGACCGGGATGTGGCCTATTTCGCCGGCGCCGCCGTTGGCGCCTCGGTAGATGGCGCCGTCTACGACGATGCTGCAGCCGATTCCTCGGCCGATGGTGACGACCAGGTAGGAGGAGTGGTCTCGGCCTATGCCGTAGAGGCGTTCTGCGGCGGCCAGGGTGTTGACGTCGTTGTCGACGAGGACCGGGGTGCCGATGGCGGTTCGTAGTACGGGGCCTACCTGCGCCGACTGCCAGCCGAGGGTCGGGGCGTCGACTACTCCGGATGCCTGCGAGTCGACAGCACCTGGTACGCCGACGCCGACGCCGAGTAGGCGGTCGTCCAGACCGGCGACCTCTTTCGCCAGTAGTTGGCCGAGGCGTTCGATCGCGTCCGGTGTGCTCGGGTCGTAGGCGTGTTCGGTCGACGAACGCACCGTGCCGTCCAGCTCGACCGTCACCACCGCGACGTGATCGGCGGTCACCTTCGCCCCCAGCGCGACCCCCGCGTCCCGCAGCAACCCGAGCAGCCGCGACGGCCGCCCACCCTTGGACGGAACCGACTCGAGTTCCTCGATCAACCCCCGCGCGATCAGATCCTTCGTCACCTGCGTGACCGTCGCCGGGCTCAACCCCAGCGCCCGCGCGATATCCGTCCGCGCCGTCGGCCCCTGCGTCCCCAGCAACCCGACGATGCCCGACGGCACCAGGTCGCCCCGGGGAATAGGACCTTGCAGGTTCACCACACCGCACTCCCGACTTACTTCGGCACTAAATTTAGTCAAAAACTAAGCCCACGCCAGAGCGCTGTCAAGACCTGGCAACTGGAAGGGGCGGCCAGCCGTGCCCCGTACGGCACCCCTAGCGCTGCGTACGCCACAGTGCGGCCGCGGTGCGCTCGAGTAGGTCAGCACCTGTCCTATAAGGCCTCTAGGCTGCGATTTATGCAGAGGCACTCCGAAAAGAACATGAGGAACGCGATGCTCAATTCAACCGATTTTCCCAAGCCGAGCATTGTTCCGGTCAACGGTGTGGAACTCGAAGTCTTCGAAGCAGGTCGAGAAAACGAGGGAAAGCCCATCGTGCTCTGCCACGGCTGGCCGGAACACGCCTTCTCGTGGCGTCACCTGATGCCCGCCCTTGCCGCAGCCGGCTACCACGTCATCGCACCGAACCAGCGGGGCTACGGCAACTCATCCCGCCCGACCGAAGTGACGGACTACGACATCGAGCACCTGTCGGGTGACCTCGTCGCTCTCCTCGACCACTATGGCTACGAAGACGCCACTTTTGTCGGCCATGACTGGGGGGCGTTCGTCGTCTGGGGACTGACTCTGTTGCACCCCGACCGGGTGAACAAGGTGATCAACCTGAGCCTGCCTTACCAGGTGCGCGGAGAAAGCCGTGGATCGAGGTCATGGAAGAATTCCTCGGCCCCGACTTCTACTTCGTCCACTTCAATCGGCAGCCGGGCGTCGCGGACGCCGTGTTCGATGAGAACGCATTCCAGTTCCTCCGCAACCTTTACCGGAAGAACGTGCCCCCTGCGACTCCTGAGCCGGGCATGGCGTTTATCAATCTTGCCAAGGCGGAAACACCACTCGGTGAGCCCGTGATGAGCGACAGCGACCTGGCCGTCTACGTCTCCGCGTTCGAGTCATCGGGATTCACCGGCGGCATCAACTGGTACCGGAACCTCGACCGCAACTGGCGCTTGCTGGCGGACGTGGACCCGATCATCCAACAGCCCGCCCTGATGATCTATGGCGACCGGGACCGGGCGATCCCGAGGTCTGAAAACCTGACCGAGTTCGTGCCCAACGTGGAGGTGGTCGGCCTGGACTGCGGTCACTGGATCCAGGAGGAACTGCCCGAAGAAACAAATCAAGTGATCTTGAAGTGGCTGGATCAGTAGGGGCGCGAACTGTTGACCATCCGGCGGCACCGGGGTTAGCGTCCGGGGACTTCCTTCGGTGACCTTAGTAAGGGGTGGGCGGGTGCAACCTGTGCGCGTGGGGAGCAAGGAGTTGATCCGGGAGATCAACTCCTCGCTGGTGCTCGGGGAGCTCCGGGGTGGGCTGGTTTCGCGGACAGAGTTGGCCAAGCGGACCGGGTTGAGCCTGCCGACGGTGTCCGAGATTGTTGGTGAGTTGCTTGCCAATGGGGTGATCGAGGAGAGGGAGACCGCTAGTTCCGGTGGGGGTCGGAGGCCTGTGTTGCTGGGGTTGAAGGCCGACGCTGGGTACGTGATCGGCATCAAGCTCACCGAGACGCGCGTGATCGCAGTACTGACCGACCTCAACGCAGGCATCGTCGAGCGGGCCACGGAGGCCGTCACCACGAACGACGTCGGCACCGTAGTACGGACTGTTGCCAGAGTCGTCCGCAAGCTGACGGGCACGAGATCCGTGTACGGCGTGGGTGTCGGCGTGGCGGGCGTGATCGATAGGGCCACCGGAGTGGTCCGGCACGGTACGTACTCCGACTGGCACGATGTCGATCTCGCCGGGCTGCTGGAGAAGAAGCTCGGGCTGCCGGTAGTGGTGGACAACGACGTCAACGCCCTGGTGGCGAGCGAGCAGTGGTTCGGCGCCGGGCGCGGTGTCTCCGATGTCGCGGTGGTCAGTATCGGCCGCGGTATCGGGCTCGGCATGGTGCTCGACGGCAGGCTGTACCGCGGGGCGGGCGGCGGCGCGGGCGAGTTCGGCCATACCAAGGTCGTTGCCGACGGCCCCTTGTGTGCCTGTGGTGGCAAGGGCTGCCTGGAAGCGCTGATCGGCGAGCCCGCCATCTGTGCCAAGGCGAAGACCAAGACCATCGAGCAAGCCATCGACAAGGCCCGCAAGGGTGACAAAGACATCCAGGGCATCTTCGAAGAAGTCGGCCGGATCCTGGGGACGGCCGTCGGCAATCTGGTCAACCTGCTGAACCCGAAGCTGATCGTGCTCGCCGGAGAGGGGACCCGGGCGAGCGACCTGTTCGGTCCGGGCTTCGACCAAGCTCTACACGCCGCCGTCTTCGACGGGCTCCAGCAAGATCTGGAGGTCGTGGTGGACGACTGGGACGACGAAGCCTGGGCGCAAGGCGCCGCGGGCCTTTTCCTGGGCGAGCTGTTCCAGCCCAACCTGCGACCGGACGAGGCCGGCCGGCCGTCCCTGACCGCCCGTTCCGCCAGCTAACAACGTCCGGTCGGTGGCCGGAGAGAAGTGAGGCTGTAGATGAGGCATGCCGTCACGCCGCGAAGGCGGTGGATCGCTGCGTTCCTGGTGCTCGCAGCGGTGATCTTCCAGTTCACCCCGGCCCCCGCGTGGGCGGGAACGCTGACCGGGGTCTTCCACGCGCCGTACGGCGCCGATGAGCTCTACAACACCGCGTTGACCGAGCGCGCGCCGCGCGACCCGATGGCCGGTGAGGCCGTACAGATCAAGGCCACCACCTGGCCGATCTCGTCCGGTCAGACGGTCTGGATCACCTGGACCAAGAACGGCGTGAACCAGACGCCGATCGGGGCCGCCTTCGACTACAACAGTGGCAACAACACGTACTGGAAGGTCGGCCTGGGCACCTTCGCCCGCGGCGACCAGATCACCTACACGGTGAATGCCGACGTGGACGGTGCCAACCAGAAGACGACCGGCCCGTTCTCCTTCGCCGTCACGAGCTACTCCGGTACGGGCAACGTCTCCGGTTTCGTCAACAACGGCACGAGCGTGGACGTGACGACCGGTGACACCGCGGGCAGCTTCACCCCGAAGGTCCGGTTCGCCTTCCCCGCGATCGACCGCTTCCACGTCCAGGTCGCACCGACCGGGAGCGGCCTCAACATCACCGGCTCCTCGTCGTACACGGTGACCGACAGCGCGGGCACCCTCCAGATCGCCACCACGAAGGTGGTCCTGAAGATCCAGAAGTCGCCCTATCGGGTCGCCGTCTACAAGGGCGACGGGACGACGCTGATCGCCCGGCAATACGATCCGGCGACCTTCCGCAACACCGGCTGGGCGAGCGACGGCAGTACGACGGTCACCAAGGTCGAGGACCACTGGCTCTCCCCGACGACCGAGCGCTTCGAAGGCCTCGGCGAGCGGTACGACGCGTTGAACCAGCGCGGCAAGGACGTCAGCAACTACGTCTACAACCAGTACCAGGACCAGGGCCCGACGGCACGGACCTACCTCAGCGTCCCGTTCGTCACGAACTCGGCCGGCTACGGCATCTACGTGCCGAGCACCCGGTACTCCGTGTTCAATCTCGGGACGCACCTCAGTGACATGGCGGGCTTCACCGTCGACACGGGTGGCGCGCTCAACTCGACCGTCGACTACTACTTCTTCACCGGTACCCGGGCCGAGATCCTCGACCAGTACACGGCGACCACCGCCCGGCCGAAGCTTCCGCCGAAGTGGTCCTTCGGACTCTGGGGCTCCGCGAACGAGTGGAACACCCAGGCCGAGGTGAACACCGAGCTCGCCAACATGACCTCCAACCAGATCCCGCACACCGCGATGGTGCTCGAGCAGTGGAGCGACGAGGCGACCTTCTACCTGTGGCACGGAGCGACCTACACGCCGAAGCCGGGCAACCAGGCTCTGACCTACGCGGATCTGACCTTCCCAGCAGGTGGGGAATGGACCGATCCGAAGGCGATGGTCACGGCCGCCCACAACCAGGGCGTCAAGATGGTGCTCTGGCAGATCCCGGTGCTGAAACAGGACTTCGACACCAACCCGGCGACGCCACCGCAGCAGCACATCAACGACCGCGACTATGCCGTTGCCCAGGGCTACGTTCTCGGTGACGGCGCCGGTGGCCCGTACCGGATCCCGGCCGGGCAGTGGTTCGGCAACAGCACGGTGCCGGACTTCACCAAGACCACGGCCACCAACTGGTGGATGAGCAAGCGTGCCTACCTCTTCGACGACGTCGGCATCGACGGCCTCAAGACGGACGGCAGCGAGGCGGTCTTCGGCCGCAACGTGACGAGTGGCTCCGGCCGCAAGGGCGACGAGCTGCACAACGGCTACCCGAACGAGTACACCCGCGCCTACAATGACTTCGTCACCACGAAGAAGGGTGCCCAGGGCACCTTGTTCAGCCGCGGCGGTACGTCGGGCGCCCAGGCCAACTCGATCTTCTGGGCCGGTGACCAGTCCTCCACCTTCGACGCCTTCCAGCAGGCGGTCCGGGCCGGTCAGAGCGCCGGGGCGAGTGGTGTCCCGTTCTGGTCGTGGGACATGGCCGGCTTCACCGGGACCTTCCCGAGCAGCGAGCTCTACCTCCGGGCGGCCGCGCAGTCGACCTTCTCGCCGATCATGCAGTACCACTCGGAGAAGTCGAACCCGGGCGTCTCCGAAGCCCGTACGCCGTGGAACGTGCAGGCGCGCTCCGGCGACAGCACGGTGATCCCGAAGTTCCGCAAGTTCGCCAACACCCGGATGAACCTGATCCCGTACCTCTACACGGAAGCCAAGAACTCTTCCACCACAGGCCTTCCGATGATGCAGGCGATGAGCATCGCCTACCCGAACGACGCCACGGCAGCAGCCGCGGACCAGCAGTACATGTTCGGCCGGCAGTTGCTGGTGGCACCGATCACCACCCAGGGCGCGACCAGCAAGAACGTCTACCTGCCCGCCGGTGAGTGGTACGACTTCTGGAACGGCGGCCGTGCCCAGGGCCCCGGGACGAAGGTCTACAACGCCGACACCGGCACGATCCCCGTCTACGCCAAGGCCGGCGCGATCGTCCCGCTCAACCTCAACGCCAACTACGAGCTGGGTGGCAACATCGGCAACAGCGTCGACACCTACACCAACCTCGCCTTCCGGGTGTACCCGTCCGGTACTACGAGTTACGGGTACTTCGAGGACTCGGCGAACCAGACCAGGACGGTCACGTCCACGGAGAACTTCGCCGGTCACCAGGTCACCGTGAGCGTGCCGCCGCTGGCGACCAAGAGCACTCTGCAGGTCGCGTCGTCGAAGCCGACGAGCGTGACGAAGGACGGTTCGACGATGACCGCGCACGCGACTCTCGCTGCTCTGCAAGGTGCTACCGAGGGTTGGTACTGGGACCCGGTCCAGCAGCTCACGCTGATCAAGACCGCATCCAGCGCGGCGACGCGTTCCGTAGTACTGAATGGCGTGGACAAGGCGGGATATGAGGCTGAGTTCGGAGCCAACAGTGGGACGACGACCAACACGGATCACCCGGGTTACACCGGGACCGGGTTCGTGGACGGGTTCGAGACGGCAGGCGACTTCGTGCAGGTGGACACCAACGCGGACGTCACCGGCAGCCACGTGATCAAGCTCCGCTACGCCAACGGCGCCGCCACCACCGCGACCCGGACGATCCAGGTGGACGGGGTGTCTGTCGGTTCGGTCAACCTGCCGAGCACCGGCAATTGGGACACCTGGGGGACAGCAACGCTGACTACCAGCCTCACCGCAGGTAAACGCGTGGTCAAAGTCCTCTATGGCTCAGGTGGCGTCAACCTCGACAACGTAACGGTGGCAAGGCCATGAAGCGGATAGCAGCCTTCTTGCTCTTACTGCCACTACTCATAGTTCTCCCAACCCAGGCAGCGCATGCAGCGGTACAAAGGGTGCAGTTCAGTGCCGGGGGCAACTATCTGGTGGTGGAGTTCCTCGACGACGATCTGGTGCACTTCGAGATGGGAGCGGGGGCCGGGCCTGGGAGTGGTTCGCCGATCTTCACCACTGATCAGATCGCGAAGACGAACTACACCGGTCCGACCAGCTTCAACCAGACCGGGAACACGCTGACGACGGCCGGGCTCAAGGTGGACGTCAACGCGACCACTCTCTGCGCGACGGTCACCGACACGACCCGCTCACCACAACTCCTGCTCAACACCACCTGTCCACGAAACCTCAGCCAGGCTTGGAAAGGGCTGAGCTTCACCAAGTCGTCCATGCAGAACGCATATGGGCTCGGCGAGCAGTTCTTCATGGGTGGTAGCGCGGACGGTGACTGGGTCGGACGCCAGCGCACCAGCGGCACCTACGGCAACGCGATGCTCTACGACACGGACAACGGACCGGTCGGCAATGCGCAGATCCCGGTGCTGTTCGCCGTCGGCGCCAACACCACCAACTACGGGATGTTCGTCGACCAGGTCTACAAGCAGGACTGGAACCTGACCGGCGACCCCTGGACGATGGACACCTTCGGCGACCAGCTCCGGTGGTACGTGATGTCGGGGCCGGATCTCCCCGACCTGCGCAAGGACTATCTCGAGCTGACCGGTCGCCCGCCGGTGCCGCCGAAGAAGGCGTTCGGGTTGTGGATGTCGGAGTACGGCTACGACAACTGGAACGAGATCGACACCACGCTCAGCGGCCTGCGGGCCAACAAGTTCCCGACCGACGGCGTGATGCTCGACGTGAACTGGTTCGGCGGGGTCACCGCAGGATCGGACAACACCCGGATGGGCACGCTGGAGTGGGATCCGGTCAACTTCCCGAATCCGGCGACCAAGCTCGCGACGTACAAGAACACCAACGGCGTCGGGGTGATGACGATCGAGGAGTCGTACGTCGGGAAGAACCTGCCCGAGCACACCGACATGGCCAACGCCGGCTACTTGATCAGAGCAGGCTGCTCCAGCTGCAACCCGGTGTACCTGACCGGGAACGACTGGTGGGGTCGCGGCGGCATGATCGACTGGACCCAGCCGGCCGCCAGCGCACAGTGGCACAACACCCAGCGTCAGCCGTTGGTCAACGACGGCGTGATGGGCCATTGGCTCGACCTCGGTGAGCCCGAGATGTACGACTCGAACGACTGGACATCCGGCGTACTGGCCGGGAAGCACGCGCACTCCGACTACCACAACCTCTACAACCTCGAATGGGCGAAGGGGATCGCGAAGGGCTATACGGACAACGCGGTTCAGCAGCGCCCGTTCATGCTCGCGCGCTCCGCCGCGGGTGGCATCCAGCGCTTCGGTACGGCGATGTGGTCCGGCGACATCGGCTCGAAGCTGACCGCGCTCGCCTCCCAGCAGAACGTCCAGATGCAGATGTCGATGTCCGGGATCGACTACTTCGGTTCCGACATCGGCGGCTTCCGGCGGGAGATGCTCAACTCCGACCTGAACGAGCTCTACACCCAGTGGTTCGCGAACTCGTCCTGGTTCGACGTGCCGATCCGGCCGCACACCGAGAACCTCTGCAACTGCGCGGAGACCTCGCCGGACTCGATCGGCGACGTGCCGAGCAACCTGGCGAACATCAGGCAGCGGTACGAGCTCACGCCGTACTACTACTCGCTTGCCCACAAGGCGTACACGACCGGCGAGCCGCTGATGCCACCGCTGGTCTACCAGTACCAGAACGACCCGAATGTGCGGGAGACCGGTCACGAGAAGCTGATCGGCAAGGACCTGCTCGTCGGCGTCGCGGCCGGCGCGAACCAGCGCAAGCGGGACGTCTACCTCCCGGCCGGGACCTGGTACGACTACTACACCAACACCAAGACGGTGAGCACCGGGCAGAACCTCACCGACGTACCGCTGTGGCGCAACGGGAAGTTCCAGCTCCCTGCCTATGCAAGAGCGGGCGCGATCATCCCGAAGATGTACGTCGACGACCAGACGATGAACGTGCTGGGCAAACGCGCCGACGGTACGACGCGCAACGAGCTCGTGGCGCGCGTCTACGGCGACACGACCGCGTCCTCGTTCACCCTGGCCGAGGACGACGGGTCGACCGTCGGCTACCAGACGGGCTCGAAGCGGACGACGGACCTGACTCAGCAGCGGTCCGGGACCACGCAGACGGTCGGCATCGCGGCCTCGTCCGGCACCTACACCGGAGCAACCAGCAGCCGCTCGAATGTGGTGGAGCTGGTGGCCGATACCCAGGCGTCGGCCGTGACGCTCAACGGGTCCGCGCTCACGCAGTACGCGAACAAGGCAGCCTTCGACGCGGCCGCCAGCGGCTGGTACAACGCCGGCGGCAACCTTGTCATCGCCAAGTCGGCCTCACTCGCGGTCAGTACTGCGAAGTCGTTCGTCTTCACCCTCGGCCAAGCGGTCGTCTCCAAGACGTTCAGCTGCAGCAACGGGACCACGACCAGCGGTCAGTCCGTGTACGTCGTCGGCAACGTGCCGCAGCTCGGCGCCTGGTCGGTGGCGAGCGCGGTGAAGCTGGCGCCGACCAGCTACCCGACCTGGACCGGCACGATCTCCAACCTCCCGCCGAACACCTCGGTCGAGTGGAAGTGCATCAAACGCCAGGAAGCGAACTACCCGGCAGCAGCCGACCAATGGGGCCCCGATCCGAATATCACCTTCACCACTCCGGCTACAGGGAGTGGGGGTACGACTACAGGTAGTTTCTGATCTGCTCTCACCGAACCTGCGGGCTGTGGCACAGGGATGCCAGTGTCACAGCCCGCGATGGCTTCTGAGACCCTAGTCACGGTCACTCATGTCCTGAGTAAGGACTTAGTGAAGATTGGCTGCTGACGGCTCTGCCGATGTGGATCCTCGCTTGAGCGGCCGTAAGTTCGGAGAGGTGTCAGTCGAAGTCAGGAGTGAGCGAAGTGCAACGGGGCAGTCAGGTCATGCCGTCGGCATGCCTGCGGGAACCGGCGTCGGCACGGCCATGACGACGCTGAACAAGATCCTGGCGATCGCCGGAGTGGTTCTCCTGCTCGGCGGCCTGGCGCTCGGCTTCCGGTCGGTCTCGGCGGACGCGACGAGTTGCGGCTCGGTCTTCCAGCCGGCCCGCGGGATCACGCCGATGGCCTGCGACGGCCGGCTGAACAACTCCGCCACCCTGGTCACCGTGCTGATGATCATCGGCGGTCTCTCCCTGGCCGGCGCCATCACCTTGAAGGTCGTCCGCGACCGGGTGGCTGCCTGAACCCGTCGTGACCCGGCCGTGACCGGCCCGGTCCAGCCGAGGATCTACGCAGCGCTACTCGGTCGCTCCCGGGCAGCGATCCTTCAGCAGCTGGAGCTCTCGCGGCATCTCCGCCGGATGCGCCGCATCTACGCCGAACGGCATCATCACCTGCAGTCCGCTCTGCACACGGCTTTCGACGACACCGGGATGGCTGAACGAGCGGGCCGGCTGGGCGTCTCGCTCCTCCCGCTGTCCTACCACGCCGTCGATGCGGAGCAGCGCGTCGCCGGGCTGATCCTCGGGTACGGCGCGATGCCCATCGAGCAGATCGACGAGGCACTCGCCCTGCTGGCGCGCTGTCTGAAAATGGAGCCATGAGCATCGAATCGTTCCGCATCGAGTTTCCGCAGTCCGCATTGGACGATCTCCACGAACGACTCGGCCGGGTCCGATGGCCCGATGAACTCCCGGAAGTGGGCTGGCAGTACGGCGTACCGCTCGGCTATCTCCAGGAGTTGGTGCAGTACTGGCGGCACTCCTACGACTGGCGTGCTGCGGAGAAGAGGCTCAACGAATGGCCGCAGTTCGTCACCACGATCGACGGCGCCCGGATCCATTTCGCGCATCTGCGATCACCGGATCCGGACGCGATCCCGCTGCTGATCTCGCACGGCTGGCCGGGGTCGATCGTCGAGTTCCTCGAACTCGCCGAACTGTTGCCTGGCTTCCATCTGGTGATCCCGAGCATCCCCGGATTCGGGTTGTCCGGTCCGACCCGCGACACCGGGTGGGAGCACAAACGCGTTGCGGCCGCGTACGGCGTACTGATGGAAGAGCTCGGGTATGCGCGGTACGGCGTGCAGGGTGGCGACTGGGGTTCGGCGATCGTGCGCGAGGTCGGGCGGATCCATCCCGACCGGGTGATCGGCGTACATCTGAATCTCATCCCTGGCGTCGGGGCGACGCAGGAGCCGACTCCCGACGAGTTGGCTGGGTTGGACGAGGCCGAGCGGGAACGGACGATCGCCTCGTGGCAGCGGTTCCAGGGATGGGCGAAGGACAGGCAGGGGTACGCCGATCTGCAGTCGACCAGGCCGCAGACGCTCTCCTACGCGCTGACCGATTCGCCGGTCGGGCAACTCGCCTGGATCGCGGAGAAATTCGAGGAGTGGAGTGACGGGGGCATCGAGCGGGATCCCCTGCTGACGAACGTGATGCTCTACTGGCTGACCGGTACGGCGGGGTCGTCTGCGCGGATCTACTACGAACGCGCGCACGCGGAGTACTGGGGTCAACCGGACGAGCCGTCGCCGGTGCCGACCGCGATGGCGGATTTCCCGCGGGACAACTTCATTCCGCTGCGGCACCTGGCGGAACGGGCCACCAACATCGTCCGCTGGACCACCTTCGATCGCGGCGGTCATTTCCCCGCAATGGAACAACCGGAGTTACTGGCCGGTGACATCACGGCCTTTTTCCGCAGCCTGCGAGAGGGTGACAAATCGGCCGTCGCCGACCAAACTGAACGGTGACTAATTTTCCGGCCGCCCACATTTTGCGTTACCGGGCGGTCTCGAAACCGAGTCACGTCATGGGGGCTCCAGATGGTGACCACCGGCGCGACCGCGCAGGAGATCGCGCACCAGCTCTGCCTGAGCGCCGGCACCGTCCGGAACTATCTGTCGCACATCCTGAACAAGACCGGCGCCCGGAGCCGCATCGAAGCGATCCACAAGGCCAAGGCCTCGGGCTGGATCTGAGCTTCACCCAATCAGTGTCGGGGCCGGATGATCAGCTTGCCGGTGGTGCGGCGGGCGAGTAGTTCCTCGTGCGCGTGCCGGGTCTGATCGAGGGCGTACTCACCACCGACGATCGGGCTGATCGTGCCGTTCGCGGTCAGCCGCAGCAGTTCGGTGAGCGGTTCGCGGTAGCCACCGGGATAGTTCATGGCCGGCTTCAGCCAGAAGCCGGCGACGGACTGGTTGCCTTCGGCAAGTACGCCGACGTCGACCAGCGGTCGGCCTTCGCGGCCGGCGTTTCCGTAGGAGACCAACCGGCCGAATCCGCCCAGCACCTCCAGCCCGGCGAGCAGGGTCTTGCCGCCGGTGGAGTCCAGGATCACGTCGACCGGGCGCCCGTCGTTGGCGGCGAGCACCTGGCCGGCGTACGTGTCGAGGGAGCTGTGGACGGCGACGTCGGCGCCGAGAGTGAGGGCGAGTTCGCGTTTCACCGGGGTCGAGGCGACGGCGATCACCCGGCCGGCGCCGAAGAACTTCGCCAGCTGGATCGCGAGCGTCCCGACGCCGCCGGCTGCCGCGTTCACCACGACGGTCTCGCCAGGTGCGAGGCGAGCTGAGCTTCGGAGGACGTGCCAGGCGGTCAGGCCCTGGATGAGGAGCGCGAGCGCTTGGCCGTCGGTGACGTCATCCGGTACTTCGATCGCCCGCGACTCGGGGATCACGGCCGCTTCGGCGTACCCGCCGCCCTCGAAGATCGGGGCGAGCAGGCGGCGTCCGTCCGCGGTCCGGCCGACGACCTCGACCCCGGGGACGAACGGGAGCGGGGAGCCGCCGCGGTACGAGCCCTCGGTGCGGTGGGTGTCGGCGTAGTTGACGCCGGCCGCGCTGGTCTCGACCAGGAGCTGACCCGGCCCGGCGACCGGAGTCGGCAGCTCGGTGGGGACGAGGACCTCGGGTCCGCCGTACCGGCTGACCTGGATGGCGCGCATAACTGGTTCCGTTCGTCGATGTCGTGGCCATGCAAACCTACGGAGGGGGCGAACGGCCCGGGTAGAGACAAAAGTCGATGGAATCGGATCACTATTGTGAGGGCATGAGTTTCACCGGGTTTCCTGCCGCCGCGCTCGACTTCTATGACGATCTGGAGATGGACAACACCAAGACGTTCTGGACTGAGCACAAGCATGTGTACGAGGAGTCGGTGAAGGCGCCGATGACCGCGCTGCTTGCTGAGCTGGAGGCGGAGTTCGGGGCGGCGAAACTGTTCCGGCCGTATCGCGACGTCCGGTTCGCGAAGGACAAGACGCCGTACAAGACGCATCAGGGCGCGTTCATCGATCTCGGGCCGGCGACCGGCTGGTACGTGCAGGTGTCCGCGCCCGGCGTACGGGTCGGGGCCGGGTTCTACGAGGCGTCGGCGGAACGGCTCGCACGGTTCCGGGCCGCGATCGACGAGGAGCGGCGCGGGACCGAACTGGAGAAGCTGCTCGGCAAGCTGCAGAAGGCCGGCTGGACGTTGGGCGGCGACAAACTGAAGACGAGCCCACGCGGGTACGATGCCGACCATCCGCGGATCGAGCTGCTCCGGCACAAGTCGATGACGCTGGGCAAGTCCTACGGCTTCGAGCCGATCATCCACAGCCCCGACCTGGTCGCCCAGATCCGCAAGGACTGGCGCGCCACCCGCCCCCTCCTGGACTGGCTCGACGCCAACGCCTGAAGCCCAGCGCCGAAGGCGCCCCACCCCCAGCGCCGAAGGCGCTGTTCGCCTTCCCTGAGCCCAGCCCCGACGGCGCTGTTATTCGTCGAAGTTCTTCAGGATGCGGGCGATGTGGTCGCGGGTTTTGGTCGGGCGGGGGAGCGGCGATGCAGAGGGCTTCCATGGTTGCCGTGTACTGGTCGAGGTCCTCGAGCTTGTCCAGGTAGAGCGCGCTGGTCAGGTGCTCGATGTAGACGATGTCGGGCAGGTCCTGCTCGGGGAACCGGAGGATGCTGTAGGCGCCACCGGTGGCCGCGTGCCCGCCGGACGCGAACGGCATCACCTGCAGCGTCACGTTCGGCAGGTGGGTTGCCTCGATCAGCGCCTCGAGCTGGATCCGCATCGCCTTCACGCCGCCGATCGGGCGCCGCAGGGCCGCCTCGTCGACGACGGCCCAGAGCCGGACCGGGCCCTGCGTACGGTGCAGCACCTCCTGGCGGGAGACGCGCAGCGCGACCCGGCGCTCGACCTCCTCGGCCGGGATCAGCCCGCGACCGAGCTGGACGACGGCGCGGACGTACTCCGGGGTCTGCAGCAGACCGGGGACGAACTGCAGCTCATAGGTACGGATCAGTTGCGCGGCCGCTTCGAGGCCGAGATAGGAGTGGAACCAGCTCGGCAGCACATCGCCGAAGCGGTGCCACCAGCCCGGGTTGTTCGCGTCCCGGGCGAGCGCCATCAGCCGCTCGCGTTCCTCGCCGTCCTCCAGGCCGTAGAGCGTGAGCAGGTCCTCGACATCGCGTTCCTTGAACCCGACCCGGCCCAGCTCCATCCGGCTGACCTTCGACTCCGAGGAGCGGATCTCCCAGCCGGCATCCGACCGGGATATCTGCGCGGCCTCCCGCATCCGGCGCAGATGCCCTCCGAGGATGATCCGCAGCGCTGTCGGTCCGCTCTGCGCGCCCGACTCAGTCACGCCCACCTCCGACGCCCCAGCTCACCCGTAGCGGACGGTCTGCCCACCCCGACCAAATCATCGCACGTCCTCGCACCGAACTGTCGAAGTTCTTACACAAGAGTTGCCTCGAGTGGCCGCGGTCGCTGTTGTCGTCACTGAGCGTCAGCATAGCGAATTCCGGCATCGATGCCAGTCTATCGCCATGTCCTGACAAAGTTGGGCCGTTTTTGTCTCGGTTCGGGGTGTTTGAAACGGCCGCGGGGGCCGTTTTGAGCGTGCGGGAGGCCTCGGAAGGGTTACAACTCGAAAACGTGCGGATGCACGTGCATCGGGCGCTTGCATTCGTACTGTGCGACCGCCATGATTACTTCATGCACAGAAGGTGAGCTGAAACTCGCGAACAGTGACATCGCGTGATTCAGCAGGCCGGTCCACTGATCGTCGGCGGAGACGCCGACCCGACTGGTTGGGGATCCCGAGTCGATGAGCAACCACGACATCGAAGCCGTTGAGTACAGCTCCGACGCACGCGGTGATCGGGCGCCCGACGAGCTGACCGAGCGGGAGATCCAGGAACTGGTCGCGCGCTGCCCCGAGCAGCAGCGATGGGCCTTCGAAGGCTGGCTCCGCGGCGTCCGTCAACTCGACGGCGATCCGATTGTGAGCCTGGGATGAGCAGCGACCGAGTAGGAGGACGGAAGATGGTGCGGATCTGGTTGGGCGACCACCTGATCGCCGAGTACGTCGCGGAGCCGGATCGGGCCTCGCGGTACCAGCGGATCATGACGCCCAAGTTCACCGGGCTGCGGATCACGGTCGACAACGCAGCAACGGCCGGTGCCGTCTCGGAGCTCCCGAGCGAGCAGCTCTGGCCGCTCACCGTGCAGTAGCTCTTACTCCTCTAGTACTACGTAAGGCCGGCCTTCGCTGAAGGTCGGCCTTTTTGCTTGTCCTCTTAGCTGTGTGCGTTCCGGACCCGGAACGTCAGAGGCCCCTTCACCACTCGCCTGGTGAAGGGGCCTCTTGTCTTAGGGGTTTTTGGCTCAGACGAGATCGTCGAACTCCCCGTCCTGGACTCCGCCGAGGAACGCCTCGATCTCCGCCTTGGTGAATACCAGTGCCGGGCCGGCCGTGAAACGCGAGTTCCGCATCGCCACGCCACCACCGCCAGCTTCGCCACCTCTACGCAGTTGCCGTTCGGGCCACTCCGCTGACTCTTCCGCCAGATCAGCTCGCTCATCGCGTCCCCGGGCATGCCGTTGTAGATAGCAGTCATCAGCTGCACCTTCCGTACGTCTTTGGCATATGCACGTGCATTTGGGCTTGCATTTGCATCGTACACGTTAGAGGGTCCCGTGTCCGGTCCATTACCCTGCGTGGCCTCCGTCCCGCGCATCCCCGGCGAGTCGGTAGCTGACGGTGAAGAAAACACCCCGTACTCCGGGCAAAACGCACCCGTTGTCCCTGTCGCGAACCCGCGCCGCCTCTTCGCGCCCCGACTCCCGCCTCGCTTGGTGCGACTTTGTGCTTCGGGTCGGCAAATTTCGGCTCGGGTTTTGCTCAGCCGGAGCACAAAGACGTGAAGGGGAGTGCGCGGGAGGCGCACGCGCGTACGGCGTACGGAGGGCTTTGTGTGGTTGAGGAATCAGGTAAGTCCTGGGGGAGTCTGGAATCCTTGCCAGAAACACTCCCGTGGAGGGTGGTCCAGGCTTCCACTGGTATGGAAATGCACTAGGCTGGCGAGAACGAATCCCCCGACACGAAGGCTCCGCCGATGGCGACTCCCGACGGCCCGGATGAGACTCCCGGCTTCGACACCTCCCAGCCGACCATCGCGCGCGTCTATGACGCACTGCTCGGTGGCAAGGACAACTTCGCCGCCGACCGCGAGGGCGCGGCGACCTACCTGAAGTACGTCCCGGACGCCGGTCGTTGCGCGATCGACAACCGGGCCGCCCTGGTGCGGGGCGTGCAGTACCTGGCCGGCGAGGCAGGTGTCGACCAGTTCCTCGACATCGGCAGCGGTCTGCCGACCCAGAAGAACACGCACCAGGCAGCGCAGGAGGTGAACTCCAAGGCGAAGGTCGTGTACGTCGACGTCGACCCGATCGTGCTCGCGCACGGACGCGCCCTGCTCGCCACCGACGACAGCACCATCGTCGTCACCGCGGACCTGCGGGAGCCGCAGAGCATCCTCGACAACGAGGAGATCAGGCAGCACCTGGACTTCAGCAAGCCGGTCGTGCTGATGATCTACGGCATCCACATGCACTTCCACGACGACGAGAAGCCGGACGAGTGGGTCCGCACCCTGATGAACGCGCTGCCGTCCGGGAGCTACCTGTTCATCAGCGACTTCGTCGACACCGGCGAGCCGCTGCAGAAGGCGATGGAGCAGGCCGGCCTGGAGAGCCTGGGCAACGGCTGGATCCGGACGCCGGAGCGGATCGAGCAGCACTTCCTCGGCATGCCGCTGATTCCGCCGGGGCTCGACTTCCTGGCCCGCTGGAACCCGTCGGACCCCGACGGCGACGTCCCCGCCGCCGAGGACCTCCAGCCGTACCAGCGCATCCTGATGGCAGGGATCGCCAAGAAGGCCTGACACCTTCCCGTACTCCGAAGGGCGCGCGACCATCGTGGTCGCGCGCCTTTCGCGTGGTTGGTGGTCGGCGGCAAGCAATTGGGTGTGCCGATTGTGACGCTGTGTACCGGGTACCGGCACAATGAGGCTGACAGCTTCTAGTGATGGGGATCCAGTGCACTACCGGATGATCAGGACGGTGCCCGCGGACGCGGTCGCCATCGTGCGGGCGTATCCGCCGATGGTGATCTGCTTCGCCGCGGCGCTGGCCGGTACCGCGCTGGTCTTCGACGTCTTCTATCTCGTCGCGAGTCCGGGCCTGGCGCTCGCATTGGTCTACACGGTTCCGGTGCTCGCCGGTCTGATCGCGGGTCTGGTCGCCGCGTCGGACGATGTCGGTCTCGAACGCAAGGTGCTCGGCTGGACGGTCGCGGCGACGATCTCGGTCGGCATCACCAATGCCGTGGTGGTCGCGATGATCGCGGCGATGCGGCGCACCGGTCCGTCGGACTGGGCGGCCGGGTTCCGGGCGATCCTGCTCGCGGGCGCCAGCGTGCTCGCGGTCGCGATCACTGTCGTTGTCATCGGCAACCTGATCCCGCGACTCGGCATCGACATCCGCACCACGCTGCCGAAGAAGAAAAAGAAGGTCTACGTCCCGCCGCCGGCCCTCGCCGCGCCGAAACCGCCGGTCAGCAAGGAATCCGCCGCCCGCGCCAAACCGGCACCCTCCGAACCCGAGCCGGAAGACACCCTCGTGCTCGAGGAACCATACGCCGAGCCGGCGTTCGTCCCACCCCCGCCGAAGATCGTCGACCTCGACGAACCCCGCGAGGTAGTCCTCCGCTCCGAAAGCACCCCCCACGCCGACCGCCTGGTCCCCCGCCCCCGCCGCGCCCCCTCAGTACCCCCTTCCCGCCGCCCCCACCGCCCAGGCCGCCGCGACCGCTGAGGCCCGGCAGACTGGTTGGTGTGAAGGTCGTCTGGGATCTGGTTGTGGTGGGCGCGGGACCGGCCGGTACTGCGACGGCGCTCGGGGCGCTGGCGGTGGACCCGACGCTCTCGGTGCTCCTGGTCGACCGGGCGGACTTCCCGCGCGACAAGGCGTGCGGCGACGGCATCGCCCCGCAGGTGCTCGAGCTGCTCGAATCCGTCGGCGTCACCGGACTGCTGGATGACCGTACGCCGGTACGCTGCCTCGCCCTCCGCCGCGGTTCGCTGGAAGTCTCCCGGGACATGGCGCGACCCGCGTGGGTCGTCCCGCGAAAGATCTTCGACCAGCGCTTGGTCGAAGCCGCGCAATCAGCAGGCGCCCACCTCGTCCGACACCGGGTCAAGACGATCGACGTACGCCCGGACTGCGTGCAGGTAGACGACCTCGCCGGAAAGATCGTGGTTGGAGCAGACGGCGCCAACTCCGTCGTACGGCGTGGTCGGGGTGGTCCTGTGGCGTTGGCGATTCGGGGGTATGCGCCTACTCCGGTGGAGCGGGCTGGGCGGCAGGAGATCGTGTTCGGGCTTGCCAGGCAGCCGTCGTATGCGTGGTCCTTCGACCGCGGCGACGGACTCTCCAATGTCGGCTATGGCGAACAGCTGATCCCGGGCCGCCCACACCCGACCCGAGCCGAGCTCCTCGAGCGCCTGGAGGAACTACTGCCGGGAGCAAGCGCAGGTGGCACAGACTGGCGAGGACATCACCTCCCGCTCTCCTCTTGGTCTTGGCGCCCCCGCAACGGACGAGTCCTCCTCGCCGGCGACGCGGCCGGTCTCATCAATCCGATGACCGGCGAAGGCATCTACTACGCAGTCGCCAGCGGCCTCCTCGCCGGCCGCGCTGCCGCCAGCGCCATCAGATTCCGCGAGGAGGTGGCGGGGGGCGCCGGGTTGATGGATGCGGGGGCGGCGTACCGCCGTACGGCTGGGAAACTGCTCGGCGCACATCTGCGGCATACCGCGCTCAGCGCTTTGCTTTGCCGGTCTGGGTCGGTGCTTGATCGGGGGATTCGGGCGTCGGCGAGAGATCAAGCGGTGTTCGACGATTTGGTGGAGATTGGGTTGGCGAACGGGCGGATCACGCCGGGGTTGGTGCGTGGGCTGCTTTGGTGAGGGCGGTTCGCTGGGAAGTGGTGAGGCGGAGGGGTTTGGCGATTGCGGTGTAGGTGTTGTCGGGGTGGTGGCCGATGGTGACCGGGTCGGTGAAGAAGGCGTAGGTTTCGGCGGCGGTCAGGGCATCGTCTACGCGGGTTTGCGGCCAAGCCAACGCGGCGCTGAGCTGGGTGGCGGAGAGTGGGGCGCCGGCATGGAGGAGGGCTGCTAGGACGGTGAGGGCGTCGTCGGCGGCGAGGGCGGTAGGGCCGCCGCTCATGTCGTCGCTGAGTTGGGCGAAGAAGGTGCCCATCTTGTCCAGCCGATCGCCCGCGGGAGTGTCCAGGCCGAAGAGCTTGGCTCCGTACTGCGCGGCTTCGGCCCAGTTCGCGTTCTTGCGGGCGCTCGTCGTCCAGGCCCGGAGCCAGACGTCGTCCTCGATCACGTAGTACTCGTGCCGTTCGCCGGAAGCGCGGCGGCGCTCGACCATCTCGACCTGTTCGAGATAGGCGATCGCTTTCGAGATCGACGCGGGGCTGACGCGGAGTTGGCGGACCAGTTCGGCGGCGGTCAGGCTGCGGGAATCCGTGGTGTAGAGGTGAGCGAGGACGCGCGAGACCATCCGGGGGAGACCGGCCTCGACCATCAACAACGCGAAGTGCTCCGCATACTCGCCAACTAGCTGGGGATCACGGCCGTACTCGTCCGGCTCGATCGGCGCCTCGACCGGTGCGGGCTTGCTCCGACGAGCGCGGCTCTCTGTCGCATAGTGCGCATGATCCGCGCGGTAGCCGCCAGGGCCGCCGTTGCGCGCGACCTCGCGGCTGATCGTGGAAGTCGGCCGATCGAGTTGCCGGGCGATCTCGGCATACCCGAGACCGTCCGCCAGCCCGGCCGCGATCGCCTGCCGATCCTGATGCCGGAGCCGGCCGCCTGGCATGGTTCCTCCCGATTGCTTTCATCACCAGCTCATTGCAACGAGCCTTTGCGTTCACCGTCATTTCCGTTGCAACAATAGCCTTACAAGGCGCAGAAAGATCTCCTGAAGACCGAGAAGTTTGTTGCCGGGCGATGAAACGCAACGTAGTTTCCGAGGCATGACTGGCGAGGCTGTACTCAGAGTCGACGGGCTGCGGATGCGGTACGGCGCGACGGAGGTGCTGCAGGACGTTTCGTTCGAGGCGCGACAGGGCGAGGTGCTGGTTCTGCTCGGGCCGAACGGGGCCGGGAAGACCACGACGATCGAGATCCTGGAGGGATTCCGGGGGCGCTCGGCGGGGGAGGTCTCGGTGCTCGGATGCGATCCGGCGACCGGCGACGAGGGCTGGCGATCGCGGCTCGGCGTAGTACTGCAGTCCTGGCGTGACCACGGCAACTGGCGGGTGCAGGAACTCCTTGCGCACTTGGGCACGTACTACGCGCCGTACGCGACCGCCGCGGTGGCGCGACCGTGGGATGCGGCCGAGCTGATCGACGCGGTCGGGTTGACCGGGCAGGCCGGGCAGAAGATCAAGACGTTGTCCGGTGGGCAGCGGCGGCGACTCGATGTGGCGATCGGGATCGTCGGGCGGCCCGAGGTGTTGTTCCTGGACGAGCCGACGGTGGGATTCGATCCGGCCGCGCGGCACGAGTTCCACGAGTTGGTGCGAAGCCTCGGCGGGGGGACGACCGTGCTGCTCACGACGCACGATCTGGACGAGGCGGGCAAGCTCGCCGATCGCATTCTCATCCTCTCCGGCGGGCGGATCATCGCCAACGGGACGCCGGCCGAGCTGACCAGGCAGATCGCCGGGGCCGACGAGGTGCGCTGGATCCGCGACGGGCAGCGGTACGCCATCTCAACGCCGGACTCGACCGGTTTTGTGCGCGAGTTGTTCGGCCGGTACGGCGAGGCGATCGGCGAACTGGAGGTCCGTCGGGCATCGCTCGAGGATGCGTACCTCCGGCTCATCCGCGAACAGAGGTGGCGTGATGAAGACCCAGGCCGTCCGGAGTGGGATCGCCGCGGGGTGGATCGAGTTGCGGCAGTCGTTCACGAATCCGGCGGAGCTGATCAGCCACTTCCTCTGGCCGGTGTTGCTGCTGATCGCGCTGTTCTTCTTGCGGGACAGGAGTTTCGGCGGGTTCCAGCTCGGCGCGATCGTGCTGCCGAGCATGGTCGGGATGAACACGGCGATGGGCATGGTCAGCATGAGTCAGCAGCTCACCGCCGATCGCGAGGACGGAACGTTGCTGCGGGCAAAGGCTACGCCGAACGGGATGCTCGGCTATCTCGTCGGCAAGGTGATCTCGGTGGCAGGCGGATTGCTGGTGGACCTGTTGATCCTGCTCGTTCCGGGACTGCTGCTGGTGAACGGATTGTCGGTCGATGGTTCCTGGATCCCGCTGCTTCTGCTCGGCCTGATTGCGACCTTGCCACTCGGCGCGGTGCTGGGTTCGGTGTTCACCACGGCTCGCGCGCAAGGGCTGATCCAGTTGCCGGTGCTCGGGCTGATCGCGGTCTCCGGGATCTTCTACCCGATCACCGCGCTGCCCGAGTGGGTGCAGTGGCTCGGGCAGGTGTTCCCGATCTACTGGCTCGGACTGGGCATGCGATCGGCGTTCCTGCCGGATTCCTTTGTGCGCGTGGAGATCGGCGACTCGTGGCGGCACCTCGAGACCGTCGGCGTCCTCGGAGCCTGGGCCGTTCTCGGGTTGCTCGTCGCGCCCGTCGTACTCCGCCGGATGGCCCGGCGCGAATCCGGCTCGCGTGATGGCGAGCCGCCGCGAACGGGCCCTTCAGCGCGTCGGCTGAATCGGCCCCAACATCAGTGGCAGGTCGAGGAGCGCGAAAAGGGTCGGGTCGATGAACGAGGTGATTCCCGAGATCTTGTCGCCATCCAGGGTGAGAACGTCGACGGACCACGGGAAGTGATCGCTGTCGGCACTCACGCCGAGATAGCAGGCAACAGCGGGTTGGCCGTTCAGCGTGGCCGTGCGGTGTTGCCAACTCGGACACATCGTCAGCGGGACGACGGAGAACGAGGTGGCGGCCTCGATCCCGGCGTACCAGTGACCCAGCGGCGGCATCGACCAGGTGACGTCCTTGGTGAGCAGCGCGATGAACGATTCGGAGTCGCCTTGTTCGAGCGCTGTCGAGTACTGCGTGACGATGTCGCGGACCCGCGCGTCGCCGAGGTCCCGCAGGATGCTCTGCTGGCTGACGTCCGGCACCTTCTCGTTGACGATCCGGCGGGCGCGCTGCAGGGCGCTGTTCACCGACGCGGTCGAGGTGTCCATCATCTCGGCGATCTCGGCGGCGCTGAAGTCCAGTACTTCGAACAGCAGCAGCGCCGCCCGCTGGTTCCCCGGAAGATGCTGCAGGGCGGCGACGAAGGCGAGCTGGACCGATTCGCGCTGCTCGTAGGAGTCGCCCGGTTGGTCGGCGTACGGGCCGAGCCAGGCGATCTCGGTCAGCGGTGGGTTGTCCAGTACTGCGCGGTCGCTGGACGGCCCGAGATCCATCGGGAGCGCGCGCCGGCCGCGCTGTTCGACGAGGTCGAGGCAGGTCCGGGTCGCAACCGTGTACAGCCACGACCGCACGCGAGCTCCGGCCCTCGAACCGGGCCAGTCCCTTCCAGGCCCGGAGCAGAGCATCCTGCAGCGCGTCATCGGCGTCATGCGACGACCCGAGCATCCGGTAGCAGTGCGCATGAAGCTCCCGCCGCAACGGCCCCACCAACCGATCAAACGCCTGGTCGTCCCCACCCCGAGCCGCCTCCAGATCATTCACTGGCGTACGTGGTCCACCCAGTCGGGGGGAACGGTGCCGCCGGGGACGGGCTGGGTGACCGGGTGGCTGTCGGGGGCTGCGAGGTCGGGGCCGTCGACGTACTGCTCGGCGGGGTAGTTCCAGAACCAGTCCTCGCCCGGCTCGAAGGAGCGGATGATCGGGTGCCCGGCGGTCGAGGCGTGCTTGCTCGCGTGCTGCTCCGGCGAACTGTCACAGCAGCCGATGTGCCCACACTCGGCACAGCGCCGCAGGTGGAACCACCACCCGCCGCCGTCCAGACACTCGACACACCCCTCGCCCGACGGCGCGACCTCCGGCCGAATCCCGGCAATGTCGGACATCCACACTCCTCTCGCTGGACCCGCGATCCCGCGGCTCCCTGCATTCCACCACCCTGACACAAACCCCGGTCAAGCGGTCGTCGAGGCCTGGAAGTTGCGCCAGCTCCCGGCGGCGGTGATCTCACGGTCGGGATCGGCCGCGTCGGCGGTGCAGAGGAAGCCGAGGACCTGTTGGCCGTCGATGAGGTCGATCGGGCCGATGCCGAGCGGGGGAGCGATGGTGGTGAGGAAATCCGCGAGTGCAGCAGCGGGTAGCCGCCAGACCTCCACCTCGATTCCCGGGCCGTCGACCGGTTCGAGAGTGCGGGTCACTCCGGGGCGTGGGATCGGGCCGTCCACCACGAACATCCTGTAGTCGCGCGCCGTGCGGCTGCTGAACGCCAGCCTGGCGCCACGCAGTACGAGCTCGTGGTTGAGGGGCTCTCCGGACAGGTGGGCACCGGCGACCGCGAGGAGGATGCCGTCCTGCGGTCCGCTCCTCGATAGGCTCACCGAGCCACGTGGCGGCGAGGTCGATGGCGAGGTCGTCGTGTCCGGCGGGAGCGAGCAGCTGTACGCCGAACGGCAGGCCGTCCTCGCGCAACGGACCGGGGAACGCGATCGCGCAGAGATCGAGCAGGTTCACCATGTTCGTGAACCGGCCCATCCGGCTGTTCACCCCGACCGGATCGGCGGCCACCTCGGCCAGCGTCGGATGCGACTCGGTCACCGGCAGCAGCAACGCGTCGATCCGCGTCCACAACGGCTCGGATTCGCGCGTCAGCTCGGCCAACCGGTCGAAGCCGGCGAAGGTCTCCGACGCGGTCAGCTCGGCACCTCGCCGTACGATCGATCGCACCGTCGGATCAACCGCCGGATCGTCGTCGAGCTTGTCGCCGAATGCGAGCCACCGCTCGGCCAGCCACGGTCCGGAGTACAGCAAGTCGGCCGTCTCGAGCAGCACACTGATGTCGACCGGTACGACGACGCCGACCTCGGCCGCGCGGTCCAAAGCCTCGGCCCAGGCCCGCTCATGCAACGGATCCAGCCCCAGCGGCCGATCCGGTACGCCGATCAGCGGCGCGCCCTTCGACGCGGCGCGAGGCAGCTCCCGCGCGTAGGGATCGGCCGGGTCATAGGCCGCCATCACATCGAACGCCCGTCGCGCCGTGGCGACATCCCGCGCGAAGACCGTCACGCAGTCGAGCGATCGGCAAGCCGGGATCACTCCCGACGTCGAGACGAGCCCCTTGCTCGGTTTGATCCCGACGATGCCGTTGAAGGCCGCCGGGACCCGGCCACTGCCCGCGGTATCCGTCCCCAGCGCGAAGTCCACTTCCCCCGACGCCACAGCGACAGCACTTCCCGCACTCGAGCCACCCGAGATGTGCTCCGAGGAGAAGACCGAGTGACAGGCCCCGTACGGCGAACGCGTGCCGACCAGCCCGGTCGCATATTGATCCAGGTTCGTCTTGCCCAGCGGCACCGCACCCGCCTCGATCAATCGCTCGACGACGAAGGCGTTCGAGACCGCAGGCGTCGTACTGCGAGGGTCGGCGGCGGTGGTCGGTACGCCGGCCAGGTCGATGTTGTCCTTGATCGCCATCGTCAACCCGTGCAGCGGACCGGGCTTCGGTTCGGTGGGCGGAACGCGGGTGATCCAGACCGTCATGCGCCCCACCTCGCCCGCTCGGCGTCGAACGCGGCGCGCCGTTTCGCCCGCAGGGTGATGATGTCCATCGGTGCCTCCTGTTCGATCCGCCGCACATCGGCGATCGAGAACGTCGCTGGTCTGGTCTCGAGGTCCGCGCGCCCGGCCTTGATCTCGGCCCGTTGGTGGGCCAGTTCTTCAGGGCTGACCGGCGTGAACCGGATCCGATCGAATTGCCTGAGTAGCCATGGCCGTTCTGTGTCCGACAGTCGCCAGACTGGTACTGTGCGGCCGACAAGTTGGTAGCCGCCAGGACCCTCCATGCCGTAGACGCAGAGGTAGATCCCGCCGATGCCGACGGCGTTCTGCGGTGTCCAGGTCCGGGCCGGGTTGTACTTCGTGGTGACGAGGCGGTGCCGTGGATCGAGCGGTACGGCGACCGGTGCGCCCAGATAGACATCGCCCAGCCCGACCACCAGATAGGTGGCCGCGGCAACGATGTCGAACACCTCGGCCCGATCGTCCAGATCGTTGACCCGGCGGATGAACTCGACGTTGTCCGGGCACCAGGGCGCGTCCGGCCGGACCGAGGTCTGGTACCGCCGCATCGCCTCGTGCGCGAGCGGGATGGTCGAACGCGATCGGCAGGATCACCTCGCGGGCCGGCAGGATCACCGCGGCCGGATCGGCGAGACCTGCCGCCAAGGTCGCGAGGTGCTTGGCCAGTTCGTCCAGACCGAGCTGGGCCGAGTCGATCGACACCAGCACCGACCGGACGCCCTCGACGATCTCGACCACGCCGTCTGGTCGGTCTGCCCGCAACGCTTCTGCCAGGAGATGGATCCAGACCCGGACAGTCAGGTCGAGTTCGGTCGGGCCCGCCTCGACCAGCAGGTGCCGGTCGCCGGATCGCCTGATCGTGTACGCGGGTACGGATCCCGACCCGGCGGCTTGATGGAGGACAGCCGGGCGTTCGGGAGCAGCTGCTCCGGAAACGCTTGCGACCGGTTCCTGGCGAAGATCGGCGAGCCACGTACGGCGTACGCGCATCGCTTCGGCAGCTTCGTCCGGCGATACCGGCTGGAGGTGCACGGCATCACCTGGCCGGAGCTGGCCGAGCATCCACCGATCGGCCTCGATCACCACCGCCGGTACGACGAATCCGCCGAGCGACGGGCCGTCCTTGCCGACGATGACCGGGGTGTCACCGGAGAGCATGATGCCGCCGACCGGGTAGGCGGAGTCGTGCAGGTTGGACGGATGCAGGCCTGCCTCGCCGCCGTCCTCGCGAGCCCAGCCGGGAGTGGGGCCGACCAGGCGGACGCCGGTGCGGTCGGAGCGGTGGTCGACCTGCCAGGTTGTCTGGAAGAACTCCTCGACGCCCTCGTCGGTGAGGTGATCGGGTGCACCGTGCGGGCCGGGGATGACCCGCAACATCCAGTCGTTGGTCAGCTGGGGGAGGGTGATCGGTGCCGGCGTGACGAGATTCTCCTTCCTGGCAAGGGGAATCGTGTCGTTGGCCTCGAGCGGGCGACCTTCGAGGCCGCCGAATCCGCCGAGGGTGAAGGTGGAGCGGCTGCCGAGGACTCTCGGAACGTCCAGGCCGCCTTCGATCGCGACGTACCCGCGCATTCCTGGGCCGTCGAGCGGGCCCACGTCGAGCGTCGCGCCCTTGGTGAGCATCGCGACCCGGCCTGGTCTCAGCCGCCGGCCATCGATGGTCGCGTGGGTTGCCGCGCCGCCGACACAGACGAGTCGGTCTTCATCGGTGGTGATGGTCGGCCCGGTGACCACACATTCCAGGCCGGCTGCGTTGTCAGGGTTGCCGACGGCTGCGTTGAGCAGGGCGAAGGTGAGTTCGTCGACGGCGCCTGAGGGCGGTACGCCGACGTCCCAGAGGCCTTGGCGGCCGGTGAGGTCCTGGATCGTGGTCTGCATTCCTGGCTGAATGACGGTGAGCATCAGGTCCACCAGCCGAGGAGCTGGACGGGCGTCGGATTCCAGCCGTTGCAGGGGTTGTTGAGCTGGGGGCAGTTGCTGATCAGGACGAGCAGATCGCGCGACGCGGTGAGTTCGACGTACTTGCCGGGCGCGGACAGGCCGTCATCGAACTTCAGGTTGCCGTTCGGCTCGACCGGGACGTTCATGAAGAAGTTGAGGTTGTGGCCGAGGTGGCGTTGGCCGATCCCGGCCTGCGCGCCGTACCGGAGGAAGGTCTGGCGACAGGCGTACTGGTGACGCGTTGCTTCGCCGTACCGGATGACGTTGCTCTCCTGCGAGCAGGCGCCGCCGATCGTGTCGTGCCGGCCGCAGGTGTCGTCGGAGATGACCGCGAGTTCGTCGAGACGGGTGGAGAGCAGCCGGGAGCCGGTGGTGAGGAAGACGGCTTGCTGCTCGCGGATGGTGTCGAAGGCGGAGTACCGGTTGGCGATGTCGTGGGCGTCGTAGAGGAGGGTGTCGACGGCCTGGTTGCCGTGCAGGTCGACGATGCGGAGCCGGCCGCCTGCTGGTACGGCGATGAGGGCGCCGTCGCCTGCCGCGATGGTGGTGTCGAGGGCGGTGGTGATGGTGGTCGTCATACCAGCGTCCTCCTCGACATCTCGAGCGCTCGGGCTGCTTCGTCGCGTTGTGGCTGGTGCTGGTCTGTAGCCGGCGATACTTCGATGCGGATGCTTGCTGGGTCTTGCCGCGATAGCGGGTGCTGGACAGTGGAGAGGACGACGAGGACGTCCTGTTCGGTGCGGAGCTCGACTGTTTCGCCCGGCGTGCTGTCGAGGTGGGTCATGTTTGTGTTGTCGTCGAGGGCGACCTTGGAGAAGAAGTTGATGCTGCCGTGCAGGTCGTCCTCGGTGAGGCCGTGCTTGGCGAGCTCGATGAGCAGGCCCGACTCGTGCTTCTTGGCTGAAACCGTTGAGGCAGTCGTGCCAGTCGCTGGTCGACGCGACGACCGAGGCGAGGGCCAGGCCGCGATCCGACATCAGGACCATGGGCGGCCGGATGCAGGCCGACATCTGCGCCTTCATCGTGTCGGGGACGTTGAGGCGGTCCAGCCGGTCGGGGCCGAAGAGCAGCATCGTGGCGTTTGCGTGGGGGCCCAGAGCAGTCAACTTGATGCTTCGCGCTGCACGGACGGGGAAGGACCAGGCTGCGCTACCAGGGATCTCGTGCTGGTAGCTCATGCGTTCGCGCCGATCGACTCGTAGTACCGCGTGCGTTGGTAGCGGAAGGCCAGAACGCCGCCGATCGCGGTGATCGCCAACGTGATGAGCGGGAGGTAGTGCAGGTACCAGCCGTCGCCGGCCGGGTCGTACACCTCCGCCCGCGGCCAGCCGAGGTTGATCGCCATCGCGAGGCCGTAGGCGACCGCGATGCCGTTGATCAGCAGGCCGAATCGGCCCAGGGAGAAGAGTTTCTGGCCGTTCTCGTCGACTCCGTCGGGCACCGGGTTCTTCTTGAGGCGCTGGAGGAAGAGCGGCACGGTGACCAGCAGGTAGGCGATGTAGAGCAGCGTGATGCAGACGCTGGCGAGACCGAGGAAGAGGCCGGCGTTGCCGACGTTGACTACCAGGCAGATGGCGGCGCCGATGCCGGGGACGACGGTCGCGAGTACCGGCGTACCGGTTCGTGCCGAGACGCGACGGAGTTGGCCTGAGAAAGGCAGGACGTTGTCGCGGGCCATCGAGAAGATCATTCGCGCCGCGGCGGTCTGGATCGCCAGGGTGCAGACGCAGACGGCGAAAGCGACGTCCAGCAAGAGGAGTTTGCCGGTGGTCGTGCCGAGGCTGCTGGTGAGGACGTAGGGGAGACCGCCGAGGGCGAGTTCGCCGTCGGTGACGGAGGGTGCGGCCATCAGGGCGGCCACGATGAGGAAGGCGCCACCGATGCCGGAGGCAACGACCGCGCGGATGATGGTGCGTGGCGTGGTCGCGCGGGGCTTGTGCGTCTCCTCGGAGAGTTCGCCGGCGCTGTCGAAGCCGACGAGGACGTAGGCGGCCATCAAGGCGGAGATCAGCAGCGGTACGACGTACCCGGTCGTGTGGTCGAGGTTCGTGGTGTGCAGGACGACGGACGGGCCGCGCTTGGCGTGGCTGAAGAGGAGGATGACGAGCAGGACGATGCCGATCAGCTCGCAGGTGACGCCGACCGAGTTCACGATCGCGGTGACGCGGACGCTGACCGCGTTGAGAGTGGTGGTGACGACGAGCAGGAGGCAACCGAGCAGTACTGCGTTGGCCGCGCCGTCGCGTGAGGCCAGCGACGGGTCGGTGCCGATGAGCTGGAAGCCGGTCCAGACGGCCGGCAGCACTACCTGCAGGGCGATCGCGGCCGCGGCGACGGTGATGATCTGCGCGATCACCATCGTCCAGCCCGCGAACCACCCGACGACCGCGCCGCCGAGGCGCCGGGACCACTGGTAGATGGCGCCTGACAACGGGTAGCGGGCGGAGAGTTCGGCGAAGCACAGGGCGACGGTCAATTGGCCCGCGAGAACGGCCGGCCAGGTCCAGAAGAACGCCGTACCGCCGAAGCCGAAGCCCAGCCCGAACAGCTGGAACACCGTGGTCAGGATCGAGACGAACGAGAACCCGGCCGCGAACGAGGCGTACCGCCCGACTCGCCGATGCAACTGCTGCTCGTAGCCGAACCCGCCGAGCTCGGCCGCGCTGACGTTGTCGGGGGTGTCGACGGTGATGGGATCGAGGGTTGCTGACATTCGGGCCTCCCGCAGTGTCAGCCCGGAACGCACACGGCAACCCGGGCCATCAAGGCCTCCCGGGCTTTTGTCCCGCCGTGGAACGGATCCGGCGTCACCACCGGTCCCGTCTCCCCTCTCGGACCAGCCCTCCCGTCACCGGAAGCGGAACCCTAGGGGCGCCCCGCCTTCGTCAGCGGGTCCCCACTAGTCCAACCGCTCGGTGTTTCCCCCTCCGGCGCGCCCTGTAACACCCCGATGAACACAACCTCACACCCCGCGGTGTCCGCAGAGAACCTGTGAGATCCCGAGGGCTTACGGGTTGCGCGAGGAGTGGAGGTGGGTTTACGGTCCCGGTTAACGTTTAAGTGCGCGTTCGTGAGCAGTTTGAACGAGATTAGATCAGTAACGGTCAGCGATCGAGGTGAGGTCAGCGATGAGTCGGTCTACGGAGAGTCACGTCAGTCGGCGGCGGTTCCTGCAGTTGAGCAGCATGGCGGTCGGAGCGGTTGCCCTCGGGCCGACCCTCGCGGCGTGTGGTGACGGTGGTGCGGCCGACGGTGGAGCCAAGGCGTCGGGGGACCTGAAACTTCCGACGTACAAGGCCTTCGAAGGGCTCAAACCGGATCTGGCCGGGGCCGAGTCCGGTCTCGAGCCGGGCTTCCTGCAGTTCCCCGAGAACGCGATCGCCAGCGTCCAGGCGCCGCCGCTGAAGAGCGCGGTGACCGCTCTGACCGAGACGTTCGCGACTCCGCCGCCGCCGATGGGCAGCAACCAGATGTGGCAGGCGCTCAACCAGGCGCTCGGTGGTGAGCTGAAGCTGACCATCGGCACCGACCCGGGCTACCCGGAGAAGTTCGCGACGCTGCTGGCCAGCGACTCGCTGCCGGACCTGATGTGGCTGCCGCCGAACCAGGGCATCCCGAACGTCGGCCCGATGCTGGAAGCCAAGTTCCAGGACCTCACCAAGTACCTCTCCGGCGACGCGGTGCTGGAGTACCCGAACCTCGCCGCCCTCAAGCCCGCCTCCTGGCGGACCGCGGTGGTGAACGGCAAGATCTGGGGCGCCCCGATCCCGTCCACTCCGTTCGGCCAGGTGATGATGGGCAACCCGAAGACCTGGGCCAAGGTCGGCGGCCTGCAGTGCAAGACGGCCGACGAGTTCTTCGCCAAGTGCAAGGAACTCACGCACGGGACGAACTACGCGCTCGAGCCGGCGATCGTCAACATGCTGCACATGTTCGGCGAGTGGTTCGGCGCCCCGAACAGCTGGAAGGTCAACCAGGACCGGTCGCTGACCCACCTCTACGAGACGGACAACTACCGGGCGGCCGTCGAGTACGCCGCCAAGCTCTGGGCCGCCAAGGTCTTCTACCCCGACCTCAACCTGGCTGACGCGACCCCGAAGACGGTGAACGGCCAGATCGCCGCCCAGGTCACCGTCGGCCCGCGCGCGACCGCCGACTTCCGGGTCCTCGACCCGACCCTGTTCGTCGAGACGATGGTCCCGTTCGGCCACGACGGCCAGGCCAAGCCGGTCTACGACATGGGCTACGGAACGGTCGGCTTCACCCCGTTCAAGAAGACCGACGAGGGCCGCATCCGCGAACTCCTTGCCCTGATCAACTATCTCTCCGCACCCTTCGGCACCAAGGAATACCTGCAGAAGAACTTCGGTACTGCGGGCCAGCAGTACTCCCTGGACGCCAAGAAGAACCCGGTCCTCACCCAGGCCGGCAACCAGCAGGCGCCGGGTCTGGTCAGCGCGCTGCAGATCATGACGTCGCCGGAGAGCGTGATCTTCAACCCCGCCTTCCCCGAGGACACCAAGAAGGTGCACGCGACCGAGCAGGAACTGCTCAAGTACGCGATGCGCAACCCGACCGCTGGTACCTACTCCGACACCAGCAGCAAGGTCGGCCCCAAGCTGACCGCGGCGTTCCGCGACACGATCGTCGACATCGTCACCGGCCGGCAGAAGATCGGCGCGTACGACGAGGCGCTCAAGCGCTGGAAGAGCGGCGGCGGTGACAAGATGCGCGGCGAGTTCGAGGCCGTGCTGCCGGCGAGCGTCCCGGTCACCCAGTCTTGAGTGCCGGCGCTGTGAGGGCCAAGGCCAAGCTGCCGTTCGGAGTGCGCTGGCGGCGCGACTGGCAGATGGTGCTGATGATGGTGCCGGGCGTGCTGTTCCTGGTGGTGTTCTTCTACCTCCCGGTGCTCGGTAACGTCGTCGCGTTCCAGGATTTCCAGCCGTACCTCGGCATCATGCACAGCGAGTGGAACGGCCTGCAGAACTTCTTCAACCTCTACGACAACCCCGACTTCTGGGACGCGTTGCGGAACACGTTGGTGCTCGCGGGTGTTCAGCTGTTGCTGTTCTTTCCGGTGCCACTCGCGTTCGCTCTCATCGTCGATTCCCTGATCAGCAACCGGATCCGGCGCGCCTTCCAGACGATCGCCTACCTCCCACACTTCCTCTCGTGGGTGCTCGTGATCGCTCTGTTCCAGCAATCGCTGGGCGGAGCAGGTTTCATCAACAACCTGCTCCGCCAGGCCGGGTTCGATCCGATTCCTTTCATGACCAACCCCGACACCTTCCCCTTGCTGGTCGTCGGTCAGTTGATCTGGAAGGACGCCGGCTGGGCGATGATCATCTTCCTGGCCGCGCTGTCGGCGGTCGACGTTTCTCTCTACGAGGCGGCCGCCGCTGATGGCGCGGGCCGGTGGCGCCGGCTGTGGCACATCACCCTGCCCTCGATGCGGACCGTCATCGTTCTGCTGCTCATCCTGCGGATCGGCGACATCCTCAGCGTCGGCTTCGAGCAGTTCATCCTGCAACGCGACTCGGTCGGCCCGGGCGCGGCCGAAGTCCTCGACACTTTCACGTACTACGCGGGCGTGGTCGGTGGTGACTGGAGCAGCGGAGCCGCGGCCGGTCTGGCGAAGGGCGTCGTCGGAGCGCTGCTGCTCTGGGGTGCGAACTCGATCGCGCATCGCCTCGGCGAACCGGGCATCTTCCAGAAACGGAGCGCGCAATGACGACCGAGGCGTATCAGACAGCCGCTCGTCCGGCCGAGCGCCGGGCTCGGCGGGCCGCCAGGGTGACCGCTAGACCGGTCTGGAAGGAGCGCCCGGCTCCGGCGTACCAATCCATCAAGGCGCTCGTCCTCGGTGGGTTCGCGATCGCGATCATCATCCCGATCCTCGTCGTCGTGTCGACATCGCTGGCCAGTGACAAGGACATCATCGAGGCCGGCGGATACGTGCTCTGGCCGAAGCACCCGACACTGAAGGCCTACGAGACTTTGTTCTCGGGCGGTCTGATGGGCCGGGCGATCATGGTCAGCGTCTTCGTCACGTTGGTCGGTACTGCGCTGGCGCTGATCACCACCATCTCGCTCGCCTACGCGACATCCCGGCCGGTGCTGTTCGGCCGGCCGGTGCTGCTGCTCGTCCTGTTCACCCTGTTGTTTGCCCCGGGCATCATTCCGATGTTCCTGATCGTCAAGCAGCTGGGCCTGATCGACAGTCTGTGGTCGCTGATCCTGCCGGGCGCTCTCGGTGCCTTCAACTTCGTCGTGATGCGGACGTTCTTCATGAATGTCCCGGCCGAGTTGCTGGAGAGCGCCAGGATCGACGGCGCGAGTGACTTCACCATCCTGCGGCGGATCGTGATGCCGCTGTCGAAGGCGGTGATCGCGGTCGTCGGCCTGTTCTACGCCGTCGGGTTCTGGAACGCCTTCTTCAACGCGCTGCTGTACCTCAACGACACCTCGAAGTGGCCGGTCCAGGTGATCTTGAGGACGTACGTGCTGCAGGGCAAGTCGCTCTCGGCCGACCAGCTCGGCGTGACCCCGCCGCCGCAACCGCAGTCGCTGCAGATGGCGGTCGTCGTGGTGGCGCTGGTGCCGATCGCGATGGTCTACCCGTTCCTGCAGCGCCACTTCACCAAGGGCGTCATCACCGGAGCGGTCAAGGGCTGAGAGAATCAGTTCCATGTCCGACAAGCCGACTCTCCGCACGGTCGCCGCCGCGGCCGGGGTGTCGATCGCGACCGTCTCGTACGTGCTGTCCGGCCACCCGCGCAGCCAGGCGATCTCCGAGACGACCGCGCGCCGGGTCCGGGACACCGCGAGCCGGCTCGGGTACCGGCGCAACGACGCGGCGCGAGCGATCCGGACCGGCAAGTCCGACCTCGTGCTGCTGTCGCTGAGCGTCCTCGCCGACCCGTGGGCGCAGGCGGTCGCGGCCGAGGTGAGCGCGGCGGTGACGCCGTTGGGCAAGACCGCGCTGATCGTGGCCGACGGTGACTGGCGGACCGTGCTGTCGAACCGTACGCCGGACGTGATCTTCATCGATCACGTCGCCGACGACCCGGAGCTCGTCGCCGACCTGGAGAGGTTCGCGGAGCGCGGCGTACAGATCGTCGCTTTCAGTGAAGTCCTCGAACCGCGCGGCTTCGACGTGATCCGGTCCGGCGCCGAGCCGCGCTGCCACCTGGCCGTCGAGCACCTGCTGGAGCGGCATACCAAGATCGGCGCGCTCACCTCGAAGACCGAGGGCTCACCGCGCTTCGACGCGTACTCAACACGATGGCGGCGGCCGGCGTGCCGATCGGACCGGTCGCGACCTACGAGCCGCATCCCGAAGGCGCCTACCGGGCAGCGCGGACCTTGCTGACCCAGCCGGACCGGCCGACGGCGCTCTACTGCACGACCGACTTCGCGGCGATCGCGGCGATCCGGGTCGCCCATCGGCTGCACCTCGACGTACCGGGCGACCTCGCGGTGATCGGCGTCGGCAACACCCCGGAGGGTGAGCACTACGACCCGTCGCTGTCGACGGTCGGCCCGGTCGGCTTCAACGAGGCCCTCGGCGGGATCATCGTCGACCGGCTCACCACCCGTGAGGGCGCACCCGGCGAGGTCTTCGACTTCCCCTGGCAGCTGATCGCCCGCGAATCCACCTCACCAGCCGCGAGCCCGCCAAGCCTCCAGTGACGGCGCTTCCGCGCCGACGGTGGTGGAGTCGCCGTGCCCGGGATGGATGCCGGTGGCAACGTCGTACCCGGTCAGCAACCGCTCGACCGACCCCATGATCGTCCCGAAGTCCGACAACGGCCACCCGGTCAACCCCGGACCGCCCGGAAACAAGGTGTCCCCGGTCAGCAAGTGCCCCGGCAACGCCAACGTCACCCCATCCGGCGAGTGCCCCGGCGTATGAAGCACCCGTACGACGAGCCCGCTGACGCTCAACTCCTGCCCATCGGTGAGCTCCTCGTCGATCCGCCCATCCCAGAACCTGCGCTTTGGATCCACCGTCAACGCACCGGTCGGCAACAGCTCCTCGGTAGCAGTCCCCGCATCCCAATACCCATGCTCCTCGGCATACTCCAGCTCCCGCGCCCAAACCTGCACCGCCGCCCGATGAGCCAGCACTGGCGCCCCCACCAGTTCCGCAAGCCTCGGCAGCGCAAGCAGGTGATCCCAATGCGCATGCGTCAACACAATCCCGCGAATCCGCAGATCCTGTACGTCGGACGCAAGGCGCTCGGGATCGTCGCCGGGATCCACCAGCAACGCATCGCGCTCACCCCGCGCGTGGGCGATCCACGTATTGGTCTCGAGCGCACCACTCACTAACCGGCGAAGTACAACGCCAGACAATGTTCACCTCACCGCCCGTTGCAGCAGCTCCTCATAGATCTCCGGTCGGTCGCTGTCGACGACCGGATAGCCGGCCGCCCATGGGCCCTCCCAATGGACGGTGATTCCGGGATTGTGCTCCGACGAACCATCGGGGAAGAACAGTTGTGGGCTGCCTTGCACCGCGTCGGTCTGACTGATGGCGAAGTCATCCATTAGTGCACGTCGATACGTGCCGTTGTCGAGATCTTCGGCCAGTTGGGTGAGATCCAGCTCGACCCCAGCGGCGATCTCCAGGATCACCGCGCGATGGCTGATCGACCTGCTCTCCAGCCAGAAACCGATCCGCAGCGCCCGGTCGAGCAACTCACTCGCCTGCAGGCTCTGTGCTTTGGCGGCAAGCACCGCCTCAGCAGCCAGCAGAACCGTGTGTGGATAGAGATCGTCCGCCTCGGCCCACACCCGGAAGCCCGCCTCAGGCGCGATCTGCCCAAGCCCGACCGCCTCGGTATCAGTACCCCGTCGCGGATGTGGCCCGTTGAACAACTCGAGCGGAAACACATGATGATCGAAACGAACCGCATCCTCTAGTCCGAGCTTCGCCCGCGTCTCCCACAGCCGATGCACCGCGACATGAGCGAAGGGACAGAGGAGATCCGACCAGACCTGGATCGTCCCGCTAGCAGGCGTTCCTACCCGTGCTACTGACATTCCGTCCTCCGCGAGATTCATCCGTGCTCCTGGTGTTCGGTGCCTGCGGGATTCGTCCGGAAACGCTGTGGGGTGACCAGTACGGCGGTACGCCGCTCGCTCGCCATCACCCGGTCGTACTCCGCCAGATCATCGTGCTGCCCACCTGCCGCGACGTAGATGTCCCGCAACAGCTGGCGCAGCCCCTCCGCATCCAGCCCGTCGAGCGAGTCATCAGGTCCGGCAAGAGTCACCTCACCCTCGACCGAGACCCACTCCCACCCTGCGCGGAAGACCAGGGTCGCCTGCGGCCGCCGCCGGAGGTACCGCGTCTTCGCAGTGTTGCCCCGAGCAACAAACGCCACCACGTCGGCGCCGGTCACGGGATGCTTCACGATCCCGCTGTTCACCACGCTCGTCGCCGGCTCACCCGACTCCCGGAGCGTGACCAGCACCGCGAGCCAGCTGTCCGCGGCCCCGTACTCCCGCACCAGCTCGAGCCCCTCGCTCGACTCCATGCACCCTCCCAACTCCAATCGGACCACAGTCCGCTTGCCGCTGAGCTTACGGACCGCAGTCCGCTTTTGCAACCCCCCATCGCCCCGTACCTCCTGCGGCGGACCCGCCCCGGACCCGGTCGGGTGCTCCGGACGTCCTGCGGCGAACCTGCCCTGAGCCCGGTTCGGCTGGAGTGGTTCGGATGCCGGGATTCGATGGGGCTTCGGTATCGCGGTGGGGAGCGGATTGCGGGAGGCTGATTGCGGGGTGGGCGCTCGGGAGGCGGGCGACCGGGGGAGGGAGATTCGTCATGCCATTGAAGTCGTACGGCGTACTGGTCGGCCGGACAGTGGATGCGCAGAGGGAGAGTGGCGCGGGGGCGACGCCGCACTATCAATTGCGGGTCGAGGCGGGTGGCGTCGACTACCGGATCGCGGTGAATGTGCGGTCGCAGGAGTCGCCGTCGGAGCTGCTCTATCTGGTGGACGACGACTATCGGCACCCGATCACGGGATCGCTCGGCGCTCTCCCGACCGGCTGGAACGTCGGTGGTCCCAAGCTCGACTTCATCCGGCAGAACCTCTTCGACCGGACCCTGTTGCGGACCTTGCCGGCTGACGCCGAAGGTCCGGGGAACGACCTGGCCGACGTACTCGAGGCCCAGGTGCAACGGGCGATCACTGAGCCCGCAGCGCTCGTCTATGTCTTCGGCGAGCGATGGGGCCCGGAGGACAAGGCGGACAAGGTCTTCGGGTTCAAGCCGGGCAACGGCGTACACGACATCCATATGAACCAGGGCAACGTCGGCCAGTTCCGCAAAGACGACGGTGTCTGGCAGGACGGCGCGATGATCATCTCGCTGCCGGACCAGCAGCGCTGGATCGGGATCTTCCTGGCGTTCCAGAGTCAGGCGTGGCACACCGACGACCAGACCGGCCACACCATCACGGACGCACCCTCGACGGAGTTCGGCGAGGAGCCCATCCGGATCGTCGCGGCCCTGGTCAACCCGACCGGCCCCGCGCCAGAAGCCGAGACAGTCACGCTCCTGAACGCCTCACCTGACCCGGTCGACCTCACCGGTTGGCGGCTGGTCGACCGGGCACAACACAGCGAACCGGTCCCGGTCGGCCTACTCGCGGCCGGCGACGCGACCGTAGTACGGCTGACTGGAACTGTGCAGCTGGGAAACTCCGGTGGCGAGATCACCTTGCTGGACAAGGCGGGTCTCAAGGTCCATGGCGTCGCCTACACCGGAACCCAGGCTCGCTCAGGCTGGACGGTCGTCTTCTGAATCAGCCGATGGCCTTGAGGAGAGCCTCGTTGAAGGCAGGAAGGTCGTCCGGTTTGCGGCTGGTGATCAGGTTGCCGTCGGTGACGAGCTCCTGGTCGACCCAGGTCGCGCCCGCGTTCCGCAGATCGGTCTGCAGACTCGGCCACGACGTTACCGTCTTGCCCCGTACGACGTCGGCTTCGACCAAGGTCCAGGGCGCATGACAGATCGCCGCCACCGGCTTCCCGGACTCCACGAAGGCCTTGACGAAACTCACGGCGTTCTCGTCGGTCCGAAGTGCGTCCGGGTTGGCCACGCCGCCCGGCAGCACCAGCGCCGCGAACTCGTCGACCGACGCGTCACCCACGGCCTGGTCCACCGGACGCTTCTCGGCAGGGGTCAGATGGTCGAAGGTCTGCACCTCACAGGTCTCCGGGCTGAGCAGCACCGGCTGGTGACCGGCCTTCTCCACCGCCGCCCAGGGATCGGTCAGCTCAACCCGCTCGATGCCCTCGGCCGCGACCAGGAATGCGATCTTCATGTCCGTTCACCCTCTCGGTTCCTTGCTGTCCCGAGCCAGGTACCCGGATCTCAGGATTTGAAGAGCGCGCTGTACGCATTCAGGGCCAGCTGGCCGCCGAGGTGGGCGTAGAGGACGTTCGACGTACGGGGGATGTCGCCGGAACTGACCAGGTCGATCAGGCCGGCCATCGACTTGCCTTCGTAAACGGGGTCGAGGATGACGCCTTCGAGGCTGCCGGTGAGGCGGATCGCGTCCAGGGTGGACTGCACCGGGATCCCGTAGTACTGGCCGGCCCAGCCTTCGAGGACGGTGATCTCGTCGTCGCGGAGTTCGCGGCCGAGCCCGATCAGTGCCGCCGTACTGCGGGCGATCTTCTCCACCTGGGCCCGCGTCTCGGCGATCTTGGCGGAGGCGTCGATCCCGATCACCCGGCGCGGCCGGTCCTGGCCGGCGAATCCGGCGATCATCCCGGCATGCGTCGAACCGGTCACCGAGCAGACCACGAGCGTGTCGAAGAAGACGCCGAGCTCGGCCTCCTGCTGCCGTACTTCCTCGGCCCAGTTGGCGAAACCGAGTCCGCCGAGCCGATGGTCGGAGGCGCCGGCCGGGATCGCGTACGGGACGCCACCGGCCGAACGGATCTCCTCGAGCGCGTTCTCCCAGCTCTCCTTGAAGCCGATTCCGAACTCCGCGTCTACCAGCTCGACCTGGGCGCCCATGATGCGCGACAGCAGGATGTTGCCGACCCGATCGTTGACCGCGTCCGGCCAATCCACCCAGCTCTCCTGGATCAGCCGTGCCTTGAGGCCGGCATGTGCTGCGACCGCGGCAACCTGGCGGGTGTGGTTGGACTGGACGCCGCCGATCGTGACGAGGTGGGTCGCGCCCTGCTCGAGCGCCTCGGGGAGGAGGTACTCGAGTTTGCGGGTCTTGTTGCCACCGAAGGCGAGTCCGGAGTTGCAGTCCTCGCGCTTCGCCCAGATCGTCGCACCCTGGAGGTGTTCGGAGAGTCGCTTGAGGGGATGGATCGGGCTCGGGCCGAAGGTCAGCGGGTACCGCGGGAAGTCGTTCAGGCTCATTGGTCGTGCTCCGATTCCATTGCCAGCAAGGGTTCCAGGGTCTGCCAGTTCTCGCGCGCGGCGAGTCCGGCGGCCTCGGCGTCGCCCGCGGCGGCCAAGGTGATGATCCGTTCGTGCATCGCGACCGACGAGCGCCCCGACAGCGAGGAGAACTGCACCCGCTCGATCCGGCGCAGCATCGGGGTGACCTGTTCGAGGACCGCGCGGAGCATCGGGTTCGCGCTCGCGACGACCGCGACCTCGTGGAAGTCGTCGTCGGCCTGGAGTGCCGCGTCGACGTCGTTGTCCCGGAGTGCCTGGGCGAAGCGTTCGTTCGCCTCCCGCATCGCGGTGAGCTCGTGATCCGACATCAGTGGAACGGCTTCCCGTACTGCGAGTTCGTGCATCGCCGCCGCGACGAGCTGGGCCGATCGCGTCTCGCGATGATCGAGCGGGCTCACGATGGTGAATCTGCCCGGCTTGGTCTGCACCAGTCCCGACTGTTCGAGCCGCGCGAGCGCCTCTCGGATCGGCGTACGGCTGATTCCTAGCCACGCGACCAGCTCCGGGTCGCTCAACCGCTCGCCCGGCGCCAGCGTGCCGTCGACGATCGCGTCCCGGATCGCGCGGTAGGCGTCATCGCGGAGCAGGGAACGGGCGACGAGACCTTGGGTCTGGGGGATCGGCATGCAATATATTGCACGCGACATGCCAGCTGGTTGTCAACCTTGCTGTGAACAGGACGCAGAACGTCGGGAACCAGTCCTACAGTGACGACATGGACGCTCAGTACGGTCCGCACCGGTTCTCCGGCGGCGGCAACGAAACCACCACCCACCGCGGCGCGACCTTCAACGTCGCCGACCTCCGCGACACCCGCTTCGTCGACTGCGACCTGACCAACGCCAAGATCATCGACTCGGTTCTCGTCGACGTCGACATCTCCGGCTACGTCGAAAACCTCGTCATCAACGGCGTCGACGTCACGGCGTACGTCGAAGAAGAACTGAACCGCCGCCACCCAGAACGCCTACAACTGCGCTCACTAGGCTCAATCGAAGACTTCCGCGCCATGTGGACCACCATCGAAAACCTCTGGTCCACCACAACCGCCCGCGCCAAAGGCCTACAAGACGAAAAAGTCGATAGTGAGTGGTCCTTCGCCGAAACCCTTCGGCACCTCATCTTCATCGCCGACTCCTGGGCAAGCCGGACGATCCTCGACCAGGAGCGCCCGTACCACCCATTCGGGATCACCCCGAGTTGGTACAAGGCGTCCGACGCGGCAGCTCTCGGTATCGACGTCGACGCGACCCCGTCGTACGACGAAGTGCTGGCGGTCCGAGCCGACCGGATGACGGTGATCCGCCGCATCCTCGACGATCTCACCAACGCCGACCTCGGCCGACCGTGCCAACGCACGCCGGCGCCCGGCTACCCCGAAGAGGCCCGCCCGGTCGCCGAATGCCTCTGGGTCGTCATGGAAGAAGAGATCGAACACCACCGCTACGCCACCCGCGACCTGGCGGTCCTCGAAACCCGTAGCTGACACGCGAACGGGCCGCCGGTGGTTGCCGGCGGCCCGTAGTTTCAGCGGTGGTCAGCTGATGTCGTCGTCCTCGCCGTCGAGCGAGTCGAGGCGGTCCTTGGCCATGTCGCCGCCCTGGTCGATCTTGTCGCCGTACTTGCCGCCGGTCTTCTCGTCCAGCGCATCGCCGGCCTTGTCGACGCCTTCGCCGATCTTGTCGCCCTGGCTGTCGACCGCGTCGCCGGCCTTGTCCTTGAGGTTGTCGAAGACACCCATCTCGTGAACTTCCTTCCCGTTGGTGTTACGCCCCGTCGTACCGTCTGGGTGGAACCGAGACGCCGTACGCGACCCAGGTGCCCAACGCCGAAGTTGCCAAACGCAAAGAATCCGTACGCCGGGTGCTCAGCTCGCGGAGCGGGCGAAAACCGCCAGGGTCTCGCCGGTTTCCTCGACCCGGGTGCCGATCCTGGCGAAACCGCATTTCTCGGCGACCCGGAGGGATGCCGCGTTGCCCTCGTCGGCCTCCAGGATCAGCTGGGTGAGGCCGAGTTCGTCCAGGCCCCAGCCGCTCACCAACTCGACAGCCCGCGGCGCGATGCCCTGGCCGCGGTGCGCGGGGAAGACGCTGTACGCGATCGCCGCCACCTCGTCGTCGCGGAACTGCAGGTTCACGATCCCGACCGGCTCGTCGCTCTCGGCCGCGGCGATCATCAGCGGGGCGGCGGTCCCGGTCTCCCAGGCCTCGGCGACGCGGGCCAGGCTCGTCCGCCGGGTCTCGTCGTTCATCGGCGGGTCGGTCAGCCAGCGGAGGCTCTCCGGATCACGACTGGCGGCCATGATCGCGTCCAGATCGGACTCCCGCCGCGGCCGCAAAATCACCACCCCGTCCGTCAATGGCCCGCTCGGCGGCTCGATCGGCTTCGATCGCCCCATGCCACTGCTCCCCTCCACGCGAATGAATCGCTCCATCGCAACACGTGGAGGGGGCAGCGGATCGATCAGGGTTTGTAGACCGCGGCGCTGTTGTAGAGCTTGTTGGTGAAGGACGAGATGTAGGTGTGACTGTCCGAGGCGCCGAGGTCGTACGTCAGGAAGACGCCGTACCCCTCGTTCACCGTGCGCGTCGCCAGACTTGCCGCCGTCGTCGTGCTCGTCGCGTTGATCTGGATCGCGGCGGGGGAGAGCTTCGACTTGGCGCTCGGTCCGCGCGGCACGGACCACGTTCCGTAGTACGGGTTCCAGGCGTAGTTGAAGGTGTTGGCGATGCTCTGGCCGTTGTAGGTCAGGCGTTCCGCCGACGGGCCGATGTCGTACAGGGTGATCAGCTTGTTCGGCAGCTTCTGGCGCAGCGCCGAGACCAGGTAGAAGAACGAGCTGGCGTTCGGCTGCCCGGTGCCGTTGTTCCCGTACTCCGCGTACTCGTCGTCGAAGTCGATCCCGTCCAGCCCGTACTGCGTGACTGCGTTCGCGAGCTCCTGCGCGAAGGCCTCGGCGGCCGCCTTGCTCGGGAAGTTCGCGAAGCCGGCGCCCTGGTGGTTGCCGAGGATCGAGAGCAGCACCTTGATGCCCTTGGCCTGCAGCGGGCGGATCTCGGTCGCGGCGTTGTCGAGCACGCGCTGGACGTTCTCGTTGAAGGACAGGTACGCCTTCGTGCCGTCGTAGTTGATGTTGGCCGCGAAGATCACCCCGATGTCGAACACCTGGGCGCCGCCGTTGGCGAGCGTGTACTTGCCGACGTTCACCATGCTGTTGTTGTTGACCTCGACATAGGCGACCGAGATCGGGCCGGACTTCGCGCCGCGGGCGCAGGCCGGTTGCGCGGCCTCGGCGGTACCGGCCGCGGTCACGCCGGTCGCGGCTGCGGCGGTGCCGGCGGCGAGCAGTGACAGCAGGGTCCTGCGCCGCATGAGCTCTTGACTCATTCTCAACTCCTCTTCGGGCGGACGGGAGCGCTATACCGGTTAATCACCCCCGGCCCGCCACAAGGGCTGCCTGTGGACCGGAGAGATAAACCGGTATAGCTCCCAGATCATCGAACGCCCCGAACCCGCTGTCAAGACGTGACTACACCCTGCTGATCATGTTAGTGAGCTTCGGGCTGGTAGGAGCCGGCCGGCGTCCGGAGCATCACGTTCATCCGGTTGTAGGCATTGATCAACGCGATCAGTCCGAGCAGCGCGGCAAGCTGGTCGGCGTCGTAGTGCTTCCGGACGGAGTCCCAGAGGTCGTCCGAGACACCACCGGCCGCGTCGGCGATCCGGGTGCCCTCTTCGGCGAGTTCGAGCGCCGCCCGCTCGGCCTCGGTGAAGACCGTCGCTTCCCGCCACGCCGCGACCAGGTTCAGCCGCTGTTGCGTTTCTCCGGCTGCCAACGCGTCCTTGCTGTGCATATCGGTGCAGAAACCGCAGCCGTTGATCTGGCTCGCCCGAAGCTTCACCAGTTCCTGGGTGACCTTCGGCAGCGTCGAGTCGGCGACCACCTTGTTGGCGGAGTTGACGTACTTCACGATGTGTCCCGCGACTGCCTGACCGATGTCGTTGATCCGCGCGTTCATGGGAGGTGTCTCCTTTAGCTTTGCTGGTGGATACACCCCGTTGACACGCGCGAGCGTGCAAACGTAACAAGCAGTGGACGTGACCTGCGTCTCGTCAGATCAGCACGCCCGGGTTGAGGATGCCGGCCGGGTCGAGGGTGGCCTTGCCGGCTCGGAGAGTGGCGGCGAAGAGGTCGGGACGCTGCTGGTCGTACCAGGGACGGTGGTCGCGGCCGACCGCGTGGTGGTGGGTGATGGTGCCACCGTTGGTGATGATCGCCTCGGAGACAGCTGCCTTGATTTCGTCCCACTGCTCGACGGTCTTGCCCCATTGGCCGGCGGCGTAGATCCCGAAGTACGGGGCCGGTCCGTCGGGATAGACATGGGTGAAGCGGCACGTCACGACGCCGACGGCACCGACGTCACGTAGTACGGACAGAGCCGCTTCGTTGACCGAGTTGCGCAACTGGTCGAACCGGTCCCAGGTGCAGGCGGTTTCGAAGGTCTCCACGATCATGCTCTGCGCTGCGAGCGCGTCACGCTGGTACGGCATCCGCAGGAACGAGGCACGCCAGGTGTCCGCGGCCCCGCTGCGAGCTGCCTGATGGGCAGTGTCGCTGTACTGCGGGTCCTCGGCGAGCGTGCCGCCGTGATCGCGGCACAGTTCCAGCCCGCGTTCCATCCAGGCGGTGACCGGGTGATCGGCGGACTCGAAGCCGAGAAGGAGTACGGCGGTCGGCGAACCGGCGTTGATGAACGCCTCGGCGGGATCGAGCAGCCGGCAATTCGTCGGGTAAAGGCCGGACTGCGAGAGTGCGCGGGTCGCCTGGACTCCGGCGTCGTAGTCCGCGAAACCGACCGACGCCATCGCTCGCCAGCGCGGCCGATCCTGCAACCTGACCCAGGCCTCGGAGATGACGCCGAGGGAGCCTTCGGAACCGAGGAACAGCCGATCCGGCGAAGGTCCGGCACCGGATGCCGGAAGGCGGCGCGACTCGATCACCCCGGCGGGCGTGATCACGCGCAGGGATTCGGCCAGGTCGTCGATGTGGGTGTGCAGGGTCGCGTAGTGCCCGCCGGCCCTCGTCGCCAACCAGCCGCCGAGACTGGAGAACTCGAAGGACTGCGGGAAGAAGCGCAGCGTGTACCCATGCGGCCTGAGCTGCTCCTCGAGGTGTGGTCCCAGGACTCCTGCTTGGACTCGGGCGGCGCGGCTGGCCTTGTCGACCTCCAGGACGCTGGCCATCGACCGGAGATCGAGGCTGACCACTCCGGCGTACTCGTCGCCGACGCGGGCCTCGACGCCGCCCACACACGACGTACCGCCGCCGTACGGGATGACCGCGATGTTGGCCCGGCTGCACCAGTCGAGTACATCGACGACCTCTTGTTCTTCTGTTGGCCGGACGACGAGATCAGGAACGTGCGGGAGCTTCCCGAGCAGTGCCCGTACTACGTCGCGAAACGCCTGCCCGTGACTGTGCGCCAACCGATCCAGCTTGTCGTCGGACACGATCCCGGCCAGCGACCCCGGCGCCTGGACCCGACTCGGCGCCACTGCGAACGCGTCGATCGGCGGTGCCTCGTGAACGGTGAGATCCGCGTCCGGCATCAGCCCCAGCACCCGCCGGCTGAGCTCCGCCCGCTCCTCACCGGCCACCGCGTCCTCGACGTTCCCCCAGCCCCACCAAGACCGCGTCTTCGCCACAGCCACTCCTCAGTTGACGTCCGAGTAACTTACCCCGCGACACACATAATCCACGGCTGCGAGGGCACCGGGGTGGCCTAGCGAAGGGAGTTCCCCATGGGAGCCGGAGACAAGATCAAGAACGCGGCCGAGAAGCTCAAGGGTGAGGCCAAGGAGAAGTTCGGCGACGCCACCGACAACGAGGACCTGGCGGCCGAGGGCCGGATCGACGAGAGCAAGGCCGACCTCAAACAGGCCACCGAGAAGGCCAAGGACGCCTTCAAGGACTGACCCTGTCACGCCGGGCGGCAGAGCCTGCTGCCCGGCTCAGCCGGTGATCTGGCCGGCGAGTTTCTCGGCTTCTTCCTTGCTGAAGGTGCCGGTGATCTGGACCTCGCCGTCGGTGATGGCCGACTGGACGGTGGGAGCCGTGACGACCGCACCGTCGACGACGATCGCGATCTGGTTGTCCGGAGGCGTTTTCTGCGCGAGTTCGGTGGTGAGGGCGGCGAACAGCTTCTTGCCTTCGTCGTCGAAGCTCAGCTGCAGGTACCACCGGCCGTCCTGCGTCGCGGTCTTCACCGAGCGCACGTGGCTGCCGTTCACCTCGACCTTACCGAGCGTGTAGCGGTTGCCGTCGGAATCACAGGCCACGCCTTGCTGTGCCGGCGTTGCGCATTGCCCCTGTTCGGTCTTCACCACCCGCCGGAACTCGACCACTGACGGGGTCTTCGGCGCGCTGCCGGACTTCGAGTCGCTGTTCCGCATCAACACCCCGGCACCGATCGCCAGCACCGCGATCAACACCACCGCGAGCACCGCCACCAGCACCAACGGCCCCCGACTCTTCTTCGGCGGCCCGTACTGCGGAACCCCTACCCCGTACTGCGGGGGCCCGTACTGCGGAGCGCCGTACTGCGGCGGTTGCGAACCCCCACCCTCATGCACCATCCACCCAACCTATCCGCCCCCAGAGTCACCGATCTGATCGCCCGCCGGAGCCGGACCACTTGCGGCTGGCGGCGGTGCGCGGGCGAGGACGAGAGCCTCTTCTGCGAGCACGCCGGGTGGACCCGGGACCCGCTGCCCAGAAGAGCATTGGCGGAAGCTGATCCCGAGCCGAAGCCGGAATTCGGCTGGCGGCGGTTGCCGGGGGCGCGGGGTCGATGCGGGATGACGGTTTGCTGGCCGGTGGCGATGAGGGTGCGGTGGGTGCCGGTGACGGCGAAGACTTCCGGGTTGCACACCGTCAGGGTGCGGCCGGATCGCAGTACGGTGCCGACGGCTTCCAGGTAGTCGCCTTCGGCGGGCGCCAGGAGGTTGATCTTGTATTCGACGGTGGGCACCGATGATTCCTCGGGGAACAAGGTGGAGGCCGCGTACGCCGCCGGCGCTGTCGGCGGTGGGCACTCGTCGCGCCGGCGTGGAAGTAGCCGTGCTGCTGGGTGACCTCGGTGCGGCTCGGCAGCTGGATGTGAACGCGGCCGGGGGTGATGTGGGTGAGACGGGCGCCGAGATGCTCCATCAGTCCCTGCCGCTCGAAGCTGGCCCGGACACGAGCCTGTACTTCGGCAGTCGCCTGCTCCTCCATAGTTCCCCCTGTTCAACGGATCACTTGTTCGGCCAGCAGCGCCCCGCCGACAACAATCACCACGATGCCCGAGCTCCGGGTCACCAACTGAGCCGCGGCCCCTACCGCTCTAGCGCCTGCAGCGAAACAGCTGAAACTCGGATGTGTTTTGTCGGCGGGTGCGGCTACGGTCTGTCAGGTGCTGACTCTGCTCCGGTACGCCCTGCGGGCCTCGCCTCGGAGCACAGCTCTGACCATGGGTCTGGCTGTGCTCGGGTCCTTGCTGGGCATGGCCGTCACGCTGCTGACCGGGCAGGTGGTCGGAGCCGTTCCGGACGTGATCAACGATGCGCCGGGGGCGATGTCGCTGACCACGTTCAGCTGGTTGCTTGCGGCGCTGCTGGTCGTGTTCGTCGTGGACAGTCTCGCGCCGGCGGTTCAGCAGGTCGCCTCGCTGACCATGGATGCCGCGGTCAACCGCGAGATCGGCGTGGGCATCACCGAGCCGTTGCTCCGTCCGCGTCGGGTCGAGCACCTCGAGGACACCGAAGTGCTGGATCTTCAGGAGCGGGCCAAGGGCAAGGGTGGGTTCCATCTGGCGCAGGGCCTGTCCCAGTTCCCGCATGTGCTGGCGAGCCGGGTCACGCTGATCGGCTCGACCGTCATCGTCGGCGTGATGTTCTCCTGGCTGGTCGCCGTCCTGCTCTTCGTGGTGACCGTCGGGCTGGAGTTGTTCACCGGCAAGCTGGTCGAGCGCGAGATCGACGTCTGGTGGGGCAACACCGAGGAGCAGCGGCGCGCCGGATACCTCTTCGACCTCGGCATGCGGGACGCTCCCAAGGAACTCCGCGTCTTCGGCCTGAACGACTGGCTCGTACGCCGGTACGTCCGCGAATGGACCGCCGGTATCCGGGCCGTCTGGGCGAAGCGGCGTGAGGGCGTCTACTGGTCCGTCCTCGTCGGCCTGCTGCGTCTCCTCGCGAACGGTCTCGCGATCGTGCTGGTCGGCCGGGCCGCCCTCGACGGCGAGCTGCCGCTGACCCAGGTCGCTACGACCGTGCCGGCCATCCTCGCCATCGGGATGTCGATGAACGGGTACGGCGTGGCGCAGGTACGGCGCGGTCTCTCGGCGTTCCGGGCGATGGAGCAACTGCCCGGCGCGATCGCCGAGCGGCATCCCGAAGTGGCCGCGACGACCAGGCATCGCGTCGAGACCATGCCGGCCCGCGAGATCCGGTTCGAGCAGGTCAGCTTCCGCTATCCGGGTTCCGACGTCGACGTCCTCCGCGACCTCGACCTGACCATCCGAGCGCACGAGGCACTCGCGCTGGTCGGCGTCAACGGAGCCGGCAAATCGACCCTGGTGAAGCTGCTCGGCGGCGCCTATCGACCGACCACGGGACGCATCACGGTCGACGGTGTCGATCTCGCGGAGCTCGACCTCAATGCCTGGCAACGCCGCGTCGCCGCGATCGTGCAGGACTTCCTGCGCTTCCCGTTGTCGGTGACGGAGAACGTCGTGTTCGGTGCGGTCGAGCGCATCGACGACAAGGCCGCGCTCGCCAAGGTCGCCCGCGAGTCGGGCATCGACGACCTCGTCCGCCGATTGCCCGGCGGCTGGGACACGATTCTCGACAAGACCTTCGACGGCGGCGTCGACCTGTCCGGGGGCGAGTGGCAACGCGTCGCGCTGGCGCGTGCCCTGTTCGCAGTACAGGCCGGGGCAGGTGTGCTCGTGCTGGACGAGCCCGCGGCAGCTTTGGACGTGCGCGCCGAGGCCGAGTTGGTCGAGCGGTATCTCGAGCTGACCTCGGGAGTGGCGTCGCTGATCATCTCCCACCGCTTCTCCGTAGTCCGCAATGCCAACCGGATCTGCGTGCTTGAGGGTGGGCGGATCGTGGAGGACGGAACGCATGAGCAGCTGCTGGAACAGGACGGGACATACGCCGCTCTGTTCCGCCTGCAGGCCGAGCGCTACGTGACGGCGGAGGAGGCGGGCAGCGATGCGTAGTCTGCGGATCCTCGGCCTGTGGCTCTCCACGTCGTTCCGGGCCGCGCCGTCGCTGATGGCGACGTCGGCGCTGCTGGTGGCGGCACGGGCGATCACGGCACCCACGCAGACGTACGGCGTGAGTCGGCTCGTCGACGGTCTCGCGACCGACCAGCGGGACACGATCGGGCTCGGTATCGCGATCATCGTGGCCGGTCTGGCGGTCTCGTTCGTCGCCGACGTGGTGGGTTTCCCGCTGCAGAGCACCGCGCAGGAGCGGATGGAAGGCCGGGTGCACGCCGATCTGCTGGATCTGACGACGAGGATCCCCGGTCTGAGTCATCACGAGCGACCCGATGTCTCCGACCGGCTGGAGCTGGTTCGCGAGCGCGCCTGGCGGATGGGCGTCGGCGCCGAGGTGCTGCTCTGGCTGATCGGCACAGTGGCCAACACCGTCACCGTGCTCGGGCTGCTCGGATCCGTCCATCCGTTGCTGCTGTTGCTGCCGTTGCTCGGTACGGCGCGGATCTGGTCGGCGTACCTGAGCAGCACGCGGCAGCAGAAGGCCTGGGAAGACTCACAGCCGCAGGAGCGTCTGGTCGGCCGGCTCATCGACGTGGCAAAGGACCCGCGGACAGCACTGGAGTTGCGGGTCTTCGGACTCGCCCAGGTGCTGCTGGACAAGATCTTCTTCTTGCAGACCGAGCGATTCCGGCGCCGGGTCGACGCGGCACGCTGGGGTGGCAAGGTCGACGGAGCCGTGCGGCTGGTGTTCGGTCTCGCGTACGCCGCTGCGGTGGTCTGGGTGGTCGGTCGGGCGCGGGCCGGTCACGCGACAGCGGGCGACGTCGTACTGGTGTTGCTGCTGGCGCCGCAGGTCGACCAGATGACCGGCGGGATCGCGCAGAACGTCTACTGGGTCGGCGAAGTCGTGCGGAGCTTCGGCCGCTTCGACTGGCTGCGGGAGTACGCGAAGAACAACTCGTGGAAGGCGAGCAAGACGCCCGCGCCGCCGCGGCTCACGTCTGGCATCGAGCTGAAGAACGTCGGATTCTCCTACCCTGGCAGCGATTCCGCCGTCCTCAGCGACATCAGTCTCAGCCTGCCGGCGGGCTCGGCGATCGCGCTGGTCGGCGAGAACGGTGCCGGCAAGACGACGCTGGTGAAGCTGCTCGCGCGGATGTACGACCCGACGACCGGGCAGGTGCTGGTCGACGGGACCGACCTCGCCGCGATCGCGCCGGACGCTTGGCGGTCCCAGCTCTCGGCCGGCTTCCAGGACTTCGTCAAGTTCGAGCTGATCGCGCGCGAGGTGGTCGGGATCGGCGACGTCGAGCGCGCAGCCGACGAAGACGCCGTACTCCGGGCAGTCGCGCGGGGCGACGCGGCGTCGGTCGTCGCCGGGTTGCCGAAGGGCCTGGATACCCAACTGGGCAAGAGATTCACCGACGGCGTCGAGCTGTCCGGCGGCCAGTGGCAACGACTCGCCCTGGCTCGCGCCTTCATGCGCGAGCGGCCACTGCTGTTGCTGCTCGACGAGCCGACCGCCGCGCTGGACCCGGAAGCCGAGCACCGCCTCTACGAGCAGTACGCCGCCGCGGCCAAGATCGCCGCCACCGAGACCGGCGGAATCACCGTCCTGGTCTCGCACCGCTTCTCCACCGTCCGGATGGCCGATCTCATCGTCGTGATGCACAAGGGCCGCGTCGAAGAGATCGGCAGCCACGAGGACCTCCTGACCGCCAACGGCCGCTACGCAGAACTGTTCGAACTCCAGGCCCGCGCCTACCGCTGATCGATAACTTTGCTGCCCCTTGGCGCATCTAGCAGGTGTCCAAGGGGGCATCGTGAAATCTCTTCACAGCAGTCGTCCTGTCCATCTCCGCCAACCTCTCCGTACGGCATGACGACCACGGTCGTACTGCCCAACGACTACACCGTCCGTCCGCCTGAGCCGGAGGATGCCGTAGCGATCCTCGACCTGCTGTCGGCCTACAACCTGGCGGTGGTCGGGTTCGCGGACTGCACGCTGGACGGGGTCACCGCCTTCCTCGCCGAGCCCGGCTTCGATCGCGGGACCGACAGCTGGCTCGTGCTCGCCGGCAACGGCCTGCCGGCCGGGCTTGCCGCCTCGTTCGGCTTAGGTGACCGGCAGACGATCCAGGTCGACATGACATCGCGGGACCCCGCAGTGGCGGCCTGGTTGTTCGAGCGGGCGATGCGCCGGGCCCGTGAGATGGGCCGCGCAGCACGGCCACGCCGAGATCACCGTCGATTTCGCCATCTACCGGGCCGACGAACCGCTGCACGCCCTGTTGATCGACCGCGGGTGCACAGTTGGTACGACCTACCACCGGATGCGGATCGATCACATCGGCGACATCGCCGCTCCGGAGGTTCCCGAAGGCATCGTCGTACGCCGTGGCGCGTTCGACGACGCCACCCGGTGGGCAGCTCACGAGGTCATCATCGAGAGCTTCCGCGGTCAGTTCGGCTTCGTCGCCCGCCCCCACGACGAGTGGGTCGAGGCGCTGGAGGCACTCCCGACCTTCGACTGGTCCCAGCTGACGGTGCTCGAAGTGGACGGCCGAGCGGTCCGGTCCGCAAGTGCAACGACGGCTTCGTCGAGATGACTGCGGCCACATCGCCATGCTCGGCGTACTCGAAGAGTTCGGGGGCGGGGACTGGCGAAGTTCCTGCTGCGCGACGCGTTCGCACTCGATGCGGCGGCCGGACGGGCCGGCACGATCCTGCACGTCGACACGAACAATCCGACCCCGGCCCTCGGCCTCTACCTCTCGGTCGGCATGAATCCCACCCTCGTCCTGGACTGTCTCCGCTGCGTTCTCCCTACCAACTAGACCGCACATAGTTCAAGGCATAGATAAAGGGGTGAAGTATGTCTAGGCTGTCGGCCGCAAGCGCTTTCCCGAGGATTTCGAGGAGGAATCGTGAGGCGATCCCATCTCTGCGGCGGTTGTCGTCGCCGCGGCGGCCGGCAGCATGCTCGCGGCGCGCGGGCCTGCCCGCGACCGAGGCCGCCGCCCAGCCGGCCGGACCGCGGCGCTGCCGTCACCGGCACGTACTCCAGCGGCTCCGCGCAGCCGTGGCAGCCGCTGCCGACCACGCACGTGGCGCAGCGACGACGGCGGCGACCGCCGACGCGACCGTGGTCATCGACCCGAGCCACGCTGCGGCAGCGGTACTCCGGCGATCGGCTTCTCGCTCGACGAGACCAGCGTGTCCAACCTGTGGAAGCTCACCCCGGCCGAGCGGGAGCAGGCGATCCGGCTGCTGGTCGACCCGAAGACCGGCGCCGGGCTCGACCGGTTCCGGCTGACCATCGGCAGCCCGGACCTGATCGAGCACCTGCCGTTCTGGTCCTACGACGAGCTGCCCGCCGGCGTCACCGAGGACTTCGGCGCTCAAGCACTTCTCGATCAAGCGCGACGTCGACCTGCACATCGTCGACACGGTCAAGCTGATCCAGCGCTACAACCCGCGGGCGACGTTCTTCGCCTCCGCGTGGAGCGCGCCGGCCTGGATGAAGACCAACAACCGGTTCACCGGCGAGGTCGCGCTGCAAGCCCGGCAGCACCACGACGTACTACCAGGTCGGCAAGCTGCGCGACGACTGCATCGACGTCTTCGCCCGGTACTACGTCAAGTACGTGCAGGCGTACGCGAAGCACGGCATCAAGGTCGACGCGCTGACGCTGCTCAACGAGCCCGGCATCGACGTGGTCTACCCGGCGATGGACATCAGCGTCGAGCAGCAGCAGAAGCTGGCCGTCGCGATCAAGCGCGAGGTGGCCGCGCGCGCGGCTGCGCACCGAGCTCTACGTGCACGACTTCAACTTCTGGGACTGGCGCGACCCGAACAGCACCGAGACCAAGAACTACTACCGGATCTTCGACGACCCGAAGGCCGCCAAGGCGGCCGACGCGATCGCGTTCCACCCGTACTGGGGCGACCCGGCGGTCATGCGGGACGCGTACGAGCAGACCGGCAAGCCGGTGCACATGACCGAGACCAGCGACCTCAACCCGGCCACGATCCTGAGCTACTTCCGGCTGGACGCCAGCTCCTACGTGCATGTGGGCGCAGACCACCGACCAGGACGGCGGCACGCTGCACTGGACGCCGGCGCGGGACAACAACGTCGACTGGGACGAGGTCGGCCGCACCACCAAGTGGCCGGACCGGCTGGTCAAGGTCGACACCACGACCCAGGACGTTCACGGTCCGCGACGAGCTGTACGCGATGGGCCAGTTCGCCAAGTACCTCGAGCCCGCAGCACGTCCGGGTCGAGTCCAGCGCGACCGGCGAACGGCATCAGCAACGTCGTCTTCCGGGACCGCGGCGACGACTTCGTCGCGGTCCTGGGCAACAGCCAACGCCGCGCCGACGCACGGTCACGCGTCGTCGCTCGGCGGCAAGTCGTTCGTCGCCGACGGTGCCGGCCGGGGCGTACGCCACGTACCGCTGGAACGGCGACGTGCCGTCGCCGCACCGCAACCACGCGCCCGGTACTGCGCCGACGTCCCGGACGTGGTCGCCGACCAGTACGCGACCACCCAGGTCCAGCTGTCGCGCGACCGACCGGGACCGCGACCGGCTCGCCTACTACGCCACCGACCTGCCGGCCGGCGTCAGCCTCGACGCGACGCACCGGGCTGGTCACGCTGCACCCGACCGCCGCCGGCGAGCAGGACCTGACGTTCCGCGTCACCGACGGCGCGGCCAGCGACGAGGTGACCGTGCACGTGACGGTCACGCCCGCACGGCGCGCCGATCGGCGAGAAGCGTCGAGGCCGAGTCGTACGCCGCCCAGCACGGCTGGACCGAGGGCGGCGCGAACTTCGTCGAGAACAACCCGTCGGCCAGCGGCGGCAAGAACGTCGGCTGGACCGCGCCGGGCAACTGGCTGCAGTACCGCGTCGACGTCGCCGCAGGCCGGCACGCTACGACCTGGAGCTGCGGGTGGCCAACGGCACCGGCGCGGTGGCCGCCGACGCGATCTCGCTCCGGGACGCGGCCGGCACCGTGCTGGCGACGGTGTCGGTGCCGGACACCGGCGGCTGGGCGACCTACCAGTCGGTGCACGCGCCGGTGACGCTGGCCGGCCGGGCGACCAGCTGGTCACGCGTGTTCTGCGAGACCGGCGGCTTCAACCTGGACTACCTCAAGCTGGGTTAGACGAGGTCTGCGTCGTGGGCCAGGATGGCGAGTTGCACGCGGTTGTTCAGGTCGAGCTTTCGTAGTGCGCGCGTCAGATGGGTCTTGACGGTGGCAAGGCCGAGATCGAGCTCGTCGGCGATCTCGGCATTGCTCTTGCCCTGGGCAACGGCCAGCGCGACGTCGCGTTCCCGACCGGTCAACACGCTCAAGGTCGTGACGGCTGCTTCCCGGCGGCCGTTACGATCGGCCGAGCTCACGTAGTCCATCAGCTGGCGGGTCGATTGCGCCGACAACACCGACTCGTCAGCAGCAACCCGCAGTACAGCCTCGACGATCTCGGTCGGCGCAGCATCCTTCAGCAGATACCCGGACGCCCCCGCCCGCAGTGCTTTGAGCAGGTACTCGTCCGACCCGAAGGTAGTCAACATGATCACCGCCGGTGGGTTGTCGCGCCGCCGGATCGCCGCGGTGGCTGCAACACCGTCCAGCACCGCCATCCCGATATCCATCAACACAACATCCGGCCGAAGATCCCGCACGGCGTCAACCGCTTCCCGCCCATCACCAGCCTGCCCAACAAGCTCGAGTTCCGCGGTGCCTCCCAGCATGGCTGCCAGCCCAGCACGAACCAGCGGGTCATCGTCGACCAGCAAAAGCCGAACGCTCATCGGGCGCCCTTCGGCCACGGCAGCCAGGCGGCGAGGCGGAAGTCGCCGGTTGGTGTGACGCCGTGTTCGATGCTCCCGCCGGCCAGCGACGCGCGCTCGGCGAGGCCGATCAGCCCTACCTGGGAGCCCCCGGAGCCGCCCAAGGCACCCGGTCGGCCCGGCCCGCCCGAGGCGCGTGGTCGGCCCGATCCGCCTGCGGCGCCCGAGGCGCGTGGGCTTAGGCGGTTGGTGACCTCTATGTGGAGGCCGGTGCCGGGGGTTCCCTCCATGCGTGATGTGGACGGGTTGGTTGGGGGCGTGTTTGCGGGCGTTCGTCAGACCCTCTTGGGCGATGCGGTAGGCGTGGCGGCCGACGGAGTCCGGCACCGTCGTGAGGTCGGTGCTGGCGGCAACATTTATCGTCATGCCTGCTGAGCGGCATTCGGTGATGAGGTCGTCGAAGTGGGTGAGTCCTCGGTGGGGCCCTTCGGTGGCGTTTTGGGAGCGGAGCACGCCGACGATCTCGCGGAGGTCCGCAGACGGCGTCGCGGGCGTTGGTGCGGATGACGCCGGCTATCCGGGAGAGTTCGTCAGCAGGTAGGTCTGGGCGGAACTCGACGGCGCCGGCGTGGACCGAGAGGAGGGACAAGCGGTGGCCGAGTGCGTCGTGCATCTCGCGGGCGATCCGTTCGCGTTCCTGCCGCTGGCCTTGCTCGACTCGCAGCTTCTGCTCGGTCTCGGCGCGGACGGCTCGCTCGGTCAGCGACGCCATCAGCTCCCGCCGGGTCCGTACGACGATGCCCCACGCGGTCAGCGCCAGGCAGCCCAGCGCCGTGATGCCGACCGCCACCCAGTACGACGCCGGGCCGGACGGGGGATAGACCCAGAACTGAAAGATGCCGGAGGCAACTCCAGCTCCGCAGAGCGCCAGGCTGACGTCCGTTCGGAGGTGCACCGCCGCGCTGAACAGCGCGAGCACGCTCGGGCCGCCGACGGGTGGGAAGAACACCGACAGCACGATCAGTACGACGGCCAGACCGACCGGCCACCGACGCCGCAGAGCCAACGAAAGGGCCGACGCGATCCAGGTCGCGATGATCAGCCAGCCCGGCGGGTCGAACCTCGCCGTACTCGCGACATCGCCGAGTCCGAGCGCCCCGAGCAGGAACCCGACCAGCACGAAGGCGACATCCACCACCCGGTCGCGCGGGGTGGGACGGTCGTACCCGGGTGCCGCCCGGGAGCCAGGCGTGATCAACGCGGCGAGGATCCCCGACTCCGGCTGGCTAGGCACCCTTCCGAGACTAGCGGCTGCGAAAGTCAGAGGGGTCCACCTTTAGTTGCGTCCTCGATGCTCTCGGAGGACTCGCCGGGCGGTGCGGGGAGTTGAAGCTGGGAGCATGCCGACTGAAATGAGCCAGCCCCCGAAGAAGAAGCGGCACCGGATCCGCCGGGCGTTCGGAGGTCTCGTCGTCCTGGCCCTCGTGATGGTCCTGGTGTTTCTGGCCGGGTCGAAGATCTGGGCCTGGCAGGACGGGCGGAAGGCGGAGATGACGACCTCCGGGCCTTACACCGCGGATCTGAAGTCGCTGAACAAGCATCCGTTGCCGAAGTGGTTCCAGGACGCCAAGTTCGGCGTGATGATCCACTGGGGCCTGTACTCCGTACCGGGCTACGCGCCGAACCGGGACAACCTTCAACAAGCTGCTCGAGACGCAGTACGACCACGCGATGACGCGGAACCCGTACGCCGAGGACTACGCGAACGCGATGAAGGACCCGGACCTCGCCGACCGCGAAGTTCCACCGGGAGCACTACGGCGACGCGTCCTACGCGGACTTCGCGCAAGACCTTCGAAGCCGGACTCGCCAAATGGGACCCGGATCAGTGGGCAGCACAGTTCAAGGCAGCCGGTGCTTCGTACGTCGTGGTGACGGCGAAGTACGCCGATGGGTACTCGATGTGGCCCACCGAAGTACGGAATCCGCATGCGCCGGACTTCCACTCCAAGCGGGACCTGATGGGCGAGCTGGCCGCCGCAGTACGCAAGCAAGGGCTGAAGTTCGGGGTGTACTACTCCGGCGGCGTCGACTGGACGTTCCAGAAGAAGGTCGTGAAGACGCTCGGCGACTACTCGTACCTGCACTACGGCGAGGACTACCGCGAGTACGTGATCGACCAGGTGCACGAGCTGATCAACCGATACAAGCCGGACATCCTCTGGAACGACATCTCCTGGCCGACCGGCTCGAAGCGGCTGTACTCGCTCATCGCGGACTACTACAACACCGTCCCGGAAGGAGTCGTCGACGACCGGTGGCGGACAGCGTCGTTCGGGACCGCAGCTGATGGGCCCAAAGCCGATGCGCTGGGGGTTCGACACCTTGATGAAGCCGTTGTTCAAGAACGAGGATGTTGCCGATGGCATCAGTACGCCGAAGGACGTGCCGCACAGCGACTTCCGGACCCCGGAGTACACCGACTTCGACAGTATCCAGACCAAGTTCTGGCAGCAGGATCGCGGGATCGGCGGGTCGTTCGGCTACAACCGGGGGAGACCGAGGCCGACTACACCAAGACGCCCGACCTGATCGCCTAGCTCGGCCAAGGCGGCGGCGAACAACGGCGCCTTCCTGCTCAACGTCGGACCGAGCGGCGGCGAAGGCGAGATCGTCCCGGCGCAGCTCAGCCGGCTCGACCGGCATCGGCGCGTGGCTTCGCACCAACCGCGAGGCGATGGACGGCACGCCGCCCTTGGACCAGGTCCGCGACGACCACGGCCGCCGGGGACAAGGTCGTCTTCACTGCCAAGGGCAACGACCTGTACGTCGTCGTCCTCGGCAACCCCAAGGGCGACATCGTCCTCAACGACATCTCCCTGACAGGCAAGGCCACGAGGCTCAGCAACAACACAGTGGTTCAGCTGACCACCGGCGGCGGCAAGACGGTGCTGAAAGCCGCCGCCGATGGCAGCTACGGTCCCGTCTTCCGGATCGCAGACGGGGCCGCTCAATAGGGTCTACTTGACCGTCACGACCTGACCGAGATCGTTGTAGCCGGTCGCGGGCTGCCAGGTGCCGGTGTTGGCGAACTGGATCCGAATAGGCCGGATTCCCCTGTCAGACCGCTGGCGACGCGTCGGAGACGTTGAGCAGCAGGCGGTAGTGACCCGGTACGGCGGGTGCGCGCACCTGGAGTGCGAGCGAAGTCGTCGTACCGGGCGCCCAGCCGGCGCGGATCAGCGGGCAGCGTGACTTTGTAGCTGTGCTTGGCGCCTTGGAAGATCAGCTCGACCTTCCGCGGGTTGTACGGCGCGGCCCAGCCGCTGTTGCGGATGTCCAGCTTGACCGAGACATTGCCGCGCGGGCGGGAGTTGTCAGTAAACGTCCCCTTGACCAAGCTGAAGCGATAGCCGAGCTGCTTCTTGGCTGTGGTGATGCCGTCGTCGCCCCAGGTGCTCGAGCACGTCCTGGTTGTAGTCGGTGTTCAGGAACGAGAAGTGCATGCTCGCCATCTCCGCCGACGCCGACGGCCAGTCCGACCGGGGTGAGTTCACGGCACAGGTCTCGCCGCCCTGCGGCAGGTAGTTGCTGTCCTGCGCGACGAAGTCCTTGTCGAGCTCGATCGGATCACTGAGATAGGTGCCGAAGTCGTCCGGGCTGGCCAGGAAGCAGTCGTTGTGATGCCCGATCCGGGCCACCGGCGACCCGTCGTACGCATGAGCCGCGTCGAGTCCACCCGCGGTTCCGGTCGGTACGCCGTACGTGCGTTGCTTCATGTACGGCGTGCGCACCTGGATCATCCGGTCGCGGGGGAGCGCCCGGAGCAGCGCGTCGGTGACGGCCTTGCGGTCGGCCCAGTTCTGGTCGGTGACGATGCTCGGGTCGGCGGGATCGGAGAAGTAGTCGGTGTAGTAACCCTCGCCCCACAAGCCGATGAAGCCCTCCTGGACCAGCTCGATGACGTCGGAGTTCTCCCGCAGGATCGGCGTCAACTGGTTGATGTGCTTGAGCACCCGCGGCAGCGGCGCATCGCCGTACGGCGTGGGCGGTGGCCAGCCGTCGCCGGGGAGCGCGTAGGCGAAGCGGACGATCGCCTTCACCCCGGCGGCCCGGATGGTCCGGAAGTCGGCGCGGACCTTGTCCAGGTAGGCCTTGTCGAGCGCGTCCTGGCCGGCGAACTTCTCCAGGTAGAAGACCCGGAGGATCTGCGTGATGTTCTCCTGGGTCCGGAAGTTGCGCAGCGTGGAGACATCGAGCGGCGTGTAGCCGGTGCCGTCGGCGCAGTAGTGCGTCTCGGTGTGGTGGTAGAAGCCGCGCTCCGGGTTGGCGATCACGGCGTCGGACGCGGTGTAGGTGTGGGTGCGTCTTCGATCCGTTGCTGGTGGCAACGGCTGCCTGGGTCGGCAACGCGCAGACTCAGCAAGGCGATGGCAGCGAACAGGCGTTTCACAATGGTCTCCTTGGACTTAGCTGACGGTGATGGTGCGCAGGAGCGAGTTCATGCCGGTCGCGGATTCCCAGGTGGACTGGTTCGCGAAGCGCACGGAGTACTCGGGGCGGGTGGACAGCTGCGGGTCGGGCAGGTTGAGGAGCAGGGCGTAGGACCCGGTCGGCAGACTGGAGGGAACGGTGAGCGTCTGCGAGATCGTGGTGGTCGCGCCGGCCGTCCAGCGGCGGGGATCGGTGGTCAGGGCAGTCGTGTGACGGCGCCGGTGGAGGTGTTCCGCAGTACGAGCTCGACGCGGTGCGCGGGTTGTACGGCGTGGCGAAGCCGTCGTTGCGCAGGGTGATCGTGATCGGCAGGCTGCCGCCTCGGGTGGCTGTCGTCGGGTAGGTGCCGTTCTGCAGGGTGAAGCGGTAGCCGAGGCGCTTGGTGATGTCGGCCAGGCAGCCGCCGGTGCTCCACGAGTTGAGCACGTCGGGCTCGTAGTCGGTGTTCAGGTAGGACCAGTGGAACTGGCCGAGCTCGCTCAGCGCGGTCGGGCAGGTCGAGCGCGGTGGGTTCGACGCGCAGGTCTCGCCGCCCATCGCGACGTAGGTGGTGTCGGACTGCAGGTACGGATACTCGACCGAGGTGTTCTCGTAGGTGCCGAAGTCGTCCGGGCTGGCCAGGAAGCAGTCGTTGTGGTGACCGAGCCGGGACAGCGCCGAGCCGTTGTACGCCTGGACCGGGCGCGACCGGGCTGGTCGAGTACATCGTCCGCTTGATCTTCGGCGTGCGGAGCTGGACCATCCGGTCCGACGGCAGCACGCTGAGGATCTTGTCGACGACGGCCTTGCGGTTGGCCCAGTCGGTCGGCGGTCACGGTGCCGGCGTTGCCGAAGTTCTGCGTGTAGTACCACTCGCCCCAGGCGCCGATGAAACCCGCCTGCATGACGGCGATGACGTCCTTGTTGCTGCTCAGGTACGGCGCCAGCTGGTCGAGGTGAGACTGCACGCGGGCCAGCGGCGCGTCGTCGCCGGCCGTCGAGGTCGTGTAGGCGAAGCGGAGAATCATCTTCAACCCAGCAGCCCGAACCGTCGTGAGTTGCTGCTGTAGCTGATCCAGCTGCGCCTGCGAGATGGCCGAGTTCTTGAACTCTGCAAGGTAGAACACGCACATCACCAGCGAGATCCCTTGGCTGGTGCGGTAGCTCTGCAACGTCGCGAGCGAGAAGTCGGTCTTGTCGCAGTCTCCCGTGTGGTGGTAGAGCCCGCGCTCCGGATTCGCGAAGTTGTCGGTCGCGGCCGTGTAGTTCACCTGCGAGCCCCCGCCGCCGCCGCTGTAGACGTGGGTGAACTTCGCCGAGGTCTCCAGCGGGCTCTCGACCTGGAAGACGAGATCGGCGTCATTCGGGGTCGCGGTCTCGCCGAGGCTGGCGCGGTTCACCGTCCAGCGGGCGACCCCGCCGGTGGCGGAGTACGTCACGGCCGTGACCAGCGTCCAGCTCCAACCACCGCCGTTGTGGTGGTACAGGCTGTTGTTCTCCAGCAGGTAGTCGGCCCCGATCCCGCCCTGCGCATAGCCGGTGGCGGTGTTCCGGTCGGTGTCGATGTAGGTCCGCGCGTACTGCGGGGCGCCGGTGAAGGTGAACTGATAGGTGACGGTGGTCGCGTCGTTGGTTGCCGAGAGCCCGCTGATGGCGGCGTAGGCGGGCGAGACGATGGCGAGGGCGGCGGCGAGACTGCCGACGACGATGCCGGCGAGCAGCTTGAGAGATCTCATGGGCGGGAGCCTCCTGGAGTCAGCCTTTGATGCCGGATGTGGCGATGCCTTGGATGAACTGGCGCTGCAGCAGGGTGAAGATCGCGATGATCGGCAGGGAAGCGAGCAACGAACCGGCCATCAGGACCGGGTAGTCGGTCTGGAACTGCCCTTGCAGGGAGGCGAGACCGGCCGACAGCGTCATCTTGTCGGGGTCGGTGTTGACCACCAGCGGCCAGAACAGGTCGTTCCAGGACCAGAGCAGGACCAAGCAGGGCGAGCGCGACCAGGCCGGGCCGGGCCAGCGGCAGCACGATCGACCAGTAGATGCGGACGGGTCCGGCGCCGTCGATCGCAGCGGCCTCCTCGAGTTCCTTGGGCAGCCCGAGGAAGAACTGGCGGAGCAGGAAGACGCCGAACGCGCTGAACAGCCCCGGAACCACCAACGCCTGCAGGGAGTTGAGCCAGCCGAGCGTCCGCCATGATCTGGTACTGCGGAATGATGAACAGCTGCGGCGGCACCATCAGCACCGACAGCAGCACGCCGAAGAGCACGTTCCGGCCCGGGAACCGCAGCCGGGCGAAGGCATAGGCGGCCATCGAGCAGAACAGCACCTGGCCGATCGTGCGCAGCCCGGCCATCAGCACGGTGTTGAGGAACTGATGACCGAACGGGAGGACGTCGAAGACCTTGCCGTAGTTGTCCCAGCGGCCTTCCGGGAGCAGCGACGGCGGGACCTCGTTGCGTTGCTCAACGACTTCAGCGAGGTGATGATCTGCCAGACGAACGGCGCGACCATCGCCAGCGCCGAGGCGATCAGGATGGTGTGCACTCCCAGGTTCTTGTTACGCATAGTGCACCCACCTCTTCTGGAACCGGAACTGCACGGCGGTCAGGACGACGATGATGAGCAGCAGCATCATCACGATCGCGGCCGCGTAGCCGCGGTCGTTGGTGACGAAGGCCCGGTCGTAGAACAGCTGGACGACGGTCTCCAGCCGGGGGAACGCCGGGTTGGCCCGCGCAGCCGGCACCGGAGCCGGCCATCACGTAGACGAGGTCGAACAGCTGCAGCGAGCCGATCACCGAGACGACCGAGACGAAGAACGCGGTCGGCGACAGCAGCGGCAGGGTGACGTGGAAGAACTGGCGGACCGGGCTGGCGCCGTCGATCGCCGCCGCCTCGTAGTACTCCTTGGGGATCGCCTGCAGGCCGGCCAGGAAGATGATCAGGTTGTAGCCGACGCTGCCCAGACGCCGACCACGACCAGCGCGTAGAGCGCGGTGGCCGGGTCGGCCACCCAGTTCGGGCCGTCGATCCCGACCAGCGACAGCAGGTAGTTGATCAGGCCGTAGTCGCCGTTGTAGAGCCAGCGCCAGACCATCGCGATCGCTACCGGCATCGTGACGACCGGCAGGAAGAACAACGTGCGGTAGAGGCCGACGAACCGCATGCCCTTGCGGTTGAGCAGCACCGCGAAGCCGATCGCCAGCGGGATGCTGATCAGGCCGAGCCCGGTGTAGGTCAGCGTGTTCACCAGCGACCGGCCGACCTCCGGGTCGCTGACCAGCCGGCGGTAGTTGTCGACGTCCGGTCCAGGTGTGGCCGCCGAACGCGCCCCACTCGGTGAGCGAGAAGTACGCGGTCTGCAGCACCGGCCAGAGGTAGAAGACCGCGATGCCCCAGCCCGGTGGGGGCGATGAACGCGTACCCCCACAGGGCCTCCTTGACCCGTCCGCGTGCCCCGCGCCCGCCGCGTGGCGCCGTCTGTGCCGCGAGGTTTCCTGCCGCGGTGACGTACCGTCATGTCATTCCTTGGCGAGCAGCGTGTTCATGGCCTGGGCCAGGTCGGTCGCGGCCTTGTCGATCGGCTCCGCACCGGTCCACGCCTTGGTGAGATAGGTGAGCTCGGCTTCGTTCCAGGCGGCGGTGTTCTTCGAGACCGGGAACGGAACCGCGTAGCTCACGGAATCCATGAAGGTCTGCAGCTTGAGCTCGGGATGCGCCTTGACCCACGCCGTCTGCGTCCCGTTGTACGCCGGGATCGGGCCCTTCTGGCCGAGGAGCTCCGCGGCCGTCCTTCGAGCCGAGGTAGCTGACGAACTCCCAGGCCTGGTCGGGATGCGCGAGTCTTGGTCGAGACGACGTTCGCGACGCCGTGGATGATGGTCGCCTGCTTCTCGCCCTTGGGCAGCGGGGCGACGTCGACCTTGCCCTTGGTGTAGCTGTTCGCGGTGAACTCCGAGACGTTCCACGAGCCGCCCCAGTACATCGCGATCTTGCCGGCCTCGAAGAGCTGGATCGGCGTGGTGTCGGTCATCGTCTTCAGGTCCGGGGAGCTGCTTCTTCTCGATCAGGTCGGTCCAGAACTTCAGGCCCGGCGATCGTCTTCGGGTCGTCGTAGCCGGACTTCTTGCCGTCCGGTGAGATCACGTAGCCGCCGGCCTGGGCGATCGTGTCGTACTGGTACTCCTGGAAGCTGCCCAGCTGAGCCGCGGTGCCGTAGATGCCCTTGGCCGGGTCGGTGAGCTTCGCGGCGGCGTCCTGGAAGTCGGCCCAGGTCCAGTCGTCCTTCGGGTACGGGCACCTTCTTCGCGTCGAAGAGCGTCTTGTTGTACCAGACGCCGACGGTGTCCATGTCCTTCGGCAGCCCGTACGGCTTGCCCTCGAACGTGTACAGATCGGCCAGCGGCTTGGGGTAGACCGACAGGTCGGCCTCGCCCGGCATCGGCGCGATCACCTTGTTGGAGGCGTAGAGCTGGAAGTTGGGGCCGTTCATCCAGAACACGTCCGGCGCCGCGCCGCCGGTCGCCGCGGCCTTGAGCTTGGTCCAGTAGTCGGCCCACGGCGTGAGCTGGACCTGGACGGTGATGTTCGGGTGGGTCTTGGTGAACTCGGCGGCGAGTGACTCCATCACCGGCTTCTGGTTGGCGTCCCAGACGCCGTACGACAGCGTGACCTTCGCGTTCGGGTCGACGGCGGCCTTGTCGTCGCCTCCCGAACAGGCTGCAGACGGCGAGCAAGCCTGTCCGAGCAGTGCTGCGCTCAGCATCTTCGCCATCCGCATTCCGGATCCTCCTGAGACATCCCGCAGTGAATGGGATAATCATGGAGTCCAGGGAAATGATGTCAAGGGTTCAGCGCAAATCGATGCGCAAATCTGCGCAGAAGTGGTCAGTTGCGGGCAATCATGGCCTCGACCTGCTCCAGCGCGAGCCGGACGGCGCCGAACGCGACGCCCTCGTCCCCGAACGTCGAGACCCGGATCTCCGGCGTGCGCAGGCACCAGCGGTCGAGCTCGCGGCGCAGTGGCTCGACCACCACGTCGGCCGACCGGGAGAAGCCACCGCCGATCACGACCAGCTCCGGATCGAGCGTCAGGATCAGCGCGGAGACGCCGACCGCCACGTCGCGGGTGTACTTCCGGACCGCCCGGACCGCGCTCGCGATCACCGTCGCGCGCCGCCAGGAACACGTCGCCGAACTTGTCGCTCCTGGGTGCCGGCCAGGCGCGCAGATGCTCCGGCGCCCGTGTGCCAGCCGACCGCCGGCAGCGCGCCGATCTCACCGGCGGCGTTGCCGAACCCGCGATGCAGCTTGCCGTCGATGATCAGGCCGGTACCGGTCCGCAGGCCGGCCAGCAGGAACACCACGTCCTTGGCGTACCGGGCGACCCCACGCCAGGACTCGGCCAGCGCGGCCAGCTTGCTGTCGTTCTCGACCCTGACCGGGCCCGGCGACCTGGCGTCTCAGGTGCGCGGCCAGGTCGACGCCGGTCCACTCGGTCAGCGAGTCGGACAGCATCACCTTGCCGGTGCCGTCGACCAGGCCGGTGGTGGCCACCCCGGTCGACCAGATCTGGTCGGGCGTCGTCCCGGCGCTGCGCCAAGCGCCGCGGCGACGCACTCGTCGATGGCGGCCAGCCGCTCCCGGCGGCCGAGCTCGGGCGTCACGCTCGAGCACGGTGAGCTCGCAGCACCTCGCCGTCGAGGTCGGTGACCAGGGCGCGGATCGTGTGGCCGCCGATGTCGACGCCGAGCACCCGGCCGGCGTCGGCGGCGAACCGGTAGCGGCGAGCGGGCCGGCCGAGGGTGCCGGTCGGCCGGTTCGACCTCGGCCACCCAGCCGCGCCCGACCAGTTCGCGGACCACGTCCTCGGTCGAGGCGCGGGACAGGCCGGTCCGCTTGGCCAGCTCGGTCAGCGTCAGCGGCTGATCGTCGCGCAGTGCCCGGATCGCTGCCGAGCGCGTTGAGCTGCCGCAGCCGGGAGAGGTCGCCGCCGCTCTGCTCCTCGGTCATGGCCGCCCCCTTGAGGTTCGTCGACATCGCTGCCAATAATGATGGACTCCTGGATAATACTATAGTAGGCGCGGAAAGGAATCCATGACTGGCGTGACTCTAGCTCTGGTGGGCGGCGGGCTGCGGGGCCAGCTGTACGCCCGGCGCGCGGTCGGCGACGGGCGGGCGCGGGTGACCGCGATCGCCGAGCCCGATCCCGGCCGCCGGTCGGCGCTCGGCGAAGAGTTCGGCGTACCGACCGAGCACCGTGTACGCCGACTGGGCCGACCTCGCCGATGCCGGGCAGGCTGGCGGATGCGGCGATCGTCGCGACCCAGGATCAGTTGCACACGGCGCCCGCGGTACGGCTGGCTGATCTCGGCTATCACCTGCTGCTGGAGAAGCCGATGGCGACGACCGAGGAGGACGCCGAGGCGATCACCGGCGCCGCGCAACGCAACGGGATCATCCTGGCGGTCTGCCACGTGCTGCGCTACACGCCGTACACGCGGATGTTGAAGGAGCTGCTCGAGTCCGGCCGGATCGGGCGGCTGGTGAACGTGCAGCACCTCGAGCCGGTCGGCTGGTGGCATCAGGCGCATTCCTTTGTCCGCGGCAACTGGCGGCGCTCGGACACCTCGGCGCCGATGCTGCTGACCAAGGCCTGCCACGATCTCGACTGGCTCGTGCACCTGTTCGGTGCGGTGCCGGCGCGGGTCAGCTCGTTCGGCAGCCTGACGCATTTCAAGGCCTCCGAGCGACCGCCACGAGCCGCGGCGCGATGCGTCGACTGTCCGCTCGAACGCGACCTGTCCCGTACTCGGCCAAGCGCCTCTACCTCGGCAGCGTTGGCCGACCCCGATCAGCACTTCTGGCCGTTGGGTGCGGTGACCGACGACCGCACCGAGGCCGGCGTCCTCGAAGCGCTGCGCACCGGTCCGTACGGACGCTGTGTGTATGCCTGCGACAACGATGTGGTCGACCACCAGGTGGTGAACCTGGAGTTCCCCGACGGCGGCACCTGCTCGTTCACGATGAGCGCGTTCACGCCGATGGAGCATCGCCGGACCAGACTCCTCGGCACGCACGGCTTCCTGGACGGCGACGGCAGCACGATCCGGCTGGTGGACTTCCGCACCGGTGACGAAGAGCTTCTCGCCGTACCGGAGGCCAATGGCGACGGTCACGGGGGCGGGGACCAGGAGCTCACCGCCAGCTTCTTGCGAGCCGTCGCCACCGGCGATCCGAGCTTGTTACCGACCGACGCGGCCGCCAGCCTCGCCACCCATCGCGTCGTCTGGGCTGCAGAGGAAGCCCGGACAACCGGCACCGTGGTGACGCTGGCCTGACACGGCGCCTTCCGCCCAGTGGATGACCGGATCCGATCGGGGGCCGGGCTGCGTACTGGGGGAGAGCTTGCCGATGGTGGTGGACCGGGAAGGCAGGGCGCGAGAGATGGCCGAAGAGCAGGAGCTACCTGCCGTCGAGGAGCTGCTGCGGATGGATGCGGTCTGGGCCGAGCCACCCGAGGATCTCCAGCAGCGCATTCACACCGAACTGTTCGGCGGCCCTGACGAGTAGGTAGGCAGCGGCGGCGCCGAATAGGCATTTCTCACCGATGTAGGGATCCGGGACAACTGCGAGCTTGGTAGTCGCAAGGAGTTCGGGGGAGTCGGAGGGGAATTGATGGAGTTCGAGGAGCGGGTGCTGGCGGAGGGGTTTCGCCGGGGGGACGAGGCGGTTTTCGCGGAGGTGTACAGGCGGTACTCGCGGGCGATGTTTGCTACGGCGATGAGTGTCCTGAGCAATCGTGAGCTTGCGGCGGATGCGGTGCAGCGTGCGTTTACGCGGGCTTGGCAGGCCGCCGAGTCGTTCGATCCGACGCGTGACCTCAAGGCCTGGCTGTACGCGATCACCCGGCGGGCCGCGATCGACGTCTACCGTCGCGAACGGCGGTCGCTGCAGGCGTTGACGCTCGATTCCGACCTGTACGTGGGGCGCGCGATCGCCGTCGAAGGGCCGTCGCTGGAGTCCGCCTGGGAGGCCTGGCGGGTTCGCGAGGCGCTGGATCAGCTCAGCGAAGAGGAAAGGGTGATCCTTCAACTCGCGTACTACGACGGCTATCCGCAATCCGCGATCGCCGACCACCTCGGCGTAGCACTCGGCACCGTGAAAAGCCGGACCTGGCGAGCACAGCGCAAACTGGCGGACCTACTCAGCGACTTCCGCGACGATTCCGAAGAAGTCTCCTTGTCTGCTTGAGAAAAGCCCGTGGCACTCAGAAGGAGACTCGGGAGCCTCCGTGGGTTGGCACGGTGAGGGTTTGGGTGGTGGGGTCCCAGGACCAGGTGGTGAGGCGGCGGCCGTCGACGGTGACTCTGGAGGGTGGTGTCTGGACGCCGAGGAACTTGATCGTCCACTCGTGCTTTCTGTCGATGGTGAGGGTGTGGTTGCCGCGCGACTCGGTGTAGGTGAGGTTTGTTGTTGAGTGCAACGACTTGTTCGTGGTCGATCCGTCGTCTTCGTAGAGGGTGAAGCGGCCGTTGGCGCCGGTGGCGACGGTTGCGGTGACCTTCGTCAGCGGGTTCTGTACGTCGTTGGTCACGTTCGTCGTGCGGGTGGTCATGATGCCGCCGGAGCGGAGGAACACCGGCATGGTGTCGAGGGTGCTGGTGACCTGCTGGGTGGTTCCGCCGGCGTAGGTCTTGCCGGTGAAGTAGTCGGTCCATTGGCCGGGTGGGAACCAGACAGTGGTGGTCGTCTGCGTGCCCGGCGTCGTCACCGGAGCCACGAGCAGGTCCGGTCCGTAGAAGTACTCGCTTCCGGCGGCGGTGTAGGCAGCCGGTTCGTCCGGATACTCCAGATAGGTCGGTCGAACCACCGGTACGCCGGTTGTCGACGCCTGCTGAGCGAGCGTGTAGGTGTACGGCACCAGGTTCTCGCGCAGGTTGAGGAATCGGGTCGCCGACTGCGCGGCCGCAGTACCGTATTGCCACGGCAGCCGGTCACTGTGGTTGCTGTGCAGCCGGTCGATCGGCTGGAACGTGCCGAGCTGCACCCAGCGCGCGTACATGTCGTCGGGCAACTTGACCGTCCGACGCTGTTGCCCGCCAGAGGTGTAGATCTCGCTGCCCGGCAACCCGGTGGTGTCGTTGTGGCCGCCGATGTCGTGGCTGATCGCCGACATGCCGGTCGCCGCCGACTCGGCCGGAGTGGCGCCGACCTCCATCCGGAGCGTGCCCCAGGTCGAGGACGTGTCGCCGGTGAAGTGCAACGTACTGCGCTTGTCCGCCCAGGGACCCGTCGCGAATCCGATCGGGCCGCCATAGCCGCCGGCCTGCAGCGAACCGTAGGCCCGCGAGATGGCGAACCCGCGGCCGATCGCCGGCGCGGCCAGGTCGGCGTACTGCTGGTTGATCCACGCATCCGGCGTCACCCCCGGCAGGCTGGACCGCGAGCTGTCGCAGCACCAGTCGAGCCACCAGAAGTCGTTGCCTTGTCGCATCATCTCGCGATGCAGATCGAGGTAGGCCTTGAGCTGGTCCGGGTCGCCCCAGTCGAAGACGTAGCAGTCGGTGCCGCAGCCGGACTTCGTCAGCTTGCCCTTGGCGGTCGCCTGGGCCTGGGCGAACTGTGGGTCGGATCCCATGATGCTGGGATGGATGTTGAGGTTGTTGTGCAGGCCCTCTGACTTGGACCAGGCGAAGAACGCCGCCGGATCGGGGAACTTCGTCCGGTCGAACTCCCAGCCGTTCCAGGTGTCCGGCGCTTTGAAGTCGGTGTCGGTGACGAGCACATCCAGCGGTACGCCGTTGGCGCGGAACTGCGGCAGGATCGTGTCACGGTAGTCGGCGGCGGTGCGATCGAAGTACTCGGAATACCAGACGCCGTAGGCCCATCGCGGTAGCAGTTCGGGCGGTCCGGTCAGCGTCGCCAGATCGCCGAGCCCGGCCTTGTAATTGTGGCCGAAGGCAAAGACATAGCCATCCTGGTAAGGGTTTGCGCCATGCGTCGGGCGCTGCGTGATCCGGCTGCCGTTGGAGAGCGCCGAGGTGGTGTCGTCCAGGAGATACCAGCCGTCCTGGTGCAGGAGTCCTTCGGTGGTGGACGGCGAGCCGTTGTCACCGTTGACTCCGTCGAGGCCGCGCCGGTATCCGCCGAGCGCGAGATGCGGCTGCGGAGCCGGTACGCCGGTTGCGACCGTATCCAGGTTCACATGGCAACTCGTCGTACCGGGGCAGCTGAGGACGACCTCGTTGGTGCCTGCTTTGAGATCGACCGGGACCGATGTCGTCGCCCAGGCGTTCCAGTCGGTGGTCACCGGGAAGGACGCAGTACGGGTGACGCCGGCGGCGGTGACAGCGGCGGTTCGCGTTTCGTGGCGACCGTCGCCGCCGACGCCGTTGGCGTAGCGCAGGGAGAGTTGGTAGGTGCCGTCCGCGGGGACGCCGACGATTCGCTGGGTGAGGCTCGCGCCGTCGTTGAGCTCGGCGATGAACCCGCGTCCGGCGTACGACGGGTGGTCGCTCGCCAGCCTCGCTGAGCCGCCGGGGAGACCCGACTCGGCCTCGCAGCTGACCCCGAAAGCGCAGTCGCCGTAGGCGCGTGCGGACGCGGGCGGGTAGGCAGTGCCGGCCTTGAGGACGGCGAAGCTGTCGAGGTTGAGGTTGCCCGAGTCGGTCGCCGAGCGGCTGAGCTTCACGACGTGATGGCCGGCGCTGAGCGTGATCGGCGCGGAGGCGAGCGACCAGGAGTCCCAGTCGTCGGTCGGGGCGAAGGAGACGCTCTGGGCCGGACCACCGTCGACGGACAGACTGAGAGTCCGTACTTCGTGTTTGCCGTCGCCGCCGGTGCCGTTCGCGTACCGGGCGGTGAGTGTGTAGGTCCCTGCTTCGGCGGCGTTGACATCGGCGCTGGCCTGGGCGCCGGTGGTTTCGAAGCCGGCGAGGAATCCGCCGCCGGTGAAGCCGTTGTGGTCGGTGGCCGTGCCCAAGCCGTCCGCGGTGAGGTCTTCGGCCTCGCACAACGCGCCGACCGCGCAGATCAGCCGATGCCAGGGTGCGGCGGCGACCTTCGCGGGTCCGGCGTTCAGGCTGATGCCGAGGTTCCCGGCGTCGAACGGGCCGGAACCCAGGCGATAGGTCAGCGTTGCCGCGCTCGTCCGGATCGTCAGTACGCCGTGGGCGGTCGACGACGTGAACGGCGTCGGGCTGAAGTCTTTCCGGCCGACGGCGTTGAAGGTCGCCGCGTCCTGGAAGTGCCCGTCGCCGGCGTACTCGGTCCGGATCAGCGTCGGTGAGAGCACCTGGAATCTGGCGTTCCCCGCGACGACTGTCTGCCGATCAGGTCTGGCTGCGGCGGGCAGCGCGACTGTGCCTGCAGCGATGGCGCAGGCAGCAAGGGTCAGGGCGATGGTCTTCCGCACGAGAGAACTCCGATCCTTGGAGGGGCGGGTCTACAACGATGGAAACTTCGTGCAGACCGTATGTGACCACATCCGGGCGGAGCGTGTCCAGACCTCGGCCGCGGTGCGTCGAGCTCGCAGCCGACGGGGGCCGTATCGTCGTGGTGTGAGCAAGGGCTGGTGGTGGGTTGCGGCAGGTGCTGTGCTCGTGGCGGCGTGGGCTGCGCGCGGCGGCGACTCCACCGACCCGCCGAAGGCGGTGGATCAGCCGCAGGCCGTCGTCTCCGAGGCGCCGACTCCCGCTCCCAGGTCTGCCAAGCCGCCTACTGCCAAGCCGACGGTCGAGGAGGACTGGTTCGCGAACTACGATCCGGCCGACTTCGCAGTACAGGTTCGTGGTTCTGCCGGGCGTGCGGGGATCAGCCCTCAGTTGCTGATGGCAATCTTGTACAACGAGGACTACAAGCCGCACAACCCGCAACTGGAACGCTCCTGGCAGCACCTCAAACCGGACGCTGCCTTCGGGATCGCGAACATGCACAAGGCGGCGTACGACGAGGCCAAGCGCGGCCGCTCCTTCGCCCGCCGGAGCTGGGACGAGTTGCCCGACCACCCGGAACTCGCCATCGAAGCGGCCGCCTGGCACCTGCACGACCTCGCCGCGCGCCTGCCCCGTAGTACGGGCAAGTTCACCAAGGACGAATTGCTTGCCCTCGGCTACAACACCGGCACCCGCAACATGCGCGCCTTCGCCAACGGTGCAAAACCAGGCGCCCAGGCCCAGTCCTACCTGGACACCCTCCATGAGAACTGGGCCAAGTCAGCGGATGCCGTGCGCTAGAGATCAGGCGTGTGAGGTCAGGGGCTTGCCGTCGTTGTAGGCGACCATGTCGGTGCGGGCGGCGATGACGTCGATGGGGGTGCCGTTCGGGCCGCCGTCGAGTTCGGAGTAGGCGCGGTGGAGGTTGCCCACCAGGCGTTCGGGATCCAGGAGATCGGCGTAGTGGCCCAGGTCTCTGGACACTTGCTAGCTACTGGTAGGTGCCGCCGGGGAGGACAGAGTGGTGCTGAACAGTCGGGTGTCCAGTTCGTTGAGGGCGAGCCGGACCGCGCCCAGGGCGACCGAGTCGGCGCCGAGCGTGGAGGCGCGGACCTCGGGGACGCGCAGGCAGAGGCGCTGCAGCTCGGCGCGCAGCGGCGCCAGGACAAGGTCGGCCGAGCGGGAGAAACCGCCGCCGTAGATGACGAGCTGCGGATCGAGTGCCAGAACGAGCGCGGCGGCGCCGACAGCGAGGTCTTTGACGTAGCGCGTGACGGCAGTCTTCGCATGGCGATCGCCGTTGCGGGCGGCGTCGAACACCCAGGCAGCCGCGTCGTCCGGGCTGACACTCTCCGGTACGCCGGGGCAGTTCTCCAGATGAGACGGCGCTGCCAGCCACCGGACCTGCTTGAGCGCACCGATCTCACCCGCGGCACCGCCGTACCCCCGGCGCAGGACGCCGTCGAGGATCAGACCGGCGCCGAGCCGCATTCCGGCCAGCAGGTAGATCACGTCGTTCGCGTCGCCGGCGGCGCCCTTCCAGCGTTCGGCGAGCGCGGCCAGCTTGCAGTCGTTCTCCACGATGATCGGGCAGGAGAACTGGCCGGCCAGGTGCGCGGGCAGGTCGACCTGCTGCCAGCCGGGGATCGGGGTGAACAGGCTGGTCCGCCCGGAGGCATCGACCGGCCCGCTGACGCCGATGGTCACCGCCCACAGGTCCTTCGCCTTCTTCTTCGCGCCCGCCAGACCCTTCCGGATCGCCTCGTCGAGGGCAGCCAGGCGTGCCTCCGGATCGGCATCCGCCGCAACGGTCACCCGGTGGCTGTTGATCACCTCGCCGTTGAGGTCGGCCACCAGCGCGAGCACCTTGTGGACGCCGACGTCGACCCCGAGGACGTACCCCGCCGTACTGCGGAACTCGTACCGGCGGGCCGGGCGGCCGACGCTGCTGGTGGAGCCCGGTTCGATCACGGTGGCCCAGCCGTCGGCGACCAGGTTCTGCGCGATCAGGTCGACGGCAGGCCGGGACAGACCGGTGCGCTGTGACAACTCGGTCACCGTCGAGGGCGGATGATCACGCAGCGCCCGGACGATCGTCAGCGAGTTGAGCTCACGCAGCCGGGGAAGGTCCACCCCGGCGACGGCGCCATCTGTCACAAGCGACAACACTATCAACTGATCGGATAGGCGGAGCCGCTCGTCGGATCGACGGCCGGGGTGAAGTCGACCTCGCGGCCGTCGATCCGGTACCTGTACCGCCCGGCCTGCTCGATCACCGGAGTTGCGCTCAGGTACTCGGTCATTGCCTGCAGTTCGGCCGGACCGAGCCAGGACGGCGGGTCGGAGACGGCCCGGAATCCGCAGATGTCGGCGAGGTCGCGCAGCCAGCTCTTCTGCTGATCGGTGAGCAGGTTCATCCGGCTGCGGAAGTAGACGACGTCCGGATCGACCTCGGCCACCGGCGCCTGCCAGAGACGGTGCAGGGTGTTGACGACGGCGTTGCGGGCCATCGCGTCGGACGGATCGTCGGTGGCGTAGTTCTGCCACATCGGCGCGACGTCGGGACCGCTGCGCAGCCCGTCGAGGATGCCGAGCGACGGCAGCAGCAAGGCACCGCTGCCGAGCAGGTAGACGTCGTCGCCCGCGGTCCGCCGGATCAGCGCGAGAGCTTCCCGATACGCCTCTTCGCGACCGGACCCGTCAGCCCGTACTCCGGGCGCGGCGGCCGGCGTTGACGAAGTCGAGCTTGAGATAGCGGAAACCCCAGTCGTGGACGAGGCGCCGGGTCAACTCGACGAGGTACTCCTCGGCCGAGGGATGGGTGACGTCGATGGCGTAGTACCCGGTTCCCCAGTTGTAGCCGGCGACGACCGGGGCTCCGTGCTGGTCGCGGAGCAGCAGTTCGGGGTGTTCGACGGCGAGCCGGGAATCGGGCAGGGCGATGAACGGTGCCACCCAGAGTCCGGGGGTCATCCCGGCCTCGGTGATGCGCTCGGCCAGCGCGCTCATGCCGGCCGGGAACTTGTCGTTGGGCTGCCAGTCTCCGACGGCCTGCTCCCAGCCGTCGTCGACCTGCACGACATCGAACGGCAGTCCGTGCAGTGCCTCGATGTCCTTGGCGAGCTGCTCTTCGGTGATGTCTTCGTAGTAGGCGTACCAGGAGCACCAGACGTTGCCGGCCCGGTTGCGGCCGTGCCCCAGGTGCTGAGCGAGCTGCCGCGTGTAGGCGGCGAAGACCGTGTCTTCCGGCCCGTAGGCGGCGAACCAGGGCGCGCCGCCGGACTCGCACCAGCCGGCCAGGGTGTCGCGGTCGGCGGTCAACCGCGGCACCCCGAGGCCCAGGGCTCCGAGCAGCAGGACATTGCCATCGTCGCCCTGGATCGCTGCGACGGCCGACGAGTGGTGCCGGCAGGGATCGTCCCAGGCGGCGTCGTCGGCGGTCACCCGGCGGACGGGATCGGAGATCCGGAGCGGCTGGTCGGACAGGCGGCGCCAGCCGCACGGGCTCCAGGAGTTCTGCCCGTGCCGGTAGAACAGCCCGTCGCCGAGGCCGTGCAGGAGGGCGACCCGCCCGGCCGGCAGGAGCACACCTCCGTCGACGGCGCGGGGTTCGCCCGGCCCGTCGTACCGCAGCGCGAGGGTGTGTCCGGCCAGGTCGATCAGCAATGCCATGGTTCTCCTTCTTTACTTGAACAGCGCGTTGACTTGGTCGTTGGCTTTCTTGAGCGCCGTCGCCGAGTCGGATTGGCCGAGCACCGAGGACTGGATGCCGTCCTGTACGAGCTGGGAGATCTCGTTTCCGTGCTCGCTGACCGGCAGGAAGAAGGTGCCGTCGGGCGCCTTGGCCTCGTCGACGAAGACCTGGACATCCTGGCCCTTGGCCTGGTGGGCGGCCAGCGCCTTGTCGCCCGCGGTGGTGATGGCCGGGAAGACGACGCCGTTGCCGCCGACGATGTTCTGGCAGTCCGCCGAGCCGAGGAACTTGACCCACTTCCAGGCCTCCTCCTTGTGCTCGGTGCCGGCGTAGATCGCGTCGGAGAGGCCGTTGATGGCCGTCTTGCGCCCGACCGGTCCGGTCGGCAGCGGCGCGAACGCGAACTTCACCTTGGCGTCTGTGGCGAGGTAGCTGTTGATCATCCAGGAACCGGCGAAGGTGATCGCGCCCTTGCCTGCGCTGAGCAGCGCGTCCCGGGAGAGCGTGGAGGCCTTGTCGAGCGGGGGCGCGTAGCCCTTGGCGATCAGCGACTTGAACCAGTCGATGGTCGCGACCAGCTTGGGATCGTCGTAGCTGTACTTCGTCCCCCACGGGTTCTTGTCGATGAAGCCGAACCCGTTGCTGACGGCAAGGTTCCCCCAGCCGTTCTGGCCCTGGGAGCCGTCGCCCACTCCGGCAGGAATCCGTACGTCTTGACCTTGGATCTTGTCGAAGTCGGGGTCGAGTCCGGTGCGGCCCTTCTCGTCGACGGTCGCCTTGGCGATCAGTCGCTCGAAGGTTCCGCCGTCGGTCGGGTTCCAGGTCAGGTCCTTGATGTCCTGGGCCTTGACCATGCCGGTGTTGTAGACCAGCGCCATCGGTGTCCCAGTCCTTCGGCAGGCCGTACCGCTTGCCGTCCTTGGCGTACAGATCGGCCAGCCCGGCCTGGTACTGCGTCAGGTCCACCTTGTCGCGGTCGACGAACGGCTGGATGTCGAGGATCTGGTTGCTGGTGACGAACTGCGGATAGTAGGAAGCCTGGTCGGTCCACACATCCGGCGCGTCACCAGCGGCCAGCTGGGTGGTCAGGTTCTGCCAGTACTGCGCCCACGCCGTCTGGGTGAGCTTGATGGTGATGTCCGGGTTCGCCGTATGGAAGGCGTCGGCGCAGGCCTGGTACGACGCCTTCTGGTTGTCGTCCCAGAGCCAGTAGTCCAGAGTGACCGCGCCGCCGGAGCTGGAACTGTCACTCGACGTGCAGCCGGTGAGTGCGGCCAGCGATAGCGCCAGCAGCGCCGCGCCCGCTTTCAGGATGCCTTGCATGGTGCCCCTCCAAGAAGGTTGTGGCGGCTATTTGCCACCGGTGAAACTGAGTGACTGCACGAGTCGCTTCCCCAGAAAGACGAGCAGCAGCAGAACAGGGATGACGGACAACGTGGACGCGGCCATCAGGCCGGTCCAGTCCGGCTGGGTGTTGGGCGACTGCTGGAGAAAGACGCCCAGGGCAACGGTCACCAGGCGGTGTTCCTCGCCGCGGCCGACCAGCAATGGCCAGAGGAAGTCCTTCCACGCCCAGACCGTGGTGGTGAGACCGATGGTGATGAGTGGCCCGCGACTCATCGGCAGCGCGACCCGCCAGAAGATGCCCCAGGCGCCGGCCCCGTCCAGCACGGCCGCCTCCTCGACTTCCCGCGGCAGTGACAGGAAGAACTGGCGGAGGAAGAAGACCGCGAACGGGGTCATCAGGATCGAGGGCGCGACCATCCCGGCCATCGTGTTGATCCAGCCGAGGTCCTTCACCAGGACGAAGTTCGGCAGCAGGGTGAAGATCGGCGGCACCATCAGGGCCGAGACCAGCAGCGTGAAGACGAGGTCGCGGCCGGGGAATCGCAGCCGGGCGAACGCGTAGCCGGCCATCGAGCAGAACAGGGTCTGCACGAAGGCGATCAGTCCGCAGTAGATCACCGAGTTGAGCAGGTACCGGCCGAAGTCCAGCCGTGCTCCGGAACCACCGGCGGCCCTCGCCTCAGCTTCGCTGGTCAGGCCGAGCACCCGGGCGAAGTTGATCAGCGTCGGCTGATGGGGGAGCAGCGAACTGCTGTCGTTGTAGAGATCTCCCGCCGGCGTGAGAGCGGTCCGGATCATCCAGTAGAAGGGAAAGATCGTCGCGATAAGAAAGACGATCAGGAAGGCCCAGGCCAGGATCCGGCCCTTCATGCGAGGTCCGAGTTCGACGCCCGCAGGAGGCGGAGCTGGGCAAAGGTGAAGACGCCGAGCACCAGGGCGAGGAAGACCGCGGCCGCTGCCGCGTAGCCCATATGGAAGTAGCTGAACGCCTGTTGGTAGATGAAGAAGTAGATCACCCTGGTCGCCGAGACCGGACCACCCTTCGTCGTCACGGCGACGGTGTCGAAGATCTGGAACGAGCCGATCAGCGAAACGACCAGAACCAGGGCAAGGACCGGTCGCAGGAGCGGCAGCGTGACCTTGGAGAACATCCGCAGCTCGCCGGCTCCGTCGATCGCAGCGCTCTCGTAGAGATGTTGCGGGATCTGCAGCATCCCGGCGTACAGGAGCAATGCCGTGTAGCCCGTGTACGCCCAGGTGTTGATCCCTGCGACCGCGGGCATCGCCCAGGAGGCATCGGTGAAGAATCCGACCGGGCCGAGTCCGACCGCGTGCAGCAGGTGGTTGACGAGTCCGAGGTTGGTGTCCAGCAACCACATCCACAGCAGTCCGATGGTCACGTTCGGCACGAGCCACGGCAGCAGCAGGGTCGCGCGGAGCACCACCGACCGGGTCAGCCGGTGCATCAGCGCGGCCACTACCAGGGCGAGTCCGGTCTGCGTTCCGATGTTCAGCACCACGTAGTACGCGGTGACCAGCATCGAGTTCCAGAACTGGTGGTCGGCGAGCAGCTTCGTGTAGTTCTCGGTGCCGACGAAGGACGGCGTACCGAGCATCGTGTAGTCGGTGAGCGAGTACCAGACGCCACGGGCCGCCGGGTAGGCGTAGAAGACCGTGAATCCCAGCAGGACGGGCGCGATGAACCACCACGCGACCCGTCGGTCGTCCCGTCGTGCGGTCTGGCCCATGGCTGTCCTTCACTCTCGGCGTCGGCGAGCTCTTGTCACCCGGCCCGTCCTGGACTAATGATGTAGACATTCGGAAGTTTGTCAACACTTCTTCATATTCATCGCCCCAGGAGAAGCCCATGAACCTTCGCTCCCGCCGCCTGCCGGCCGCGATCGCCGCCGTCGCGGTGGCGCTCAGCCTGACGGTGGCCCCGGCCGGCGCCGCCCCGGCCGGACCACCGCCTCGCCCCGCGGCACCAGCCGCCCCTGATCCGTCTCTGCAGGTTCACTCGCTGCAGGTCGCCGACGGTCCGGTGGACAATCCACTCAAAGGCTTCGCCCGGTTCTATTCGCCGGGTGCGAACCAGAACACCGGCTACCCGCACTCGTTGACCTGGTCGTACTTCGGGCTGTCCGAGGTGATGACGAACGCGGGCAACTGCGGGAGCTACGACTGGACGATCCTCGACAACATGCTCGCGGAGACGGCCAGTCAGGGGAATCAGGCCGCGATCCGCTTCTACATGGTCTATCCGGGCGGCACCGGGAGCCATCCGGCGAACGCGATCCCGTCCTGTTTCAACGGGAACGTGAACTACCGCTCCGACACCTACTGGAACGTCACCGAGCCCGACTACGACAGCCCGTACCTGGTGAACGCGTTGAAGAACTTCATCGCCGCGTTCGGTGCCCGCTACAACGGCGACCCGCGGATCGGGTTCATCCATCTCGGCCTGATCGGCTTGTGGGGCGAGTGGCACACCTGGCCGTACGACACCGACACGACCGACGGCTATCCCAACTACATGCCCACCGACGCGAACGCGACGCAGATCCTCACCGCCTACGACAACGCGTTCAGTACGACGAAGCTCGAGCTCCGGTATCCCGATGCGGCCGGCGGCGCAGCCAACAGTCGCGACGTCGGGTACCACGACGATTCGTTCTGCTACCGGGAAGGCTCACCACTCGCCGGTGTCACCCTGCCGCAGTCGCTGGGCGGAGCGTCGTACGCGCAACTGCAGCGCAATCTCGCGACCGGCACCGAGAACAAGTGGATCAACGACTCCATGGGAGGCGAGGTTCGACCGGAGATCCAGTCGACGGCCTTCGACAATTGGCCCGGTGGATCGGGTGCGGTGGACAACATGAAGGCGTGCATCGAGCTCGAACACACCACCTGGAAGATGAACGAGGGATCCGCCAACTATGCGGCGGGGAACGCGAATGTCGGGGCGGCTGTCCGGCTGATGGGCTACAACCTGACGGTCAACAAATCCTATTTCCAGAACACTGCGAGTGGCACGACCAACCTCGGCGTACAGATCAGCAACACCGGAGTCGCGCCGTTCTACTACCCCTGGACGATGACGGTCGGTCTCAAGAACAGCGCCGGGACCGTCGTGCAGACCTGGAACACCGCTTGGGATCTGCGCACCGTTCAGCCGCTGAAGATTCGGGCCTTCCCGGACTGGAATGTCGGCAGTGATCCCACCTACCGCGACTTCGGCTATCCGCAGTACTTCCAGACCTCGGTCAACCTGACAAACGTAGCCCAGGGCAACTATCAGTGGGTACTGCGGGTCAAGAATCCGCTGGAGGCGACGTCGGCCAACGCCAAGAAGCTGCGGTTCGCCAACGCGACCCAGAACGCTGATGGATGGGTCGGCCTCGGTGCTGTCACGGTCGGACCTGGCGGCGGTACTGCGGCCGCCTACGAAGCCGAAGCTGCTGGCAACACCCTCGCGGGTGGAGCCGTGGTCGCCTCCTGCGGCGTGTGCTCGGGCGGTAGCAAGGTCGGCTACATCGGCAACAACTCCGGCACCCTCGCCATCCAGAACGTCAACGGTGGAACGGGTGGCGCGAAGCCGATCACCATCTACTACGCCTCGGCAGTCGCCCGGACCGCGACCGTCAACGGCCAATCGGTCAGCTTCCCGGCAACCGCGGACTGGAACACCGTCGGCTCCGTCACCGTGACCCGAACCCTCCAGTCCGGCACCGCCAACACCATCACCTTCAGCAACTCGACCGGCTGGGCTCCCGACATCGACCGAATCACCGTCGGATAGTCGCTGGCGGCAGCTCCCCGGGTAGTCACTCGGCTCGGATTATATCGAGACACTCTGTCTCGGAATCATGATAACGTGATTTCGAGACAGAGTGTATTGGTATTCGGGCGTTCGGGCTGAACCGGATCGCGGCCAATCTCGGTGGGATCGTTGGGCCGTTGCTTGGCGCTGGCGCGGCTGCGATCTCGTTGTCGAGCGTGTTCCTCGTGGCCGGAGTCCTGCTCGTGGTCGCCGTTGTCGTTCTACTCGGGACCATTCCGGTGCGGAGCTCGCAGGTCGCGTCGTCGGAGGTTGTCGAAGGGAGCCCGGTCGGGGCGATCCTGCGCGATCGGCGGCTCGGGTTGATGATTCTGGCGGGTGGGCTGCTGGTCATCACGATGACCTGGTTCGAGGCCGACGGGTTGGTGCTGCTGCGTCGGCAACACCCGCTGAGCGCCGTACTGGTGGTTGCTGCGCTGCTGATCGCTCTCGGCCAGATGCTCTACGGCCCGGCCGCCGCCACCTTCGCCAGCCGCGCCGCCGGTCCAGGTCGTCAAGCGACCTACCAGGCCGCGATCTCGACCTCACAAGACATCGGCATGGCCCTCGGCCCGGTGACCGGCCTCGCCTTCGGCCAATCCGTCGCCCCTGGCCTCATCTGGCTGGCCGCCCTCCCCCTCAACCTCGCCGCCGGCACCGCCGCAATCGCCGCCACCCGCACCAGAACCCGAGCTGAGTCTATTTCTTGCAAAGATTGATCGAGATATTGCAGGAATGTGTCTGTGGCGTTACGGTCTGGCCACCGCGGTACCTACCGCTCGACTATCCGCCTCCTGTCGAGAGTGAGCAGCCCATGTTCCGGTCCATCAATCCCTGGAGTGGGAGGGCCCGCGTCGGCGTTCTCGCCACCTGCGGCGCGCTTCTCGCTGCCAGTCTTGCTGTTGTTGCCGCCGCGCCCGCGTGGGCTGCCGCGACTGGGGGTGTCGGCGCGACTCTGCCGTACGTCGAAGTGCAGGCGGAGAACTCGTCGACCAACGGGACCGTGATCGGCCCGAGCGCGGCCTACAACACGCTCGCCGCGGAAGCGTCGTACCGGAAGGCGGTGACGCTGCAGGGCACCGGGAAGTTCGTCGAGTTCACGACGCCCGCCGCGACCAACTCGATCGTCTTCCGCTACAGCATCCCGGACACCGGCGGCGGCTCGGTCTACACCGCGCCACTGTCGCTCTATGTCAACGGGACCAAGCAGTCCAACTTCACCCTGACCAACGCCTACAGCTGGTACTACGGCGGCTATCCGTTCACCAACTCGCCGGGGAGCAACCCGCACCACTTCTACGACGAGGCGCATCGGCTGTTCCCGACCACCTACCCGGCCGGCACCAAGTTCCGGCTGCAGGTCGACGCGGAGGACACCGCTTCGTCGTACACGATCGACTTCGCCGATTTCGAGAACGTCGCGGGCGCCCTGTCCCAGCCGGCCGGTTCGGTCTCGGTGACGAGTCACGGGCGCGGACCCGACGGGTGCTGCGGACTCGACCAACGCGTTCAATTCGGCGATGGCCGCGGCCGGTTCCGGTGGCACCGTGTGGATCCCGGAGGGGACGTTCAAGATCCCGGGTCACCTGATCCTGAACAACATCACCTTCAAGGGTGCGGGCATGTGGCGCTCGACCATCGTCGGTGCGGCGCCGGGCTTCTACGGCAACTACGCGCCGAACGCGAGCAGCGGCGTACACCTGTCGGACTTCGCCATCTTCGGTGACGTCCAGGAACGCAACGACGGCGCCCAGGTGAACGGCATCGGCGGCGCGCTGAACAACTCGACCGTCGACCGGGTGTGGATCGAGCACGAGAAGGTCGGCGCCTGGATGGACGGCCCGTTCACCAACCTGGTGATGAGCGGCCTGCGGATCCGCAACGTGACGGCCGACGGGGTGAACTTCCACAACGGCGTCACCAACTCCAAGGTCACCAACAGCGATCTGCGCAACCTCGGCGACGACGGCCTGGCGACCTGGGCCGAGCAGAACGCCGACGCGAACGACTCGTTCGACCACAACACCGTGCAGTACCCGATCCTTGCCAACGGCATCGCCATCTACGGCGGCCACGACAACTTCGTCACCGACAACCGGGTGATCGACGCGGGCCTCACCCAGGGTGGTGCGATCCACGTCGCGCAGCGGTTCGGCTCGACGACGCTCGGCCGGACCGACGTCCTGCGCAACACGATCATCCGGTCCGGGAGCCTCGATCCCAACTGGCAGTTCGGTGTCGGCGCGCTCTGGTTCGACGCGCGGGACGGCGCGATGACCGGCCTGACCAACGTCGACAACATCCTGATCCAGCAGAGCCCGTACGAGGCGATCCAGTTCGTCTCGGGCTCGAACATCAGCAACGTGCACATCAACAATGCGACGATCCAGAACACCGGCACCTGGGTGGTCCAGGAGCAGGTCGGCGGCTCGGCGACCATCACCAACAGCACCGCCACCGGGACCCAGGCGCCCGGCCCGATCTACAGCTGTGGCGTCGGCTTCACCCTCACCGACGGCGGCGGCAACTCGGGCATCTTCGCTCCCGGCCAGTGCCAGAACATCACCTCGCCCGCGTTCCCGCCGTACCTGCCGGACAACGGTTCGGCGATCTCGGTCAGCCCGACCGCGCTCGAGCTTCGGGTCGCAGTGCGGTCAACACGACGAGCGCCGCCCAGCCGGTCACCGTCACGAACAGCGGCACGGCCGCGGCACCGGTCAGCTCGGTCGCGGTCACCGGTGACTACAGCCAGACCAACAACTGCGGCAGCAGCATCGCGGCCGGCGCCTCCTGCACGGTCAACGTGACCTTCAGGCCGACGGCCGCCGGTGGCCGAAACGGCAACCTGACAGTCACCGCAGCCGGAGTCACCAGCACGGTCTCGCTCTCGGGCACCGGCGTCGCGGCCGGCCCGATCCTCAACCCGAACCCGAGCAGCCTCGCCTTCGCAGACACCCTGGTAGGAAGCTCCTCGGCGACCAAAGCGGTCACGGTCACCAACTCCGGTACGGCGTCAGCCACCGTGTCGGGCGTGTCCGCCTCGGGCGACTTCAGCCAGACGAACAACTGCACGACTCTCGCAGTCGGCGCATCCTGCACGGTCACCGTCACCTTCCGGCCGACCGCGTCAGGAGCACGGGCCGGTGGCGTGACCTTGACCAGCAACGCCAACAACAGCCCGACCTCGATCTCCCTGTCAGGCAACGGGATCGGGACCGACACGAACCTTGCCCTCGGCAAGCCTGCGACCGCGAGCAGCCAGGTCAACGGCACGCAGGCCGCGACCACGGCAACGGACGGCGACGCGAACACCTACTGGGAAAGCACCAACAACGCCTTCCCGCAGTGGCTGCAGGTCGACCTCGGAGCCGCGCGCAGCGTCGGCAAGGTGACGCTGAAGCTGCCGCCGTCGTCGGCATGGGGCACGCGCACCCAGACGTTGTCGGTCCAGGCGAGCACCGACGGATCGAACTTCAGTACGCCGGTCGCGTCCGCGACGTACACGTTCACCTCGACCGGCCAACGTCGTGAACATCACCGTACCGACGACCAACGCCCGCTACGTGCGGGTCAACATCACCGGCAACAGCGGCTGGCCTGCCGGTCAGGTCTCGGAGTTCGAGGTGTACCCGGGCGGCGGTACGCCGATCAACACCCCGATCCTGAGCACCAACCCGTCCTCGCTCACCTTCGCGTCGCAAGCGCTCAACACGACCAGCGCAGCCCAGGCGGTCACCGTGACCAACACGGGCAGCCTGGCCGCCTCGGTCTCGAGCGTCACGGCGTCGGGTGACTACACGCAGACCAACAACTGCGGCAGCATCGCGGTCAACGCCTCCTGCACGGTCAACGTCAGCTTCCGGCCGACCGCGTCCGGGACTCGCTCGGGAACGTTGACGATCAACAGCAACGCGACCAACAGCCCGGCCACGGTCGCCCTGACCGGCACCGGCGCCGGTGCCACCAACACCAACCTCGCCGCGGGCAAGCCCACCAGCGAGTCCAGCCACAACGACGTCTACCAGTCGAGCAACGCGACCGACGGCAACCAGGCGACGTACTGGGAAAGCGCGAACAACGCCTTCCCGCAGTGGCTCCAGGTCGATCTCGGCTCCGCCCAGAGCGCCGGCCGGATCGTCCTGCAACTGCCGGCCGGCTGGGGACAGCGCACCCAGACCCTGTCCGTCCTCGGCAGCACCAACGGCTCAACCTTCAACACCATCGTCGGCTCCGCGGGCTACTCCTTTGCCCCCGGCAACAACAACACGGTGACCATCACCTTCACCCCGACCACCCAGCGCTACTTCCGCCTCAACATCACCGCCAACACCGGCTGGATCGCCGGCCAGATCTCCGACTTCCAGGTCTGGAACTCCTGACCAGTAGCAGCCGACAGCCGGTACGACGTACGCCGTACCGGCTGTTGCCTTGGCTGGGTCAGATCTTCAGCCAGGCGATGACCGTCGCGAGCGCGAAGACGACGAGGGCGGTTGTCCAGACCAGCGGCGCCGACCAGCCGGTACGGCGTACGCTGCCGGGCTCTGCGTTGGCTGCGATCAGCGCGTGGGCGAAGGTCTGGGCGTCGCGAGGGCGCTGGGCGGGGTCGTGGTCGATGGCGCTGGTGAGGAGGTCGGCCACCCGGGGAGTCATGCCGGTGATCTCGGGTGGCTTCCGCGACCGCTTTCGCTGCGGGGCGGTGGCCGGGCGGTCGCCGGAGAGGAGCTCCCAGGTGAGGATGCCGAGGGAGTAGACGTCGGCGCGGGCGTCGAAATCGGTGAGGCCGCCGACCTGTTCGGGCGCCATGTAGGCCGGCGTACCGGCGGTGACGGTGTAGCCGCTGGCGTCGGCGAGGCGCTTGGCGCTGCCCAGGTCGGCGACCAGGACGCGGACCGGTTCGGTGGTCTCGTCGAGCAGCAGGTTGCTGGGCTTGATGTCGCGGTGGAGGAAGCCGGCCTCGTGGAGGACGTGGACCGCCTCGGCCGCCTCGGCCGCGAGTCGTACGGCCTCGCCGGGCTCCAGCTTCCCGACGCGATCGGCGAGCGTGCCGCCGTTGATGTAGTCCATGACGAAGTACGGCCGGTTGTCGTGCACGCCGACGTCGTGGACCCGGATCACCCGCCGGCTCTCGATCTTGCGCAGCAGCCGCGCCTCGCTGAGGAAGCGCTCCCGGACGTCGGCGTGCAGCACCCAGTTGTCGGCCAGCACCTTCACCGCGACGGCGGTGTCGAGCTCGGGGTCGTACCCCTTCCAGACGGTCGCGAACGCCCCGGACCCGACGCTGCGGTCCAAGCGGTAACGCCCGATCTGTCTCATCATGGCTAATGATGTACCAACCGGCCGGTCAGCTACTGTCCCGACTCAGGACACTGGCGGAAGAGTGGAGACGAACAGCGTGATGCAGGACGACGATGCGCTGGAGCAGCTGGTGGCGGCGGCCCAGGGCGGCGACCAGACGGCTCTGGACGAGGTGCTGCTCCGGATCCGCCCGATGGTGTTGCGCCGGTGCACCAAGTTCCTGCCGCATCACGCAGATGCCGAGGACGCCGCTCAGGATGCGCTGCTGATCATCAGCCGCAAGCTCACGTCGTACGCCGGGCGTGGTTCCTTCCTCGGCTGGGTGACCGTGATCGCCTCCAACTCGGCCCGGTCCACGTACCGCTCGCTCCGGGACCGGTCCGACGCGCTGAGCGGCGTGGGTGCCGTGCCCGACTCGCCCGACCCGCGGACGACCAGCGTGATCGCCGGGACGCGGCTCGACCTGCTCGATGCGCTGGATGAGCTGGAGCAGAGTCATCCTGCTCTGGTGGAGTCATTCATTCTGCGCGACCTCGGTGAGCTGAGCTATCAGGAGATCGCCGACCTGACGAAGACCCGGATGGGCACGGTGAAGGACCGGATCCACCGGGCCCGGAAGTTCATGGAGCCGCGGCTGCGGGTGGACGGGGCGAGGTTGTCGTGAAGACCAGGCTGGCGGTCTCCGTGCTCAGCGCTGCTGCGGCGCTCGGCACGGTGGTGGGCGCCTTCGTCCTGCCTGACCGCGGAACCGACGCGGGGGACAAGCCCAGTACGACGCCGTCCGTGTCGAAGACGTCTGGGTCGACTCCCAGCTCTCCGCACACCTCAGGCGCTCCCGACGGCGGTCCGGTGGTGGCGGCGAACATGCTCACCGACGCGGACTTCCGGAAGGTCGGCCTGGCGGTGACCCAGCAACCTCCGGACGTCCGGCTGGAGCTGATCGGCTGCGACAAGATGGAGACGCTGGACAGCGTCGCGGTGAGCGGCCCGCCCGTGCAGCGAGCCTGGGAAGCCGAGACGATCGTCGCTTACCAGCAGGCGATCGCTACCCGCGACGAGGACGAGGCGAAGGAGAGCTACACCAAGGTTCTGCGCAAGCTCGAGGCCTGCCAGAAGGCCGAGCCTGGACACTGGGTCTACGGCCCGACGCAGACCAAGAATCTCGACCCGGTGACCACGGTCAGCTGGCTCGGGAACGTCGACGGCAGCCTGAACACGACCGGCAAGGCGCCCAGCGGCGAGAAGATCAACGGCGGGATCGCGGTCATGCGGCGCGGCATCCATGTCGGCGTGTTCGTGATCAGCTACTGCGCCAGCGCCGGCGACGAGGCCGCCTGTGTGGTTGCCGGTGGCAACGCCTACCAGCAGCTGGTCGACCTCAGCCGTACGGCGGCCCTCCGGCTCGACTGAAAACCCGGCTGAAAGTCGCATCCAACAAAACCGCGACACAGCCCCTCTCTGGTGGTGACGACAAACCGCCGTGCTCACCAGCACGACCAGAGAAGGGGTCCTCCCACATGTCCAGCAGAGTTCTTCGTACCTTCGCAGCCACCGTTGTGGCGGGAGCCGTCGCGGCGACCGCGGCCTCCATCGGCCTCGGCTGGCGGCCGTCCCTCGCGACGGCCGATCCGGGCGACACGTTCGTGGCGATCGGGTCGAGTCAGCTGATCCAGAGCGAGGACCTGACCGCGATCCAGGTGACCCTGGACACCGAGACGGTGACCCTGAACCGCGACGAGGACTTCTCCGGCTGCCTCGGCGAGGGCAACCCGTGGACCGCCGTCCTGGAGGGATCCAAGAAGCCGTTCACGGCGGCTTGGACGAGCCGGAAGAACAAGAACCAGGCGCTTTACGAGTCGATCGCCCAGGCGGCGACCCCGGCCCAGGCCAAGGCCTACGCCAAGACGCTGCTCGACTCCGGGATCCGCGGCTGCCAGGGCAACAACTCTCCCTGGGACTTCCACTACGGCAAGACCACCTCTTCGCCGGTCGGCTCCGGTACGGCGACCTGGGCGCTGTCGTACCGCGGCAGCGAGACCCGGCCGAGCGGCGGCGCCATCGTCTTCTCCAAGGGCACCAACTTCGGCATCATCGAGGTCACCGGCACCTGGGGCCCCGCCGACCAGACCATGGAGTCGATCGCCAAGGTCGCCGTCAGCCGCCTGAACTGACCCCGGCCGGCACTCCCCGATGACATTGGTCCTCGGGGAGTGTCCACATTTGGATCTGGCCGGTGGCGAGCGCGGGAAGAAAGACTGCAGTGCGATGTCAAGAAGTGGCGATCGGGTCCGACCGATGGGCGACCGCACACTCGCACTGAAGGAGAAAGATCATGCGCAAGATCGTGTACTGGGTCCACGCCTCGGTCGACGGCTTCATCGACGGGCCGAACGGGGAGTTCGACTGGCCGCGGATGGGGCCGGAGCTTTCGGCGTACTCGGAGGCGCTGGACCAGCGCGTCGACACGCTGCTGTTCGGCCGGCCGGTCTGGGAGATGATGGTCGGCTTCTGGCCGAACGCCGAGTCGATCAGCGACGACCCGCACACGGCGGCGTTCGCGCCGTTCTGGCGGGCGACGCCGAAGATCGTGTTCTCGCGCAGCTACGCCGGTGACGAGTGGACCAGCCGGGTGATCAGCACGGACCTCGCGAAGGAGGTCGCCGAGCTGAAGGCCGAGCCCGGTGGCGACCTGCTGCTCACCGGTGGGTCGGCGCTGGCCGGCGCCCTGGCCGAGCTCGGCTTGATCGACGAGTTCCACATCGCCGTCCACCCGGTGGTGCTGGGTGGTGGGCGTCCGTTGTTCGCGCACCCGGAGCACCGCAACAACCTCCGGCACGTCGAGACGACTGTGCTCGACGGCCAGGTTGTGGTTTCGCAGTACGGAGTCGGCGCATGACCGGGGTGCTCGATAGTGGGGTCGACCAGGGGGCGATCGGCGCGCCGGGCGCGGTTCGCGCTGGCCTTGTTGTCGTTGCCGTCGCTGCTGATCGCGATCGACATCAGCGTGCTCGGCGTCGCGCTGCCCCAGATGGCCGCCGACCTGCGGCCGTCGCCGACCGAACTGCTGTGGATGAACGACATCTACGGGTTCATGGTCGGCGGCACGATGATCACGATGGGCGCGGTCGGCGACCGGATCGGCCGGCGCCGGCTGATCGTCGCCTGCGCCGCCGTGTTCGCGATCGCTTCGGCGGCCGCGGCCTTCTCGACCGAGCCGTGGATGGTGATCGTGAGCCGGGCGGTGATGGGGATCGCGGGCGCGGCGATCATGCCGGCCTCGATGGCGCTGATCGGCCAGCTCTTCGCGGATCCGAAGGCGCGGATCTCCGCGATGGGCGTCTACATGACCTGCTTCCTCTCGGGGATGGCGGTGGCGCCGCTGATCGGTGGCGTGATGCTGCAGTACTGGTGGTGGGGTTCGGTCTTCCTGCTCGGCGTACCGGTGATGCTCGTGACCCTGCTGGCCGCGCCGCGGCTGCTGCCGGAGTCGCAGACCCAGATCACCTCGCCGCTGGATCTGCGCAGCGCCGCGCTCTGCCTCGCCTCGATTCTCACCATCGCCGGCGCGCTGAAGTGGTCGGTCAACGGCGCAGAACTCTGGCAGGCAGTCGGTCTCGCCGTGATCGGCGTCGTCCTAGGGGTGATCTTCGTACGCCGTCAGCGCGTGCTCGAGCACCCTTTGGTCGACCTGGCACTGCTCCGGCGGCCCAGCGTGAGCCGCGCGATGATCGTGTTGTTCCTGACCGCGCTGCTGATGGGCGGGACCTCGATCTTCGCGGCGTTCTACCTGCAGTCGGCGCTCGGATTCACGCCGCTGCAATCCGCGTTGTGGCTGATCCCGTCGACGATCGCGATGATCATCGCCTCGAACACCGGCCCCTGGCTCGGCCGGCGAATCCCGCCGGCGCGCGTCGTCCAAGGCAGTCTGGTGATCATGGCCATCGGCTTCGTGCCGCTGGCGATCCTGCCGCCGAACAGGTCTGGGGTGGCTTTCGTCGTCGGTGGAGCCGTGCTGACGACGGCCGGCATCGGGGCCGCGTTCCCGTTCCTGATGAACGACATCATTTCCCATGCCCCGCAGGAACAGGCCGGCTCGGCCGCGTCCCTCGCCCAGACCGCCAACGAGATCGGTATCGCCACCGGACTGGTGATCATGGGCAGCCTGGCGACCGTCGTCTACCGGGCGCGGCTGTCGGCCTCGGCCGGTCATGCGGAAGGCAGTTGGGTCGACGGGTTCGGCCTGGCCTCGCAGGGCTCGCGGCTCTTCGACCAGGTCCGCAACGCCTTCGTCGACGGCATCCACGCAGCAGGCATCACCGCCCTCGTAGTGATGGGCATCGTGCTCGTGCTGAGTTTCGTCCGCCGAGCGACCCGCTAGAAGGGGAAGGTGCGAAGAGTGGTACGCGCGCTGATCCACCGGAGTTCGGTGAACTCGTCGGCGATGCTGCGCTCGGCGTAGATCCGGCGAGCGCACATGCAGACCTCACCCTGGTGCAAGAACGCGCCGTACTCCGCTGATTCGGCGTACTGCGGAGTGCGCCGAATCAACGTCACCGATCACACCGACCGTTCCGGGGAGAGCGTGACCACGTTCAGAACGCCAGCCGGCGGGCCGGCTTCGGCGACTCCTTGGACGGCAACTCTCCTGGAGAAACATCGAAGCGCTCAAGTTGCTCGATCTCTGGTCGTTCAGCGGATTCCGGATCCACGGCAAACGCACCGAGGTCCCGGGAACCATCAGCACTGTCTCGGTGTCCTGGCCGGACGGGTCACGCCCGGCGACACTGTCATGGTCGGCTTCACCAGCCCCAAGCCGATCACCGGCGTCTCCGTGACGGTCGGCGGCCAACTGGCTCGAGCCTCGAGCGCGGACGGCCTGTCCTGGACAGCCCCACCAACCTCGGCGACCTCACCGGAGGCGGTCGTCGGGACATTGCGATTGAGCACACCACCGCGGCCGGTAAGGGAGCTGCGACGATCCACGGCTCGACCGACGGTACCGCGCTCCGCGGCTCCGATGAACGCAACCTGATCGACTTGACCGACTATCAGGTGCCGCGGTTCCCGGCAGTCTGGGAATCAGCGCCGATGGCAGGGCAGGGACAAGCTCGTCAAAGTATGGAGAATCGGGTCAGGTGGGGCGCGCGGGTCCGCCTCCATAAGCTTGCCGTCGGCAACTAGGTCGGTGGGTTCGGAGTACGTGACCAGATGCGGACACCTTGCCCGCGAGGGCTTGTCAGCCACTCCGGGGGTCGGCACGCTGTGTAGCCGTGAGCTGACCCTGCCCTGGGAGGAAACGCGATGCACACCAGAAGAAGACGCCGATGGGGAAGCGTTGCGGTAGCAACCCGCCGCGTTGCTGCTGAGCGGTCAGGCAGCGCAGGCTGCCGTATCGGTGCCCGATTCGGTGGTGTGGACCGAGCATCGGACGGTGGCCGCCGCCGGGCACGGTGATCACGGTCTCGGGCTCCGTCGACGCGGCCCAGGCAGGCGTTGCCGTCGAGGTGTTCGTCTCCGGTGCGCAGTCCTCGGCCACCGCGGCAGAGGCGAAGTCGTTCGGGCGGGCCGTGGCAGGCGCCGATGGTGGGTTCTCGGTGCAAGGCCCTCGGGTCGACGCCACTGGGACCGACCAGTTGTTCGGCCAGTTCACGCTCGCCGTCGACGGGGCCGGCGTCGGTGCGCCGCACTTCGCGGACGACCTGCAGTTCAGGGCGCCCAACACGCGTCCTTCCCGCAGGTGCTGGACAAGAAGGGCCTGCAAGTTCAGATGTCGGATGACGCCGAGAGCCTGGGCGTCCAGCACGCGGCCATCAACCTCGATCTCGCCAAGATCATGCTGAACAAGAAGACGAGCGAGCAGAACATCCCATTCGCAAGCGGCAGGACCGACTACTACTTCGACGCGGCCGCGGTGGCCGCGCTCGACACGCAGATCAAGGCGGTGTCCGACAACGGCAGCTTGGTGAACCTGATCGTGTTGCTGTATCGGCACGACAACGAGCCGAACAGCGCGGCCAACATCCTGGCACCGCGGCCGCAGGTGCGTCGACCTCGATCTGGTTCACGATGGCTGCCATCGCCAAGCCCTTTCCTTCGTCATGGGGCCCTCGTCGGGAGAGGTCTTGGTGGCATGACGAACGAGATGCCGCCGATTCGACAAGGCTAGGTCTGTGCGAGCTGTTTTACCGGCTCGGCTTCCAGAGTCGCGGCATGTCGACGAATCCAGTCGACCCGGTGCGCCCACGATGTGGTAGCCGTCGGCGGCGGGCAGGCCCTGAAGCAGAGAGGCAGCGCTCGGCGGTCGGCGGCTTTCTCGCGGGGTGTCGGCTATGCCGGAGCTGCACGGTCGGGTCTATTCGCGCTGCGCACGCGTGACGGGCCGCCCTGGCAGTCTCCGGTCAGGGCTGATTGTGCGTTTGATTGCGGTCGTGCTGGTTTGCTGGGTAGGCGTGCACTACGGCTGTTCGCAGTCGCGGTACGGCGTGGGTGAGCTCGTGTTCGGCTTCGTGGGCCAGGGCGTGCGCGTCAGCGCTGTTCTGGGCGTCGATGGCCAGGTCGACGTCGGCGTGGAGTTCGTGGCCGATCCAGCGCATCCGGACCCGGTGGACTGCCTGTACGCCGGGTAGGGCGGCGAGGGCGTGTTCGGCGTCGTCGACGGCGGCTGGGTCGACGGCGTCCATGAGGCGCCGGAAAACGTCGCGGCCAGCGGTGCGGAGGACAGCGAGGATGGCGATGGTGATGAGAAGTCCGATGAGTGGATCGGCGAGCGGGAACCCGGCGGCGACACCGGCTGCACCGAGCACGACGGCTAGTGACGTCATGCCGTCGGTGCGGGCGTGGAGTCCGTCGGCGACCAGGGCGGCCGAGCCGATCCTGCGGCCGATTCGGATTCGGTAGATCGCGACTGCTTCGTTGCCGGCGAAGCCGATCACACCGGCGGCGGCGACCCAGGCGAGGTTGTGGACGGGGCTGGGGTCGATGAGGCGGCGGATCGATTCCCAGCCGGCGATCAGGGCGGACAGGCCGATCATCGCGACGACGAACAGGCCGGCCAGGTCTTCGGCGCGGCCGAACCCGTAGGTGTAGCGGCGGGTTGCGGCGCGGCGGCCGATGGCGAAGGCGATCCACAAGGGCAGTGCGGTGAATGCGTCGGAGAAGTTGTGCACAGTGTCGGCCAGGAGGGCGACCGATCCTGAGATCGCGACGACGGTCAGCTGCAGGGCCGCGGTGACTGCGAGCGCGACCAGGCTGACCTTAACGGCCCGGATCCCGGCCGCGCTGGATTCGATCGCGTTGTCTATCGAATCCGCGGCGTCGTGGGAGTGTGGCCGGACCGCATGGCGTAGCCGTTGCCGCCAGCTCCCGGCGGCCGCCTCGGCGCCATGCCCGTGCCCGTGACCGTGGCCGGCGGTGTCGTCGTGGTGGTATTCCTGGGCGCGTTGGTGAGTCATGGAGCGATCTGCCGGTCGGTGGTCGGCAAAGTGTCGCGGCCGGTGTGTAGCTGGGCCAGTTCGGCGTCGTCGAGGTGGTGGGCAGGCACGCCGGGTCCGGCGTGCTCGGCGTTGTAGACGGCGTCGGCGACCAGCCGGCCGACGTGATCGTTCTCGAGGCGGTAGTAGACCTGGGTGCCTTCGCGGCGGGTCCTTACCAGCCGTGCCATTCGGAGTTTGGCCAGGTGTTGCGACACCGACGGCGCCGGTTTGCCGACCCGGGTGGCGAGTTCGTTGACGGCGAGCTCCTCTCCGGTAAGTGCCCACAGCAGCTGCACTCTTGTCGCATCCGCCAGCATCCGGAACACTTCCACGGCCAGATCGACTTGGTCGTCGGGCAGCCGCCGCTTACAACCCCCGCTATCTGCATGCATATGCAGATAATAGACCTTCGAGCAGGCGGAGCTGCACGCGGCCCCAGACTCGGGCGCTGGTCTGGGTGTTGGTTAGCGTCGACGCCCGGTCGTGAGGATGATCGAAATGGCCAGGAACAGGCGGTTGGTCCGTGCCCTGGTGGTCTGGTCGGCGATCCAGTCTGTTGCCTGGTCGGTGGTGATGGCGCCCGTGGCCGCTGCGCTAGAGGCGATGGTGGACAGCATTGGCAGCATGGCCGAATCGGTGAATGTCGCGGTGTGGATCTCGGCGGTGACTTCGTCGAAGTCGTTGTCGAGCAGCAGGTTGCGGCGCGCGGCGCGCGGCGCGCGGCGTACTGGCTGGGAAGGGCGTCGGCTTGTGTGTGCACGATGGTGCGGGTGAGCGCTGGCTGGTCGGAGTCGATGATGAAGGTGTCCCAGTCCTGGCCGATCAGTACTGCGCGGCCCCTGGCATCAATACGCGGTGGGCCTCTGCCAGGGCTTGTCGTGGGTCGGTGAGTTCGTGGAGGACTTTGTCTGCGCGGTAGCCGGCCATGTCGCCGTCGCGGATCGGCAGATGGTAGGCGTCGCCGAGCTGGAAGTCGGCGTCTGGCCAGCGATCGCGCGCAATCGTGACCATTTGTTCGCTGGTGTGGATTCCGATCGCCTGGAGGCCCGCCGCCGTCATTTCGGCGACCGCGCGGCCGGTTCCGCAGCCGACGTCGACGATATTCGAGCCGGGTGCGGCGTCCAGGATGTCGATGGTGCGGGCGCGCAGGGCTGCCGCGCCCGGCAGCAGATCGGCGCGGTCGAGCAGCTCGAGCAGCGAACTGGCGGGGTCCTCGACGGGGTCTGGTGGACATGGGCATCAGCCTGTGACTTCATGTCGAGGTGAAGTCAAATAGCGGTTCGTTGCGGATCGGCGACCTGGCGGCGCGTTTCGGTCTCGCAACCCATGTGCTGAGGCATTGGGAGTCGCGTGGATTGCTCAAGCCGGCGCGGGTCGAGGGCGACAGACGCCTCTACACCAAGGCGGATCAGTATCGCGTCGCCGTGATCCTGAGCGCCAAACACGCAGGCTTCAGTTTGGACGACATCCGCGAGATGGTGAATTCGACGCCGTCCGGCCGGCGGCGGATCCTGAACCGGCGACGCGTCGACCTGGACCGCCGGATCGCCCAACTGGTTGCCTCGCGCGACATGGTCGACGGCGCGCTGCACTGCGAGCATGAGGATTTCACCCAGTGCGCCGACTTCCGGTCCCAGGTGGCCGGGGCCGTTCGCCCTGATCGCTGACGACCCCGGCACACGTGCTGCCGGCCGATGGGTAGAGCGAGATCCCTTCCAAAGGCCGCCTTGACCGGACCTCGACTCCGCGAAAGAGACCCCCGGCCGATCCGCGAGGCGGGAATAGATCTCAGGTCGACCCAGTTCCCCCCATATACCCCCATGGGGTATCTTCTTGGGGAAGACGGGATGGAGTCCGAAATGAATGACCAGACACAGTCACCACTGCCGGGGCGTCCTGGGCACGGCGGTGCTACGAGCGGATCGCACGACCATGCGCAGATGGCCGGGGCGCAGGTCCATCACGCAGACCAGTCGGGCGACCACGCGACTCACGCCGGCCATGGCGGCCATGCGGGGCACGGGGATCACGCGGCGCCGTTCAAGGACCGGTTCTGGGTGAGTCTCGGGCTGGCGGTGCCGGTGGTGTTCTTCAGCGAGATGTTCGCCCACCTCCTTGGCTACATGCCGCCCGAGTTCCCCGGATCGGGGCTGATCGCGCCGGTGCTGGGCACGGTCATCTTCGTCTACGGCGGACAGCCGTTCCTGACGGGCGGCTGGAGCGAACTGAGGTCACGGCAGCCGGGAATGATGCTGCTGATATCGATGGCGATCACGGTCGCGTTCGCGGCGTCGTGGGTGACCACTTCGGGGGTCGGCGGGTTCGATCTGGACTTCTGGTGGGAGCTCGCGCTGCTGATCGTGATCATGCTGCTGGGGCACTGGCTGGAGATGCGCGCGCTGGGTGCCGCGTCGGGCGCCCTGGATGCCCTGGCCGCGTTGCTGCCGGACGCGGCCGAGAAGGTCACCGACGACGGTGTCGTCGAGGTCGCGCTGGGCGAGCTGGTCGAAGGTGATGTCGTGCTCGTGCGATCGGGTGGCCGGGTGCCGGCCGACGGGATCGTGGTCGACGGGCAAGCCGAGGTCGACGAGTCGATGATCACCGGCGAGTCGCGCTCGGTCCAGCGGGGCGTGGGAGATGCGGTGGTGGCCGGAACAGTGGCCACCGACAGCGCGCTGCGGGTCCGGATCACTGCCGTCGGCGACAACACCGCGCTGGCCGGTATCCAGCGGCTGGTCGCCGAAGCACAGGCCTCGTCGTCGCGGGCACAAGCACTGGCCGATCGGGCCGCGGCCTTCCTGTTCTACTTCGCCTCGATCGCCGGCGTGATCACCTTCGTCGTGTGGTCGCTGCTGGGCAAGGTCGACGAGGCAGTCACCAGAACGGTCACCGTGCTGGTGATCGCCTGCCCGCACGCCCTCGGGCTGGCGATCCCGTTGGTGGTCGCGATCTCCACCGAACGGGCCGCCCGCGCCGGAGTACTGGTCAAGAACCGGCTCGCGCTGGAGCGGATGCGCACGATCGACGTGGTGCTGTTCGACAAGACCGGCACCTTGACCAAGGGCGAGCCTGCTGTCACCGGCATCGCTGTCACCGGACCGGTGAGCCAGGACGAGGTGCTCGAGCTGGCAGCGGCCGTGGAGGCCGACAGCGAACACCCGGTGGCCAAAGCGATTGTCCGCGCCCACAAGGAACGGGTCCCGGCCACGGGCGGCCGCCGAATTGTCGCCTCGGAGTTCCGGTCGCTGACCGGGCGAGGTGTCCAGGCGGTCGTCACGGCGCCGAGATCGCGGTCGGTGGGCCCGCGCTACTGCGGGAGACCGGAGCACAGGTTCCGGCAGGCCTGGCCGACGAAACCGACGCATGGATGGCGCGTGGCGCGGCGGTGTTGCACGTCGTCCAAGACGGCAACGTCCTCGGTGCGATCGCTCTTGAGGACGAGGTCCGCCCCGAGTCCAAGCAGGCGGTCGATGCCCTGCACCGCCACGGAGTGAAGGTCGCGATGATCACCGGCGACGCGCACCAGGTCGCCCAGGCAGTGGCAGCCAGCTGGGGATCGACGAGGTGTTCGCCGAGGTGCTGCCCAAGGACAAGGACGCCAAGGTCGCCGAGCTGCAGGCCCGCGGGCAGAAGGTCGCCATGGTCGGCGACGGCGTGAACGACGCGCCGGCGCTGGCCCGGGCCGAGGTCGGTATCGCCATCGGCGCGGGCACCGATGTGGCGATCGAGTCGGCCGGGGTGGTGCTGGCCGCCGACGATCCGCGAGCGGTGGTGTCGGTGATCGAATTGTCGAAGGCCAGTTACCGCAAGATGTGGCAGAACCTGGTCTGGGCCACCGGCTACAACGTCCTCGCAGTGCCGCTGGCCGCCGGCGTCCTGGCCTTCGCCGGGATCGTGCTGTCACCGGCCGCCGGAGCGGTCCTGATGTCGATCTCGACGATCGTGGTGGCGCTCAATGCCCAGCTCCTGCGCCGGCTGAACCTTGCGCCCGAGCGCCTCGTCCGAAGCTGAATACAGCGGCCCAACAAGAGCCGGGCTCCCTTTCGGGAGCCCGGCGCTTCGTTTTGATGGCTCGGTGATCAGCTGGCGGGCAGCTGCCCCAGGAGACTTTGCATGGTGGCGATCTCCTTGTTCTGATCGGCCTCGATCTTCTTCGCCAGCGTGATCGCGGCGGCGTCCTTGCCAGTGGCCTGCTCGGTCTTGGCCATCGCGACCGCGCCCTGGTGGTGCTTGATCATCATCTGGGTCCACATCCGGTCGAACATCGCGCCGGTGGCATTGCCGAGCTGCGACATCTCATCCCCGGTCATCATGCCTGGCATCGATCCGGACATGTCGTGGCCCGGCATCGAGGTCGGGACGGGCTTGCCCCAGGTGGTGAGCCAACCGGACAGCTGCTTGATCTCCGGATCCTGGGCGGCCTTGATCGCGGTCGCGAGTTGCTTCACGGCCGGGCTGGTCGCCTGGGCGCCGGCCATCGTCGCCATCTGTACGGCTTGCTGGTGGTGCGGGATCATTTGGGTCGCGAACGTGACGTCGGCGTCGTTGAACTGGTCCGTCGCCGCGGTGGTGCTGCTCGGAGCGCCGGTGGGGGTGCCATGGGTCATGCCGGGCATCGATCCGGAATCGGAGTTGTCGCCGCAGCCGGCCAGGCCGAGCGTCGCGACGATCAGGGCCGTAGTGGCAAGAGTGGTTCGTTTGACGTGCTTCATTGCGGTTAGTCCTTGCTGTGTCGGTTCGAAGACAGTGCGGATCAGGAACACCGGTGGCCGGGCGCAGGGCAGCGCGCGGTCACCTCAGGCCGGTGGGCCTAGGTCCGCGACACGCACAACTTCGACAACGACGGGGCAAGCCAGGGCGGCGAGAGGCCGGTCAGCGCGTTCCGGCCGGGTATCAGCGTGAGGTGAACTGGATGCCAGGCGAGCAGGCTGCGTAACGCCAGTAACAGCGTCAGCAACAGGATGAGCGCAGTCAGTACCGCCATGCAGGCGCCAGCCATCGCATGCTCGTCATCGACCGGAACAAGTGCAACCTGCGGAAGGGCAGAAACCACTGCGGTGCCACGCGGGCGCTCGGCTGCAGCCGCTGCGTGGGACGGCCTCATGGGCAGATCGGCGGCCAGAGCGGAGCCGGAGCCCGCGGGGGCGCCCAGGTGCGCGCCGAGCATCGCCGCGTCGTGATTGCCGGTCAAACCGTGCATCGCGAAAACGCCGGCGACCACACCCAGGACAGCCAGCAGCCGGGTGAGACGCGACCGCCATCCACCTGTGCCCTGAATGCTCATCACCTCCCACGATAGCCAGCCGCCTTCCCCGCACCCGATCGAGGGCGTATGCGGGGTTCGTCAGCTGGTGAGCGCCTCCAGCAGTTGATCGCCGCTGGGTTCGGCCAGCCATCGGCCATCGGGCCACACCACCGTCGGGATGCGCTTGTGGCCCCGCTGCAGGGTACGAACTGCTCGCCGAGCGGTGGCATCGGTATCGATGTCGAGGTAGATGTAGGGCTGGTCCAGGGCGTCGAGTACGGCGCGGGTCCGCTTCACGTCCGGACACCAGCTGGTCCCGTACACGACCAGACCATCAGTAGCGGAAGTTTGCGGCTCGGGGGGTGTCATGGCTGCCTCCTGTCGGAAGCGGTGGTCACGCGGCGGTGTGGATCTCGGGGCTGGCGCCGTCCGTGGTCGCGGGTCGGCCGGGCATCCGCAGCGAGATGGCTGCGAGAACTGCGCCGGCGGCCGCCAGGACGGCGGCGCCGATGAAGGCCGCGGAATAGCCGGTGGTCAGGGCGGTCAGGTCGCCGAGCTGGTCCGCGCCGTTGGCGGCTGCGACCGCTGTCATGGCGGCCAGGCCGAGCGCGGAGCCGACCTGGTAGCTGGTGTTCACGATCCCCGACGCAAGACCGCCTTCTTCGGGACGCGCCGACGACAAGGCGATGCCGAGGCTGGGAATGAACGCCAGCGACATGCCGGCCGCCGCGATCAGCGACGCCGGCAGGACATCGGTCCAAAATGATCCGTCGGAGCGGATCAGGGACAGTCCGGCCAGCCCGGCGGTGAGGATCGCCATACCGGTCACGAGGGTCTCGCTTCGGGCCGATCGCTGCGATGAGTCGCGGTGCGACCACGATCATGCCGAGCATGATGAACGTTGTCATCGGCAACAACGCCGAGCCGCTCGGGAAGGCGCTCAGGCCGAGGACCTGCTGCAGGTAGAGGTTGAGGAAGAACCACATCGGCACCCACGCCGCACCGAGCAGCAGCTGGGCGACGTTGGCCGCGGCCAGGTTCGGTGACCGCAAGATCGCCAGCCGCATCAACGGCTCCTGCCGGGCCGCCTGGATCGCGACGAACACGCCCAACAGCAGCACCGCCGCCACACCGACCAGCAACGTCTGTGCCGAGGCCCAGCCGATCTCGGGTGCCCGGACGATGGCGTAGACGGCGGCCCCAAGCCCCGCGGTGACGGTCAAGGCGCCCAGCAGGTCGACCGATCCGCGACGCGCGGACCCGCCCGGCATCAAGGCAGGTGTGGCGATCAGCGCCACCAGCGCGATCGGCACGTTGAGGAAGAACACCCATGGCCACGAGAGGTACTGGGTGATCACCCCTCCGAGGAACACGCCAGCCGTCCCACCTGCCGGAGCCGCGGCGCCGTACAAGCGCGATCGCCTTGGTCAGTTCGCCCGGATTGCCGCCGAACAGCATCATCAGCAACGTCAGCGCCGCGGGCGCGATCAGTGCCGCGCCGACACCTTGCACCGCCCGTCCGGCCAGCTCGAGGCCGACACCGTTGGCGAGACCGGCCAGCACGGAACCGACAAGGAGCACAGCCCAGCCGGTGGCGAAGACCCGCCGCGCTCCCAGCAGGTCCGAAAGCCGGCCGCCGAGCAGCAGGAGCCCACCGAACGCGACCACGTAGGCGTTGAAGACCCAGGACAGATTGCCCGGGCTGAAGCCCAGATCGCCCTGCATCTTCGGCAGTGCGACCCCGATGATCGAGGTATCCATGATCACCATGAATTGGGCGGCCGCGATCAGGCCGAGCGCCCACCAGCGTCGCGAAGTCGCTGTCGATGTCTCACTCATTATTACTCCGTACCGGTATGGGGTATGTATCGAGGCCGACCGCGAACAGTCCTGCGATCGGGGAATGATAGATACCCTAGGGGGGTACCCTGAGTTTGGCAAGGTCGGATCAACCTGGCGGGCCTGGCCGATAGAGTCGGCCAGGTCAGCCGAAAGGAGTCAGGGGTATGGCGGAGCACGCCGGGCACGGATACATCGAGGACAAGGACGCCTACCTGAAGCGGCTGCGCCGAATCGAGGGGCAGGCGCGCGGCCTACAGCGGATGGTCGACGACGAGCAGTACTGCATTGAGATTTTGACCCAGATCTCGGCGATGACGAAGGCGCTCGAGTCGGTCGCGCTCGGTCTCCTCGACGATCACCTGACTCACTGCGTCGTCGACGCGGCCGCAGCCGGAGGTCCTGAAGCCGATCGCAAGATCAAAGAAGCCTCCGAGGCGATCGCGCGCCTCGTACGCTCCTGACCGAGCCGCGACAAGATCGACGCCCGGCGCATTGATCGCCGAGCTCGTTCCCGGCCCGTGACGCCTCGAACTACGCTGCAGCGCTGGCGTCAGGCCCTTGCCTAGGGCAACACTAGCCAGATGGGCAGGCTGCCGTCTGATCTGATCGGGCCGTAGGTCTGGAACTTGCTCGGGTAGAGGAAAGCTGCCCGGGCCGCAGGGCATGCCGGGCGGCGCGAGGTATGAATTGAAATGGGACGGCTTCCTTTACTGAACTCTGTCAACTGCCGGTGATGGGCCCGCGGGAGCTACTTCCAGTACCGGCTCCAGACGGCGTGCTTTGCCTGACCGAGGGCGTTGATGACGTCTTGATTTGTTTCGGCGTTCTCGGTGATTCCGAGCGTCAGTCCGATGTCGTGCCATGAGGCGCCTGTTGCGAGGGCTTCTCGGACGGCTTCGCCGAGCGCCTTGTCGAGCGCGGTCGACGCTCGGCAGCATTCCTGGACTGCCTGGAGCGGATCGCGCTGCCAGTTGCCGCGGTGCCTGAGGCGCAGGCGTGCACCTTGCCCGGAGATCCGTAGCTGGGGAGTTCGCGTCAACATCGCTTCCACCTCGCCGGTTGGTGACCTACTTCGAGCTTATGACTCGGGAGCGCGGTATGGATGGGCTCGTTCCGGGTGGATAGCTATTGGCGGTGGCGGCGCGGAGGATGGGCGTATGACTGTTGCGCCGGAGAGTGTCCAGCAATCGACACCGGTGTGCTGGTGTTGTGCCCGTGAGTTCGATGATCGAGACTAGTGCGGTTGGGTGCCCACCCTGAGGTCGGTGTCTGTCTGGGGTGCGCCCGGTTCCTGCAACGCAGGGCGGAAGAGCGCGAAGATCAGCTGCGCCCGTCCCGCGGGACGGGCTGCGGGGAGTGGTGCGCTCGGCGCGGGAGTGGGTGATCGGCCACCGTTGGCACGAGCTGCCGGTGATCGGTGGCCTGTTTGCGGCGGATTGACCGGCGGTTGCCGTAGCCGGGTCAGGCTGTGGTGAGCAGGTGTCCGACGAGGCGATTGCCGAGCTCCTCGGCTTCGGCCTGGTTGAGGATTTGGCCTGGAGCCTGCGGGTGTTCGGTGGTCCAAGCTTCTGCGTCCGCGTTGGTGGCGAAGAAGTTGAGGTAGTCGCAGCAGCAATCGGCCGTCGGCCCGCCTCCTGCGTCCGCGCCGACGAACACCACGGCACCGCGGGGTTCCCAGACGGTTCGGCCGGCGGTTGTGGTGACGGTGACTTGTTCGCCGGTGGTGACGTCAAAGGATTCGATGCGGGTGTCTTGGTCGAGCATGGCGGCGATGCCGAGTGCGTCGATCGCGCACATCGCGTCGACGTCGTGCAATGCGGTGAGGATCTCGGTGGCGCCGCGGCTGCTGTCGGCGGTGAAGGCGTCGAGGTTACGCGGCGTGGGCGGGTGCCCGGTGGCGGCGAAGGCGCGCAGGACCGCCTGCTGCACCGCCTTTTCGGTGGGGTCCAGCGGTAGGGCGCGGGTCCGCCATGCGCTCAGTACCTCCCCGGGAGTGGTGGTGTCGTGAGGCTGGTCGGCTGCCGTGATCGCGGCGCGCAACTGCTCGACTGACGGCGCCGGCACGATTCGCCCGTCGGGGTCCCGGTAGAGCCGGCACGAAACCCCGCAGCCGCAGTCGTCGCCGGCGGCGAACGGGTCGGCCCCGTCGATCAGCAGGGTCGGGGAGCCGGCCATGCCGAACTCAGCGGCGTCGGCGTCGGTTTCGATCAGCCGGGTTGTCACGGGCAGGTCGCTGGCCTCGGCGAGTCGTTGCAGCATCGGGGCCAGGTTCGGGCAGTTCGGGACGTGGAGGACTTCGAGCTTCATGAGGTCTCCTGGGCGTGGTCGATCGCGTCGAGCAGGGCGCAGTTGCGGTCGGCGCGGGGCAGGTCGCAGGTCGCGACCAGGTCAGCGAGCGAGTCGTGCATCCGTTGCATGTCCTGGATCCGGCGCTCCAGGTCGGCGCGTCGGTACTCGGCCAGCGCACGGGCTGCTTCGCAGCTGTCCGGTCCTCCGGTGTCCAGGTGCAGCAGTTCCTCGACCTCGTCGAGGGTGAAGCCGAGTTCTTGGGCTCGTTTGATGAACCGCAGCACCTCCACTGCTGTGGGCGGGTAGTCGCGGTAGCCACCCGGCGTTCGAGGCGGCTGGGTCAGCAGCCCGCGGCGCTCGTAGTAGCGCAGCGTCTCGGTGTTCACCCCGGCCTGGCCGGCCAGCTCGCTGGTTCGCATAACCTCATCCTCAACCCTCGACCCAACTACAGAGTCAAGACCGAAGCCGGGACCGGGACGCGAGTTGCGACGTCCGCCGCGCCGAGCGTCAAACGTAGGGGCCAGAACTGGCGCTGTTGCTGAACTGGGACGGGTTCATCACTGAACTTGTCAACGTGGACCAGGAACGAGGTCAGTCGCCCCGAGATCGCTTCCTCGGTCGTGCACCCCAGATCGCACCTCGGGGGGCCTGTCAGTGCTGCCGGCTGCGAAGGAGTTGCGAACTGCTCACGCCGAGGAGGACCAGGCTGGAGATGGTGAGGGTGATATCACCAGCCTCAGTGCGGATCTGGTGGTTGTCTTGTAGGCAGTCGCCGAGGTGGCGAGCGTCTGGGTCCGACTGTCGTCGGGTCGTCCGGCCTGGAGCGTGCAGGTTGCGACGTGGTCGCCGGTGGCGTGGATCTGGCCCCGATGCTCGGCCGCGGCTGGGATGGTTTTGGCGATTAAGACGCCGAGGGCAACAGTTATCAGTGCTGCCACGACCGCTGACAAGACGATTGACCGCTGTTGTGGCCGTTGGTGGATCGGCGCGGGCGTTATGGTCGACGGCCGGATTGGTCTGTTCGACGGGCGGAGCGACAGCGGAGCCGCCAGATGACGACCGCGATCACGACGGCTGCGAGGACGATCAGCGCGGTCGCGCGTCCGAAGGTCTTTTCGATGGTGGCGTAGGAGTTGCCCGCGAGGTAGCCGAGGAGCACGACGGCGATGCCCCAGATGAGTCCGCCGGCAGCGTTGAAGGGGAGAAATTTCGGGTAGCGCATGCCGGCGGTGCCAGCGAGGGCGGGCATGGTGGCGCGGAAGAACGCGACGAACCGGCCGAGGAAGACCGCGGCGCCGCCGCGGCGTGCGAGTTGCTCGCGTGCGGCGTCGATCCGGTCGCTGCGGTTCTTCAGGACTCGGGTGCGCAGGATCCGTGGGCCGAGGTGGCGGCCGATCTCGTAGCCGACGCTGTCGCCGAGGATCGCGGCGCCGACCACGACGGCCAGCATCACGGGCAGCGATGCGTGGCCGCGGCTGGCGGCGACACCGCCTAGCACGGCCGCAGTTTCGCCGGGGAGGACGAAGCCGACGAACAGGGCGTCTTCGGCGAACACGAGCAGACCAACCAGCCCATACATGGGCAGGCCGTGCAGGCCGAGCAGCCAGTCGGTCAGCCGGGTCATGACAGTTGCGGGTGGACCGCGGTCACCAGGACGGGCCGCAGCCGGGTCCCGGCCAGTGCCCCGACGACATGCGTCAGCGGCCGGCGGACGAGCAGCCAGGTGAGTACGGCGACGACCCCGCCCAGCAGGAGACCGGCGGCCACATCGGCCGGGTAGTGGGCGGCGATGTAGACGCGGGTGAAGGCCATCAGAACCGCGGCGCCCATTGCGACGGCGCCGAGGCGCCGGGACACGATCAGCAGGCCGACGGCCACGGCGCCGGCCATGGTGGCGTGATCGGAGGGGAACGACGCGTCCGGGCTGCGGTTGGCCAGCACCAGGATGTTGGTCAGTGTCGTGTAGGGCCGGGCTTCGTGGACGGCGTGCACGATCGGCTGGTTGACGGCCAGCGCGAGCAGCGTCGCTCCGCCGGCCGTGACGGCCGCAGCGACCCGTGACAGCTCGCCGCTGCGCCGGGCGATCCACCACCCGGCCAGCAGCAGCATTGCGAACAACACCACGCCGTACGCCGCGTAGGCCCGGGCGGCGCCGTGCAGCCACGGTGTTGCCTTGGCGAAGGCGTTGATCTGCTCGAACAACCACTGGTTCATTCCAGGCATCCTGTCTACTACGATTAAGGTAGTAGCCGATACTACTACCATCTTTGTAGTAGTCGTGAGGGTGGTGGCTGGTGGGTTCCCGGAGTCAGAGCCGTGGTCGTGGTGATCTGGAGCAGCAGGTGTTCGCGGCATTGGCCGCGGTCGGACGGCCGATGACCACGGGTGAGGTGCGGGACGCGATCGGCGGCGACCTGGCCTACACGACCGTGATGACGGTGCTGTCCCGGATGCAGGCCAAGGGCCTGGCGACCAGGGACCGGGTCGGGCGTACATACAGCTACACCGCGGTCGTTGACGACGCCGCCGTCGCCGCGCACCAGATCCACCGGTTGCTAGACGCGCGTGGGGATCGCGCCGCGGTCCTGACCCGGTTCGCCAGTGGCCTGTCGCCAGAAGAGTCGCGGCTGCTGGTCGATCTGCTCGGTGCCGAATCCGCGGGGGAACCGGCGTGACTACAGCCGCTGTGATCGGCATCGTGGCGATCGTGGTCTACGCGCTCGCCGCTCCCGCCGTGTCTCGACGGTTACCGCCGGCTGCAGCGACCCGGCTGCTTGTCATCGCGGGCGTGTTGGCCGCGGCCAGCGGACTGTTCATCCTCGGCGTCCTGGCGTTCACCTGGATCGGACAGTTCCCACTGGTTGCCGCCGAGGGCGCGTGGTCGCCGACCGCGCTGCGCAGTGACAGTCCCGTTCCTGCGGGGCCTGCCATAGTCAGCGGGACCCTGGTGGGGCTGGCCTTCTTGTCGCTTCTGCTGACGTCGGCCCGCCGGATGTGGGCCCTTGCTGCGGTGCACCGCAGCTGCCGGGATCTGACGGCGGTCGGTGGCCTGGTGGTGCTGGACGACGAGCGTCCGGAGGCGTTCACCACACCTCAGCCCGCGGGCCGCATCATCGTCACGACGGGCCTGCTGCGCACTCTGGATCCGCAGGAACAGCGGGTGCTGCTGGCGCACGAGACCTCACATCTGACTCACCACCACGCTTGGTGGAACCTGGCCGCCGAGCTGGCCGCGGCGGTGAATCCGCTGCTGCGCCCAGCCGCTCGGGCAGTGGCGACGGCGGTCGAGCGGTGGGCCGACGAGGACGCGGCCCGCGGCGTCGGCGACCGGCGCCTGGTCGCCGCGACCCTGGTGCGGGTGGCGCAGTTGCAGAGCCGTTTCGCCGGGCCGACGGTTGCGGCTGGACCGGCTGCGACCGGGGGCGACGTCGTCGCCCGGGTTCGTGCGCTGTTGGTGCCGGCTCCGCGGCGCCGGCCAGTGATCGTTACCGCGCTGATCGTCGGGCTGCTCGTCGGCGCCTTGCCGGCGGCTGCTGTGCAGCACACCGGCGAGCGCCTGTTCGAACATGCGGCACAGCCACATGCTGCCCGGAACGCCTGACGGGTAATGGATCCGTTCAGACCCGGCGGCTGCGACGGCGTCCAAGCAACGCGGCGATGAGGGCGGCCACCGGCCCTGCTGCCAGCAGGATCGCCAAAGCGGCGTAGCCGTAGCTCAGGGCTGCGGCCGTGGCGACGCCCGCGACCAGCAGCGGCCCGCCGGCGTCGCCGAACTCGCGGCCGAGTTCGGCGGTCCCCATCGTCTGCCCGAGCCGGGCCTGAGGAGTCGAGGCGGCGAGAGCGGCGAACCCCAACGGCGTGATCAGGCCGTTGCCGGCGCCGATCAGCACCGCCGCGAGCAAGACTCCGACCAGGCCGGACAGCGTCGCACAAGCCAACCCGGCGGCTGCGAGTGCCAAGCCGATCCCGATACCGGTCCGCGCAGTCAGACGCCCAGCATCCAGAGCCCTGCCTGCCCGGGGCTGCACGAGCGTCGCAGTGGCCGCCAGCACCGATACCGCCGCACCGGTCGCGATCGTCCCCAGACCCGCGGCGGCGCCGGTCACCGGAAGGAAACCGACACCCACCGACAGAGCCGCAGTCGCACCGGCCAGGGCCGCGGTCGGACGCAGGAACATCGGGTCGGTAACCCGGCGGGCCAGATCCAGCACGGTCTGACGTGTCCGAGGCAGCGGTGGCACCACCGGCACGGCGACCAGGGCCCAGGCAGCGACCACCAGGCCGAGAGCGGTCATCACCGCGAACAGCAGCCGGAAACCGCCGAGCCACACCAAGGCGCCACCCAGCAGCGGACCCAGGGTGTAGCCGATGCTCTTGTAGAAGCCATAGCTGCCAAATGCCCGGCCGTGCTTGGCGGCCGGGTTCAGCCGCGCGATCAGCGCCGAGGCCGCGGGCGAGAAGGCCGACGCCGCGGCGCCCTGGCCGAGCCGGGCGGCCCACAACCAGGTAGGGCTGTCGGCGATGGCGTACAGCGCAGACGCCACCGCGAAACCCACCAGTCCGGCCAGCAGCACCGGGCGGGCGCCGACCCGGTCAGCAATCGTGCCGAACACCGGCTTCAGCAGCACCTCCGCACCGTCGTACAGCGCCAGCAATGCTCCCAGTGTCAGCAGCGATTTGACTGCGTCATCAGAGAACCCGCCAAGGTTGGCAGCGACCGCGTGCGCACCGAACGCGGTGGTGAACCCGGCCGCATACAGCGGCCACATCCGCCGGACCGGCGCGGCCGTTGTCGCCGACGTCGCGGAGCTGGTCATCGCCCGTCTCCGGTCGTCTTGTGCAGGGTCCGGAAGACACGCTCGGCGTAGTCCTCGCAGACGGCCACGCATTCCTTCAGGCGCGTTGAGGCCTGACCGGCTTCCGGGGTTCCGAACACGTCGCGGACGGTCAGGTCACGATGCCAGCGCCGTAGCCGCTCCAGGCTCTGCTCCTCCTCCTCGAGCTCGGCCAGGGTGAACTTCTCGATCCGGATCTCCTTGGCGATCTCGGCCTCGAACTTTCCGCAATCGGCCATGAACTCGGCCCAATCAGCCTGCCGGGCCGCGTTGAACAGCGACTCGAACCGCGCCGCGTCAGCCGCGCTGCGCCCCGCCGCCTCCAGAACCGTCGCCTCACCATCGGCACGCCCGGCCAACTCGACCGCACGCTCCACACCGGCAGCGAAGGCCGGAAGATCCGGCACCGCCCAGACCCCCTGCCCCAGCGACAACGCCCCTGCCCTGCGCAGCTCGCGCCACACCCCGACCCGGTGCCGCGAAGGCTCCGCCGGAACCCGAATCACCAACACCAGCCAACGGCTCTCACTTCGCGCCTTTGTCACACCAAGGAATGTATCGCGCGTTACATCATTATGGGGAGGCCACCCGGTCCTCGCCCAGGCGGGGCAGCGTCAGACGCTTGCCTAGGGCAACACTGGCCAGGTGGGGAAGCTGGCGCCCGGCCTGCTCGGGCCAGTCGGGTTGGAGCTGGCCCGGGCCGACGAATAACTGCCCGGGGCCCTACGGCATGCCGGGCGGATCCAGATTCGAGTTGAAATGGGATGGATTTCTTCACTGAACCTGTCAAGCGAACGAGTACGGCGACGGTGGTGGCGAGTAGGCCGATTGGTAGTGCCGCGGCGAGGGGTGGAGCGTCGTTGCTTTCTGATTACCGGCGCCGGGTAGGTGTTCGCCGTCTGCGTCGAGTACGTGCACGGTCATGGGCTGGGTGGTGTGGGCCCGGAACTTCTTGCCGGCCATCGGGCGGCGCAGCAGCGGCGCGATCAGGCAGGAGTCGAACTCGCCGGCAGTCAGCGGGAGCAGCCCGGCGACGGCCAGGACATACAGCCATCGCCGAGAATGACGCCGGTGACGATCATGGCCAGGCCGATCGCGGCGCGGGTGATGCGTCTTGCGGTTGAGCTCAGGAAACCTACGAGGTTCATGGCATTGCCTTCCGTCAGGAGCGCAGTGCCGGATCCCCGCTGAGGGGGTTGTTGCCGGTGTCACGGTGACCCCGGCGTTTTCAGCATACCCCCGGGGGTACCCTGATGGTGGTTGCCGATCCTGAGGAGCTTGGAATGTGCCGAGCAGTGAAGTGCCGCCAGTGCGGTAAGACGACCTGGGCCGGGTGTGGTCAGCATGTCGCGCAGGTCAAGCAGGGTGTGCCGGCCGAGCAATGGTGCGGCGGTCACCCGAAGGGTGAGGGTGGCGGCGGGCTTCTTCGCCCGCTTGTTCGGCCGCTGACCAAGTGTCAGGCAGAGTTGGGGCAGTTCGGTCCGGAGCCGGTTTCGGGTGGAGGTGGTAGCGATGCAGATGGACAGCCAGTTGATGAAGGACCCGTTGACGCGGCTCAAGCGTGCGCACGGGCAACTCGCCGGCGTGATCGCGATGATCGAGCAAGGCGACGAGTGTGAGCGGGTGCTGATCCAGCTTGCCGCTGTGTCGAGCGCACTGGACCGGGCCGGGTTCAAGATCGTGTCCACCGGGATGCGGCACTGCCAGGCGCTGCGCGATCGCGGCGAGGAGCCGCCGCTGACCGAGGAGCAGCTGGAGAAGCTGTTCCTCGCCCTGGCCTGACACCGGCCAGGAACAACCCCGCGTTGTCTCGGTCGAGACCGGCGCGGAGGTCCGTCGAACGCATACCCCCGGGGGTGTGTGGGTAAGGAGTTGAGATGACTGTTCGCGAGATCGAGGTTCAGGAGTTCGCCGTACGTGGGGTCGCCGGACGGGTGGTCGATGTGCGGTCGGCCGACGAGTACGCCGGTGGGCACGTGCCGGGAGCGGTGAACATCCCGCTCGACGAACTGCCCGGGCGGGTCGGCGAACTGGCCGGTGACGGACCGGTCTATGTGGTGTGCCAGTCAGGACGCCGCAGCTTGCAAGGCGCCGAGATGCTGGCCGAAGGAGGCGTTGACGCGACCTCGGTCGCGGGCGGTACCGGTGGGTGGATCGAGGCCGGTCACCCGGTTCGGACCGGCGACGAGATGGGGAGCTGAGATGGCTATCGACATCGAGGTGATCGAGACTTCGTCGCTGGGCGATCGCAGTTATCTGGCCAGCGATGGTGAGGTCGCGGTCGTGGTCGACCCGCAACGCGACATCGACCGGGTCCTGAGCCTTGCCGAACGCAAGGGCGTGCGGATCACTCATGTGCTGGAGACCCATATCCACAACGATTACGTCACCGGCGGCCTGGAGCTGGCGCGGGTAACCGGCGCGGCCTACGTCGTCGGCGCGGGTGACGATGTCGACTACGAGCGCCTCGCAGTCAGCGATGGCGATCAGATCAGCACCGGAGCAATCCGGCTGCAGGTCCTCCACACCCCAGGACACACTCACCACCACGTCGCCTACGCACTGCAGCGGCAGCGATGACGGCGCCGACGTACAGGCCGTGTTTACCGGTGGGTCGATGCTGTTCGGTGCCACCGGCCGCACGGATCTGCTCGGACCCGAGCACACCGACGACCTGAGCCACGCGCAGTTCCATTCGGTACGGCGCCTTGCCGCGGAACTACCCGGGACCGCCGATGTACTGCCCACCCACGGATTCGGCAGCTTCTGCTCAGCGACCCCGACCAGCGGCGACTCCTCGACCGTGGCCGAGCAGCGAGGCCACCAACCCGGCGCTCACGCTGGCCGAACAGGACTACGTCGACACGCTGCTCGCAGGTCTGGACGCCTACCCGGCGTACTACGCGCACATGGGCGTCATCAACAAACGCGGCCCGGAACCGGTCGACCTGTCGTTGCCCGAGCCGGTCGACGCCGACGAGCTGCGCCGCCGCCTGGAGGCAGGCGAATGGGTGGTCGACCTGCGCGAACGGACCGCCTTCGCCGCCGGCCATCTGGCCGGATCGCTGGCCTTCGAGCTGTCCACCAACTTCGTCACCTACCTGGGCTGGCTCTACACCTACGGCAGCCCGCTGACGCTGATCGGTGAGACCCGAAGACCAGGTCGCCGACGCACGCCGCGAACTCGTCCGAATCGGTATCGATGCCCTGTCCGGAGCCGCTATCGGCGACATCACCGCCCTGTCCGGCGGCCGGCCGCTGCGGTCCTATCCGGTCACCGACTTCGCCGGACTGGCCGAAGCCCGCAAGGAACGCGACGTGCAGGTGATCGATGCCCGGCGCAACGACGAACGCGCCGAAGAGCAGCGTCACCGACTCCATCCACATCCCCCTGCACGAACTCGCCGACCGTCTCGGTGAGGTTCCCGACGGAGAAGTCTGGGTGTACTGCGGCTCCGGCTACCGGGCCTCCATCGCCGCCTCCGTCCTCGACCGGCACGGCCACCCCGTCGTACTCATCAACGACGCCTACGACCACGCCGAGCACGCCGGCCTGACCCAGTCGTGAACAGCGACAGCCAAACCAAGGACACGGCGTGATCGTCGCGCTCGGGCTCGGCGTCGTCATCGGCGCCCTGCTCGGGCTGCTCGGCGGCGGCGGATCAATCCTCGCCGTACCGGCCCTCGTCTACGCCGGCGGGCAACCCCTGTCCGCAGCCGTACCGACCTCGCTGATCGTCGTCGGGCTTTCCTCGGCCACCGCTGTCACTGCCACGGCTGCGCAAACGAGGTCAGGTCTCATGGCGGATCGCAGGAGTGTTCGGAGCCGCAGGCACAGCCACCGCCTTCGCCGGAACAGCCGTCAACAAGCTCCTGCCCCCGAACATCGTGCTGCTCGGCTTCGCCGCCTTGATGATCGCCGCAGCAATCCAGATGCTGCGCGGGTCAGGCACCACCGGCGGATCCTGTGCCCTACCCGGCGGCGGCGTGAACTGGCGCAGCTGCCTGCCCAAAGCCATCGCCTCCGGCGCCGTCGTCGGCTTCCTCACCGGCCTGTTCGGAGTCGGCGGCGGCTTCCTCATCATCCCCGCCCTCACCCTGCTCCTCGGCCTCCCCATGACCACCGCCGTCGGCACCTCACTGGTCATCATCGTCATCAACTCCACCGCCGGCCTCGCAGCCCACGCCCAAACCGGCGGCCTCCACCTCGACCCCACGATCACCATCGCCTTCACCGGCGCAGCCATCGCCGCATCACTCATCGCCGCCCGCTACGCCACCCGACTCCCCAGCGACAAACTCCGCCACTGGTTCGGCTACCTCGTCCTCGCCGTCGCCGCCCTCGTCACCATCGGAACTCTGCTCACCACCACCTGAACAATCGCCGCGCAGGTCACGTGCGTAGCACCGGAGTGATTTGCGTCAAAGCCTCAACGTGCCGCTGCCGCAGGTGCTTCAGCGACTCCGCCAAGGCCGCGACCTCACCCAGCCATGCGCGGTCCTGCGCCTCCGTCAAGCGCGCCTCGGCGTTGCAGGTCATCTCCTCGATGCGCGGCAGCTGGGCTGGATCAACGCGGAGGAACCGGCACCGGCTGCAGGCGTGTTCGTGCACGCATGGCGTGCCGTAGGGACGGTGGCAGTCGCCGAGGGCGACCTTGCGCAGCAGGAAGTGCTGCTCGAACTCGTCCCACTCCTCACCGGACGCCGGACGCATCTCCCCGAACGGGCGCAGGCCGCGCCGGCGCTCGATGAAGAACTGGTGCGCGGCGATCACCTCGTCGGGGAACACCGCGGTGTAGCCGCGGGTGGTGTCGAGGTTCAGGTGACCGAGCAAGGTGGCGGCGATGTGCAGCGGCAGGCCGCTGGACACCATCTCGGTCGTGAACAGCCGCCGGAAGTCGTGCGGAGTGAAACGAATCGGCTGCCCGGCATCAGCCAGGCCGGCGTCCGCGGCCAGCTCGTTCACAAGCCGCCGCACGACGGCGTAGGAGATGACTTCCTGGCGGGTGCCGATCCGGCGGGCGAACAGATGCGGGAACGGTTCACCATGGATCCGCTCGTGCGGGTCGTATCGCACCGACAGCGGCACGTACGTCCCGCCGGCCTTCGCTCGGCGCTGCACCGCCAGCAGCACCGTCACCAGCTCCGGGCTCATCGGGATAAGCCGCTCAGCGTCGGTCTTGCTGGGCACGATGTGCAGCAGCGGCACCAGCGTCCCGGTGGTCTCCGAGGTGTAGTGGCGCAGCGACAGTTGCGTTAGCTCGAGCATCTCTTCGATCCGGACCCCGGTGTGGCGCAGCGTCTCCACCACCGCCCACGCCCAGAACCCATCCGATTCCGCCTGGGTGACGTTCACGACGCCGTACTGCAGCCGGACGACCGGCCCCTCAGGCGCAGGCGAGACGAGCTCGGCGCGCAGCTCAGTGGCGACATCGCGCACTGGTCGCGCCCGCGGTGCCGTCCGGCGAAACGTTGCTCCGTCACGCTGAAGACCTCGCCAGGCTCGACCGCCAGCGTCGCGGTGTGGAGACGCTCTGCCCAGTCCTTGCGCCGAGCTGCCTCGGCCACGAGAGCGGGGAGCAGCGGCGTCAGCATGCGTGTACGGCTTTGGGTGCGGGACTTCTGCTGGCGCTTCGCCTTCGAGGCCGGCTTCGACTCCCGGCGGGCAACCGGACACGGCGCGACCCATGTTCCCCACCGGACCGGTTCATCATGCGACCATTCAGCCAAGTCCCGGTAAAAGCCACGGACCGCGAACAGCGTCGAGTGGATCTCGCGCCGGGGCAGACCATCAGTGGTTACCGCCAGCCGCTCACGCCAGGTCGCAGCCGTCGCCGGATCCAGCCGCAGGTCCTTCTGGTCAGGGTTGATCTGCAGCACCTCCCACCAGAACAGCCGTGCGATCCGGTAGGCCAGGCCCTGCAGCGACCGGTAGTCCATTCCGGTCTTGATCTCGCTGAAGTAGTCGACTTGCACGTCGCGCACACCCGACGGTGGGATGCCGTAGCGGTCGACGAGCGTCGCGGCTGAGTGCTGGCGGGTGTTGCCTTTCGCCGACCACGCCGCCCTGAGCGTGGCCGGTTCACCTGCGAAAGGGCCCAGAGCGACCATCAACTCCCAGGCCAGGTGCTCTCGGCGTTGCCGCCCCGACGTCTTCACGACGTCTGCGTAGTGCAGCAACTGCTCGCCCTCCAGCTGCTCCAGCTGCCTCCCGGTCCGGATCATGACCCGCGACAGGCAGCCCTCAGCATCGAACTGGTGACGCAGCAACGCGCCGCGATAGGCCGGCAGCGCCCGCAGCCGCTCCGCCGCCTCCCGGTCGTTAGTCGTCAGCATCTTGGCTGGCAGGTGCGCGCCGGCACGCGATTCGAGCTGCCACCCGTACGCGGGCCGCAGCACCCGCCCAGCCATCAACGCGTTCGCCGCATAGCCGATCTTTCGCTGCAGACCCTCGTCCGGCCCAACCACAGCACCTCGCCAAGCCCGAGGCGCAGAGTCCGCACCACTGGACAGCCATCGCTCTTCCCACGTGTCTCCGGGGAACTGCCCCAGCCAGTCCAAGATCGTACGGATCGCCGGGCGAACGGGCTTGATCCGGAACGCCTCGCCGAGGCGGTGCAACACGAAGTCGAGCGTTGCGTCCCGGTCCAGCCGCTGGACCAGGTGTCCTGCAGCGTCGGTGGGCAATGGCGGCGGTGGCGAGCCGAGGTCGTAGGCGCGTGCCTTCACAATCCGGCCGTCTGCGCCGACACGCGGATCCGGTACGACGCTGCCTACCGCCAACAGCTTGGTTGACGGCCCACCAGCCTTGCGGGTCTGGTTCGCGCGCCGCCGCGACTCCAGGATCGCTTTCTGGCCGGCGGTAGTAGCGCTCGGGCCGGTCATGCCCCGATCCCCAAGAGCTCGAGCACGGCCGCGGGGTCGTAGGCCGGCTCAATCACCGGCCCTGCGACGCGAGGGCGGGCGTAGTGCTCGAGGACCTTGCCGACGAGTTCTTCCAGCCGCGGCTGAGCGTAAATCTGGGTTGTTGTCACACTCGCATGGCGCAGGATCGTCTGGACATCGAACAGCGTGAAAGCTGGATCAGACAGCATCCGTGCAGCAGCAGTGTGCCGAAGGTCGTGCAGCGTCCAGTTCGAGCCCAGCGCCTCGTTCGCACGTTGGAGCACGCCACTTGCGGCGTGATACATCAGCGGCCGCGGGGTCCCCTGGCGGGTCCACCACACAGGACCACCCGGCGCGACCGGCGGCTGCTCCTCAGCCAGGTATAAGGCAAGCCACACGAACGAGTCGACGCTGGCAGGGATCGTCTCCCGCAGCCGGCTGCCCTTGCTCACGACCGTGATCGTGTTCCCGCCAGCGTCCAGGTCACTGCCATGCGTCAGACCTAGCAGCTCAGCCAGCGATCGTCACCGATCTCATACAGCGCCGACAGCACCCGCACCGGAGCATCCCCGGCCGCGACCGCGTGCTTCAAGAACTCACGAACCGCGACCAGCACGGCATTGATCCGACCCGGCTGCCGCACCACCAACCCCGCCGAGCTCGTTCCGGCGAGTGCTGCAGGGCCCTGGGCGTGACGCAGCCACAACATGAACGCGCCCAATCGATCCACGGCGTCCCACCAGTCCCTGTGCACCTGCCCGCACCACAGCAAGCACAGCGACACCGAAGTCGCGTACACCCTCGTCGTACTCTCCGCGCACCCGCGACCGAACCGCAGGTGCCTCAAGAAGTCGTCCGCAGCGCGATGCGTCCGAAGATCCGGACCAAGGACCGTCCAGTACCGCGTTCCCGACGGCAACCGAACCACAAACGCTCGCACCCGACCTCCAACACCCCATCCAGCTTCCGACACGAGCGTCAACGTAGAGCCTGCGCCAGCGCCAATGCCTCACCGCAGAGGCGGATGTCGCGCATCTGCCGAATGGGCGCCTTAGCGCGACAGTGCACGACACCAAACCGGACCCTCTAAAAGTGGAAGACCCGGGACACCGTCGAGGCGATCGTGGGCGCCGTGACCGGGTCGTTGCAGCGACCAGAGGTCCTGGTCATGGGCCGGTATCGCGGCAAGGAGCTCGAGGTGGTCGGACGGACGGTGAAACTGACCGATGATCAGTCCGCGTCGATCGCGAAACTGCTGAAGCCGGCCGGGGTCCGGCATCCGTGGCCGGACCAGATCAGCACCCACTGGGGCAGGGGCAGCAAGACCCCGCTGGTCCAAGGTCCGGTCGAAGGTGGTGGTAGAGGCGCCGCGGACGCCGCGTTGCAGGCAGGCCACTACCGGCACCCTGCGCTTGGTCCGACTTCGCACCGACCTCACCCCGGCCGACGTCGAAACCCTCCAGGCAGGCTGATTCAGCTCCGCGGAGCGCCGCAGCGAGCCGTACGACCCGCCCCACGTCACCTCCTGCCGCAACTCTTCTGCGGGGTCGGTCGGCAACGTTCTGTCGATGGGCTGACTGAGTTTGTCGGCTCGATCGTGGCGCGTTCACGCCGGACGGTGGACTTGGCTGGCTAGCCAGGCGGCGTCGTGCTGGAAGAAGCCGAGGAGTGCTGAGCCGGTCGTGTGCTGCCAGGCGCGGCCCAGGGTGTAGAGACCGTCAACCCCTGTCACGATGCCGCGGCGCTGGGAGAGTCTGCCGTGGCTGTCGAGTGCTGTGGGGATGTGGATCCAGGAGTCGTCGATGCGGAAGCCGGTGGCCCAGATGACGGCGTCGATGGTGCTGGTGGATCCGTTGGCGTAGTGGGCTTCGGCTCCGTGGATCCGCGTTGTTCGTGGTCTGAGGGTTACGCCGTGGCGTCGGAGTTCTTGGCGGGTGGATCCGATGATGCGCGTTGCCGGCGAGCAGTCGCTGGAAGTTCTCAGATGATGGAAATGACTCCAACTCACACAGGCGATCGGTAGTGAGACCCGATCCGAGACGGGTCCAGAAGTCGAGGTCGTCAATGTCGGGCAACTCAAGGACGAAGCGCAACGACTCCGCGTCCAGCGCAGCCGTGATGCCGGCGGCCCCCGGGAAGCTATTGCCTGCTCGGCTGGTTGCTCAACGGCTTGTTGGGGCGAAGTATCGAAGTCGGGGGAACGATGATGAACGTCGCACTGTGACACGCAGTAACGATCAAGGAGAGAGCGTGGGCGATGCCCGATTGCTCAAGGGCAGGACCGGCGGGTGGTGATGCCTCGGTCGCTGGTGGGTCCGCAACGAGCGATGTCGACCAAAGAGGGTCGTAAAAGTGTCGCGGACAGCACAAAGGCCCAGGAACAGATTGCGATGTCTGCCTGGGCCTCGATGCTGGTGCGCCGCCAGGGACTCGAACCCCGAACCCGCTGATTAAGAGTCAGCTGCTCTGCCAATTGAGCTAGCGGCGCATGTTCTGTTGTTGTTCCTGCTGTGTTCGAACGAAGAGGATCGTAGCAGGGCGGACGGGGGGATGCGAAATCGGTTAGCGGGGAGAACTTCAGGGGTGTAGTTCGAGGACGGCCTGGGCGGCGTTGTGGCCGGGGATGCCGCTGACCGCGCCGCCGCGGCGGGCGCCGGAGCCGCAGATGAGGAGGTTGGCGACGTCGGTCTCGACGCCCCAGCGACCGGCCTCAGCGGCGTCGTCGAGCCAGGGCCATTGGAGGTCGCCGTGGAAGATGTGGCCGCCGGGCATGCCGACCGATTCCTCGATGTCCACCGGTGTTTTCGCCTCGATGCAGAGGTTGCCGTCCGCGTCCCGTGCGATGCAGGGTTCCAGCGGCTCGGCCAGATACGACTCGAGTCCGGCGAGCACCCGGCGTACGGACTCGTTGCGGGCGGCATCGTTGTCGGAGGCAAACAAGCGGGCCGGGAAGTGGACGCCGAAGACTGTCAGCGTCTGGTGACCGGAGGCGACCAGCGAGGGGCTGAGGATGGATGGGTCCGTCAGCGAGTGGCAGTAGACCTCAGACGGCGGTACGGCGGGCAAGACGCCCCCAGCTGCCTCCGAATAAGCAGTAGCAAGCTGCGAGTAGTCCTCGTCGATGTGGAAGGTCCCAGCGAAGGCACGCGAAGGGTCGTCACCAGACCGCAGAGCAGGGAGCCGCGACAGCAGCAGGTTGATCTTCAGCTGGGATCCCTCAGGCCGCTCGCCAGCAGGTCGACCGCGCAGCGCATCGAGTGTGGCAGGCGCCATATTCGCCAGCACGTAGGAGCAATCGACCGACCGCTCACCGTCACCGCCGAGCCACGTCACCGACCCGCGAGTCCCATCGGCCTCGACCGAGGTCACGGAGGCGTTGGTCACCAACGACGCACCGGCTCTCCGGGCGGCCAAAGACAAGGCGTCCGTCACCGCACCCATTCCGCCGACCGGCACCCGCCACTCGCCGGTCCCGTTGCCGATCAGGTGGTAGAGGAAACAACGGTTCTGGATCAGCGACTCATCCCATAGCGAAGCGAAGGTCCCGATCACCGAGTCCGTCGCGACCACACCGCGTACGGTGTCGTCGTCGAAACGAGCCTCGACGATCTCCCCGAAAGGCCGCTCGACCAGTGCCTCCCACAACGCCGGGTCGACCCGCGAACGCAGCGCAGACGCAGTCGTCAAAGGCTCGAGCAGAGTCGGAGCCACGACAGCAGCCAGCTCCCCGACTGCTCCGTAGAAGGCCTGCCAGGCGTCGTACTCCGCGTCACTCCCAGTCAAAGCGGAGAAGGAGGCGCGAGTGGCTGCTCCCTCAGGGCGATCCACCAGAAGTCCCAGGTCGCGCCCACCCCGGCGTACGGGCGTGTACGACGCGACGGAGCGCGACCGGAGTTCCAGCGAGAGCCCGAGGTCGGCCACGATCTTGTCGGGCAGCAGGCTGACCAGATACGAGTACCGCGAGAGGCGCGCGTCGACGCCCGGGAACACCTGCTGGCTGACCGCGGCGCCACCGGTATGACCCTGCTGCTCCAGCACCAGCGTGGACAGACCCGCGCCGGCCAGATACGAAGCCGCAACCAGTCCGTTGTGGCCGCCGCCCACGATCACGACGTCGTAGAAATTCTTCATCCGACCGGCCAATCGAGTTCGCGGTACGCGGCGTCCCAGAACATCCACTCGTACCTGGTGGTGGTGGAAAAGTGCCGATGGCAACGTTCACGCTCGCCCGGGCCGACCTCGGACCCGAGCCGATCCGTCACCGCCAGCACCGACTCTACGACCGAATCGAACTCCGCGGATCCGTAAGTTCCGATCCACTGCGCGTAGACCGGATCCGGCGACGACCGCTTGATCAGCTCACGCCCGACATCGCGGTAGATCCAGTAGCAAGGCAGCACGGCGGCCACTGCTTCGGCGTATGTGCCAGTAGCGCAGACGGCCGTCAGGTAGGACATGTACGCCGTGGTTGTCGGCCGCGAGCCAGCTGCGTCCACGTCGGCCACAGTCAGCCCAAGTGGTCCCAGCAGCGAGGTGTGCAGATCCTGCTCGACCTCGATCGCCTCTGCAGCGTGCTTGGCGAACATGCGGACAGCATCCTCGTCAGTAGCTCGCGCTGCGACCAGCGTGAGCGCACGGGAGTACGCACGCAGGTAGTGGCTGTCCTGGACGATGAAGTAGCGGAAGGCGGCGTGGTCCAGCGTTCCGTCGGTCAGCCCCGTGATGAACGGGTGCCGGAGGATCTCCTCGTAGACCTTGGCGGCCCCGCGATCCCACAACTCGGCGGAAAACGTCATCCCCAGCTCCTCACCGTCGACTGCCACGACCCTAACCAAGCCGGCCCAGGATTGGCAGGAGGCAAAAGTCACGGACGGGCCTTACCCTGGCGCCATGACGATCCAGGACGCCCTGCCCAGCGACGCCCTGCCGACCGGCGGACCATTCAGCCAGGCGCTGGCCGGCGATCGGTCAGCGATGCCGCCGGACACCCCGTTGCTGAGCCGGATCCGCTCGTCGGTGATCGGTGACGACCAGGTGATGCCCGGTCCGTACGGGCCGCGCCGCGTCACGTACGCCGATTACACCGCCTCGGGCCGCGCCCTGACGTTCCTCGAGGACTTCATCCGCGAGGAGGTGCTGCCGCGGTACGCGAACACCCACACCGAGTCCAGCGGCACCGGCCTGCAGACCACGCGGCTCCGCGAGGACGCCCGCAAGATCATCCACGACAGCGTCGGCGGCGACTCCGAGACCGCGGTGATCTTCTGCGGCTCCGGCGCGACCGGCGCGATCGACAAGCTCATCGGCGTACTGGGCCTGCGCATCCCGGCCGGCCTCGACGACGAGTACAGCCTGACCGCGCAGATCCCGGCCGACCGCCGCCCGGTCGTCTTCATCGGGCCCTACGAGCACCACTCCAACGAGCTTCCGTGGCGCGAGTCGATCGCGGACGTGGTGACGATCGGCCAGGATTCCGACGGCCACATCGACATCCCGCGGCTCGAGGAAGAACTCATCCGGTACGCCGATCGCCCGCTGAAGATCGGCTCGTTCTCCGCCGCGAGCAACGTCACCGGGATCGTCAGCAACACCCATCGCGTCTCCGCCCTGCTGCACCGGCACGGCGCCTTGTCCTTCTGGGACTTCGCCGCGGCCGCGCCGTACATAGAGATCGACATGTACGGCGGGCGCTCGGCCGATCCGCTGTCGTACAAGGACGCGATCTTCCTCAGTCCGCACAAGTTCATCGGCGGACCCGGTACGCCGGGGGTCCTGGTCGCGCGGCGCGACCTGCTGCACAACCGCGTCCCCGACGTACCGGGTGGTGGCACCGTCGCCTTCGTGAACCCGACCGGGCACCGCTATCTCGACGACCCGATCCACCGCGAAGAAGGTGGGACGCCGGCCATCATCGAGTCGATCCGGGCCGGGCTGGTCTTCCAGCTCAAGCAGGCCGTCGGGATCGACGTGATCCGCGCGCACGAGGACGCTTATCTGCGGCGCGCGGTCGAGGCTTGGCGTGAGGAGCCGGGATTCAGATCCTCGGCAACCTGGATGCCGAGCGGCTGTCGATCGTGTCGTTCGTGGTGAAGGCGCCGTCCGGTCGCTACCTGCACCACAACTTCGTCGTCGCGCTGCTGAACGACCTGTTCGGGATCCAGTCGCGCGGCGGCTGTTCCTGCGCGGGGCCTTACGGCCACACCCTGCTCGGGATCGATCTGCAGCAGTCGGCGGAGTTCGCCGAGGAGATCATGCACGGCTGCGAAGGGATCAAGCCGGGCTGGGTCCGGGTCAACTTCAACTACTTCATCTCCGAAGCGGTCTTCTCGTACGTCGTGGAGGCGGTTCGCCTGGTCGCGCGAGAGGGCTGGCGACTGCTCCGCGACTACCGCTTCGACCCGGCGAACGGTCTCTGGAAGCACCACCGCGGCCCGGTCGAACCCCCGATGCGCCTCTCCCAGGTCGGCTACGACGCGGACGGCACCCTGCGTTACCCCCGCCACGACGACAAGGCCCCGGAGTCAGCCCTCGACGGCTACCTCGCCGAAGCCCGCCAACTCCTCTCCGCCTGCCAGCACACCGCAGCCGCCGACGAGGCCACAGTCAACGCCGACTTCGACAACCTCCGCTGGTTCGACCTCCCGGCAGGCTGCATCACCCGATAGAACCGGAGGCAGCCCTCCACAAAGTGCTAACCTCGGATCCGGAGCCTCCTCCGTTTCCATCCGAGGTCTGCACAGAAGTGGAGTTTCGATGACTGCAACTCGTCCCGGTGGCCCTGGCCTGCTCGCCGGTCGCACCGTTTCTCGCGTCGGCTACGGTGCGATGCAGCTCGAGCGACTGAGCGACCGCGCCGAAGCCATCGCAGTACTGCGTCGTGTCGTCGAGCTCGGCATCGATCACATCGACACGGCCGAGTTCTACGGTGACGTGAACGACCTCATCCGCGAGGCGATCCGCCCCGAGGACGAGGTCCTCATCGTCAGCAAGGTCGGAGCCACGCCGAATCCTGGTGGCGCGGTCCGCATCCGGCTGGCGCAGCGACCGGAAGAGCTGCGGGAGAGCGTCGAGGACAACCTCAAGAGCCTCGGCGTCGACCAGATCCCGGTGGTGAACCTCCGCCGTACGGACAACGGCCCCGGACTGAAGGCCGAGGGAGACCAGGTGGTCGACCTCGACGACCAACTCGCGGTGATGATCGCCCTGCGCGACGAGGGCAAGATCGGCGCGATCGGCCTGAGCAGCGTGAGTCTGGAGATCCTTCGCCGAGCAATTCCGGCCGGCATCGTCTGCGTACAGAACTCCTACAGCCTCGTGACCCGCGATGACGAAGACCTCCTCGACCTCTGTCTCGCCGAGAACATCGCCTGGGTCCCGTACTTCCCACTAGGCGGCGCCTTCGCCGGCCTCCCCAAGGTCACCGACGAGCCCGCGGTCATCGCCGCAGCCCACTCCCTCAACAGCACTCCCGCCCAGGTAGGCCTCGCCTGGCTCCTCCACCACGCCCCCAACACCCACCTCATCCCCGGCACCGCCAACCCCACCCACCTAGAAGCCAACACCGCCGCCGGCTCCCTCACCCTCGACCCAGCCACCCTCAAGACCCTCACCCGCGAAGGCAGCTGACTCAGGCTGATCGCGCCACGCAGGTCGAAGCCGCCATCCTGCTTGCCCGGGGCAACCTCGCGGGAGAGCGGGCAGTCAGGTCCAGTTCAGTCTCGTTCGAAAATGACGTCCAGTTGCTTGTCGACGAGGCGGCGATAGTGCTGGGCGAGAACCTGCAGGTTTCCGAAGACGCGCTCGAACGCGGTGTCGTCGTTCTCGTCTCGCGGCACCTTGTACAGACCCAGACTGATCATCTCCGCGACAGAGAACTCCGGTCGCAGTGCAGCAACTGGCAGCGTTTCGATCTTGGAAGCTGCTGTCTCGAGGAACGCGGAAGTCGAACACCGCCAGAGGATGCCCTGGCTGCCACGTGCGTGATCGGCGAAGACCTGATCTCCCTGGACAATGCGGTAGGGCATCGACCGCTCACGTTGCTCCCAGCTGGTGAGCCCGCGATAGCCGGCCGGGTCGAGAAGGTATTCCATCTGTTCGTAGGAGCGGTCAGGACAGACCAGGGTGCGGACGAAAGGCGGATCGAGACATGCCGCCTCCCAAGCCTCGGCGTCTTGCTGGGCAGAACGGACCGGATCGCAGTCCAGCCGCACCGCGATGGTCCACAGATCGATCGCCACGCAGTACCCTCCGGCCTCTAGTTCTGAGAAAGTCCAGCCGGCCGTCTTCATCCGTCGTCTAGCCGTCCGTCCGTAGACGATGATCTCAGTCCGTTGTTGTGGGGAGGTTGATGGCGTGGTGGTTGGTTCCAGTTCGGGTGTGTGGGCCGCCGCCTCGAGTTCTGCCTCGGTTGGCTTTTGGATGTCGGCTGAGTAGTAGAAGGAGGAGAGGCGGGCTCGGAGCCGGTTGCGTCGGCGGTGGGGTGCCGGTACGCCGTTGTCGTCGGTGGTCGGGGCCGGTTCGAGCGGCGTACGGCGTTCGTGGGCGGTGAGGGTGTAGGCCTCGTACTTGGAGATCGGGGTGTGCTTCTCGTAGTACTCGCCGTCCGGGGTTCGAATGATGACGCCGGACTCCAGGCCGTGCAGCAGCCGCTCTCGGTCGGCGCGCTGGAGCGAGATCGCGATCCGCCGGGTGATCCAGAAGGCGATCACCGGGCCGGCGAAGATCAGCACGCGGCAGGCCCAGGTGATGGCATTGATCGAGGAATGGAAATGCGTGGCGATCAGGTCGTTGCCGCTGTTCAGCCACAGCACGCCGTAGAAGGTGATGATGCCGGCGCCGATCCCGGTGCGGGTCGGGACGTTGCGGGGCCGGTCGAGGAGATGGTGCTCGCGTTTGTCGCCGGTGATGAACTGTTCGAGGAACGGATACAGCGCGACGAATCCGATGAACACCGGTGGCATCAACAACGCCGGTACGACGACGTTCCAGCTGATGGTGGCGCCCCAGAGGTGCGATTCGACGCCGGGCATCAGCCGGACCGCGCCGTCGAGCCAGGCCATGTACCAGTCGGGTTGGGAGCCTGCGGTGACTTCGGCCGGGTTGTACGGGCCATAGAGCCAGACGGGGTTGATCTGGAACAGGGCGCCCATCACGGCGAGCACGCCGAACACGACGAAGAAGAAGCCACCGGCCTTCGCGGCGTACACCGGAAAGAGTGGGTATCCGACGACGTTCTTCTCGGTCCGGCCAGGGCCGGGGTACTGCGTGTGCTTGTGATAGACCACGAGGATCAGATGGACCGTGATGAGTCCGAGCAGGATGCCCGGAATCAGTAGCACGTGGACGGTGTAGAACCGGGAGACGAACTCGTCGCCGGGGAACTCGCCACCGAAGATGAAGAACGACATGTAGCTGCCGACCACGGGCGCGGCCAGGATGAGCCCCTCGGTGATCCGCAGCCCGGTGCCGGAGAGCAGATCGTCGGGCAGGCCGTAGCCGATGAAGCCCTCGATGATGCCGAGGAACAACATCGCGATGCCGATCAGCCAGTTCAGTTCGCGCGGCTTGCGGAACGCGCCGGTGAAGAAGATCCGGAGCAGGTGGATGCTCATCGCCGCGACGAAGAGAACGGCTGCCCAGTGGTGGATCTGCCGCATCAGCAGGCCGCCGCGGATGTCGAACGAGATCCTCAGCGTGGACTCGTAGGCCTCGGACATGTGCAGACCTTTGAGCAGGCTGTACGAGCCCTGGTACTCGACCTCGCCCATCGACGGCTTGAACCACAGCGTCAGGAAGATGCCGGTCAGGATCAGGATGATGAAGCTGTAAAGCGCGATCTCGCCCAGCATGAACGACCAGTGGTCAGGGAACACCTTTCGGAGGTTCTTCCTCCCGATCTTGCCGATCCCGAGCCGGTCATCGGCCCACCTGACCGGCGCAGGGAACTGCTGATCGGTCATCTCGCTCACCCTCACGCCGCAGGTCAAAACTTATGCATAATTGATGCACGCCCAGGCTGGGTGAGTAAAGTTTTGCCCGTTCCTGCATAAGTTTGCAGTCGCAGGAGTGTGGTCAGGAGCGGAGGGGGCGGAAGAAGGTCTGTAGGTCTTGGGTGAGGAGGGCGGGGACTTCCATGGCGGCGAAGTGGCCGCCGTGTGGGGTACTCGGTCCAGTGGGTCATCGTGCCGTGGGGGTCGACCAAGGGCTTGATGGCGGTTTCGGCGCCGAAGACTGCCATGCCGGTGGGTGGGGGAGTCGCTGGGGCCCAGGAAGCGCCGCCCTCGTTTTGCTGGGTGAGCATGGCCTTCCAGGCTTGCATGCCTTCGTAGACGGCGTGGGCTGAGGTGGCGCCTGAGCCGGTGAACCAGTAGAGGGTGACGTTGGTGAGGAGTTGGTCGCGGTCGACGGCCTCATCGGGGAGTTTGTGGGCGGGGTCGGTCCACTCGGCGAACTTCTCGACGATCCACGCGAGCTGGCCGACGGGGGAGTCGTTCAGCCCGTAGGCGAGGGTTTGTGGACGGGTCGACTGCAGGATCAGATAGCCCAAGCCGTCGTCGAGGTAGCGGTTGAAGGTTTCGGCGCGTGCTCGGTCCGACTCGGACAGACCTTCGACAGGCACCGGTCCCGCGAAGGGTGCGGCTGCGGTCACGCCGGCGAGGTGGGCGCCGACGACATGGGCCGGGTCGATCATCGTCAGCATGCCGGTCACTCCGGATCCCGCGTCCGTCCCGTGCGCGGCGTACCGGTCGTATCCGAGCCGGCTCATCAGCTCGGCCCACATCTGCGCCACCCCGAACAGGTTGAACCCAGCCGGACCGAGCGGCGTCGAGAACCCGTACCCGGGCAGCGAAGGTACGACGACATGGAACGCATCAGCCGCATCGCCGCCGTACGCCACCGGATCGGTCAGCCGCCCGATCAGCTGCTGGAACTCCACCGGCGACCCCGGCCACCCATGCGTCAGGATCAGCGGCAACGCGCCCGGCTCGGCCGACTTCTGGTGGAAGAAGTGGATCCGCTGCCCGTCGATCTCAGTCGTGTACTGCGGGATCTCGTTCAACGCGGCCTCGGCAGCGCGCCAGTCGTAGCCGTCGGCCCAGTACGCCGTGAGCTCCTGCAGGTAGCCCGCCGGTACGCCGCGACTCCAGTCGTCCGCCCGGTGTCGCCGGCCATCGCGTATTGGCCAGTCGCGCCCGAAGGTCGTCGACCTCGGTCTGCGGGATATCGATGCTGAACGGTTCGATGCTCATGAGCTCTGATCCTTGTCGCCGGCAACGGTCGATGTCGTTGTCCAGCCTGCCGCCGAATAGCGTCCGGCGAATCCAGCATTTGCCGTATAAACCTGTCCGCTCTCAGCGCCTGGCCAACGCGGCGGGGTGGCTCCTTCATGGCAACTGTGTTGCTGTAGCGCGTGGGGCCGATCGGATCGCGGGGAGCGGCCGTAGCTTGCGGAGCGTGCTTGCCGTTCGACTTGATGCGCTCGTCCGCGCGCTGCTGCCGGTGGCCGGGATCGCGTTGCTCGTCATCCTCTGGATCGTCGGTGGCGGAACCCGTCTTCTCGCGCTGACGCTCGGCGGCTGGGATGTCCTGGCGGTGCTGTTCCTCATCCGCCAGGTGCTGCTGATGCGCCACGACTCGGGCGAGCTCACCGAGGATGGGGACGACGAGGTGCCCGGGTGGGTGTTGTCCGCCGGGGCGATCAGGCAGCGGTACGGCGCGTTGCTCGTCGCCAGTGGAGCAGGACTCTCCAGCCGGACTGCTGATCGTGACGCTGGACAGCTTCACTCCCGAGGAGGCGCTGGCCTCGGACTCCGTGGTCCGGATCCTCGCCGCGGCGACCGTCGTACTGGCGTGGCTGATCCTGCACACCGGCTACGCGATGCACTACGCGACGCTCTACTTCTCCCGCGGCCGGGGACTGAGCTTCCCCGGTACGACGCTGCCGAACTTCCTCGACTTCAACTACTTCTCGTTCGCGATCGGCGCCGCCTTCGCGACCTCCGATGTCGAGGTCTGCGGCCGGCCGATCCGGCACGCAGTCCTCTGGCACTCGGTGCTGTCCTTCTTCTACAACGCCGCCGTCCTCGGCATCGCGATCAGCGCCTTCACCGGCAAGTAGGTCAGAGAGTTTCGAGGATTTTTGAATAGATATCGCCGTCGACGACGCCGGGACATACTCGGGATTCCCTGATGAGAGGAAGTGGGACCGATGATGAAGTCGTTCGTACGGCAGGTCAGTGATCGGTTGCTGGAGATCGTCGTACCGAAGGGGACTGCTGAGGCAGCGCCGCCGCCGCAGTGCCGGCCGGTCGGCAACTGCGCCTACAATGCGACGCTCCAGGGCACGCTCTACTGGGACGAGCAGCACGACACCTCCTGCGGTTGCTGGTACCCGCACCCCTGAGATGCCCTACCTGATCGCGGCCGTCGTCGTCCTCGGGGTGCTCACCCTGTTCAACCTGCTCTTGCTGTACGGCGTAATCCGGCGGCTGCGTGAGCAAACAGAGCTCCCGGCGACGCGGTCGGACGGCATCGCCAAGGCCGGTTCGATGGTGGGCGCGTTCACTGCGACCACCATCGACGGCGTGGACCTGACGAACGGTGACCTGCAGCCGGACACCCTGGTGGGCTTCTTCACGCCGAGCTGCAGCGCCTGCACGGAGGAGTTGCCGAAGTTCGTCGACGTCGCTGCCGGGCATGCCCAGGACCGGGTGCTCGCCGTGGTGGTCGGTTCCGCGGCGGACACTGTCGAGCAGGCGAGAGAACTGTCGCCGAAAGCTCGGGTCGTGGTGGCGCCGCTCGGCTCCGGGATCGTGAGAGCTTTCGACGTACAGGGTTATCCGGCCTTTGCGCTGATCGGCGCGGCCGGTGAGGTGAAGGTCTCGGGCGGGTTGAATGCCGTCACCCAAGCGATCAGGTAGCCACGCGCGGGTAGTGCTGGCTGCCACCCGGTGGGCACTGCGATCGGCACCGCGCCTGGTTGCCGGTCAACTCCTGGTGGCGCTGGCAACCGCAGTACTGCCGGTCGTCGCGGCCTGGCTGACGAAGCTGGTGATCGACGCGCTTGTCGACGAGCGGCCCTTGGAGCCACTGGTGTGGCTTGCCGGGGGACTGGTCGGAGCCGGCCTCGGGATTGGCTCTGTTGCCGCGGGCAACGGTGTTCCTCCAGCAAGAAACCGGCCGGGCGGTCGCACGGCGGGTGCAGGACCAGCTCTATCGCGCGGTGGAAAGCTTCTCCGGGTTGGCGCGGTTCGAGACGCCCGCGTTCCTGGACCGGTTGCGGCTGGCGCAGGCGATGGGAGCGCAGTCGCCCGCTGTCGTGGTGGAGAACTGCCTCGGACTAGTCGGCGCGGTGATCACCTCGGTCGGATTCGTCGGCTCGTTGGCCGTGATCAGCCCGGTGATGGCAGCGGTCGTTGTCGTGGCCGCAGTGCCGGCTCTGATCGCGCAACTGCGGCTCTCCCGGCGACGCGCGGGGATGATGTGGACGCTCGGATCCGGTGCAGCGCCGGGAGTACTTCTTCGCCACACTGTTGAGCGATGTGCAGCCGGCGAAGGAGATCCGGCTGTACGGCGCGGGAGAGTTCCTGCGCGAGCGGATGATGCGTGAACGCCGTACCGCGGACGCTGAGAAGCAGCGGATGGACCTGCGCGACCTGCTCACCCAGGGCGGTCTCGCACTGCTGTCTGCCGCAGTAGCTGGTGCTGGGCTCGTCTGGGCGATCGTGAACGCCTCCAGGGGTGTGATCACACCAGGAGACGTGACTATGCAGGTCGCGGCGATCGCCGGAGTACAGGGCGCATTGGCCATGCTGACTGCGTCCCTGGCCAATGCCCATGCTCAGCTACTGCTCTTCGAGCACGTCCTAGCTGTGGTCGAGGCAGGCCCTGACCTCCCTGTCGCTTCACATCCAGTACCAACACCTGCGTTGCAGCGGGGGATTGAGCTGCGTGACGTGTGGTTCCGCTACTCCGACGCGCATCCCTGGGTGCTGTCTGGCGTGAGCCTGTTTCTTCCAGCTGAGCAGGCGATCGCGCTGGTGGGACGTAACGGTGCAGGGAAGTCCACGTTGGTGAAGCTGCTGTGCCGGCTGTACGACCCGGTCAAAGGCCAGATCCTGTGGGACGGTGTCGACCTCCGCGACCTGGAGCCGGCCGACCTGCGGCGACGGATCGGTGCGGTGTTCCAGGACTTCGTGCAGTACGACCTGACCGCGGCCGAGAACATCGCGCTCGGCGACGTCGAGGCACTGGGTGATCAGGAGCGGATCAGTACCGCGGCCCGGCTGGCCGGGATCCACGACACCATCGAGCAGTTGCCGAACGGCTACGACACCCTGCTGTCACGGCTCTTCGGGTCGGCCTCAGAGGCAGAGACCGGGACGGTGCTCTCCGGTGGGCAGTGGCAGCGACTGGCGCTGGCCCGTGCGTTCCTGCGCGACAAGCGCGATCTGCTGATCCTCGACGAGCCCAGCTCGGGGCTGGACGCGGCGGCCGAGCATGAGGTGCACACGCGATTGCGCGAGCACCGCACCCGGCGTACGAGCCTCTTGATCTCCCACCGGCTCGGCGCAGTGCGTGGTGCGGACCAGATCGTCGTGATCGACGACGGGGTGATCGCAGAGCAGGGGACACATGAGCAGCTGATCACCGCCGACGGCCTGTACGCCGAGCTGTTCCGGCTGCAGGCGTCCGGCTACCAAGAAGAGGACCTGGTGGCCCAGTGAGCACTTTGCTGGGCGTCGGTTGTTGCTGGCTGGTCGCAGTCGTGCTGGCAATCTCCGCTGTCGGCAAGCTGCGAGTCCGTACTGCGTTCCGGGGCTCGGTAGCCGACATGGCAGTGCTCCCCGCCCGAGCAGTCACTCCGGTCGCTACAGCTGTTCCGCTAGCTGAGGCAGTGGCTGTAGTGCTGCTCGTATTGCCGCCTACCGCGACGATCGGCTGCCTGCTGGCGCTTGTCCTGCTCACTGCGTTCACTACCGGGATCGTGATCGTACTGCGCCGCGGCACTCAGGCCAGCTGTCTCTGCTTCGGCACCACAGAACGCCCGTACGGCGTACGTCACCTGGTCCGCAACGGTCTTCTGATCGTGGCCGCTGCAGCAGGTGTCGCAACATCAGGCCCGGCCACCGACCTCCTGGGGACGTTGATCGCGATCGTGGCAGGCGCTGTCGCTGCCGTGATGCTGGTGGTCTCCGACGAGTTGCTGGACCTGCTCGGTACGCCGGCTCAGCCCATCCGCCGTACGACGCGTCCGTAGACGAAGGTAGCGGGGAAGTAGCCGACCATCCGGGAGTCGAAACTGGCCTCGGGATTGTCGCCGAGCAGAACGAGCTTCCCGTCGGGCACCGACCGCGTCGTCCATCGGAACGCCGACCGGCATCGGCTCGCCGGGCACCGCCGCAACCCGCTTGATCATCCGCCGCCCGTCGGCTGCGGCCCCGCCGGCCTCGACCGATTGGTCGCTCCAACCGGGTTCACCACTCGGCCGCCGGACAACCACGACATCGCCGGTCAACACCACGCGCCGCGGAGTACGGCGTACGGCCACTCGGTCGCCATTGTGGAAGGTGGGTTCCATGCTCGAGCCCGCTACGGTGATGATCGCCCAGCTCCGGCGCAACCAGGCGACGCCGACAGCCGCTAGCGCCAACCCTCCGACGACGGCAAGCTTCATGGAAGTTCGTAGATCAGCGCATCGGAGGACTTGTAGCGGAGCGTCGCGTAGTCGTTGAGCCTGGGGGAGACGACGGTCTGAGTGGGATCGGCGTAGAGCCAGCGGACGCCGTACTTGACCTTCAGCAGCCGCAGGTTGTCGCGCGTGGGCGTGATGAACGCTTGATCGTTCTCTTCAAGCTTCTGCTGATCCCAGAACGGCAGGCCGTTCGAGTTCATCCCAGTGCCGGCGACCTGCTCGTTGATGGTGTTGGTGTAGCCCCAGCCTTCGACCAGAACGTGGCGCTCGCTGAGAGCGGCGATCCAGAAATGCCGGGCGTCGCAGCCGCTGGTGTTCTTGGCCGCGCAGTGTGCGTTGGTCGCGATCAGCTCATTGGGCGCGGTGTGGTCCCGCAGCCAAGTGGCAGCCGCAGCCTGGGTGGCCGAGGGGCCGAGCGGGTTCTTGTCGCTGATCGGAGCCAGGTCGGGCGCCTTGTACTGCGTCATCGACTGGATCGGCAGAAACAGCCCGGCGCCCATCCCGGCGAGAACGAAGGAGGCCATGGCGATCCGCGAGGGCCGCCCTCGGCGCTTCAACAGCTTCCACACCACAGTGACCAGTGCTGCGACCGCGAGCAGAAACCCGATCGTCCACAACCACGGCGTGACCAACCCGGTCAGATGTCCGTCGGGTGTCAGGAACGGCCGGCCGGCCGACGGGTGCGCCTTGACGATCGCCCGCGCCGCTGCAGTCGCGCCGTACCCACCGGCTAGCGAAGCGAATACGAGCAGACCTGAGCGCCGGTCAGCGAACCAGAACACCAGCATCCAGGTCCCCGCAGCGGCGAGTGCAGCGATGAGCGGAATGGCGGTGCGGTGGAAGTAGAGCTGGCTTCCGCCGGGCTGGTCGGTCAGCACCATGCCGCCGAAGCCGGCGATCGAGATGCCGACCAGGAAGATCATCCCCGGATCGCGGAACCAGCGGGCCGCAGTACCGAGTAGGACCAGCAGGCCGGCCGTGCCGAGGAGCAGGCTGAGGCACATCGTGATGGCGGTGATCCACATCGCGCCGTGGTCGTAGCCGCCGCCCTCGAGCTCCTTGGAAACATAGGGATAGAGCCCGAATTTGGCGAAGATGACCCACGGCCGCACGGCCAGACCGGAGGACTTGTTGCCGAAGACCACGTAGATCGCGGCAACGAAGATCCCACCCAGTACTGCGGCCAGCAGCAACGCGCCTTTCGCGAAGCGCCCGTAGAGCAGCCGGATGAAGACCACGAGCCCGAGCCCGCAGATGATCAACGGCAGCACGGTCGCCTTCGACCCGGAGGCGGCCGCCGCAACCACCACGAACAGCACCCAGGTGCCCGGACCACTCCGCCCGCGCAACAAGTCGATCCCGATCAGGGCCAGCAAGGTGACCAGCGCCCCGCCAAGGTTCTGCGTCGGGCTACCCCAGTCGTAACTGATCAAGCTCTCGGCAGGAAGCCGGACCGAGGTGTAGGCATCCACATTGCCGCCGATAGACGCGACAACGATCGCCAGCGGGCCGACCCATCGAGACGCAGGAGCGAGCCGGTCGGTGACGGCGAAGATGATCGCGCAGCCGGCCAGCATCAGCGGCAGCCAGCCGATGTTGTAGACCAGATCGGTCAGATTCACCCCGCTCGCCCACGAGGTCGCGGCGGTGAACTGGTGCCAGAAGTAGTGGTAGTCCATCCGCTCGCCGTCGACGTACGGCGCTTGCAGCGGGGAGTCGTACTTCGCGCTCGCTGCCAGGGCCTGATGGAACGCCATGTCGGGCACGTTGGAGCGGGCGTCGGTATAGGGCGCCGGGGACAGGTTCCGGTAGCGGCCGATCGAGTAGAGCGGCAACCCGCACGCGATGGCGATCAGCCAGGCGGTCAGTGGGGAGACCGGCCGCTCCACGCGGCTCAGGCAGCGTCGCCGCCAGGACGGCACCGCCACCACGAGCACCAGCACCGGAACCACCCAGAGCCAGGCCCACTGCTGACCCCCGAGCGGCGCCACCGCCAGATACACGAGGATCAGTACTGCGACGCCGACCAGCGATCCGGCGGCGAAGTCTTCGATCAGGTTGTGCCGGAACGGGCTCGCCAGCCGCCACAGCACGGTGCCCGGCAGGGTGATCCCGAAGATCCAGAACCGGAGCAGCGCGACGATGGCGTCGCTGGACGAGTGTCCGGCCGCCAGCCAGATCACCAACCAGGCAAGGGCGGCACCGGCGGCCGCCTTGACGGCCCCGCGCCCGATCTGCCGCCAGGGGAGCGTACTGACGGATAACGACGGACGGGCGACCGCACCCTCCGGAACAAGCCGGCTACTGGGCGCGACGCCCGTCATCGTTGGCACAAGGAGAGCTTAGGCAGCCCGCAGCCACCAGTGCGTCGCCTGGGGGCCCGCGGCGCCGTGGTACCGGCGGCCCTTCTGGGACTTCTCGATCTTGAAGCCGGCCTCTTCGAAGATCTTGGTGCAGATCTCGTCGGTGAGGATCAGCGGGTGCATCGAGTCCGGCTGGTCGTGCATGTCGAAGCTCAGGATCGCCAGACCGTCGGCCTTCAGGTACTTGCGGATGTTCTTCGCGCCCTCGGCGAAGTTGTATCCGTGGTCGAGCGCGTTGATCGAGACGATCAGGTCACCGCGGTCGACGAGCTGGGGCAGGAACTCCTCGGCCGGCACGGAGTACATCTCGTCGGCCTTGTCCAGGTCGTGCCAGGCGACCTCCTGCACGTACCGGTCCGCGAGCGGCTCCAGCACGATCAGGGTCGCGCCCTCGAACCACAGGCTGCGCAGCTTGCTGCCCGCGCCGACGTCGATGATCGTCTTGCCCTCCCAGCCGGTCGGCTTGAGACCGAGGGCCTCCCAGTCCTTGGTGACGTGGTTCCACCAGACTTCCTGCTCGGCCCGGAAGTTGTGCCGCTTGTGGAAGCCGAGCTCGCCTTCCTGGGCCGCGGACGCCCAGGCGTCCCGGTCGATGCTGGAGCGCCCTTCCGCTGGGGCTTTCGGTGCTGCCGGTGCTGCGGCCGCCGCGGGCTTCGGGGCCGGCTTCGCCGGCTGCCCGGACAACATGCGACGCAGGCGTCGCTTGACCCGCTTCAAGAATGGTGTGGCCATGCCCCAGAAATTCCTTCCTAATGGTATTTAGCGAGACAGCATAGGGGTAAAAACTTTCATCCCGCTGTCATCCGCAGACTGGGTGCCGTCCAGCGCGAGCCTGGCGTATTTCTTACCGACCAGTACGCGATGGCTGCCCCTGCCGGATCCCCTCCGAGGCGTCTGAGCCTAGGGGATCACGGTGTCACCTGAAAGTCCGATCTCCGTGACGTGGTGTGACGGTGCGTCATCCGACCGCCTTCAAGGCCGGCTGAAGACCCTTCAAGACCCGGACGTCCGCAACGCCTGCCGATACTTCCCATCCCCGACCGCCGTCCAAGGCACCCCGTTCACAATCACCACTCGATCCCCAACCGGCGCCTTAGCCGTCACCAACACCGGCCGCCGCACCCACCGGCACCCTTCACTCACCCGCTGAGTAACCCGCACCGCCACAGCCCCGTCCCCCTCCGCAAACGCCACCCCGCGCAGCTCCTCCGCACACCCCACCGGCGTAGCCACCACCACAACAACCTGCCGCGCATCAGCCACCACCCCCCGCACCTCCAACACCTGCGCCGCCTTAACCACCCCCACCGAAGGCTTCACCGAAGGCGTGACAGACATCCGCACCACCGCAGGAGGCTCCTCCTCAGCCGAAGATCCCCCAAACACCTTCGACATCACAAACACCCCAAACGCCACCACCCCGATCACCACCGTGACCAGCACAGCCACCCCATACCCAAACCAAACAGACCCCTTCACCCCCCGATCCTCCCAGCCCCCTCACCCCAACCCCCGCACAAACGCCGACCACCAACCCCAAAGGAAGGCGGGCCTTCGGGCACCCAGGTGCGGCTGAGGAAAGCGGGGTTGGCGGGGGTGCCCGGGTGCGGGTGAGGGAAAGCGCGCGCGGGGTGGTGCCGCGGGGCGAGGTGCCGGAGTACGGGGCGGGACTTTGCGAAGGAAGGTGGTGTGGCAGGCGAAGCATCCGAATGTGGTGATCCGGGGCCGAGCCTTTTAGACGGCGCCAGCCCCCGCGGACCCGAAGGGGGGTGCGGGTGGGCGAAGCCCCCCGCCCGCGCGGGAGCGAAGCGACCGCGCACAAAACAAGAGCCCGACCATGTCTGCGCTTTCTGCGGACACAGCCGGGCCAGTCGGGTGAGTAACGGGACTTGAACCCGCGGCCCCCTGGACCACAACCAGGTGCTCTACCAGCTGAGCTATACCCACCATTGCCGCCCTTACTGCGACGGCTGGGTAATCATAGCGACGATCCTCAGTTCCCTGAAATCGGGTCCTTCACGGCACTCGCGGCGGCCTTCGCGGTCTCGCTGTCGGGGCCCGGTTGGGGCACGAAGACGGTCTGCCGGTAGTAGCGGAGTTCGGCGATGCTCTCGGTGATGTCGGCGAGTGCACGGTGGTTCCCGTTCTTGGCCGGCGTCGCGTAGTACACGCGCGGGTACCAGCGCCGGACGAGTTCCTTGATCGAGCTGACGTCGACGTTGCGGTAGTGCAGGTGCCCCTCGACCTTCGGCATGTCCCGCACCAGGAAGGTGCGGTCGGTGCCGACCGAGTTCCCGGCCAGCGCCGCCTTGCGCGGGTCCGGCACGTACCCGGAGATGAAGTCGAGCACCTGCTGCTCCGCGTCGGCCAGCTCGATCCCGTGCTCGAGCTCGGCGAGCAGCCCCGAGCCGGTGTGCATGTCGCGGACGAAGTCGCCCATCTGTTCCAGCGCCTCCGGGGGTGGCGCGATCACCAGGTCGATCCCTTCACCGAGCACGTTCAGTTCGTAGTCGGTGACGAGGACCGCCACCTCGATCAGGGCGTCCGCCACCAGATCGAGTCCGGTCATCTCACAGTCGATCCACACCAGCCGGTCGTTCATGGGCACCCACCTTACGGCGACACGCCGACAGGCTCGCGCCCGGCAGCCTCAACTCCGGGCGTGGCGGTCTCTTCGGTACTGCGTTCCGCCCGGCCGCGGCGCCCCCGGGACACCTGTCCCGCCCGGTTGGGACAACCTCCCGGTGAATTCAGGGGTAGCACCGTTGCGAGACGGCTACTGGCGGTGCTGTTGTATCTGCAGGCCCTCCAGCGACACTAATGTCGCGACAGGGGACAGGAAGGTGGGGCCATGCCTGGCGACGGGGCTACGACGCAGGGGACGGTGGCGCGGCCGCGCTTGCTCGCGCTGCTGGACGAGGGTTCGCAGCGGCGGCTGATGACGGTTGTCGCCGACGCAGGCTTCGGCAAGTCCACCCTGCTCGGTTCCTGGGCGGCCGGGCGGCCTTGTGCCTGGCACACCGTCCGCGCCGAGGACCGCTCGCTCGCCGGCATGGTCACTGCGCTAGTGGAGGCCCTGAGACGCCAGGTGCCCGCACTGTCCGCAGTGCTGGCCGCTGAGCTGCAAGGGCCTCGCGGGCCGGACGCTGATGCCGAGCAGGAGACCAGAGCCCTCGCGTACGCCGCTGTGCTGGCCGAGGCGCTCGAGCAGAACCTCAACGACGACCTGGTGCTCGTCCTGGACGACCTGCACGAGATCCACCCGCACGACCCGGCGGCCAAGCTGATCGAGGGCCTGGTCCGGGTCGCGCCGCCGCTGCTGCACCTGGTGGTGGCCTCCCGTACGGCGATGCCGTTCGGGATCGACCGTCTCCGCGGGTCGCGGTCAGGTGCTGGAGATCGACGCGACCGCAGTCGCCTTCACTGTCCCGGAGACCTTGGCTGTGCTGCACGCAGTACTGGGTGAAGGCGTCGACGAGCTGGCCGAGCCGTTGCAGGCCGCAGTACAGGGATGGCCTGCTGCTACGCGCCTTGCAGTGGAGGCTTTGCGGACAGTGAAGCCTGCTGAGCGGTCCATCCGGCTGCGGCGTGCACTGCGTTCGGACGGGCCGCTCTACGACTACCTGGCCGAGGAGGTCTTCTCTGCCGAGCCTCCTTCCGTACGCCGGTTGGTGGCCGCCATCGCTGTGTTGCCGCGTTTCGGAGCCGAGCTCTGTCAGGCCATCGGGCTCATCGACAACCCCGACACCCTGCAGCAGCTCCGGACACGAGGACTGCTCGTCTCTGCAGGCGAAGCGGACGGCTACGAGCTCAACCCGCTGGTCCGCGACTTCGCCAACGACCGGCTGTCCAATGACGATGCGGAGATCAACGAGCTGACTCTGCAGGCCGGTAGATGGTTCGAGACGGTCGGGGATCACCGGGACGCGCTGGCCTGCTTCCAGGCGGCGGATCCGGCTCAAGCGGCTCGCATGCTGGTCGAGAGCGGCCACACGATGGTCTCTGGCGGTCTGGCCGAGGCGGTCGTTGCCGCCGTCACCATGTTGCCGCAGGAACTCCGCGACCACGCGATGGACCAGCTGGAAGGCGAGGCACGGCAGGTCCTGGGTGACTGGCAGGGTGCCGAGGACTGCTTCGACCGGATCATCGACCCCGAGGGCGAGATCCCCGTGGCGGTCGCGTGGCGGCTGGGGCTGATCCACCATCTGCGTGGCCGGACGGACGTTGCCATCGCCACCTATCGACGCGGGCCGGATCGACGGCGGACAGCCGACGGATGAGGCACTGCTGCAGGCCTGGTGGGCCGGGGCGCACTGGTTGCGCGGCGAGTTCGACGACTGCCGCAAGCTGATCGAGTCCGCTCACCGAGTCAGCCAAGGAGTCCCGCGACGACCGGGCGCTGGCCATCGTCCACACAGTGCTTGCCATGTTGGCCGCTGTCGACAGTGACCCACGTGGCAACGCCTCTCACTATCTACGGGCCTTGGAACATGCAGAGCGCGCAGGCGACCTGCTGCAGTCGATCCGTATCCGGGTGAACCGCGGATCCCACCACATCGCTGAGGGCGACTACATGCTCGGTCTGGAGGAGCTGGACCGGGCACTGGAGCTCGCTGATCGTGCAGGCTTCGCAGTGTTCCGGGCGTTGGCTCTGAACAACCGTGGCGAAGCACTGCTGAAGCTCGGCCGACTGGACGAGGCCATTGGTGAGCTGGAAGGTTCCAGGGCGCTCTACCAGAAGCTGGAGTCGAAGCGGGTCGCACAACCCCTGTCGGTGCTGGGGGAGGTGTACCGCGAGCGTGGTGATCGCGCGATGGCCCGTGCCTGCTTCGAGGAAGCCATCGCGATGGCAGACGAGACCAAGGACATGCAGTCGCTGGTGCCCTCACTTGCCGGGCTGGCACGAGTGCTGGCCGGCGAGGAACCCGAGAGAGCTGCAGAGCTAGCCGAGATCGCGCAGCAGGCAGTTGCCTATGGCCCCGTGCTCGGCCAGTCCAGCGCATTGGTCGCACTCGGCTGGGTGAGGCTGCACGCCGGCGACAAGGCCGAGGCAGCAGCCGCCGCGGAGGAGTCAGCAGCTCTCTGCCGCAGACGTCGCGACAGGGCTGGCTTGGCAGACGCTCTGGAACTCTAGCCGCAGCAGACGGCGGCGCTGAGCCACTGCACGAAGTACTGAATATCCGTAGCGAGCTGAGGGACCCGCTGGGCGAGGCGCGCGCCGAGTTGATGCTCTCCCGGCGCACGCATGGTCCCGAAGCGCGGGACCTGGCTCTGCGTGCGCACAAGCAGTTCCTGGCGGCCGGAGCGACCCGCTATGCAGCAGCGGCGCTGGCAGCAGCGAAGAGACCGGTCCTGCTCCCGTGCGTATCGAGTGTCTTGGCGGCTTCCGCGTACTGCGGGACGGCCAGGCGATCCAGCTCGGGGAGTGGCCGTCCAAGAAGGCCCGGGACCTGCTGAAGATCCTCGTGGCCCGTCGCTGCCGCCCAGTAGCTCGCGTGCAGCTGCTGGACCTGCTCTGGCCCGACCAGGGCGAGTCCGTCGCTTCACCGCGCCTGTCGGTCGCCCTGTCGACCGTGCGATCAGTGCTGGACCCGGAGAAGACCTACCCGCCGACCACTTCGTCGGAGCCGACCGCGCCACCATCTGGCTGGACGGCGACCAGACTGCGGTAGACGTCGAGCGGTTCCTGCAAGACGCCCGGGAGGGGCTCGACAGCAACGACCTGACCCTGCTGCGGCGGCCGAGGCGTCGTACAGCGGTGACTTCCTGGAAGAGGACGTGTACGCCGACTGGGCGGCAGGTATGCGTGAGGAGGCCCGTGCCCTCTACGTCCGGGTAGCCCGCGTACTGGCCGAGCGCGGCAAGCGCGACCCCGACGCAGCGGCCGGATACCTCCTCCGCATCCTGCAACGCGACCAGTACGACGAACGCGCCCACCTCGGCCTCGTCTCGGCGTTCCAGGCCAGCGGCGCGCACGGCGAGGCCCGCCGGGCGTACCGCACCTACGTCCAGCGGATGGCCGAACTGGAGGTCGAGCCGGCCCCCTACCCGGCCGTCCCGGCGCGGCTTTAAGAGTTTCTGAAGGTGCCTGCCGCAGCATCTGAGTCATGGCAGCGCCGGTGCACAACGCGAGTGGTGACCTGCGAGTTCGGGGTCGCGGGGGAGTGTGGCGCGCATTCGGGGCGGGACTACCGCGCCGAGCCGGGGACAGCGGTCCGGGCGACTCTTGCCGGGGTCGTCGTCCGGGCGGGACAGTGACGAGGTCGTGGTCGAGTCGAACGCGATCTGGCACCTCTACGGTCGCCTGGCCGGGTGGAGGTCCGGCAGGGGGAGACCGTGGAGACAGGGGAGCGCCTGGGCGTCGCGGCGAGGTCCGCATCTGCACTACGAGGAGCGGATCACGCCGTACGGGCCAGGCGACCACCGCGAGCCCGCGGTTCGATCTGCACACCGAACGCCCGGTTGGTAGCCGGCGCAGCGGGTACGGGGGTGTCGCCGGGCGGGTCGGCCGAGGAGGGAGCGGCCGGACCGCCCGGCGCTACCGTGTGCCCGTGATCGCCACCAGTTCAGACAGCCCGACTGAGCCATGCTGCCGCTGGCAGCCCGAGTACGCCGAGGAGATGGCCGGCGTACTGGCCGAGCCGGCGCTCTACACGTTCACAGGTGGTGAGCCGCCGACGGTAGAGGCACTGGGAGCCCGCTACGAGCGACAGGTCAAAGGCCCGGACCGGCCTGGCGAGCACTGGCTCAACTGGGTGATCCAGCAGCGAGGACGAGACTCGTCGGCTACGTGCAGGCAACTGTCACTGACGTACGAGGCCGAGATCGCCTGGGTCGTCGGTACTGCGTGGCAGGGCCGCGGCTATGCCAAGGAGGCGGCTGTGGGCCTGGTCGCGTGGCTGGAAGCGCACGGCGTACGGCGGATCGTCGCTCACGATCCACCCCGATCACGCGGCGTCAGCAGCCGTGAGCGCTGCGGCCGGCCTGACCCGCACCGAGCATGCTGCAGGACGGCGAGTACTCTGCTGGCAGAAATGAAACAGGCCCAGCCGAAGCTGGGCCTGCGTCAGACGTGAAACAGGCCCCGCCGGAGCCGGGCCTGCGTCACACGGTGGTTCAGACCGGGCGGACGTTCTCCGCCTGCGGGCCCTTCGGGCCCTGGGTCAGGTCGAACTCGACCTTCTGGTTCTCATCGAGGCGAACGGAAGCCGTCCGTCGCGATCGCCGAGTAGTGCACGAACACGTCGGCGCCGCCGCCGTCCTGGGCGATGAAGCCGAAGCCCTTTTCGCCGTTGAACCACTTCACTGTTCCGCTGGCCATGATCTGCTCCTTCTGTGGGGCCTACGAGCCCGGCGGATGCCGGATCCCGGGTTGCCGAACCAGCCCTCCCAGATCGGACCAAGGTCCGGAAATGAGAAAAACGCCCGGCGGATTACAAACTCCGCGGGCGCTTCAAAACGAACGTGGAACTGCAAAACTGCAACCGCGAGAAAACGGTAGCACACAATGCCGGAGGAACTACCGGCAGCTCGCACCGCGCGTCGGCAGCACCAGGAGCAACTCTGGTCACCAGGAGCCCCGGTGGTCGGGGACCATGAAGGTGAACGGGACGATCAGCAGCAGCACCGCGGCGAAGATGGTGAAGGTGTGCGCCTGGGTGCCGCCCGGGTCGGTGCTGTGCGCGAGCAGCGCGGTGGTGATCGAGACCGCGATGATCCCGCCGGACTGCCGGAACATCCCGCGCAGCCCGGCGATCGCCGAGATCTGGTCCGGCGCGAGCTGCAGACTCGCGTTGTTCGAGGCCGGGATCGACAGGCCCATGCCGAGGCCGGTCACGCCGGCGGCGGCCGCCAGCCACGCGTACGGCGTGAGCCCGTGCGGCGCCAGCGACATCACGGTCATCCCGCCCGCGACCATCAGGAAGCCGCCGATCATCGGCGCCCGATAGCCGGTACGCCGCAGCGCCAGCACCGCGAGACCCGCGACGCAGATCATCCCGACAGCCCTTGCCGTGAGCAACGTTCCGGCCTGCAACGGCTGGATCCCGTAACGCGATTCGGCGTACAGGGGGACGAGCGCGCCGAAGCCGAGCACGGCAGCGCCGTACAGGAGGTTGATCGCGTTCATCACGCCGAAGCCGCGGCCGCGCAGCAGGTTCACCGGGATGAACGGCGCGGTGCCGCGGTTGGCGTGCCGGACGAAGGCGACAGCCGAGCACGATCGCGAGCACCTCGGGCACCATGAAGTGCGGGCTGGGGGCAACCGCCCTTGCTGCCCAGGGAGCTGACCCCGAACATCCCGCCGAGGATCGGCACGCCAGCAGCACGACGCCGGTGCAGGTCGACCCGGGGGACTGGTCGGCCGACTGTTCGGGATGAACTCGGCGCCGAGCACGATCAGGGGGAGGCCGATCGGCACGTTCACCAAGAAGATCTCCCGCCAGGACCAGAAGCTGACGATGACGCCGCCGATGATCGGGCCGAGGATGCCGCCGATCGGGAAGATCGAGGTGAACATGCCGATCGCCCGGTCGCGGTCCCGGCCGAACTGCTCGGAGACGATCCCGGTCGCGGTCGGCATGAACGCGCCGCCGCCGATCGCCTGGAAGGCGCGGAAGACCACCAGCAGGTAGATGTTGTCGGCCAGGCTGCAGGCCAGCGAGGCGATCGTGAACACCACCGCGGCGCCGAGGAAGACCGTTTCCGGCCGAACTGGTCGCCGAGCCGGCCGGCCAGCGGCATCACGATGATCTGGCCGAGGGCGTAGATGGTGATCGTCCAGCCGCTCCAGTTCAGCTGCGCGTGCAGGTCGTGCTGGATGGCGTTCAGCGCGGTCGCCACTATGGTCTGATCAATCGAGGCCATCAGCAGGGCGATCGAGACGATCGCGAAGACGATCCGCCGATGGGGCAGCGGCTCGCCGTCCTGGACGGCGGTCGCGACCTGGGGTGGATCGACGCTTTCCATTGAAAATCAGATTACATTGCTTGCCGGCAGGCAACCATAGTTTCTTGCGAAGGGTGAGATGACAGACACGGAGACGTTGGGCCAGCTGCGCTGCGGTGATTTCGAAGCTCGCGCGGCAGTTCAACGCCACGGCGACCGGTGCGGGGCTGACGCCGACCCAGGCGTCCGTGCTCGCCCTGATCGCGGCCCGCGGCCCGCTCGGCCTGACCGAACTCGCCCGGCTGGAGGGCCTGAACCCGACCATGCTCTCCAGGGTGGTCGGCAAGCTGACCGAACTCGGCCTGATCCAGCGCGACCCCGACCCGGCCGATCTACGCGCCATCCAGGTCGAGGCAACCGCAGCCGGCCGCAAGATCCACGACCGCGTCAAGCTCCTCCGCACCGAAGCCATCGGCCACTGCCTGGACGAACTCCCACCAGCCTCAGTCCAGTCCATCGTCGACGCCCTTCCCGCCTTAGACGACCTGGCGCAGGCGCTCCGCCGTTCAACGGATGGCCCTGAGGTCTAACACTTCACCGTGCGTAATGATCCGGTTCGGTGGGTCGGGCCGTAGTGCTGCTGGTGATTGTGGTCGGGATCGGCTACCTTCAGACCAGTAAGTCTATTGGTTCAGTAGAGTTTTACGCCTGTGGGGGGTGGGTCAGCATGACCGAAGGGGAAGCCGGCTGTACGGTCGCGGTGATCGGCGCCGGGGCTGCCGGTGCCTTGACCGCGGCCAGATTGCTGGATGCGAATGTGCGCCGGATCGTCCTGATCGATCCAGGACCGAACACTGCGCGGGGTGTGGCCTACTCCACCCCGGGCGGCCGCCATCTGCTCAACGTCCCGGCCGCCGGCATGAGCGCCCTGCCCGACCAGCCCGACGACTTCGTCCGCTGGTTGCACGCGAACGTCGACGCCGAGATCAAGCCGTCGACCTTCGTGGCCAGAGCCCGGTACGGCGACTATCTCGCCGACCATCTAGCCACCGCGGCGATGAAGTCCGACGGTGAGCTGCAACGCATCCACGCCCGCGTCACCGCAGTGGACCACCATGGTCGCCGCGTGACCCTGCACCTCGACAACGGCGAGACCCTGGTCGCGGACGCCGCCGTAGTGGCCAGCGGTACGGCGCCCGGCCTCGGCTGGGCTCCGTCAAGCCTCCAGGCCTCAGACCGCTTCGTCGGCGATCCCTGGCTCCCCGGTGCGCTCGACAATCTGCCCGACACGGATGTGCTGCTGGTCGGCACCGGTCTCACCATGGTCGACGTAGTACTGGCTACTGATCGCCCGAGTCGCAGCCTGCATGCAGTGTCGCGGCACGGCATCATCCCGGCCGCCCATCGCTCCGAGAAGACCCCGCCGGTGCAGCCTCCCGCGGAACTATCTGAAGCCGACAACCTCGCAGTACTGCGGACAACACTGATGCGACACGTGGTGCAGACGGTACGGCGTACTGGTGACTGGCGGGCCGCGATTGACGGGCTCCGGCCGATCACTGCGCGGGTGTGGAAGCGGTTGTCTGCAGCGGACAAGCAGGAGTTCGTCCGCAATGACGCGCGGACCTGGGACGCGCACCGCCACCGCATGGCGCCCATCACTGCCGAGCGGTTGGCCGTGGTTCGCGAATCGGGACGCCTCTGCCAGCACACCGGTGAGGTGGTTAGTGCAGAGGACATCGGCGACGCCGTACGCGTGTTGCTCAGCGACGGCACTGTCATGACGGTCGGTGCCGTGGTCAACTGCACCGGTCCGGTCGGTGACGCGACTGCCGACCTGCTGCTGAGGGAGTTGCTGGCGTGCGGACTGGCCAGGGCCGGCGAGGTCGGACTAGGACTCGCCACTGCTGATGACGGCCGGATCCTCGGCGCTACTGGACGTCGTGCACCGCTCTGGACGCTGGGAGCTCTACGACGCGGCAGCCTGTGGGAGTCGACCGCCATGCCGGAGATCCGCTCGCAGGCAGCCGACGTAGCCAAGGCAGTAGTCGCACACCTCAGCCTTCCCTCCGTACGCCGTCAGGCGGACGTCTACGGCCTCGCTCTCAGCACGACGGTCGACGCGGCCGCGAGCTACAACGAGGCACTCGGCCGCTTGCTGCGGCTGCAAGGCGGAGCCGAAGAGTTGGTTGTCGCAGCAGTCGAGGAGGACCCTGACTTCGCGGTAGGGCATGCCGCGCTGGCTCTGCTCGGCCATGAGTGGGGAGTCGGTGTCGACGTCCGAACAGCCCTGACCAAGGCTCAGCAAGCGGGAGAGAAGCGTCTGCTGGATGACCGCGAGCGCAGCTTCCTCAATGCAGTCACCGCGCGGGTCGACGACGGCAATGCGACCGCGTTGCTGACGCATATCCAGGAGTATCCGCTGGACGCCCTTGCCGTCAGCGTCGCGATCCCGACGGTGGCCTTTGGTGGTCTGACCTCCGGCTCCGAGACGGCTGAGCTCGTGGAAAGCCTGGCTCCGTCGTACGGCGGGGACTGGTGGTACGCCGGTCAGCTGGCGTTCGTCCGGCAGGACCAGGGGCGGTGGAGCGAGGCGGAGCAGCTCTCGTCGTACGCGCTGTCTCTGGAACCGTCGTCGGGGCACGCGGTCCACGCCAGGGCGCACGTCTTCTACGAGACCGGTCTGCACGTCGAAGGCCTTCGCTGGCTGGACGGCTGGATCAACGAACGCGGTCCGCAGGCGAATCACCGGGCGCATTTCTCCTGGCACGCCGCCCTGCATGAGCTGATGATGGGCGACACCGACGCCGTCCGGCAGCGGTATCTCACCCAGCTCGCGCCGCCCGGTGTGAGCGGCTCCCGAGTGCTGGTCGACTCCGGTGCGATGCTGTGGCGCTGCCGGATGACTGGTGCCTGGTCCGATCACCTGCCGGTCGCCGAGGTGATGGCCGCGGCTCCCGATGGTTGGCTGCAGCAACCACCGACAGGGTTCGCAGCTCTGCACAGTGCTGTCACCCTCGCGGCCGCCGATGACCTCGCTGGACTCGATCAACTCCGTCGCAACGCCGCAGTACATCCGGATCCTGTCTTT
>CAVUFT010000031.1:0-70171 GCA_963740725.1 uncultured Actinomycetota bacterium
CGGAGTACGCTGGACATATGGAGAACGAGGTGGAGTACGACGTCTTCGGCGCCGCCTGCCGTCCCGGCCGGTGCTCGAGGACGTGACCGGGCGCTGGGGCGCGCTCGCGATGGGTGCGCTCGCCGACGGCCCGCTGCGATTCAACGAGCTCCGCCGGCGGGTCGAAGGGGGTCAGCCAGAAGATGCTGGCTCAGTCCCTGCAGGCGCTCGAACGGGACGGCCTGGTCAACCGCGAGGTCCAGTCGACCTTCCCGCTGAAGGTCGAGTACAGCCTGACGCCGACCGGTAAGGTCCTGGCCGCCAAGCTGCTCGACCTGATCGGCTACCTGACCAGCCAGATGCCCGGCATCCTCGATGCCCAGGAGACCTACGACGGTCAACGCAGAAAAGCCCGCCGCCTCGTCAGGTGGCGGGGTTCTTGTACTGCTAGGATCAGTCGGTCTGGGTGACCTTGCGGAGGCCGCGGGGGGCGTCGGGGTCGAGGCCGAGCTTGCGGGCGAGGGCCTCGATGGCGCGCTGGGCCGGGATGACCAGGGCCAGCGGGGCGAGGGTCTCGGGCAGGTCCGGGCCGGCCAGGTTCACGTCGCAGAGGGAGGCGAACTTGGCGTCGCCGCCGATGCCGAGGATCTTGCTGCCCTTCTCGCGGACGATCGCGGCGAGCTCGGTCATGCCGGGCAGTGCGGGGCCGTCGGCGGCGGCGACCAGGATGGTGACCAGGTCGGCGTCGACGACCGCGATCGGGCCGTGCTTGAGGTCGGCGTACGAGAGGCCGCGGACCGGCTGCAGGCAGGTCTCCTCGAGCTTGAGGGCGACCTCGAGCGTCGTACCGAAGGTGAGGCCGCGGCCGCTGGACAGTACGTCGTGCGCGCCGGCGAGCAGGTCGGCGGCAGCCTCGACCGAGCCTTCGAGCATCTTCGCGGCGGCGTCGGGGACGCGCGCGATGTCGGCGTCGAGCGTGCCGGGCTTCTGCGCCAGCGCGTCGACGGCGACGGTGATCGCCGCGAGCTGCGTCGTGTAGGTCTTGGTCGCCGGCACCGCCAGTTCCTTGCCGGCCTGGGTGATCAGCGCGACGTCGGCGATCGAGGCCAGCGGGCTGTCGCCGTCGTTGGTGATGCCGACGATCGCGGCGCCGTTGCGCTTGGCCCACTCGGCGGTGTCGACGATCTCCTGGGTGGCGCCGGACTGGCTGACCGCGACGACCAGCGAGTTCGACAGGTCGAGGTTCGCGCCGTACAGGGTGGCCACCGACGGCGCGGCCAGCGAGGCCTGCCGGCCGGCGTGGATCTCGGTCAGGTAGCGGCCGTAGACGCCGGCGTTGTCGGACGAGCCCCGGGCGACGAAGATCACGTGCCGGCGGCCGGCGGCCAGCCGGGTGATGTCGTGCCGCAGGGCAGCACGTGCTCGAACGTCGCGGCCAGGGCCGCGGGCTGCTCGGCGATCTCGCGTGCCATCTGGGTGGCAGGGGCGGGGACGGGCGTTGACACCACGACGATCACTGGTCCTATCTGGTCTTAACAGGTATGCTGCGCACGATAGCAGTGAGCGGCCTGCCGGGGCACCCCCCGCGCGGCCGCCGAGGTCTGGAGGATCGAGATTCGATGGTGGCTACCAAGCGGGCCCAGGTCCGATCGGTGCTGGAACGGCTGATCGACGTCGAGCTGCACCCCGGTGATCCGATCCCCTCCGAACGCGCACTGGTGGACAAACTGAACGTCTCCCGGGTGACCGTCCGGCAGGCGATCAGCGACCTGGTCGAGTCCGGCGCGCTGGAACGCGTGCACGGCAAGGGGACCTTCGTCACCGGCCCGCAGGTCGACTCCCAGCTGCACCTCACCTCGTTCTCCCGCGAGATGCGGGCCCGTGGCCTGGAGCCCGGCACGGTGGTGCTGTCGGCGACCGAGATCGAGGCGTCCGACGAGACGGCCAAGGGACTGCGGGTCGCCGAAGGGCACGAAGGTGATCCGGGTCGAGCGGCTGCGCACGGCCGACGCGTCGCCGATGGCGTACGAGGTCGGCTACTACCCGTCCGCGCTCTTCCCCGGCCTGCTCGGCCGCGAGCTCGGCACCCTGTACGACGTCTTCGCCAGCGAGTACGACGTCGTCGTCACCTCGGGTGAGCAGACCGTCCGGGCGGACAACGCCGACGGTCATGTCGCCCGGGTCCTCGGCGTGGCCCGGCGGGCACCCCTGCTGGTCCTCGAGCGCACCACCTTCGCCGGCCGCAAGGTCGTCGAGCTGTCCTGGTCGGCCTACCGGGCCGACCGTTATCGCCTGCACATGGCCCTGACCCCGCGCGGCCCACGGACCGGCCTCCGCGCTAACAAACTGGATCGGTCCTGTTCATCAACTGGTCTGTTCGCCTGCTGTTCGCTCCCCGGTCACCTGGCCGGCTCGGCAGGCGGGCCGCCGCGTACGACGACGTACGCGGCGGCGATACTGGAGCTCAACCCACATGAACTTTGCTGTGAGGAGTACCGCGAGACATGCCTATTGCCACCCCTGAGGTCTACGCCGAGATGCTGGACAAGGCCAAGCAGAACCGCTTCGCCTACCCGGCCATCAACGTCAGCTCCTCGCAGACGCTGACCGCCGCGATCCGCGGTTTCGCCGAGGCGGGCTCGGACGGCATCGTCCAGGTCTCCACCGGCGGCGCGGAGTACCTGTCCGGCTCGACCATCAAGAACATGGTCACCGGCTCGGTCGCCCTGGCGGCGTACGCGCACGAGGTCGCGAAGAACTACAACGTGAACATCGCGCTGCACACCGACCACTGCCCGAAGGACAAGCTGGACGGCTTCGTCCGGCCGCTGCTGGAGATCTCCGCCGAGCGGGTCGCCCGCGGCGAGAACCCGCTGTTCCAGTCGCACATGTGGGACGGTTCCGCGGTGCCGCTGGCCGAGAACCTCGAGATCGCCAAGGAGCTGCTGGCCAAGGCCGCGGCGGCCAAGATCGTGCTGGAGATCGAGGTGGGCGTCGTCGGCGGTGAGGAGGACGGCGTCGCGAACGAGATCAACGAGAAGCTGTACACCACCGTCGAGGACGGCCTGGCCACGGTCGAGGCGCTCGGCACCGGCGAGCACGGCCGCTACCTGACCGCGCTGACCTTCGGCAACGTGCACGGCGTCTACAAGCCGGGCTCGGTCAAGCTGCGGCCGGAGATCCTCAAGGAGATCCAGGACGCAGGTCGGCGCCAAGGTCGGCAAGGAGCGTCCGTTCGACCTCGTCTTCCACGGCGGTTCGGGCTCGACCCTGGAGGAGATCCGGGCCGCGGTCGACCACGGCGTGATCAAGATGAACGTCGACACCGACACGCAGTACGCGTTCACCCGGCCGGTCGTCGGGCACATGTTCACCAACTACGACGGCGTCCTGAAGATCGACGGCGAGGTCGGCAACAAGAAGGCCTACGACCCGCGCGCCTGGGGCAAGGCCGCCGAAGAGGGCATGGCCAACCGCGTAGCCGAAGCCTGCGAAAACCTCCGCTCCACCGGCACCTCGCTGCTTTCCTGAACCACTGCACCCGAAGAGCCCGTCACCGCTGGTGGCGGGCTCTCCGCGTTCAGGCGGGGTGGACCCAGGGGGATTCGAGGGTTCGGGCGATCTGGGTGGTGAGGGTGACTGCGCGGGTGGCGAGTGGTGACAGGGTGCCCTGCCAGAGCAGGTGGATCTCGCGCCGTGGGACCTGCGGGCTGAGCGGATGAAGAGCTAGTCCGTCGGGCCCGCACGCTGTCTGAGGTCGGGGGCGATGGCTAGGGCTGGGAGGATTGCGCAGCCTAGGCCGGCGCGGACCATGTTGACGACGCCCTGGTTGTCGGCTGTGCGGAAGATGATGTGGGGCGTGATTCCGTGCTGGGCAAGGAAATCCTCGACCCTGCCCTGATCGCAGATCGGTGGGAGGGCGACGATCGGTAGGGCGTCGACCTGGGTGAGGTCGACTGGGCCGTCGGGGAAGCGGCCGGGCGGTGCGAGTAGGAGGTGGTCGTCCTCGACGACGAGCAGACCGTCTACGCCGGGCGGTGGTGCTGCGTCGAAGAAGGCCAGGTCCAGTCCGTCGAGCGGCGGCTGCGGAGTCTCGTCTTCGAACAGGCGTACGTCGCAGTCGGGATGCTCCTCGCGCAACTGCCGGACCAGGCCGGGCAGCAGGACGTTGGTGACCGTCTGGAAGGTGCCGATGTCGACCCGGCCGTCGCCGGCGTGGAATCGTTCGATCGCCTGATCAGCTTGCTTCGAACGCTGATTGAGTTCGCGCGCCTGCTGAAGCACCACTCGCCCGAGCGGGGTGAGGGAGACCCGTCGCGGCCCCCGCGGTCGGTCGAAGACGCGGCCACCGACCGTGCTCTCCAGGGCGGCGATCTGCTGGCTGAGAGTGGATTGCGTGTAGTCGAGGCGAGCCGCTGCTCCAGCGAACGTGCCCTCGTCGACGACGGCTTCCAAAGCGCGCAACAACCGGAGCTCCAACATGCCGGTCATCGTATGCGCCGATCATCATCATTAGAAATGATCGCTTTTCATGATCTGCCAGATTTTCTACCGTCGATGACATGAAACCGCTCAAGTCTGCTCTCTGGATTCCCTTGTTCGACGAACTGGCCGACGCCCGGGTGGTCGCCGGGTTGGCCGCGAGTGCCGAGGAAGCGGGGTGGGACGGGCTGTTCGTCTGGGACCACGTGCGCTGGCAGCACCCGATTCGCGCGGTCGCCGACCCGTGGGTCGCGCTCACCGCCGCCGCGATGGCTTCGGAGACCTTGCGCATCGGACCGATGGTCACGCCGCTGGCACGCCGTCGGCCGCAGGTCCTCGCCCGGCAGACCGCGACGCTCGACGTACTGAGTGGTGGACGCTTGACCCTCGGAGTCGGACTAGGCAGCGATCGGTATGGGCAGGAGTTCACCAAGTTCGGTGAGGAACTCGACGATCGCAAGCGCGCGGAACTGATGGACGAATCGCTCGGCATCCTCCAAGCAGCGTGGTCAGGTGAGCCTGTCCGGCATGAGGGTACGAACTACACGGTCGACGACGTCCAGTTCCTGCCCAGGCCGGCGCAGCAGTCCGGGATCCCGATCTGGGTCGCCGGCTACCCGGGCAAGGTCCGCCCGCGTCGCCGCGCGGCCCGCTATGACGGGTTCTTCCCGGTCAACCTCACCCACCCGGACCAGGTCGCCGAGTCGGTCGAAGGCGTCAACGAGTTCCGCACGGACCTCACCACTCCGTACGACTTCGTGGTCGCCATACCTGCAGGCACCGACCCAGCTCCCTTCGCAGCCGCAGGAGCCACCTGGTGCCTCACCGACTTCGACCCCGACACCATCCGCCACGCTGACGTCAAAGCAGTAGTTGCTAATGGCCCCTTTCGGTAGGCATTGGTAGTGATCGGTGACTGTGACACCGGTTGATGCATAGGTTGGTGAGGTGGCTCTGCGACGGTTGGTCTCCTGGGGTGTTGGTGGAGTGGGGTTGTTCCTGCTCTGGGGTGAGTACGAGCACTGGCGGGCGTCTCACCGGCGGCTGGCTTCCGAGGTTGCAGATGGAGCTTCTGGGGTTGTCGATGGAGTCGGCGCGGAAGCTGTTGTGGTGTTGGGGTTTCGGAACGGTGGGCGGCGGGCGAATGCGGTGAATCGGTGGCGGGTTCGGGCTGGAGTGCGGTCTCAGCAGCCTGAGCTCGGTCCGAGTCGGTTGGTTCTGTGCGGAGGTGCTCTTGCCGGGACGGTTTCTGAGGCCGAGTTGATGGCGGGGTATTTGACGAAAAAGCTTGGCTACCAAGGTGAACTCGCTCTCGACACGACCAGTCGCAGTACCTGGGAGAACGTCCGGAACGCGATCCCGCTGATCGAGCACGCGACCCGGATCAAGGTCGTCTCGCATTCCCTCCATGCCGAAAAGGCACGCGCCTATCTCCACCAGCTCCGCCCCGACCTCGCCGCCCGGCTCGTCCGCGGCAAGGACTACCGCTTCGCCGAATGGCTCCTCGCCAAACCGTTCCTGGCAATCCTGGGCAAACGCAACCTCCGCCACATCTGCGGCAAGCGCTAACTGGGGAGGTCCTCCTCGGGGGTAGCGGTGAATCTGTTGGGTTGGCGTCTTCGGGGGTGGGGGTGGCGGCGGCGGGTGGGGTCGAAGGGGCGGATGCCGGTTCGGCGGGTGGCTCGGGTGAAGGTGGTGTGGATGCGGTGCACCACCTCCGCGGGGTTGTCGAGGTCGGGCCAGGGGATCCAGCAGTACTCCAGGGGTTCCGGCTGGGATTCAGGGTCGGGACCGGAGACGTAGATCTGGGAGTCGGCGGGGGTTGCATGGTCGGGTGCCTCTTCGGGGTCGTCGTCGGGTTGCCAGCAGGGGAAGGGGAAGCGGGGCTCGAACTCGATCACCGTGCGCTCGTCGGGGAACCAGAGGGCAGAGCTTCCCCAGCTGAGCTCATCGGCCGGTGGCGGATGGGACGAAGGTGACGGCAGGCCGGCCTCGGAGAGGATCAGTCGTAGCCGGGACTCTGCGACCGAGGCAGACTCCGTCCCGGCCAGCGACACTGCTCGGTGGGCTCGCTCGACGCCCTGGGGCAGCTGGTTCACGGCCCGCTTGAGAGCAGCTGGAGTCGCCAACCCGGAGTACAGGGCGGCTTCGGCGAGGGCGACGCTCGGGGCGAGGCCGGCGACGGCGGCGACCTCCGCGACGGCTCGTGCGGGCGATGCCATCCGCACCTTGTTCCAGGTCAGGACGCCGGGTCCGACCGGGTCGCGGACATGTCGGTGGACGCCGCCGGCATGGCGTCCTGGCCGGCCGTCCCGGGCGGTGACATGGACCTGGCCGAGGTCGAGTCCCCAGGTCGGCAGGGCATGCAGCGCCGCGGCCGACTGGTGGCTCGCCGCCAGCCCGCTCTCGCCGTACCGCAGCAGCTGGTAGGCCCGCCGGAGGTGGACCACGCGCTCGTCCACGAGGGTCAGCTCTTGGTACGGCGCGAAGGTGTCGCGGCGGATCCGGCGCCAGTTGCCGGTGTCCAGGTAGGAGTCGATGTCCGGGTCGGGGTAGCCACACGCGCGCGCATCGGCACGGGTGAACACCCCGCCGCGGATGAGGGTCATCACGCTGAGTTGTGGATTCACACCCTAGAAGATGCTGCGTTCCCCGCACGATCGCGGCGACTACTTCAGAGCTGTGGACAAGAGGGCATGAAAAAAGCCCGTCATGTCTGTATGACGAGCTCGGCGCGGGTCGGTACCCAAGGTTGCCAGAGGAGCGGCATGTTGGCTTCGGACGGGGTCCGGTTGCCTTTGCGCTCGTTGCACGAGGCATGGGCGGCGACCGCGTTCAGCCATTCGGTCCGGCCGCCCCTGGATCTGGGTTGGACATGATCCATGGTGTCGGCGTTGGCCAGGCCGCAATAGGCACAGTGGAACTTGTCCCGCCGGAGTACGCCGTGCTTGCTGTACTTCATCCGGCCGGCGGCGTACCGCCAATGGGTGACCACATACCGGACCAGGCGGAGCACCCGGGGGACGGGGAAGGGGCCGATGGTTCGTTCGCCGTGCGCCTCTTCGACCACTGCGACCTCGCGGACCAGCATCCGGATGGCGTGCTGGATCGACACGGTGTGCAGCGGCTCGTACGACGCGTTCAGGACGATGACACTCATCCGATGCCTCCTTCCGGCCGTAGCTGGGAACCACGGCGGTCTCGACGCAGGGTCTCAAGCATCCGTGGCCGTCCGGTGAACGGTCAACGGATTTCGCCAGACGGTCACGTGCCGGAACGGCTGCGGCATCGGCGAAGATGTGCCTATGGAATTGAACAATCTGCTCTCAGGTCCTCCCGAGACACTACTCCCAGTCGACCCGGCCGCGGCGGAACTCGCCGCCGGGGCCGCTGCGGTGGACATCGCCGCCAAGTACCCGACCTCCTCGCTGGCCTGGGGGACCCTCGCCGAGGCGGCGTTCGAGGACGGCCGCACCATCGAGGCCTACGCCTACGCCCGGACCGGTTACCACCGTGGTCTGGACCTGCTCCGGCGCAACGGCTGGAAGGGCCACGGCCCCGTCCCGTGGGAGCACGAGCCGAACCGCGGCTTCCTCCGGTGCCTCGCGGTGCTGGGCAAGGCCGCCGCGGTCATCGACGAGAAGGACGAGGCCGAGCGCTGCTCGACCTTCCTGCGCGACTCGTCCCCGACGGCCGCAGACGTCCTGAGCTGAAAGCAGTTGTGAGGGCGGGCGCCGACGGACGATGATCCGTCGGTGACCAGCCCTTACTCGCAGTACGGATATCGAGTCGGCTTCGACTGGGGTCCGGTCGGCGCGGCCGAAGTTCCTGGTCAGCTGGTCGCTGTGGTGGACGTTCTGTCGTTCACTACAGCGGTGACAGTGGCCGTGGACAACGGCATCGAAGTCCTGCCCTATCGCTGGCGGGACGAGTCGGCCGCAACCTTCGCGCAGCAGCACAACGCGACCCTGGCTGTTGGCAGGAGCCAAGACGGCATCAGCTTGTCGCCAGTAACCATCCGGCGAGCTCAGAACATCAAGCGGCTCGTGCTGCCGTCGCCCAACGGCTCGACCATCTCCCAGCAGCTCCAGGACAGCGGATCGACCGTTCTGGCCGTCTCGCTCCGCAACGCGACCGCTGCCGCGAGCTACGTGGCCACCCAGCTAGCAGCGGACCAGACCGTAGTAGCCATCGCTGCAGGTGAGAGATGGAAGGACGGCTCGCTACGTCCCGCAGTGGAAGACCTGTGGGGTGCGGGTGCATTCCTGGCCGCACTGGCCGACAGTGGCATCGGTCCCTTGTCTCCAGAGGCGAGAGCAGCCGCAGCGGCGTACAGGGAAGTCGCTGACGAGCTGCCGGGGCTGCTGTACGAGTGCGCCGGTGGACGCGAGCTCACGGCGTACGGGTTCAAGGAAGATGTCGCGATCGCGGCTGAGGTCGGGGCGAGTCAGTCGGTGCCGGTACTACGAGGTGGCGTGTTCCGCGTAGAATGATGGCGTGTAAATGGGGATAAACTGACTTCGTCACCAGAACCCTAGAGGTACTGCCCGGTGATAGAGCCGGTAGGCGGCGAGCGTCCCCGCTTCCTACCGAAAATGGACGGTTGTAGGCGGCAACGACGGACCGGATGGACTGGACGCCCACGGTCAGATCACCGCCCCGCCGGGCAGCGGAAGGTATTACCGTGCCGGTTCTCTCCGGACGGATCCGCACGCCCGAAAGGCAGCAGAGCGGCTACAGCGCGGCTCTGCGAACGCCTGGAGCGTGGAAGTTCTATCTAGCCGCTGCGCCCGCTCGCATCGGCATCGCCATGACCGGCCTGGGCATCGTCTGGCTGGTCCACGGATCAACCGGCTCGTACGCCGTAGCCGGCACCGTCACGGGCGGTTTCGCGGTCGCCGAAGCAATCGGTGGACCACAGGTCGCCCGCTTGATCGACCGCTATGGCCAGAGCCGCATGTTGCCGATCACCTTGCTGCTGCACGCATCCGCTGTAGCTCTACTGATCGCGTTGACCCTCTCCGCAGCACCGCTGTGGATGCTCGTCCTGGCCGGAGTCCTAGCAGGCGGCTCCCTACCCCAGATCGGCGCCCAAACAGCAGCCCGCTGGTCCCACGCCCTCCGAGGAGATCCAGTCATCTCCTCAGCCTTCGCCCTGGAGTCACTAGGCACCGGCCTAGCCTTCCTGGTCGGCCCAGCGCTGATCGGCACCGTGAGCGCTCTGGTGTCCCCAGTGGCAGGCTCTGCCTTGGCCACGAGCCTGGTGCTCGCAGGTGGGTTTACGCTCGCAGGACAACGTAGTACTGCGCCACCTGCCAAGGCGCCTGGTTCTCAGACAGACTCGAATCGCCTGCTCCACAAGGGATTCCTCGCGCTGGTCGGTACCAATGTCGGCGTCGGGCTGTTCTTCGGCAGCATGCAGGTGTCCGTGACGGCCTTCGCTGTCGGCCGGGGCTCTGCTTCGCTGGCAGGGCCGCTCTACAGCATCACCAGCCTGATCAGCCTGCTCGCGGGAATCGCCTACGGGGCACGGCGTTGGCGGTTCCGAGCCAGGTCCCAGTTCGTCACGGCGATGGCCGTGCTGGCAGTCAGCAGCGTGCCCTTGCTTGTCGTGGACTCGCCCCTAGCGTTGGCTCTTGCCCTGACCCTGCCCGGTCTTGCGCTGGCGCCGATCCAGGTCCTCTCGTCGGTGCTCACCGAGTCGGAGGTAGAGCCCGCAGTACTGACTCAAGCCTTCACCTGGCTGAACTCCGGCAGCGCAGCCGGCATCGCGCTCGGTGCTGCTGTTGCCGGGCGGGCAGTAGACACCCACGGGCCTCAGCAAGGCTTCGCCCTGGCGTTGGCAGCCACCCTGCTGGCCACCGCTCTGGCAGTAGTCGTTTCTAGGACTCAGCGGTAGGAGGCCTCGCGCTCGGCCTGCGCTCTTGCCGCGTAGTCGGCGGGAGTCAGGCCGATCTGTTCCTTGAATTCGTGGGAGAAGTGGGCCTGGTCGAAGTAGCCGAGGGCGAGGGCCAGGTCTGCTAGTTCGGCGGTCTGGCCGCGGGCGAGGAGGTCGGCGCCGTCGTGGAGGCGGTAGCGGCGGAGGACCCATTTGGGGCCGACGCCGACGTAGCGGCGGAAGAGGCGCTGGAGTTTGCGGATCGGGAGGTCGAAGCGTTCGGTGACCTGGTCGACGCGGGTCAGCGTGCGGTCCTCGCTCATCGCCGCGATCACGGTCCGGACCAGCTCGTACTGCGGGTCGGTGGCGACCAGGTGGTCGGAGAGGAACGCCTCGAAGACCGCACGCCGGCGTACGTCGGAATCCTCCGCGAAGATCAGGTCCGCGAGCCGGTCGGCGTCGGAGAAGACGTCGCGCAGCGGCCAGCACCTCGTCGCGGAACGAGCCGACGTCGAGACCGGTCACCGCGCCGAACCCGCCGGCCCAGAACTTCACCCCGAAGCACCGGCCGCGGCCGGTCAGTTCGCGCTCCCACTTGCGGGTGCAGACCCCGTTCACGAACGCGCCGCCCGGCTGCTCGAAGGTGACGTTCACGCTCGGGTAGGGCAGCACCTCGGCGAGATACGGCTCCTGCAGATCCCACTCGACGATCCAGTACCACTCGACGAACCGGTCGATCCCGGGTCCGGCGGCGAGCCGGTTCAGGCTGCGGTGCCGGGCCTGCTCGCGCGGATGCAGGATCCCCTTCTCGCTGTCGGTCGGTTCACTCGGCACAGGCCAAACCTATGACAGCCCACCGACAATCGAGCGGGAACGGCGGTGCGATGATCGGGCGGTGAAGATTCTCTCGATCCAGTCCGCAGTTGCTTATGGCCACGTGGGCAACTCGGCGGCCGTCTTTCCGCTCCAGCGCATCGGTGTCGAGGTGCTGCCGGTGTACACGGTGAACTTCTCGAACCACACCGGCTACGGAGCCTGGCGTGGGCCGATGATCAGCCCGGACGACGTCCGCGAGGTGCTCCTCGGCATCGAGGACCGCGGAGTGCTGCCGCAGATCGACGTGGTTCTCTCCGGCTACCAGGGTGGCGAGGGGATCGCCGACGTCATCCTCGAGACGGTGCAGCGGGTGAAGGCGGCGAACCCCGCGGCGGTGTACTCCTGCGACCCGGTGATGGGCAACGCGAAGTCCGGCTGCTTCGTCGCGCCGGCCATCCCGGTGCTGCTGCGCGATCGGGTGGTTCCGGCCGCCGACATCATCACTCCCAACCAGTTCGAGCTGGGCTTTCTCACCGGCACCGAGCCCGACACTCTTGAGTCGACGCTGGCCTCAGTGGAACTCGTCCGCGCGACCGGGCCGCGGACGGTGCTCGTCACCAGCGTCGAGCGCCCCGACCGCGAGGACGGCACGATCGAGATGCTCGCCGTCGACGACAGCGGCGCGTGGCTCGTGCAGACGCCGTACATCCCGATGAAGGCGAACGGCTCGGGTGATGTCACGGCGGCGCTCTTCACGGCGCACTACCGCCGTACGGGCGACCTCGCGGACGCCCTCGCCCGGACGACGTCGAGCGTGTTCGACCTGCTCACGCGCACGCACGAGTCGGGCGAGCGCGAGTTGCAGCTCGTCGAGTCACAGGATGCGTACGCCGCCCCGTCGATGCAGTTCAAGCCCCAACGCGTCGTCTGAGCGGCCTGTCGCGTTCTTACAAGACCGGGCGAGGCCCGATCGCGAAGACTGACAGCCATGACGACGAACCAGGTGAACCCGATTCCCGCCGGCTACCACTCGCTCACCCCGTACCTCGCGGTCAGCGACGGTCCGAAGGCGATCGAGTTCTATCAGCAGGTCTTCGGGGCCGAGGTGATCAGCCGGCAGGACATGCCGGACGGCCGGCTCGGCCAGGCGGAGTTGAAGTTCGGGAACTCGATGCTGCAGCTGAGCAACGAGATGCCGCAGATCGGGCTGCAGGCACCGACCGGCGAGTGGGTGCACTCCTCGCTCGTGCACTACGTGCCGGATGTCGACGCCACCTTCGCCCGGGCGATCGAGGCGGGCGCGCGCCAGGTCGAGGCGGTCCAGACGTTCATGACCGGCGACCGGTTCGGCACCGTGATCGACCCGTTCGGCCACCGCTGGGCGATCATGACGAAGGTCGAGGACGTCTCGCCCGAAGAGGCCGACCGGCGGATCAAGGAGTGGCTGGCCGGCAACCCCGAGGGCCTGGAGTAGGACCCGCCGTACGCGGAGAAAGAGGGTCTGGACGCAAGTCAGCGGCCCGCCGGAACCGTCCCCTGCGGCAGTTTCGGCGGGCCGCTGACTAAGAGTGTGCACGTGATCACGGAAAACTGCAACCCGTCGTAGTGAATTGCGTGCGCCGTGAACCACACTGTCACGTGTTGCCCATCCGCAGCGCTCTGAGCGTGGTAATGCGCAGTTCCGGTAGACTCCTGTCGCAAGAGCCTGGAAGCCTCGCCGAGTGAACTCTCGGTGAACGCGTCCGGGCTTCACCGTTTTCTTATGCGGCCAAGAGATCAGCGGCCAAGAGGAGGGCTGAGATGCCCGCAATCGTGCTCGTCGGCGCCCAGTGGGGCGATGAGGGCAAAGGCAAGGCGACCGACCTGCTCGGCAACACCGGAGCCGAGATCGACTACGTGGTGAAGTTCAACGGCGGCAACAACGCCGGCCACACCGTCGTGATCGGCACTGAGAAGTACGCGCTGCACCTGCTGCCGAGCGGGATCTTGACCCCCGGGGTGACCCCCGTGATCGGCAACGGGGTGGTGGTCGACCTCAGCGTGCTGTTCGAGGAGCTGGATGCCCTCGAGGCCCGCGGCGTCGACACCAGCCGGCTGGTGGTGAGTGCCAGCGCGCACTTGATCCCGCCGTACAACCGGACGTTGGACAAGGTGGCCGAGCGGTTCCTGGGGAGCCGCAAGATCGGCACCACCGGGCGCGGTATCGGCCCGACGTACGCGGACAAGATGAACCGGATCGGCATCCGGGTCCAGGACCTGTACGACGAGAAGATCCTGGAGCAGAAGGTCACCGGCGCGCTGGAGCAGAAGAACCAGCTGCTGGTGAAGGTCTACAACCGCCGCGCGGTCGAGATCGCCGAGGTGATGGAGGAACTGCTCGGGTACGCCGAACGCCTGCGCCCGATGGTCGCGGACACGCCGCTGCTGCTCGGCCGGGCGCTGGACGCGGGCAAGACCGTGTTGATGGAGGCCGGCCAGGCGACGCTGCTGGACGTCGACCACGGCACCTACCCGTTCGTCACGTCGTCGAACGCGATCTCGGCCGGTGCATGCACCGGGTCCGGCATCCCGCCGACCCGGATCGACCGCGTGATGGCCGTCATCAAGGCGTACACCACGCGTGTCGGCGAGGGTCCGTTCCCGACCGAGCTGCTCGACGCGGACGGTGAATGGCTGCGCCAGCAGGGCTTCGAGTTCGGGACGACGACCGGTCGCCCGCGCCGCTGCGGCTGGTACGACGCGGTGATCGCCCGGTACGCCGCTCGCGTCAACGGTGTGAGTGACTTCGTGCTCACCAAGCTGGACACGTTGACCGGCCGCGACAAGATCCCGGTCTGCGTCGCGTACGACGTGAACGGGGTCCGGCACGACGAGATGCCGATGACGCAGACCGACTTCCACCACGCGACGCCGGTCTACGAGGAGTTCGACGGCTGGGACGAGGACATCACCGGCTGCCGGACCTTCGAGGATCTGCCGAAGAACGCGCAGACCTACGTCAAGGCGGTCGAGGCGATCAGTGGCGCCCCGATCTCCGCGGTCGGCGTCGGCCCGGAGCGTTCCCAGATGGTCATCCTCGACAACCGGATCTAGACGCTGCTGCCACCCCCGGGATCCCGGGGGTGGTGTCAGTTATGGCCGATACCGTTCTGTTGGCCTATCGGCCGATGAAGGGGATGTCGCGGATCAGCGGGTAGCCGCGGACGTCGGTCGAGCGCGGAGGTCGACGGGACGTGGATGGTCTCGCGTGCCCAGGTGGAGCCGGAGCCGTTGGAGGCTCCGACGAAGGCGGCCACGGCGGCGACCAAGAGGAGTGCTGCGACCAGCAGGCTCAGCCAGGCCGGCCGGATCGCGGAGCGGAGACTGATCTTGGCTCCGCGCCGCAGTGAGCTGCCGCCGGGGCCCCACCAGAGGGCGATCAGGCCGGCGACGCCGCCGGTGCCGAAGCCGATGGCGGACACCGGCTCCCACTCCAGCCCGCGCGCGCTGGCCGCCATCGCGGCCACGCTGCCGCCGACGACGAAGCCGACGATCACCGGCAGGATCAGGCAGAACAGTGTGGTCACCGATGCTGCCAGTAGGTGTACCGGGCTGGCGGCGACTGCGATGACGCCGTCTGATTTGCCCTTGCCGCCGCGGACCTGGCGGCGCCGCATCAGGGCAGTGCTGCCACGGTCGACGGTTCGGGCGAACGCGACGAGCAGTGCGGTGACGATCAGACCGAACATCGGGTAGAGCGCCATCAGGCCGGCTAGGGCGAGCATCAGTGAGACCAGGACTACAGAGCGAGCTGCTTGCTGGTTGGCGGGCGCAGCCATGTCGCCTGGAGGTTTGGCTGAAGCTACTGGCTGACCTTGGTAAGGCGCGGGCCGGTACGACGGTTGCGGCTGTGGCTGAGGTTGGAAGTAAGGCTGCGGGTACGCGGGCTGGTACGGCGCAACGGCGGTGCCGGGCGCGCCCTGGTACGGCAGAGGCAACGCAGGTGGGGCAGCGGCGTTCGGTGCCGGGCTGTAGTTGGCAGGGTGCACCGGAGCAGCAGCGGCCTTGGCCTTGTGCTGCGCAGCCACGTCCCGGACCTTGTCCCGCAGTGGCGCAAAGGCAGACAGCGGCGGAATGACCGCCGGCACCAGGCTCGCTACCTCGGCCGGGTCGTGGCCGTCGCCAGCAGGCTTCTCGGAAGTGGGCATCACCCGAGTCATCTGCGCGGTCGGCGGACTCACGTGGACCGTCTCGGCAACAGCGGTGTCGGGGTCGGGGATCAGCGCGTCACGGCCCTCGGCGTACCGGTTGAGGCCGGTCATGATCTCTAGCTGGGTCGGGCGGTCCCGGCGATCCGGTGACAGCGCAGCAGCCAGTAGTGGCTTCAGGCGCGGGTCGAGTCCGTCCAGGTCGGCCTTGCCGGTGTGCACGCGATGCAGCACGACCTCGAACGGCCCCTTGCCGAACGGGCGCCGCCCGGTAGCGGCGTACGCGACAGTGGCGGCCCAGCCCCACCAGTCGGCGGACTCGGACACCATCTCGCCCTCGATCAGCTCCGGCGCGAGGTAGCCCGGCGTACCGATCACCAGGCCGGTCTGCGTGAGCCGGAGGTCGTCGGCGGCCTGGGCGATGCCGAAGTCGATCATCACCGGCTTGCCGTTGAACATCATCACGTTGCCCGGCTTCAGGTCGCGGTGGATCACCCCGGCCTGGTGGATCGCCTGCAGCGACTCGGCGAGGCAGCCGGCCAGCGGGAGCCAGCGCTGCGGGGTCAGCGGACCACGGTCGTCCACCTGCTCGTCCAGTGGGCGGCCGGGGATGAACCGGGTGACCAGGTAGGGCCTGTCGTTGCGCAGGTCGTGGTCGAGGATGCCGGCGACACCGGGGTGGTTGACCTTCTGCAGGGTGGTCGCCTCGCGTTCAAGGCGCGCGCGAGCGGTCGGGTCGTGGGCGACGTGCGGCCGCAGGACCTTCAACGCCACCTCTTTGTGCACCGGGCCCTCGGCCAGGTACACGACCCCCATACCGCCCTGGCCGAGCCGGCGGACCAGCTTGTACGGCCCGATCGTCTCGTCCATCACGGTGGCAGCATCCACGTCTACCGGTGCGGTAGGACGGCCCCCTGTCACTGACATGGAATCTAAGGTACGTCGGCGCAAGCCCACCGGCGCAGTCCGTGACCTCCTGCCTTCGGACGAATTCGGCACTGCGGCCGGTGCCCTGGGGCGGTGGGCACCGGCCGCCTCCTCGTCAAGGAGTCAAGGGCAGCCGGAAGGCCAGCAGTCCGGTACCGATCGGGTTGGTGATCCACGGACCCGCACCGAGGTGGCCCTGGTAGATCACAGCGGTCGCATCCGCAGCAGGGCCGGACAGCGTGAGCACGAGCTTGCCGCCTGCCTGGTAGGCCACCGAGGTGACAGTGGCCGCCGAGCCTTCCAGCCGGAAGTCCGCAGCAGCTCCGGAGTCCACAGTGAGCGGATCTGAAGACCGCAGCTGTACTACGAGTTGCGACCCGCTCACCGTCACGCCGGACGGGTTCGGCGGAGCCACGCCCGCCGACGGACCGCCGTACAGGTCTCTGGCCAGTACTGCGAACGTGTGGTCGCCCATGTCGCGGTAGCCACCCAGGTACGCATAGTGGCAACCGTCGTGGCCGGACAAGCCGTTCGTGGAAAGCAGGGTGACGCCTAGCGTGTCCGCGAACTCGCGCTGAGCTTCTCGGAGGTTGATAGCCGTCGTGTTGCCACAGGGCGAGGTCCGGACTTGGTAGACGTAGTACCGCGCGGTGGTCCCGAAGTCAGAGCGCCAGTCCTGGATCAATGAGGTGAAGCCGGCGACGTGGACCGCTGCGTTGTCGTTGTCGGATTCGCCTTGGTAGAAGAGCACTCCACGCACATGGCTGATCACACCAGCCGCTTCCAGTCGCTGCCGGAGCCGGCCGTAGTTGGTGGCGAGGTCGTCAGGGTTGGCGTCGTTGCGCTGGAAGAACGCGATCGGCTGACCACCATGCGCGCCGTTGAAGAGCGCCACCGGGACCTTGTACGTGTCGACGAGACGGCGGCCCATCCGGATCGCCCACTGGCCGACCGATCCCGACTGCACGGTGACGTCACCGGTCGCGTAGTTCCAGACCCGGTCGGCGCCGGAGATCGCGGGATCGGAGGTCGAGGTCCCGAAGCTCCGCAGATAAGGCGATTCCTCGCCGTTGGCAGCGCCGTTGTACTTCGCTGCCTCGGAGTTCGACTGACCTTGTACTACGTACACGTCGCCGGACACCACGCCTTCGCGACGAGCCACCACGCGATCGACGCCGCTGCCGGTAGCGCGCAGCTCGAACGTGTACTCGTGCAGCCCAGCAGTGATGCGCGGGGTGAAGCGGAAGGTGCTGCCGGAGGAGCTGAAGGTCTGCGTCCGGCCGTTGCCGATCACTCGCAGCTGCACCCGCCGGACCCGTGGATCGGTGATCCGGCCGGCCACCGGTACGACGGCGCCGCCGGTGCTGTCCCGCGGTACGAGCTGCCTGTCCTGGGGTGACTCGGTCAAGGCGACCAGGGACGCCCGGACGAAGGCGGTGAGTTTGCGCTGCGTGTAGCGGCTCGCGTTGTTGGCGAAGGTCCAGTCGGGCTGGCCGGCCAGGTTCGTGCCGATGCCGAGCGACAGCACGCTGTTGGTTGACTCGGTAAAAGTATTGACCGAGAAAACTTGTTTGGCGGCGAGGGCCGACGGCCGGGTGGCGCCGATCTGCGACACCTGGAACGAGCCGTAGCCGAGGTTCGGCGTCGGGTTGTCGTCCACGTCGTAGGTGATCGGCGAGGCGTTCGCGACCTGGGTGCTGGCGCTCTCCTGGTACTGGTTCGGCCACATCTCCAGGTAGCCGGTCTGGCCTGGGCCGTTCGTCACGCCCGGCACGTTCGACTGGACGTCGAGGTCGCCGACGCGTTGCCGCACCAGCTCACCGGGATGGGTCGGCAGGCCGAGCCGCCGAGCGTCGTTGGTGAACGGCTCCATCGCGGTCCACACCCACTGCGGGCCGTCGGGACCGTTCAGCTCAAGGCAGTAGCCGACGCGGTCGAAGTTCGAACCGACATCGGCAGTGCGATCGAGGCTGTACGGCGGTGTGGTGTTCAGGTAGTTGGCGCGCTCGGGCAGGTCGAGTTGCAGGACCGGAGTGAATCCGGTGGCGGCCGCGTCGCAGGAGGTGGAGGCGTTGGGAGCGGCGGAGGCCGGAGCGACCACGGCCGTGAGGGCGGCGGCGGTCGCGCCGACAGTGGTGACGATGGTGACGATCGACCCGAGTTTTGCGCGGACGGGCGCAGGACGAGGCATGGCGGACCTCCGGAGGGCGGGATGTCTCCACCATGGGTAGCGAACCGATCACCCTTCGTCGAGCGACTTGCGCCGAGCGGTCAGATCGCTGCGCCCAGCGGTCCTGGCCAGAATCTGTCGATAGCCGTCTTCTCAGTCACTGTCCAGAGCGAGGAAGGCGCTGTTGGCTGGTCCTATGCGGATCGAGATTCTGGTGTTCGACGGTGTGGACGAGATGGACGTGATGGGCCCGTTCGAGGTGTGGAGCTCGGCCTCCCGGCGTACGGACCTGGAGCTGGTGCTGGTCGGTCTGGACGGCCCGGTCGAGGTCGAAGGGATGAACGGGCTGCGGTTCAAAGCCCCCGAGGGACTCGGTACGCCGGACGCGTTGTTCGTCCCCGGCGGTGGCTGGATGAATCGCGCCGAGCGGGGTGCCTGGGCCGAAGCCCGTCGCGGCGTGATGCCCGGCAGAATCGCGGAACTGGCGCCGAGCCTGGCCTGGATCGGCTCGGTCTGCACCGGCGCGATGCTGCTCGCCGAAGCCGGCCTGGTGAAGGGCCGCCCGGCGACCACCAACCGGAACGCCTGGGCGGAGCTGGAGACGTTCGGCGCGGACCTGAAGAAGAACCGGGTCGTCGACGACGGCACCCTCGTCACCGCGGGCGGGATCACCGCCGGCATCGACCTCGCCCTGCACATCGTCGAGCGCGAGTTCTCGGCCGAGACGGCCGACGGCATCGCGGCCTCGATGGAGTACACCCGCGACCGCGACCTCTATCTCTCCGCGGGATAGGAGCCGGAGCGGTGCAGGCCGCGCCCCCGCTATCGGCGGCGGAGTAGTAGTCCGCGGCTGCCGGGTTTGCGGAGGTAGGCGCGGCCGCCGGCGACCGGTTCGACGCGGGGGAGGACCAGCTCGACCTCCTCCTCGACCGACCAGGCGATCGGCCAGACGAGTCGCGCCAGGGCGGTCGGTTCCAGCGCGACGAACAACCGGTCCGTCGGGAATCGGCTCAGCAGTCCGAGGTCCTGTCCGCCGTACAGGAGCTCGATCAGCAGGTACGCCGACCCGGTCAGCCGCCGCGTCGTACCGAGCTCCTCGAAGCTGTGCGGATGGACCCGCAGGTCACCGGCGCCCGGACCGAGTAGCCCTAAACGTTCCAAGAACAAGGGATTCGGCTCGGTCGCGTCGACGGTGTATCCCGCCTCGAGCAACCGTCGCGTCAGCGCACCTTCGCAAGCGCCGACCTCGATCACGTGCCCTGCCGCCGGATCCAGCTGCGCACGCACCCAGGCGGCCGTAGCGTCCAGCCGTTCCAGCTCGTACTGCGAGGTCGCCAACTCCCGGGGATCCGCATCCCCACTCCCGACCGCGAACAGCCGGTTCCGCTCGTCCGGTGTGGAGCCGAAAAACCGTTCCACAGCAGGGATTCGGCGAGTGAGTAACGCATCATCGTCCTCGGCGCCGAGTTGCAGCAGCTCAGCGCAGTACGTGTTGACGAAGTCCAGCTTGGCCTCGACCAGCGCCGGATCGAGCGGCCGATGAAGATCGGTCGTCCACTGGAACCGCCCGGCATCGCCGACCGCGTGCAGCACCGGCGCGCGGACCAGCCCGGCCAGCTCGTATCCCCACCGGCGCCGGCGTTCCCGCGCGTCGGCCGGGTTGTGCGTCCAGACCGTGGCGGCGACGTCGCCGGTCTCGAGCGCGATCGCGTCCGCCGCGGCACCCGGTGAGAACGGTTTCGCCCCGGACCCGTCGGCTTGCAAGAGTGTGGAGAGTGCCGCCAGCCGCCCCGCCAACGGCACTCCCCCCGGCATCTTCAAATAGACGCCGCGATCGGCGACGACGAGGTGGACTTCGCGTCCAGGGTCGAGGACGGACAAGAAGTCGGCCACAACATCTTCCGGACGCACCACCGCGACGACATCGATCACTCGCAGAAGCTTATGCAAACTCTCTACGAAAAGATGACTACCGCGTGTCGCCGAAACAACTGTCAGCTACTCCTCGAGCAAAGCGGCCACCGCGGACCCTGCGGCGACATAGGTTCGGGGGGTGACCAGGTTGGCGGGGCTCGGCGTGCTGCTGTTGCTGGTCGCCGGGTGCGGTACCGAGGTGGCGCCCAGGTCCGCAGACCACCAGATCCCGCCGCCGGCCCGGCAGACCGTCACGCCGATCCCGACGCTGCCCCCGACGACCTGTCCGCCCTCGGGCGCAGCCATCACCGTCAGCGTTGTCGATCCCGCCCTCGGGCACCGCGCCGTCACGGTGACTCTGACCAACTGCGGATCGAAGACACTGACGATCAACGGCTACCCCGAAGTCGCCGTACTGAACGAGAAGCGCAAACCGTTCAAGCTGACGGTCGCGCACGGATCGTCATACATGGCGACCGATCCAGGGCCGGCCAGGATCGGCCTCGCGCCGGGCAAGACGGTCCTTGCATCAATTGCCTGGAGCAACACGGTCACCTACGGCGACAACAACAAGGGCTCGTACTTCGCGATCTCCTGGCGCAAGGGAGTCGCGCCGGTGATCTGGCCGGAGTACGTCGACATCGGCACCACTGGCAAGATCACCCTGACCGCCTGGAATCCCAAGCCTGCTTAGCCGTTGAGCTGCGGATAGAGCGCAGCGAGGTCGGCGGACAGGCCGCCCTTCACCTGCCGGCTGAGCTCATCCGCGATCACCTCGTGGGCGCCGGACGCGATCCCGTCGACGGCCTGCTTGGCGATGTCCTCGGGCTGGGACTTCGGGTCGGTGACGGCCGACGTCATGTCCGTGTCCACGTAGCCGACGTGCAGACCGGTGACGCCGATACCGCGGTCGAGTAGTTCGAGCCGGAGTCCATTGCTGACGCCCCAGAGCGCGGACTTGCTCGCCGGGTAGGCGCCGCCGAAGCTCACCCAGGACAGCACCGAGTGCATGTTCAGGATGTGCCCGCCGCCGTTGCGCTCGATCACCGGCACGAAGGCCCGGGTGACGTTCAAGGGGCCGAACAGGTTGGTCTCGAACACGCCACGGATCTCTTCCTCCGGCGATTCGAGCAGGCTGTGGGCGCCGGTGATGCCGGCGTTGTTGACCAGCACCGTCACGTCCGGTGCGGCCGCGACGAGCGCCTCGATCGAACCCGGGTCGGTGACGTCCAGCGGCACGGTCACCACCCGGTCGTCGGTGCTCGGCTCGGGCTTGCGGGCGGTGGCGTAGACCTTCTTGACGCCGCGGGTCAGCAGGTCGTCGACGATCGCCTTGCCGATACCGCGGTTGCCGCCGGTGACGAGGACGACGGCGCCTTCGAGGGTGGTCATTGCAGGCTCCAGGGGGAGAAGTGGTTGGAAACTGATCTGTTTCCACACTCTAAACCGATCGGTTTCCAAACACAAATGCAGCCGGTACGCTCGATCTCATGAACACCCAGGCGACACCCCGCGAGCGGCTGCTGGACGCCGCGGGCGAGCTCTTCTACCGAGACGGCGTGAACATCGGCGTGGACGCGCTCTGCAAGGCGGCCGGCGTCTCGAAGAAGTCGATGTACCAGCTGTTCCGCTCGAAGGACGAGCTGATCGCCGAGAGCCTGGCGAATGTCGGGCCGGGCTACCAGCAGGCGCTGGAGCCGGGCGTCGAGGACGGGGACACGCCGCGGGAGCGGATCCTGGCGGTCTTCCGGAACCTGGATCGGGCTGCAGCTGGTCAGGAGTTCCAGGGCTGCCCGTTCGTCAGTACGGCTTTCGAGTTGAAGAACCCGGAGCACCCGGGGAGCGTCGTCGCCCGGCACTTCAAGCAGCGGCTGACCGACTTCTTCCTCGGCGAGCTGGTGGCCGCGCGGGGCCGACGATCCCGAGGGGATGGCGGTCCAGCTGACGATGGCCTTCGACGGCGCGAGCGCCCGGGCCGTCGTACGGGCCCAGGCGCTCGGCGGGGTCGGGATCAAGATGGCCGAGGTCCTCCTGGACGCCGCCGGCGTCCGCGCCCGAGCTGGCCGGCCGCGCCGGCTGACCCCGCCGGTACAGCCGGCGCCGTCGGCGGGCCGAGCTCAGCTGGCGAGGCCTGCTAGTTCGGAGCCGGCGAGGAGGAAGGCGCCTACGCCGAAGTCGGCGGTGGAGTCGTAGGTGATCGGCTGGCTCGACTCGGGCCGGTCGCCGACCTTCTGGACGTAGCCGAGGAAGCCGTCGGTGTGGACGGCCGTCGCGACCATCCCGTTCCAGGCCCGCGCGGCCATCGGCTGGTACGTCGAGGCCGCCACCAGGCCGGTCTTGATCGCGTACGCCGTCGCGAAGGTGAAGAAGGCGGTGCCGCTGGTCTCCGGACCCGGCAGGTGCTGCGGATCGCCGAGGTTGACGTTCCAGAATCCGTCGGTCCGCTGGATCGGCCGCAACGCGCTGATCAACTGGGTCAACGTACTGCGGTATTCCGCGGCGTTCTGCTGATTTGTGGCAAGCGCCTTCAGTGTCTTCACATGGGCCGCCGCGACCCAGCCGTTGCCGCGCGACCAGAGCACCGGCTTACCGTTCGGGGAGACGATCTTTCCGGGCAGGAACCGGTCGTCGCGGTACCAGAGCCCGCTCGACGCGACCCAGAGGCCGCGGGTCCGCTTGGTGTGGTTGTAGAGCTGGTAGAGCTTCGCCGCGTACGCCGGATCGCCTTGCGATGCGGCCGATCCGGGCGAACGAGCGGCATCGCCATGTGCAGCGCGTCGTCCCACCACCAGTCGTCGATCTTCGGGCTCGCGACCATCCGGCGCAAGGTATCGATTGCCGCCGGCAACTTGTTCGCCGACGGTTCCAGTTCGTAAAGATCGACATAAGCCTGAATGCAATTGTGGTTGTCGGCGTGCCGGGTCGTGACCCCTCCAGGAATACCGTACCGATGCTTCTCGGCCCAGCTCCGGGCGTAGTCGAGATAGCGTTTCTCGCTGGTCAGCCGGTAGGCCGCCATCAGGCCGCAGAAGAAGGTGGACGCGGGCCCACCCGTTGTCGCCGGGGTCGGGGTGGGTGGCGATCCACTGGTCGGCGACCCGGCGTACCAGGGTGGTGATCTGGGCCTTGGAGGGAAGGGCGTCGGAGGCGGTGGTGGTGGCTACGGAGGGTAGTGCCGGGGCGGCCAGGGCAGCGGTTCCGAGACTCAGGAATGCGCGTCTTCTCATGGGACAGAACCTCACTTTGTTCCATTGTGGGATGGGACAAACACGTTTACTTTGTTCCAGAAGGAAATCCTGTTGCTGGGATATTGACGGCTTCACTCGCTGTCGTCAAACTTCCGAAAAGACTCTGCGGTATGCGGGGGGAACCGCGGAGTCCACCGCCCCCGAAGACCAAGGACATCCGCCCATGAGAAAGAAAGTTCTGGTCCCCGCGATCGCCGCAGCGTGTGCTGCTGTGATCGCCGGTGCCCTCAGTAATCCGGCCACCGCCGCCCAGCCGGCCGCCGTACCGGCTCCTGCCGCGGTCAATGCCCCGCTGGCGCCGGCCACCTTCACCCACCCGGGTGTCGGCGTCAGTCGCGCCCAACTGGACTTCATCCGGGCCAAGGTGCAGGCCGGCGCCCAGCCGTGGACCAACGCCTACAACCAGGCGAAGAACAGCAACTACGCCTCGCTGAGCCGGACGCCGACCCCGCGTGCGGTGGTCGAGTGCGGTCCGTACTCGCAGCCCAACTACGGTTGCACGAACGAGCGTGAGGACGCGATCGCGGCGTACACCGACGCCCTGATCTGGTACATCAGCCGCGACGATCGGTATGCCCAGAAGGCGATCGCGCTGATGGACGCGTGGTCGAACGACGATCCGCGACCACACCAACAGCAACGCCCCGCTGCAGACCGGCTGGGCGGCGTCGTCGTGGCCCAAGGCGGCCGAGATCATCAAGCATGTCTACGGCAACTGGCCGAACTCCGGCCGGTTCGGCACGATGCTGCGCAACGTCTACGTCCCGGAGATCATCAACGGCTCGAACTCCAACGGCAACTGGGAGCTGACGCATCATCGAGGCGCTGCAGGGAATCGGCGTCTTCCTCGAGGACCGGACGATCTACGACAAGGCGATCTCGCTGTTCGGCTACCGCGCCGCCGGCGTACGTGTACCTGGAGTCCGACGGCGCGCTGCCGAAGACGGTGCCGAGCCAGAACCTGAACACTCGCGACAAGATCGTCAGCTACTGGCAGGGCCAGGGGACGTTCGTCACCGGGCTGACCCAGGAGACCTGTCGCGACTTCGTGCACACCGGGTACGGCATCTCGGCGATCTCGCACGTGCTGGAGACCGGCCGGATCCAGGGCATCGACATGTACCCGCAGTACGGCGAGCGGCTTCGCCAGGCGCTCGGCTTCCAGTCCCGCTGGGAGCGCAATCTGGAGCCGGTCCCGTCCTGGCTCTGCGGCGGCACCGTCAAGCGCGGTCTCGGTCCGATCACCGAGGTCGGCTACAACGCCCTGCACACCCGGCTCGGTATCGCGATGGCCAACACCCAGGCCCTGACCGAGTCCAAGCGTCCGGCCGGTTCGAACAACCTGTTCGTCGCCTGGGAGACCCTCACCCACGCGGAGAACCCGAGCTGAACCACTGTGTCACCCGGAGAACCCCCTGCCGGGTTCTCCGGGTGATGCGGTGTCAGATCTGGGCTTCGCCGCGTTTCCAGTAGCCCTGGAAGGAGATCGGCGGCCTTGGGGAGGCCGACGGTGTTGACCAGGTGGCGGCGGACCTGCTTGATCATGCCGGACTCGCCGGCCACCCAGGCGTAGTCGACGTCGAACGGGAGGCTCGGCCGCTTTGAGGGCCTCAGGCAACGATCCGTCTCGCCGTGGGTGATCCAGGTGACGTCGGCCTCGCCCGGGGTCGGCAGCGGGCGGATGTCGCGCACGTCGGGGACCTCGACGAAGACAGTCGCCCGTACTGCGGCCGGCAGCTGCTCGAGGATGCCGCGAGCGCGGGCAGCGCGGTCTCGTCGGCGACCAGGACGCGGCTGAGGCTGTTGCCGGCGGGCACGTAGTCGACGCCGGAGTTCAGCAGTCCCTTGATGCTGGTGGTGTCGACCGAGAACGGCACGATCAGGCCGACCTCGTGGCCCGAGCTCGACATCGCTGACCCACGCCGAGGCGGGGCCGTTCACGCCGTGCAGGACGAACTCGATGTCGAGCTCGGCGACCGCAGGCCGCAGCGCGCGGACCGTGTAGGTGCGCATGATGAAGCGCTCCTCGGCCGGCATCGCAGCACCAGTGCGCGTACCACTCGGGGCCGACCGGCAGCCGCAGCTCGCCGCCGTCCGGCGGGGTGAGCAGCACCTTGATCCGTTGGTCGGGCCCGGCGGTGACCACCTCGGCGAGCCGGGGCGCCACGAACGTCACCCGGCGCAGGTGCGGGCTGAGATCCTCGATCGCCGCGACGGTGGCGAGGACCGAGTCGAACGCGATCGGGCGCTCGAGCAGTGTCGTCATGACCGGTTCTCCGCATGAAAGTAGTGACAAGGCAGGGGTCCTCAGATGCGACCCGATGGCGAGCGGGCTATCCTGTGGCATCTAGAGGTTAGCCTTACCTAAGAGGATCACATAAATCCAATGCCCCCGCCGTCCGCAGCCGCCGCCACCCGGCCGGCGACCGCCGTGACAGCCGCGAAGCGCCGCTCACCCGTCCGCCGGACCACCCTGGTCCTCGGGCTGCTCGGCTGCTGTCGCGCTGCTGGCGGTGGTCTGTCTGCTGAGCATCGCGGTCGGGCTCGAAGCAGATCCCGCTGTCACCGTGCTTCGACGCCCTCCGCCACTACGACGCGTCGAACACCGATCACGTGATCGTGCACTCGTTGCGCGTGCCGCGGACCCTGATCGGCCTGCTGGTCGGTGCCGCGCTCGGCCTGTCCGGCGCGCTGATGCAGGGCGTGACCCGCAACCCGCTGGCCGACCCGGGCATTCTCGGCGTCAACGGCGGCGCGGCGCTCTTCGTTGTCGCCGGCATCTACTGGTTCGGCCTGACCAGCCTGACGGCGTACGTCTGGCTGGCCTTCGCCGGCGCCGCGGCCGCCTCGGTCGCGGTCTACGCGCTCGGCTCCCTCGGCCGCGAGGGCGCGACGCCGGTGAAGCTCGCGCTGGCCGGGGCCGCCTTGACGGCGATGCTCGGCTCGCTCACCACCGCGCTGCTGATCGGGGACGTCGACACCTTCGACCAGTTCCGGTTCTGGGCGGTCGGCTCGCTGGCGGGCCGCGGCTCTGACATCGTCGGCCAGGTCGCACCCTTCATCCTGGTCGGCATCGTCCTCGCGCTGGTCTCCGGACGGGTGCTCAACGCGCTGTCGCTCGGTGACGACGTGGCCCGGTCGCTCGGGCAGCGGGTCGGGATGGCGCGGATCTTCACCGCCGTCACGGTCGTGCTGCTCTGTGGCGCCGCCACCGCCGCGGCCGGACCGATCGGTTTCGTCGGGCTGACCATCCCGCACGTCGCGCGCCTGGTCACCGGGCCCGACTACCGCTGGATCCTGCCGTACTCGATGCTGCTGTCCCCGATCCTGCTGCTCGGCTCCGACGTGATCGGCCGGGTCGTCGCCCAGCCGGGCGAGCTCCAGGTCGGCATCGTCACCGCCGTGATCGGCGCTCCCTTCTTCATTGCCCTGGTACGCCGTCGCAAGCTGGCGGATCTCTGATGGCCGCGGTGTCGACCCAGGACTCACCTGCCAAGCGCTCACCGGAACAGCGCTCGCCGGCTCAGGTGATCTCGCACGCCCGGGCCGCCCGGCGGGCCCGCGTCGGTGATCGTGATCGCGATCCTGGCCGCAGTGGTGTTCGTGATCTTCTGCGTCTCGCTGTCGCTCGGGGACTTCAAGATCCCGGTGATCGACGTGGTGAAGACGCTCTTCGGCGGCGGCGACCGGGCGACCGAGTTCATCGTCAACAAGCTCCGGCTGCCGCGCGCGCTGACCGGCGTACTGGTCGGCCTTGCGCTGGGCCTGTCCGGGGCGATCTTCCAGAGCATCGCCCGCAACCCGCTGGCCAGCCCGGACATCATCGGCGTCACGTACGGCGCGAGCGCGTTCGCCGTGTTCGCGATCGTCACCCTCGGTCTGACCGGTACGGCGGTGGCCGGACTCGCGATCGTGCGGCGCGCTGCTCGACGGCGATCATCATGTATCTGCTCGCCTGGAAGCAGGGTGTCTCGAGCTACCGGCTGATCCTGGTCGGGATCGGCATCGGCGCGATGGCGACCAGCCTCACGTCGTACCTGCTGACCAAGGCCCGGGTGGAGATCGCCCAGCAGGCGCTGATCTGGCTGACCGGCAGCCTGAACGGGCGGGACTGGTCGCAGGTCCGGCAGATGTCGATCACGCTGGCCGTCCTCGGCCCGGTCCTGGTCTTCCTGGTGCACCGGCTGCGGATCCTCCAGCTGGGCGACGAGACGGCGTACGGGCTGGGCCTGCGGGTGGAGCTTTCGCGGCTCGGGCTGATCGTGGTCGGCGTCGCTGCTGGCCGCGATGGCGACCGCGGCGGCCGGGCCGATCGGGTTCGTCGCCTTCGTGGCGCCGCCGATCGCGCGTTGGCTGACCCGGTCGCCGGGGCCGGCGCTGATCGCGTCGGCGCTGATCGGCGCCTTCGTGGTGTCGCTGTCCGACCTGATCGCGCAGCACGCACTGGGCCACACCCAGTTCCCGGTCGGCGTGATCACCGGCGTCGTCGGCGCGCCGTACCTGATGTTCCTGCTGGCCCGGGCGAACCGGGTCGGGAGTGGTGGCTGAAATGGAGACCCCGTGGATCACAGTCTTTCCGCCGAGAACCTCGCGGTCGGCTACGACCAGCGCGAGATCATCGACGACCTGTCGGTGCAGATCCCGGCCGGCAAGATCAGCGTGATCGTCGGGGCCAACGCGTGCGGCAAGTCGACCCTGCTGAAGACACTGGCCCGGTTGCTCAAGCCCAGCAAGGGAACCGTGCTGCTGGACGGCAAGAGCATCCACCAGATCCCGACCCGCGAGGTCGCCACCCGGCTCGGCCTGCTGCCCCAGTCGCCGACCGCGCCGGAGGGCATCACCGTCGCGGACCTGGTCGGCCGCGGCCGGTACCCGCGGCAGGGCTGGATCCGGCAGTGGACCTCGGCCGACGACGAGGCGATCGCCGACGCGATGACGTCCACCGACGTGCTGGAGATCGCCGACCGGCCGATCGACGAGCTGTCCGGCGGTCAGCGCCAGCGGGTCTGGATCGCGATGGCGCTCGCCCAGGAGACCGGCATCCTGCTGCTCGACGAGCCGACCACCTTCCTCGACCTGACCCACCAGTTCGAGGTGCTCGACCTGCTCGTCGACCTGAACAAGCGCGACGACCGGACCATCGTGCTGGTGCTGCACGACCTGAACCAGGCCTGCCGGTTCGGCGACCACCTGATCGCGATGAAGGACGGCGCGATCGTTGCCGAGGGCAACCCGGACGAGGTGATCACCGAGCAGGTCGTCCAGGACGTCTTCGGCCTTGCGGTGAAGGTGATTCCCGACCCGGTCGCCGGTACGCCGATGGTGGTCCCGATCGGCCGCCACACGATCCGTGCTGGTGATCCCAGCACTCCCAAGAGCCCCGCAGCCAAGGCCCTCGCCGCCACCGCGGCCGCCAACGGAATCTGCCGCCCGACCCCCTGACGCCCCACCTACTACGGCGAGTCCTTCAGCAGCGCCGCTCCATCCGCTGCCGCCACCGCCGCTGGCTTCACCGACTACTGCGATGGTTCCGCTTGCCTGCGTGGGCTGCGCTTGTGCGCCGTGCTTGGGGTGCAGTGGGTGACGGGTGGGACGTCAAGCGCTCAACAACCTGCGTCCACCAATGAGGCATTGACGGTCCTGGAATTGTTAGTTAACTTTCCTGTCAGTTGATGTTAGGTAAACCCGCCTGACAAAAATACTCCCGATTCGCCCCCTCAGGAGTGCTGATGCCGCGAAGTCGCCTGTTGTTCCTCGCCCTACCGCCGTTCCTCGCCGCCGCGATCGTGGCCGGGATCGGGCTGAATTCCAGTGCCGAAGCAGCCTCTGATTCGCTGCTCTCCCGGCAGAAGCCCGTGCTGGTCTCCAGCACCGAAACCAGCTCCCTGGGCGGCGGCCTCGCCGTCGACGGGAGCACCTCCACCCGCTGGGCCAGCGCGGAGGGCTCGGATCCGCAGTGGATCCGGGTCGACCTCGGCCAGGCCTCCGCTGTCCACCGGGTCAAGCTGAACTGGGAGGCGGCGTACGGGAAGGACTACCGGATCGAGACCTCCGACGACGGCTCCACCTTCACCACCATCAAGAGTGTGGTCGGCGGCAATGGCGCGACCGACGATCTGACGGGGCTGACCGGCCACGGCCGCTTCGTTCGTCTGGTCGGCACGAAACGTGGCACCAGCTACGGCTACTCACTGTGGGAGCTGGAGGTCTACGGGATCGCGCGACTCCAGCGGTGACACCCAGGCGCCGACCGTCCCCACCGGGTTGGCGGCCAGCAACGTCACGGCGACAACCGCGACGTTGAACTGGACCGCCTCGACGGACAACGTCGGCGTCAGCTCGTACGACGTACTGCGCAACGGGGTCGTGGTCGCCAATGTCGCCCAGCCGCCGTTCAACGACACCGGCCTGACCGGGAGTACGACGTACAGCTACACCGTGAAGGCCCGGGATCTGGCCGGGAACGTCTCCGGAGCCAGTGCTGCCCTCAGTGTCCAGACGCAGGCCGGTGGCGGCGGCACCTCGTTCGTCATCGCGGCCGCTGGTGACATCGCCGAGCAGTGCACCGCGTCCAGCTCCAGCTGCGCGCACCCGAAGACGGCCGCGCTGGTCCAGGCCATGAACCCGGCCAACGTGATCACGATGGGCGACAACCAGTACGACGACGCGCATCTCTCGGACTTCCAGAACTACTACGACAAGACCTGGGGCAAGTTCAAGAGCGATCACCAAGCCGATCCCGGGCAACCACGAAACGTACGACGACACGCCGTTCGAGGGTTACCACGACTACTTCGGGTCGATCGCCACGCCGCAGGGCAAGAACTACTACAGCTGGGAACGCGGCAACTGGCACTTCATCGCGCTGGACTCCAACGACTTCGTGCAGGAGAGCGACAGCGCAGCGGCCGCCGACCCGGCGCAGCTCACCTGGCTGAAGCAGGACCTCGCCGCCAACACCAAGGGCTGCATCGCCGCCTACTACCACCACCCGCGCTTCAGCTCGGGTGACCACGGTGACAACCCCGACGCCGCCCAGCTCTGGCAGACGCTGGTCGACGCCAAGGTCGACCTGGTACTGAACGGTCACGATCACCACTACGAGCGCTTCCTGCCGCAGAACGGCAGCGGTGCGAAGGACCCGAACGGTCCGGTTCAGATCATCGGCGGCACCGGCGGCGCGAGCTTCTACCCGGTCCACGCGGCCCACCCGGCCACGGCCAAGCTGATCCACGACAAGAACGGCGTGCTGAAGCTCTCGATGACGGACACCACCTTCACCGAGCAGCTGATCGGAACCGACAACGCGGTGCTGGACAGCAGCCCGACCTACACCTGCCACTGACATGTATCTCGCAACCAGCCGGGCCGCCGACAGCGGCGGCCCGGCCTCGCCCCCACCTGACCGCAGCACCGGGATCCGCTGGCGCCGGGTCTCCGGCAACGTCGTCGCCCTCGGCCTGGTCAGCCTCGTCACCGACATCTCCTCGGAGATGGTGACCGCTGTTCTTCCGCTCTATCTGGTCCTCGGTCTCGGCCTGAATCCCTTGCAGTTCGGGCTTCTGGACGGCTTGTACGCCGGTGCGACTGCCGTTCTGCGGCTCGTCGGCGGCTATGCGGCGGACCGCTGGCACCGGCTCAAGACCGTCGCCGGCGTCGGCTACGGGTTGTCCGCGATCTGCAAGCTCGGGCTGATCCTGGCCGGCTCGTCGGTGGCCGGGATCGGTGCGGTGCTGGCCGTGGACCGGGCGGGGAAGGGCATCCGGACCGCCCCTCGGGATGCCCTGATCTCGTTGAGCAGTAAGCCGGAGACGCTCGGCCGGTCGTTCGGCGTCCATCGGACGCTGGACACCGCCGGTGCGTTTCTCGGTCCGCTGGTCGCGATGGGTGTGCTGTGGATCAGCCTCGGCGACTACAGCTCCGTCTTCGTGACCAGCTTCTGTATCGCCGGGTTCGGCGTCCTGCTGCTGATGGTGGCGGTGCGTGACCGAGTGCGGAAACACCGGGCCGCGGGGATTCCGTTGCGCGCGATGTTTTCCTTGCTGGGACGGAAAAGTTTCCGCCGGATGTGCGGCTGGGCCGCGTTGCTCGGTCTGGTGACGATCACCGATTCCTTTGTGTACTTGGCTTTGCAGCGACGATGGGACATCAGCAGCACGTTGTTTCCGTTGTTGCCGTTGGGTACTACGGGTGTCTTCCTGCTGCTCGCAGTTCCGCTCGGCCGGCTAGCTGATCGAGTCGGTCGGTGGAAGGTGTTCGTCGGCGGGCATCTCGCGTTGGTGGTCTGCCTGGTACTGGTGTGCGGGCCGGTCGGTGGGGTCTGGCCGGCAGTCGGTGCTCTCGCCCTGCACGGCACGTTCTACGCAGCGACGGACGGAGTGCTGCCGGCTGCTGCTGGGCCGCTGTTGCCCGAAGGACTGAGGGCGAGCGGCCTTGCGTTGCTGCAGACCGGTCAGGCGCTGGCGCGGATGGCGTCGGCGGTGCTCTTCGGGCTCGCCTGGACCTTGTGGGATCTCGGTCCGTCCTTGCTCGTGACGTCCGGACTCCTGCTGGCCGTCACGATCGCGGCCGCTGTCGTCAAACCCTGGGAGGCAAGGGGATGAAGAAGATACTGATCGGGCTGGTCGGCTTCGCCGTCTTCGCGGGTGTGGCGGTCATGTACGTCGTGTCCGCCCGCGGAGGTGGGCCGGACGTCAACGCGGTCGCGGTGGTCACGGGGCAACCACTGCCGCTGGACGGGCACACCTTGTTCTTCCGCAACGTTGCCAAGGGCCCAGACTTCGGCAAGCTGGCCGCGGTGCCCCGGACCGATCCCACCGCGGCGCGGAAGGTCGGAGACCTGCGGTGCGATCGGTATGCGGCCGCCCGCAGTACGGGGATCTGTCTTCGGGTGCAGGCGGGCTCGCTGCCGCCGGTGACGGACATGCTCGTGCTCGGGCCCGATCTGTCGGTCCGGCACCAGGAGTCGTTGCCCGGTACGCCGAGCCGGGCACGCGTTTCGCCGGACGGGCGGATCGTCTATTGGACCTTGTTCGTGAGCGGGGATTCCTACTCCGCGACCGGGTTCTCCACGCGCAGCGGTCTGTACGAGGTGCAGACCGGGGTGTTGGTGAAGACCATCGAGGAGATTCCGGTGTTCGTGCACGGGAAGCGGTACTTCGCCCGTGACATCAACTACTGGGGTATCACCTTCGGTGCCGACGGCAACCGCTTCTACGCGACCCTTGGTAGTAAAGGGAAGACGTATCTGGTCGAGGCGGACTATCGAAGGTATCGCGGCGAAGCGATCCTGGAGAATGTCGAATGCCCGTCGCTGTCACCGGACGGACGTCGGATCGCCTTCAAGCAAAAGGTTTCCGAGGGCGTCTGGCGCCTCGCCGTGGTGGATCTGGCGACCCGGCGGGTGACTCAGCTGGCCGAGACCCGAAGCGTCGACGATCAGCCTCTCTGGCGCGACGATTCGACGATCCTCTATGCCCTGCGACGGGATGGTGACGCGTCCGACGTGTGGTCGGTCCCCGCGAACGGCGGTGGCACGCCGACGCTGTTGGTCCACGACGCGAGCAGCCCGGCGTACGGGTGATCAGGCTTTCCGGGCCTGGTAGATGACCAGGCCGGCGAGGAGCGCGCCGAGGCTGCCCAGGGCCAGGTCGCCGAGGGTGTCGGTGTAGGCGGTCTGGAGCTCGGTGGAGTGGCGGACGAAGGCGACGTACTCGCCGAGCTCCCAGATCACGGCGGCGGTGGCGCCGAAGCCGAGGGCGACGAAGACGGTCAGGGCACGGCTGAGCGAGCGCGGCGCGAAGGCGGTCAGCACGCCGGCGGTGAGGAGCGCCCAGAGGAGGAAGTGCATCGCGTCGTCCCACCAGGTGATGGTGTCGAAGAGGTTCAGCCGGTTGCCGATCAGGTCGACCAGCCACGGCAGCGTCATCAGCAGGTCGGCGGTCCACGGGAACGCCTTGTGCAGCTTGCTCTTCGCGCGGCCGTAGGCGAACCACCAGATCGGCAGGACGAGCGCGCCGATCGGGTAGACGATCAGCCGGGCGGTCGAGGCCTTGCCCTTGATACCGCTCAGATCGGGCCAGATGAGGGCCGAGAGCAACAACAGGAACAAGGCGAGCTTCGCCGCGAGGGCGGCGTACCGGATCACCTCGGGCTTGGCGGTCATCGGGGCCGTCATCGTCGTCATACCTCCAGTGAAGCTCCCCGGGCCGCTGCGTGGATGAGTAGAAGTACGTGAAAAGCCCCCGGTCTGCGTCATTGTGACGCAGCCGGGGGCTTCTGAGTGGGAGGTCGTCAGCTCACGCTGATCAGGTCGACCACGAAGATCAGGGTCTCGCCGGGCTTGATCGCGGCACCCGCGCCGCGGTCGCCGTAGCCCAGGTGCGGCGGGATGACCAGCTTGCGCCGGCCGCCGACCTTCATCCCCTGGACGCCGGTGTCCCAGCCCTGGATGACCTGGCCGACGCCGAGCTGGAAGGCCAGCGGGGCGCCGCGGTTGTAGGAGGCGTCGAACTCCTCACCCGTCGAGTGGGCCACGCCCACGTAGTGCACGTTGACGCGGGAACCGGCCTTGGCCTCGTCGCCGTCGCCCTCGGTGATGTCGGTGATCTCCAGATCCGCCGGCGGCGGGCCGTCCGGAAAGTCGATCTCAGGCTTGTCAGTCATACCTCAAGCTAACCAGATGTCCGGTCCGGCGCATTCCCAGGCCTGCTAGTTCGCCAGAGCTTCACGGAGGGTGACGGCGAACTCGGCCGGTTTGCCGGGCTGGCCGTACTCGTCGCCGAGGAAGCCGCCGTGGTTGCTCGGGAACACGACCGGGCGTGAGACCGAGCCGCTCGGCGATCGCCTCGCCGCCGCGCCGCGCGAGCTGCCCTTCGGACTCCTCGCCACTGCCGATCACGATCCTGTCCTTGACCTTGCTGAGTGCCTCGACGTCCGGCTGGTACGACGTACAGCCGCGCAGGTTCTGCCCGAGCAACGCGTCGTCGCGGGAACCGTCGTCGGTCGTCGGCAGGCCGAACATCGCCGGATCCGGCGCCGGCTGCTCGGTGTAGCCGGCCGGGACCTCGCCGGTGTAGCTGACGAACGCGATGAACTTGGCCATCCCCGCGCCCATCCCGTCGCGCTGGTAGGTCTGGTACATGTCCTCGACGACCTCGAGCGCGTTCTCGTGGTCCGGGACCAGGCCGGCCAGGGGCGGCTCGTGGGCGACCAACCGGCGTACGAGGTCAGGCCGTTGCGCCATCAACGCGAGCGCGTTCACCGCACCGCCGCTGCTCGCGAACACGTCGACCGGGCCTGTCCCTAGTGCCTCGATCAGCGCGGCGAGGTCGCCGGCGTGGTCGTCCGGGGACAGCTCGCCGCTGCCGTCGGTGCGCTTGCTGCGCTCGACCCCGCGCGGGTCGTAGGTGACCACGGTCCGGTCGGCGAAGTGCGACGCCAGGGTGGGGAATCCGCTCGCACCCATCGGCGAACCGATCATCAGCAGCACCGGCTGATCGGTCGCGGTGAGATCCCCGCGTACGTCGTACGTGAGGACAGCACCTGGTACGTCGATGGTGGCGGTGACGGGATCCGGCATGAGAACTCCTCTGCTCGATGTCTGGATGCTATTCATGCACCCCGGTGGGGTTAGCGTCGATCCCCATGTGGAAGAAAGTTGCCTTCTTGACCACGGCTGCCGCGCTGCTGGCCGCTTCTGGAGCCGTCGGGGTCTCGCGGGCTTCCGACGCGAGCGTCGCAGCGGCCGAGAACTACGGCCAGTATTCGCTGATGTTCGAAAGGTCGGCCGGCCAGTACTGGGCGGGCGGTTCGGCGGCCGGCCAGTGGGCGTGGACACCGCTTTCCGCGACCGAGTCGGACATCTCCTGGGGCGACCCGAAGACCTGGCCGCCGAAATCGGCCGAGCACTTCATCCACGCCGGCGACTGGGTCCTCCTCGACGGCTACAACGACGGCGCCGGCCGCCCGCTGACCCAGATCCAGCGCGTCACCTCGGAGAAGATCGGCAACGCCACCTGCGGCGCGATGACCCCACTCGCCTCAGCCGGCGGCAAGCAGCACTACGTGAAGTGGACGATCCCGGCGCCCGGCTACTGCCTCGACGCAGTCGGCACGATCAAGCCCCCGAACGGCTCGACCACAGTCAACTTCCGCCACCTGCAGAAGTGGTCCCCACCGCACCCCTGCGCCAACACCTACTTCACCGCCCAAACCTGCATCACCCAGTTCGAACAGTGGTGGGACGACAACAACCACCCCTATGGTTTGCAGCTCTCCCGCACTTTCGAGATCGCCCGAGGTCTCGGTCCCGCCTTCACCAACCACACCACAGTCCCCGTCACCTGGAACGCCAACGCCAGGTACTACTGGCACTACTGAGGCCATTTCAACAATTCCTGAATTGTCACCCGGTGAAATCCTTCGAGGTTTGTCGAATTCCTGGCGGCTGCGGCGCTGCCGGTAATAGCGTCGCAGCCGATGAATACTCCACGAAACACCCTCAAAAAGATTGTCCGTACGGCGGCCCCGCTGCTCGCGGGCGGCGCTGTCGCGCTGACCGCTTTCGCCGGTACTGCGAACGCGACGACCACCTCGGCACCGGCCCAGCAGCCGGCCACCGCGGCGGCCCCGGCCGGTCCTCAGGTCTCCTCCTGCTTCGCCGCCCGCAACGACGTCCCGTTCTACTCCTACCTCGCCTGGGCGAACTACCGCGAGATCATCTACGACGGCAAGATCGGCCAGGGGCAGGGCCTGTACTGGACCGGCGTCACCACGGTCAACGGCTACACCTACGTCGTCGGCAACCTCTGGGGCGGCCCCACCGACGTGATGATCCCCAAGATGTACATGAACTGCCCCTAGCCGCCCCCAGCGCGGAGCCTCCCCAAGAGGCCCCGAGCCGCGCTTAGGTGGAAACTAACCACTCGCATATGCAAATTAGTTTCCACCGAAAGCGTGTCCGCCTGGTACGTCAGTTGTGCTGGACGTTTTGCGGATTCAACTTGATCAACAGGAAGTTGAATTCATAGACAGTTGACCACGTCGCCGGTGGTCAGGCCGTCGGCGATGCAATCATCGACGACCGGCCCCTCGTTGTTCACCGGTACGACGGTCTGCAGCTTGAACTGACCGCCACGGATCGTCGAAGTCAGATTGCAGCGTGTCGCTGTCGCCGCCGACCGGCTCCTCCGATCCACCACCGATCGAAGCAGCTCACCTGACCGGTTGCGGGACCGTCCTGGCCCTGCGTGAGAACTGGATCTGCGCAGACAACGAGTACCAACTCGGCTCGACATCGGTGAAGCTCGACATCGTCTTGTGGCCGGCCTCCGGGGTCAGCTCGAATGGACCCACCTCGTGGGTCGTGGATGGCCAGGTAGGTCACGGAGTTCCGGCCGGCCCGTAGCCCCTGCCGGTCCGACTGCGCCGGTCGGGCCGACTGGTCCAGCGGGGCCGATCGGGCCTCGCGCGCCGTCGCGCCGGTCGAGCCGGTTGCTCCTCGAGCGCCGGTGGCTCCGGTCGGTCCGGTTGCGCCTGTTGCCCCACGGGCGCCCGTAGCCCCAGCCGGACCTTGTGCGCCCGTTGCGCCGGCTGGGCCTCGTGCTCCGGTGGGGCCGGTTTGGTTCCAGTTGAGGGCTGCTTCGGCGGTGGTGCAGGTTTGGCCGAGAGCTGTGTCGATGACTCGTACTGCGCCGGTCGACTTGTTGCGGCAGCTGTTGATGGTGCCGTTGCTGGCTGGAATCGAGGCGACTGCCGAGGTGCTGGACGCGAGTAGGACCAGTGCCAGCCCGCAGATGAGTAGTTTCCGCATGCTTCCTCCCCTTTGCTCCGTCACTCAGAGAACGGAGCCCCGGGTTCGATCGTCCGCTGAGCCGTTTGATGGCGGTATAGGCCAAATGGCCGACACAGAGGTACGCCGGGCGAAGGGGATGGTGCTGACGACGGGCGCCTCTGCGATCCAGCGACCTGATGGGCTGGGCAAAGCTGCGACGTGGGGTGCGATCGCGGAGTGCAACCAGCGGGGGTCGGGTGAGGCCACGTGGTGGTCCGCGAGCTTTTGTCAGCGGGCGACGGAGGAGCCCGCGTCTCCGGGGTGGGTGGGAGCGCCCGGAGTGGGAGCGACGAAGGAGCGAGCAGCGGAGGGGCGTGGGGCTGCCTGAGGTGCGGCCGGGAAGGGCCGCACCTCAAGCACAAACTACTTCTTGACTGTCTTGTTGTATTGGTCGATCTGGGGCTGGATGGAGGCGGCGGCGTCGGTCATCGCCTTCTGGGGGTCGGTGCCCAGGACGGCTTTTTCGATGCCGTCTTCGGCTGCCTTGCGGGCCTGGGGCATGACGCCGAGGATGCAGCCGGAGGAGGCGTTGGAGGGCTTGGTGTTGTGGAGCTGGGTGATGGCGGTGGTGAACTGCGGGTACTGCGCCACCCACGCCTTGTCAGCCGGCAGATCCAGCGCCTTGGAGTTGATCGGGAAATAACCGGTGCCGGTGTGCCAGGCAGCCTGCTGCTCAGGGGACGAGGCGAACTTCACGAACTCCCAGGAAGCGCGCTTCTCGGCATCCGAGTGCCCCGGACCATCAACCCACAAAGACGCGCCGCCGATGATCGGCCCGCCCGTGTCAGAAGCACCGAGCTTCGGGAACGGCGCGGTCAGGACGCTGAACTTCCCCTTGGCCGCATCGAGATACCCACGCAGTACGCCGGTCGACTCCAGGTGCATGGCCGAAGTGCCGGACTTGAAGACAGCCTGCGCGTCATCGGTCTTCTTGCCCGTGTTCGGCGCATAGCCCAGCTTCACCATCTGCTGGTACCAGGACGCGATCTTCACACCCTGCTCGCCAGCGAAGTTCACCTTCGTAGCAAGGTCCTTGCGCCCGTTCTCGTTGTCGCAGTACGTCGTACCGGACTCCGCGATCAGTTGCTCCATGAACCACCCGTAGATGGCCGCGTTGAAGCCGTACTGGACCGTCTTCCCACCCTGCTTGATGGTGAGCTTCTTCGCCGCCGCCATGATCTCGTCGAGATTGGACGGAGGCTTCAAAGGATCAAGCCCGGCCTTCACGAAGGCTTCCTTGTTGATGTACAGCAACGGCATCGAGGTGTTGAACGGCATGGAGTTGAGCTTGCCGTCGATCGAGTAGTAGTTCGCGATGTTCGGCTCGATCGAGTCCAGCGTGTAGCCGTCCTTGTCGGCGAAGCTCTGCACCGGCACGGTCTGCTTGGAGTCGATCATGAACCGCGAGCCGATGTCGTAGATCTGTACGACGGAGGGCGTGTTGCCCTGCTGCACCGACGTCTTGTACTTCGTGATCGTCTCGTCGTAGTCGCCCTGGTAGACCGCGGTGACCTCGATCTTGCCGGTGTTGGCGGCGTTGAACGCCTTCACCAGCTTCTCGACGGCCTCGCCGTTGGCGCCCTTCATGCCGTGCCAGAACGTAATCTTGGTGACGCCGCTCGCCTTGTCCAGCGCGTCGGCGCCGGGTGCTTCCTGGCTGCCGGACGTCTTGCCGGAGTCGTCACTGCTGCCGCAGCCGGCGACGACGAGTGCCGCCACCGCCAGCAGCGCCACCGCGGCCGCCGTACGCCGTTGTCGGACTGATCGCATCGCTGTGCCTTTCTTCTGCATTACCGGATCGCGCCCGCGGTCAGGCCGCGGACGATGAAACGCTGACCGAAGATCACGATGGCCAGCGTCGGGAGGATGGACAAGGTGACGCCGGCGAGGATCAGGCCGGGATCGGCCGCCTCGGCGTCGTTGAGCTGGCTGATGCCGATCTGCAGCGTGCGCCGGCCGGCCGAGTCGCCGATCAGCAGCGGCCAGAAGAACTGGTTCCAGGCGGCCAGGAAGACGTACAGGCCGACCGCCATCAGGGCCGGCTTGTTCAGCGGGATCAGGATCTGGCGGATGAACCGCCAGTGCCCGCAGCCGTCGATGGTGGCCGCGTCGCGCAGTTCGGTCGGGAACTGCAGGAACGACTGCCGCAGCAGGAACACACCGAACGCGTTGGCCAGGAACGGCAGCACCAGCGCGAGCATCGTTCCGGCGTACGACGCGGTCAGCCGTTCGCCGCCGATCGACCAGCCGGTGATGGTCAGGTAGTTCGGCAGCACGATCGACTCCCACGGCACCATCAAGGTGGCCAGGAAGAGCCCGAACAGGACGGTCCGGCCCCACATCTTCATGAAGACGAACGCGTACGCCGCCAGCACGCTGGTGACCAGCTGGCTGAGGGTGATCACCGAGGTCTGCAGGATCGAGTTCAGGTACTGCTGCCCGATCGGGGTCCCGGACGTCACCGCGTCCTTGTAGTTGCCGGAGAAGAGTCCGTGCGGGAACAGATCGGGCGGGTACGACGAGATCTGGCCGGGCGACATGATCGAGCCCGCGATCACGTAGTACACGGGGAAGATCACCGCGATCGCGGCCAGGATCAGTACGGCGTACGTGATCACCCGGCCGACGGTCAGGTTCCTCACTTGTAGTGCACCCGCCTCTCGAGGACGCCGAACTGGATCGCGGTGCAGGCGAGCAGGATCACCAGCAGCACGATCGCCTGCGCGGAAGCGGCGCCGAAATCGCTGGCGTTGTTCGCGAACGCGGTGTGGTAGATCGAGTAGACGAGTGTCTTGGTCGACTGTTCCGGGCCGCCTTCGGGCGTCAGGATCTTGATCTGGCCGAAGCCCTGCAGCGACTGGATCGTCGAGATCACCACCAGGAAGAACAGCTGCGGGCCGAGCATCGGCACGGTGATGAACCGGGCTGCCCGCCACCCACCGGCGCCGTCCAGCGTGGCCGCCTCGTTGATCTCAGTAGGGATCGCGCCGATCCCGGCCGACAGCACCAGCACGTTGTAGCCGATGCTCATCCAGACCGTGGTGATCGCGACGCTGATCAGGGCCCAGGACGGGTCCGTCAGCCAGCCGATCCGGTCCACGCCGAACTTGCCGAGCATGCCGTTGGCCAGCCCGATCGCCGGGTTGTAGATGGTCGCGAAGATCACCGACGCGCTGGCGACGGAGAACGCGAACGGCAGCGCGAAGGCGGTCCGGAAGACCCGGATGCCCTTGATGTGCTGCTCGAGCAGCAACACGATCGCGAGCCCGCCCAGTACGCCGGGGATCACGGTCAGCAGCACGAACGCGAAGGTCACCCAGAGGATGTGCCGGAACTCCGCCGAACCGAGCATGTCCCGGTAGTGCTGCAGCCCGACGAAGGCGTCCGGACGGCCGAACAGGTCGGAGCCGTGCAGCGACAGCGAGACGGATTTGCCCAGCGGCCAGACGATGAACAGAGCGAAGATGGCGACGCAGGGAGCCAGCATCAGCCAGGACGCCAGCGAGGCAGGGGTGGGCCGGCGACGGGGGCTCGCCGGTACCGAACTTGTAGTCAATCGAATACCTCCAGTAGGGCGCAGTCTTGCACCGCCCGGGTCCGCACAAACTCAGCACGCGCCCGGTGCAGGCCAAGTACCCAGCCGTAGTGCACTAGGCTCGTGGCCCGTGAAGGTATTGGTCATCGGCTCAGGCGGCCGGGAACACGCACTGGTCTGGGCCTTGAGCTCCGATCCTGATGTCGAGCAGGTCGTCGCGGCCCCGGGTAACCCTGGCATCGCCGCGTTGCAACCGGCGTACGACGGGCAAACGATCGTTTGCCGTCCGGTGGACATCTCGGACCACGATGCGGTCGTCGCGCTCGCGACCGAGATCGGCGCCGACCTGGTCGTGGTCGGCCCCGAGGCGCCGTTGGTCGCCGGGCTGGCCGATCCGCTCCGCGCGGCCGGCATCGCGGTCTTCGGCCCGTCCAAGGAGGCCGCCGAGATCGAGGGATCGAAGGCGTTCGCCAAGGACGTGATGGCCGCGGCGAGCGTGCCGACCGGCCGGGCCTATGTCTGTACGACGCCGGAGCAGGCCGCCGAGGCGATCGATGCCTTCGGCCCCCCGTACGTGGTGAAGGACGATGCGCTTGCCGCCGGCAAGGGAGTTGTCGTCACCTCCGATCGCGAAGAGGCACTCGCCCACGCGGCCGAATGCGACCAGGTGCTGATCGAGGAATTCCTCGACGGACCTGAGGTTTCGCTGTTCGCGATCACCGACGGCACCACCGTGCTGCCGATGCAGCCGGCCCAGGACTTCAAGCGCCTCGGCGACAACGACGAAGGCCCCAACACCGGCGGCATGGGTGCCTACACTCCGTTGCCCTGGGCACCGGAAGGACTGGTCGAGGAGATCACCGAGAAGGTGCTCCAGCCGACGGTCGACGAACTCCGCCGCCGCGGTACGCCGTTCAGCGGTCTCCTGTACGCCGGTCTCGCGCTCACCTCGCGCGGCGTCCGGGTGATCGAGTTCAACTGCCGGTTCGGCGACCCGGAGACCCAGGCGCTGCTGCCGTTGCTCAAGACTCCGCTCGGCGGGCTCCTGTACGCCGCGGCGAAGGGCAAGCTGGCGGACCTCGAACCGCTCGCCTGGAAGTCGGGCGCCTCGGTCGCGGTGGTGGTGGCGGCCAAGAAGTATCCGGCCAAGCCGCGCAACGGTGACGTGATCAGCGGCATCGACCAGGCTGAGGCGGGCGGCGTCCGCGTCTTCCACGCCGGGACCGCGGTCGAGGACGGCGAGGTCGTCACGGCCGGCGGCCGGGTGCTGGCGGTCAGCGGCACCGGCAAGGATCTCGACGAGGCCCGGCAGCGCGCGTACGCCGGGATCGGCCAGATCCGGATCAAGGGTTCGCAGCACCGCACCGACATCGCTTTGAAGGCGGCGCAGGGCGAGATTCACCTGGTCAGCTAGTCCGCCGTTTGGCCAGTCCGTCCAGGATCAAGGTGAGCCCGAACTCGAACTCGTCGCCGAAGTCGTAGCCGGGCTGCAGGACGTGGTCGACGGTCAGTTCCACCAGGTGCGGGTACTGGCCGGTCGTGAACAGCTCCATCATCGGTGCCGCGACCTCGGCGACGGTCTCCGTCTCGAACGGCAGTGCGGCTTCTTGGAGCGCGAAGCCGTACACAAAGCTGTCGATCAACGCATACGCATGCGCGGTCATCGCCACGGAGAAGCCGCCCGCGCGCAGCGTGCCGATGTTCGCATCGTGGTGTTTCAGGCTCGCCGGGCCCGGGTTGGTCCGCGATTCCATCAAGCCGATCGCCCACGGGTGCTGACGGAGTACTGCGCGGGCTGAGTGCGCCCGGCGGCGGATCTCTGCCTCCCACTCGCCGTCCGGCGAGGGCAACTCGATCTGGCTGAAGACCAGGTCGATGATGCCGTCCAGGATCTCCGCCTTGTTGGCGAAGTAGTGGTAGACCGACATCGGCTTGACGCCGAGTTCGTCGGCCAGCGACCGGATGGTCAGGCCCGCGATCCCGCCTCTGTCCGCGACCGCGATCGCAGACTGCAGCACCCGCTCGCGGTTGAGGGGAGCGCGTTCCTGGGGTGCTGCTGACCTGGGCATTGTCCTGGACCCTAGCACTTTCGTACTAAGTACGGTACGTTCCCGTACTAAGTACGGCTGGGGTGGGACCGGGAGGAGCTGGGTGATGGGTACGTATGGCACGAGTGGGGGGTCCACGGTGGGGGACAGCGCTGCGCGCAACGAGTCTGCAGCGACGGAGGGAGCGATGCAGGCGGCCGTTTACGACCGCTACGGAACTCCTGACGTCCTCGGCGTCGAGCAGGTACGCCGGCCCGTGGCGGGCGCAGGTGAGGTGCTGCTGCGCGTCGGGGCCGCGGGTCTCGACCGGGGCGCATGGCATCTGCTGGTGGGCCGGCCGTACCTGCTCCGCCTGGTCTTCGGGCTCCGTACGCCGAAGACGAAAACCCTCGGCCGCGAGGTGGCCGGGACGATCGTTGCCCTCGGCACCGGAGTGACCGGGTTCGCGGTGGGGGACGAGGTGTTCGGGATCGGCACGGGGACCTTCGCGGAGTATGCGGTCGCGCGGGCCGACCGGCTCGCGCGGAAGCCGGCCGATATCACCTTCGCGCAAGCCGCGATCGTTGCGATCTCGGCATCGACCGCCCTGCAGGCGTTACGCGACGCGGGTCGGGTGCAGGTCGGGCAGAAGGTGCTGATCACCGGAGCATCCGGGGGAGTCGGGACGTACGCCGTACAGCTGGCGAAGGTCTTCGGCGCGGAGGTGACCGGTGTCTGCAGTGCTGCGAAGGCCGATCTGGTTCGCGGGCTGGGGGCGGATCACGTCATCGACTACACGAAGGAAGACTTCGCTGATGGTGGGCAGCAGTACGACCTGATCATCGACCTAGCAGGGAACCCGTCGATCGCACGGCTGCGGCGAGCACTCGCACCGCGCGGAACCGCGGTGATCGCGGGCGGCGAGGGCGGCGGCAACGTGACCGGCGGAACAGGCCGCCAGCTCCGCGGCCAACTGCTCTCCGTGTTCCTTCGCCAGCGGATCACAGGCCTGCTGTGCAAGGAGAACGCAGCCGACCTCGACGTCCTCCGGTCGTTCATGGAATCCGGTCAACTGGTCCCGGTCGTCGATCGCACCTGCTCGTTGAACCAACTGCCGGATGCCTTCCGCTCGATGGAAACGGGAAAGATCCGCGGCAAGATCGCCGTCGTCCCCGTGCCGGCATGAGCACGGTCCGAGGCAACAGACACCCTTAGTACCGGCTGTTGCGGCCCGCGGGGGAGAATGGGGGCGTGCCGAACTCCAGTAAGCCCCGGATCCCGAACGTTCTTGCCGCGCGTTATGCCAGTCTGTCGATGGCTGCAGTTGTGGTCGCCGGAGCACAAGATCGTGCTTGAGCGGCAGCTGTGGCTGGCGGTGCTGAGTGCTCAGAAGGACTTCGGTGTGGCGGTGCCGGACGGGGTGATCGAGGACTACCGCCGGGTGCTGGAGCAGGTCGACCTGGAGTCGATCGCCGCCCGCGAGCGGGTCACCCGGCATGACGTGAAGGCGCGGATCGAGGAGTTCAACGCGCTCGCCGGCCACGAGCACGTGCACAAGGGCCTGACGAGCCGGGATCTGACCGAGAACGTCGAGCAGCTGCAGATCCGCGCCGGGCTGGAGCTGGTGCGCGATCGGGCGGTGGCGACCGTCGTACAGCTGGGGCAGAAGGCTGCGGAGCACGCGGCGCTGGTGATGACCGGACGTTCGCACAACGTCGCAGCCCAGGCGACGACGCTGGGTAAGCGGTTCGCGTCGGCGGCGGACGAGTTGCTGGTCGCGATCGCCCGGCTCGAGGAGCTGATCGAGCGGTACCCGCTGCGCGGCATCAAGGGCCCGGTCGGTACGTCGCAGGACATGCTCGACCTGTTCGGCGGTCAGGAGAAGCAGCTCGCCGGGCTCGAGGCCGAGGTCGCTCAGCACCTCGGCTTCCGGCGTACGTTGACCAGCGTCGGCCAGGTCTACCCGCGGTCGCTGGACTACGAGGTCGTCACCGCGCTCGTCCAGCTGGCGGCCGGCCCGTCGAGCCTGGCGACCACGATCCGGCTGATGGCCGGGCACGAGCTCGTCACCGAGGGCTTCAAGGACGGCCAGGTCGGCTCGTCGGCGATGCCGCACAAGATGAACACCCGGTCCTGTGAGCGGGTCAACGGCCTCGCGGTGATCCTGCGCGGCTACGCCTCGATGGCCGGCGAGCTGGCCGGCAACCAGTGGAACGAGGGCGACGTCTTCTGCTCCGTCGTACGGCGGGTGGCGCTGCCCGATGCGTTCTTCGCGCTGGACGGCTTGTTCGAGACGTTCCTGACCGTGCTGGACGAGTTCGGCGTCTACCCGGCCGTCGTGGCCCGTGAGCTCGAGCGGTACCTGCCGTTCCTGACCACCACCAAGGTGCTGATGGCCGCGGTGAAGAACGGCGTCGGCCGGGAGACCGCGCACGAGGTGATCAAGGAGCACGCCGTCGCGATGGCGCTCGACCTGCGCAAGGGCTCGTCGGAGAACGACCTGTTCCGCCGGCTCGGCGAGGACGGCCGGCTCGGGCTGACCGAAGCGCAGATCATCGGCATCGTCGGCGAGCCGCTGTCGTTCACCGGTGCGGCCGTCGCGCAGGTCGACGCGGTGGTCGCCGAGATCGACACCCTCGCCAAGCGGTACCCCGAGGCCGCCGCCTACTCGCCCGGTGACATCCTCTAGCTCGTGTACGAACCGCTCACCTGGGTGCTGGTCGCCCTCTCGCTGGCCGCGCTGGTCTTCGCGTTGGTGCTGGCCGCGCTGGATCGCCGGATCAACTGGCCGCTGCTCGGGGTCGTCGGCGCGGTCGAGGTCGCCCTGGTGGCCCAACTGGTGGTCGGCATCGTCCAGCTGGTGGGCACTGACCGGGACGTGTCCGGCCCGCTGTTCATCGGGTATCTGGTGGCGTCGCTGATCGTGTTGCCGATCGGAGCGTTGTGGGCGCTCGCGGAGAGCAGCCGCTGGGGAGCGGGAGTCCTGGCGATCGCCGGTCTGGCGATCCTGGCGCTGGAGCTCCGGTTGCACGACATCTGGTCCGTCTGAAGAGGGTGAGCTGACACATGGCCGATGCCGAAGCGACCAGGCACGGGCCGGGCCGGATCCTGATCGCGGTCTACGGGATCTTCGCGCTGTCGGCGACCGCGCGGGCCGGCGTACAGATCGCGACGCAGTTCTCCGATGCGCCGATCGCGTACCTGCTGTCGGCGCTGGCCGCCGTCATCTACTGCGTGGCGACCTTCGCGTTGGCCAAGGCAACCATCGTCTCCCGCAAGGTGGCGACGGTCGCGATCGTCGTGGAGCTGATCGGGGTCGTCGGGATCGGTGCCTTCAGCTACTCCGCCCCGGACGACTTCCCCGACGCCACGGTCTGGTCGCACTTCGGTCAGGGCTACGGGTACGTCCCGCTGGTGCTGCCGATTCTCGGGTTGCTCTGGCTGCGCCGTACGTCGAAGAACTGACTCCCAGCGAACTGCCAGCTCGGCGCAGGGAGTGACTCAGGTTCACCGGACAGCATCGGTGACATGCAGATTTCAGGTCATCCTCGGGTCGAGATCGTCGTACCCGTTAAAAATGAGGAGTACGACCTCGGCCCCAATATCCGCCGGTTGCGGGAGTTTCTGGACACCGCCTTCCCGTTCGCGGCCGAGGTCTGCATCGCCGACAACGGCAGTACCGACGCCACCTACGAGATCGCGGCCTTGCTGGCCACCGAGCTGCCCGGTGTCCGGGTGGTCCGGATCGAGCAGCCGGGGCGCGGCCGGGCGCTGAAGCAGGTCTGGTCAGCGAGCGAGGCGGACGTCCTGGCGTACATGGACGTTGATTTGTCGACAAATCTCAACGCCCTGCTGCCGTTGGTCGCACCGCTGGTCGCCGGGCACAGTGATGTTGCCATCGGCACCCGGTTGGCGCGCGGTTCGCGCGTCGTCCGGCGACCCAAGCGGGAGGCGATCTCGCGCGGCTACAACCTGTTGCTCAGGGCAACTCTCGCGACCGGCTTCTCCGACGCGCAGTGCGGGTTCAAGGCGATCCGCGCGCGACGTCGCGGTCGAGCTGCTGCCGCTGGTCGAGGACACCAGCTGGTTCTTCGACACCGAGTTGCTGGTGCTGGCCGAACGGGCCGGCCTGCGGATCCACGAGGTCCCGGTCGACTGGGTCGACGACCTGGACTCGCGGGTCAAGATCGCCAGGACGGTCGCCGAGGATCTGCGGGGGATCGCCCGGATGAGCCGCAGTCGCGTCGACCTGGAGCCGGTACGCCGTACCTTCGGCCGCCCGTCGATCGCCGATCCGAAGACCGCGCTCGCCGCGCGGGTCCTGCGATTCTGCGCCGTCGGAGCGTTGAGCACCCTCGCCTACATCCTGCTGTACCTCGTACTTCGGCACGCGATGCCTGCCCAGGTTGCCAATCTGCTAGCCCTGCTGGTGACCGCAGTCGGAAACACAGCGCTCAACCGCCGGGTCACCTTCGGCCTGCGCGGTGGCCAGAACGGCGTACGGCATCAACTGCGGGGCCTGGTCACCTTCGCCATCGGCTGGAGCCTGACCGCGTCGTCGCTGTGGCTGCTGCACACGGCAGTCGCCGTACCGGCCCGTGGGCTCGAGATCTTCGTGCTCACGGTCGCGAACCTGGCCGCGACGCTGGTCCGCTTCAGCCTCTTCCAGAGCTGGGTCTTCGACGACGAGGCGCCCACTCTTCCCTCCTTCGAGCCCTCTGCACTGATCGACAACACCCGGAGTCACTGATGAGTACCCTTACCGAACCGAGAAATGTCGCCGCGCCACCGCGCGCCCTGACCACCTCGCTGGCGATCAGCCGGGAGAAGGCGATGTTCGGCGGCCTTTTGTTGCTGACAGCAATCGCCTATCTGTGGGGTCTGTCCAAGAACGGCTACGCCAACGAGTACTACGCGGCCGCGGTCCAGGCGGGCTCGACCAGCTGGAAGGCCTGGTTCTTCGGGTCGTTCGACTCGTCGAGTTTCATCACCGTCGACAAGACGCCGGCCTCCCTGTGGGTGATGGGGCTGTCGGGCCGGATCTTCGGCTTCGGCGTCTGGAGCATGCTGGTCCCGCAGGCCCTGATGGGCGTCGCCAGCGTCGGCATTCTCTATGTGTCCGTACGCCGGTGGTTCTCGGCCAACGCCGCGTTGCTCGCTGGAGCGGTGCTCGCGTTGACGCCGGTCGCAGTACTGATGTTCCGCTTCAACAACCCGGACGCGTTGCTGATCCTGCTGCTGGTCGGTGGTGCCTGGGCAGTGACGCGGGCGATCGACTCGGAGAAGTACGCCTGGCGCTGGATGGCGCTGGCCGGAACGTTCGTCGGGTTCGGATTCCTCACCAAGATGCTGCAGGCCTTCCTGGTGCTGCCTGCCTTCGGGCTGGCGTACCTGATCGCCGGCAAGCCCGCGCTCGGGAAGCGGGTCGTGCACAGCGTGATCGCGCTCGGCGCGATGATCGTCAGCGCGGGTTGGTGGGTCGCGATCGTCGAACTGCTGCCGGCGTCGGCGCGGCCGTACATCGGTGGGTCCTCGACGAACAGCATTCTCGAACTGACGCTGGGCTACAACGGACTCGGGCGGCTGACGGGTGACGAGACCGGCTCGGTCGGCGGTGGCGTCGGCAACCCTGGATGGGGTGGCGCGACCGGGCTGCAGCGGTTGTTCGGCGGAGAGTTCGGTAGTCAGATCGCCTGGTTGTTGCCTGCGGCACTGTTGTCGCTCGTCGTACTGCTGGTCGCTCCTGGGCGAGCCGGGCGTACCGATAAGACGCGTGCGTTCGCAGTGTTGTGGGGCGGCTGGCTGGTCGTCACCTTCCTGGTCTTCAGCTACATGCAGGGGATCATCCACCCGTACTACATGATCGCGCTTGCTCCGGCGATTGCTGCGCTGATCGGTGCTGCTGCTTCGATTCTGTGGAAGCGCCGGACCGAGTGGCTGGCTCGGGCAACCCTTGCCGGAGGCACCATCTTGACCGCCGGCTGGAGCTTCTCGTTGCTGAACGCGACGCCGACTTGGCAGCCGTGGTTGCGCTGGACGGTGCTGCTGGCCGGCGTCGTCGGTGCAGGAGCGGTGTTGATGCTGCCGGAACTGCAGTTGCGTCGTACTACGGTGCGCCGGGCTGGGCTGTTCGCTGGAACGCTGCTGGCGTTGACGGCACTTGCTGGGCCTGCGGCGTACTCGGTGCAGACGATCAGCACGGCACACGCCGGAGCCATTCCGACTGCGGGGCCGGCCGGCGCGGGCGGCTTCGGTGGTCGCGGCGGCGGCTTCGGCGGCGGGATGGGCAGGCCACCTGGTGCGACGACTGGTCAGGGCGGCACGACAGGTCAAGGTGCGACTGGCGGCCCGGGTGCTACGACAGGTGCTCCGACCCAGGGTGGCGGCGGGATGGGTGGCTTCCTTGGTGGTGGCGGGACCAGCGGGGTCTCTAGCGAGCTGATCACTCTGCTGCAGCAGGGCGCCAAGGGGTACACGTGGGCCGCAGCAGCAGTCACGGCGAACGGTGCGGCGCCGGTGCAGATCGCGGCCGAGGTGCCGGTGATGGCGATCGGCGGGTTCAACGGGACCGACCCGGCGCCGTCGCTGGCCGAGTTCCAGCAATTGGTTGCCCAGGGCAAGGTGCACTACTTCATCGGGAGTGGTGGCGGCGGCTTCGGCGGCGGCCGCGGTGGCACCTCGAGCGAGATCAGTACCTGGGTCGCCCAGAACTTCCAGGCGCAGACCATCGGCAACACCACCATCTACGACCTCACCACCAACTGACCGCCCCAACCTTTTCGGAGTATGCAATGACACAGAACCCCAACACCCCGCAATACACCCCAGAGCAACCGCTTGTTGACCCAGCAAATGTCGAGTGAGCAGGTGGCTCTGCTGCTGGGAAGGCGAGGTGGTGGTCGTCCGACGGGAAGCCGACTGGTTTGGCATTGGCTGGTGCGGGGTCGTTGCTCGCAGTACTGGCGTTTCTTGGTGGGACTGCTGTTGGACATGCGTGGGGTGGTGGCACCTCGCCTGCTGACCAGACGCAGTTCGGTGGCCCCGGTGGCGGTCGCTTCCGGCAGTTCCCCGGCCAGCAGGGCGGCACCGGCACGCCAGGAAGGCACTCCTGGAACCGCCAGGCAGTGAACTCGCAGCTCCCACCACGCGCGGCGTGGTGGGAGCTGCACGTCGGACCAGACCAGCGCTAGGGGTGGTCCACCCATTGGGACGACACGCAAGGGGTTCCGTTCGCGGGATAGTGGGGTAAGGATCGGGGCGTGGAATGGTCGAACGTCACCTGGTTCCTGACCGCCCTGGGCGCCGTCGTCGTGCTGCTGACGCGCATCCGGCTCGGCGGCGACTCCGGCGATGGCCATCGCGCCAGCGGTGTGTCGAGCTTTTCGTCTGCCCTGGTAAGGATTCACACCACGGTCGGCGTCCTGACGCTGCTCGGCTGGATCGTTGCCCTCGTCACCGGTCAGCGGCTGATCGCGCTCGGCGCGCTCGCCGGGTGGTGGCTGCTGGCAATCGTCGGTTTGTTGCTCCTGGCCCGCTGGTTGCCCAGCGCGAGCAAACACGCGAAGGGCGCGGCCGCCGACGCCTGGGGTTCCGGCGCCGGCCTGTCCGTCCTCGGCCACGTCGGCATGGTGGTCGGCGTCGCCTACTTCACCTTCATCACCGTCACCGAGCGGCTCTGAGACCTGCCAGCAGAGCAGAGAGAGTACGCCGTACTGCGTGCTCGTACGCCTCCGTCGACAACGTGGTGCCGGCGCCGGCCAGGCGGTCGTAGAGGAGACCGTCCATCATCGCGGCGACCGGCCAGGCCACCTCGGCGGCGTCCGGGATGCCCAGTGCGGCGAGCATCCCAGCCAGGCCATCGCGGAGTTGCCGGCCGCCTTGGATGATCGCGTCCTGGAGTTCCGGCTGGCGCCGGGCTTCGAGGGACAGCTCGTACCGCGCGGCGAGGTCGTCGGCGCGCTCGTGGGCGAGGCCGAGCACCATCGTCGCGAGGAACTCCTCCAGCGGTCCCGAGGACTCGGGGGCCGTACCGCGGGCCGGTGACGGGCGCCGTGCGGTGGCGTCGTGCGACGGCGTGATCGCGGTGGTGTTGTGCGACGGCGTGGTCGCGGTCAGGTCGCGCGCCAGCATGCCGCTGGACGCAGGCGGTGAGTAGGGCGTTGCGGGTGCGCAGGTAGTACGACGTGGAGCCCGGCGGGAGGCCGGCTTCGGCGTCGACCGCGCGGTGGGTGAGACCGCGGAGTCCTCGGGTCGCGACCAGGTGGATGGCGGCGTCGGCGATCGCGTCCTGGCGGTCCTCGCCCAGTGGCAGTTTTCGGCACGGCGCGAAGTCTACCCATCCAGACTCTACAGCTGTAGAGTCAGGGTCATGAGGACAGCAATCGTGGTGGGGGCAGGGATCGGCGGGGTGACGGCGGCCGTGGCGCTGGAGCGCAGCGGCTGGCAGGTGACGGTGCTCGAGCGGTCGCCGGAGCTGGGTGAGGTCGGTGCCGGGATCTCGGTCTGGCCGGGCGCGGTCGCCGTGCTGGAGGAGTTCGGCGTCCAGGGCGTCCGGAAGGACGCGGCGGCGGGCGAGGCGGTCGGGATGCGCCGACCGGACGGCCGCTTGGTGGTCGAGGGCTTGGATCTCGGCGTCGAGATGCCGGTGATGATCCACCGAGCCCGGCTGCACGAGCTGATCACCAACGCACTCAGCCCAGCAGCCAGTGTTCGGACAGGGATGACAGTCACAGGAGTTGTGCAGGACTCGACTGGGGTGACCGTCAGTACGCAGCAAGAGGTGTTCAAAGCTGATCTGGTGGTCGCTGCGGACGGGATCCGGAGCATCATGCGCGCGAGCAAGCCGCGGTATTCGGGCTATACGGCGTACCGGGGGATCGCTGAGGTCGATACTGAAGATGGCGGAGGTGAGACGTGGGGGCGCGGGCAGCGGTTCGGGTTCGCGCGGCTGATCGACGGGCGGATCTACTGGTACGCGACGCTCAACCGCGCGGCCGGTCAGCCGGGTGATCCGCGCGCCGAGGTGATCGCGGCCTTCGGCGATTGGCACGACCCGATCCCGCTGCTCCTCGAGAAGTCCGAGAAGGTGCTGCAGAACGACATCTACGACCTGCCGACGCCGCTGACCTCGTTCGTCGACGGCCGGATCGTCCTGCTCGGCGACGCGGCACACGCGATGACGCCGAACCTCGGCCGCGGCGCCTGCTCCGCCATCGAAGACGCCGGCGCACTCGCCAGACACCTTCGCGAGGCACCGGATCTGGACACCGCCCTCAGCCGGTACGACGCGGAGCGGCGACCCGTCACGACCAAGCTGGTCAAACGCTCGCGCGCGATCGGCAGGCTCGGTCAGATCGACAACGGCCTGCTCTGTGCGGCCCGGGACGGATTCCTCGGACTGGCGGGCAAGGCGGCCTCGTTGCGGGGGAAGCGGCGCCGGGTGGAACAATCCCGGGTGTGACCACACTTCCGCAGGCCGTCGAGATCCCTGGTGCGAAGCATCTCCACTCCGGCAAGGTCCGGGACCTGTACGAGCTGGAGTCCGGCGAACTGCTGATGGTCGCCAGCGACCGGATGAGCGCGTTCGACTGGATCCTGAGCACGCCGATCCCGGACAAGGGCAAGGTGCTCACCGCGATGAGCCTGTGGTGGTTCGAGCAGCTCGGAGTGCCGAACCACATCGTCTCGACCGACGTACCGGCCGAGCTGGCCGGCCGCGCGGTGGTCTGCGAGAAGCTCGAGATGTTCCCGGTCGAGTGCGTCGCCCGCGGCTACCTGAGCGGCTCCGGCCTGGTCGACTACGACGCGACCGGCGAGGTCTGCGGCATCCCGCTGCGCGCCGGCCTGGTCGAGGGCTCCCGGCTGGACGAGCCGATCTTCACCCCGGCGACCAAGGCCGACCTCGGCGAGCACGACGAGAACGTCTCGTACGACGCGGTCGTGGCGGCCGTCGGCGCGGAGACGGCCGAGGCGCTGCGGAAGCTGACGCTCGACATCTACACGCCAGGCGCACGACGATGGCCGAGCAGCGCGGGATCATCCTGGCCGACACCAAGTTCGAGTTCGGCGCCCGCGCGGACGGCACGATCGTGCTCGCCGACGAGGTGCTCACGCCGGACTCGAGCCGGTTCTGGCCGGCCGACCAGTGGGCAGCCGGGCAAGCAGCAGCCGTCGTACGACAAGCAGATCGTCCGCGACTGGCTGCAGTTCGAGTCGGGCTGGGACCGGCACTCGGGCGAGGCGCCGCCGCCGCTGTCCGACGAGGTGATCGAGCGCACCCGGTCGGCGTACATCAACGCCTATGAGCAACTCACTGGGCGCACGTTCAGCTAGAACAGGCCGACGCCCAGCGCGAGGGTGATGAAGCGGGCGAGTCTGCCGACCAGGGTCGAGAGGCCGAAGGTGAGCACGCCCATCCGGCTGGCGCCGCCGATCAGCGCCACGCCGTACAGGGGCGGGATGCCGACCGAGGCGCTGAGCAGCGTCACCGGGATGCCCCAGCGGCGGTCGCTCATCGCGTCGAGCAGCCGCTTGCTGACGCCCCGGTTCCACTGCACGAAGCGGCCCCAGCGAGTGCCGAGGTCGACGGGCTTGGGTTCCTTCGACTTCTTCGCCGCATACCCCGGCCGGTACCGGACGGCCAGGAACATCGCCACCTTGCCGAGCGTCTGGCCGACCGAGACGCCGATCGCGGCGACCACCGGGTCGAGTGCACCGGAGCCGCCGCCGACCAGGACGTACGCCTCCGCGTTCATCACGGGGATGACGGCGGACCCGATCCCGAAGCCCACCGCCAGCGCCAGTTGCCAGACCCACATGCTCTAGAGGTTAGGTGGCGATGCCTTCCGGATCAGGGAGGGCAGCACCACTTCGGGGTGAACTCAGCACTACCCCTCAGCTGGACCGGAGGTTCTCCGGGGCGACCGCTTCGTGCACATGACCACGCAGCAGGAACGCGGCAAGACCCGCGATCAGCCAGGCCAGTCCGGTGCCGATGACGACAACCGCCAAGGTCGCGAGCAGGCCCGGAGTCTGATCGGGCGCGAACTCGCTCCGGGACGTGAGGTCGGCGTACAGCAGGCCACCGATCAGCAGGCCGGAGGCAGTGGCCCAGGTGATGCTCGACGTCAGCTGGTACCGCACCGAGGTGCGGAGCTGCCGCTCGCCGACTCCGAGGATGTTCAGTGCGGCCAGCTGGCGACGCTGGTCGAGGAGGTCATCGGCTGTGCCGGCCAGGAGCGATACGCCCGCGATGACGGCGATGAACACCGCGGCACCCGCCGCGAAGATCAGTCCCGGCAGATGGAAGCTGATGTCGTAGGAATCGTCGGGCCGAGCGAGTTCGACCGTCATGGAGACCACGAAGCCGACCGCGGCACCGCACAACACCAGCAGGGAAAGTGTGCGCCCGTGCGGCCGGACCGTCCGGAGCAGGCGTCCTCCGGCGAGGACCTTCAGCGGGTTCCTCGAGCGCTCCAGCCGGCTGCCCTGCCAGGCCACCAGCAAGGTGGGGACGGCCAGGCAGATGACGAGCAGGCCGAGACCGAAGGGCACCAGTACGCCGAAGAAGCGCTCGTCGATGAGATGACTGAACAGGACGAGCCCGACTCCGGCAGCGCCGGCGATCGCCGCCCGGGTGACGTTGGGTCCCTTCGGCTGCCGCTCGCGCGGCTCCCCGATCACCCCACGTCCGAGCAGCGCTCCGACCCCGGCCGCGGCAGCAGTCAGTACTGCGACCACGATCGGCCAGGCCGCCAGATCCACCGTGTTGGCCGGCGGCAGCACCCGGCCCATCCGGGGCAGCGCCTGGATCGCCAGCGTGAGCAGGAGATAGAGCGGACCGGCCAGGATGCCGCCGATCAGGCCGCCGATCCCGGCGTCGACGGCGCCGAGGCCGCGGACCTGGCCGGGAGTCGCACCCGCCAGCCGGAAGGCTTCAAGCCGGCGGTCACGGGCCGCAGTACCGAGCTTCAAGGCCTGGAAGGCCAGCAGGCAGGATGCGGCAGCCATCAGGAGTGCAGCGAAGGCGACACCGCCGCGGAGGCCGTACTCCTGGAGGTAGTCGCTGTACCGCGGAGAGTCGTAGTAGTCGCCGCTGAAGCCGAGGCGCTTGACGCGCCAGGCAGCGAGCAGGAAGGCGCCCGCGATCGCGATGGTCGCTACCAGGAGCCGGAAGCGGCTCCGGTCGGTGGCAGAGCGCGGCCGGGCCAGTTCGAAAAGAGTGGCGGGGCTCATGACAGGGCCACCTCGTGCTGGACGACGCCGTCGCGCAGCCGGACCTCGCGGTCGGCGTACGCGGCGACCATGTTGTCGTGGGTGACCAGCACCAGAGCGGCGCCACCTACGCGTACTGAGGAGAGCAGCAGTTCCATCATCTCCTCGCCGGCGACGCTGTCCAGGCTGCCGGTGGGCTCGTCGGCGAACACGATCGCCGGCCCGGTCACCAGTGCCCGCGCTACCGCGGCTCGCTGGTTCTGGCCGCCCGAGAGCTCGCCCGGCACGGCAGTGGCGTCCGCTCCGACTCCGACTCGGTCGAGCCACTCCTGCGCGGCCCGACGGGCTCCGGCGCGGTCATGGCCTTCCAGGAGCAACGGCAGCGCCACGTTGTCGATCAGCGTGAGGTCAGGAACCAGCTGGCCGAACTGGAGCACGATGCCGGCCTGCGTACGCCGGAGCCGCGTCCGCACGGTCTCGGAGAGGTCGGCGAGGTTCTGCCCGGCCAGCTGGACCGTGCCGGCGTGTGGCCGGAGGATGCCCGCGGCGCAGTGCAGCAGGGTCGACTTGCCGCAACCGCTCGGACCGGTGATGGCCACGACTTCGCCGGGCTCGACCCTGAGCGAGACTCCGCGCAGGGCCACATCACGGCGGTAGGCGTACTCCACCCGGAGCAGCTCCAGGGCGAGGTCGGTCATCGACGGGTCTCCTTCAGCTCGGTGATTCGGTCCATCGCGCCGTCAAGCCAGCGCAGATCGGCATCGAGGTGGACGGCCACGAAATCCCGGACCAGCCGGGCCGGGGTGTCGTCGTCCTGGTCGGTGTTCGCGGCCCGCAGCTCGCGGATCCGGCGCAGGTGGCTGGATCGCTGCCGGGCCAGGAAGGCGGTCGCGTCCTCGCCGGTGTGGATGGTCGCGACGACCTTGCGGACCATCTCGTCGACCGCGCCGAGAGCGGGCTGGATCGGCTCGGCCAGCCACTCGGCCAGGTGCCGGCGGCCCTTCTCGGTGAGTCCGTAGACGGTGCGTTCGGGGCCACCCTCCGAGCCACGATCCACCACCTCGACGAGCTCGTCGCGCTCCAGCCGGGACAGCGTTGTGTACACCTGTCCGAACGCGAGCGGGCGGCTGTCCGGGAACCAGGCGTCATGTCCGCGCTTGACGTCGTACCCGTGCGCCGGCCCGCTGTGCAGCAGTCCCAGAACGAGTTCAGCAGTTGCCATGAGGGCGACTATACACACGATGTATGTACTCAGTGAATAGTCGGCGATGCGGGACTTCCAGGCGGCGGTCGGTAGGATTCAGCCCGTCAGCGCCGCATCGAAACCAGGAGTGTCAGTGGCCCGCGTTGTCGTGGACGTCATGCTCAAGCCCGAGATTCTCGACCCGCAGGGCAAGGCGGTGCACGGTGCGTTCGGCCGGCTCGGCTTCGACGGCGTGGCCGATGTCCGTCAGGGCAAGCGGTTCGAGATCACCCTGGACGGTGAGGCGACCGAGGAGAAGGTCGCCGAGATCCGCAAGGCAGCGGACACGCTGCTGGCCAACCCGGTGATCGAGGACTACACCCTGCACGTCGAGGCAGACGCGCAGTGAAGATCGGAGTCGTCACCTTCCCGGGCTCGCTGGACGACGTGGACGCCCGTCGCGCGGCCGCGGTCGCCGGTGCCGAGGCGGTCGCGCTCTGGCACGGCGACGCCGACCTGCACGGGGTCGACGCGGTGGTGCTGCCCGGCGGCTTCTCGTACGGCGACTATCTCCGGGCCGGCGCCATCTCCCGGTTCGCCCCGGTGATGGAGACCATCATCAAGAAGGCCGGCGAGGGCCTGCCGGTGCTCGGGATCTGCAACGGCTTCCAGGTGCTCTGCGAGTCGCACCTGCTGCCCGGCGCGCTGATCAAGAACAACCACCGCAAGTTCATCTGCAAGGACCAGCCGCTGCGGATCGAGAACAACCGCACCGCCTGGACCAGCGACTACGACGCCAACCACGAGATCACCATCGTGCTGAAGAACCAGGACGGCGGGTACGTCGCCGACGAAGCCACCCTGGACCGGCTCGAGGGCGAAGGACTGGTCGTCGCGCGCTACCTGCAGGACAACCCGAACGGGTCGTACCGCGACATCGCCGGGATCAGCAACGAGCGGGGCAACGTGGTCGGCCTGATGCCGCACCCGGAGCACTGCGTCGAGACCCTGACGGGTCCGAGTACGGACGGCCTGGGCTTCTTCACCTCGGTGCTCAAGGCCGTCGTCTCCTCCTGATGACGTTTCGTGGAGTGCGGCGGCTGCTGTTGTGCGCCGCCGCCCTCCTGACCCTCGGTGCGACAGCCGGTACTGCGTACGCTGCGTCGCTCGGAGCCCGATTCCGGACCGGTGATCGTGATCGGCGTCCCCGGGCTCAGCTGGAACGACATGAAGGCCTCGCCCGAGCTGAGCCGCGTTGATCGACTACGCGAATGTCGGCTCGATCACCGTGAAGACCGCCGGGCCGCACACCTGCCCGATCGACGGCTGGCTGACGATCAGCGCCGGCACCCGCGCCTGGGGAAGTGTTCCGGACCAGGCCTGCGGCGAGCTGCCAGCTGTTGCCGACGGCAAGATCGCGGACTGGCAGACCTACGTGAACCGCCAAGCGGATCACCACACCGGCGCTCCGATCGGCCGCCTGGCGGAGAGCCGAGCAGGTGTCTGCGGTTTCGGCCCTGGTGGAGCGATCGCGACCGCGAACAGCGACGGCACCGTCGCCAACTGGCAGCCCGCGTTCGACCCGGACACGCTGGACGCGAACTGCAGCGACGCGATCATCGATCCCGGCGCGCTGCCGCTGCGTGAGGGCCGCGACGAGGCACTCAAGAATCTCGCCAACCTTGTCGGCCAGGCCAAGTCGGCCATGCCGGACGCCTCGGTGCTGCTGGTCGGCGTCAGCCAGGAGATGGCCAATGCTCATCAGGAGCCGCTGGTCGCCCTGCAGATCCCATCTGGCGAGCCCGGTTCCCGGTGGCTCACCAGCGACTCCACGCGCCGGCCCGGGCTGATCCAGCTCACCGACGTGACCGCGACGGTGCTGCGCGGCAAGGCGACGGAGCTGGACCCTGCTGGAGCAGAACAGCCCGGTCCGCTCGACGGTAACCAGATCTCCGTCGGCGGTGGTGAACACGGCACTGCTGCTGCGGTGATCGAGGATCGGCTCGACACGAACGAGCGGTTCGAGCACCCGCGGCCGATGTTGATCGCTGTCGCGATGACGTTGCTGGCGGCGCAGTTGCTCGCACTCGGCTGGTTCTTGGTCACTCGCAGCCGGCGGGCTCGTAGTACGAGTGAGGTCACCCTGCTGGCGCAGGGTGGGTTCTTCATCGCGGTGTTCTTGTCCACGGCAACCGTGTGGTGGCGTTGGCCGTCTCCTGGATTGTCCCTGTACCTCGTGGTGCTGGCGATCAGCTATGCCTTCGCAGGACTGGCCAGGGCGTTCTTGAAGCAGTACGCCGGACTGGGGATCCTGCTGGCGGCGTACGTGATCTTGCTGATCGACGGAGTGCTGGGGACTCCGCTGCAGTTCGGCAGCATGTTCGCGGACGGCCCGGTGATCGGCGGCAGGTTCTACGGCTTCGGCAACTCGACCTTTGCCACGCTGGCTGTTGCAGCGCTCGTCACTGCGGGCTGGGTGGCGCAGAAGCTGCTTGACCGCAGCAGGGTGCAGGCAGCGCTCGCAGTACTGGTGATCGGCGGTCTGGCGATCATCGTGGACGGCAAGCCCGGGCTGGGGCACCGACTTCGGCGGCATCATCGCGCTGACGCCCGCAGTACTGCTGCTTGCCTGGCTGACGTGGCGCGGCAGCATCTCGCTGAAGGCACTGGTTGCCATCGGCATCGTCGGAGTGCTCGCTGTCTCGGCAGTAGCGTTCCTGGACTATCTGCGGCCTGCAGACCAGCGCAGCCACTTCGGCACCTTCGTCGCGCGGCTGCTGGATGGTGATGGCGGCGACGTGATCATCCGCAAGCTCCAGATGTCCCTGGCCTTCTTCCACACCCCAGCGGGCTGGTTCATGCTCGCCGGTGTCCTGCTGGCGATGTACGCGACCGTCTGGCCCGCCAAGGTCCCCTTCGAGAGCTACCGCCGGTACTACGTAAGCCGCCCGATGATCAGGCCGACCCTGCTCGCGCTGTCCACCTGCGGCCTGGTCGGCATGCTCCTCAACGACGCAGGCGTCGCCCTGCCCGCGATCATGACCGGCTTCGCCCTTCCCTTACTTGTAGCTCACCTGCTAGCAGCAGCTACCGTTTCACCCGAGTCCCACCTAGTTCAGGAGTCACAAAGTGTCGACCGACACCGTCAGTAACGCGACCAGTACGCCGGACGTGGAGCAGCCGTGGGCGGAGCTCGGGCTGAAGCCGGACGAGTACCAGCGGATCCGCGACATCCTGGACCGGCGGCCGACCAGCTGCGAGCTGGCGATGTACTCGGTGATGTGGAGCGAGCACTGCTCGTACAAGTCCTCCAAGGTGCACCTCAAGCGCTTCGGTGAGATCCCGCAGGAGACCCCGGCCGGCAAGATGCTCGCCGGGATCGGCGAGAACGCCGGCGTGATCGACATCGGTGAGGGCTACGCCGTCACGTTCAAGGTCGAGTCGCACAACCACCCGTCGTACGTCGAGCCCTACCAGGGCGCGGCGACCGGCGTCGGCGGCATCGTCCGCGACATCCTCGCGATGGGCGCCCGCCCGGTCGCGGTGATGGACCCGCTGCGGTTCGGCCCGCTGGACGCGCCGGACACCAAGCGCGTGCTGCCCGGGATCGTGTCCGGCGTCGGCGGCTACGGCAACAGCCTCGGCCTGCCGAACATCGGCGGCGAGGTCGTCTTCGACGCGACCTACCTGGGCAACCCGCTGGTCAACGCCCTCTGCGTCGGCGTGATGCGGCACGAGGACCTGCACCTGGCGAACGCGACCGGTGTCGGCAACCAGATCATCCTGTACGGCGCGAAGACGGGCGGCGACGGCATCGGCGGCGTGTCCGTGCTGGCCAGCGAGACCTTCGCCGATGGCGGTCCGACCAAGCGTCCCGCGGTACAGGTCGGCGACCCGTTCATGGAGAAGCTGCTGATCGAGTGCACGCTCGAGCTGTTCGCGGCCCGGATCGTCGAGGGAATCCAGGATCTTGGTGGCGCTGGGCTTTCCTGCGCGACCTCCGAGCTGGCCAGTGCGGGCGACGGCGGCATGCACGTCTCGCTCGACAAGGTGCCGCTGCGCGACGCTTCGCTTGCTCCGGAAGAGATTCTGATGAGCGAGTCGCAGGAGCGGATGATGGCGGTCGTCACGCCGGAGAACGTCGAGCAGTTCCTGAAGATCTGCGAGAAGTGGGATGTCCAGGCGGACGTGATCGGTGAGGTCACCGACACCGGGCTGCTGCAGATCGACTGGCACGGCGAGCGCGTCGTCGACGTACCGCCGCGGACCGTCGCGCACGACGGCCCGGTCTACGAGCGCCCGTACGCGCGGCCGGCCTGGATGGACGACCTGCAGGCCGACGGCGCCGAGAAGTTGCCGCGGGCAACCACCGGCGAGGAGCTGCGGGACACGCTGCTCAAGCTGATCGCGTCGCCGAACCTCTGTGACAAGTCGTGGGTCACCGACCAGTACGACCGGTACGTGCTCGGCAACTCGGTGCTCGCGCAGCCCGAGGACAGCGGGATGATCCGGGTCGACGAGACGAGCGGCCTCGGCGTCGCGGTCTCCACCGACTGCAACGGCCGCTTCGCCAAGCTCGACCCGTACACCGGCGCCAAGCTCGCGCTCGCCGAGTCCTACCGCAACGTCGCCACCACCGGTGCCCGGCCGGCCGCGGTGACCGACTGCCTGAACTTCGGTTCGCCGGAGGACCCGGGCGTGATGTGGCAGTTCTCCGAGGCCATCCGCGGCCTCGTCGACGGCTGCATCGAGCTGGGCATCCCGGTCACCGGCGGCAACGTGTCGTTCTACAACCAGACCGGCGAGACCCCGATCCTTCCGACGCCCGTCGTCGGCGTGCTCGGGGTCATCGACGACGTCACCCGCCGTACGCCGATCGGCTTCACCGCCGACATGGAGGGTCACCAGCTCTACCTGCTCGGCGAGACCGAGGAAGAGCTGTCCGGCTCCGAGTGGGCGCACGTCATCCACGGCCACCTCGGCGGTCGCCCGCCGGCGGTGGACCTGGCCGCCGAGGCAGCAGCTCGCGGACATCCTGATCAACGCGTCCCGCGACGGCCTGATCGACGCGGCGCACGACGTCAGCGACGGCGGTGTCGCCCAGGTGCTGGTCGAGTCCGCGCTGCGTGGCGGCGTCGGGGCCCGGGTCTGGGCGCCGGACGGTCTCGACCCGTTCCTGTTCCTGTTCGCCGAGTCGGCCGGCCGCGCGGTCGTCGCCGTACCGCGCACCGAAGAGGTCCGCTTCACCGACATGTGCACCGCGCGCCGCTTCCCGCACACCAAGATCGGCGTCGTCACCGGCGAGTCGTTCGACGTGCAGGACCAGTTCGAGGTTTCGCTGACGGACCTGCACGCACGTGGACCGCGACGCTGCCTGCCGCTGGGCTGACGCACCCCCCAGGACCCGCAGCGTCCGAAGAACCTGCATGCGTCCGAAGAACACCGAGGCTATAGCGCTCGGTTCTTCGGACGCATACGGTTCTTCGGACGTAGGCCACCGTCCGTCGCGTCCGGCCCACCGGTAGCCTCCGCCGCATGCGTGAACTCGAGTGGGACGGCGCCCTCAACGCCCGAGACCTGGGCGGTCTCCCGGCCACCGGCGGCACGATCCAGTACGGCCGCGTCTACCGCTCGGCCCACCCCGACGCCCTGACCGACAAGGGCCGCGAGGCACTGCTCGCGGCCGGGGTCACCACGGTCATCGACCTCCGCAACGCCGACGAACGCCTCGGCGTACAGGTCATCGACGGCGTCACGATCCACCACCAGCCCGTCGAGGACCAGTCCGACGAGTCCTTCATGGCCGAGTGGGGCGAACGCCTCAACAGTCCGGCGTACTACAACGCGGTACTGCACCGCTGGCCCGGCATGATCACCGCCGTCTTCGCCCGCCTCGCCGACGCCCCAGCCGGCGGCGTCCTCATCCACTGCCGAGCCGGCTGCGACCGTACCGGCATGATCGTCGTCGATGCTGCTCGCCCTGGCCGGTACGCCGGTCGCCGACATCCTCGACGACTACGAACTGGCCCTCCGCACCTACGCCTCCGCCGACGACCGTCCCCTCCCAGGCCAGTCCCTCGACCAACACTGCGCCCAGGCCTGCGCCGAACTGGTCGGCTTCCTCGGCTCGGTGGACGTCGCCGGCTACCTGACGTCGACCGGCCTGACCTTCGAACAGCTGGCGCGGCTGCGGGAGCGGCTGGTCGCGGCGGACTTCGGCTAGTCTGCTCGTCGGCGGTGACCGTACGCGTTCGGGGAGGCGGCTTGTTGCGTCGAGGACGCCGGGGCTGGCGCTGGGCGACCCGCGCCGCCGCTGTCCTGGTGATCGCCGGTCTCGCGCTCTACCTGTACTCCGTCGGCCTGGAGACCGCTGACAAGCTCGCCAGCGCTCTCGGCCTGCTCGTCGCGCTGTCCGCGCTGCTGGTGTCGGTGCTGTCCCGCCCCCGCCCTGACGAAACCCAGGTGCCCAAGCAACGGATCCGGGCAGCAACGGAGTTCAGCTACCTCGAGTACGTCCGTCAGATCACGCCGGTCGAGCTCCGCGGCCGGGAGACCGAGCTCGACCAGTTGCGGACCTTCTGCATCGGCGACGGCTTCTACTGGCGTTGGACCGCCGGCCCGTGGTCCGGCAAGTCGGCGTTGCTCGCCTGGTTCGTCCTCCACCCGCCCCCAGGCACCGAGGTTGTCTCGTTCTTCGTCAACGGGCGCTTCAACCCGCACCACAACCGCGACGCGTTCATCGACGCTCTCACCGAGCAGCTGCTCGAGCTGCTCGACCGCCCGGCGGACCCCGAAGCGTCGGAGCTGAGCCGGGTCGCCCGGTTGCACAGCCTGATCGCGGAGGCGGCGTCGAGCTGCCGCTTCCGTGGTGAGCAGCTCGTGCTCGTCGTCGACGGCCTGGACGAGGACCGGCTGCTCACCCCGGACCAGGAGCTCTTCAGCATCGCGGCCCTGCTGCCGGACAAGCCGCTCCCTGGGCTGAAGGTTGTCGTCGCCGGGCGGTCCGACCCGCCACTGCCGGTCGACGTTCCGGACCGGCACCCACTGCGCGACCCGGCCGTCGTGCACGAGCTGAGCCCGTCGGTCCACGCGCGGGCGAGCGAGCAGGCCGCCACGCACGAGCTCCGCACCCTGCTCCGGGACCCGCTCGCGCAGGACGTGCTCGGCCTGATCACGGCGGCCGGCGGTGGTCTGAGCGAGCACGACCTGTCCGAGTTGACCGAGCGCTCGCCGTACGACGTCCAAGCGCTCCTGACCGGCTCGTCCGGACGCACGTTCGGCCGCCAGCCGGCGGCCTGGCGCCGCGAGTCGACTCCCGACAGCTACGGCTTCGCGCACGACGAGCTCCGGATCGCCACCACGGGATCGCTGGGGCCGGCCGTCCTGCGCGCGAGCTCGGACCGGCTCGACCAGTGGGCCGAGCGCTACCGCGCAGCGGGCTGGCCCGACCACACCCCCGAGTACCTCCTCCGGGGGTACCTCGGCAAGCTCCTCGAAGCCGGCGACCTTCCGGCAGCAGTGGCCCTGGCCGTCGACACCGCCCGGCACGACCTGATGCTGGCGCGCGTCGGTGTGCACCACGCGGCCCTCCTGGAGATCAGGAGCGTTGCCGCCGCGCTGACGGCCCAGGAGACCGTCGACCTCGCGTCCGTCGCGCTGCTCGCCTTTCACCGCAACGAGATCGAGCAGCACACCAGCAACGTCCCGACCGAGCTGCCCGGGTTGTGGGCGCGGATGGGCGACTTCGACAAGGCGGAGAGCCTGGCGGACAGCATCACCTACCGCTGGAGCAGGGAGTCGGCTCGGGCCGAGGTCCTGGACATCGCGGCCGAGCAGGGGGACGTCGCCCGGTTGGAGTCAGCGGCCGAGCAGGCTGAGTCGAAGACCGTTCGGGACCATGCCGTCCAGCTACTGCGAAAGCTGCGTGCGACCGACGTACCGCCTGACGCTGCGAGCGGCACTGACACAGCCGCTGCACAGAGCCCCGCCGACCTGAACCCGCTGTGGAGAGTCCGCGCCCTGGTCGAACGCGCGGACCGGGCCGGCGACCTCGAAGGCCGTGAGCTGGCTCAGCAGGCCGTGGCGCTGGCTGAGACGGTGGAGGTCGCCGAGCGGCCGCGTGCGTTCATCGCCGTCCTTCGGTCCTCGGTGGTGCAAGCCGACCCGGCGTGGACCGGCGATCTGCTGGCTCGGGCGGCCCAGGCTGCCCTGCAGATCACGAGCCCGCCCGACCGCGTCTGGGCGCTGACGGAAGTCTCCCGCCAGGCGCGCCGATCCGGCACGGCGGAGCACGTCGCCCGGCTGTACGCCGCGATCGACGCCGAGATCGCGTTGATGCGGGGCCGGCGGACGCGGCGGACGGCGGTCGACGAGTTCGCCGAACAGCTGGGGTACTGGGGCGAGCCGGATCGCGCGCACGAGCTGCTCGCGCGCGAGAGCAGCCTGTACGACGAGGAGCACGCCGATGTGCGACTGACGTCGGTGCGCGTCTGGCTCGCGGCCGGTGACCTTCGGCGGGCCGATGAGGTTGCCGCCCAGATCACCGATCCCGGGCAGCGATCACGGGCACGGTTGCGGGTGGTTCGCACGTACTGCGAGGCCGGGCAGTTGCCGGCGGCCCTCGCGACGTACCGCTTGATCCCGGAGCCGTCCTTCAGATTGTCCCTGATGCCGACGCTGGTGCCGGCCGCGATCGCGGCCGGCAGCCCGGACCAGGCGGCCGAGCTGCTGGCTGAAGGGGAGCTGGTCGGCGCGGACGTCGTGTCCGTGTCGATGTGGTCCCTGTCCGGGAGCCGGAGCGATCTCTGCCGCCTCGCGGGCTCGGCGCTCGACCTCGGGAACCGTCCGCAGGCCGTCCGGCTGGCCGAGCTTGCTGTTGCTCCAGGCAATAGTTTCGACGTCCAGGACGTGGTCTCGAACGGCTTGGCCGAACTGGCGCGCAGGCTGGTCGCGATCGAGGCGCTCGACCGTGCCGAGCGGGTCAACGCAAGGATCAGCAGTGCTTTCCAGCGCGTTGTCACGCGTTTCGTCCGGACCGGGGATGCTGATGACGACCGGCCGATCGCGGTCCGCCGACGCGACGCCGCCGCGCTCGGTCCGACGCTCGATCCGCTGGTGGCGCGCGCCGAAGCGGGGCACCCGCAGGAGGCAGCGGCCGCGGCGTGGGAGGTGTGCGCCAGTTCGCAGCCGCTGTTCGGCACCGCGGCCGACCGGCCGATGGTCGCGGCCCTGGCCGCGATCGGAGCAGCCGGCGGCTGGCCGGAACTGCGGCGCCTGGTCGACCGGTCCGCGGCCTTCGTCGTCGGCCCGACGGTGGTCGCGCGGCTGACCGAGGCCGCGATCCGTGGCGGCGACGAAGCCGGCGCGGCGGCCCTGTCCGGCTGGCTGGAGGAGCGGGCACCGGAGATGCTGCGGGCCGTCGTAGCGGCGGTTCGGACCGAAACCGATCCGGCCGCCGGCACCGCGCTGCTCGACGAACTGGTCCGCGACATTCGTGGGATCGAGAGCGGCTTTCGCCGTGATCTCTCGCTGCGGCGGATGCAGGAGACGCTGCTGTTCGCCGGCGCGTACGACCAGGCCGAACGGCTGCTGTCCGCGTTCGACGACGAGCTCGAAGCGGTCGGACGCCCTCGGCGTCGTGGCAGCGGCGGAAGCGGTCGCGGGTCTGGACGAGCGCTGGGAGAACCTGGTGGCCTCGGGCGATCCCGATCGCTGCGAGCGGCATCGTCGCGCAGTCGCGGCGGCGGTCGCGGAGGCCGGTGACCACCGGCGCGCGGCAGCGGTCCTCCGCGGCAGCGACGATCCCCTCCTGGGGCCGGCGTACTTGGCGACTGTGCGCTCCGCGGTGGACAACGGCGACCTGGACTTCGCGGAGGAGATGCTGACGGAGCCCGAGCACATTGGCGTCACGGCGCGCGACCTGAGCACGTTGGCCGCCGTCCAGGGGTGGTGCGCACTGGCGAAGGCCGGGGAGGCGGCGGGAGATCACCGGGCCCAGGCCTGGGCGCGCCGGGCCGAGGAGCTGGTGGAGGGTCCGGCAGGGGAGGACGAACGGCTCAAGGGTCGGTTGGCGCTGGCCGAGATCGCTCCGCCGGCGCAGGCGAGGGTGTTGCTGGCCCGTGCCTTCGGGGTGGGGAACTGGTGGGCGCCGCTCGACCTGGTGAGTCGGCACGACCCGCGGGCACTCGTCTGTCTCGCCGATGCGTTGATCGAGCGGCTTCCGGAGATCGAGCTCGGCTGACCAGCGGTCTGGCACACTCGTAAGGACGCTAGTGGGGAGTGTGGGATGGCTGACAGAGAGTGGGAGCGGCGGCCGGATCTGCCCTCGGGGGAAGCACGGCGCGGGCTGGGCAGTTGGGGAACCTGGCGGGGATGGCGGCTGCTGCTGGGCAGGAGGCTCGGGTGGTGGCGGCTCGGCGGCGGATGGCTTCGGTGCGGTTGACCGATGAGGAGCGCCGGGTCTGTTTCGACGAGCTGGCGGAGCAGTTCGCGATCGGGCGGCTCGACGAGGACGAGCTGCATCGGCGGGTGGACCTGGTGCAGGAGGCGGTGACGCACGGGGATCTGCTGGTGGTGTTCGGCGGGCTGCCGGCGCCGGCGTTTTACTCGCCGCCGGCGAAGAAGCCGGGGCGGTGGCGGTGGGCGGCGTTCGTCGGTGCGGTGTGGCTGGCGTTGCCGTTCTTCCTGGCGGGGGTGGTGTTCCTGGTGTTCGGCAGGGAGATCGCGGCGGCGATCTTCGGGCTGCCGGCGATCGCCTGGGTGCTGGTCACCTGGCGCTGGGCGTCGGCGCCGAAACGCCGGGACCGCCGCCGCTGACCCGGTAGCGGGGTCAGCACGACGGCGGTCGGGACGGTGGCCGGGTTACTTGGCTTCGGCGACGTCCAGTTGGACTTCGCCGGCGACGTACGACGTGGCGTCGTGCACGTACCAGCTGTCCGGCGGGGTGTCGATCGGGCCGGTCTCCGGGCGGGTGCCGGCGGCGTGGTAGCTCTCGATGGTCAGGCCGTGGGCGGCGAGCACCGGCTTGACCTGGGCGATCGTCAGGCCGCGGAACTTCACACCGGCCAGGATCTCGCCGGGGTCGTCGATGTTGCTGCTGAAGTGGTAGTACATCTCGCCCTTCTTCGCGGCCCGGCCGAACTGATCTCGGCCCAGCCCTTCAGGTCCTTCGGGACCTCGACGCCGTCCTGACAGCCGGGGTCGGAGGCGTTCAAGGTGCCGTTGCACTTCTCGCCCGGCGCCAGCAGCGTCAGGTTCGACCTCTTCGTCGGGCACCGCGTAGCTGGCGAACTTGCCGACCCAGGGCGCGCTGACCGGGACGCTTTCCACCTTCACCTTCAGGCCCATCGCCTTGAACTCGGCGTTGTAGCGCTTCGGGTCGGCGTTCGGGTCGACCACGCGGACGATGACCGAGTTCCCGGTGTCGGTGAACGACAGCGCCCGCGGCTGGTCCTGCCCAGGACTCCGTACGACGGTCGCCGCGACGACGCCGACGATCAGCAGGCTGAACGCACCGGCGAGCGCGAGGCGCGGCCGAGGCGCCAGCCGAAGCGGCGTACGGGGACGGCCTGTTCGGCGGGTCGCCCCTCGGCGGAGGTGGCGACGATGTCGTCGGCGAGGCGGGCCCAGGTGTCGGCCCCGACGGAGGTGCTGGTGCTGGGCTTGAGCGCGCGGACGGCCGCGTCGGCGTCAGATGTCTTCATGGGAAACCTCTCCTCTCACCGTGGCCGGTGCGCTGGTGGTGAGCAGCTTGGCGAAACGTTTGCGGGCCCGGTGCAGGCGGATCCGGACGGCGTTGCGGGAGCAGCGGAGCACGGTCGCGATCTGCGCGGTGTCCAGGTCCTCCCAGGCGACCAGCGTGAGCAGTTCGCGATCAGGCTCGGGCAGGGCACGGAACGCCCGCGCCGTGGCCGAGTCGCCGTCGACGGGCTCCGGGCCGGGGGTGGCCGTGTCGACCAGTTCGTCCCGCAGCCGGTCGGCCAGCGCGTTGCGCCGGCCCTCACCGCGCCGGTGGTTGGCCAGGACGCGGCGGGCGACGCCGTACAGCCAGGGCTTGGTCTGGTCCCCGCCGGGCACCTCGTCGAGGCGGCGCCAGGCCACCACGAACGTGTCGGCCAGCAGGTCGGCAGCGTCGTGGCTGGAGCCGGTACGGCGTTGCAGGTAGCCGAGCACCGCCTCCCGATGGGCGCCGAACACCTCCTCGAACCGCTCCCGGCGCCCGCTGTCACCCGGCGGGTCGTGCACGACTGCCTCGCTCACTGGCCCGGGCGGGGCCTGATCGGTGTCTGCGTCATACCCCGTACATGTCCAGCACCTTTCGGCCCATTTCACCGCACGGAGGTGTCAGCGGGTGATCACCTGGGGTAGGACTGGGGTGTCTCACGTTGTCATCCCGGCGAAAGGCTCGCGCCATGCCCGTCCTTCCCCCTGCCACCCGCCGGCGGCCACTACACGCCGAACCGGGCGCCGCTGGCGCCCGAGCCCTTCCTGAAACTGCCCGCCGGGAGCGTACGGCCCGGCGGCTGGCTCAAGGGGCAGCTCGACCTCCAGGTCGACGGGCTGAACGGCCGTATGACGAGGTGTCGGACTACCTGGTCTACGACGACCTGCGGCTGGGTCGACCCGTCCAAGCCGGCTGGGAGGAGCTGCCGTACTGGCTGCGCGGCTTCACCGACCTCGGCATCGTCACCGGCGACGGCCGGGTGCGCGGCCTGACCGGCACCTGGATCGACGGGATCCTCGCCGCGCAGGCGATCGGACGGTTTGTTCGGGCCGGAGTCGCTGCGGACCTCGCTGGAGGGCGGCCCCGACTTCTGGCCGCACATGCCGATCCTGGACGCGTTGCGCGGCGTAGGCGCGACGCCACCGGCGACGACCCGGGTCGACGCCGTTCCTGACCCGCTACTTCGCCTTCCAGAACGCCCAGGGCGCCGAGGTGTTCAAGCGCGGCTGGGGCGCGTCTCCGGTGGGGCGACAAGATCGACAGCGTCTACTGGCTCTACAACCGCACCGGCGACGCGTGGCTGCTCGACCTCGTCCGCAAGATCCACGCCGGCTCGGCCGACTACGTCGGCGGCATCCCGACCTGGCACAACGTCAACCTCGCCCAGGGCTTCCGCGAGCCGCTGCAGTACGGCGTGCTGGCGGAGGACCCGCGCCGCGCGCAGGCGACGTACCGCGACTACGACACGGTCATGGGCTCGTACGGCCAGTTCCCCGGCGGCGGGTTCGCGGGGGACGAGAACTGCCGGCCGCGGCCACACCGACCCCCGGCAGGGCTTCGAGACCTGCGGGATCGTGGAGTTCATGCACAGCTTCGAGCTGCTGACCCGGATCACCGGCGACCCCGTCTGGGCCGACCGGTGCGAGGAGATCGCGGTCAACTCCCTGCCCGCGGCCTTCGACCGGACAGAAGGGCACGCACTACATCAGCAGCGCGAACAGCGTGCAGCTCGACAACGTGGCCAAGACCACGGCCAGTTCCAGAACACCTTCGCCATGCAGGCGTACAAGCCGGCGTCCACCAGTACCGCTGCTGCCCGCACAACTACGGCATGGGCTGGCCGTACTTCGCCGAGGAGCTGTGGCTGGCCACGTCCGACAAGGGGCTGTGCGGCGTCGATGTACGCCGCCGCGAGGTGACCGCGAAGGTCGGCGACGGGACGGTGGTGACTGTCATCCAGGACACCGAGTATCCGTTCGGCGAGACGGTGACGCTGACGGTGCAGACAGCCGCGCCGCTCGACTTTCCCTTGTACGTAAGGATCCCCGGCTGGGCC
>CAVUFT010000032.1:0-9859 GCA_963740725.1 uncultured Actinomycetota bacterium
GTCAGCACAGGTGGGACGATTGCCAGCCGCTGGCAGGTCTCGGGATTCGGTGCGGTCCTGACCGGCCGGGAGCTCCTGGCCGCAACAGAGATCCCCGCCGGCATCGAGGTCGAGGTCGTCGATCTCATCACCGTGAACAGCGCCCTGCTGACGACCGGAGACCAACTCTCGTTGCTCCGCACAGTGCACTCGGTGCTCGCCGACCCAGCGGTGGACGGCGTCGTGGTCACCCATGGCACGGACACCATGGAGGAGTCGGCCTTCCTGCTCGACCTCTACCACGGCGACCGCCGCCCGGTGGTGTTCACGGGTGCCCAACGACCACCTGATGCGACCGACAGCGACGCCGGCAAGAACTTCACCGATGCCATCCGGACTGCCGCAACCGTGCGCGGCACAGGGGTGGTCATCGTGTTCAACGGCGTCGTCCACGCGGCCCGCGGCACCGTGAAGCTGCAGACCGTGGCGGTAGATGCCTTCGGCAACCCGAGCGGGTCGAACCTCGGGTACGTCGGCATGTTCGGCGTGACGGTGACGTCGCCTGCCACGGAGCGTGGTCGCGCGCTGGACCTGCCCAGGAGGAGCGCCGAGCGGCCGCGGGTCGACATGGTGATGCATCATTGCGACGCCGACACCACCCTGTTCGAGGCGGCCCTCGCCGTCGGCGCCGAAGGCATCGTCCTGATCGGCACCGGCGCGGGCAATGCGACACCGCAGTTCGCGGCCGCGGTGTCCAGGGCGGTGTCCAGTGGCATTGTCGTCGCGTTGACCACCCGCGTCGCGTCGGGCCCCGTCACCGAGATGTACGTCGGCGGCGGCGCCGTAGACCTGGTCGCTGCAGGCGCCGTGCCGACCGGAACCCTGCGTGCGGGACAGGCCAGGGCCGCCACCCTCGCTGCACTGCTCGCTTCATCCGATCCAGATGTCCGCGTTCAGACCCTGCACGAGATCGTCGGCAGTCCCGTCTCAGCTGAGCTGTAGTGGGAGGCCGAAGGCGGCGAAGAGGTCCTGGTCGAAGAAGACGACGTTGTGGGTGATGCCGGACTTGGTGACGTCGAAGACCTGGATGCTGTGGGCTCGGTAGACGCCGTCGTCGGCCAGGACGTAGGCGCCGACTGCGGGCTGGTCGTTGGCGTCGGTGCGAACCAGGCGCCACGCTGAACCGCGCATCGCGTAGACCCGGGCGATGAAACCGGCGTACGCCGCGCGGCCGCTGAACCACAGCGGCGCGGGGGGCATCTCGAGGACGACCCGCTCGGTGAGCATCCGGGTCAGGCCGTCGATGTCGGCGCGTTCGAAGGCCTCGATGTAGCCGTCGACGATCGAGCGAATCTCCCGGTCGTCGGGTTCGTCGACGTCGTTCTCGTCGAGACCGATCTCGGTGAGGGTCGCCCGGGCACGCTGGAGCGCGCTGTTGACCGCCGCTGGTGTGGTGTCGAGCGCCTCGGCCACCTCCGCCGCCGACCAGTCGAGGACGTCCCGGAGGATCAGCACGGCTCGCTGCCGGGCCGGTAGGTGCTGGAGCGCCGCGATCAGCGCGAGCCGCAGGCTGCTCCGCGTTGCCAGCTCGACGGCTGGATCGGTGGGGAAGGGCTGTAGCCAGTCGACCTCGCCGGTCGGCACGATCGGCGTCTGCAGATCGGTCGACATCCCGACCAGCCCCGACGGCAGTGCCCGCCGGCCCCGGCTCTTCAACGCGGTCAGGCAGGTGTTGGTCGCGATCCGGTACAGCCAGGTCCGCAGCGACGCCCGCTCCTCGTCGTACGTGTCGAACGACCGCCAGGCGCGCAGCATCGTCTCCTGCAACTGGTCCTCGGCATCGTGCAGCGCGCCGAGCATCCGGTAGCAGTGCGCCAGCAACTCCCGCCGGTACGGCGCCGTCCGGCGGTCGAAGTCGTCGCGATCCATGGCAGTAGGCCTTCCGTCGTCGTGCTGTCCGAATACCTACTCCGCGAACCACCCGAACTCATCGCCGCCCCACCGATGAATCCCAGCCGCCGGCCAGGTACATCCTCCTGACCGAACGGAGACGCTCACCATGCTTCAAACCCCCACCGACATCCGCCGCTGGCCGATGCTCGCCATTCTGCTGCTCGGCCAGTTCATGGCCCTGCTCGACCTGTACGTCGTGAACGTCGCGATGCCCACCATCAGCGCCGACCTGCATGCGTCCGGTGCCTGGCTCCAACTCGTCATCGGCGGCTACATCGTGGCCTACGCGATGATGCTGATCACCGGTGCCCGCCTCGGCACCCTCTACGGCCACCGGCGGATGTACCTGACCGGCGCGATCCTGTTCACGCTCGCCTCACTCGGCTGCGCGCTCGCCCCCGTGATCCTGGTGCTCGTGCTGTTCCGCTTCGTCCAAGGGATCGCCGCGGCAGTGATGGTGCCGCAGATCATGAGCGTGATGCAGACCCGGTTCACCGGTGCCGACCGGGCGAAGGCACTCTCGGCGTACGGCGTGGTGCTGTCGGCCGGATCGGTCGCCGGGGTGATCGCGGGCGGTCTGCTGGTCGGCGCGGACCTGTACGGCGCGGGCTGGCGACCGGTCTTCGGGATCAACCTGCCGATCGGGCTGCTGCTGATCCTGCTCGTCCCCAGGCTGGTTCCGGCGGATCGCCCGACCGCTGCCCGTCGCCTCGATCTCACCGGTCTCGCGATCGCGACCGTCGCCGTCCTGTTGATCGTGCTGCCGCTGGTCGTCGGCCACGAGGTGGGCTGGCCGCTGTGGACCTTCGGCAGTATCGCATCGGGTCTGATCCTGGCCGTCGTCTTCGTTCGGGTGGAGCGACAGCTCGCAAACCAAGGTGGCGATCCCTTGCTCAATCTCGACGTACTGCGCGCCCCAGGTCTGTCGGCAGGTCTGCTGACGCTTGCCTGCATGCAGCTGGCGCTGGGTGGGTTCATGTTCGTCTTCACCCTCCACCTCCAGGCCGGGCTCGGCCAGACCGCGCTCCGCTCCGGGCTCACCTTCCTGCCGCTGACGGTCACCTTCGGCCTGGTCGGCTACTTCTGGCGGAGCCTGCCGCAGCGGGTCCACTACGCCGTCGTACCGACCGGCCTGGCGCTGTGTGGCATCGGGTACGCCGGGATCGCCGTCGGTGGGCCGCTGCTCTGGATCGCGCTCGCGGTCGCCGGCGCGGGGATGGGGCTGTCGGCGAGTCCACTGGTGACCCAGTCGCTGCGGCACGTCCCCTTCGATCGGGCGGCCGACGCCAGCGGCGTACTCACCACCACGATGCAACTGAGCCAGGTCGGCGGTGTCGCAGCCTTCGGGACGCTCTTCCTGTCCATCCACCCTGACTCCACGGCCCTGGCCACAACACTCCGCGTCCTGGTCGCCCTCTCCGCTATCGGCGCGCTCCTCGGCACCGCTCTCGCCCGCCAGGTCCGCGACCCGGAAATGTCCCCGCGGGCTGGCAGGATGGCGGCGTGACTTTCAGTGTTGTCGGTACGCCGGTGCTCGAGATCGCCTATGAGGAAGCGGGGGATCCGGCCGGGTTACCGGTCGTCCTCCTGCACGGATTCCCGTACGACGTACGCGCGTACGACGAGGTGGCGCCGCCGCTGGCCGACGCGGGTTTGCGCGTGATCGTGCCGTACCTGCGCGGATACGGGCCGACCAGGTTCCGGGATCCGGGAATGCTCAGGTCGGGGCAGCAGGCCGCGCTGGGGCAGGATCTGCTGGAGCTGATGGATGCGCTGGAGATCGAGCGGGCGATCGTCGCGGGCTACGACTGGGGTGGACGCGCCGCATGCATCGCGGCGGCGCTCTGGCCCGAGCGGGTGCACGGGCTGGTGACGGTGGACGGGTACAACGTGCAGAACATCGCGTACTCCGGGGAGCCGACGAAGCCGGAGTGGGAGGCCACGTACTGGTACCAGTACTACTTCCACAGCGAGCGCGGTCGCCGGGGACTTGAGCTCAACCGGGACGAGCTCTGCGAACTCCTCTGGCGCACCTGGTCGCCGACCTGGGCTGATGCGAGCAAGGCGTTCCAGGCGAGTGCGCAGAGCCTGCACAACCCGGACTTCGTCGACGTGGTGATCCACTCGTACCGGCACCGGTTCGCCCTGGTCGCCGGCGACCCGCAGTACGACGAACTCGAGGCGCGGATCGCCGAACAGCCTGCGATCTCCGTGCCGACGGTGGTCCTGGAGAGCGGCTCTGACGGCGTCGGCGGCCCGAGCGGTGCCGACGATCCCGAGGAACGCGCGATGTTCACCGGGCCGTACCAGCACCGCCTGCTGGCAGAGATCGGGCACAACGTCCCGCAGGAAGCTCCTGCGGAGTTCGCGGCCGCAGTACTGGATCTGGTTTGATGCGGATTCTCTTTGTAGGCAACAGTTTCACGAGCCGGAACAACCTGCCCGGGCTGATCGCCGGGCTGGCGAAACAGCGCGGGATCGTCGTCGAGCACAAGCTCATCTCGGCCGGTGGCGCGTCGCTGCGGCAGCACCTGAACGCTGGGGCGGCCGAGAAAGCGGCTGGGTTCGACACCGTAGTACTGCAGGAGCAGAGCACGTTGCCGGCCAAGAATCCCGCGCGGATGCACGACAGCGTCCGAGACTTCGCCGCGGCAACCGAGCGGCTCGCGCTCTACATGACGTGGGCCCGTCGCAACGGTGACCAGCAGCCGATCACGAACGCTTACGCGGCCGCGGCTGCTGAGGTGAAGGCGACGCTCATCCCGGTCGGCATGGTCTGGGAACGCTTCCTCCGCACGCATGACGAGCCGGTCCTGCACGACACGGACGGCAGTCACCCTGCCCTCGCCGGCAGCTACCTCGCTGCTTGCGTCTTCCTCATCTCCCTGCTGGAGGAGGACCCGGTCGGCCTCGAGGCCCCCGTCAAAGGCCTGACTGCCGACACCGCCGCGCTGCTGCGCGAGGAAGCGTGGTCGATCTGCGAAGCGCTGGCCAGCGGGAACTGAGCCGCAGCCGGTACGACGAAGTTCAGCAGGCTGCCGTCGCGCTCCACCGCAGCCGTCGGCCAGCGGCGGCGGACCATCCGGGCGACCCGGTCGTTCGCGGCGCTGACCACGAAGAGCAGCCGGGTGGCGCCGGCCTCGAAGGCGTGCGCGGCGGCGACGGCGAGCATCCGCAGGCCGAGGCCGCGGTTCTGTTCCGGCTCGCTGATCACCACGGCGAGCTCGGCGGTCGGCTCTTCGGCGGCTGCCGCCCAGGCCCACATCGAGTGCCCGACGATCGCGTCGTCGCGGGTCGCTACCCAGGCTGCTCCGGCCGGCCGGAGCAGCCGTAGTACGAGGGAATCGCGCGGCGGGCGGCCGACCGCGGTCTGGAACCGCATGTAGAGGCTGAAGTCCGTCAGAGCCGCCAGCATCGCGGCCAGGTCGTCCAGGTCGGCCTCGCCGGCGGCGCGGATGCAGGGCATCTGAGTCTGATTCACAGATTCAGGGTCGCGCGGGTTGGCTGAGTCTGTCAAGGAGACTTATCCTCGAGGCATGATCGAGCAACAGGACATGCCCGAAGCGATGCGGTGGTCCACCGAGAACTGCACGATCTCCCGGACGATGGAGATCCTGGGGGACAAGTGGACGTTCCATGTGCTCCGCGAGGTCTTCGTCGGCGTCCGCCGGTTCGAGGAGATGCGGGCACGCGCGGAGATCCCGCGCCAGGTGCTGACCGACCGGCTGACGGGTCTGATCGAGCGCGGGCTGCTCCGGCGCGAGCCGTACCGGGTGCCCGGCCAGCGCGAGCGCTACGAGTACCGCCTCACGAAGGCCGGCCTCGACCTCTACCCGGTGATGGTCGCGCTGGTCCAGTGGGGCGACGAGCACCTGCCGCTGGAGGCCGGCCCGCCCCTGATCCCGGAGCACCGCGGCGACTGCGGCGAAAAGATCACCGTCGTACTACGCTGCGCCGCCGGCCACGAACCAACCCCACGCGAAGTCGCCCTCCACCCCGGCCCCGGCGCCCAGCCCCGCGTCTAAATCCTCCCCGGGAAAACTTCTTGGGGCGAATGTCGATCGGGGGAGTGGCGGTTCGACGCAGGGGCAAGGAGTGGCAACTAGTGGATGGAGTTCGAGATGTCGTTTCAGGCGTATTTGGACAAGATCGAAGAGAAGACCGGGCTGACTCCCCGGCAGCTGTTGGCGATTGCTGCCGAGAAGGGGCTGGACAGCCCGGAGACCAAGGCCGGTGCGGTGGCCGACTGGCTGAAGGCGGACTACGACCTCGGCCGCGGCCACGCGATGGCGTTGTTCCACGTGCTCAAGAACGGCACCAAGATCAGCGCCAAGCACGTGAACTCGGGCGGGTCACACAGCGACCCGTCCGACACCCTCTGGCTCGACGGCAAAGCCACCAATCCGCAGCAGTGATCAGGCCTTGCGGCCGATGCCGCCGGCGATGCACTCCTCGATCTGGCTGAGCGGTGCGAGGCGTGGGCCGTCCGGCCACCATTCGTCACACAGGACCAGACCAGGGGTGATCAGTTCCAGGTCGTTGAACATCGCCAGGATCTTGTCGTGGGTGCGGAAGAGGCCGGAGCCCATCGGGCTGTGCGTGAACCGTTCTTCCAGCGCCCGCGCGGTCTTGGCGTGCTCCGGCGTCTCCGGGTCGAGGAAGTGCGAGATCACCACGTACGAGCCGGGTACCAGCGCGTCGATGTACTTCTGGATCAGCGCGGGGCCGTCGTCACCGAGGTAGTGGTGCATGGTGCCGTTGTGGATCAGCGCGATCGGCTGGGAGAAGTCCAGGAACTCGCGGACCTCGGGCAGGCCGAGGACCTGCTCGGGTTCGAAGATGTCGGCGCTGACGAAGAGCGTGTTCTCGTTCTCCTCCAGCAGGGCGCGTCCGTGCGCGAGCACCACCGGGTCGTTGTCGATGTAGAGGACCTTCGCGTCCGGCTGCAGCCGCTGCACCACCTGGTGGGTGTTCTCCGCGGTCGGCAGGCCGGAGCCGCAGTCCAGGTACTGCGTGATGCCGGCCTGGCCAGCCAGGAACCGGCAGGCGCGGATCAGGAAGTTCCGGTTCGACCAGGCGAGATCGGTCACCTGCGGGGCCACCGTGGCCACCTGGCGCAGTACCTCGCGATCGATCTCGAAGTTGTCCTTGCCACCCAGGAACGCGTCGTACACGCGGGCGATGCTGGCCCGGGTGGTATCGATGCCAACCGGGGCTGAACTGGGGGCTTTGGAGACGTCTGGCATCGGAGACCTTCGTTCTTGATCGACTGGCCGGTACAGCCCGACCTTACTAACACCGGCGCCGTCTTTCACGTGTCGTGCGCGCGCCGGTACGGACCGAGTTCCGGAAAGTCGTGAAATGATCCTTCGGCGGGCACGACGGTGAACAGGTGGAGAGAATTCGTGACAGAGCCGGATGCGCACGGCGGGCCGACCGCCCTGCGGATCATGCTGGGCGCACACCTGCGCCGGTTGCGTGAGGAATCAGGGATCACCCGGTCCGACGCGGGCTGGGCGATCCGCGGTTCGGAGTCGAAGATCAGCCGGCTCGAACTCGGCCGGGTCGGCTTCAAGGTCCGCGACGTCGACGACCTGCTGACGCTCTACAAGGTCGAGGACCCCGAGGAACGCGAGCGGTTGCTCGAGCTGGCCAAGCAGGCGAACAGCCCGGGCTGGTGGCAGCGCTGGGACGACGTCACGCCGACCTGGTTCCATTCCTATCTCGGCCTGGAGATGGCGGCCGAGCTGATCCGTACCTTCGAGCTCCAGTTCGTGCCGGGGTTGCTGCAGACACCGGACTACGCGCGCGCCGTCATACAGCTCGGCCGGGACCGGCCGTTGCCGGCGGCAGAGGTCGAACGCCTGGTCGCGTTGCGGATGGGTCGCCAGCAGGTGCTGACCCGGAAGCGATCGGCCCGCCTGTGGGCAGTGATCGACGAGGCCGTACTGCGCCGCCCGATCGGCGGCACCGGCGTGCTGCGGGCCCAGCTCGAGTACTTGCTCGAGGCATCGCAGCGGCACAACGTCACGCTGCAGATCATCCCGTTCGACCGCGGCGGCTACGCCGTCCACCAGCGGCGCCTTCAGCATCCTCCGCTTCGGCGAGGTCGATCTGCCCGACGTCGTCTACATCGAACACCTGACCAGCGCCGTCTACCTGGACAAGCGCGAGGACCTCGACGAGTACGCCGTCACCATGGACTCCCTCGCCATCACAGCCCTCCGCCCCCGCCACACCGAAGAACTCCTCCGCGAAGCCATCAAGTCCCTCGGTTAGCTGTACTCCGAGAGCAGGACTGCGGTGGTGTTCTCGACCAGGGCCTGGAAGGTGTGCGGGAGGTCGCCGGGGTAGGCGATGTAGTCGCCTGGGTAGAGCTCGACCGGGGACTCGGTGGGGCCGACGAGGGCGCGGCCGGTGCTGAGGACGACGTGTTCGACGACGCCGGGCATGTGCGGGTCGGAGTTCCGGCCGGGGCCGGGGGCAACGACGATGCGGTAGACGTCGCGGCGGGCGTTGGGTGGGCAGGAGGCGACCAGGGTCGCGCTGTAATCGCCGTGTTCGGTGTAGACAGCCGGGCCTTCGTCAGCGCGGATCACCTGGACCCGGGGCTTCGGCGGGTCGACCAGTTGGCCGAACTGGATGTCGAGAGCAACACAGAGCGCCCAGAGCGTCTCCACGCTCGGGTTCCCGGTGCCGGACTCCAGCTGGGAGAGCGTGGACTTGGCGACGCCGGCGCGCTTGGCCAGTTCGCTGAGGGACAGGCCGGTCCGGGCCCGCTCGCGGCGCAGCGAGGAGGCGATCACGTCCAGTGGTGCCTTGGTCTCCATCGGTGTTCGCTCCATCGGTCCATCCGTTCGACTTGACGAACAAGTCGCTGACTGTTCACTATAAAACCCATGCGTTCGATATGGCGAACCCTCCAGCAGAGTCTCGACCAGGGACTGGCGCGCGACATCGCGCTGGTCTGCCTGGCCGACGGCGTGGTCGGCCTCTCGTACGGCGCGATCAGCGTCGGCGGGGGACTCCCGTTGTGGGTCCCGGTGGTGCTCTCGCTGGTGGTGTTCGCCGGGGCGTCGCAGTTCCTCTTCGTCGGGATCGTCGCGGCCGGCGGCAGCCCGATCGCGGCCACGATCGCGGGTCTGCTGGTGAACAGCCGGCATGTGGCGTTCGGGCTGGCGGTCAGCGACGTGATCGGCGGCGGCTGGAAGCGGATCCCCGGCAGTCACCTGATGACCGACGAGAACGTTGCCTTCGCCCTCGGCCAGGACGAGCTGAAGCGGAAGCGGGCGGCGTACTGGGCCTGCGGGATCGGCATCTTCGTCTGCTGGAACCTCGGCGTCCTGGTCGGCGGCCGGATCGGCTCGGTGATCACCGACACCGATGTCTTCGGCCTGGACGCTGCTTTCCCTGCAGTACTGCTGGCTCTCGTTCTGCCTTCCTTGAAAGACAAATCGACCCGTACTGCGGCGTTGGCGGGCGTGGTGGTCGCGCTCGCGGCGACCCCGTTCCTGCCGGCTGGTCTGCCGGTGCTGCTCGCCCTGGTGGGCCTGGTGTTCTACCGAACCAAGAAGCCCGATCTGGAGATGGTTCGATGAGTATGTTGCTGGTCGCAGTACTGGTGCTGGCCGCGGGGACCTTCTCGCTGCGGATCGCTGGGCCCTTACTCCGCACGCGATTCGAGTTGCCGGAGCGGTTCGAGCAGTTGATGTCAGTCGCCGCTGTCGTTCTGCTGGCCGCATTGGTGGCGACGGCCGCGTTGACCGACGGGCACGGAGCGGCCGGAATCGCCAGGCCCGCTGGAGTATTGGTCGGCGGAATACTTGCCCTGCGCAAGGTTCCGTTCGTCCTGGTGGTGATTGCGGCGGCCGGTACGGCGGCCGGGTTACGGCTGCTCGGCGTACCGTGAAAGGGCCGGCTCTCGAAA
>CAVUFT010000033.1:0-564676 GCA_963740725.1 uncultured Actinomycetota bacterium
TGGCGCTCTACAACCTGACCCTGTCGGAGGAGATCGAAGGCTTCGACGGCAGCGCCCACCTGGAGACCTGGAAGTCCGACCCGGCCTGGCAGGGTGTGCGCGACGTGGCCGAGCGGCTGACCGCGATCGACGACTGGGGCGAGGCGATCTTCGCCGCGAACGTCGTCTTCGAGCCGCTGGTCGGTGAGCTGTTCCGCAGCCAGCTGGTCCAGCAGGCATCACCGCGCAACGGCGACTTCGTCACCCCGACGGTGATCGGCGCGGAGGAGTACGACTTCGCCGAACGCGATCTGCGCTACACCACGGCGATGTTCGAACTGCTCACCGCCGACCGCGAGTTCGCCGATCACAACAAGGCGATCCTGCAGGACTGGCTGTCGACCTGGACCGGACATGCCCTGACGGCGGCCCGGAAGCTGCAGCCACTGTGGTCCCAGCCGGACGCGAAACCACCACGGTTCGAGGACGGTCTCGACCGGGTCAAGAACAGGTTCAGCGACATCGTCACTTCGCTGGGTCTCGAGGTACCGAAGGAGTTGGCACAGTGACCACGCTCAAGACGACGACCGAGAGCCCGTTCAAGTCCGACAACACCGCTTCGAACAAGTGCGGTGTGACGCTGATGAACAATCAGGTCGGTGCGGTCGTGGCCGAGGTGATGACCGGTCTGGACAACGTCACCGTGACGCACCTGCCGTCGATGATCCGGGTCGACGCGATCGGCCGGATGGACTTCGTCTACGACGACATCTCCGAGGCGCTCGGCCAGGAGCCGGGCTTCTACGACGCGGCCGAGTTCGAGGAGAACATGTCCACCCACTACGGGCGGATGGTCCACCTCGACGACCGGACCATCATGTTCGCCAATCCCGAGGACGCGGCCGAGTACATCGGCTTCGACCTGTCCGCGTCCAAGTAGAAGGAGGTCGACCGTGTACGAGCACAACGGCGAGAAGTACTTCGTGGTCGACAGCCACATGCACTACTGGAACGCGGGCCCGGACAACTGGGTCCCCGGCGCCGAGCAGTACGCGAAGGGCTGGATCGAGTGCTTCCACGCCTACCAGAGCCTCGCGCCGAAGGAGACACACTGGACAATCGAGAAGTTCATGAGCTACACCGAGGACGACCTGATGAAGGACGTCTTCGAGGACGGCTACGTGGACGTCGCGGTCTTCCAGCCGACGTACCTGAAGGAGTGGTACAAGGAAGGGTTCAACACCACCGAGAAGAACGCCGGCCTCGGTGAGAAACACCCCGGGATGTTCGTGCTCAACACCCGCTTCGACCCGCGGGACGGCGACAACGGGCTGGACGAGCTGAAGGCGAACATCGACCGGTACGGCTCGAAGGGCGTCAAGCTCTACACGGCCGAGTGGAACAACGGGTCGCGGGGCTACAAGCTGTCCGACCCGTCGGCGTACCGGTACCTGGAGAAGGCCCAGGAATGGGGCATCAAGAACATCCACGTCCACAAGGGCCCCACGATCTGGCCGCTGGACAAGGACGCGTTCGACGTCTCGGACATCGACCACGCCGCGACCGACTTCCCGGAGCTCAACTTCATCGTCGAGCACGTCGGGCTGCCCCGGATCGAGGACTTCTGCTTCATGGCGACCCAGGAGCCCAACGTGTACGCCGGGCTCTCGGTGGTGATCGGTGGTCTGATGGCCGCCCGGCCGCACTTCTTCGCGAAGGTGATGGGCGAGCTGCTGTTCTGGGTCGGCGAGGACAAGATGACGTTCGGCAGCGACTACGGCATCTGGGAGCCGAAGTGGCAGATCGAGGGCTTCGTCGACTGGGAGTTCCCCGACTCCCCCGAGTTCGCGGACTACCCGCGGCTCGGTGTCGACGGCAAGAAGAAGATCCTCGGGCTGAACGCCGCCAAGCTCTACGACATCAAGGTGCCCGACGAGCTGCAACTCAAGGACGCCACACCGGCCGCGCCGGACGACGCGAAGCTGGTCACTCAGTGACAACGGTTGCCGAAGGGACGAGGTCCAGGGTGCTGAGCGCCCTGGACCGCGTTCGCGATCCGGAACTCGACGAACCCATCACCACCTTGGGGTTCGTCGAGTCCTGCCATGTGTCGGCAGCCGGAGACGTCGTCGTCCGGCTCCGGCTGCCGACCTACTTCTGCGCGGCCAACTTCGCCTTCCTGATGGTCGCGGACGCGTACGACGTACTGGCGGCGCTGCCCGAGGTGCGCAGTGTCGACGTGGCGCTGCTGGATCATTTCGCCGGCGACCAGATCAACGCCGGCGTCGCGGCCCGGGCCGGCTTCGTGGCGAGCTTCGAGGGCGAGGCGGCCGCGGAACTGGACGAGCTGCGCCGCACCTTCGTTTCCAAGGCGATGCTCGCCGGCACCGACCAGGTCTGCCGGCCGTTGGTTGCTGCCGGCACCGATCCGGCGGAGCTCAGCAGGTTGACCCTGGGCGACCTCCCTGAGTCGCCCGAACTCGAGCGGCTGCGACGACGGCGTACCGAGCTGGGACTGGACGCCGACGACGCGGCACCGCTGCTCGTCGATCCCGGCACCGGTACGCCGATCGTCGCGGCCGCCGCACCGAAGTACCTGGGCCTTGCCCGGCTCACCAGAACGGGCATCGAGGCCAACACCGGGATCTGTAGGGGAATGCTGCGGCACCGGTACACCGGCGCCGGGGCCGGGGAAGTGGAGGAGGAACAGCGATGAAGGCCGTTCGACTGCACGGATACCACCAGCAACCGGTGGTCGAGGACGTTCCCGAGCCCAAGATCAGCGGGCCGCTGGACGTGATCGTCAAGATCGGCGGCGCCGGGGTGTGCCGCACCGACCTGCACATCATCGAGGGCCAGTGGGACGCGGCGATGCACCCGCCGCTGCCCTACACGATCGGCCACGAGAACGCGGGCTGGGTCGAGGAGATCGGCTCCGCGGTGACGAACGTCCAGGTCGGCGACACGGTGATCCTGCACCCGACGCCGACCTGCGGCCTGTGTCACGCCTGCCGGGCCGGCGACGACATGCACTGCGAGAACAGCACCTTCCCCGGCCTCGACAGCGACGGCGGGATGGCCGAGTACCTGCTCACGTCCGCGCGCGCCTGCGTGAAGCTCGACCCGTCGACCCAGCCCAAGGATGTCGCGGCGCTCGCCGACGCCGGCATCACGGCGTACCACGCGGTCCGTAAGGCGATCCCGCTGCTCTACCCCGGCACGACAGCCGTCGTGATCGGCGCCGGCGGACTGGGCCACATCGGCATCCAGTGCCTGTCCGCCCTCACGGCCAGCAAGATCATCGTGGTGGATCGCAACCCCGAGGCGCTGAAGCTCGCCGAGCAGCTCGGCGCCGATCACACAGTGGTTGCTGAGGGCAATCAGATCGCAGCCGTCCAGGAACTCACCGGCGGCGCCGGAGCGCACGTCGTACTGGACTTCGTGGCTGAGCAAGGAGCCGAGCAGGACGGGTTCGCGATGACACGACCGGCCGGCTCGTACTACGTGATCGGGTACGGCGGGCAGGTCCAGATCCCGACCCTGGACATCATCTCCACCGAGCGCAACATCGTCGGCAACATCGTGGGCACCTACAACGAACTCGCCGAGCTGATGGCCCTGGCCCAGGCCGGCAAGGTCACCCTGCACACCCGGACCTATCCCCTGGACGCGGCGGTCGAAGCGGTCGCCGATCTCGATGCCGGCCGGGTCCGCGGCCGGGCGATCCTCGTTCCCTGATTTCCGCGACGCGAACCCTCGCTTCCTTCCTTCCTTCCCTTTCTTTCTCTTCTGGAGGCGTCTCATGGCCAAAGAACTGAGCTTCGGCGAGCAGGCACGTGCCCAGCTACTGGCTGGGGTGGATCAGCTCGCGGACGCCGTCAAATCGACGCTGGGCCCGAAGGGGCGCAACGTCATCCTGGAGAAGATCACCGGATCGCCGGTCGTCACCAACGACGGGGTGACGATCGCGCGCGAGATCCACCTCAAGAACCAGTTCGAGAACATGGGCGCCCAGCTGGTCAAGGAAGCCGCGATCAAGACCAACGACATCGTCGGCGACGGCACCACGACCGCGACCGTGCTCGCCCAGGCGATCGTCCGGGAAGGGATGGCCGCGATCGCGAAGGGCGGCAACCCGGTGCTGGTCAAGCGCGGCATCGACCTGGCCGTCGGGAAGCTCGTCGACCGGCTGCGCGAGGTGGCGCACCCGGTCGAGACCGAGCACGACTTCGCCCGGGTGGCGGCGATCTCGGCCAACGACGACGACCTGGTCGGCGCGGTGATCGCGAAGGCGCTGCACACCGTCGGCGACAGCGGGATCGTCACCGTCGAGGAGTCGGCGATCCACGGGATGCGGGTGGACTTCGTCGAGGGGTTCGAGTTCGACAACGGCTACCTGTCGCCGTACATGGTGACGGACCCGGGCGCGATGCAGGCCGTCCTGGACGACCCGTACATCCTGTTGTGCAGCGAGAAGATCTCCAAGGTGCAGGAGATCATGCCGTTGCTGGACAAGATCATGCGCGAGCCACGGCCGCTGGTGATCATCGCCGAGAACCTCGAAGGCTCCGCGCTCAGCATGCTCGTGCACAACCACGTCAACGGGCTGTTCCAGTGCGTCGCGGTCCGGGCGCCCGGGTTCGGCGACCGGCGGCTGCACAAGCTGGAGGACATCGCCGCGATCACCGGTGGCGCCGTCTACAGCCGGCACTCGGGCTTCACACTCGAGACGATGACGCTGGAGCAGCTGGGTCGCGCGGAGCAGATCCGGGTGACTGCGGACCGGACCGCGATCGTCGCGGAGTCCGGTCACGAGAAGGGCGTGGAGTTCCGGCTCACGCAACTGCGCTCCGAGCTGGAGCGGGCGACGTTCGGCGTCGACGAGGACGTGCTGACCGAACGGATCGGCGCGTTGTCCGGGCAGGTCGCGGTGATCCGCGTCGGTGCCCCGACGCCTGCTGAGTTGAAGGAACTGCAGCACCGGGTCGAGGACGCATTGTCGGCGACCCGGGCCGCGATGGCCGAAGGCATCGTGGCCGGTGGCGGGATGGCGTTGCTGCACGCCGCATCGGCACTCGACGACCTCGAGGTCAACGAGGACTACGCGATCGGGGTCGCGATCGTCCGGCAGGCGTTGCGCGAACCGGCGTACCTGATCGCGACGAATGCCGGCTACAACGGCGCCGAAGTACTGGAACGTACTTCGGCCATGGACGTCGACGAAGGCTTCGACGCCCTGGACGGGCGCTACGGAAACATGCTCCAGATGGGCATCGTCGATCCGCTCCGGGTCGCGCGTTCCGCATTGCAGAACGGCGCTTCCGTCGCCGGCCTGCTGCTCACCACCAATACCCTCATCGCCGAGGAGGCAACACCCTGGGGCGGAAGTGCGGCGCTGATGACGGAGTTCGGACCCCTCGACGAGGGCCTTCATCAGCCCTCCCCCGACTCCAGTACGCCGCAGTCGCTGGGTCTCGGCCCCTCGGTCGGTTGATCCAGCCGGAAGCCACCGCAACGGCCGATGGCTCACTGGCCGTTGCGGTGGCTTTCCTCCAGTTCGTCGAGGTGCTGCTGGAAGGCCGCCGCGAACTGGGCGTCTCCCCTGGCCCGGGCCTTCTCGATGACGTCGCGGATGATCTCGCGGCCGGTCTCGGGATCGCCGTTCGCGAAGGCCAGACTCGCCTTCGCCGGGCGCAGCTGGACCTGAACAGGCCAGGGCTCGACCTCGAACCAGCTCTCCACCTCGCCGATCAGCTGGGCAGCTTCGGCCGGCCGGCCCCGGCCGATCGCGACCCGGGCCAGGATGGCGGTCGGCCAGGCCAGGTGATAGAAGCTCGACACGGAGCGGAAGTTGGCCATCGCCTGGCGAAGGAGCTGTTCGCTCTCGTCCAGCTCGCCGAGTTCCAGCTTGATCTCGGCCAGGATCGACAGGTCCTGCCCCACCGACATCGTGCCGGGCACGGAGATCTCCAGCACCTTCTCAAGAGTCGCCACGGCCTTGGAGTAGTCGTGCAGGTCCGTGTAGCCAGAGGCCATGTGGCGCAGGACGACCGGACGCATCAACTCCAGTTCGCCCGATGCGTCGACGATGGCCAGCGCCCTGGCGCAGTACCCCAGCGCCTCCTCCGTCGAGCCGGACCACCGGGCGCCGTGATTCATCTCCAGCAGAGCTCTGAGCTGCAGGTCCGGCGAATCCGCCCGGATCGCCAGTTCGAGCAGACGCTTCCCCTCCTCGAGCATCTCCAACGGGGGCCGGTGGTAGGCGTGCGTGACCGCGATCTCCGTCCGGACCGCCAGCTCGAACGGCCCGGTCACCCGCAGAGCGTCCCGCGCTGCCTCCAGGACGGCGATTCTCGGCTCGAGCTGTTCCGACGCCAGGTAGTAGTTGTTGACGTGCAACGCGAGCAGCCCGGCCAGTTCGATCTCGCCGGCCCGGACCGCGGCGAAAGCGGCCGCGTTGATGAGCTGCCAGGAACGGCTGAACCAGGATGTCGGGTCGTCGGCCAGAACCTGCTCGGCTCCGGGCAGCGCCGGCCGGTCCGGCACGGAGAGATGAGCAGTCAGCGTCAGGCCGTGGTTCAACTGCTTGTCGGCCAACGCCGTGAGTCGGTGGACAGCTGCCAGATACCGCTTCCGTGGCGCATCCCCGTCTCCCTTGTAGGCAAGCCGTTCGGCCGAGTAGGACCGGACCAGGTCGTGCATCTTGTACTGCTGCTGACCGACCGGTTCGACCAGGCCGAGATCGATCAGCCGGCCGAAGGTCGCCACCCCGGCCGGTTCGTCACTGTCGAGCAGTGGCGCCGCCACCCAGGAGGGGAACTCGGTGACGCCGATGAGCGACAGGCAGTCGAAGAGCCGGCGCGCGTCCGGGTCCGCCAAGGTCAGCGTGCGATCGAGACTCGTCCGTACGGCGAGGTCGCCCGCCACCAGGGAATCGAGGCGACGCTCGTCGTCCGCGAGCGCGCCGACCAGGGTCTGCAAGCGCGTCGTCACCGGACAAGGCCAATCGGGAGCCGACGATCCGCAGGGCCAGCGGAAGACCTGCACACTCGGCCGCGATCGTGTCGACCGTCGCTCGATCACGCAGCGTCCGGCCGATCAGCTGGGTGAGCAGGCCACGGCTCGTCTGCTCGTCGAGTGGTGACACCTGCCGATGGGAGGCGGTCGCCAACTCCCGCAACGGCCGGCGCGAGGTCACGATCGCCGCGCAGCGAGGACCGCTCGGCAGCAGCGGTTCCACCTCGCCGACCTCGAGCGCATCGTCCAGTACTACGAGGATCCCGCGCTCCGCAGTCTGTTCCTGGAACAGCCGGGCTCTGTCCTCGACCGAGTCCGGCACCGCACCCGGCTTCACTCCGAGCGATCGCAGCATCCGCCCGAGCAGCGTCCCGGCCGGTACGGCGACCCCGTTCACATCCTGCAGTCGCGCGAACAACTGCCCGTCCGGGAAGGCGGCCGCGACCAGATGGCCGATCCTCGTCCCAGCTGCCGACTTGCCGACTCCGGCTCCACCCCACAGGCAGTAGACCGGTGCCCGGTCGCGGCCTGCGCCGGTGAGTTCGGCAGTGGCGTCCGCCAGCAGCTCATCGCGCCCGAGGAGCAGCGAGATGTCGACCGGCAGCTCCCGCGGAACCTCGCTGCTGACCTGTCCCGACGCTCGTAGCAGCAGACCTGGATCGTCCCGGAGGATCGCGAGCCGCAACCGGCGTACGACGGGCGCTGGGTCGAGCCCGAACTCGTCGGCCAGCCGATCCGCCAACTCGGAGTACGCGGTCAGCGCCTCTGCCTTGCGACTTGCGCGGTAGAGCGCCGTCATCCAGGCGACCACCAGTCGCTCTCGCAACGGAGCGGCCTCCACCAGACCGGCCAACTCGGTCGCCAGCGACTCGTGCCGGCCCGCCGCAAGGTCGGCGTCGATCCGATCCTCTTCCGCGGTACGGCGTTCCTCCTCCAGCCCGGCGAACAGCCGCTCCCGGACTTCACCGGACACCAGCTCCGCGAGCGGCTGCCCTCGCCACAGCTCGAGCGCCGTCCGCAGCCGATCCGCGCGTTCGACCGGATCGACCGTCCGCCGTGCCTGCTCGGCCAGCTGCCTGAAACGAACGACATCCACCGTCTCCGGATCGACCTCGACGGCGTACCCGCCGGAAGTCCCCCGGATGCTGAGGCCGGCTTTGCGCAGCCGCGAGATGTAGACCTGGACGGACCCGCGCGCATCGGTCGGCGGGTCGTCCGGCCAGAGCAGGTCGACGAGTTCGCCCACGCTGACCAATTCGTTTGCCTTGAGCAACAAAGCTGCGAGCAGCAGGCGTTCCTGGCGGCGGACGGCACGCACCTCGGTGTCGCCGTCCAGGATCTCGAAGGCCCCCAGCAGACGGAATTCCATAGCCAGCACGATAGTGCGCGGCCAGGGTGATTGTGCTCACAGAGGGTTACGCAAACTACCGTGGGTGGCCGCCTTGACCTTATTGTGATCTCTCGTGTCTACCGCCCCTACACACCAAAAGCTGACCGCTGTCGTTCCCTCTCTTCCCGGTGATCGCCTCACCCTGGCTGATTTCTCGGGCCTCGCCACCACCGTGGCGGGCTACCCCTATGTGAAGCTCGTGCTGGATCAGGAGACCGCCACCGTCCACCTGATCGACGGTGCCGAGCGGATGCTGCATGTGCAGTACGTCGGTGAGCGGATCCTCGGGATGACCCGCGCCGAACTGGCCCGGAACCTCGACGCCTTCAACGACTCCGTCTACCGCGCCGACGACCGCCGGTTCCTCCTCGGCACGCTCGCGTTGCACGACCGCCCGGAGTACGGCGGGCTGTTCTTCTCGCTGGAGACCGTCGAGGTCGACACCATGGGCGCCGACCTGCTGCGCTCGTTCTACCGCACGGTTCGCACGCTGGTCGACGACGCCGTGCCGGTGCTGCTGAAGCCCGCGAACCACCTGCAGGAAAGCTTCCTGGTCGACGACATCCCCCGGATCCTCGCGCACGAGCTGTACTCGACCGCGTCGTACGTGCCGCTCAACCCCGGTACGACGACCGGCCGGCTGCGGGTGCTGACGTCGGAGGACGCCTACCGCGCCGAGCCGGTGCGCTGGCACGACATCCTCGTGATGGAACGGATGCCGGACGACATCCCGCGCGTCTCGGGACTCATCAACGCGCGGCACACCACACCGCTGTCGCACACCAACGTGCTCGCGGCCGGCTGGGGCATCCCCAACGCGATCCAGCTCGGCGCGCTCACCGATCTCGCCGACCTGGACGGCAGCTGGGTCGAGCTGGTCGTGGACCCGGCCGCCGCGCACGCTCGCAGTACGCCCGATCGACCGTCCGGACTCCGTCGACGCAGGTCCGCCGTGGGCGGTCACGCAGGTCGACATCGGCAAGCCCGACCTGGCCGCCGCGCAGATCCTTCCGCTGGAGGAGTTGCGCGCGACCGACGCGCACCGGTTCGGCACCAAGGCGGCGAACCTCGGCGAGCTGACCGCCGTACTGCGGGACGGATCGCCTGACTGGCTCGGCTTCTACGAGGCGCCCCGCCCGCCGCGACCGCATCTGCTCGAGTACCTCGCCCGGCACCTGGAGGTGACCGGCACCGACACCGCCGAGTTGTCCCAGGCCGCGAGCCGACTGGTCAAGGAGCAGGTCGTCGTACCCCGCGGGATCGCGCTGCCGTTCGCGTTGCAGCAGCAGTTCCTGGAGTCGTCGCCCGCGATCCAGCAGACCATCGGCAAGCTGAAGATGGCGCTCGCGCTCGGCGGCGAGATCGACGAGCTCTGCGCCGAACTCGGCGGCCTGATCCGCAGCACCCCGCTGCCGGCCGAGCTGCGCACGCTGATCGAGGACGCCGTACTGCGGCACCTCACCGGCGCCGGCCGGGTCGTCGTCCGGAGCTCTTCCAACGCCGAGGACCTGATCGGCTTCTCGGCCGCCGGGATCTACGAGTCGGTGCCGTCGGTGGAGTCGGTCGAGGACGTCGTCGAGGCGATCCAGCGGGTCTGGGCCTCGCTCGTCACGACCCGCGGCGTGCTGCTCCGCGACGAGGCCGGGATCGGCCTGGCCGACTGCTTCATGGGGGTCGTCATCCAGCAGCAGCTCGACGGGGAGCTCGGTGGCGTGATGGTCACCGCGAACCCGCTGGATCGCCGCGACTTCCGCTCGGTGCTGCTGAACCTGGTCCGCAACTCGGCCGACGACAGCTCCGTCGACGACGTGGTGTCCGGAACCCGCGACCCGATGCAGCACCTCTACAACACGATGGAAGGCGGCAGCCGGACTGTCGCGCTGGGGGCCGAGGGGACCGATGTCGACGACGCGGCCAAGGCCACGCTGGGCAAACTCGCGCTGATCGGACGCCTGCTGCAGGCGCACTTCGCCACCGACTCAGTGGACGCACCGGTAGATGTCGAGTGGCTCGTCGACGGCGACCGGATCGTGTTGTTGCAGTGCCGTCCTTACCAGCTCGCCGCATGACGGGGACTGATGCGCGCAAGGTGATCCGCCGCTACAACGCCTTCCAGCTGTTCGCCGGACTGCTCTGGTGGCTGCCGGTCTTCTATGTCTTCCAGCGCTCCGCCGGGCTGTCGGACCAGCAGATCTTCTCCATCCAGAGCATCTTCTACCTGGCGTTCTGCCTGCTCGACATCCCGACCGGGATGATCGCCGACCGCTTCGACTACCGGCGCTGCCTGCAGGGTGGCGCGATCATCCTCGTGGTGGCGAACCTGATCCCGGTCTGGCAGCCGACCTTCGGCGGATTCCTGGCCCAGTTCCTGCTGATCGCGTTGGCACACTCGCTGTTCTCCGGAGCCGGGAGTGCTTATCTGTACGAGTACCTGCAGCGAACCGGCAACGAGACGGCGTACCAAGGGGCTGAAGGATCGGCCCGGGCCTGGACGCTGATCGGCCGGATCGCGTGTCTGCCGGCGGCCGGGTTCCTGACCGCGTGGTGGGGTCCGTCGGCGTACGTGCTGTCGGCGGTGACCTGTGGGATCGCGGCCGTGATCGCACTCGGCTTCCCGCGGCTGCCGGGGATCGAGTCGCACAAGGTCGAGCCGGTGTTGCCCGCGCTCGCCGGTGCGTTGCGGTCGCTCGCCTCGTCGAAGCGGTTGATGCTGCTGATGGCGCAAGGGATCGCGATCTTCACCCTGGTCAGGATCGGGCAGGCCAACCTGTTCCAGCCGATCCTGGAGTCCAAGCACCTGCCGCTGCACTGGTTCGGCGTACTGATGGCGGCGACGACCGTCTTCGAGGTGGCCGGCGCGGCGCGTTCCGCAGTACTGGCTCGCTTCGGGCAGGTCCGCGTCGTGCTGGCGCTGACCGTGCTGATGGCGGTCGCGCTCGCTTCGGTCATCCCGCTCGGACTGGCCGGCACGATGGTCTGTCTCGCGGTGTTCTCGCTCGCGTCCGGACTCGCCTTCCCGGTGCAGCGCAAGCTGGTCAACTCGGCCATCACCGAACCCGCGCGCCGCGCGACACTGCTGTCGGTCGAGTCGCTCGCCGACCGCGCGGTCTGCGCGCTGGTGGTCTTCATCATGGGCGGATTCCTCGCCCGCGGCGCGATGCCGGCCTTCCTGGTCCTGCTCGCCGCCGCCGTCACGGTGGCGATGGTCGTCCTCGCCGTACTGATCAATCGGAGCCGCGACCGCGCGGCCGTCAAGGAGAGCCTCGCGTGAAGAAGATCCTGTACGTCTACGTCAAGGGCGGCGCTCCGCTCGAGACCGCGTTCCCGCGGATCGCGGCCTGCGGCGAACTGCACGTGCTCGCGCTGTCGCCGCTTCCCGAAGCAGCCAAGGAGATCTGGGAGCCTTGCTGTACGTCGATCACCGTGCACCCCGGCGGCCTGACGCCTGGCGAGCCGGTGGTCTCCGCGATCGTCGACTATGCCCGTGAGCTCGGCGCCGATGCGCTCTTCACGCTGTCCGAGTTCGCCGTACTGGCTGTGGCGAACGCGGCGGACCGGCTCGGGTCTGGCGGGTGCCGGACCTGGTATCCGCGTCGCGCGCGACAAGCGGCTGATGCGGCAGGCCTGGCAGGCCGCTGGGGTGCCGATCCCCCGCTTCCGTCGGGTGGACTCCGCCGCCGATCTGCACGGCGCGCTCGCCGCGCTGACGCCGCCGCTGCTGCTCAAGCCCGCCTGGGGCGCCGGCTCCGTGGCCCAGCTCGTGCTGACGTCGCCTTCTCAGGTCGACGGGGCGTGGGCCGAGATCGAAGACGCCCTGGAATTGGGCGGCCAGGTCGGCATGAACGAGCTCTACGAGCAGAACACCGACGCCGACCGGCTGGTCGAAGAGATCATGGACGGCACCACCGAGGGCTGGTACGACGAGCCCGGGTACGGCGACTACCTGAGCGTCGAGGGCATCGTTGCCAAGGGCAAGTACCACGCGCTGGCGATCACCGCCAAGCTGCCGACCGTGCCGCCGTACATCGAGGTCGCCAGTACGTCGCCGTGCGTGCTGCCGGAGCACCTGCAGCGCAAGATCGAAGAGGTCTCCCGGCGGGCGGTCGACGCGCTCGGCCTGGACACCTGCGGCACCCACACCGAACTCAAGCTGCGCGCGGACGGCGAACTGGTGGTGATCGAGGTCGGCGCCCGGTTCGGCGGCCTGCTCACCACCCGGCAGGCCGAGATCGTCTTCGACCTGGACCCGATCGGCATGCTGATCCGCGAACAGCTCGGCGAGCAGGTCGACTACCCGCCGGCCATGCTGGTCGAAGGTGGCCGCGCCGCCGCGTCTGTCGCCGTCGTACCGGCCGACGCCGCCGGCACGCCATGGAAGACCCAGCCGCTGTGGCATCCGGAGCAGGTGGACTGGTCGACGCTGCTCTCCCCCGGCAGCACGGTCGAACCGGTGCCGGCCTTCATGCTGCCGGCCGGCACGCGGGTTCCTACGTTTGATCCGTCGGGTGGGTCGCGCAACTGGCTGGGCGTGTTCCTGCTGACCGCCGTGGACGCCGCGACGCTCCAACGCGACTGCCGCGCCATCCTCGACGGTCTCGAAGGCGCCCTGCCCAGCTAGGGCAGGAACAACCGCCACACCGGCAGGAACGCCGGGCGGTCGGGCTGTCCGGTCAGGTAACCGGTCAGCCCGGCGCTGTCCGCCGCCGTGATCTCGGCCGGGGTCTCGCCTTCGTAGAACGACCGGCAGGGTGCGGCCGTCTCCCGGCCGCGCTCGAACAACGCCGGCGCCGGCTTGGACTCCGCTGTGGTGCGCGGCGTCAGGATCCGATCGCCGAACAGCTCCCAGGCGAACGGCTTCGGCTCCACCCAGGCCTTGTCGACGTAGGCCTTGGTCGCGGCCGCCCGCTCCGCGTCGGTGGCACCCCACTCCGGCGGCACGTTGGTGATCAACCCGATCGGTACGCCGAGGGCGTGCAGCAACCGCAGGTGGCGCAGCGCACCGGGCATGTAGGTCATCTGCCCCGGCACCGAGGTGTTCACCAGCGTGTTGCCGAGGTCGAACCAGACCACCGAACAGGACGGCCGATGGTCAGCGGCTGTCGCCGTACCGGCGGGCAGGATGAGGGCGGCAACCGCGCAGAGCGCGACGGCCAACCGGGCGGTGAACTTCACTGTGCCTCCGAATGGGCGGTGGGAGGTGGTGCGGTGGACTCCCGGAAGATTAGCCGGTTGATCGTCCCGGCTGGGCGGCTCCGGCAGCGGGTCGCCGTGGATCTCGGCCAGCAGCCGGTGGATCGCGTAGCGGCCGCTGGGCCTCGCGGTCGACCGCCACCGTCGACAGCGACGGGGTCGCGAACCGGCCGAACTCCTCGTCGTCCCAGCCGAACACACTGAGGTCCCGCGGCACCTGCCACCCGCGGGAGAGCGCGCCGCGAATCACCCCCATCGCGACGCCGTCGTTGGCCGCGACGACGGCCGTGACGCCGCAGTCGTCCGGCAGACTGGTGATCGCGTCGTAGCCGGACTGGGCCGACCAGTCGCCGTCGAGCACGCCGACCGAATCCAGCCCGAGCTCCTCGATCGTCTCCAGGTAGACGCTCTTGCGGTTGCGGGCCGACGCGTGGGTCGGCGCGCCGGCCACGTGGAGGAACGTCCGGTGGCCCAGCGACGCTGAGGTGCTCGATGATCCCCGGACCTCGGCGGCGTCGGCGAGCTCGCCCAGCCCGCGCAGGTGATCGTCGTAGATGTCGCTCTCGACGATCGGCACCCGGCGTGGACCGCCGGCCTTTCAGGCCGATCGAGGAGATCGCCAGGATTCCCTCCACCTGGCCGGATCGGCCAGGTCGTCGATCCGCGCCGGCCGCGCCCGCGGGCCGCCCTCGACGCTGACCACCTCGACCTGATAGCCGGCCTTGTGGGCCGTCTCGAAAGCCGCCGCGAGCAGTCGGCCCGGGAAGTGGGGCCCGGCGGCCAGCACGATCGCCAGCCGATTCGTCCGCCGGGTCCGCATCGATCGGGCGACCAGGTTCGGCCGGTAGTCGAGGGTCTTGACCGCGAATTCGACCTTGACCCTGGTCTTCGGCTTCAGGCTGTCCTTGTCCTGCAGATACCGCGACACCGTCGTGTGCGACACCCCGGCCAGCCGTGGCCACCTGATGGATCGTCGCCGGCCGTTTCGGCGCCGCTTCTGCCACCTTCCTCCTCCGCGGCCGCACCGGTCACCCGGCGGCGTACGAAGGTCTAACACCGTCCGGCGCTGTCGCAGCGGATACCGGGGCCGAGGGGTTGACACCCCCGGACGGCTGCGGTTAGCTACCGGCTCAGAAGTGGATCGATCACATTTTATTGGATGACCCAAGGAGCGTCTGTGACCGTGCTCGACGCCGCTCCACCGCCAGCCGACAAACTGTCGATGCTCGACGCGATTACGCCGCGATTATCCGGTCCTGTTGCTGGCGATTCCGGGAATGCTGGTCATCTGCGCGTTCCAGTACTACCCGCTCTGGGGCAACGTCATTGCCTTCCAGGACTACCAGCCCTATCTGGGCGTCAGCCAGAGTCTGTGGTCGGGCGTGGAGAATTTCCGGCACCATCGTCAACGGCGATCCGGAGTTCCTGAACGCGGTCAAGAACACGCTGATCCTGACCGCTGATCCAGACCGTCATCGTCTTCCCGGCGCCGATCGTGGTCGCGCTGGTCCTGCACAGCCTGCTGTCGAACCGGCTGCGGCAGCTCGTCCAGACGATCATCTACGTGCCGCACTTCATGTCCTGGGTGATCGTGGTCGCGGTCTTCCAGCAGGTGCTGGGCGGCACCGGCATGATCAACAACTGGCTGCGGGGCCACGGCTACGACCCGATCAACATCATCGGCAACGTCGACGCGTTCCGCGCGCTGCTCACCTCGCAGGTGATGTGGAAGGACACCGGCTGGGCGACGATCCTGTTCCTGGCCGTGCTGTCCCAGATCGACCGATCGCTCTACGAGGCGTCCGCCGTGGACGGCGCCGGGCGGTGGCGGCAGACCTGGCACGTCACGCTGCCGGGCCTGAAACCGATCATCATCCTGCTGCTGATCCTCAAGCTCGGCGACTCGCTCACGGTCGGCTTCGAGCAGATCATCCTGCAGCAGCAGGCGGTCGGGGTCGATGCGAGCGAAGTGCTCGACACCTACGTCTACAACAACGGGATCATCGGCGGCGACTGGGGCATGTCGGCCGCGGTCGGCCTGGTGAAGAGCGTGGTCGCGCTGACGCTGGTGCTGGCCGCCAACAAGCTCGCGCACCGCCTGGGTGAGGAAGGGGTGTACCGCGGATGAGTCACGCCAGGGAGCAGGTCCTCGTCGGCGGGATGCCGATGCCGGGACGGGCCGAGCGCATCATCAAGGCCGTCTTCCTCACCGTGATCTGCGCGGTGGTGGTGGTCCCGTTCATCGGGGTGATCTCGACCAGCCTGGCCTCGCCCCGAGCGAGGTGATCCGGGCCGGCGGGTTCGTGATGTTCCCGACGCACGGGATCGACCTGTCGGCGTACCGGTCGATCCTGTCCGGCGGGACGGTGACCCAGGCGCTGCTGGTGAGCGGCTTCATCACCGTCGTCGGTACCGACGATCGCGCTGCTGCTCACCTGCACCCTCGGCTGGGCGCTGAGCCGGCGCGGCACGTTCGGCAACAAGCCGTTGCTGCTGCTCGTCCTGGTCAGCCTGCTGTTCAATCCCGGTCTGATCCCGACGCTACCTGGTGGTCCAGCAGTTCGGGCTGCTGAACAGCCTGTGGGCGGTGATCCTGCCGATCTCGGTGAGCGCGTTCAACGTGATCGTGGTCCGGGCGTACTTCGTCGGGCTGCCCGGGGAGGTGCTCGACTCGGCCCGGATCGACGGCGCCACCGAATGGAAACTGTTCTGGCACATCGGCCTGCCGCTGTCCAAGGCGGTGGTCGCGGTGGTCGGCCTGTTCTACGGCGTCGGCTACTGGAACAGCTTCTTCGGCGCCCTGCTCTACCTCAACGACAGCAGCAAATGGCCGCTGCAACTCGTCCTGCGGACCTACGTCGTGAACGGCGTCGAGATCGGCGCCCAGGACCTCGGTGCCGCGGGCGAGGCGCTGCCACCGCAGACGTCCATCCAGATGGCGATCCTGATGATTTCGGTCGTTCCCATCCTGTGCGTCTATCCGTTCATCCAGCGGCACTTCGCCAAGGGCGTGCTGACCGGAGCCGTGAAGGGCTGACCGAGGAAGGCCAGAACATGAGACATGATGATTCACGGCTGACCCGCCGGACCCTGCTGGCCGGGGCCGGCGCCATCGGCCTGGCCGGCGTCGTCGGCGCTGCTCCAACGAGGGCCGCGGTGGCGCCGCCGGCAACGAACGGCGACGCTCGCAGTCGCAGGTCCGGCCGGCGTACATCCGGTACACGGGCGTCAAGCCGGACCTGGCCGGCGCCGAGTACAAGATCCCGGACGCGTTCAACCGCTACCCGGCCGACCCGGTCCAGGCCATCACGGCAGCCGCCGGGTGACGGCAAGCCGATCGACGGTGCTGACCTTCACGAACACGCCGATCCCGCCGAAGCTCGAGCAGAACCGGTTCTGGCAGGAGCTCAACAAGCAGGTCGGGTCGCCGGTCTCGGTGAGCCTGACGCCGTCGGTGGACTACACCCAGAAGTTCGCCACCGTCGGTCGCGGGCGACCAGCTCGGCGACATCTTCCTGGTCGGCGGCGTTCCGCAGGTCCCGCAGCTGCTGGCGGCCAAGGCGGCCGACCTGACCCCGCACCTGTCCGGCGACAAGATCAAGAAGTACCCGTTCCTGGCGAACCTGCCCGAGGTCGCGCTGGAACGCGCTGCATCTTCGGCGGCAAGATCTACGGCGTCCCGATCCCGCGCGGCGCGATCAGCTCGCAGGCCCTCTACAGCCGGGCGGACATCCTGGAGAAGCAAGGGCGTCAAGGCCGAGGTCAAGAGCGCCGACGACTTCCTCGAGCTGTGCAAGCAGCTGACCGACAAGCGGCAGAACCGGTTCGCGCTGGCGGCCTCGCCGACCCAGTTCGTCCGGAACATGTTCGACATGCCGAACAACTGGAGCGAGAACGGCAAGACGCTCGTCAGCTACCTCGAGCACGAGGCGCACGAGGACGTGTTCGAGATCCTCCGCAAGCTGTGGACGCGCCGGCTACATCCACCCGGACGCCTTCTCCGGCCAGAACCAGGACATGAAGGTCAGGTTCGGCAACGGCTCCAGCCCACTGGTCCACGGACACGTTCAGCGGCTGGCCGAGCTACCTGCAGACCGCGGTCGACAAGGAGGCCCGGATCGCGATCATCGCGCCGCCGAAGCACGACGGCTCGGGACAGGGCCGGATCTGGCTGGGCGCGTCCGACCATCGGCTTCACGGCGATCAGCAAGAAGTCCGAGGCGCGGGTCGAGACGCTGCTGGCGTACCTGAACTTCCTCGCCGCGCCGTTCGGCACCCAGGAGTACCTGTTCCGCAAGTTCGGCCTGCCGGGGATCCACCACACCGTCGTCGACGGCAACCCCGTGCTGACCGACAAGCGGTTTCAGCGAGACCCAGCTCGGGCTGATGTACCAGGCCGACGCGCCCGTGGACGATCTTCCTGCCGGAGAAGCGAGGGCAACAGCGAGGCGGAGTTCAACGCCATGAAGCAGATCTGCCCCGACCGCGCTGCGCCAACCCGGTCGCCGGCCTGTACTCCGAGACCAACGTCCGCAAGGGCCCGCAGCTGACCGACGACATCGACCCAGGTCACCAACGACATCATCCAGGGCCGCAAGCCGGTCTCCGCCTGGGCGGCCGCGGTCAAGAAGTGGAAGAGCGGCGGTGGTGACAAGATCGCCGAAGAGTTCGGCCAAGCACTCGAAGCTCGCGTCTACGCTGAAAGGAACATCTTGACCTCCTCACACACCGTCAGGTTCGCCGCCGTCGGTCTCGATCACGCGCACATCCACGGCCAGATCGCCGGGCTGATCACCGCCGGTGCCGAGTTCGTCGCGATGGCGACCGACGATCCGACCGCGGCGATCGCGGCCGAGTCCGCGAGCGCTACCCGGACGTCGAGGTCGTCGACGATCCCGACGAGCTGATCGCCCGGGACGGGATCGACCTGATCGTCACCGCCGCCGTACCGGACCGCCGCGGCCCGATCGCCGTCGCCGCGCTGCGGGCCGGCAAGGACGTGGTCGCCGACAAGCCCGGCTGCGTCAGCCTTCGACCAGCTGGAGGAGATCGAGAAGGCGGTCGCCGAGACCGGCCGGTTCTGGTCGGTCACGTTCTCCGAGCGGTTCGAGGTACCGTGTGTCGATCAAGGCCGGCGAACTGGTCCGCGACGGGCGGATCGGCACCGTCGTCCAGACCACTCGGCCTCGGTCCGCACCGGATCGGCGACCGGGCCCACCTCGGCGGCAGCGCCGGCCGGCCGGACTGGTTCTACGACAAGAGCCGGTACGGCGGAATCCTGGTCGACATCGCCTCGCACCAGATCGACCAGTTCCTCTGGTTCACCGGCGCCCGGACGGCCGAGGTGGTCGCCAGCACGGTCGGGAACTTCGCCAACCCGGACGAGCCCGGTCTGCAGGACTTCGGCGACCTGCTGCTCCGCAGCGACAACGCCCAGGGCTACATCCGGGTCGACTGGTACACCCCGGCCGGGCTGCCGACCTGGGGCGACGGCCGGCTGATGATCCTCGGCACCGAGGGCTACATCGAGCTGCGCAAGTACGTCGACATCGCGGGTCGCGACGGCGGCGACCATCTGTTCCTGGTCGACCAGGAGGGCATGCGAGTACATCGACTGCTCGGACGTCGAGCTGACGTACTTCCCCGATCTGATCCGCGACGTGCAGGAGCGGACCACGACGGCCGCGCCGCAGGAGCACACCTTCGAGACCATGCGGCTCGCGCTGACCGCACAACAGCAGGCCGTACTGCGGGGAGCGGCCAAACTGAAGGTCGCCATCGTCGGAGCCGGAGGCATCAGTCGCCGCCATGCCGAGGCCTATGAGAGCACCGGCCGGACCGAGCTCGTCGGAGTCAACGACATCGTCTTCGCGAACGCCGAGGCGCTCGCGGAGAAGCACGGCTCCACGCCGTACGCCGAACTGTCGGAGCTGCTCGCCAAGGCCGACCCTGACCTGGTCTCGGTGACAACACCGCCCGGGAGCCATGCCGCTCTTGCCATCGAGATCCTGGCTGCAGGGAAGTCCGTTCTGCTGGAGAAGCCGCCGGTGCTGAGTCTCGCGGAGATGGATGCTGTCGCGGAGGCCGAGCGTTCGAGCGAGGGCTCGGTCTTCGTGGTCTTCCAGCATCGGCACGGATCGGGCGGAGTGCGGCGCGGCCGATCTGCTCGGTCGCGGTGTGCTCGGCGAACCGCAGGTCGCCGTCTGCGAGACCTTGTGGTTCCGGCCGCGCAGCTACTTCGACCCCGAGTGGCGCGGCACCTGGGTCGGCGAAGGTGGTGGCCCGACGCTGGGCCACGGCATCCACCAGATCGACCTTCTCCTCCACCTGCTCGGACCGTGGCAGACGATCAACGCCACCGCCGTACGGCTGGACCGTCCAGTGGAGTTCGAGGACGTCTCGATGGCGTCGGTCATCTTCGAGAGCGGCGCCGTAGCAACAGTCATCAACAGCCTGCTGTCGCCGCGGGAGCTGAGCCGCATCCGCATCGACACCACCGGCGGGTCCCTCGAGGTCAACCACCTCTACGGCTACTCCGACACCGACTGGACCTTCACCCCAGCCCCCGACGCCGCCCAAGCAGCCACCCTAGGCCTCAACCCCGGCGTACGCCGTACCGAAGAAGCCCCCGTCTCAGACGATCTGGAACGCATCAGCCGGCGACGACGTCCCCAGCAACCACGAGGCCCAACTCAGCCCACCTGGTCGACGACCTCCTAGCCGGCCGCCCCCACAACACCACCCTGGCCAGCACCCGCCCGACCATGGAGTTCGTCACCGCCCTCTACGCCTCGTCCCTAACCGGCTCTCCCGTACGGCGCACCGACCTGATCCCCGGCCACCCCTTCTACCCAGCCCTCAACGGCGGCGTCCCACAGAACAAGATCAGTGAGGCCTTCTCGCTCTAGTAGGCGGGTTCGGGCTTGGATGAATTGAGGATGTCGGCGAGGAGGGTCGATACCGTTTGTTCGGCGCAGAGGCGGTTGTGGCCTAGGCCTCCGGTGGGGCCTCGGCGGGTCCAGCCGGTGAGGTAGGTGCGGGGTAGGCCTAGCACGCGGCCGTCGAGGTGGGGGACGAGGGCGCGGTGGGCGTCGTAGGGGAGGCCGGGGATCGGTGGGGATTGGAAGCCGATGGCGCTGATCAGGGTGCCGGCTTGAATTGGGCCGGTGGTGGTTTCGAGGAGGCCGTTGTTCCAGCTGGTCGGCGAGGTGGCGAAGCGTAGTACTAGGCGGCGGCCGGGTTGGGGGTCGACGGTCAGGTCGGCGTCTTCTAGCGGGGCTAGGTCCAGGAGTTCGCGGAGGGCGGGCTCGGAGTAGGCGGCGGCTTCCGGGCCTCGGCGGCCTAGGAGGACTACTTCGTGGATGCCGCTGGCGGTCAACGTACGGCGTACCGGATCAGTCAGGTCGGCGGAAGCTAGGCGGGTCGGGTCGCTGAGTAGTAGGCGGGCGATGTCGATCGCCACGTTGCCGTTGCCGATCACGACGGCTCGGGGTCCGCGGAGTACGACAGGACAGTCGTCGATGCGGGGGTGGCCGTTGTACCAGGCAACTAAATCGCCTGCGGTGCAACTGCCCGCCGTCCCCTCCCCCGGGATCCCGGCCAGCCGGCTCTCCGAAGCGCCGACCGCATAGATCACCGCGTCGTACTCCGCAGCCAGCGTTGCGTGATCGACGTCCCGGCCGAACTCGACGCCCAGCCGCAGCCGGATCCGCGGATGGCGGACGACCCGTTCCAGGACGCCGACGATCTGCCGCGTCGCCGGGTGATCCGGCGCGACCCCGTAGCGCGCCAGCCCACCGACCTGCGGAAGCTTGTCGTACAAGGTGATTTCCGCCGTACTACGGAACAGCAGCTCGCGCGCGGCGTAAACCCCAGCCGGCCCAGCCCCGACGATCGCCACTCGCATCGGCACCGCGGCAGCCGCCCAGGCATCGAACGACGGCGGCCCCCAGGACTCCAGTCCCCCGTCGCTGCGGAGTTCCGGATGACGGACATAAAAGTCCGCGTTCACCGCGATCCGCGGATCGTCGGCCGCGAGCTGGTCGAGCGGCGAGATCGCGTCGACCGGACACGCCTCCGCGCAGGCACCACAGTCGATGCAGACCTGCGGATCGATGTAGACCCCATCGGTCATCCCGAAATCAGGCTCACCGGGAGCCGGGTGGATGCAGTTGACCGGGCAGACCGCGATACAACTCGCGTCGCTACAACAACCACCACCGACGACGAAGGCCATCGCGGATCAGATCAGCCCGACGCGCCGATAGACGCGTGCGGCTGCCCCAGTGAGCAGCCCGGCCGAGCCGAGAAACTCCATCAACCCGGCACAACTCGACCGCAGCAAGGCTCGATGATGCTCGTTCGCCGAAGCCTCGCGAACAGCCCGCTCCACCTCCAGGCCGACATTCTTGTAGACGGAAGGATTGACCATCGCATTGACGATCACCGAGGCGGCGATCGAGACGACCAGCGCGCTCGTCCACCGCCGCGCCCGGCCGGCACCGGCCAGCGCCTCCCGCGTCTCGTCCCGCGCGAACATCATGTGCCGCGATTCCTCGACGACATGGATGTTGTTCACCTGCCGAACCAACGGCAGCACCCGAGGATCACGCATCCAGTCCCGCTGCATGACATCGAGCACTTCTTCGGCCACGAGAATCGCCGCGTACGCCGATTCGCCGTACGCCAAAGTCTTGAAGAGGCGACCGAGTTCGCGGGTGAGCGTCGACGGCCGATAGACAGCCGCACCGAGCTTTCCCGTGGTGCGAGCGAACATTATCGAGTGCCGGCACTCGTCCGCGACCTCGGTCAGCGCCCACTGGAACTCGCTGCTGGCCGGGTCGGTGGAATAGACGTCCCGAAGGATCATCTGCTGCAGGATCAACTCGAACCAGATCCCCGTGCTCGCCACCGAAGCCGCCTCGTGCCGGGTCAGCTCCCGCCGCTTCTCTTCGCTGAGCTCGTCCCAGTACGACGTGCCGTAGAGCGTGCTCCACTCCGGCGAGAGTCCGTAGAGGTCGTCCTGCCCGGCCTCCCAGTCGATCTCGGTCATCGGGTCCCGCGACAGCCGCGCCGCCGACGAGAGCAGCCGAGCGGCCCCTTGCTCTACGACCTGGTCAGTCATCGATCTCATCTCCGCCGACTCGTCGACCAATAAGACATTCTCTATGTAACATAGAGGATGAATGATCGTAGGCCAACCCCCGTCTCAGAGTTCGCTGACCGCCCGGCTCAGCAGGACGGCCGCGATGAAGGTGCGGAAGAGTTCCAGCGGATCCTCTGACCGCAGCACGACGACCTTCTCGTCCTGCCGCTCGACACCCCGGATCGCACAGATCAGCTCCGCCTGCGCAGCCGCGTGGAACCGAACGGTCAGCTCCGCCGGGAGCGTGATGCTCGGCAACTGGAAGCTGTCCAGCCGACCCAGCGCCCGCTGCGCCCCCTCCTGGATCAACTCCTGCGCCGCGACGGGATGCAGAGACAGCGCCGCGTTGTGCGAGACCGACTCCTTCACCACCACCCCCTCGATCTCGGGACAGAACGGCAGCGCCTCGTCGATCGTCACCCGGTCCCCCGAGATCAGCACCACCGGAACCCCGTAGGCGAGCGCGACCAACGCGTTGACCCCGGCCTCACCGGTGACCACTCCGTTGAGGCGGACTTCGGCGATCGCCCGAGGGTTGTAGGTATGGAAGAGCACAGACGACGTGGCGCCCGCGGACCCGTGGTACGAGATGAACAGCGCCGCATCGAAGGAGTCGTCGAGACCTTCCATCATGTACAGCGGCTTGTGCCGGCCGGACAGATAGCTCGCCCGGCCGTGCAACTCGTCCGGGCGGAGGTTCTGCATCGTCGAATGTGAGTCGTTGACCAGGAACCCGGTCGCGCCCGCCGCGAGCGCCCCGTCGATCGCCGCATTCACCTCGGCCTGCAACTGGCCCCGGTAGTACTCGTACTCCGCACCCGGACCGCGGACCTGGCCCCAGTCGACGACTCCGGCGGTCCCCTCCATGTCCGTCGACAGGAACACCTTCACGACTGCCTCCTCATGAGCATCTGCTCATCATCGCGTACGCCGTCCGCCGCGGATTGTTGAGGTTTCGTTGCAGCGCGAACCACCTGCCCCGAGGCGGCGTCTCACCAGCCATTACCGGGATGATTCGAGCCCGGCACCGGGGCGGTCCATCGGGTGGGGATTCGATGCGTCCACGGTGAATTCGGGGAGGACTGAAAATTCTGGGGGAATTTTCATGAGTACGGTCATGCACGAACGCCCTGCTGCGCTCCAGCAGGAGGTGGTCCTACCAGCTGTTCTGCCTTGGTGGCGGCGGATTCCGAAGCATCCGCGGCTGATGCAGAGCCACCGGCTGATCCTTTTGGTGATCACCGTCAACCTAGTTGCCCTCGGCTACGGCCTGGCCAATCATTGGTGGCAGACACCGAATGTCACCCTCATCGCCCAAGTGAATTTCGCACTGGGAATTCTGATCCGCCAGCAATTCTTCGTGAATGCCTTGTCGCGGTTAGTGATGAAGGTGCCCAAATCATGGCCACTGCGACTGCGTTGGGCGCTCGCGAAGGGTTACCACCTGGGCGGACTGCACGTCGGCGGCGCCATCTGCGGGACCTTCTGGTTCCTCGGCCTGACCATCGTCGCCACCGGCCAGGTCGGCGCCGGCCTACTACTCGTGTACTACGTCCAGTCGCTCCTGCTCCTCGGCATCGTGATGACTTCCCGGCCGGCCTTCCGGGCCAAGCATCACGACCTGTTCGAGCGCGTTCACCGCTTCGGCGGCTGGTCCCTGTCGACCCTGTTCTGGATCGGCGCCTTCCTCCTTGCCGAAGAACACCGCGGAACCAGTTCGTTGCCCGCAGCATTGGCCGGTACGCCGACCGTCTGGGTGCTCGTGCTGACAACCACCAGCTCACTCGTCCCCTGGCTGCTGCTCCGCCGCATCCCGATCGAGGTCCACCGGCCGTCGTCGCACGTCGCCCTGGTCAAGGCCGGCAAGAGCAGGCCGATGGCCGGGTCGACGCGATCCATCGCGCGGCACCCCTTGCAGCAGTGGCACAGCTTCGCCGTGATCCCGACACCTGGTGCCCCCGGGTTCCGGATGGCAGTCTCCCGGGCCGGCGACTGGACCGGGGACTTCATCGACAACCCGCCGTCCCACATCTGGGTCCGTGGCATCGCCACCGCCGGGATGGCCAACTACGGCACCGTCTTCAGGAAGGTTGTCTATGTAGTCACCGGAAGCGGGATCGGGCCTGTCCTTGCACACGTCCTGGCAGCCCGGGTGCCGCACAAGCTGGTCTGGGTGACGCGCGACCCGGTCAAGACCTACGGACAGGAACTGGTCGACGAGATCCTCGAAGCCCAACCCGACACCCTGATCTGGGACACCGATGCCCACGGCAAACCCGACATGGTCAAGCTGGCCTACTCGGCGTACGAGTCCTCCAACGCCGAGGCAGTCATCTGTGTCTCGAACAAGAAGGTGACCTGGTCGGTCGTGCACAGGATGGAACAGCTCGGGATCCCCGCACTCGGCCCGATCTGGGATTCCTGACCGCATCGTCCGTCGAACGGAATACTCTGTCCGCATGACGGAACGAGGGATGCAGGAGCTGGCGCTGCTGTTGCTGACCACACTCGCCAACGAGTCCCGGCACGGCTACGCGATCGCCCAGGAGGTCAAGGTCATCACCGACGGCCGGGTGGCGCCGCGGACCGGCGCGCTGTACGGCGCGCTGGACCGGCTGCTCGCGGAAGGCCTGATCGAGGTGGAGCGCGAAGAGATCGTCGGCGGTCGCGCCCGGCGGATCTTCGCGCTCACCGCGGTCGGCCGGGAGCGACTGGAAGAAGAGGCGGAGCGCTTGGCCGCCACCGCCCGCGAGGTCAGGCGACGACTGGCCGGTGGAGCCGCGACAGCGACATGAGCCCCACGGACTCCGAGGGCGACACCGAGCCAACCGGCAGCCTGCTGCGGCTGTATCCGGGCGGCTACCGAACAGCCCACGGGCAGGAGATCCTCGACGTCCATCGCGAACTGACGATGGACCTCGCGTGGCCGGCCCGACTCAGAGCGGACGCCGACCTGATCGCGCACGCGCTCCGAGTCCGCCTCGGGCTCGATTCGGCCTCGTCCGGCGGACGCTTCTTCGCCCTCGCAAACCCCTTCGCCCTCGCCGTCACCGCGGCGTACGGCGGGATCCAGTTGATGCGCTGGTACGCCGGGATCGCGCTCTCGCCGGGCTCGACCTGGAGCCATCTGGCGACCACCGATCTGCGGCAAGGGCTGCAGTTGTTGCTCCTGGCAATGATGTGCGCCGGTGCGATCACGGGCCTGATCAGACGCTCCCCTCCCTTCGCGGCGATCGGCCTCCTCGGCTTCGCCGCGGAGTGGACCATCGCGCGAGGCCTGTACGCCGAAGGTCTACCCGAGGCGATCGCAGCTGCCTTGACCGCATTCGTCCTCCTCGCCTGTCCCCCGGACCGACGCGGCGACCGGCAGTACGCAGTACTGGCTGGTGGCATGGCCGCCGTCGCCTGGTTCCCGATCGCCCTGGTCGAGACGCGGAATTTTGTTTTCAGCACGGACTACGGCGCCTGGCCGCTACTCACCCTCGCGCTCGCCGGCGTCATCAGCATCCGTACTGCGGGCCCGCGCGCCCTGGCCGCGAGCGCAGCCGCCTCCCCGCTCTTCATCGCCTACGCAACGGCCCTGATTTCGCTATAGTCCGTTCGACGGAGTATTCTCTGCTACGTACTATCCACGACGAGCAGAGAAGATTCCCGAGATGCCCTTCACGCTGGCCCATCCCGCCGCGGTGCTCCCTCTGCTGCGCCACCCCTTCGTCCCGGCCGCCCTGGTCGCCGGCTCGATGGCCCCCGACACTCCCTACTTCCTCACCGCCGCCGGCATCACCTCGACCAGCGCCGACGACTGGTACGGCTCGTTCCTCAACGCAACCCACACGCATTCCCTCACCGGCCTACCGATCGACCTCCTGTACGCCGTAGCGCTGGTCGCCGCCTACTGGCTCGTGCGCGCACCGATCGCCGCCCTGCTCCCGCCCACCCTCGGCCTCCCCGCGCCGAAAAGCCCGCAAAACAAGGCCTTGTACGCCGGATGGCTACTCGCGTCCGCGCTGATCGGCATCGCGACCCATCTCCTCTGGGACGCTCTCACCGAGGCCTCCTTCGTGCCCGCGCCCCGACTACTCCAATACGCGAGCACAGCCTTCGGCCTCGCCATCGTCGCCCGCTTCCTCTGGAAGCATCGCGCTCCGCACGAGACCCGCCGCCTCAACAGCGCAATGCGACGAACAGTCCTAACTCTCCTGATCGCAGTCCCCGTCCTCGGCGCTGCCGTTCTCGCCGCCGACGACTACACCAACTACCGCGCAGCCTCGGGCTCCTGGCCTGAAGTTGCCGAAGGCGTCCTCACCGGCGCAGCAAAACGAGCAGGCGCCTCACTCGCCTTCGCCGTACTGATCTACGCCCTCGCCTGGCAGCTAACCAACCTCAGAAGCCGACAGAAGCCTGGTGAGCGCGTCTCCGGCTAGTCGTCGACCTCGGCAATTGACCGGGGAGCACGGACGTCGTGGAACTGGACGTTGCCGGCCGGGACCATCCAGGTCATCACCTCGACAGCCAACCGCCCAGCCTGTACTGCGGGGTCCGCGCTGGACAGTTCGCGAGCGGTCTCCGGATCGACGGCCATCACCGAGATCCCGCGCAGCCGTTCGTCGTCCTGGTCGACCAATGGTCCGCCGCCGATGAGATACCCCTTGTCGCGCAGCTCCGCGCGGAACGCGAGGTGCGCGTCCTGCAGCGCGTCACCCTCTTCGTCACTGAGCTCCGGCGCATCCGCCCGCCGTACCAGAAGCACCAACGTGTGCCGATCGAACTCCATCCCCAGAGCGTAGATCCGCTGACGCGATATTCGTCCACTATCGCGTGATAGACCCGCCATCGAGCGAAAACCCCGTCAGCGGGCGGGCGGCACCACGCCGGGAACAGCAGGCGGTGACGCCCCCAGCACGCTAGGGTCGGCAGCCATGTCGACTGCTCCTCAGCCGTTCGCCGGGCACCAGGGTGGGGTGCGGGCGATCGCCGTGTTCCCGGACGGCAGCAGGATCGTGACCGGCGGCGACGACAGCACCATCCGGCTCTGGGATCTGCGCACCGGCTTGCTGCTGTCGGTGCACCACGAACATCGCGACCACCGCGACCAGGTGCTCGCCCTCGCGGTCACCGAGAACGAGCGCGTCATCTCCTGCGGCCGGCTGATCGTGGTCGACTGGGACGTCCTCAACGACACCACCTCGACCACCCCGCACACCACCCGCGTCACCGACATCGCCATCTCGTTGCGCGGTGACGCGATCGCCGCCGTCGACCTCGCCGGGAGAGTTCTGCAGCCGACCGGCGGCCAGGGCCGGCCGGGCGGGCACCGCGGGATCGACAGCATCGCGGTCAGCATGAACGGCGAGATCGTCACCGCCGGCATCGCGCCACTGATCCGGATCACCGACCGTTCCGGCAACGAGCTGGGTCGGCTCGACGGCCCGACCCTCAACAACGTCGCGGTCGCGGTCTCCCCCGACGGCACCTTCGTCGTCTACACCGCCCGCGGCCGGGTGCGGTACTGGAACCGCCTGCAGGGCGACCGCGCGGTCGAACTCCCTGGCTGCGAGGACGCCGTCACCCTCTGCGTGACTCCGGACGGCCGGCAGGTGATCGCCGGTGCGGACGACGGCAGCATCTGGGCCTGGGATCCGGACTCGCCGGCCGACCCGATCACCATGCAGGGCGAGGACAGCCTGGTCCAGTCGTTCGCCGTCACCCCGGACTGCCGCCGGCTGATCAGCGGCACCGAGGACGGCGCGATCCAGGTCTGGGACCTGACCACCGGCGCGGAGGTCTCGCCGGGCACGATGCAGAATCCGCAGGTCGGGCTCAGCAGCGACCAGGAGAGCGCCCTCGACCTGCTCGAGTTCGCCGACGACGTCGACAGCCTCGCCGCGCTGATCACCGACCGCGAGACCGACCCGCCGCTGGCGATCGCGCTGCTCGGCCGGTGGGGTTCGGGCAAGTCGAGCTTCCTGCGCCAGCTCCAGGACAGCGTCGGCCGGCTTACCGAGCAAGGTCGGCAGAACCCTGCGCGCAGTGTCTTCACAACGGCCGTCCGCCAGGTGCGGTTCGACGCCTGGCACTACAACGACGACCAGTTGTGGGTCGGTCTGGTCGAGCACCTCTTCGCCGGCCTCGCCGATCCTGCGCCCGCCACGGTCGAGGCGGTCCGCACCGAGCGCGACGCAGTACGGCAGAAGCTTCGCGATCTCGAAACGCTGGCCGATCCGAAGGCGGGTGCCGGCCGGCGGACGAAGGCGCGGCTTCGCTTGTGGTCGGCGGCCCTCAAGGAGTCGCGCCGTCGCCTCGCCTGGGCAGGAGTCGCGGTCGTAGTACTGGCCGCAGTGACCTGGCTGGCTTGGCGAATCTCCGGCAACAACGTGCTCTCGTGGGTTCTCGGTGCGGCCACCGCGGTCGCAGCGTCACCGATCATCGACCGGGTCATCGCGGCATGGCGAGCAGTCCGTGGCGTCGCCGGACGACGGACCGCCCGCCTCGACGAGTCCGTGCGGGACACCAGGATGCGGCTCGCGAATCTCGACGCGGCCGAGCGGCTGGCGCTCGCGATCGAGGACGCCCGCACCGGCGGATACGACCAGTACCGCGGGTTGCTCGGTCATGTGCACGCGGACCTCCGCCGGCTGAGCGACAGCGCACGGCAGGCATTCGGCGAATGGGGCCGAGCCGGGTCGTCGGGTCCGCCGCCGCTCGAACGGGTGATCCTCTACATCGACGACCTGGACCGCTGTACGCCGCGCAAGGTCGTCGACGTGCTGGCCGCAGTACATCTGCTGCTCGCCCTTCCACTCTTCGTCGTGGTGGTTGCCGTCGACCCGCGGTGGCTACGGCGGTGCCTCGAGCAGTACTACGCGGAGTTGTTCGGCGGCACCGACGGCGGCGCCTCCCCGCTGGACTATCTCGACAAGATCTTCCAGGTCGTCTTCGCCCTCCGCCCGATGGGTGAGGAAGGCGATCGCTTCGTCGCTTCCCTGGTCCCGACCGAGTCCGGACCAGTACCAGCAGGCACCCCGGCACCAGGAACGTCCAGTCCGTACGCCGGTACGCAGCCCACCGCGACCACCTCTGGAACCACCCAGACCCCCACTCGGCAGGCGCCCCAGCGGGCCAATCCGCAACCACAGCAACTGCGGCTTCGCGAGGAAGAATTGCGGTTCATCCAACGCCTGAGGCCCTTGCTGGACACGCCTCGCGCGGTGAAGCGCTTCGTGAACCTCTACCGCCTGGTGCGATCGGCCGTCACCGACGACGAGCTCGACACGTTCATCGGACCGGATGCTCGCGGCCCCTACCAGGCAGTCCTCGTCCTGCTCGCGGTGCTCATCGCCGCGCCGGAAGACTGCCGGGCGCTGACCACCGCGGTGCGGGAACCGGACCGGGCCGGCCGGATCACCGATCTGGTCGGCGAACTGGAGCGGATCTCCCCCGCCGGGAGCGTGTGGACACGATTGCAGAAGATGCTGCGCGAAGGTGACCCCATCCACGATAATCTGACGACCTATCGTCGCTGGGCGGGCACGGTCACGCGATTCAGCTTCGAGACTTGGGATCTGACCGAGCCACGCTGACGGACCTGGGGGGCTAGTACGTGTCCAAGCGCTTCCACCGTGGCCATCTGATCGGCGCGCTGGCCGGCGTCGCCCTGGTCGCGGCCACCGCGATCGCGCCCGGCCGGGCCGACCCTGGCACCAACAGCGGCAACAGCGACGACAGTGCCCCGAAGAGCTCGGACTGCCGTCGTACGGAGACCGTCCAGGTCAGCTCGTCGACCGAGAAGGCCGGCGTGATGGAGAAGCTGGTCGCGAAGTACAACGCCGAGGGCCGCGCGATCGACGGTCTGTGCGGCAAGATCGACCTGACCTCGCTGACGTCCGGTTCGACCAAGGACGCCCTGGCCAAGGGCATGAAGGACCCGCCCGAGGTCTGGCTGCCGACCTCGTCGATGTGGCTGCGGCTGCTCGAACAGGAGGGCCACGGCAACCTGATCGCGGCCGATCCGGCGCCGCAGTCGATCACCCGCAGCACGCTCGTCATCGCGATGCCGCAATCGGTGGCCGAGGCGCTCGACCAGCACGGGGCCCGCCTCAAGACCTGGGCGGATGTCCTGCAGTTGTCGAAGAAGGGCTGGGCGGCGTACGGGAAACCCCAGTGGGGCAAGTTCATCCTCGGCCGCGACAACGCGGAGACCTCGACCTCCGGTCTTGCCGCGACAGTCGCCACGTACTACGCCGCGCCCGGCGACCTCACCGCGGCGAACCTCGACAATCCGGACGTCACGACCTTCGTGCACGGGATCGAGTCGTCGGTCTCGCGGTACGGCGACGAGGCCGTGCGGTTCATGGGGCAGATCTACGACGCGGAGCAGAACCAGAGCACTGCGAAGTACCGGCCGTACGTCGACGCCGTGGTGATCCAGGAGCAGATGGCGTATCTCTACAACCGCGGCGCGCCGAGCGGCGACCTCTCGCAGATCAGCGAGGCCCGGGAACCGCGCAATCCCTTGCGGGTGGTGTATCCCGAGGACGGCACGCTCGAGCTCGACCATCCGTTCGTCGTGCTCGCCTCCGCGACACCTGATCAGAAGACGATCGCGAAGGACTTCTACCAGTTCCTGATCGCCAAGGAGCAGCAGCAGGAGTTCCTCGACGTCGGCTTCCGGCCGCGGGACAACGCTGCGCAGCCGACGCAGCAGCTCATCGACACGCTGAAAGTGCCGGCCGACCAGAAGCTGACGTTCGTGCAGCCGCCGGACGGCAAGCTGCTGGCCGCGATGGTGAACAGCTGGGACAAGGTCCGCCGGAAGGCGCGCGTGCTGCTCGTGCTGGACGTCTCCGGCTCGATGAACCAGCTCGTCGACGATCCGACCAAGGTGGACGACCCGACGAAGCTGCAGCAACTGATCCCGGCGGCCCAGCACGCGCTCGACCTGCTGGACGACAACGACGAGGTCGGTCTGTGGACGTTCTCGTCGGATCCGGACTACACCCAGGTGATGCGGATCTCGCGCGTCGGCGACGTCCGCGCCCAACTGAAAGCCAAGATCCAAAGTCTCAAGGCCCGCGGGAACACCGCCCTGTACGCCGTGACGGACGCGGCCCGGCAGATGATGGCGAACACCGAGGATCCCGAGCGGATCAACGCGATCGTGCTGCTGAGTGACGGCCAGAACACCGAGCCGTACCCCGGCGGCGCGAACGCCCTGCTGCAGAAACTCGATCCGGACAAGAACGACACCTCGACCCGGATCTTCACGGTGCCGTACGGCAAGGCGGACAACGCCGACGTCGCCATCCTCGCTGGGATCTCGACCCGCACCAAAGCCGCGCAGTACGACGCGAGCAATCCGCTCAACGTCGGGACCGCGTTCGTCCAAGTCTTCCGGAACTTCGGGTGAGGCGGCGGTTCCGCCAGCCGGTCGCGCTGACCGAGGCCGCCGTCTTCGCTGTCGCCGGCGCGATCGCAGCCCTGACCGGCCCGTGGAAATGGCTCGCGCTCGTCGCCGCTCCGGTGATCTTCGTCGTCGTCCTGACCATCGCCACCTGGCCGAAGCGCACCCCCAAACGGCTGGCCCCGGAACGAGATGTCCCCTCGCTGGTTCAGCGTTGGGCCGGCCAGGTCGCGGACCACGATCCAGCGCGCTCGCACGCCGACACGGCCCGTCAGTTGGCCGACGGCATCGATCGACCTGATCCTCCGGTGCGAGCGAGCGATCGCCCACCTCGACGGCACAGCGCGTCAATCCGCCGAGGCCGGCCTGACCGCGGTCACCGACTACCTCGCCAGATCCGTCGACACTTATACCGCCACCAAGTCCGCCCCCACCCGCTCAGCCGACTGGCGAGCTCTCGCCGATCGCCTCAAAACCGCCCACAAGTCCCTCCTCGACGAACTCGAAAACCGCTAGTTCTCTTGCGACCAGGTCGCATCTAGAGGCACGATGGGCCGATGATCGAGGTGTATCGGGCGGGGAAGGAAGACGCGGCGGCGATCGGGATAGCGCATGCGGCCTCGTGGGAGGCGGTCTATGCGCCGTTCTTCGATGCGGAGTTCGCTGCTGGGCAGGTCGCGTCCCGGTTGGAGCGGTGGCATCAGCGGGTGGCTGAGGATGACGGGCTGATCCTGGTGGGCGCGGTAGACGGGCGGGTGCTGGCGTTCTCCTGGAGTGCGCCCTCGACGGAGCGTCCGGGGCTGGCCGAGATCCTCAGTTTCTATGGGCATCCGGACGGCTGGGGCAGCGGTGTCGCGGCGGCACTGATGGAGGGGACGCTTCGGCAACTTCGGGCCGACGGGTTCGAACGCGTGCACCTGTGGACGCTGCGGGACACCCCGCAGTCGCGTCGCTTCTACCTGAAGACCGGCTTCACCGAGACCGGCGCGACCCGCCCGCGCGACTTCGGCAACGGCCGGCTGCCCCAGGTCGAATACGAGATCACACCCCGCTGAAGCGTTGTTCCATCAAGTCCAGGAAGGACTCGACCTGGCGGTAGGTCTCGGAGCTGTAGGCGCCGATGCTGCGCTCGGCGATCAGGGCGTCGCGCATCGCGTCGAGGTAGCGGCGCTGCACGATGAGCATCACCTCCTGGGTGTCCGGCTTGATCATCGGCTGCTCCCGGACGGCGGAGACGACGCGCGGGATCACCCGGTCCTTCATCGTGGTGACCAGCTCCCGGTCGAGTGGTTCACCTTCGATGGTCTGCTCCTCCAACGGGCCCAGGGCATCGATCGCCTGCTCCCCCACCCGGCGCATCAACGCCTGGACCGAGTCCCGTTTGTCCGCCGCGTCCTCGGAACTGAAGTTCATCTTCGCGATCACCGTCGGCAGCGTGAGTCCGAAGAGCACCAAGGTGATGAGTGCGACCAGGAACGCAGCCAGTACTACGGTCGCGGCGTGCGGCGTATCGGCCGGGATCGTCTGCACCGCGGCCACGGTGACGACACCGCGCATCCCCGCCCAGGCAAGCACCAGCGCACCGCGGCCGGTGATCGGCTCCCGCTCCTCGAACTCGACGTCCGCCCGACCGCGGGCAAGTCGCTTGCGTGCCCAGGCCAGGCGGTTCTCCTCCCTGGCGTCCGCCGGGTTCATCGCGTCCAGCTTCTCCTCGAACTGACTCAGCTGTGCACGTGTCTGCTCGTGCCGCTCCTCGCGGCGGAACCGGCGGCTCAGCACAGGCGCCAACCCGACGAACCGCAAGACGACCAGCAGGCCCACCACGAGTAGGACCAGGCCGGTCATCTCCTTGCCCGTGGTCTCCGACCGGGCCGAGTCCACCAGCTCCGGCAATTGGTAGCCCATGGCAACGAACACGGCGCTCTCGAGGATGAAGCTGATCGTCGTCCAGGTGGTCGACTGGGTCTGCCGGTCCCGGCCACTGAACCACTTGCCGCCGAGCGCACCGGTCACCAGACCGGCCGCGACAACGGCGAGGACACCTGACGCATGCAGCTCCTCGGCCGGGAAGTACGCGAGGAACGGAACAGCGAAGGAGATCGTGGTGTTGAGCACCGGATCGTCAAGCCGCCGACGCAACGCAGCTGTCAGCCAGCCAACCAGCCACCCGATGATCGCCGCGCCGGCCACCGCCCAGGCGAAGTCCCCGATCGTCTTGGGCAGGCTGAACTCCGAGGTCGCCGCGATCACGGCGATCGCCGTACGGAGTACGACCAAGGCTGCCGCGTCGTTGACGAGACTCTCCCCCTCCAGCACCGTCATCAGCCGCGGTGGCAGCCCGGCCCGATGCCCGATCGCCGTCGCCGCGACCGCGTCGGTCGGGGCGACCACCGCACCGAGCGCGGTGGCCAGCGCGAAGGAGATGCTCGGGAAGAGCGCGTGGACCACTCCGCCGATCGCCAGCGCCGAAGCGATCACCATCACCACCGACAGCCAGGAGATCAGCGACAGATTCCGCCGGATGTCCAGCACCGGCAGTTGCACGGCGGACGAGTAGAGCAGCGGCGGCAGCACCCCGGCCAGGATGATCTCCGGCTCCAGGTGGATCGTCGGCGTACTCGGCAGATAGCTCGCCCCGATCCCGAGCGCCACCAGCAACAACGGCGCCGCGATCCCGGTCCGCCGCGCGAACACCGACGCCGCGATCATGATCGCCAGCCCCGCCCCACCCACAAGAACAATCTGATGATCCACGCGACAGCACTCTAGAAGCCCCACCCCGTGAATCCCCGCACCCCGTGAGCAACGCCGTCACGGTGTTCCCCCGAACGTCACGCCTGAGAGGTGTCAGTTCAAAACCCTCTGAAGGAGGACACCATGCTGAGTACGAACCACACAACGGCACCGGGTACGGCGGCTGCGACCGCGGTTGCGGGGTTGATTCGGTTTCTGGAGACCAATGTCGCGCCGGACGGGTTGTTCGCGCCGGATGTGTTCACCGATCTGACCCTGCCGCACTGGCGGGTACAGGCGGCGACGGCTGCGGAGGTCGTGGCGATCCGGGTCGAGGGGCACCCGGCGACGGGGCAGGTACGGGTGACGCGGGTCGATCCGACTGATCGCGGGTTCACGATGGAGTTCGAGGAGCGGTGGGAGCACGAGGGGCAGCACTGGTACTGCCGCGAGATGCTCCGCGCCGACCTGACCGATGGCCTGATCTCGGAGCTGTCGATCTACTGCACCGGCGACTGGGACGAGGCGAAGCAGCGGGAGCACGCGGCCGCCGTCCAGCTGCTCCGGCCCTGATCGCACCGCACAGGCCGTCGGGAAACCTACGATGAGCCTGATGGCCACCTCGTCGACGGTTCGCGACCTCCTCGACCGCGCCGATGCCGCTCGCTCGGCCGGCCGGGGAGACGCCGCCGCGCGCCTGTACGACGAAGCGGCCACCCGCAGCCGCGACGCCGACGACCTCCCGGGCTGGACCCAGGCGGTGCTTGGTGCGGCCACCGTCTACCTATTCGGCGCCCAGCCCGGCAAACTCCCGGCCCAGCTGTACGACGTACTGGTCCGCACCACCGACGACGCCACCCGAGCCCGCGTCGCCGCGGCACTCGCCCGCTGCTGGGCGTACGCCGGGGAGTCGCGCCGGGCAATCCAGTTCGCCACCGAGTCCGTGGAGTGCGCAGGGCGAGCCGGTACGCCGGAGCTGATCGCCGACTGCCTCGACGCCGCGCTGGCTGCGAACTGGGGACCCGACGACCTCGCCGTACGCCGGACCCTCACGCAGCAACTCGACGATGTCGCGGCCCATGTGCTCGACCCCGACGCCCGGCTGCAGGCACACCTGTGGGGCCTGCAAGTCGCCTGCGAAACCTTGGACATGCAGGCGATCCACCGGCAGCTCGGCGCGCTCGAACGCCTCGGCGAGGAGTCGCCGCGCGCGCTCTTCTTCGCCGCGTCCCGCCGGCTGATGCTCGATCTGCTGCTCGGCCGGACCGACACCTCCGCCCAGCTCATCGAGATCGCCACGACGGCGGCAGACCAAGCCGGACTGGCGGATGCCTGGCTGGTGCTGAAGGCAATGGCTACCTACAGCGCTGCGTTGGCCGGGGATACCGAAACCTGCGCGGCCGGGGCGGCAACCGCCGAGGGATTCGCACTGTCCGAAGGCATCACAGCGCTCTGTGCCGAGGCCGCCTTCCTCTGGGCCTGCGCCGGCGATCTGCCCCGGACTCGCGCCCTCGTCCACACCTTCCACGGCAGCACGCTCGACGATCTCCCGCGCGACATGAACTGGTTGCTGACCCTCCAGTGCGTCCTCGAGGCAGCGCTGGTCGCCGACGATCGCGAGGTCATCGCCAAGGCAGCCGGGCTGCTGGCTCCCTACGAGGGTCGCGCGGTGATCAACGCCGGCGCGGTGATGTTCCACGGCATCACCGACGACACGCTCGCCCGTGCGGCCGCCGTGCTCGACGATCCCGCGACGGTTGCCCGGCTGCGTCCCCGGGCGCTGGCGACCTACGAACGTCTCGGCGCCGCCTGGTGGCGAGACCGGCTCGCGGCTTGGCAGCTTCCCACCATCGTTGCCTCCGACAACGCTGTGGTGGATTTCCACCCAACCACCGGCGGACTCTGGCTAGTTGCCGGTACGCCGTTGCGCGAGCTCCGCGGTTTCGGGTATCTCCGCGAGCTCCTGCGCCACCCCCACCAGCCGATCGCCGCCCTCGACCTGATCGGGTCCGAAACTGTGGTCGAATCAGGACTCGGCGAACTCGCCGACCAGCAAGCACTGCAGGCGTATCGGCAGCGGCTTCGCGAACTCGACGAGGAACTCGCTCGAGGCCGAGGACTGGTCCGACCTCGACCGCCTGAGCGCCATACGGATCGAGCGGGACGCCCTCCTCGACGAGCTCGGGAGAGCCACCGGCCTCGGCGGTCGCCCGCGGACCACCGGCTCCAGCCAGGAACGCGCCCGCGTCGCCGTCAAGAAGGCCATCACCGCCGCCCTCGACCGCATCGCCACCGTCGACGCGCCCCTGGCCCACCACCTCCGCACCACCCTCCAGACCGGCCTCACCTGCACCTACGCCCCCGCCCCCACCAACCCCATCCACTGGCAACTCGACTGAGCGACCGACGCCCCGGCCGCTCGCCCTCTCGTCCGCTCGCCTGGACTCAGCCCCTGCGGCGTGAGCCTGGCCTGCGAGGAAGAACCCGAGGACGTCGTCCAGTTCCGTCATCAACCGGGCTGCTCCGAAGGGCGCGTTCCAGAAGTCGCCGGTGCGCGGGGTCCACGGCCCGACGTACGCGTAGGGCGCCGGGATCGCGTCATCACCGGGTGAGACCCCGTAGTTGACCTCGCCCACCGTGATCGCGACGTCGAAATGCTCGGGCCAGAGCACCGGCGTGAGATCCGGAGCGAAGGCACGCAGAGCAGCGTCACCTCGAGCGAAGGCGTCGGCGAGCTGCCGGGCAGCGACTGGATCAAGGTCGATCGGCGTATCCGGCTCGATCTTCGGCCCGCCGGAGTACACGTCGTCCAGCCGCCGCGCCTCGACCCCGACCTGCTGAGCGCGCTCCCTGAAGGTCCCACCCGCGAGCTCGACCGCCCCCTCCGGCCCGACCAGCAACTCCCCGTCGACCCGGAAGTCCGGCGCCGCCACGGTCGCGAACCCACCCGGTACGACGCGCAGCCGGATCCCGCCGCCGAGCTCGTACTGCGGCCCGGCCAGGATCAGCTCGGCGACTCCGTGGAGCGCTCTCCGGGTGCTCACCAGTTTCTCTTCGTCCATGCTTCCAGTCTCCTCGTGTAACGCCTGGGCGGTCCGCGGCACTGACCTTTCAGATACATCCGTGTCACCGAGGCGGGGAGGCGTTACATGGCGGAGGACGGCTGGCACCGGGTCGATCCGGTCGACGTACCGGAGGACGGCCGGGTTCGGAGCGTCGTCGTGGACGGCCGGAGCGTTGCGCTGGCCCGCTGCGGAGCCAAGTTGGGGGCGCTGGACAACCACTGTCCGCACCAGGGCGGTCCGCTCGGCGAGGGCTCGATCGAGAAGGGTCTGCTGCGGTGTCCGTGGCACGGGTACGACTACGACCCGATCACCGGCTTGCCGCCGGAGGGCTTCTCCGACGGGGTGACCGCGTATCCCGTCGACGAACGCGACGACGGGGTCTACCTCCAGCTTCCCGGCGTACCGGCTGCGGAACGGACCGTCTCCGACGTGCTCGTGGAGACGTTGGTTGCCCATGGCATCAGTCATGTCTTCGGCATGGTCGGGCACTCCAACCTCGGGTTCGCCGAGGCGATGCGGCGCGCCGAGGAACGTGGTGAACTCACCTACATCGGCATCCGGCACGAGGGCGCCGCGGCGTTCGCAGCCAGCGCCTACGGCAAACTCACCGGGCGCCCGGCAGCCTGTTTCGCTATCGCCGGCCCAGGTTCCACCAACCTCCTCACCGGCCTGTACGACGCCAAGCTCGACGGCTCCCCCGTGCTCGCGATCTCCGGCCAGGTGCCGTCCAAGGTGCTCGGCCGCGGCGCGTTCCAGGACCTCGATCTCACCGCCGTCTTCAAGGACGTGGCGGTCTCCAGCACCGCGATCCAGGCCGGTAGCGACCACGCCGAACTGGCCGCCCTCGCGGTCAAGCACGCCATCGACGGCCGGGGCGTCGCGCATCTCGTGTTGCCGGACGAGGTCCAGGTACTGCCGTCGGACTCTCCCGCCAAAACCCCGCGAGGTCGGCTGTCGGCACGCCGGATCCGCCCGGACGAGGATGCGCTCTCCCGCGCCGCGACACTGATCCGCGACGCCCGCAGGCCGGTGATGATCGTCGGCCACGGCGCCCGGGGAGCCGAGGACGACGTACGGCGGCTCGCCGAGCACCTCAACTCCCCCGTCCTGACCACCTTCAAGGCCAAGGGACTCGTGCCCGACACGCATCCCTTGGGCGCGGGAGTGCTCGGTCGCAGCGGTACTCCGGTGGCCAGCTGGCTGATGAACGAGTCCGATCTGCTCATCGTGATCGGTGCCTCGTTCTCCAACCACACCGGCATCGCGGCGTACAAGCAGATCGTCCAACTCGACGACGACCATGCCGCGATCGGCCGCTTCGACGCGGTCACCGTGGATGTCCTCGGCGATGCAGCGCTCAGCCTCAACGCCTTGATCGAACGGCTTCCCGAGGTGAAGGCCACGGACCAGCGGCCCGATGTAGCCGAGCGCTGGGCGATCTGGCGGGCGGAGAAGACCCGCCGGGTGAACGACGACCGCGGCCGTGGCGTCTCCGCTGCCGCGGTCTTCGACGTCCTCTCGCGACAGCTACCCGCGGACGCGGTCGTGACTGTTGACGTCGGCAACCATGCGTACTCGCTCGGCCGCTATCTGGAGTCCAAAGGCCAACCAGTGTTGATGTCCGGCTACCTCGGCTCGATCGGCTTCGGCTACCCGGCCGCACTCGGCGCTTGGGCCGCGGCGCCCGGACGACCGATCGTCGCGGTCACCGGCGACGGCGGCTTCGGCCAGTACGCCGCCGAGCTGACCACTGCGGTGAAGTACGGCATCGGGATCAAACACGTGCTGCTGAACAACAACTCGCTCGGCAAGATCAGCAAGGAGCAACTGGCCGCCGACTATCCCGTCTGGCACACGTCGCTCACCAATCCCGACTGGGCGCAGTACGCACAACTCTGTGGCGCGACCGGCCTGCGCGTCGAACGGCGAGAAGACCTCGAAGCAGCGATGACCGAGCTCTTCGCCACCACCGGACCCGCATTGCTGTGCATCGAGCAGGACGCCGAACTGCTGTGAATCCCCTGACCAGCCAAGGAGAAAGCACCATGACCGAGACCCGGTACGACGACCTGCGGGCGTTGTTCATCAACTGCACGCTGAAGCGTTCGCCCGAGACCAGCAACACCGAGGGCCTCGTCGATGTCAGCCGCAAGATCATGGCGAAGCACGGCGTACAGGTCGATGTCGTGCGCGCGATCGACCATGACATCGCCACCGGGGTGTGGCCGGACATGACCGAGCACGGCTGGGAGGTCGACGCGTGGCCGGCCATCCAGGAGCAGGTGATGGCGGCCGACATCCTGGTGATCGCCGGGCCGATCTGGCTGGGCGACAACAGCTCGGTGACCAAGCAGGTGATCGAGCGGCTGTACGGGAACTCCTCGATCCTCAACCCCGCCGGGCAGTACGCGTACTACGGTCGCGTCGGCGGCTGCCTGATCACCGGCAACGAGGACGGCGTGAAGCACTGCGCAATGAACATCCTCTACAGCCTGCAGCATCTCGGGTACACCGTCCCGCCGCAGGCCGACGCGGGCTGGATCGGCGAGGCCGGCCCGGGCCCGTCGTACCTGGACGAAGGGTCGGGCGGCCCGGACAACGACTTCACGAACCGGAATACAACTTTCATGACGTGGAACCTGTTGCACCTGGCCCGGATGCTCAAGGACGCGGGCGGCATTCCGGCGTACGGGAACCAGCGGTCGGAGTGGGATGCGGGCTGCCGGTTCGACTTCGAGAACCCGGAATACCGGTAAGGCGCTGGTAATGGTCGGGGTGCTGTCCAGGGGCTACGTTCGGGCTGTGGCTACAGCGCTGCCTCCGGACGAGGCCTTGGTCGCCGGTCTGCGGGCGGGTGACGAGGAGTTGTTCGCGCGGCTCCTGGACGGTTGGTCCACCTCGATGTTGCGGCTGGCGCGGAGTTTCGTGTCGACCAACGCGAGCGCCGAGGAGGTCGTCCAGGACACCTGGCTGGCGGTCTTCCAGGGGATCGATCGCTTCGAGGGCCGGTCGGCATTGAAGACGTGGGTCTACCGGATCCTGGTCAACACGGCCCGCAAGCGCGGCGTTCGCGAGCAGCGCACCGTGCCGTGGGCGAGCCTGGCTGACCGATGACAGCCCGACTGTGGACCCCGACCGCTTCCGTGGTCCCGAAGACCCCTACACCGGCGGGTGGCTGACGTTTCCGAAGAACTGGCCGAGCACCGAGAGCGAGGTGCTCGCCCGCGAGGTGCGCGGGGTGGTCGCCGCGGCCCTCGAAGAGCTCCCGGTCCGTCAGCAGGTCGTCCTGACGTTGCGCGACATCGACGGGCAGAGCGCGGACGAGGTCTGCGCGCTGCTGCAGATCTCGACCGCGAACCAACGAGTCCTGCTGCATCGAGCACGGGCAGCCGTGCGCAACCACCTCGAGCAGTACTACGAGGCGTCGGCGGGAGGCAGCTCGTGACCTGCGCGGAGCTGGTCGAACTCGTCACCGCCTTCCTCGAAGGCACCTTGGACAGCGAGACCGAACGACGGTTCGTCGAGCACCTGGCGATCTGCGAGGGCTGCGAGATCTACCTCGACCAGCTGCGCAGGACGATCGACGAGGTCGGCCAGCTCCCGCCGGAGCCGCTCTCCGACGAGACCCGCGACCGTCTCCTCGACGCCTTCCGCAACTTCCCGCGCGACCGCTAGACCTCTTGAGGGGCCTGTCATGCCGGACGTCCATTTCGCGAATCTCTTCGCGGTCGCCCTGATCGCGCTGCTGGCACCGCTGTTGCTCGGCCTGGCACCCGCCCTGCGGATCCCGGCCGTAGTCCTCGAGATCGTCGCGGGGATCGCGCTCGGGCCGCACGGTCTCGGGCTCGTCGACATCGACCTGCCCGTGCAGATCGTCTCCTTGCTCGGCCTCGGATTCCTGCTGTTCCTGGCCGGGCTGGAGATCGACGTCCACCAACTGCGCGGCCGCGTCCTCCGGCTGGCGCTCATCGGCTATCTGATCACCCTGGCACTCGGAGGTCTGGCCGGTGCGGGTTTCGCCGCGGCCGGCTGGGTGCACAGTCCCCTGCTGCTGGCCGTCACGTTGTCGGCGACCTCACTCGGCCTGGTCGTCCCGGTGCTCAAGGATTCCGGCCGCCTCGACTCCGCGGTCGGGCAGTCGACGATCGCCGCTGCCTCCGTCGCCGACTTCGCGGCGGTGCTGGTGCTCTCGCTGTTGTTCTCCGCCGAGGGAGGCAGCACCGGCGAACGGCTCGTGATGGTCGCCCTGTTCGCCTTGCTCATCGCGGTGGCCGGCTTCGTCGTCTCGACTGCCGGCCGTTCCCAGCGCATCGGGGCGGCGCTGGTCCGGCTGCAGGACACCACGGCCGAGATCAGAGTCCGAGCGGCCGTCGTGCTGTTGGTCGCCTTCGTAGCTCTGGCCGAGCAGTTCGGCCTGGAGACCATCCTGGGCGCCTTCCTGGCCGGCGCCGTCGTCGGGCTGGTCGACCGCGACTCCACCTCCCACCCACAGTTCCGGGTCAAGCTGGCGGCAGTCGGCTACGGCTTCCTGATCCCGGTCTTCTTCGTCACGAGCGGACTCCGCCTCGACCTCGGTGGCCTGCTCGATGATCCGACCGCGCTCCTCCGGGTCCCGCTCTTCCTCATCGCGCTCCTGGTCGCGCGCGGCGTACCGGCGTACCTGTCGCTCCGCTCGCTCGGTCCCCGCCCCACCGCCGCGATGGCGTTGCTCCAGGCAACTTCCCTGCCGTTCATCGTCACCGCCACCCAGATCGGCGTCACCACCGGCCTGATGTCCCCGACCACCGCCGCCGCCCTCACCTGCGCCGGGCTGCTCTCGGTCCTGATCTTCCCTGCTGTTGCTTTGATCCAGCTCCGCAAGGCGACGGATGCGCGCGGCTCAGCCGTTGGCGGGAGCGGTGCGGTCGGTGGCGGCTAGCTTGGCGGCGGCGCGGAGGGAGTCGACGACGTACGTCGGGACGCGCATGCCCTGCTTCATGGCCCAGAGGAGTTCGAGCTCGACCCGGCCGACCTGCGCTGCGTAGCGGCTCACCCCGCGTTCACCTTCGGCCGTGATGCCGAGCAGGTGCATGACCGCACCGAACTCCGCCCACTGCTTCTTCGTGTACGCACCGACCGGTTCGAAGGTGTGCCGGCGCAGGGTCCGGACCAGCCACTTCTGCCAGCCGGTCATCTCGGTCCACAGCCCTTGGGCCGCGATCTTGTAGTAGGCGAAGTGCCCCGGCTCCTGGCGGCGGATCGGCGCGATCACCGTCATCGCGACGGCCTTCTCACCCAGATCCAGCAGGCCCTGATGAAGCTTGTTGTAGGCAAGGATCGCCGACTTCTCGGTCGCCACCCCGGTCAGGTAGTAGAGCATCCGGCTGACGTCCTGGATCGCGCTCCAGCGTCCGAGGGCGCCGAGCAGCCGGTAGCTGAACGCCATCGAGGTCAGGTCCGGCTCGGCCTGCCGCAGCCCCGCCTCGGCCTGCAACCGGTCCAGCAGCAATCCGTGGTGGACCTCCTGCGGAAGCCACACGTCGGCATAGAAGTGCCGGTCGACGGCCGGCGGATCCGGCAGCAGCAGGTTCAGCTCGAGCACGTTCCGCTCGACTTCCAGCTCGACCCGCGCCATGTAGTTGAGCACCGGGCCGAACCGCTCACCGAGCAGCTCCGGCCGCGCCATCGTGTAGTCCGCGCTCTCGACCGGGATCGGCGGATGTTCCTCTCCGAGCCGGTCCACGTGCTCGGCCAACTGCGCCTCGACCGAGAACGGCCGACGACGCCTGTGTCCTGGTTTGACGACGATTTCACCCACCCCCGCAGGCTCCCAATGACTCCGGCCGGGACCGGCCGTGAGTAAGTCTCACCTTACTTCACCGGACCCGGCCGACCCCAGTGACTTTCGCCATCAACGCCCGACCGGGAGACGAGCAGGCCGTGAAGGACGTCCCGGGCGGCGTGGTCACCGATGTCGACTGGGACGACAACTCGTGGGAGCTCGACGTCCGCACCGGCTCCACCTGGCGCGAGCTGACCTACGACCCGAACGGCAAGCTGCTCGCCAACCACGCCGACGACCAGGCCTCGAAGGACAGCAGCTCGGACGACGACAGCTCGGACGACACCCCCGACGACCGGGGCAGCGACGACCACGACGACGACTGACGGCCCGCCGGCCGGAGCGCGCACCCGAGGCGCTCCGGCCGGCTCGCTGGCCGAGACGGCCGGATTGTCAGGAGGAACCAGCAGATAGGGTCCTGACAGAGCCCGAGGGGTTCGGTGCCAATCCTGCTCTTCTCGTAGGGATGCTGATGCTCGACCGTTCCGAGTCCGCGGTGAGCATCGTCGTCGGCTCACGGGTCTACCGGTCGGCCTTCCTGTCCTTGCTGATCGCCGGCATCGGCACCTCCGCCGCGACACCGCAACTGACTCTGTTCCTCGTCCGCGAACTCGGTACGCCACTCCCAGTAGCAGGCCTGTACTACGTAACGAACCTGGCTGCGCCGCTGGCCGGATTCCTGATCGGGCGCCTGTCGGACAAGACCCCCGAGCGGCTGCTCTGGTTCCGGATCTGCGCGCTGGTCGGTGCGCTCGGCTGGATCGCGATGGCCGCCGCCCAGTCGGTCTGGCTGCCGTTCGTGATCAGCGCCGTCGCCCTGAGCATCGGCGGTGGCGCGATGGCCCAGCTCTTCGCCGCCTGCCGCGACGAACTCAGCCGGCACCCGACCAAGGCCGACAACCGGGTCGTGGCGATGATCCGGATGGCGTTCACCATCGGCTGGATGCTCGGGCCGGTCCTGGGCAGCTGGTACGGCGGGGTCTTCGGCCTCCGCTCGTTGCTGGTGGCAACGGCTGTCTGCGTCTTCGGGCAGATTCTCCCGTTCGGGACGCAGCGGGTGGAGCGCTACCAGAACCCGGTCCCGCGGCCGCCGTCCGACCGCCGGCAGATCGACCACATGATGCCGCTACTGATCTTCACCGCCGTCTGCATCCTGGCGATGACCGGCGACACCATCAAGTTCGGCTATCTGCCGATCTACATGGCCGACGAGCTGCACGTCTCGGACTCGACCCGCGGCGCTGGTGATCGGGATCCAGCCGCTGCTCGAACTCCTGCTCCTCCCCCTGGTCGCCCGACTCGCCGACCGCTTCGGCTCCCTCTGGGTGATGACGGGCGGCGCCGCGATGGGCCTGGCCGGCAACCTCGCCTACGCGACCGGTACGTCGGTCGGCATCCTGTTCCTCGGCCAGGCGCTCACCGCCGGCCTCTGGGCCTGCGTCGGCGTACTGGGTGTCTCGATCGCCCAGCACCTCTACCCCGAAGGCGTCGGCACGGCATCCGGCGTCTTCCTCAGCGCCATCCCGGTCGGCTCCGCCATCGGCGGCACGATCGGCGGCCTCGGCGTCGCAGCCATCGGCCTCCCCCACGTCTTCTTCATCCCCGCCGCCCTCACCACGCCTCGCCACCCTCGCCTTCGCCATCCTCAGCACCCGCCTGGAACACCGCCACCAGTAACACCACGCCGCCTCGCGGGGCAGGCGGCGGGCCGTGGCGTCCGGGCTGCGTCAGCGGTTTTCTCGCCGGAACCGGCCCGGGGTGCTGCCCACCGCCTGAGCGAACGCCTGGGCGAAAGCCGACTCGGAGCGATAGCCGACTTTTGCCGCGATCGTGGCAACCGTGAGGTCGCCCTCCGATCAGCAGATCGGCTGCGGTCATCAGGCGGATCGTGGTGAGGAAGGCACCGACGGTGTTTCCGGTCTGGCGGGTGAAGTGGCGCAGGAACGTTGCCCTCGACATCGACGCGATCCCGGCCAGCTTCTCGACCGGCCAGCTCGCGCCCGGCTCACGCAGTACGGAATCGATCACCGTCGCGATCCGCGGATCGTCCACCGCCGTCCAGAGCGCCGCCTTCGTGATCTCACCGGGCGACTGCCGGAGCAGCATCGCGAGCAGCGCCGCACCGATCGACGACAGGATCGCCGTCGTCCCCGGGCCTTCTGCAAGCGCCTCCCGCCGCATCAGATCAGTCATCGTGTCGATCGCGCTGTCCGGACCGAAGGACACAACCAACGGATCCGGCAGACTGCGCAACAGCAAGGTGCCGGAGGCCGATCCGAAGCTGTAGTGACCGCAGAACAGATCGATCACGGCGGCATCGTCGTCCGACGTGCGGATGACGTCGAGCGCTCCCCCAGGACTTTCGATCGAGCTCCGGGGAATCCCGGCGCCCGGCGTACGGATCCTGTGCGGCGGACTGCTCGGCAGCAGTACGGCGTCGCCCGCAGCGAGCGGGATGCTCCGGCCGCCCACCTCCAGCGTGCACTCGCCGTCGAGCAGGAAGTGGAAGGCCGCCTCGGCGCCGCCGTACGCCGCCACGTCCATGACGGTGGCGCCGGCGAGCAGGCAGCGCTTGTCCAGCGACGCCCGCACCCGGGCCAGCTCGAGCAGATGACTAATGGTGTCCATATGAGACTCTCGCGATGAATATTGAGACCTGAGCAGCTGTTGCGGATCACTTTCGCTGACCAGACTAGCTCCGTGAACAACACTTTGCGTGCAGACGTCGTGGTGATCGGTTTCGGCAAGGGCGGCAAGGTCGCCGCCGGGAAGCTCGGCCAGGCCGGTCAGCGGGTGATCATGATCGAGCGGTCGGACCAGATGTACGGCGGGACCTGCCCCAACGTCGGCTGTGTTCCGACGAAGGCGCTCGTCCACCACTCGGGCAAGCGGCGGCCGGACGACTCGCCGCAGGAATGGTTCGAGCACGCGGTCGGCGCAGGTCCAGGAGCTCACCGCCCGCTTCCGGGCCGGCAACTACGACAGCCTCAACAACGCCGACACGATCACCGTGATCACCGGCGACGCACGCTTCGTCGATCCGCACACAGTTGCCGTCGGCAACGGCGCGGACCAGCTCACGATCACCGCGGACACCATCCTGATCAACACCGGATCGGAGCCGGTCATCGCGGACGTCCCCGGTCTCGCGGACAGCTCGCGGCTCGTCACCAACGTCGATCTGATCAAGAACACCACCCTCCCCGGCCGGCTCGCCGTGATCGGCGGCGGCTACCTCGGGATCGAGTTCGCCTCGATGTACCACCGGTTCGGATCCCAGGTCAGCGTCTTCGAGGCGTCGGCCCGGATCCTCGGCCGGGAGGACGACGACGTCGCGTCGGCCGCGGCGAAGATCCTCACCGACGAGGGCGTCGACATCGTCGCGGGTGCCACGGTGCTCGAAGTACGGGACGGGGCCAACGACACCACGATCACCTACGAGAAGAACGGCCGCCGCCACACCCTGGTCGCCGATGCCGTCCTCGCCGCCACCGGGCGCACTCCCGTCACCGAAGGCCTGGAGCTGGCGAAAGCAGGAATCCGTACTACGGAACGCGGCGCGATCGAGGTCGACGAGCACCTCCGCACCAGCCAGCCGCACATCTTCGCGCTCGGCGACGTCAACGGCGGGCCGCAGTTCACCTACATCTCGCTCGACGACAGCCGGATCGTGCTCGACCAGCTGATCGGTGAAGGCAAGCGCACCACGACCGACCGCGTCGCAGTACCGGCCACGCTCTTCATGACGCCGCCGCTAGCGACCGTCGGCCTGACCGAGAAGCAGGCTCGCGCCGAAGGACACCAGGTCAAGATCGCGCGCCAGAACGTCGCCGACATCGTGGCGATGCCGCGCGCGGACATCGTCGAGGAGACCCGCGGCCTGATGAAGTTCGTCATCGACGCCGGACACCGACCAGATCCTCGGCGCCGCCCTACTCAGCGTCGACGCCCAGGAGCTCATCAACACCGTCACCCTCGCAATGCGACACGGCATCACCGCCACCGAACTCCGCGACTCCATCTACACCCACCCAAGTTCCACCGAAGCCTTCAACGGCGTACTGGACACCATCCTGACGGACCACTAACCCCACCAGGGATCCGCGCCATTCGATGATGTACTCGCGTACGTGGACTTCGCGCCCCGGACGGGTGGACACCGGGGCGCACCGGCATCATGTGGTGGGTGATGCATCTGCGACTGATCGTGCCTGGGGATCGGACCGAGTTGGTGGTCGAGACGCTCACCGCGGACGAGCGAGTGACCAACGTGGTGGTGTTGCCGGGGGCGGCGAAGCGGCCTGCTGGGGATGTTGTGTACTGCGACGTCACCCGGGAAGCGACCTCCGACATCCTCGGGTGGCTGAAGACGCAGGGCCTGTACGACGAGGGCTCGGTCGCGCTCACCAACGTCGACGCCGCACCGTCGCGCAACGCCTGGCGGACCGAGGAGGCGGCACCGGGCGCGCCGGACGATGCGGTTGTCTGGGATGCGGTGGTCGATCAGGGGTACGCCGAGGCGCGCGGCTCCTGGGCGTTCTACGCGTTCCTGACGCTGGCCACGATGATCGCCGCCATCGCCGTGATCACCGACTCGGCGATCCTGGTGGTCGGCGCGATGGTCGTCGGCCCCGAGTTCGGGGTCGTGGCGGCATTGGCCCTCGGGATCGCATTGGGCCGCAAAAGCCTGACCACCCAATCGCTTGTCCTGCTGGTCAAGGGCTTCCTGGTGGCGATCCTGCTCACCACACTGGCCGCCTTGCTGGCCCGGGCGGTCGGATGGATCGACCTCGGCGACGTGACCGCGGCCCGGCCGCTCACCGGTTTCATCTGGCGGCCCGACCGCTGGTCCGTCGTCGTCGCCGTCCTGGCGGGCTGCGCCGGCGTACTGTCCCAGACGGCCGGCCGGTCGAACGCCCTGGTCGGCGTCTTCATCTCCGTCACCACCGTCCCCGCCGCCGGCGACCTGGCCCTCTCCATCGCCGTCGGAGCCCCGACCCAGATCGGCGGCTCGGCCGCCCAGCTCGGCATCAACCTGGCCGGCATGACCTGCGCCGGCGTAGCCACCCTCCTCCTCCAACGAGCCCTCTGGCGAGGCCTGGCCCAGAAGCACCAGCGCGAACCGCACTGACCGCGGGCTCGGCGGCTACCGGGCCGCGCCAAGTGTTCACCTAAAGTAAGCGTTCCGGCGCGCGGACGGCCAGGTGCGGGGGTTGAACGGGCCGGTTATGGTCTGAGCGACAGTGGGCCGGTGTTTGGCTCCCGGCGACCACCCCTCGGTCGCCGGAAGGAGGCCGTCATGTTGGTGAGGCGAGAGCAGTTCGAGTTGGTGTGGCGGGGCGCGAAAGCGGTCGTCACCAACCGGGCCGTTCAGGTCGGTGCGTTGATCGGCGCCGTGATGTTGTCGCTCTGGAACGTCGAGCGGGTGCCGCATACCTCGGTGCTGCCGGCCGCGATCGGATTGCTGCCGTTCGCGATCGGCAAGTACGTGCTGTGTCCGTTGCGGTGGCACGCACTCTCGGCCAGTGGGCGGACGCGCCTCTGGCACGTGCGGGCCTACGCGGAGAGTGAGATCCTCGGGCTCATCTCGCCGTGGCACGCCGGTGCGGACCTGTGGCGAGTGCATCGCTTGGAGGCCACCGGCGTACGGCGTTCGTCCGCGATCGCCGCTGTCGCTCTCGATCGGTTCGTGGGTGCTGTCGGACTGATCGTCGCCGTCGCGGTCTGTGGGATCACGATGCCCCCGATCGTGCTGGTGGTCGCGCTCGGCCTCGCGGCCGTGGTGCTGGTGGCGGCGATCCTCGTACGCCGACGGCGTCCCGGTCTCGCTGGGAGTTGGCCGTGGCCTTCGCCCAAGGTGTTCGCGGCCGGTGTCGCGCTGTCGATCGGCTACCAGGCAACGATTCTCGGCCTGCTCATCGGTGCACTCCAGGCGGTCGGCGACTCGGTGTCGGCGTTCCAACTGGTCGCCGTGTTCGGAGCGAGTCAGCTCGCCGGAGTGCTGCCCGGCGTACATGGTGCGAGCCCACGCGAAGGTGCGTTGGTCGCGGGGTTGGCGTCGATCGGAGTCTCCTGGACCGCTGCTTTCGGAGCAGTGGCCCTGACCGCCTTGCTCTACTGGGTCGCGGCCCTGCTCTTCGGCGGCGGCTGCTTCCTGTTGCGCTGGCGCGGCTGGTTCAAGGAGCCGAGGCCGATGGCGGCACTGTGTGCGGGTGGCACAGGTGCCGGGCTCATCGCCGCGGCACCTGTGCCCGACTAGCTAACTCAGAAGCTGAGCTTCCCGGTCACCAGGTACGGATCGCTCTTGGCCTTCGACTCGAACAGGATCAGGAAGCACTGACCCGCCGGTACGTCGGTGGCGAGCACGTGGCTGGGCGCCTTCTTCGTGAAGACCTGGACGTCCCCCAGGTCGCCGCCGCTCTCACACTCCTCGATCAGGACCTCGGTCGCCTTCGGCAGGGTGGTCAACCTCGTTCTTCTCAGTAGATGTTGGACGGGCGGACCATGCCTTCGGCGAGGTCGCCGAAGCCGGGGGCCATGATCGCGCCGGGGTTGCCGAGCAGCTCCTCGACGACCGCCGTCTCGGTCGTGATGATCAGGGCCGCGATCGACGCGGCGCTCTCCAGCGCCGCCCGGGTCACCTTCAGCGGGTCCATGATCCCTTCGTCGAACATGTCGCCGTACGAGCCCGTCAGCGCGTTGAAGCCGTGGCCCAGCGGGAGCGAGGTCACCTTGTCGATCACCTCGTCACCCTCGTAGCCGGCGTTGATCGCGATCCACCGCAGCGGCTCGGGCAGCGCCTCGCGGACCACCTCGCGGCCGACCGCCTGCGTCGCCGGTCAGCTCGAGCCCGGGAGACCGCGTCCATGCGCCTGGACCAGCGCCAGTCCCCCGCCGGCCACGATGCCCTCTTCGAGCGCGGCCCGGGTGGCGGCCAGCGAGTCCTCGACCCGCAGCATCCGTTCCTTGAGCTCGACGCTGGTCGCGCCGCCGACCCGGATCACCGCGACCCGCCCGGACAGCCGGGCCATCCGCAGCTGCAGGTTGTCCTGGTCCGCATCGATCTTGGCCCGCTCGAACTGCGTCTCGAGCTGCGCCAGCCGGGCCTCCACCAGGTTGGCCGCGCCGTGTCCGCCGACGATCGTCGTACCGTCCTCGGTGATCGTGATCCGGTCACACGACCCGAGGTGGTCGAGGGTGACCTCGGACAGGTCGAGCCCGGTGTCGGACGCAATCACGGTGCCGCCGAGCGCCACCGCGAGATCCTCCAGTTCGGCGAGCCGGCGGTGACCGAAGCCCGGTGCGCGGACGACGACCGACCGCATCGTGTTGTGCATGTTGCCGCCCACCAGGAGCTGCAACGCGGGCCCGTCGACATCTTCAGCCAGTACTACGAGGGGCCGGTCCGCGCGCTTGGCCACTTCGACCGTCGGCATGATGTCCTGCACCTGGGAGATCTTCTTGTTCGTCAGCAGGATGACCGGGTTCTCGTAGACGGCCTCCATCCGCTCCCGGTCGGTGACCATGTACATCGAGATGTAGCCGTGGTCGAAGTCGATGCCGTCGACAACGTTCACGGACAGCCCGAAGGTGTCGGACTCCTCGGTCGTGACGATGCCGTTGCGGCCGACCCGCTCGACCGCCTCGGCGACCACCTCACCGATCGACTCGTCGTCGCTGGCCGCCAGCGTCGCGATGTGCCGCAGGTCCTGCGCGCCGCCGACCTCGGCCGCCCACGACCGCAGGGTCTCCACGACGACCGGCACGGTCTGCTCGATGCCCCGCCGGACCCGCATCGGGTTCGCACCGGCATCGACCGCCCGCAGGCCTTCGCGGACCATCGCCTGGGCGAGCACGGTCGCCGTCGTGGTCCCGTCGCCGACCACGCCGTTGGTCTTCATCGCGACTTCCTTGACCAGCTGCGCGCCCATGTTGGCGAACGGGTCCCGCAGCTGGATCTCCTTGGCGATCGTCACACCGTCGTTGGTGATCGTGGGCGGTCCGGTCAGCTTCTCCAGTACGGCGTTGCGCCCTTTGGGACCGAGCGTCACCTTGATCGCGTCGGCCAGCGCGTTCACCCCGGACTCGAGCAACCTGCGTGCGTCGGAGTTGAACCTCAGTTCTTTGGCCATGACATTCCTTTCACGGGATGAGGATCGCGCGACCGCGGACCAGACCGGCGTCGAGGTCGTCGAGCGCCTGCTGGAAATCGGCGAGCGGGTATTTGGTGGTGTGCAGCGTGACGCTGCCCTGCGCGGCGAGCAGCATCAGCTCCTGCAGGTCGTTGTAGGAGCCGACCAGATTGCCGATGAAGTTGATCTCGGTGGAGATCAGGTCGATCGTCGGTACGTCGAGGTTCTCGCCGTACCCGACGACGTAGTAGTTGCCGGCCCGGCGCAGCATCGCCACGCCCTCCTCGGTGGAGCCGCCCTCGCCGACGAAGTCGATCAGGGCCTCGGCGCCGTGGCCACCGGTCAGCTCCAGCACCTGGTCGATCTGGGTGCCGTCGGCAACGATTCCGTGATCGGCGCCGAGCTCGACGGCGAGCCGGACCGCCGCCGGGTTGCGATCGACCACGACCAGCTTGGCGGCCGAGATCGCCTTCAGCACCTGGATGCCGATGTGCCCGAGGCCGCCGGCCCCGATCATCACGCAGACGTCCCCGGGCCGCAGGCTACGGGCAGCCTTCGCGACGGCGTGGTACGCCGTGAGGCCGGCGTCGGCGAGCGCCGCGACATCCGCGGGCTGCAGGCTGTCGTCGATCCGGACCACGCTGCGGGCCGTAGTACGGAGGTATTCGGCGTAGCCGCCGTTGGTGTCGATGCCGGGGAACTGGCTGTTCTGGCAGTGCACGTCGTCACCGAACCGGCAGGCGCGGCACAGACCGCAGGTGATCAAGCGGATGCAGGATCACCTTGTCGCCGACCGCGACGTTGGTGACCGCGGCGCCGATCGCGTGCACCCAGCCGGCGTTCTCGTGGCCGATCGTGTACGGCAGGGCGACGCCGCTCTTGTCCGCCCACTGCCCTTCGAGGATGTGCAGGTCGGTCCGGCAGACGCCGGCGCCGCCGATCCGGACCACCACGTCGAGCGGCCCGTTGACCTGTGGCTCCGGTACGTCGGTGAGCTGCAGCTTGGTGTGATAGCCGACGACTTGTACCGCCCTCATGACGCTCTCCTCCTGGTGTCGGTGATGCGGGTGGACAGCGGCTCGTCGTCGTACCGGGTCGCGAGCAGCCCGCGGCAGAAGTGCGCGTTGCCCTCGACCGAGACGCGGACCGCCTTGGCATAGCGGAGCCGGAGCGGGACGGCCGCCTGCTCCACTGGCTGCCCTTCCTCGTCGACGACGACCAGGTCCTCTGGACGGATGCCGAGTCCGATGTCGGTCCGCCGGCGCAGCAGTGCGTCCTTGTGCGCGCCCGCCGGCAATTCGCCGAGGGTGAGGCGATGGATGTCCTCGACGGTTCCGTCCGGTGCTCTTCAGCAGTGCCATCACGGACCGCTCCATCGCCGCCGTGTGGGCCTTGCGCTGGAAGGTCCGTCGCAGCTCGTCCAGGCTGTCCTCGGCCTCCGGACCGAACGTTCCCCGGTAACCCGCGTTCAAGGCCAGGCCGGCGTTGATCTTGTCCGAGTCGTGGTGGTCGTCCAGGAGCACCATGACCCGCGCCGGCGCCCGGGATGCGCCGGAGCGCATCCTGGGCGTCGGATGCCATCAGGTAGGCGAAGTTCGGTGCGCAGAACGAGGTCGGCAGCCGCAGATGGACGGTCACCCCGGCGTCGTCGAGCCGGATCGACCGGACGAAGCCGAGCTCGGTGATCGGCTCGTCGAGTTCGGGGTCGACGACGGTCGCCAGGGCCGCGGTCACCTCGTCCGCCAGGCCGGCCGTCGCAGCTGGGGTGACCGTGCTCATGACGCCACAGCCCCAGCGGCCACCTCGACGCCGGTGTCACCGGCCTCGGTCGGCAGCCGGAGCTCCGCGGGCACGTCCAGGTCGTACAGCGCGGCCGCGTTCAGCCCGAGGATCTTCTTCTTCTGCGCGACCGTGATCGGCCCGTACTCCGTCTGGTCCGTCGGCAACTGGAAGTCGACGAACTTCTCGACCAGCCACTTCGGCGTCCAGATCGCGTAGTCGCTGGAGAACAGGATCTTGTCCTCGCCGATCCAGTAGAGCAACTCGCCGAGGATCTGCGCGAAGTACCCGGGCCGGGTGTGGATGAACGGCATCGCCACCGCGAGTCCGCCGTACACGTTGGACTCCTGGGTGGCGATCCAGCAGAAGTCCTCCAGCCTCGGCAGACCGACGTGCTCGACGATGAAGTTCAGGTCGGTGTAGTCGGTGGCGACCTTGTCGATGTCGGCCACGTCGAAGGCGTCCCGGTCCAGCGGCCGGATCGTGGGGCCCTTGTGGACATGGATGTTCTTGATCCCGAGCTTCAGGCACTCCTCGAGATAGCGCCGCGACCACGGGTCGTCGAGCTTCCAGCCGCGGGAGTCGCCGTGCCACTCCGCGGTGTAGAGCTTGACGCCCTTCAGGTTCATCCGAGCGGCGTCCTTGCGGAGCTGCTCGAGCCCGGCCTCCTCGAACCGTGGGTCGAAGGCGTGGTTGTAGGTCAGCCGGCCGGCGTTCTCCCGGGTCAGCGCGAGCGCCTCCTCGGTCTGGCCGAAGCCGTTCTTGTAGAAGTCGCCGAGGATGGCCGGCTGGAAGATCGCGTGGTCGACGTACCCGTCCTCGAAGATGTCCTTCAGCAGCCGGTCGCCGCCGTAGTACGTGTAGGTGTCGTAGTCCCAGACGACCTCTTCGGGGCTGAGGTTCTTGTGGTAGTCGTAGAAGCAGTCGATGAACTGCTTGCCGTGGATGTTCTTGTGGTTCGAGGCCCGGCCGTCCCAGAGCGCGATGTGCGCGTCGACGACGTAGTACTTCTCACCGTTCTTCTCGTACATCGGACCTCATCTCTGCACGAGGTCGAAACCGATGTACTCGGCGGCGTCCTCGGGGCTGGCGAACAGGATGGTCTTGTCGTCCAGGTGGACCATCCGGCCGTAGTGGGTGGAGCTGATCTCCTCGAACACCGAGCCGTCGAAGTCCGAGCCGAGCGCGTCGGTCAGTTCGTCGTAGTCGAAGTTGAGCAGTCCGGTGCCGTCGACGCGGATCATCGACGGGTACTCGGTCAGCTCGACGCCCTCCTTGGCGCCCATCACCTCGGCGACGACCCGGCCGATCGGGGTGTTCATCAGGGTGACGCCGCACTTGTTGGAGAACTCGGTGTCGGATCCGAATGTGCATGCTCACTGGTCCAGCTCCTTCGGTGAGTCGAGCCCGAGCTCCTCGAGCAGGGAGCGGAACTTCTGCTTGGCCGCGTCGAGGCTGGCCGCGAAGGTGACGGCTTGTCGGCCGGCTGCGACCAGATCGGCTGCAGCGCGCTGCGCGGCCGTCGAGGCAGCGCGGTACCCAGATCGAGCAGCCACTCGCCGAACAGCGCCTTGTTGGCTCTCGCCGTACTCCTCGTCCCGGGTCAGCAGCCGGAACAGGTTGCGGGTGTAGTTGAGGTCGCGGTCGTAGTCGTGCTCGCCGGTGCCGACGATGGTCGGCGTGATGTAGTCGCCGTTGCGGGCCGCGATCTGCATCACCAGCTCGCTGCGGAACAACGACCCGACCAGCTGCTCGAAGACGATGTTGGTGGCGAACAGCAGCTCGCACCAGTCACCGACGGCGGTCAGCTGCTCGACCACCTCACGGGTCGGCTGCCACTCGGGCGCGCTCCTGCCAGACCCCTATGTGGGCCGTGCCGTCGAACGGTACGTCGGCCTCGGACAGATCCAGGTTGAACAGCGCGAGGTCCTGGGCGAAGCGCATCTTGTGCGCGGCGTTGACGGCGACCGCGGTGTTGATCATGTTCGTCGGGCCGGACCGCTGGATGCTGGTGAAGACGTGCAGCGCCAGCCCGTTCTCGGCGTGCATCCAGGCGCCGAGGTTGCGCTCGATGAACTTCAGCCAGGCCGGGTTCCAGGCGTCGTACACCCGGGCCCGCTTGGCGTTCTGCAGGCACAGGTCGACCTGGCGGACGACCGCGGAGTTGTTGCGGAAGATCGTCTGGTTCCACTCCTCGTTGGGGTCGAGGAAGGCGTGCCAGTTGGAGGACTTCGCGGCCGTCCACTCCTTCGGGTAACCGCCGGGGCCGTCGCCGAAGCCGTAGATCCAGCCCTGGCTCAGGTGCCGGTCGGGGTCCGGCTGGACGTCGACGGTGACGTCCTCGTACATCGTCGCGCGCAGCTTGGCCGGCTTGTAGTAGTTGTACGTCCGGCTCTTCGAACTGGGGAACTCCAGCGCGCCGGCCTCGGAGTCGGTGAACTCGATCTTCGGGAAGCTGCGTTGCTTCGGTACTGCGGATTGCGTCATCTCAGACTCCATCGGTCGCGGGGCTGGTGAACTTGTCGTAGAAGACCTGGTCCTTCGGAACGTTGCTTGCCTCGAGCAACGCCAGGGCGGCGTCGACCATCGGCGGCGGGCCGCACAGGTAGACCTCGCTGCGGTGAGCTCCGCCTCGCGGCGCTCGACGACGTCGGTGACGTTGCCCTCCTCCGACCGTGACCCGTCGGCGCCGTCCTGATCGACTCCGACAGGCAGGCGATGAACTCGAAGTCGGTCGAGGTCCGCACCGAGCTCGGAGATCTCGTCGAGGTAGAACAGGTCGGCCGCGGTGCGGGCGCCGTAGTAGAACCGCACCGGCCGGGTGTTGCCGGTTTCGTGCATGTGGCGCAGGAGGGACAGGATGGGCGCCATGCCGGCGCCGCCGCCGATGCAGACCACCGGCAGCACATGGCCGTCCTTGAGCGTCAACGAGCCGTACGGGCCGGTCAGCGAAGCTCGTCGCCGACCTTGAGCTCGCCGTCCAGCAGCGCGGAGAACTTGCCGCCCGGGTACTTCTTGATCAGGAACTCGACCTGGTCCGGCGTCGAGCTGGGTGGTCGCCATCGAGAACGACCGGTGCTCGTCGGTGCCGGGGATGTGCACGTCGGCGTACTGGCCGGGCTTGAACTCGAACGCCGGGCTCGGCCGGTTGAGCCGCAGCGACACGATGTCGCGGGTGATCGGCTCGACCGCGGCACCGCGGTGCGTGACGTTCTGGATCGGGATCCCGCCGAGCAGCTCGTCCTCGTCGAAGTTGAGCAGCTCGATGGTGCAGTCGCTGAAGGCATGTGCCCGGCAGAGCAGCACGTACCCCTCGTCGACCTCGGCGTCGTTGCAGGCGAAGGTGGAGTAGCGCTCCATCTGAATGTCACCGTCGAGGACGTACGACTTGCAGGCGGAGCACTGCCCTTCCCGGCAGCCGTGCATCAGGTGGATGCCCTGCCGGAACGCCGCGTCGAGGATGTTGTCGTCCTCGGTGACTTCCATCTCGATGTCGACCGGTTCGAAGCGGATGCGGTGTGTGTCGGCCACGTCGGCCTCCTCCGCTGGCGAGTGGACGTGCTGGTGACGCTGGGCGACACGGATTCACGACGCCACCAACCGGGTCTGGATCAGGCGACGCTTGGTGCCGTTCGCCTGGTACGCCGCGACGTGGGCCTCGCGCTCGGCGTCGGACATCTGGTTCAGCAGCACGTTCGGGCTCTTGAACGTGTTGCCGCGGACGTCGTCGAGGGTCCACATCTTCTTCGGGTCGTCCAGGTCCAGGTGCGGCTGGCCGATCAGCGTCTTGCCGTCGTCACGGACGTAGCCGAGGTCCTGGACGATGTCGGCGAGGTCCTTGCCGTGGTGCAGGGTCTCCCACTCGCGGAAGCCGGTGAGGCGGCCCATGTTCGGCGTCGGCCGGCCGTCGTACTCGCTGCGGAACGCGACGGCGTCGGTCCAGTAGCAGGTCTCCGAGCAGTAGGTGCGCCACTGGTCGTCGACCTTCTCGACGACCATGTCCTCGCGGATCAGGGCCGGCACCATGCAGGTCCAGCAGCGGTGCGGGTACTGGTAGCCGACCTCTTCGAAGGCGATCGGCTTGTTGCGGCCCGGGTAGGCGAGCCGGTTGTAGTTCTCCCACCACTTGCCGTACTTCGAGTACCAGCCCGGGTACTTGTGCTCGAACCACTCGAAGTCCTTGTCGGTCATGGCGTCGATCCGCCAGTAGTTGACCGGCCAGCCGGTGGCGAAGAACCGCGCCACCTCGTGCACGTAGCCCTTGTTGGTGATCCGGTTCCACGCCTCCTCGACCAGGTCGTGCGGGATGGTGAGGCCGTACTTCTCCAGCGGCAGCAGGTAGCTGCGGTAGTAGTCGTCGTAGATCCAGCGCCGCCACATCTCGGCGTAGCTCTCCCGGTCCTTGCGACGGTCCTTCGTGCCGTACTCGATGAACGTGCCGATCGCGGCGTCCACGACGCAGTGGTTGTTCCACCAGGCGTAGCGCAGGTCGCGCTCCAGCAGCGGACGGTTGCGCTCGTCGGCGAGCGCCATCAGCAGGATCGAGTAGCCGTTGCTGATGTGCCGCGACTCGTCGGACTGCACCGAGTGGAACACCGTCGGCAGCAGGTAGTCGCCGTTGGCTGCCGCCTCGTCGGGCATGGCGACGAACAGCGTGTTGGTGAAGGCGGTCTCGGCGACCACGGTCAGGTAGATGTTCGCGGCGGTGATCGCGTCACCGGTGATGAACCCCTCGCCGAACTGCCGGCCGATGGTGCCCGCGTAGTTGTTCGCGAACGCCTTCTCGGTCATGTCGAACCCGGCCGGGTCGATGTAGTTGTTCATGTACAGCTTCTTGAGGTTCATCTGGATCGTCGAGTGCCGGACCTCGTCGATCATCTGCACGGCGAGCCCGTTGTGGATCTCCGGGTTCGGTACGGCGTCGATCGCCATCGGCATCGCCCGGGCCGCCGAGATCTCCGGGAACGGGATGATCGCACAGGAACAGCTTCTGCCACTCCAGCCAGCGCTGCTGCACCTGGCGGAACATGTTGCCGCGGATGGCGCCGTCCATCGCGCCGTAGACGCGGTTGTCCTTCTCCTCCTCCATCGGGAAGTAGGACCGCATGATCTGCTTCAGCGGGTCCTTCTTGGGCGCCTTCTCGAACGTGTAGTCGGTGCCGAACCGGGTGGCCGGCGTGGCGAAGGTCGGCTCCCAGGACAGTTCGGTGATCTTGGCGTGCGCCTTGGTGAGACTCTGCCTGCTCATGTGTGCCTCCAGAATCGTGCTGTGTTCCAGCGATGAAAGCTGCCTGGAGGGGGTGGCTCTGTCTCAATGTGAGACGGGGCTTCTCACCTTGCGGATTACCGTTGGTCGTGTTCCGCTGTCCCGGAGTCACCCGAGTGAAGGGAGCTGACGATGGCCGTCGACGTACCTGTCCGGAACTCGATCCGGATGTCGTGGCAGCGCTCTCAGGCGTCCTTGGTCGACACCGACCAGCCGGCCCCGTTGTATTTCGCCGGGGTCGACTACGACACCACCCTGACCAGGGCCGCCCGGCCGGTGATCGACGCGCTCTCGTCGGAGCTCACCAACGAGCCGGTCTGCATCATCCTGACCGACGCGAAGGGGATCGTCCTGGACCGTCGCGGCGGCGACCGGTCGCTGATCCGCCGGCTCGACTCGGTCAACCTCTCCCCCGGATTCCGGTATGCGGAGTCCGAGGTGGGCACCAACGGCATCGGCACCGCACTCGAGGTCGGCGGGCCGATCCTGGTCCGCGGCGACGAGCACTACACCGGCGTACTACGGAGCTTCGCCTGCGCCGGGGCGCCTATTGCCCACCCGGTCACCGGCGGCCTGCTCGGCGTACTGGACATCACGACCCAGGCCCGGAACTCGAACGCGGTCCTGCTGTCGTTCGCGAAACTCGCCGCGCGCCGGATCCAGGAGCGCATCGTCGAAGAGGCGAACGCGCTCGACCAGGCCCTGCTGAGCGACTACTACGCGGTCTGCCGGCACACGGGCGGCTCGGTGATCGCCCTCGGCGACGAGGTGTTCATGATCAACGCCCACGCCCAGCAGCACTTCGACTCCACCGACCAGGCCGCGCTGATCGACCGCACCCGGGACGCGCGCGGCGGCACCAAGCCGATCACGTTCATCGCCGACCTGCCGAGCGGGACCATCGCGCGGCTCGCGTACCACCCGACGTTCCTCGGTGGCACGCTGGCCGGCGGGGTCGTCCAGATCAAGGAACAGCGGTCGGGACTGCGGAGCGTCAGCGAGGGGCGGGTGCCCGCGCTCCCCGGGCTGGCCGGCACCAGCGCCCTGTGGCGGCGGTCCATCCAGGACGTGCTGGACGCCTGCGGCCGGTCCGAGTGGCTTGTCGCCGAGGGCGAGCCAGGCGTGGGCAAGCTGACGCTCCTGCGCAGCGTGCACGACTACACCTCGCCGAACGGCCGGCTAGCGATCCTGGACGCCGGCAGCTCGGACGATCTCCTGGGCAGTGCCACTGCCGAGCTGGAGTCCGGTTCGGACCTGATCATCCAGCACGCCAATCTGCTGACCGGCGACGTCATCCAAGGCCTGACCGAGCTCCTGCAAGGCGTCCGTGACGGCGCGATCGCCCGGGATCCCTGGGTCGCACTCACTCTGCTCGCGGGGCAGACCGGCGGCCCGGACCAGCTCGGCACCCAGCTCCTGCACTTCTTCCCGCGGACGGTCGCGGTCCCGCCGCTGCGTCATCACCTGGAGGACATCCCGGCACTGGTGCGGCATCTCCTCGGCCGGGCCGGTATCTCCGGCGTCACGCTGTCCACTGCGGCGATGAATCAGCTGATGCGGCTCCCCTGGGCCGGCAACATCAGCCACCTCCGCCGGGTGCTGACGGCGGTGGCCCGGCGCCGCCGGTCCGGGGTGGTCCAACTCGAGGACCTGCCCGCCGAGTGCCACGCGACGACGCGCCGCCAGCTGACCAGGATGGAGGCGCTCGAACGCGACGCCGTGGTCGGTGCCCTGGCCGCCCACGGCGGTGACAAGACCGCCGCGGCAGCCGCCCTCGGGATGTCCCGCGCGACCATCTACCGCAAGATCCGCGACTACGGCATCGTCAGCTCAAGTTGCTGATGGCAACTACCTGACCGCTCGCTCCGGCTGCCACAGGCGCGGCCGCCGAGCGTGCTTGCGCGATGAGCCTGCCGCGCGGCGTCTGCGGAAACCGGTCGATCATCGCGCGCACCTCGGCGGCGTCGACGTTGGCGCCGAACAGCTCGGTGCCGGGTCCGAGGCGACGCCCTCGGCCAGCGGGCCGGCGATCACCGGGTCGAAGCCGAGCGCGTCGACGAGCGGTCGCCACCGCGGCAGCGTCGGCCGGTCGTCGCCGGCGACCGCGATCGCCTTGCGGTCCGGCGGCTCCGGCGGGGCGGGCCCCGTCTTCGAGGTCGTGGTAGCCCATGTGGTTGAAGGCCTTCACGACGCGGGACGTCCGGCAGGAACTCCTGCACGATCTCGCTGGACGACGTCCGCGGGTCGGTGAGGTCGTCGCGGATGCCGTCGACCTCCCACCAGTAGTTCATCGCGTCGACGACGAGCTTGCCGCGCAGCGCCTCGACCGGGAGGGTCCGGTACTTGCCGAGCGGCAGCGCGAGGATCACGACGTCGGCCTGCGCGGCCGCCTCGGCCGCGGTGACCGCGACCGCGCCCGGGCGTGAGCGACCTCGACGATGAGCGCGATCTTCGCCGGGTCGCCGGAGCCGGCGATCAGCACGCGTAGCCGGCGGCGACGGCGAGCCGGGCCAGCACGGTGCCGACCTTGCCGGCGCCGAGGATGCCGAAGTGGTCATCACTCGCCGCCACGAGGTCGCGGACCATCGGGATCACCTTCGTGCCGTACAGCTCGACGGCGCGCAGCCGGGCGCTGGCCGGCTGCGGCGCCGGCGGTGTAGATCAGGTCGAAGCGGCCGACGTCCAGCGCCTTCGACCGCGTCGGCGATCTTGCGGGCGACGGTCTCCGGCGAGCCGACGTACAGCGAGCCGTGCGCGACCTCGGCGTCGAACTCGGCGCGGCGTCATCGGCGGCCAGCCGCGCAGCGCGCCGATCCGGTCGCGCATCACCTTGTACGCGCGGCCAGAAGAGCTCCTTCGCCTGCCTCGTCGGTGTCGGCGACGAAGCCCGGCGAGTGCATGCCGACCGGGTGCGCGGTCGTGCCGAACTGCTCGGCGGCGCGGCGGTACAGGTCGACGTACGGCGCGAAGCGCTCCGGGCGCCGCCGATGATGGCGAGCATCAGCGGCAGCCCGTAGCTGCGCGGTGCGCACGACCGACTGCGGGTGAGCCGCCGACGCCGACCCAGGTCGTCAGGCGGCCGGACTCGGTCTTGGGGAAGACGTCGGCGTCGTCGAGCGCGGCGCGGGTGGTGCCGCTCCAGGTGACCGGCTTCTCGTCGAGCAGCTGGACGAACAGGTCGAGCTTCTCCTCGAAGAGCACGTCGTAGTCGCTCAGGTCGTAGCCGAACAGCGGGAACGACTCGGTGAACGAGCCGCGGCCGAGGATGACCTCGGCCCGGCCGTTCGAGATGGCGTCGACGGTCGCGAAGCGCTGGAAGACGCGGACCGGGTCGTCGGAGCTCAGCACGGTCACGCCGGAGGCGAGCTTGATCCGCTTCGTGCGTGGCGGCGATCGCCGGCCAGCACCGTCTCCGGGGTGGAGATCGAGTACTCCGGGCGGTGGTGCTCGCCGAGCGCGATCACGTCGACGCCGAGCTCGTCGGCGAGCACGGCCTCCTCGACGACCTGGCGGATCGCCGCGGCACCGGTCACGAGGTCGCCGGGGTCGTCCTCCGGGACGTCGCCGAAGGTGTCGAGCCCGAACAACAGGTCGCTCATCACGCGTCCCTTCCCATCTGGTTCACACGTCCATTGTGGAGATCTTGGTTGACATGTCAACACGATTGAGGGCCGAGTTCATTCCCCGCGACTGGGCGGCTGCCGCGATCTTCGTCCACTGACGGGTTAATAGCCTGCCAGCGGACGAAAGAACGGCGTTCGACAGCTCGGAACGATGGGCGGCAGCCCGGGTGGGCGGGCGGGGCGGGCGGGGCGGGCGGGCGGGCCGGCGGGCGGGCTGATGGTGCCCGCGCCGGGCAGCTCGCCCCTGACGGCTGCCCGGCGTGGGGGTCAGTTGGCCTGGGCGGCGCGGATCATTTCGTCGCGCGGGACCACCTTGATGCGCTCTCGTCCTTGACCCTCGCCGAGGGCCAGTTCGTGGGCGTCCAGACGGACCCAGCCCTCTGCATCGATCACGGTGGCGCCGCGGTCGGCGAGGTGCTTGAGGATCGCGTCGGGGTCGGTGATCTCCGGCCGCGGCAGGGTGTCGAGGTCGCCGAGCAGGCTGGCGATCGTCTCGGCCGCGTCCGACTTGGTGTGCCCGATCAGCCCGATCGGACCGCGCTTGATCCAGCCGGTGACATAGAGACCACTCAGCGGTACGTCGTCCAGGTCGAGCACGCGACCGCGATCGTTGACCATCACGCCGGCCTGGTGATCGAACGGCAGCCCGGGCAGGTGCGAGGAGAGGTACCCGACCGCGCGATAGACCGCCTGCACCGGCGTATCGACGTACTCGCCAGTGCCCTTCACCGTCCCATCACCCTGGAGTTCGGTCCGCTCGGTCCGCAGCCCCTCGACGCGTTCCGTGCCGAGCACCTCGACCGGCGCGTGGCAGAGGTGGATGTGGATGCGATGCGCGGCGCCGGTCGGCTCGGCTTCGAGGTACTTCAGCAGCGTGTCGACCATCAGGCGGGTGCCCTTGCTGGCGTTGATCGCCTGCTGGCTCGCCTCGTCGATCTCGAACCCCTCGGGGTGCACGATCACGTCGACCGACGGGGAGTGCGACAGCTCGCGCAGCTCCATCGGGGTGAACTTGATCTGCGCCGGACCACGCCGGGCGAAGACGTGGATATCCGTTGCCTGGTTGAGCTTCAGGCCCTGGTAGACGTTGTCCGCGATCTCGGTGGTCAGCTGCTCGTCGGCCGGCTTGGCCAGCATCCGGGCAACGTCGAGCGCGACATTGCCGGCCCCGATCACCGCGACATGGCGGGCTTCGAGCGGCCAGTCCCGCGGTACGTCGGGGTGCCCGGCGTACCAGCTGACGAAGTCCGCGGCACCGTGACTGCCGGGCAGATCGATCCCCGGGATGTCCAGCTCCCGGTCGGCCATCGCGCCGGTCGAGAAGATGACGGCGTCGTAGTGCCGGCGGAGATCCTCGAGCTTGAGATCGGCCCCGAACTCGACATTGCCGAGGAACCGGATCCGGTCCCGGCCGACCACCCGGTGCAGCGCCTTGATGATCTCCTTGATCCGCGGGTGATCCGGCGCCACGCCGTACCGGACCAGCCCGAACGGCGCCGGCAGCCGCTCGATCAGATCGACGTGAGCACCCTCGTGCTCCTTGGTCAGAATATCGGCCGCATAGATCCCGGCAGGCCCGGCGCCGACAACGGCGACTCGCAGGTCTCTCATGATCCCCAGTTCAACGTTAGGTAAGCCTTACCTAACGTATTCTACGGCACCACCCTCAACCCCCTGCGCCAGCAATCAAATCATGAGACACAGATGACTTTCATACCGGCCCAGTCGGCGAGATCGCAGGCTAGAGCTGTCCGCCCCAGACGAGGCAGAACTCGTTGCCTTCGGGGTCACGGAGGACCTGCCAGTGGCCGCCGTCGTACAGGTCGTCGGCTCGGGTGGCGCCGAGGGCGAGGGCTCGGTCGATGGCTTCACCGCGGACGGCATACGGAACGGCCAGATCCAGGTGCAGACGGTTCTTGGCACCCTTCGGCTCCGGGATCTGGACGAAGTCGAGGCCGATGGGACCGCCGCGGAGTTCGACGACGCCGTCGTCGTCTTCCGAGAGGGTGCCGCCGATCAGTTGCTGCCAGAAGCCGCCGACCTCCCGCGGATCCACGCAGTCGACGGCTACCACGCTGATCCGCGGGACGAGTTGCTCGGAGTCATCCATCCAGCGACCCTAGTTTGCGGCCGGCCAGGTGCTCCAGATAGCCGATGCCGAGGAGTTCGCCGTCGACCGGGCCGAAGGTGGCGAGCGCCTGCTGGTAGAGACGACCGACCGCAGAAGATACGTCGTACGGCGTACTGCGGGCGCGCGCCAACTCCTCCAGCGAGTCGAGTTCCTCCACGCACCGGTCCAAGCCGAAGCTCGGCAGGTAGTCGCCGGCGAAGACCGAGGGCAGGTAGGACGCGATGAACTCCGAAGAGGCCGCACTGTCGAGCATGACCTCGCTCAACCGACGCGGATCGAGCCCCGCCGCCTGCCCGAGTAGCAACGCCTCCCCCGTCGCCACCGCCTGGCCGAACCACAGCAGGTTGATCAGCAACTTCGTCAGATACCCGGACCCCGCCGGGCCCAGGTGATTGATCTGGCCGGCGAAGCATTCGAGGATCGGCCGAACCCGATCAAGTACTTCGACCGGCCCTCCGACGAACAGCTTCAGCGTCCCGTTCTCCGCGGCACTCACCCCGCCACCAAGCGCCGCATCCAGATAATCCACGCCGGCGTCCGAGGCCGCAGTAGCCAACTCAGCACCCAGCGCAGGCGATGCGCTCGTGAGATCGATCCACGTAGAGAGCTGCCCGAGCAGGCCGCTCAGCATCAGGTCCCGAAGCTCCGGGCTCCCTGGCAGCGCGGTGATCACCACCTCGGCCCCTACCGGCGAGCCCCACCCAGCTCCCACCCGAGCAGCCTCTGCCTCCACCTCAGGCCGTACGTCGAACACCCGCACCGAATGCCCACCCGCGACCAACCGCGCCGCCACCGGCAATCCGATCCGCCCGCCACCCACCACCGCGATCTCAGTCATGACCAAGATCCTCAGTGCTGGAGGAGGCCGACGGCGAAGGACACGACTAGGACGGAGAGCATCAGGGCGGAGACTGACTCGACTGCCATGAGTAGCTTGGCGCGGACGGTGAGCGGCATCGTGTCGGTTGGGCTGAAGGCTGATGAGTTGGTGATCGAGATATAGAGGTAGTCGATGAAGCCTGGGGCCCAGCCGGACTTTGCTGACGAGCGGGAAGCCACCTCGCTGATTGCGTCGTGGTCCTCGTCCTGGGGGAAGCGGAAGTCGGCATCCGGTAGCCCTGGCCGCGAGACCCGGAAACGCGTCACCGGTCCACCGCGGTCGAGCTCCCAGTACGCCAGCGCGAAGACCAGGACGTTCGTCAGCCAGACCTGCCCGGCCGCAGCCAGCAACTGGCCGCCAGCCGTCGCCTCCCCCACGACCAGCGAGTGAATCAACAGCACCAGCGCGGTCGTGTTGGACAACGCGATCAGCAGCACCACCCCGATCGACAACCGCCGCAGTAGCCGGTTCTCCCGGCTCATCCGGCGCGGATTGGCCAGCACCAACGGCACGAAGAGCAGCAACTCCAGCCCCGGGATCACGAACCGAGGCCCGATCTGCAGAGCGCTGGGCAGTACGGCGTACAGGCCGATCGCCACCATGACGCCCACAGCCGCCGGCAACCGCGGCTCCCCAGGATGCGCCTTCTCGGTCCCCATACGAATCACCCTGGCACACCGGCAGCCGCATCTGGGGATGCGACTAGCCTGACCCCGTGGTCGACAACGAACTGCGGGGCCGGCAGCGGGAACTTGCGATCCTGGAGGGGCTGGTCAGCGCCGCCCGGACGGGCCGGAGCGAGGTCCTCGTACTGCGGGGCGAGGCGGGCGTCGGCAAGTCGGCGCTGATCGAGTCGCTGGTGGCCCGCAACCAGACCTGCCGGATCGCTCGCACGGTCGGCATCGAGTCCGAGATGGAGCTCGCGTACTCCGGACTCCACCAGCTCTGCCAGCCGTTCTTCGACCTGATGGACCGGCTGCCACAGCCGCAGCGCAACGCGCTCGGGATCGCGTTCGGCCAGCTCACCGGCCCGACCCCGGACCGCTTCCTGACCGGTCTCGCCGTGCTGAACCTGCTGTCGGAGGCGGCCGGCCAGAACCCGGTGCTCTGCGTGATCGACGACGCCCAGTGGCTCGACCTGATGTCGGCCCGGATCCTCGCCTTCGTCGCCCGCCGGCTGGCCGCCGAGTCGGTGGTGATGATCTTCGCCGTCCGCGACGGCCTGGAGCACGAACTGACCGGCCTGACCGAACTCGAGATCGGCGGCCTCGACGAGACCGATGCCCGGGCGCTGCTCGACTCGGTCCTGCCCGGACCGATCGACCCCCGGGTCCGGGACCGGATCGTCGCCGAGACCCGCGGCAACCCGCTGGCCCTTCTCGAATTGCCGCAGAGCTGGAGCGCGGCCGAACTGGCCGACGGACTCGCCCCCGGATCACTGGCCGGCCGGATCGAGGACAGTTTCGTACGCCGCCTGCAGCCGCTCCCCGACGACACCAAGATGCTCCTCCTGACCGCGGCCGCCGAACCACTCGGCGACGCGACCCTGCTCTGGCGCGCAGCCGAGCGACTCGATCTCGGCGCGGACCCGGCGACGCCCGCGATCGCCTCCGGGCTGATCACCTTCGGCCAGCAGGTCCGGTTCCGGCACCCGCTGGTGCGCTCGGCGGCGTACCGGATGGCGTCGCCGCAGGAACGCCAGGCCGCTCACCAGGCGCTCGCCGACGTGACCGACGCCGACACCGACCGGACCGGCGTGCCTGGCACCGGGCCCAGGCGACCCCGCGCCCGGACGAGGAGGTCGCCGCCGAGCTCGAACGGTCGGCCGATCGCGCCCGGGCTCGCGGTGGCTACTACGCCGCGGCCTCGTTCCTCGAGCGCGCCGCGGAGTTGACGCCCGAGCCGGCCCGCCGGGCCGATCGCGCACTCGCCGCGGCGACCGCCAAGCGCAACTCGGGGGCGCTGGACGCGGCGCTGAGCCTCCTCGGCAGTGTGGCCGCCGGACCGTCTGATGCGCTCCGAACCGCTGAGGTCGAACAGCTCCGCGGGCTGATCGCCTTCGACCAAGGGCATGCCCGCGAGGCGTCCCGCATCCTGCTCGATTCCGCCCGGCAGCTCGAGCCGCTCGACGCCGACCGAGCCCGGATGGCCTACCTGGAAGCAATGTCGGCCGCGATCTGGGCGAGCGGCCCGGACGCTCCCGGCGTACTGGCTCTTGCTGCAGCAGCTGCCCCTCCCCCGACGGATACGCCGGTCGACCTTCTTCTGCAGGCCTTCGCCCGGCGGATCCTGCACGGCTACGCAGCCGCAGCTCCTGACCTGACCAAGGCTCTCGCGGTCGCCCGCGAGGCGATCCTCAGCGCCGAGGACGTCAGCAGCTGGCTCTGGCTGGCCGGCAACCGGGCGAGTGGCATCATCGCGCTCGAACTCTGGGAATCCGACACCGCGCTGGAGCTCGCCGTCCAGCAGGACCGGATGGCCCGCGAAAGCGGCGCCCTGGTCCAGCTGCAGTTCGCCCTCAACTTCCGGGCCAACCTCCAGACCCTGACCGGCGACCTCACCGCGGTGGCCGGTCTGGTCGAGGAGGACCGCCAGATCGCGGCCGCGGCCGGCAACCCGCAGGCCGGTTTCGGCGCCCTCCTGCTGGAGTCGTTCCGCGGCAACGAGGCGAAGGCGAACGAGCTGATCGACGCCACCACCCGAGCGGCAACCGAACGTGAGCAGGGCCGGATGGTGGCCTTCGCCCTGTACGCCAGATCCGTGCTCTGCAACGGACTCGGCCGGTACGACGCCGCCCGCGACGCCGCCCTCCGCGTCTTCGAGCAGGACGTCATCGGGTACGGCGTACTGGTGGCTGGTGAACTCGCCGAAGCAGCGTCTCGGACGGGCGACACCAAGCTCGTCGAGTCCGCCCTCAGCTGGCTGACCGAACGCACCACGGCCACACCGACGAGTTGGGGACTCGGCATCGAGGCCCGGGCCCGCGCGCTGCTCACCTCGGACGAGGACGCCTACCGCCAGTCGATCGAGCACCTCGGCCGGACCACCCTCCGCGTCGAGGTCGCGCGCTCGCACCTCCTGTACGGCGAATGGCTGCGTCGCGAAGGTCGTCGCGTCGACGCCCGCGAGCAACTCCGCACCGCCCATGAGCTGCTCACCGAGATGGGTCTCGAAGCCTTCGCCGAACGAGCCCGGCACGAGCTGCTCGCGACCGGCGAGACGGTCCGGAAGCGCTCTCCCGAGACCAGCAACGACCTCACCGCGCAGGAAGCCCAGATCGCCGGGCTGGCCCGGGACGGCCTCACCAATCCGGAGATCGCGGCGCAGCTCTTCATCAGCCCGCGCACGGTCGAGTGGCATCTGCGCAAGACGTTCGCCAAGCTCGGCATCACTTCGCGCCGGCAACTCCGGAGTGCGCTGGCCTGACACCAGGGTGTTCCACGGGTGCGACGACGCGCTTCTCCGCCGACGATCTGAGGACGGCACGTCGGAGGAGCAGACCCATGGAGCAGAGACTCGAGGCTGTCGTCGTACCGGTCACCGACATCGACCGGATCCGGCACTTCTACCGGGCCCTGGGATTCCGGCTCGACCTCGATCAGGCCGACTGCGACGGCCGCCGGGTGGTCCAGCTGACCCCGCCCGGGTCGTCGTGCTCGATCGTCCTCGGGACCTGGAGCGCGCCGGGGTCGGCGACCGGCGTACTGGCAGTGACCGATCTCGACGCGGCCGTCGCCGAGCTGCGGTCGCAGGGCGTCGCGGCGAGCCCGATCTCCCGTCGCGCGGACGGCTACGCCCATGCGTCCTTCCGCGACCCGGAGGGGAATCTCTGGCTGCTGATCACCAGTGATTCCCACTGGTGCGATGCGCGGCCGGACGGGCGAATCTAGAGGTGTAGAAACCACCCCGGAGAGAGGCCATCATGAGTACCACGGAAGCCAGGACCAACCCGGTCGGCACCTTCGACCAGAAGGTCGAGGTCATCGTTATCCCGGTCGCCGACGTCGAGCGGTCGAAGACGTTCTACCAGCGCCTCGGCTGGCGGCTCGATGTCACGCCGCCCGGCGTGGTCCAGCTGACCCCGCCCGGCTCCTGGGCCTCGGTCCAGTTCGGCGGCACGCTCACCTCGGCCGCACCCGGCTCCGCGAAGGCGTACCTGGTCGTGTCCGACATCGTGGCCGCCCGTGACGCACTGGTCGAGGCCGGTGTCGAGGTCGACGAGATCTTCCACGCCGGACCCGACGGACCCGAGAGCGGACCGGACCCGGAGCGGCGTACGTACCGCTCGCGGGCTTCCTTCAGCGACCCGGACGGCAACGTCTGGCTGATGCAGGAGGTCACCGGCCGGCTGCCCGGACGCGTCGAGGCCGGCATCACGTCGTACACGTCGGTCAATGACTTCAAGGCCGCTCTGGTTCGGGCCGCGACGGCGCACGGCGAGCACGAGAAGCGCACCGGCGAGGCCGACCCCGACTGGCCGGACTGGTACGCCGCGTACATGGTCGCCGAGCACGCCGGCACCGAACTCCCCCTCTAGTCCCCTGCTAGGCATTGCGAAAGGACGCAGTACTGATGGACATGAAACTTGAGGTCATCGTGATTCCGGTCTCCGACGTCGACAAGGCGAAGGCCTTCTACACGACGCTCGGCTGGCGCGAGGACGCCGACTTCTCCACCTCCGAAGCCTTCCGGGTCATCCAGGTGACCCCGCCGGGATCGCCCGCCTCGGTCATCTTCGGGACCGGCCTGACCACCGCCGCGCCGGGCTCCTCGCAGGGTCTGCACCTGGTGGTGACCGACATCGAGGCGGCTCGCGCCGAGGTGGCCGGCCGCGGGATCGAGATCAGCGAGGTCTTCCATGACGAGGGTGGCGTCTTCCACCACGCCGGCACCGAGGGCCGGGTCCCCGGACCGGACCCGAAGCACGCCAGCTACGGCTCGTTCGCCTCGTTCGAGGACCCGGACGGCAACGGCTGGATCCTGCAGGAGATCACCGAACGCATCCCCGGCCGCTGATCGCTAGCCGCTCCATCACGGGTCACTCCGCCTTCGGGCGAGTCCGCACGGTCATCCGCTCGCCGGGGCGGGTGAAGATGCTCAGGATCTCGGCAGGTCTGTCGCCCATGCTGCCGAACCAATGCGGGACCTGGGTGCCGAACTCGGCGATCTCGCCGGGCGCGAGCACCCAGTCCTCGTCGCCGAGCACGATCCGCATCCGCCCGGACAGCACGTAGATCCACTCGTGCCCCTCGTGCGCCCGCAGTACGGGATCGACCTTGTCGACCGGGATCACGATCTTCCACGCCTGCGTCCCGTCCAGCTCTCGCGTCAACGGAATCACCATCCGGCCCTTGACCTGCCCGGCCTTCAGATGCAGCCGCGGATCCCCCTGCTCCGGCGCGGCAACCAGGTCGTCCAACGGCACCCGATAGACCTGCGACAGCGAGAGCAGTAGCTCCAGCGTGGGCTTCCGCTGTCCCGTTTCGAGCCGCGACATCGTGCTCTTCGAAATACCGGTCGCCGCGGCAACCTCGGCGAGCGTCAACCGGCGCTGGGTCCGCACTCGCTTGAGCCGGCCCGCGACCTGATCGAGCACACCGGCGATCCCCGCCGCTGAGGTGTCGTCCACGCCCTCATCTGACGCCCCTTTCCCACAAACAGCAACTTCCGTAGGCCGACGCCACCAAGAGCTCCACTCTGAGAACAACAGCCGGTACGACGTACGCGGCGCGAACCCGATGGAGTCATCATGACCACCGCACCGATCATCACCGTGCCTGCTGTCGAAGGAGAGCTCGGTACTCGGCGGCTGAATGTGATGCGGCTCGGCTACGCGTTCATGGGCGTGGGTCTGGCGATCGTCAAATGGCCGATCTTCTTTCAGGACATTCGGTCGCTGCCGGTGGCGGACGGAGTCGTCGCGGCCCTGCTGACCGGGATGTCGCTGTTGGCGTTCCTCGGTCTCCGCTATCCCGTCCGGATGCTTCCGATCCTGCTCTTCGAGGTCACCTGGAAGGTGCTTTGGATCGGCGTTGTCGCCATCCCCGACCTGGCGGCGGGCACGCTGGACGACGCGACGAAGCAGGTTCTGGTCAACTGCTCCCTCGTGGTGCTGATCATCGCCGTCGTCCCGTGGCGCTACGTCTGGACGCGCTTCGTCCGAACTCCTGGAGACGCGTGGCGTTGAGATCTAGCGCAGTTCCGGCCCCTCCTCCAACGCCTCGACAGCGCCCAGCAGACTCCGCAACGCGACCTCGTCCCGCTCAGCCTCTTCCGGATCGACCAGCCAGTCCTCCGGCCCACCCGTCGGCCGGCCTTGCTCGGCCACGGTCAACTCAGCCGCCACCTCGACCTCAAGCTCATCCATCGACTCGCTCATCTTTCCTCCACGCTCTGCCGGACATCGTCAGCAGCTAAGACAGGAGAGCCTGGAGTTCTGTGACAGCTACTGCTCGAAGAGCATGGCGGTGGTGCCGGCGTCGACGAAGAGTTCGATGCCGGTGATGGCCCGGGCGTCCGAGGAGAGCAGGAAAGCGACCGCGTTGCCGATGTCGATGGACTCGACCGGGTTGGGCAGCATCTGTTTCGTGGCGACGAAGTCTGCGAGGAGGTGTTCGGCGCCGCGTTCCTCCACAGCGCCGGGGTGGACGATGTTGCAGCGGATGCCCCGGAGTCCGTAGTCACGGGCGATCCCCCGGGTCAGCGCCGCGAGAGCGGCCTTCGTTCCGGCGTACAGGGTGAAAGTCTCGGCAGCGCCCGCCGCGTGCACCGAGCCGATGTTGACGATGCTGCCGCCACCGTTCTCGAGCATGATCGGCAGGACCTCGCGGATGCAGTTCCACGGCCCGCGGTAGTTGATCGCATGCAACTGGTCGAACTCCTCAGGCGTCGCGTCGGCACCATGCTTCCGCAGCCCGACACCCGCACTGTTGACCAAGGCATCGACCCGCCCGAACTCAGCCACTGTCGCCGCAACAACATCCCGCACAGAGGATGCATCGGTAGTGTCCAAAGCCATCGGTACTGCGTGAGCTCCCGCCCCGCGCAGCTCCTCGGCCACCGCCTCGGCAGCCGGCAGATCCAGGTCACCGACGACCACGGTCCACCCCTTCGCCGCCAGCGCCCGGCAGATCCCGTTGCCGATCCGGGCCCCACCCCCACCCGTGACAATGCAGATCGAAGTCATGGCTCCATCTTCACCGAACGAACGCCACGGGCCGGGCGATCCGAAGATCACCCGGCCCGTGTCGTTCTGGGAGTTACTTGGCGAGCGTGTAGCGAAGCATGTCGTTCCGCAGTACGTCGCCGGAGACCTTCACGAGGCGCAGCGTGTGCTGGGCGTTCGTCAGACCGGTCTTGGTGAACACCTTCTTGTTGGTGACCCGCGCGTCGCCGTGCAGGTTCACCCGGGTGACGAGCTTGCCGTCGAGGTAGACATCGACATCACCCTGGTCCGGCGCCAGCGCGGTGGTCCAGTCGACGCCGGTGCCCTTGAAGGCGAAGTTGATCGCCGCACCGTTCGCCGTCGCCGCATGGACGTCGTCGCGGTAGTCGCCACGGAAGCTGAAGTCCAGCTTCGTACTGCCGACCGGCTGGGTCGCGAGGTACGCGCTTCTTGATCGTCACGACCTTGCCCGCGAGGGTGTAGTCGGTCCCCTTCACGAGCGCCTTGCCCGCGTTGGAGATCGAGGCGAGCTCACCCGGGTCGCGGCCGATCTCGGTCGTCACGTCGGCCGGAGCCACCTTGTCGAAGGACGCCGTACCGGGGTTCAGCAGGCTCTCCTGCCGGATCACCAGCTTGTCGACCAGCATGAACTGCCCGGACTTCTTCACCCCACGGATCGTGTGCGAACCGTTCGGCAGATCCGAGATGCTGAACACCGTCTGCTGCGCCGAGCGGGAGTCCGCATGGCGTGTCCACGGTCGCCTTCAACGCACCGTCGACGTAGATCTCCACCTCGCCCTGCGACGGGTCCTTCTCGGTGACGTAGTCGACGCCGGTGCCGACGAAGCTGTACGAGAAGGCGTCGCCGTTGGCCTCGGTGTACTGGACGTCGTCCTGGTAGTCACCCAGCCCACGGCCGGTACTGCGACTCCACGAACCCGTGTAGACGATGCCGCGCGTTGTCGTTGTTGAGCTCGACGGTCCGGGTGCCACCGTTCGACGGCACCGGCGGGGCCGGCGTACCGGAGTCCGTCACCGCGACGGTCAGCGGCTCCGAGACCGCCGGGACTTCGTTGTTGTTGTTGCGCGTCCAGTTGCCGTCGTACCCGACCCGCAGGTCGTCGTCGTTCACGCGGATCGCGGCGCCCTTCTGCCGGCGTCACCTTGAACAGCCGGACGCCGTGCGGCGGCACGACCGCCGCGGTGTAGCTCCCGTTGAACTGGCCGAGGTCCTTGCTTCGCCCACAGGTCGCGCACGGTCGCCGAGCCGTCCAGACCGAGGTCGGCGAAGTTCGCCGTCATGTTGGCCTCGGTCGCTCCGAGGTTGAACAGGGCAACGGTGTAGGAGCTGTCGGCGTTGAGCGAGTACCAGACCTGCCGGTTGGTCTTGGTCGAGACCGGCTGCGCGGGACGCCCGGCCTGGTTGACCGCGATCACCTCGGGGTTGGTCAGCAGGTCCACGCCGTACTGGTCGAGCTTGGTCATGTCGTTGCCGATGTAGAAGGGCACAGCCGACACCGCCCACAGCGTTGCCGCCGTACGCCGCTCGTCCTTCGTCAGACCGTCCATCGTGCCGTTGCCGACGTCGAGGGAGTCGAAGTCGTTCCAGCCACCCGGTCCGGCGTGCCGCCACCAGTCGGCCGCCTTCGGGAAGAGCCGGTTGATGTTCGGCCAGGCCGTGAGTGCTTCACCAGTGCAGTAGCACTCCACGTCCCAGTCGACCCGCCAGCCGTTCGCGACGGACTTCCAGTAGTCGGCGTAGTTGATGTCGAGGGCCCAGGACAGCTCGAACCAGATCTTGTGCCGGGTCAGCGCCTTCGACCAGCCGGCGACCTCGTCGCGGGCGTCCAGCGACAGGTCGTTGTTGCCCGAGCCCGGGGTGACGCTGTCGAACTTCAGGAAGTCGATGCCCCAGGAGGCGAACAGGTCGGCGATCGAGTCGATGTACTTCTGCGCGCACGGGTTGTCCATGTCGATCCGGTAGCCGAAGCCCCAGTAGTCGCCCTGCTGCAGCGGCTGCTTGGCCAGGTCGCCCGTCGTGCAGCCGGGGGCGCCGTAGATCGGGCAGGTTGGCGTCGAGCACGGCCTGGAGATGCCGGGGATGCTGTAGATCCCGATCTTCTGGCCGTTCGCGTGGACGTGGTCGATGACCGCCTGGAAGCCGTTCGGGTACAGCGTCGTGCTCGGCACCGGCCGGCCGTACGCGTCGATGCCGCCGTTCCAGGCCGCGTCGATGTTGATGTACTTGTAGCCGAACGGCTGCAGCTTCTTGTGCATCGCGTCGGACTGGGCCGATGATCTGGGCCGCGGTGATCCACTTGCCGCCGTGCGTTGGAGTACACCTGCATGCTGTAGCTGCTCCAGCCCATGTAGGGCTTGGCCGCGGCGGCACCGGCCGGCCCGAGCGACGGGCTCGAGCTGGTGGTGACGTTCCCCGGCGTGGAGATGCTGCCGGTCGTGGTCTGCGTCGTCGTCGTGATCTTGGCACCGACCTTCGGCGCGACCGCCGGGCCGCGCGGATCCCGGGCGGCCGACGCGGTCAGCCCGGCCGGCAGTACGACGGCGGCGAGCACCCCCGCAAGGATGCCTCGCGTCGCCTTGTTTCGAAGGAACCTGGTCATCAGCGGAATGCCCTCTCTTCGTGGTTCAACAGCCCCCGGCCCAACCACAGATCGGATAGGATATTGGAACCCTGAAGGCTCCCGCAGACGATGTCAAGATGCTGCGAGCAAGATTCTTGACGAGGTCAATTAAACCTAGCCGTGGGTGAAGGTGGGTTTGCGCTTTTCGGTGAAGGCGGTCATGCCTTCGGTGCGGTCGTCGAGGGCGAAGGTGGCGTGGAAGGTGCGGCGTTCGAAGAGGATGCCCTCGGCGAGGGAGGACTCGAAGGCTCGGTTGACGGCTTCCTTGGCGGTGTAGAGCGCCGGGAGGGACATTTCGGCGATCTTGTGGGCGACCTCGGCCGCTTCCTGCGAGGAGGGTGTCGGCGGGGACGACTCGGGAGACCAGGCCGGCGCGTTCTGCCTCGTGGGCGTCGATGGTGCGGCCGGTGAGGATCAGGTCCATCGCCTTGGCCTTGCCGATCGCGCGGGTGAGGCGCTGGGAGCCGCCGATGCCGGGGATGACGCCGAGGGTGATCTCGGGCTGGCCGAACTTCGCGGTGTCGGCGGCGATCAGGAGGTCGCAGATCATCGCGAGTTCGCAGCCACCGCCGAGGGCGTAGCCGCTGACGGCCGCGATCAACGGCGTACGAACTGCTGCGAGTCGGTCCCAGGCGGCGAACCAGTCGGACAGGTACATGTCCTGGTAGGACTGCGCGAGCATCTCCTTGATGTCGGCACCCGCGGCGAACGCCCGCTCCGAACCGGTGATGACGATCGCACCGACACCGCGGTCGGCGTCGAGCTCGACAGCAGCGGCGACGACCTCGTGCATCAGGGCTTCGTTCAGCGCGTTGAGCGCCTTCGGGCGGTTCAGCGTGATCGTCGCGCGTCCGTCCGTCGCGGGTGACGATGATGTTCTCGAAGGAGGTCATGAGGCGTCCCGGATCTCGTTGATGATGGCGGAGAAGTCCAGCCCAGAACCGTTGCCTGCGGCAAAGGACCTGTAGAGCGAAGCGGCAAGGGCACCGACCGGGGCCGTAGTACCAGTTTCCGAAGCGGCCTGCAGAGCGAGCCCGAGATCCTTGGCCATCAAGGGCGCAGCGAAGCCGGGCTGGTAGTCACGGTTCGCCGGACTCGTCGGCACCGGCCCGGGCACCGGGCAGTTGGTGGTGACCGACCAGCACTGACCGGACGCGGTCGACACCACGTCGTACAGGGCCTGGTGCGTGAGGCCGAGCTTCTCCCCCAGCACGAAGGCCTCGCTCACGCCGATCATCGAGATGCCGAGGATCAGGTTGTTGCAGATCTTCGCTGCCTGCCCGGCTCCGGGCTCACCGCAGTGCACGATGCGTCCGGCAACCGCCTCCAGGACCTCACGCACCGCAGCAAGATCCTCGGCCGAGGCACCGACCATCAGCGTCAACGTCCCGGCCGCGGCACCGACGACTCCCCCGGATACCGGTGCATCGAGCGCCCGATGGCCGGCCGCGACGACCAGCGCAGCAGCCTCCCGAGCATCGGACACCGCGATCGTCGAACAGTCGACGAACAGCGTCCCGGCCGGCGCCGCCAGCGAGCACACCGCCTTGGTAGACATCGAGAACGTGCCGTCCGCTGGGCAGCATCGTGATGACCACCTCGGCATCGGCCGCGGCTTCAGCCGGCGAGTCCACCATCACGACACCGGCCTCGACAGCTGCCGCCCGCGCAGCCTCCACCGGATCGAAACCGGTCACCACGTGGCCCGCCTTGACCAGGTTCAAGGCCATCGGCCCGCCCATGTTCCCGAGCCCGATGAATCCGACCCTCATCGCCCAGCCTCCCCAGAAAGTCCCAGCTCACCGGCGCCGAGCCCTGCGAAGTACGCGGCAACTGCATCGTCCGGAACCTCAGTGAGCTCGCCCGGAGACCAGTTCGGCGAACGATCCTTGTCGATCACCTGCGCTCGCACCCCCTCGAGAAAATCGTGCGACCCGTGGAACCGCACCGACAGCCGATACTCCTGATCCAGCGCAGCCCGCAACGACGGCAGATCCGCGGCACTCCGCAACGCCCGCAGCGTCACCTTCACCGAGGTCGGCGACTTCGACGCCAGTACTACGGCAGTCTCGCGAGCCGCCGCCACGCCCGAAGCAGCCAGCCGGGCATGGATCTTCACCACGTCATCACCTTCGTACGCCGCGTCGATCCACTCCCGATCCACCAGCAAGGTCGACCCCGGCCGCGGCTCGGTCACCTTCGCCAACGCATCCAGCGGCGCCTCGGAAGCCAATGCCTCGAGCAACAAAGGCAGTCGCTCGCTCGGCACGTACCAGTCGGCCAGCCCCACCGCGATCGCGTCACCCGCCCGCACCGAACCGGCCGTCAGCGCCAGGTGCGTACCGAGCTCGCCAGGCGCCCGCGACAACAGATACGTCCCGCCGACATCGGGGAAGAACCCGATCCCGGTCTCCGGCATCCCGATCTTCGACCGCTCGGTCACCACTCGCACATCGGCATGCGCCGACAGCCCGATCCCGCCACCGAGCACGATCCCGTCCATGATCGCCACGAACGGCTTCGGGTAGTCGGCGATCGTCGCATCCAACTTGTACTCGTCGGCCCAGAACGCGACCGACTCGGTCCCGCCGGCCAGCCCGTCGTTGTAGATCGAGACGATGTCCCCACCCGCACAGAGCCCACGCTCTCCACTACCGGTCAGCACGACAGTCTGTACTGCGGGATCGTCGGCCCACTCGTCCAGCGTGATCTGGATGATCGAGACCATCTCGTGCGTCAGCGCGTTGATCGCCTGCGGCCGATTGAGCACGATGTGCCCGGCCCGGCCGTCGACATGGGTCAGCACCGGAATGCCGGTCACGCTGCCTCCTCGATCAAAGCCCGCCCGACGATGAGTCGCATGATCTCGTTGGTTCCTTCCAGGATCTGGTGGACGCGGAGGTCGCGGACGACCTTCTCGATGCCGTACTCGCTCAGATAGCCGTACCCGCCGTGCAGCTGCAGCGCCTGATTCGCCACCGTGAAGGCAGCATCCGTCACGAACCGTTTCGCCATCGCGCAGACCTTCGCCGCGTCCGCCCCGGACGCATCGAGCACCCCTGCGGCATGCAGCAGCAAACACCGCGCCGCATGCAACGAGGTCTCCATATCGGCGAGCTGAAACACCAACGACTGCTGGGAAATCAGCGGCGCGCCGAACGCAGTACGGGTCTGCAGGTACCGCGTCGCCTGCTCATGGGCCCATTGCGCCCCACCCAACGAGCAGGCCGCGATGTTCAGCCGCCCACCGTTGAGACCGCGCATCGCGATCCCGTAGCCCTCCCCCTCAGCCCCGAGCCGTTGCGAGACAGGCACCCGTACGCCGTCCAGGATCACCTGGCGGGTCGGCTGCGCATGCCAGCCCATCTTGCGCTCGTTCGCTCCGAAGGACAGCCCGGCAGCATCACCGGGAACGATGAATGCGGTGATCCCTCGCGGCCCGGCGCCACCGGTGCGCGCCATCACGACGTACACGCTCGACGACCCGGCACCCGAGATGAACTGCTTCACCCCGTCGAGCTCATAGGTGTCACCTTCGCGACGGGCCGTCGTACGCAAGGCGCCGGCGTCCGAACCGGCCTCGGGCTCGGTGAGGCAGTAGCTCCCCAACCCCTCCATGCTTGACAACCTTGGCACCCACTCGAGCCGCTGCTCAGCAGTGCCTGCCGAGTCGATCATCGCCGTGACCATGTTGTGGATCGAGACGTACGCCGCGATCGCGGTGTCTCCGCGCGCCAACTCCTCGAAGATCGTCACGGCTTCGAGCCGGCCGAGACCCGAGCCACCGACGTCCTCGCCGACGCAGATGCCGCCCAGCCCCAGGTCACCGGCGCGCCGTAGTACGTCGACCGGGAAGTGTTTGTTCTGGTCCCATTCGACGGCGTACGGCGCAAGCTCGCTCTCGGCGAACTTGCGCACCGCCTCCGCCATCGCCTGCAGTTCGTCGGACATCGCCGTCAGCTCATCGTCGGGATGACGAAGCTGGCACCCTCTTTGGCACCCGACGGCCAGCGGGACGTCACCGTCTTGGTCTTGGTGTAGAAACGGAACGCGTCCGGCCCGTGCTGGTTGAGGTCGCCGAAGCCGGACCGCTTCCAGCCGCCGAACGTGTGGTACGCGATCGGCACCGGGATCGGCACGTTGACGCCGACCATCCCGACGTCCACCCGAGCAGTGAAGTCCCGCGCGGTGTCGCCGTCGCGGGTGAAGATCGCCACACCGTTGCCATAGGCATGTTCACTGGGCAGCCGCAGCGCTTCCTCGTAGGTGTCGGCGCGGGCGATGACCAGGACCGGCCCGAAGATTTCCTCGTCGTAGATTCGCATGCCGGGGGCAACCTTGTCGAAAAGCGTCGGCCCGAGGAAGAACCCGGATTCGTGCCCGGCAAGGGAGAAGTCGCGTCCGTCGACGACCAGCTCGGCGCCTTCCTCGACACCGATGCCGATGTGGTCGATGACCCGCTGACGCGCCTCGGCCGTGACGAGCGGGCCGTAGTCGGCCTTCTCGTCCAGGCTGTGTCCGACGGTCAGCTCGGCGATCCGCTCGGTCAGCTTCGCCACCAGCGCATCGGCCGTCTCGGCGCCGACCGGCACCGCGACCGAGATCGCCATACAGCGCTCGCCGGCCGAACCGTACCCCGCTCCGATCAGCGCGTCGGCGACGTCGTCGAGATCGGCATCCGGCATCACGATCAGGTGGTTCTTGGCGCCGCCGAAGCACTGCGCGCGCTTGCCGTTCGCGGCCGCGGTCTCGTAGATGTACTGCGCGATCGGCGTCGACCCGACGAAGCCGACGGCACGGACCCGAGGATCTTCCAGCAGCGTGTCCACCGCTTCCTTGTCACCGTTGACGACGTTGAACACGCCCGCCGGCAGCCCGGCTTCGAGGAACAGTTCGGCGAGCCGGAGCGGCACCGACGGGTCGCGCTCGGACGGCTTCAGGACAAAGGAGTTTCCGGCCGCCAGGGCAGGACCGGCCTTCCACAGCGGGATCATCGCCGGGAAGTTGAACGGGGTGATCCCGGCAACGACGCCGAGCGGCTGACGCATCGAGTAGACGTCGATGCCGGTGCCGGCGCCCGAGCTGAACTCGCCCTTCAGCAGATGCGGTCCCCCGGCGGCGAACTCGATCACCTCGAGTCCGCGCTGGATGTCGCCCTTGGCGTCGGCGACGGTCTTGCCGTGCTCACTCGACAGCGTGCGCGCGAGCGACTCCATGTCCCGGTTCACCAGATCGAGAAACCGCAGCAGCACCCTGGCCCGCCGCTGGGGGTTCCACGCCGCCCATTCGAGCTGAGCCTTCTCGGCATCGTCGATCGCCGCCACGACCTCGGCCTTGCTCGCCAGCGGGACCCGCGCCTGGACGCCGCCCGTGTTCGGGTCGAAGACGTCCGCGAACCGGCCCGACGTCCCCTCGACGTGGGCTCCGGCGACGAAATGGCTCAACTCGGTGACCATCGTGCTCCGTTCCTGGCTAGGACGACCTGACCTGATAGTAGGACGTCCAACTATATGCATGGACGTCCTACTAAATGGAAGCGCGCTGAGTGTGGCCTGACTCGCACAACTGCACTCCGTCAGCGCTCATTCTGCGAGGCTGGCCAAAGAACACTCGTCGCCCCACGAGAGGACTGAGATGAACTGGCTTCGTAGGACTGCTTTGGTTGTGGTTGCGGGACTCGCGTTGAGCAGTACGTCGTACAGCTGGGCTGCCAGCACCTGGCCTGGTGGATCGGCGGTTGCGAATGCCGACGCGAGCAACGTCTTCGGGACGAATCTGAGTGGGTTGTCCTTTCAGAGCGCGAATGTGCTGTGGGCAGTGAAGAACGGGCCCGGGACGATCTACAAGGTGACGCCGAACGGTTCGATCTGGCAGCCGAGCCCGACGAGCGGCAAGCCGTTGCACTACAGCAACGGGACGGGTGATCCGGATGCCGAAGGAGTGGTCTCCACACCCGACGGGCTGCTCGTCGCCACCGAGCGGGACAACGACAACGACGAGGACAGCCTGCTCAAGGTCCTCCGCTTCGATCCCAACTCCACCGCGTCCTCCCTCAACGCGACCGCCGAATGGAACCTCACGTCAGACCTCCCCGACGTCGACCCCAACGGCGGTCTCGAAGCCATCTCCTGGATCCCCGACACCTTCCTCACCGCCCACGCCTTCCGCGACGAACACACCGGCGCGACCTACTCCCCCGCGAGCTACCCAAGCCACGGCACCGGCCTGTACTTCGTAGGTCTCGAAGACAACGCGACGATCTACGCCTACGCCCTGAACCAGACGAGCAACAGCTACACCCGCGTCGCCACCATCACCACCGGCTTCAGCGGCCTGATGGACCTCGAATTCGACCCCGGCACCGGCCACCTCTGGGCCGAGTGCGACAACTCCTGCTCAGGCCAGACGAAAACCCTGGACCTCAACACGGCCGGGAAGTTCGCCGTGACCGCGACCTACAACCGCCCGTCCGGCATGTCGAACCTCAACAACGAAGGCTTCGCCATCCAGCCCGTCTGCACCTCCGGCCACAAAACCGTCCTCTGGTCCGACGACGGCAACACCAGCAAGCACGCCCTCCGCTCCGGCACCCTCAACTGCACCAGCTGAGACCCCGGCCGCCCCGCTTCACCTGCAAACTCGACGACGGCAGGAGTTAGGGCAGCAGAACGAGTTTGCCGGTGGAGTGGTTGGCTTCCATGTAGTGGTGGGCGGCGACGACCTCGTCGAGGGGGAAGGCGCGGTGGATGTTGGGGCGGTAGGTGCCGGCCTCGGTCTCGTCGACGATCTGCTGCAGTACGGCGGCGTTGCCGGCGAGGTTCTTGCTGTGAAACGCGGTGAGCCTGCTGCCCGAAGGGATCATCGCGATGGGTTCGAAGTCCGGAATCAGCCAGCCGCTGAGGGAGCCCGCCACACAGACCGTCCCGCCGCGGCGGACCAGGCGGAGCGAATCCGGCACGGTGCTCGCCCCGACGAGATCCAGGACGTGGTCCGGGCCGTCCGGCCAGATCGAGTGCACGCTCGCCGCCAGTGATCCATCGCGATCATCAGCGGGCCGGTCGACCAGGACATGGTCCGCAGCCGTCAATGCGTCGAGCCGTTCCGGTCGCCGGGTCGTCGCGGCGACCTCGGCGCCGTGGCCGGCCGCGATCGAGGCGGCCGCCATCCCGACCGACGACGTACCGCCACGGATGAGGAGCCGATCGCCGGCCTTGATCCCCAAGGTGTCCAGCGCGCCGTACGCCGTGAGGTAGCTCTCGGGGAGCGCGGCCAGCACCTCCCAGGGCAAGCTGGTGGTGACCGGCATCAGCAAGGAGTTGGGCAGCAGCGCGTACTGCGCATAGCCGCCGTCGAACTCGCGGCCCATCTCACCCATCACCGCCGCGACCGTCGTCCCCTCCGGCAGCGTGGGATCGGTCGAAGCGGCCACCACCCCGACACACTCGATCCCCAGCACCCGCGGGAACCGGACGGTCGGCGAATGCCCCTGCCGGGTCCGGAGTTCCGAGCGGTTCAGTCCCGCGCCCTTCACCTGCACCAGGCTCCAGCCGGCGCGCACCGACGGGACAGGTACTTCACGGATCTCCAGCACTTCCGGGCCGCCCGGCCGGACACACACTGCGGCTTGCATCGTCGTCATGCGTCCACTCTCGCCAGCAGGTACTGCGAAGGCCCACCGGTAAACTGCCAACTTATGCTCGACGGCCGCCAATCTCCCCGATCCTCCCAGTTGTGGGCATCGGGCGGGATGCACCTGTGGGCGTCCGGTGGGACGAGCCAGGCGGACACCCATCGCCGGGGCCACCTGGTGTACGCGGCCAGTGGCGTGCTGACCGTGCACACCGAACGCGGTACGTCGATCGTCCCGGCGAATCGGGTCGGCTGGACACCTGCCGGGTTCAGTCACTACCACCGGGCTCACGGCGACACCGACATGCGAATCCTGTTCCTCCCAGCTGCCCTGGCCCGGATGCTCCCCGATCGTCCTGCCGTGTTCGCGGTCTCCGCTCTCGCCCGCGAGCTTCTGCTCACACTCACCGGGCCCCGGAACTACGACCCCGACACGCCATCCGATCCTGCAACGAGCGCGCGACTCCGGCGAGCTCTCGTCGACGAACTCCCCGAAGTACAGGAGGAGCCACTGCAGTTGCCGGAGCCACGGGATGATCGACTGCAGGCTGTCGCCCGGCTGCTGTACGAACAGCCCGCGGACAACACCTCGCTGGCCGAACTTGGGCAGACAACCGGAGCTAGCGCCCGCACGCTCAGCCGCCTGCTGCACAACGAGTTCGGCATGACCTTCTACCAGTGGCGCACCCAGCTACGCATCTACCACGCCCTCATCTTGCTTGCCGAAGGCCACGACACCACCTACGTAGCCCACGCCTGCGGCTGGTCGAACCCCAGCAGCTTCATCACGGCCTTCAACGTCATCATCGGCACCACCCCAGGCCGCTACCGAAACGCCTGAAGTAGCCGTTGGCAACGAACGGGATCCTCGGTGAGGCCGGCGCCGAGGCCCCAGAGGTAGTAGTCAACCGTGCGATAGACGACCCAGTCGCGGGCTCGCTCGCGGTCCAGGGCGGCGGTCTCGACGAGGGTGCCGAAATGCTCGAGGATCTCCGCGTCAGTCTTCATGTGATCGATGCTGGTCCAGAGGATGCGGGCAAGGTCGTACTCGATGTCGCCGCGGTAGAGAACGGGGTCGACTACCAGCCACGGTTCGCGGGCGCCGCGTAGTACCTGGTCTGCGTGGAAGTCGCCGTTGACGGCCAGGTCGCTCTCGGCTGTTGCCAACGGGCCATCGCCGAGTTGCTCGGCCTCGCGCAGCCAGGACTTGTCGAAGGGAGCCTCCAGGCGATCCCATTGCGGCCCGAACTCCGCGGCGCGCTGACGCGTCATCGTTGCCGTGGACAACGACGTCGGATCGCCGGGGATCGCCAGCCAGCGCATCAGCCCGCCGAGGATCGCGATCGATTCGTCCAGCGGTACGCCGGTCAGCGGCGCGCCGAGGCGCTCGAGCAGCATCGCGCCGCGGTCGGCGTCGGCTTCGACCAGGCGCACCATGCCGTGACCGTCCCACCAGCGCAGGGCGTTGATCTGCTCGGTGACCTCGGCACCAGGAGGCGACAAGCGCAGCGCCAGCGGTTCGCCGTACCGGAGGACCGGCAGGACGATCGCGTTGGACCCGTGCGCGAGTTCACCGTCGAGCTGCAGATCCCAGCGCTCGCACTGCGCCGAAGCGTTCGCGGGCAACGCCGCCAGCCAGTCAGCGCCCTCGTTCCACCACCGCGGCATCGCGAGGAACGACGGTGGCAGCTCGATCATTCCAGGCAGACTACCGATCGACCGACCAGGTGGCATCCACGTTTTCGGCGGGCGCCGGCGCCGTACAGACACACGCCTTGTTGCCGTCCTGATCGGCGATCACGGTGAACGACGGCGCTTGACTGTCGTCGACCACGATCCCGCCCGCGGCGACCGCAGCAGCGATCCGTGCGTCGGCCACATCGGCCGGCACCCACACGTCGATATGGAACCGCTGCCGCGGCGTCTCGTGCTCGTCGGTCTCCTGGAACCACAGAATCGGCACCCGCCCGGTCGCATCGCGAACATCGCTCCCGAGACTCCCGCGCCCGATCGCCTCGAGGCCGCCGGTCAGCAACGCCGCCCAGACCGGCGCGATCGCCGCAGCATGCGCGGTATCGATCGCCATCTCGATCACGGTGATCTCGTCCGGTACGGCGACAACCCCTTGCTCAGCAGCGATCTCGCTCACCTGTCGCGCCGCCTCGAGGTCCTTCGCCGTCACCCACTCCACCAGATGCTCGACGCCGTCCCCGTCGCGATACACCGCGTCCTGACTGATCAACTTCAGATCGACGAACCCGTCCCCCAACGTCACCCGCGGCGGATGCGCCACCCCCAACGCCCCCACGAACCGAACCCCCTCGGCAAACCCGCCCACCCGATACCGCGCATGCAACCCCTGCCCCAACTTCCGCCAATCCTTCAACCCCGCCGCAGCAATCTGCTCATCCATCACCATGTCCATCCCGCGACCCTAACCCCCATTCCAGACATTCAACTTCCGGAACTTTCAGGCCTTTTCCATGCCGAAGCGGGCCATCAGTTCTCGTTCTTCGTCGGGGGTCGGTGGCTGTTCGCGGTTCCAGAGGTGGTGGAGTTCGGCGAAGTAGGCGTCCATGGCGGGCGCGTGGATGACGAGCAGGCGGGCCTCGGTGTCGCCGTCGTCCTGTCCGGCCATCGCCTTGAAGAACATCCGGCTCCCGCGCGCCTTGTACTCCTGCTCCGACTCACCAGCACCAAGAATCCGCACCACGACAGCAGCTCCCTTCGCCGAGCTCTCAGATTAGGCCAGCGAAGACCTCCCGGAGTTGGCGCGAAGGGTCGGCCGCCTCAGTCCAGGCAGAACTCGTTGCCCTCGGGGTCCGTCATCACGATGAAGCCGAGGCTCAGCGGCGGGGCGGGTTCGTGGCGCTCGAGCCGCTTCGCGCCCAGGCCGACGAGCCGGTCGCACTCGACCTCGAGTGCCGCCATCCGCTCGTCGCCCGACGAGTCCCGGAGCCGCGCGGACGTCGAGGTGCAGGCGGTTCTTCGCGACCTTGCCCTCCGGAACCTGCTGGAAGAAGAACCTCGGCCCCTGCTTGGTGGGATCCTCCAGGGCCGAGGCCGTGTTCCGCTGGTCCTCCGGTACGCCGCTGCGCTCGAGGAACTCGTCCCAGGCGGCCAACGGGTCGTCTCCCTCGGCGAGCTCCACGCCGGGCGGCCCAGGGTGCACGTAGCCGAGGACATCGCGCCAGAAGAGCGACAAGGCCGCCGGGTCGTTCGCGTCGAAGGTGACCTGGATTTCACGGGTTTTCGTCATGAGCACACTCTGGCACCCCAAGCGGACAGATTCGGTCCGCTAGTTCTGGCAAGCTGGAGACCTGTGGAAGACGACCTCGGGACGACGGAACGGGTGCTCACCCTCCTCGGGCTGCTCCAGCAGCGCCAGGTCTGGACCGGGCCGGAGCTGGCCGAGCGGCTCGGCGTCACCGCCCGGACCGTACGGCGTGATGTCGAGCGACTCCGGACCCTCGGGTACCAGGTCAACGCGAGCCAAGGCGTCGGCTACCAACTCGGGCCGGGTCAGGATCTGCCGCCGCTGCTCCTCGACGACGAGGAGGCGATCGCAACCGCTGTCTCGCTGCTCGCCGGAGCCGGCGGCGGCGTGGCCAGCGCGGGCGACGCCGCAGTACGGGCGTTGACCAAGCTCGATCGGGTGCTGCCGACTCGCCTGCGGCACGAAGTACGGGCGTTGTCCGGGGCGGTGGAGTCGTTCGGCGGCGGGCGGACGCCGGTCGATCCCGAGGTGGTCATGACGCTGGCGCGGGCGTGCCGCGACCAGGTCGAGGCGGGTTTCGACTATCCGTCCGGGCAGGCCGTACGACGCCGGCGGGTCGAGCCGTATCGCCTGGTCAGCTCGGACCGGCGCTGGTACCTGTTCGCCTACGACCTCGATCGCGACGACTGGCGCACCTTCCGCGTCGACCGGATGACCGAGGTCGCCGCGCGGACCTGGCACTTCCGGCCACGACCCGCACCCGACGCGGCGGCGTACGTGCAGGAGACCGTCGCGAGCCGGGTCTATCCGCACCAGGCCCGCTTCCTCGTCCACGCGCCGGCCGAGACGATCCGCGCCCAGATCCCGGCAGCAGCCGCCGTCGTCACAGCGCGCGGACCCGACAGTTGCGAGGTCCTCACCGGTGGCGTGAACCTGGACTGGATCCTCATGCACATCGTCCTGCTGGAGCAGCCGTTCGACGTACTCGAGCCGTCAGTCCTCAACGACCGCTGCCGAATACTGGCCGAGCGGCTGCTCGCCGCGGCCCGCTAGTGCTTGCGGACCTGTTCAGGGGCGGAAGTTTCGAGCGGGACGTCGGCGGCGGGGATGACGTTGAGTTGGGTCGTCTGGCGGCGCAGTACGGCGTCGAAGAGCCAGTCGGTGGCGGTGCGGAGCCGGTTGCCCGGCATCGACAGCAGGTGGTAGCCGCGGGTGACGACCTTCGCGGGGAGACCGGCCAGCGGGATGTGCAGCGGATCGGCCGCGGCCTGGGTACCGCCGAGGTCGACGACGAAGCCGAGATCCTTGTGCACGTAGGGCTGTAGCTCGCCGGTTCCGAAGCTGGCCGCGACGTTCGACGCTGCCCGCCGGCCCTGGCGTTCGGCGTGCTGCGCCGTCATCGGGGTGATCTCGCCCGGGCGGGTCAGGTCCGGGACGGCCGCCGCGTCACCGCAGGCGAAGACCTCCGGACGACCCGGGACGCGGAGGTATTCGTCGACCACCAGGCGCCCCTTCTCGGTCTTCAGCCCGAGCGCCGCGACGACCGGATCCGGCCGGACGCCGACGCACCAGATCAGCGACCGGGTCGGCACGTTCGTGTGGTCGGTGAGCCGTACGCCGGCCTCGGTCGCCTCCTCGACGGACAGGCCCATCCGTACTTCGACACCGCGCTCCCGCAGGACCTTGTCCGCAGTACGGGAAAGGCGTTCGTCGAGCTCCGGCAGGACGCGGTCGGCGATGTCGAGGAGCATCCAGCGCAGGTGCTGGTCGCGCAGCCGCGGGTGTCGCTTGCGGAGTAGCTCGGTGTAGAGAACGCCGTGCGCGGCGACCTCCGTGCCGGTGTAGCCCGCGCCGACGACCACGAAGGTGCAGAGCGCGTCGCGAGCCTCTTGATCGTCGGTCGCGTCGGCAAGTTCGAGCTGCTGGGTCAGGTGGTCGCGCAGGAAGACCGCCTCGGGGATGCCGCGGAAGCCGTGCGCGTGCTCGGCGATGCCGGGGATGGGCAGCAGCTTGTTGACGCTGCCGGCGGCGATGATCAGCCGGTCATAACGGAGCTCGCCCCGGGCGCCCGTCGGATCGGCGTACCGGACCGTCCGGCCGTCGAGGTCGAGGCCGTCGACCTCGCCGAGGACCAGCTGGACGCCGGGCAGCGTGTCCGCGATCGACACGGTCACCCGGCGCGGCTCGAGGATGCCGGTCGCGACCTCGGGCAGCAGCGGGACGTAGAGGAAGTAGTCGGTGGTGTTCACGATGACGACGTCGGCCCGGTCGCGGGCGAGCCGGTGCAACCGGCGGGCGGCGTGGAATCCGGCGAAACCGGCTCCGACGATGACGATCCTCGGCCTGTCCATGCGAATGCTGTACCAGTTCCGGTGGCCGGCAGACAAGAGGCGCACGGGGCCGCCGGCCGACTGTGACGATCGGCCGTGTCCGTGGAGATCCCCGGGGCGGACTTGGCATGATGTGCGCATGATTCAGTCCGACGGCGCGCCCTTGGGGCCTGATGAGCAGCAGGTCGCCGACGCGTTCGCCCGGCTCGCGATCGAGCTGCACGATGCCGATGGGGTCGTGGAGACGGTCGAGGCCGTTGCCCAGTTCGCCCTGCAAGCGCTGAACTGCTCGTACGCCGGGATCGTGCTCTACACCCGGGGCAGCCGGCCGGAGATCGCCGCGGTCACCGATCCGGTGGTCGCCGAGGCGTACGAGCTGCAGCTCGACAGCGAGACCGGGCCGCTCGTCACCTCGCTCCGGGAGCAGACCACCGTACTGATTCCGGACACCCTCAGCGAGCAGCGCTGGCCCGAGTGGTCGGCCAAGCTCGGCACCCTCGGCGTCCGCAGCGTGCTCGACGTGCCGCTGCTCACCGGCAGCGCCCGTTCCCGCACGGTCGGCGTCCTCGGGCTCTACAGCCCCGCCCCGGACGCGTTCGGCGCCGACGACGAGGCGATCGCCCACATCCTCGCCCGGCACGCCTCGGTCGCCGTCGCCACCGCCCGGCACGAGGTCTCGATGGCGCAGGCGGTCGACGCCCGCAAACTGGTCGGCCAGGCGATGGGCATCCTGATGGAGCGCTTCGACGTCGACGGCGACCGCGCCTTCGCCATCCTCAAGCGCTACTCCCAGGACACCAACACCAAACTCCGCGACGTAGCCCAGCAACTCATCGACACCCGCAAACTCCCAGCCACCCCCCAACAGGAACTCCGCCCCCCAGCCTGACCATTTCCAAGCTGGGCGAAGAAGTCCCATCGACTTGGCCGACCTGGGGTCCTGGCGCCTATGCCCGTCTCAATCTGAGCTGACCAATGCCTTCGCGTAGCAGCGGGTTTGGGGTTGGGTTACGTACTTGCCCCACGGGGTTGCGCGCGTGTAGCCGCTCGACTCGTAGAGGGCGATCGCCTCGGGCTGGAGTTCGCCGGTAGTCAGCCGCAGTACCGGATGCCCGGCCGCGCGCGCCAGCTCTTCCAAGGCCGCCAAGAGAGCCCTGGCAAACCCACGACCACGAGCCGCCGGTACGACGTACATCCGCTTGAGCTCGCCGTCTCCCGGGTGCTCACTGTCCGCCTCGAAACCCTGCACCGCACCGCACCCAACCGGCACACCATCACCGTCGAGCACCACGAGATACCGAGCGCGCTCCTTCACCTGCGAGCGCCCCTCCACGCCGTAGCGCCCCACCAACTCAGCAAACGCAGCCGCCAGCAACCCGTCCAGCCCAGCGTCCCCAACCAATCTCTCCTCAACCACCACCTCAGGCATGTCTGCAAGGTACTCGTTGGTGGGATCAGCGGATGGTGGTGACGGTGCCGAAGCTTGGTGGAATACCCCTCCGGGGTATGGTGTTCGTGGGTGAGAGGCCGGACGGGCGCTGAGAGGACGAGGACGATGGTTGAGCACGGCGTACAGCGGCATGATGCCCACAGCAACCATGCGGGGCACGACGCTCACGGTGGGCATGACAAGCACGCTGGGCACGATCCGGAGATGTTTCGGCAGAAGTTCTGGTTGAGTCTGCTGCTGACGCTGCCGATCGTGGCGACCAGTGACATGGTGATGGACTGGTTCGGGTACGACCTCGACTTCCCCGGGATCAGCTGGGTCGGCCCGGTGCTCGGCACGTTCGTCTTCTTCTACGGCGGCTGGCCGTTCCTGGTCGGCGGCGTCCGCGAGGCCCGCGACCGGGCGCCCGGGATGATGCTGCTGATCTCGATGGCCATCACGGTCGCGTACGTCGCGTCGCTCGCGACCAGCGTCGGCCTGTTCGACCTGGACTTCTGGTGGGAGCTCGCCGCCCTCGTCACGATCATGCTGCTCGGCCACTGGCAGGAGATGAAGGCGATCGGCCAGGCCCAAGGCGCGCTCGCTGCCCTCGCCGCGCTGCTGCCCGATGACGCCGACCGAGTCACTCCCAGCGGCGTAGAGACTGTCGCGGTCAGCGAGCTCAACCTGGGCGACGTCGTACTGGTCAGGTCCGGCGCCCGCGTCCCGGCCGACGGCCAGATCGTCGAAGGCGCCGCCGAGCTGGACGAGTCGATGATCACCGGTGAATCCCGGCCGGTCTCCCGATCCGTCGGCGACCGCGTGGTGGCCGGCACCGTGGCGACCGACTCGGCGATCCGGGTTCGGGTTCTGGCCGTCGGCGATGACACTGCCCTGGCAGGGATTCAGCGGCTGGTAGCCGAGGCGCAGGAGTCCAGCGGTCGGGCGCAGGTGCTGGCCGACCGGTTCGCCGCGATGCTGTTCTACATCGCGACGACCGTTGCCTTGATCACCTTTGTCGCCTGGTGGGCGTTCGGCACCCTCGACGAGGCCGTCGTACGCACCGTCACCGTCCTGGTGATCGCCTGCCCGCACGCCCTCGGGCTGGCCATTCCGCTGGTGATCGCGCTGTCGACCGCGGTCGCCGCGAAGTCCGGCATCCTGGTCAAGGATCGGCTGGCGCTCGAGCGGATGCGGACCGTCCAGGCCGTCCTCTTCGACAAGACCGGCACCCTGACCAAGGGCGAACACATCGTGACCGGCATCGTCGGCGACGACCTCGACGATTCTTCGGTACTGCGTATCGCCGGCGCCGTCGAGGCCGACAGCGAGCACCCGCTCGCCCGCGCGATCGTCACCGCTGCCGACGCACACGGCGGCCGCGCCAAGGCAACCGAGTTCAAGTCCCTCACCGGCCGAGGCGTCCAGGCGACAGTCGACGGTACGACGTACGCCGTCGGCGGCCCGGCGCTGCTGCGCGAACTGGACGCGACCGTGCCCAGCGCCGCTGCGCGATCACGCCGAGGAATGGTCGGGCCGAGGCGCTGCGGTCTTGTACCTGCTGCGCGTCGAGGACGCCACCGCGGTTGCGCGGCGATCGCCCTGGAGGACGAAGTACGGCCCGAGGCGCGCGAAGCTGTCGAGCAACTGCGCGCGGCCGGCGTGGCCAAGATCGTGATGATCACCGGCGACGCCGAGCCTGTTGCTCGTGCCGTGGCAGCGGATCTCGGCTTCCGGGACGGCGTGGACGAGGTGTTCGCCGAGGTACTGCCGGCCGACAAGGACAAGGCGGTCAGCGAGTTGCAGGCGCGCGGGTTGACCGTGGCGATGGTCGGTGACGGCGTCAACGACGCTCCCGCACTGGCTCGCGCCGACGTCGGGATCGCGATCGGCGCCGGGACCGATGTCGCCATCGAGTCGGCGGGCGTAGTACTGGCGTCGTCGGATCCGCGCGGCGTCACCGGCATCATCCGGTTGTCCAAGGCGTCGTACCGCAAGATGATCCAGAACCTCGCCTGGGCGGCCGGCTACAACATCGTCGCGATCCCGCTCGCGGCCGGCGTCCTGGCCTGGGCAGGCATCACCCTCAGCCCCGCGATCGGTGCCGTCCTGATGTCAGCCTCGACGATCGTGGTCGCCGCCAATGCCCAACTCCTCCGCCGAGTCCACCTCACCCCCGAGCGCGACTAGACCGGCGGCTCGAGATCGCCAGCGTGGTCAAGAGGTTGGCGGGCAGCGAGAGGATGATCATGAACGCCAGGTAGGTGTCGCGGCGTTCCGAACAGTCCCGGGCGATCCCGAGACGCCCGGCCGAGCCGACGTTTCGATCGGTCTTGATGTGGTCACCCCAGGCGGACGACGACTCGGTATCGATGAACGACCCATCGCTCGGCCACCCGACGGTGAGCAACGACCCACAACTCACACTCACCGCTTCCTCGCCGTACCCACTCGTCGTGAAGCTAGGCCCCTTGAACAACAACACCGCCATCCCGACATACAGCAATCCGGCGATCACACCGAACACCTTGTACGAACCACGCGCCATCTGAGTCCCCTCATCGTCCCAAAGGCCTGGCAGTCTAGGCGAGTTTCCGGGTCCCCGCCGAGTGGTCGGGTTTGGTCGAGAACGGAGTGGGGCGGCTGCGGGATGTGGTGCGGTGAGGGCCGGTAGGAACTCGCCCACTGGCCGGAAGGTCAGGCTCTCGCGGAGGTCGGAATGGTCAGCAGGATCAGCAGAAGGCAGGCACTGAAGCTCGGTGGTGGGGCGCTGGCAGGGGTGGCGGTGGCCGGCTCGGTGAGCGAGGCCGCCGCGGCGGCGGGCGCCTGGGTCCGGCTCCCGGTCATCACCGCCAACATCGGCCGGCAGAACCTCGGCGCCCGGGCCGGGGCGATCCAGGCGGTGCGCAACGGTGACGGCGGCAACCGGCCGTTCGTCGGCTGGCAGGAGATCAGCGAGGGTGACTCCGGCGAGGAGGCGATGATCTCGAACTCGTTCGGCCCCAACTTCGGCAACTGGTACCTCGGTGACCCGCAGTCGTTCCGGGTGCCGATCTCGGTGCCGGCCCCGTGGACGGTCATCAACTACAACCAGGTCTTCGTGCACGGCGTCGTCGAGAACGAGTCCCCGCCGCGCTGGATCAACGAGGTCGTCGTCCAGTACGGCGGGAACGCGGCGCTCAAGTTCGCGATGATCAACACGCACTACATGCACGACGCCTACAACGGCACCAACAACCCGAACCTGCGCCCGTACTGGGATCTGCACAAGCAGACCCACCGCCAGCGCGTGATGAACTACCACGACCGCGGTACGGCGGTGATCTGGACGGCCGACACCAACAACCCGAACTACGACCAGGCCACCGGCCAGCCGAACGAGGGCAAGGTCTTCGGCGGCGGCATCGACCGGATCGACTGGCTGCCCGGCAACGGCTCGGTCCAGATCCAGCTGCTCAACTCCAGCACCATCCCGCTCGGCGTCGACAGCCACGACGCCCACGTCGCCATCTTCCGTATCCGCACCGCCTGACCCCCGACGGCCGGGTCCTACTGCGGTAGGGCCCGGTCCAGTTGGGACCGGGAGGTGATGCCCAGCTTCGGGTAGACCTTGCGCAGGTGGTACTGAACGGTGCGGGCGCTGATGAAGAGGCGGGTCGCGATCTCGGGATTGGACAGACCGTCCCGCGCCATCCGGGCGATCTGGGCTTCCTGGGCAGTGAGTTCCTCGTGAGAGGTAGGTGCGGTTCGTTTGCGGGCGGTGCCACCGGCGGCTTGGAGTTCGCGGTGGGCACGCAAGGCGAAGGCCGTCATGCCGAACGATTCGAACATCGCGTGCGCCTCGCGGAGGTGCTCACGGGCATCCGTACGACGACGTTCGCGGCGCAGCCATTCGCCGTACAGAAGCTGCGCGCGGGCCAGGTCGACGCGGAGCCGGGTCTTGCCGAGGCGGGTGATTGCCTCGCAGTACAAGGCCTCTGAGTTCGTGCCGAGGAGTGCCTCGCAGCGGGCCTGGATTCCGAGTGCCCACTCGGTTCCGGTGGCGGTGGTCAACGAGGCGAGTTGCCGGTAGGCGTCGGTAGCCAGCGCAGTCTGGCCACTCCGGATCGCGGCCTCGACGAGCTCGACGGGCGCCCAGACCGTGGAGGAGTCCTCCGAAGCCCGCACGGCAGCGGCCGCCGCTTCGCCATAGCGGCCGAGACCGTTGTTGTTCACAGCAGAAGCCCAATCAGCAAAGGCGATCCCGATCCCTTCACCCCGTCGGGCCGCGTCCTGCTTGGTGGATTCGAGCAGCCCATCGGAAAGCTCACCGCGGAAGGCAGCCAAGGCCAACGCCCCGTACGGCGCCAGCTTGCTCCCCGTCACGTCGTTCAAAGCCTGTACTTCGTCGATCAGCGCAACCGCCGACTCACCGGTGAACAGCTGCAAGTAGGCCCGTGAGGTCAGCGCCAGCGCCAGCTCGCTCAAGGCACCGACCTCGCGTGCGAGCTTCACGTGCCGAGCCGACAAGACCTCCCACCGCTCGAAGTCCCACAGCCGCAGCGCCGTCGTACTCGCCATCCACAGCAGCTGCAGCTCCTCCTCCCCCGACATCCCGGCCCCGAACTCCGCCAGCGCCTTGCGCAACGTCGGCAACCCCGCCGCATACCCGTCTCGATAAGCCAGCGCGGTCCCGTCCAGCAACAGATCCGCAGGACTCGGCCCATGCGCCCGAGGTGCCCCAGCAGCCACCCGAGCGACCTCCCGAACCTCCCCACCCGGTGATGCCAGCCGCCCGGCGAAGATCGCTGCAGACAACGCATCCAGGTACGTCGTACGCGCCAACTCCACGTCGACGGGCTCCAACTTCCGAGCCGCCTCGAGCATCAAGCCGGGCGCATCACTCCCCCGGTTGGAGACGAACGCCAGCCGAGCCCGAACAAGCGCGGCCCGCGCCCGCCGCATCTCACACAGCGGCTCACCCTCAGCCATCGCGAGCAGATCCCCAGCAGCCTCGAACCCGCCCGTCTGGATCTCCGCCTGCGCAGCCGCCAACGCCCGATCAGCCCTGCGAAGAGGCTCGAGCGACATCGTCGCTGCCCGATGCAGGAACGCGGCCGCCGCTGCGAGCCCACCACGAGCCTGAGCCCGCCCGGCCGAGCGTTCCAGCTCAACGGCGATCTCCTCATCCGGTCCCGCGGCAGCCTGCGACCGATGCCACGCCCGCCGATCGGGATCGAGCGTCGCGTCCGTCTCCGCCGCCAACGCGCCGTGCGCCTGACGCCGCAGCTCCGGCGTCGCCGCCCGATAGGCCGCCGACCGCACCACCGGATGCCGGAACCGCAACCGAGGCACGAACTCGGCGAGCCCGGCCTCGATCGCGGCGGCACAAGTCTGGACACTGATCCCGAGGCGCGCCGCGGCCCGGCGTACCAGGGCTTCGTCGCCGGAAGGATCGGCGGCAGCGATCAGCAACAACCGCTGAGTCACTTCCGGTACTGCGTTCAGTCGCCGCAGGAAGCTCTCCTCGACAGTGCTCGACCACGCCCCCGGCAACCCGAACCCGCCCGCGAGCTGCGCCCCACGCGGCAACTCCAGCAGGGCCAGCGGATTGCCATGCGCCTCGGCGACGATCTGGTCCCGCACCTGCGCATCGATCGGCCCACTCAGTACTGCGGCCAGCAACTCGCGCGCATCGGCGTCCGGCAGCCCGTCGACCGGCAGCTCCGGCAGGCCCGCCAACTCACCGGCGTCGCGCGTCGCGAAGATCAGCCCGACCGACTCCGCACCCAGACGTCGGCCCACGAAGGCCAGGATCTGCGCCGATGCCCGGTCGAGGCATTGGTAATCGTCGACCAGGCAGAGCAGCGGCTCGTCCGCAGCCGCCTCCGAGAGCAGACTCAGCACCGCCAATCCGACCAGGAACCGATCCGGCGCAGGACCGGCCGCGACGCCGAAGACCGTTCGCAGTGCGTCACGCTGCGGCGGCGGAAGGCAGTCGAGGTGGCACAGCACCGGTGCGCAGAGTTGATGCAGACCGGCGTACGCCAGCTCCAGCTCGGATTGGATGCCGACCACCCGCAGCACGCGACAGACGACCGGCGTGACCGAGGTGATCGAGCAGCGCCGACTTCCCGACCCCGACCTCGCCGGTCAGGACGAGCGCCCGGCTCTCCCCCGCCCGCACGGCATCGGCCAGCTGATCGAGCACGGCGATCTCCGCGCCGCGGCCGATCAACGCTGAGCGACCGGTCGCCGCCGCCCGTCCTCGGGGCAGATCCGCTGGTTCGGGCACCTCCTCAAGCTACCTCCGCGCGCGCCGGCCGGGGATGGCTAGCCACTGGCGGATGCGACCGGCGATCACCTTGCCGCACGCTCGATCCGGCGCGCCGGCCGCCCGATCTGCCCGGCGCGTCTGTTCGCGATCCGTAATCCTCCCCCGAAGGGACCTGCGGCTCGTGACTCTCAAGGACAAGAAGGTGCTCGTCATCGGCCGGAGCAGCGGGATCGCCGGCGCGATCACGGCGGCGGTCCGCGAAGCGGGGGCGCGAGGTGATCGTGGCCGGCCGCAACCAGGACGCCCTCGAGGCGGCGTACGGGCCCGAACTCAGCACGGAGTACGTCGATCTCACCGACGAGGCCTCGATCGTCGCACTGGGCGAGCGGATCGGCCGGCTCGACCATGTCGTCTCGACCGCCTCGGCCCGGGCGCGCGGCCTGATCGGCGACCTCGACCGGGAGAAGGTGCGGCTCTCCTTCGACACCAAGGTGATCGGCCCGCTGATGCTCGCCAAGCACCTGGCTTCCCGGATCAACGAAGGCGGATCGTTCACCCTCTTCTCCGGTGTCGCCGCGGCCAAGATCGCGGTCGGGACGCTCGGCCGTCGCCATCACCAACGGCGCCGCCGACGTCCTCGCCAAGTCGCTCGCCCTCGAACTGGCGCCGATCCGCGTGAACGCGATCTCCCCCGGCGTGATCGACACCGGCGCCTGGGACGCGCTCGGCGAGCAGGGCAAGGCGGACTACTTCCGCGACCTGACCGAGCGCAATCCCGCCCGGCGGATCGGTACGACGGACGACATCGCCGCCGCCGTGCTGTTCGCGATGACCAGCACGTTCCTGACCGGGACGACGCTGCACATCGACGGTGGGCGAACCACTGATCTGACAGGATGGCGACCATCTCCTGGCAACAAGGACCACTCGCCACCAGCTCGGTCGGCCGATTCCTGGTCCCGGACCCGCTCCCGGAACGGCTCCTGTACGCCGAACCGCTGCGTCGCCGGATGCGGGTCCGCTTCGGCGGCACCTGGATCGCCGACAGCGAGGACGTCGTACTCCTGCACGAGCCCGGCCGCTACCCGGTCGCGTACTTCCCGCTCGACGACATCTCCGCCGAAGCGCTCGCACCCGACAGAACGCAGCACCAAGCACCGCGATCTCGGGACGACGTCCTGGTACTCCGTGGTCGGCGGCGGTGGACCAAGGCACGAGCAGCCTGGCAGCACACCGAGCTGCCGGACTACGCCGAGCGAGCTCAGGGGACGGGTCGCCTTCGCCTGGCGGGCGATGGACGCGTTCTACGAGGAGGACGAGCGGATCGTCGGGCACGCGGCGGACAGCCTACCACCGGATCGACATCCGCCGGACGACGCCGGCACCTCGTCGTACGGGCTGGGGATCAGGTCGTCGCGGACACGTACTGCGCCGTTGGTGCTGTACGAGTCGGGGTTCGCGCCGCGGTGGTACGTGCCGCGGGCCGACGTCGACGAGAGCGCGCTGACGCCGGTCGAGGGGCAGACGTTCTGCCCGTACAAGGGGATGGCGAGCTACTACGCGATCGGCGAGGCGGTGGCGCGGCCTGGTCTTACGAGGACGCTTGGACCGAGGTCGGGCGGATCTCCGGCATGGTGTCGTTCGAGCCGGACAAGATCGAGGTGGAACTGGACGGAGTACGGATGCGACTCGAGCCGGGGCAGAGCGTGGTATCGCATGGGATCGACCGTGACCTGACGCGTGGAGGAGTTGCACCGGATGACCGCTGGTTCCAGCTCGCTGTCGGTGAACGTCGGCATGCCGAAGAACGTGACCTGGAACGGGAAGACCGTCTACACCGGCGTCTGGAAGTAGCCGGTGGACGGGCCGGCGATGGTCCGGCGGCTGAACCTCGACGGCGACGGCCAGGGCGACAAGGGCGGCCACGGCGGCGAGCAGCGGGCGGTGCTGGTCTACCAGATCGACTCGTACCGCTACTGGCAGCAGCACTTCGGCCGCGACGACTTCGTCTACGGGCAGTTCGGCGAGAACTTCACCGTCGACGGGCTGCCCGACGACGAGGTGTGCATCGGCGACCGGTACCGGATCGGCGAGGCCGAGTTCGAGGTGACCCAGCCGCGGGTCACCTGCTACCGCGTCGGCATGCGGATGGGCGAGCCCGAGCTGCCCGCGCTGCTGGTCGGCCACCACCGGCCGGGGTTCTACTTGCGGGTGATCACCGAAGGCGCAGGTCCAGGCCGGCGACGAGATCGTCAAGACCAGGACCGGACCCGAGGCGCTGACCGTCGCCGACACGGACGCGCTGCTCTATCTCCCCGACCGCGACCTCGACGCCGCTCCGGCGCGCGCTGCAGATCCCGGCGCTCAGCCCGGGCTGGCAGGGGTCGTTCCGCGAGCTGCTCGAGGCACCGCGAGGACCACGTCACGGCGGCGGACGCGTCCGCGGCGACCGCCGGCCTGGGACGGGTTCCGGCCGTTGCGGGTGACCGACGTGGTCCCCGAGAGTGCCACGGTCTCTTCGATCCAGTCTGGCCGCGGCGGACGACGGTAGCCGCTGCCGGCCGCCACGGCCGGGCAGTACCTGACGTTGCGGCTGCCGGATGCGGGCCTGCCGGCCCGGTGCGCAGCTACTCGCTGTCCTCCCTCCCGGGGCCGGCAGCTATCGGATCAGCGTGAAGCACGAGCCGCACGGCGTGGTCGAGCGGCTATCTGACCAGCAAGCTGCGGTTGGCGCCGTCACTCGAGGTGGCCGCGCCGCGTGGTGAGTTCGTGCTCGACGACGGCGGCGGACCGGTCGTGCTCATCTCGGCCGGGATCGGGGTCACTCCGGTGCTGGCGATGCTGCATCAGCTGGCGGCGGAGCGCAGACCGCGAGGTCTGGTGGATCCACAGCGCCCGCGGTCCCCGGAGGAACATGCGCTGGCGGCCGAGGCACACGAGCTGCTCGCGTCGCTGCCGCACGCGCACGAGCACGTCTTCTACACCAGCACGACCGGCGGCCGGCTCGACCAAGGACAAGTTGCTGCGCGCTCGAGCTGCCGGCCGACGCGACGGCCTACATCTGCGGGCCGGCCGCGTTCATGACCGACATGCGTGAGGCGCTGACCGCGTCAGGTATCGCGGCGGATCGCATCCACACCGAGCTGTTCGGTGCGCTGGCCGCCGATCAACCCCGGCGTTGTCGGACAGACCGTCCGTCCACCTCACCAGCCGGCGGGTCCACCTGGGACCGGACCGCTGGTGACGTTCGCCCGCAGTGGTATCTCGGCTCCGTTCGAGCAGCGAGCAACCTGCTGGAGCTCGCCGAGGCCTGCGACGTTCCGACTCGCTGGAGCTGCCGCACCGGCGTCTGCCACACCTGCGTGACGCCGCTGCTGTCCGGCGAGGTCACCTACTCCCCCACTCCGCTCGAACCCGCCCCCGACGGCCAGGCGCTGATCTGCTGCGCCCGGCCGACGACCGATGTCGTGCTCGACATGTGAAGGACGTCTCGATGAAATACACGCTTGAGGTCGTGCGCCCGCGGGCTCAAGATCAGCGACATCCGGCACAAGACCCCGATCGACACCTGGGCCGGCGACTTCGCCCCGGGTCTCGACCCGGAGCGCCGGAACTACGCCAGCCTGGCCGACTTCACCGATCCCGACGGCAATACCTGGATCCTCCAGGAGATCGGCTACTTGGCGGACCAGTCGGCGTAGTGGGTCCCGGCGAGGGTTGCGTCGTCGTCGGGGACCATCGCACTCTCGGTCGGGCAGATGCCGTAGTACACGGCGTTGGGGTCGGTGACGACCTGGCGCGGGTCGTTGCTGTCGGCAAGAACCTTGCGGAAGAAGTCGTCCATCCGGAACCGGTCCGGGCCGGCGATCTCGAGCTGCCCCTTGAGCGGCGTACCGACGGCGACCCGGCCGACGGCCTGGGCGACATCGTCGGCGGCGATCGGCTGGAAGAAGACGTGCGCGAGGTGCACCTCGGCACCGTCGGTCGCCGCGTCCGCGATACTCGGGACGAACTCGAAGAACTGGGTCGCACGGACGATCGAGTACGGGACCGGGGACTCCTCGATCAGCTTCTCCTGGGCGAGCTTGGCCCGGAAGTAGCCGCTTTCCTGCAGCCGCTCGGTGCCGACCACCGAGAGCGCGACGTGATGCCCGACGCCGGCCTTCTCCTCCGCGGCCAGCAGGTTGCCGGTCGACTTCTGGAAGAACTCCAGCACCGCGTCGTCCTCCCAGGACGGCGAGTTCGAGACGTCGACGACGACGTCCGCGCCGGCCAGGGCCTCGTCGAGTCCCTCGCCGGTGACCGAGTTGACGCCGGTGTTCGGCGACGCCGCCACCGCGTCGTGACCGTGCTCGCCGAGCTTCGCGACGAGCTTCGAGCCGATCAAGCCGGTACCGCCGATAACCACGATCTTCATGGCACACCTTTCCTGTTTCGCCGGGGCCTTCACCGTCCGGTCATCAGCTAAGACCGGACAGCCTCGCGGCCTGTGACAGTGCCCTCTGTCACAGTTGGCGTTGCTGCGCTGTCTGAAGTTCGTGACCGAGAAGGATGTGCTCCCCTTGCCCGCAGAGAACTCCCGGATCCGGGTGCGGATGACCCCGCGCGCGATCGACGAGCCGCACCGCGTCTCCAGCCAGCTCGAACTGCTGTTCGACCTGACCTTCGTGATCGCGGTCGCGGCCGTGACGGCCCAGCTCGCGCACCGGATCGCCGAGGCGCACGCGCTCGACGGGATCCTGCCGTTCCTGCAGGTGTTCTTCGCGATCTGGTGGGCCTGGATGAACTTCACCTGGTTCGCCTCGTCCTACGACACCGACGACGTCCCCTACCGGCTGCTCACGATGGTGCAGATGGCCGGCGTCCTGGTGCTGGCGGCCGGCGTACCGGCTGCGGCCGACCACGACGACTGGCGCGCGGTCACGATCGGCTACGTGATCATGCGGATCGCCCTGGTCGCGCAGTGGGTGCGCGCAGGCGTCGAGGATCCGGCAAGCCGTCGTACGGCGTTCCGCTATGCCGCCGGAGTCGCGCTGACCCAGCTCGGCTGGATCCTCCGCCTCGTGCTGCTGGAGACCGGGGTGCTGCCGTCGTGGACCCAGCTCCCGGTGTTCCTGGTGATGGCCGTCCTGGAGCTCTCGGTGCCGTGGTGGGCGGAGCAGACCGTGCGTACCAACTGGCATCCGCATCACATCGCCGAGCGCTACGGCCTCTTCACGATCATCCTGCTCGGCGAAAGCGTCCTCGCCGCGGCCACGGGTGTCGAGGGCGCGCTGGACGGCCAGGGGATCACCGGCTCGTTCCTCGACGATCGCGATCTCGGCCCTCGTCCTGCTGTTCGCGCTCTGGTGGCTCTACTTCCTCGAGCCGGCCGGCGAGGCCCTCAGCAACCGACGCGAGCGCTCCTACTTCTGGGGCTACAGCCACTACTTCATCTTCGCCGCGCTGGCAGCCCTCGGCGCCGGCCTGGAGGTCGCCGTCGAACAGTCCGGCCACCACCTGGAGGCGTCCCACCTCACCGTCACCTACGCCGTCGCCATCCCGGTCGCCGTCTACCTCACCCTGCTCTGGGCGGTCCACGCCCCACTCGTCGAGAAGGCCGTCATCCCGCCGCCCTTCCTGCTTGCCTGTGTGGTCATCACCCTCCTGCTCCCGCTCACCGTCCACTGGATCGGCGTCGCCGCGGTCGTCGCCGCCATCGCCGCGACCTCGGTCCTCCTCATCGCGGCCACCATCGCCCGTACCGACTAGGTTGTCGTCCATGGCCGATCGCTGTCCTTGTGGACTTGACGCTAGCTACGACGAGTGTTGTGGGCGGTTGCATCGCGGTTTGGCCGCGCCGACGGCTGAGCAGCTGATGCGGTCGCGGTATGCGGCATTCGTCGTACGCGACGCCGCCTATCTGCTGCGGACCTGGGCTGCGGCGCACCGGCCGGCGCAGCTCAGCTTCGAGGACAACATGGAGTGGATCGCCCTCGAGATCCTCAACACGGTCGGCGGAAGCGCCTTCCATACCAAGGGCACTGTCGAGTTCCGTGCGCACTACCTGCTCGACGGCGAGCCTGGAGAGCAGCAGGAGAACAGCCAGTTCGCCCGCGAGGACGGCCGCTGGGTCTACGTAGGCCCTGCCAAGTAGGGGTCGTTCGCCGGCAACCAGGTCGTGGCTGGGTCCAGGTCGAGCGGGGCGACGTCGCGGGTGAGCGCCTCGACGGCTGCCTTGACGGTCGCGCGGGGCTCGTTGCCGCGGGAGATCAGCGACCAGGTCCAGTACGGCGCGGGCTCGACGATCGGGCGCTGGACGATATCCGGAGGCAGCTCGAAGGTGGTGCGCTTCGGCGAGTTGAGGACCGGGCGGCCGAGCCGACGGACGTGGTCGAAGAGTGACGGCGGGGTGATGCCACCGTCGTCGGTGTACTCCAACCGCGCGCCGGTCACCTGCGCGAACTCCTCGGCGTAGTCGTTCCAGGACGACCAGGTCGCCAGATCGGAGTCGACCAGTACGGCGAGGTCCTTCGCCCGGACCGGGCTGTCGTCGGGACCGACGGACAGGGCGTGCAGTCGGTCCACGCCGATGTACCTCACCTCCAGCCCGTTCGCGGCGGCGGCATCGGTCGTGATCCACGCGATCGCCAGGTCGACACTGCCGTCCACGACCCGAGCGGCCTGGGTGTGTGACGGCATCACCCAGGTATCGATGGACAGCTTCGCAACCCCGGACACCCGGCCGACCAGATCCGGTGGATACCAGCTGACATAGCCGAGGCGCACCGGCTCAGCTGCCGACAGACCAGCGGCTGAGCGCCGAAGCTCGTCGGCCTCCGTCAGCAGGGCCCGGACGCGCGGCAGCAGCGCATCGGCCGAGGCGGTCCGGGTGACCGACCGGCGGTCGCGATCGAAGAGCCGTACGCCGAGGTCGCGCTCCAGCGCCTTGATCTGCTGCGACAGGGACGGCCCCGCGATATGCAGCCGAGCGGCGGCGCGGCTGAAGTTCAGCTCCTCAGCCACAGCAACGAAGTACCGCAACTGCCGAAGCTCCATCTCACGATCCTAGTGCGAGGTTCTGCCTATCAGCAGGGAGCCGATCGGTCGTGGTGAACCGGTGCCGGCCGAGCCACCATCGAGACCTAGAGAACGATCGGTCTCCCGGCCGGTCGACAGACAGGAGAAGGCACTCAATGAACATCCAGAAGGTCGCTGTCATCACCGGTGCGTCGCAGGGCATCGGCGGTGCGCTGGTGACCGCCTACCGCAAACTCGGGTACGCCGTGGTCGCGAACTCGCGCTCGATCCAGCCCTCGGACGACCCGCTGGTGCTGACCGTGCCGGGCGACATCGCCACGGCCGGCGTCGGCACCGCGATCGTCGAGCAGGGCCTGGCCGCGTTCGGCCGGATCGACACCCTGGTCAACAATGCCGGGGTGTTCGTCGCCAAGCCGTTCACGGACTACACCGACGAGGAGTTCGACCTGGTGGCCGGCGTGAACCTGCGCGGCTTCTTCGAGATCACCCGGCGCGCGATCGAGGCGATGGTTGCCCAGGGCAATGGCCATGTCGTCAACATCTCGACCAGCCTGGCCGACCACGCCAACACCAACGTCCCGTCGGCCCTCGCCTCGCTGACCAAGGGCGGCCTGAACGCGGTCACCAAGTCGCTGGCCATCGAGTACGCCGCCCGCGGCATCCGCGTCAACACCGTCTCCCCCGGCATCATCCGGACGCCGATGCACCCGGAAGAGACGCACGAGTTCCTGGCCGCGCTGCACCCGGTCGGCCGGATGGGCGACATCAGCGACGTCGTCGCGGCCATCACCTATCTCGAGGACTCCCCCTTCGTCACCGGCGAGATCCTGCACGTCGACGGCGGCCAGAACGCGGGGCACTGACATGAGCACGACAAGCACCATCCAGAACGTTCTCGACCGGTGGAAGGCCGGGGTCGACGCGCACGATCCGGAGGCCGTCGCCAAGGTCTTCACCGAGGACGCGATCTTCCAGGGGCTGCACCCGTACAGCGTCGGGCCGGCCGGCGTGGCGCAGTACTACGACTCGCAACCGCCCGGTATGAAGGCGGACTACACCATCCTCGAATCAAGGCAACTCGGCGACGACCTCGTCCTGGGCTACCTCGAGGTCGCCTTCTCCTTCGTCGACCGCCCGACCCTCGACGTCCTCCTCAGCATCATCGCCCGCAACACCCCCAACGGCTGGCGAATCGCCCACTACCAGGTCTCAAAGCTCTGAGAGACGGTTCTGGAGGAGTTGCTTCAGCGGGAGGGACTCGCCGTCGCGGGCGCCTTGGCCGATGATCAGCGGTGGGTCGGAAGGGATGACCTGTACGCCGAACAGCCGCGATTTCAGGCTGGGTTGGGTGCCGAGGATGTAGAAGTTGCCGTCGGTGTCGAGGCCAAGCGACTTGTTGCGGCGCAGGTACCAGCCGGTGATGCCGGTGCGGTAGCTGGTACCCGATCCGACGACCGGAGCCCGCAGCAGCTGCGGTTCGACACCGGCAGCCCGCAGCTTCTCGATGAACTCGGCCAGCAGAGCGCGAGCCTGTTCGCTCTCGGCAGCCCTGCGGCGGTCAAGGGCCTCGGCCTGCGCAGCCGCCGCCTCTCGCCGCTGCTCTCGCCAACTCACCTGATCGTCCACACCGGCCACCCTACGCAGGGGAGCCCGACGCTTGCCGGGCTCCCCTGACGACTACGGGTAGCTGACCACGTTCACCGGGACAGTTCCCGGCGGCGTCACCGCGCCCGTGTCGTTGATGACGTGGGTGATCACGCCCTGGTAGTTCAGCGACACCGTGCACAAGCTGTGGAAGCGCACGTTCGCGTTGTTCGGCACCTCGAACGCGTTGTATGCGCTCACCGAGGGATTGACGTTGAAGAAGTTGTAGCTCCCCAATCCCCAGGCCTCGTGCGACGTGACGTTGTCCCCGACCTTGTACGCCGGGTAGCCGTTGCGCCCACTCGGCCGGTTCCAGCTCGCCTGGTTCGGCACGTCGTACGGCATCTCGTTCTGGAAGAAGATCGTCTTGCCGCCCTGGCCGTTCCAGATCACCTGGCTCTTCTGGTAGTGCTCGACGAACAGGCCGGTCGCCAGCACATTGTTGCCGTTGACAAGCAACCCGGTGTCGCCGGTGGACTGGGTCCAGCCCCAGGTGCCCGCGTTGCCGTGGTCGGCCCGCCAGGCCCAGATGTGGTCGATGATCGTGTTGTTGCTGTTGACGACCAGACTCGTGGTCGCCTTGCCGGCGATCGCGCCGCCGATCCGGAAGAACACGTCCTGCAGCGTCGTCGGGTTGCCGGCGTGGTTCGCCGACGATCCGGACGGCCCGACGGTCAGCAGCGCCGCCGAGTTCGTCGTACCGGCGTCGAACAGCAGGCCCTTCAGCCGTACGCCGTCGACGTCCGCGACCTGCATCGCGTTGACCCCGTTGTCCGGGATCAGCGTCGGGTAGCCGATGCCGAGGACGACGGTGTTGGCCTTGGTCACGTTGAGCGTCTGGTTCAAGTGGTAGACGCCAGGCGTGAAGAAGAGGTTGCAGCCCGAGGACAGCGCCGAGTTGATGGACGACGCGGTGTCGCCCGCCTTCACGACGTAGAACTGGCTCATCGGGATCGACGTACCGGGGGTGGATCCGTTCGCCCAGCTCGCGCCCGAGGCGTTGGTACGCAGCGACGGGGTGAAGACGCGGTACTTGCCCGCGCCGTCGACGTACAGGTAGGGCACGTCACGCGAGACCGGGCGTGGTGGCGAGGGTGGTCTCGGGCGGGTTCGGGAACGTGGTGGCCGGAGCGCCCGGCGTACCGGAGAAGACCATGTTCCAGACGCCGCCGGCCCAGCTGCCGAGGTTGCTGTCCCGGGTGTACCACTGCTGCTGCGAGATGGACGCGGTCTCGCCGGAGACCTTCGTGTCGGCGATGTAGCCGCCGCTGGCGAAGCCGTAGCTGGCCGGGTAGAGCTGCAGGTTGCCGCGGATGTCCATCCGGCGGAACGGTGCTGCCTGCGCGACGGCCCAGCGGTCCGAGCCGCCGATCGGGTTCACGGCCATGTTCTCCGCGGAGCGCCAGAAGTTCTGCAGCGCCACGCCCTGGTCGGAGGCGTTGAACGCGTCGACCGTGATCGCGCCGTTGATGACCACGTCACCGGGGTTCTGGCCGAGGCCCGCGACCGAGGTGTAGTAGCCGACGTCGTCGTGCACGCTGTAGGTGCCGGGCTTGAAGAGATGCGCGATCCGGCGGTCGGCCATCTGCGCGGTGAGCGTGTCCTTCTGGTTGTTGAAGTCGGTGTCGAGCTGCGCCTGGATGCTCGCGCTGCGACATACCCGGGTCGAAGATGCGGACGTTCGGGCCGAAGTTCGGTGTGTCGGACTGCGTCGGGCAGCTGGTCGGCGTCGTACCGATCGTGTACGTCGCGCCGGCGACCGCGGAGTTCGTCAGACCGGACTTGAGGCCGATCGCGTTGATCGTCCGCGACGACGGGACGCTGATCGGGCCGCTGTAGAGCGTCGAGGACGCGGTCGGGGTCGAGCCGTCGATCGTGTAGCGGATCGTGGCGCCCGAGGTGGCGGTCGAGATCGTCACCGTCTGGGCGGACGAGTACTGGCCACCCGCCGGCGAGAAGGTCGGCGTCGCAACGGCCGTCGTCGTACTGCCGCCGTGCGTGTAGCGAGAAGTGCGGGGTGTCGTACTGCGGGCCGCTCTTCTCGTACGTGAACCAGTAGTCGAGCACGGTGCCAGTGGACAACCCGCTCACCGTCGTTCGCCAGGTGCCGCCACTGAGCGTCATCCGGACGTTCTGCTGGCCCTGGGCGGTGCCGGTGTAGTGGACGTCGACGTACACCGCCGACGTCGTCGGGGTGAACGAAATCTGGGCCTGGGTCGCATTCAGCGACGAGACCGACTGGGTGTAGTCGTCGGCCGCTGTCGCTACGCCACCCACCAGGAGGGTCGAGCAGACGGCCAGGACGACGGCGACGATCAGCGCGCGCCAGCTTCGGCGCCGGATCGGATCAGGGCGGGATGTCACGGGTGCCACCTCCAGGGGGCGGAAGAGATAGAGGCAGGAGGTGAGAGCGCTCTCACGTACCGCGAAGGTAGACCCCCGCAGCCCGTTGGGGAAGACCTCGAGCACCACTATCGAGAGCTTGCCCACTCGCCGCCGGTTCCGCCCGGTGGGCCTATTAGGGTGGGGTTGGCTCCGCGGGTGGCCCGCGGAGTGATTTCGACGGAGCAGAGGACAGACGCGAGTGACTGAGTCGACCATCATCTACACCCATACGGACGAAGCCCCGGCCCTGGCGACGTACTCGTTCCTGCCGGTGATCCAGGCGTACGCCGCGCAGGCAGGTGTGGGCGTGGAGACCCGGGACATCTCGCTGGCCGGGCGGATCATCGCCGTCTTCGGCGACCACCTGACCGAGGACCAGCGGATCCCGGACGCGCTCGCCGAGCTCGGTGACGCTGGCCAAGACGCCCGGCGCGAACATCATCAAGCTGCCGAACGTGTCGGCCTCGGCCCCGCAACTCAAGGCCGCGATCGCGGAGCTGCAGTCGCCAGGGCTACGCGCTGCCGGAGTACCCGGACGAGCCGAAGACCGACGAGGAGCGCGACATCCGCGCCCGCTACGACAGCACCAAGGGCTCGGCCGTGAACCCGGTCCTGCGCGAGGGCAACTCCGACCGCCGCGCACCTGCCTCGGTGAAGAACTACGCCAAGACGCACCCGCACCGGATGGGCGCCTGGACCCCGGACTCGAAGACCAACGTCGCGACGATGGACGCCGACGACTTCCGCTCGACCGAGAAGTCGACCGTGATCGAGGCCGACGGCTCCCTGCGCATCGAGTTCGCAGCCGCCGACGGCACCACTTCCGTACTGCGTGAGTCGATCCCGGTGCTCGCCGGTGAGGTCATCGACTCGTCGGTGATGCACGTCGCCGCGCTCGACGCGTTCCTGGACGCGCAGATCGCCCGGGCCAAGGCCGAGGGCGTGCTGTTCTCGGTGCACCTGAAGGCCACCATGATGAAGGTCTCCGACCCGATCGTGTTCGGGCACGTGGTCCGCCGCTTCTTCCCGAAGACCTTCGCCGAGTACGGCGCGACGCTGGCCACCGCGGGTCTGTCCCCCAACGACGGTCTCGGCGGGATCTACGCCGGCCTGGCCGCGCTGCCGGAGGGCGACGCGATCAAGGCCTCGTTCGACGCCGAACTGGCCGACGGCCCGGCGCTGGCGATGGTCGACTCCGACAAGGGCATCAGCAACCTGCACGTCCCGTCCGACGTGATCGTCGACGCGTCGATGCCGGCCATGATCCGCACGTCGGGGCACATGTGGGGCCCGGACGGCGCCGAGCACGACACCCTCGCCGTGCTGCCGGACAGCAGCTACGCCGGGATCTACCAGGTCGTCCTCGACGACTGCCGCGCGCACGGCGCCTTCGACCCGTCGACGATGGGCTCGGTCCCGAACGTCGGCCTGATGGCGCAGAAGGCCGAGGAGTACGGCAGCCACGACAAGACGTTCGAGCTCGCGGCCGCCGGGATGGTCCGGCTGGTCGATGCCGAGGGCAACGTCGTACTGGAGCAGGACGTGGCCGCCGGCGACATCTTCCGCGCCTGCCAGACCAAGGACGCGCCGATCCGGGACTGGGTCAAGCTGGCCGTCACCCGGGCCCGCGCCACCGGCGACCCGGCCATCTTCTGGCTGGACGAGACCCGCGCCCACGACGCGAACCTGATCACCAAGGTCATCAAGTACCTCACCGAGCACGACACCGAGGGCCTGGTGATCAAGATCCTGGCGCCGGTGGACGCGATCAAGTACTCGCTGGAGCGGATCCGCCGCGGCGAGAACACCATCTCGGTCACCGGCAACGTGCTGCGCGACTACCTGACCGACCTGTTCCCGATCCTCGAGCTCGGCACCAGCGCGAAGATGCTGTCCGTCGTACCGCTGATGGCCGGTGGCGGTCTGTTCGAGACCGGCGCGGGCGGCTCGGCGCCGAAGCACGTGCAGCAGCTGGTGAAGGAGAACTACCTGCGCTGGGACAGCCTCGGCGAGTTCTTCGCCCTGGCCGCGAGCTTCGAGCACCTGGCCCAGACCACCGGCAACGCCCGCGCGCAGGTCCTCGCCGACACCCTCGACCGGGCGACGGCGACCTTCCTGAACGAGGACAAGTCCCCGACCCGTCGCGTCGGCGGCATCGACAACCGCGGCAGCCACTTCTACCTGTCCCTCTACTGGGCCCAGGAACTGGCCAAGCAGACCGACGACGCCGACCTCGCGAAGGCCTTCACCACCGTCGCCGAGACCCTGGCCACCAACGAGCAGAAGATCGTCGAGGAACTCCTGGCAGTCCAGGGCTCCCCCGTCGACCTGGGCGGCTACTACCAGCCCGACCCGGCCAAGGCCGCCGCCATCATGCGCCCGTCGGCCACCTGGAACGAAACCCTCGCAACCCTCAGCTGACACCTCTTTGGAAGCGCCCGGTGACCTGGTCACCGGGCGCTTTGCTCTGTCTTGGCCTTTAGCTCGGCTATGGTCTGGCAGCTATGAGCGCCATGCAGGTTCCGCAGGTTGTGGACGAACTGCAGCGACGAATCCCCGGCCTGATGGACGAGCACCGGTTACCGGGGATGGCGATCGGGATCTGCGACGCGTCGGCCGTCTTGTGGTCGGGCGGGTTCGGGACCACGCAGGCCGACGGCGGCGAACCGATCACAGCCCGGACAGCATTCGGCGTTCAGTCGTGCTCGAAGATGTATACGGCGACGGCGGTTCTGCTGGCGGTTCAGGACGGGCTGGTCGACTTGGATGTGCCGATCACCGAGTATCTGCCGGAGTTCCGGGTCAACAGTTCCTTCGAGGAGCATCCGGAGCGGCTGATCACCCTGCGGCATCTGCTCAGCCACACCGCCGGCTTCACCCATGAGGCACCGGTCGGCTCCAACTACCTGGTCGGACGCGAATCCTTCGCGGCGCACTGCCAGAGCATCTCCGAGACCTGGTTGCGCTTCCCCGTCGGACATCACTTCCAGTACTCGAACCTCGGCATCGACCTGGCTGGATACGTCCTGCAGCGGCGTAGTGGGCAGCCGTTCCACGAGTTCGTACGCCGAGTGCTGCTCGACCCGCTCGGCTTGCAGCAGACGACCTTCAACTCGCGGCAGATCCTGCGCGATGGTCGCCGGGCGATCGGTCATGCGACCGGCCATGCACGGGTACCGGTCCGCGTGCCGATGGTTGCCGCAGGTGGGCTGTACACGAGCGTCGAGGACGCGTGCCGCTACATCCAATTCCACCTCGGCGAAGGTGCCTCCTTACTGGATCCTTCGCTCCTCGCCGAGCTGTATCAGGTCCCTGGAAAACCGGACCGCGACCAGGGCTACGGCCTCGGTACGGCGCTCGCCCGCGCCGGCGACATCCCGGTCCGAGGTCACGGCGGAGGCGGTTTCGGATTCCTCTCCGACATGTACTGGGCGCCCGAAGCCGGGCTCGGCGTCGTCGTACTGACCAACTCCACCAGTCACCCGCTCCAGTGGGAACTGGCCAGCGAAATCTTCCGCGACCTCATCCCGTCCCGGCCTCGCCCCAGTGCGCATCCTCCGAAGACCGTCCCGGTGTCCGCAGAGTCGATGGCCGCGATGGCCGGCGACTACGTCGGCCGCAGCAACGACCCCGAAACCTTCACCGTCGACGGCGACCAGGGCATCCTCATCCGCGACGACGCCCGGCACCCTGTCGAGTTCATCGGCCCGGTCCGAGTTCCGGATCGACCAGGAGCAGTTCACCTTCCGCGACCTCGACGACGCCGGCCGTCCCAGCTACCTCGAACGCGGCACCGACGGCTTCGTCCGCTACCGCAACGACGTCCCCGAAACCACCTCAGCCGCACCCGACGGACCGTGGAACCGGGATTACCTCATCCGGACGAGCGGCGTACCGGAGGGGACCGCCCGTCTGCGCAAGGAGGACGGATACCTGCTTTTCGGCTTCTGGGGCGGTGGAACCCTCCGCCTTCGCGAACACACTCCTGGCATCTACGTATCAGCAACCGGCGAGGTCCTCGACCTGACGCGAACACCTCCCACCTACGCCAACATCAGACTCCACCCGCTCTAGCTGGTGGGCTCGGCGTACCAACGGACAGACATTCCGGGTGTCAGGGGCGCAGGATTTTGTAGTGCTGGTGGACTACGCGTCTTGCGAGGTCTTCGTCGGCGGGGGTTTCCAGCACGCGGGTGAGTTCTAGTTCGACTCGGTTCGGTGGGAGGTTGTCGAAGAGGCGGCGGCCCTGGCCGAGGAGGACCGGGACGACGTGGAGTTCGAGTTCGTCGAGTTCTCCTGCGCGCAGGAGGGCCTGTGCTGCCGATGCTCCGTGGACCAGCACGGTGCCGCCGTCCGCGGCTGCGCGGGCCAGCGCGGCACACTCGTGGACATCGGTCACGAACTGGACGGAACCCGGTGGCGGTTCGGCCGGAACCTCGTGGGTCAGGATGAAGACCGGAACGCCGTCATGGTGGTCGCCTTGCCAATGACCGGCGAGTTCGTACGTCCGGCGGCCGGCGACGACAGCCCGGGTGGCCATCGCCTCGGCGAACACCTGGCCGCTCGGACCCGGATCATCCCGCCGGTCGAGCCAGTTGAAGAGGCGCATTCCGCCGATGCCCAATGGCGCTTCCGCCGTGTCCTGCGGCCCGGCGACATAGCCGTCCAGGGAAACGGTCATGTACAGCACGAGTTTGCCCGTCGAGTCAGTTCCCATCACCGCAGTATCGCGGCTTCCGGGTCATGCTGCAGGGCGAAGGAGGCTGGTACGCCGGTTAGGTCTGGAGTTCGGCGACTACGCGGGCGCCGGTCAGGAGTCTGAGGACGGCCGGGTCCGGGGTGGCGACCAGGAAGCGGTGCTTGGTGGCGCGGAACCGCGTCTGGGTGTCTCGGACCAGTCGCGCCACCAGTTCGGCGCCGTCCACCGAGACCTGGAGCTGTAGCCGCAGCGTGGCCGGTGCCCGGTTGCCGAGCTCCAGCAGCACTTTGCGCAAGGCGACCACCAGCCGCACGTCGATCCGCCCGGCCACCGTCACCGTCACGGTCTCCCCCACCGTCGACAGCACGATCTCGCCTGATTCGTCCCCGTCCACAAGCCCTCCGAGCCTCACCCAGCAGAACGTGTCGCCCAGACCACCATGCCACCTAAGCCCCCAACCTCAGGCAAGTCGAAGCGTGGGTACAGCCTGACCGAGCGTCGCAGGTCCCACCTCAGTCCGCCCCTGCTACCCAGCCCGTGGCGGGCCGCCTGGATCCCCGCCTGGAAGCGGCTGGTGGCGCCTAGCTGCTCTTGGGCCTGGGAGATTCGGCGCCGGAGTGTCCGCCCGCTGATGCCTAGCTGACGAGCGATCGTCTCGTCCTTCATGCCGGTGCGCCAGCAGGTTGATCAGGTCCGTCACCGGGTCCGCGGTCGAGGTCAGCCGGAGCGGGGTGGCCTGCGCCCAGAGCTGGTCGAACAACACCTGCAGCGCATTGGTCAGCACGGAATCCGTGACCACCACGGCTCGTGCCTGGCCGGACGGCCGGCTGTCCGGCGGATTCTCACCGGCCAGCGGCAGGATCGCGGTCGTCCCGTCGACGATCAGCAGCTTCAACGGCACCTGCGGCAGCACCCGCGCCTGCTCACCCCGCTCGGCCATCGCCGACAGCCGCGCCACCAGAGCGGGATGATCCAGTACTTCGGACGCATAGATCGCCCGGAACCGCACTCCTCGGTCCAGCAGTGCCAGCTCGGCACCCGACACCTGCGGGCTCCCGTCGGCGACGTACGGCGGGGTGTCGGTGCCGACCGCCTGCTCCGTTGCCCCCGCAACATGTCCTCGATCCGCGCCTCGATCGCCTCCCGGCCGACCGCGATCTCGATCAGCCGGGTCGGCTCGGCCAGCAACTGCCCGGCGCTGTACTCGCGGGCCAGCTGGTCGGTCATCGCCGCGACCCCGTCCAGCGCCGCCCGCCGCTCCCGCACCAGCATGCCCGACGCCTGAGCGCGGATCGACCGGCATCGGCGCATCCTCCGAGCCGCTCCGGATCAGCCCCGCCGCCGCGAGCCGGCCGACCGCCGCCGCGATCGTTGCCACCGGCACCTCGAGCGCCGTCGCTGTGCTGCTGCATGCGGAACCCCGGGGTCCCGCAGCACCTGCCGGTACAGCTGCGCGTCGAACGCGGACAGTCCAACAGCTTCCCAGTCAGCCACGTCTCAAGCCTAGATGGCCACAATCGGCGTTTGGCCGGATTCGGCGCCGGGCCGGCAGCGGTGAGGTCTTAGCGTGTCTCTGGCAAGCGTCACGGTCCGAGGAGTGAACAGTGCGTCTACATGTTGGCCGATCAGCGATCGCCTTGATAGGGGTCGCCGCCGCAGTCCTGGTCAGTTCCGGAGCGAGCGCTCAGCAAAGCGCGGCACCGCAGTACGCCCCGCAGTCCATCGTCTGGCCGACGGCGACCGACGGCTATGTACTCGGCGGCATCGGCTGCACCGAGACGAGCTGCCCAGCGGAGGTACGCGCCACCCACGACGGCGGCAAGACCTGGACCACCGCCGGCAAGCCGCACAACGGCCTGGCCAAGAGCGGTGAGCCCGGCCTGACCAGCCTGCAGATGGCGAACCCGAAGTTCGGCTGGGCCTACGACCCGTTCCTCGAAGTGACCAAGGACAGCGGCAAGACCTGGACCCAGGTCCCGCTCCCCGGCGGCGCGACCAAGGTGCTCCACCTGCTCGCTGCCCCTGACGGCACGTACGTCGTCACGTCCGACTGCGCGATCGGGTCCGGCATCTGCGACGACAAGCCGCTCCGGGTCTGGCGAGCACCGGCCGGGAAGTCCACCGGCTGGCAGCAGCTGAATGTCGACGTCGCCGCAGACGACGAGGTTCTCTTCGCAGCCCAGGGCCAAACCGTCTACCTCCTGGCAACACCGTTCGGAGCGCCCGGCCGGCTCAACACCCTGCGCGACGGCAAGATCCGTTCCACCACCACAGTCACCTGCGCGGACGCCGAAGACGCGATCGTCACCAACCTCGCGACCAACGGCCCGAACCGGCTCTTCGTGCTCTGCAACGCCCACTACGGCCGCGGCCAGTCCGAGAAGACGGTCATGGTCTCCGGCGACGGCGGCAAGAGCTTCCGGTACGACGCTGTGCCGGGCACCCTCGGTCTCGGCAGCGAGCTCGCCGTCGGGGCGGACGGTGCCGTGATGATCTCGACCGTCACCGCGAGCCTCGTCTACAACCGGCCTGCGTTGAGCAAGGCCTGGCGGTACGACCAGAGCTGGCTCGAGAACAGCGAACACCTCCACGACCTCGTGATCCAGTCGGCAACAACCGCCTGGATCGTCGAACGCGACGCGGCGTACGGCAGCGGCACCCAGCTGTGGGTCACCCACGACGCCGGCAAGACCTGGCAGCAGACCACGATCGGAGTACACCTGTGATCCGCCGACTGACGATCCCGCTGGCCCTGCTCCTCGTCGGCGGAACCAGCATGGTGGCTTCGGCAGACGTCACCGAGCCGCCGAAGGTAGTGGCCAGCTGCGACCAGAAGGTCGAGCCCGGCTTCTTCACCTGCTTCGCGCAACGACGGGCGGATCTGGGCTTCCGTTCGCGCGCACTCGGCGTACCGGAGGGCTACGGCCCGGCCGACCTCGCCTCGGCGTACAAGTTGCCCACCGCAACGGCTGGCAAGGGTCAGCGGGTCTACATCGTCGACGCGTACGACGACCCGTCGGCCGAGGCCGATCTCGCCGTCTACCGCAAACAGTTCGGCCTCAAGCCTTGTACTACGGACAACGGGTGCTTCCAGAAGCTCAACCAGCACGGTAAACCCAGCCCGCTGCCGGCCCCGTCGAGTTCCTGGTCCGGTGAGATCTCGCTCGACCTCGACATGGTCTCGGCGATCTGCCCGAACTGCGGCATCACGCTGATCGAGTCCGACTCTCCGAGCGACGACCTGCTCGCCGCGGTCAAGACCGCCGAGAAGCTGGGCGCGAAGTTCGTCTCGATGAGCTGGGGAGGGCCGGAGTCCGGCAACCTGGCGCAGCTCGACAAGCAGTACTTCAACCCGCACGGCATCGTCTACGCAGCCTCGACCGGCGACTACGACTACGACGCCGGTGTCTCCTACCCCGCGAGCTCGACGGCGACCACGGCCATCGGCGGTACCTCGCTGGTCAAGGGTGGCTCGGGTCGCGGCTGGTCCGAGACCGTGTGGAACAACGAGCCCGGGCACGGCACCGGCTCCGGCTGCTCGGCCGAGATCACCAAGCCTGCCTGGCAATCGGTCATCCCCGCGACCGTCTGCCCGAAGCGGGCCATCGCCGACATCTCCGCGGTCGCCGACCCCGCCACCGGAGTCGCTGTCTACCAGACCACCGGCGGCAGCGGCTGGGCCGTGTACGGCGGAACGAGCGCTGCCGCACCGATCGTCGCCGCGACCTACGCCCTCGCCGGCGACCCCTCCCCCACCTCGCGTCCGGCCAGCTACCCCTACGGCCGCACCGCGAACCTCAACGATGTTGTCCAGGGCAACAATGGCGAGTGCACCCCGGCCCCGCTCTGCACAGCACAGCCAGGCTGGGACGGCCCAACAGGCCTCGGTACGCCGAACGGCCTCCGCGCCCTCACCTCACCCACCGGGTCGAACCGGATCACGGTCAGCGCCCCTGCTCAGCAATTCAGTGCCGTCGGTCGCCCTGTCCTGCTCCACATCCGCGCAACCGACTCGGGACGACGGCCGGTCCGCTTCACCGCGACGGACCTTCCTGCTGGACTACGCCTCGACGCCACCACCGGCCTCATCTACGGCGTGCCCACCAAGCCGAACACCCACTCGACCACGGTCACCGCGACCGACTCCACCAGGGCTCGGGCGAACACCGTGATCAGCTGGATCGTCAGCACTCACGCCAACAGCATCGTCAACGGCGACTTCGAGTCCGGCACCGGCGGCTGGGCCCAGACCACGGACGTGATCCGCGAAGACGGCCAGTACAGCCACCATGGCCTCGGCTACGCCTGGCTCGGCGGCGAGGACTCGGCGAGCACGGACTCCCTCACCCAGCAGGTCAAGGTCCCCTTCCTCGGACATCCGGCCCTGCGCTTCGCCGTACGGATCAATGGCCAGCAGGCCACCGACGTCCTGAAGATCACCGTCGACGGCAAGACGGTCCGCACCCTGACCGGTGCACAGACGAGTCCGCGGTACGTCGCTCAGTCGATCGACCTCACGCCGTACCGCGGACGCAGCATCACCCTCGCCTGGACCAGCACGACCGAAACGCCGACCACGTTCCTGCTGGACGACATCTCGATCGGCTGAAACTAGGTCACTCCGCCCAGTTGAACAGCCAGCCGTCGCCACAGCCGCCACCGCCGGGGCAGGTCTGGCCCTGGCGGTACCAGACGTCGCTGACCGCGTAACCGTAGTGCCGGAACACGTTGTGCTGCTGGACGCAGTAGTCGTAGTTCTGTCCGCAGAAGAACTCGTGCACCGACTGAGTGCTCGCCGGAGCCGAGGCTGGACTCGACTCGAGCGGCGCCGCCTGCGCGACGGAGGCGGCGCCGACTACTGCCGTCGCCGCTACCGAGACGACCGCGACCATCCGTGCAATCGGTCCCATGGTTATTCACCTTTCGCGTCAACAAACTCGTTGCCTTGCGCAACGCCCATGGACGCTAGTACCGAACTCACTGGTGAATCAAACGCTTCAAACAGAGCTGAAATGAGGTTTACCGATCGAGTGCTTCGGGCAACGGCTCGGCGTGCACGATCTGCAGGTGGCTGACGGCGCGGGTGAGAACGACGTACAGGCGCTGGAGGCCGCGGGGTTCGGCGGCGACGATGCCGGCCGGTTCGGCGACCACGACGGCATCGAACTCGAGGCCCTTCGCCAGGGTGGCGGGGACGCAGACGAGGCGTGAGGTCTCCATCGCGTCGTCGCTCGCGCCGACGAGGCCCGGCTGGAGTCCGGCGGCGGCGAGTGCCTCGCGCAGCTCGGCGACCTGGTCGTCAGCGGCGATGAGGGCGACCGAACCTTCACCGGTGAGCGCGCTCTTGCAGGCCGAAACAGCGGCGGACGCCAGATCATCGGTCGGGATGATCGAGAGCGCATCCGCGACCGTCCGCACACCGGTCGGTACGGCGAGAGTCGGAGCGATATCGGGCAGCAGCTTCGCCGCGAAGCTGATGATCTGCTCCGGCACCCGGAACCCGCGATCGAGCTCGGCGACGATCCCGTCCGTCTTGTCCAGGTGGTGCAGGACCTGTTCCCAGGAGCCCGCAGCCCAGGGAGTGGTCGCCTGCGCGACGTCGCCCAGCACGGTTGCCGAACCGGTGCGACACCGCCGACCGAGCGCGCGCAACTGCATCGCGGACAAGTCCTGCGCTTCGTCGAGGACCAGGTGCCCGAGCGAACCGCTGTGCCGCTCGATCAGGTCATCCAGCTCGTCGAGCAGGACGGTGTCGGCGACGGACCACTGCGCCGACTTCCACGAGCGAGCAGGCTTCGGCCACAGCAAGGCAGCCCGCTCGTCGTCCGTGAAGACCTCAGCAGCCTCGGCCAGGAAGGACGCGTCGGAGAACAACCGGTGCAACACCTGCTCAGGCGTGACCTGCGGCCACACGGCGTTCAGCAGACTCTTCACCGGCTTCGACCGAGCAACCGCGTTCTGCACCCGGTCATCGGGCGAGTCGCCACTCTGCTCCATCTGAACCAGTACGGCGTGCGCGACCCGCTGCGCGAGAGCATTCCGTCCCGGCGCGTATCGCGTCGACCCGCGCAGCGCCTCGACGATCTCCGTGAGCTGGTACTCATGCACCCGGAACCGCCTGGATCCCTTGCTGTAAAGGATTCCCTCAGCCGGCGTACCGACGTACGACCAAAGTGCCTTGAGCAGCACGCCGGCCATCCGGGCATCGCCCTTGACCCGAGCGGTCTCCGGCCCATCCATAGCGGTGGTCGGGTGGGTGATCAGTTCTTCGATGGTGATCTGCCGGACGTTGACCTCGCCGAGCGCGGGCAGCACCTTGCGGATGTAGGAGAGGAACGAACTGTTCGGCCCGACGATCACGACGCCGCCGCGGCTCAGCCGCTCGCGCTCGGTGTAGAGCAGGTAGGCCACGCGGTGCAGACCGACGGCCGTCTTCCCGGTGCCGGGCGCTCCCTGCACGCAGACCGAGGGATGCAGCGCCGCGCGGACGAGATCGTCCTGCTCCGGCTGGATCGTCGCCACGATGTCGCGCATCGGGCCGGTGCGCGGCCGCTCGATCTCGGCCCGCAGGAACGCGTCGGCCTGATCGGTGGCAACCGCCCCGACCAGCGGCTCGTCCTCGAAACCGGTCAGCTCGGCCGCATCGGAGAACCCGTAACGACGCCGCAGTACGACGTGTTGCCGGTCGCTGGCCGTCGCCCGGTAGAACGGGACCGACACCCGCGCGCGCCAGTCGATGACGAGCGGGACTCCGTTGCCGTCGTGCACGTGCCGCCGGCCGATGTGGATCTGGTCGATCCCCTCGATCGTGCCGGGCTCGTAGTCGAGCAGGCCGAAGAACAGCGGCACGTCGGGCAGGTCGACCAGGGCGAGCACGCGCTGCTGATGAGCGCGGGCGTTCGCCTCGTTGGTGAAGCGTTCGTCGTTGTCCTCGCCGCCGATGACGGGGATGTCGCGGACCAGCACGTCACCGTGCATGCGGACCAGGGCTGCGCGGGCCTCGGTCAGGAACTCTCGTTCGCTGTGCAGTTCGGCGGGAAAAGATGACTCTGACTCATGGGCAGGGGTGGGTTCGACCATGGAGGGGCCTCGACTCGCGTTGGCAGCGGATACGAACTGGCGGCGATCAACAGGGTCCCGCCCCGGACACCGTCCGGTTCGTTTCGATCCTTCACGCAGATACCGAAAAGGCAGGCCGGGGACGCTACCAGCGCTCCCGGTCGGACCGCCACCGAATATTGCGGCGGCCGCTCGTCACCTGCCGTTCTATGAACGTTAAACCTGCGGACCGCATCAAGCGGGATCGATAGCGGAACTATGTTCCTGAGCGGTCAGGAAAGAGGTCAACCATGGACGAAGCGGTGCCCGTGCGCGCCCGCGGGATCACCAAATGCTTCGGTGAGGTCGTCGCCCTCGACGGCATCGAACTCGATGTCGCAGCGGGCCAGATCCACGGTCTGGTCGGACCGAACGGAGCCGGCAAGACGACACTGCTAGGCCTCCTGCTGGGCCTGGCAGTCGCCGACAGCGGTCAGCTAGAGATCCTCGGTACGCCGGTCGGCCGCGCGCTCGCCGCGCCCGACGGTGTCGCCGGTTTCGTCGACGGGCCGGGCCTCTACCCGTCCCTCACCGCCCGGCAGAACCTCGCCGCGCTGGCCGCCCTCCGCGGCACCGCGCAGACGGCCGGGATCGACGACGTCCTCGATCAGGTCGGCCTCACCGACCTCGCCGACGACCGGGTCCGCGGCTTCTCCCTCGGCATGCGCCAACGCCTCGGACTCGCCGCCGCCCTGCTCACCAAGCCGCGACTGCTCGTCCTCGACGAGCCTTCGAACGGTCTCGATCCGAGCGGCAAGAAGCACGTGTACGGCGTACTGACCCGCCTCGCCGCCGAAGGGACCGCCGTGGTGCTGTCCAGCCACCGGATGGACGACGTCGAGGCGCTCTGTTCGGAGGTCACCATCTTGTCGACCGGCCGGGTCGCCTTCTCCGGCCCGCTGTCCAAGCTGGCCTCCGAGAGCCGCGAACTCGACTACCGTCTGGTCACCTCCGACGCGAAGGCTGCTCGGCTTCTAGCTGCCGAGACCGCCGGGATCAGGGTCGACGACAGCGGAGAATTGCTGGTCATCTCCACGGAGGTGCCTGCCCTCGACGAGCTTGTGAAGAAGCTCGTGCTCGCCGGAATCGCGGTGCGCGAACTCGCACCTGTCGTGTCGCCGCTCGAAGCCGCGTTCATCGCCCTCACCGAGCAGGAGTCGGAGTGACGACCACCGCCGAGGCCGGTACGCCGGTCGCCCGTCCCACCGCTGTCGCCCGTCCCGTCTCGGTCGCGCGTGCCTACCGCTTCGAGCTGACCAAGCTCGTCTCGCAGTGGCGCGTGCGGTTGCTGATCGCCGCCTGCTGGCTCGCGCCGGCGCTCTTCGTCGCCGTGATCAGCCGGCAGGCGTCCCTCCCGGTCGACACCCTCTTCGGCCGCTGGATGCACGCGACCGGCTGGGCTGGACCGCTGGTGATCCTCGGCTTCTCCGGTTCGTGGGCGCTGCCGCTGCTGACCTCGCTGGTCGCCGGTGACGTGTTCGCCGCCGAGGACCGGCTCGGCACCTGGCGCCATCTGCTGGTGGCGGTCCGATCGCCGCGCCGGATCTTCGCCTCGAAGGCGCTGGCCAGTCTCACCGCGATCCTGGTGCTGGTGATCGGCCTGGTGTCGTCGAGCACGATCAGCGGACTCGTTGTCGTCGGCAACCGATCCCTGACCGGCCTCGACGGCCATCTGCTGTCGCCGGGTGCCGCTGCCGGAAAGGTCTTGCTCGCCTGGGCCTGTGCACTCGCGCCGACCTTGGCCCTGGCCGCGATCGGTCTGCTGGGGTCCGTCGCGCTGGGCCGGTCGCCAATGGGACTGCTCTTGCCGGCTGTCGTCGCCCTGGCGATGCAGATCGTTCAGCAGCTGCCGGTGCCGGTCGCCATCCGCTACGCGCTGCCCGGTTACGCCTTCATCAGCTGGAACGGCCTGTTCACCAGCCCAGCCCAGGCCGGCCCACTGCTGATCGGTATCGCGGTCAGCCTGGTGTGGGTCGTCGTCGCGACCGCGCTGGCCTACTTCCTCTTCCTCCGGCGCGACTTCACCAACCCGGTCCACGACGGATCCGGCCGGCTGGCGATCACGGGCGGTCTACTGCCCCTCGTCGTACTGTTCGGCCTCACCGCCGGCGTACTGATCCCGGCCACCGGGACCGGCTCCGGGATCGACCAGGACAAGGTGCAGCGATCCCTCGCGACCTCCTTCGCGCATCTCTACCGCCTGCAGACCAAGCAGCTCAACCGGCCTGACGTCACGGAGGAGCAGCTGAACACCTCGGCCGCTTGCACCAAGGGCAGCGATCAAACCCAGGGACCAGGCAACGACTGGCGCTGCGTCGTGACCTGGCACCTGCCCGGGATCGACGCGGCCGGCTCGGCGATCTACCAACTCGACATCAATCCACTCGGCCGCTACGTCGCCGACGGGGACGGCCCGAAGGAAGTGAACGGCTTCTTCCTGGTCCGTACTCCGGCGGGCGACCAGCCGAATCCCCTCTGGCAGTTCGACGGCAACATCGAACTGCTCCCGTCCACCTCGAAGGGATAGCCCCCCATGCAGGTAACCCGCCGCCGCCGGCGGACCGAGAGAAGCCCTCTCCGTCGCCGGCTCACGCTGGTCACAACCGGTACGACCGCGGTCGCTGTGGCCCTGGCCGGTACCGCTGTCGCCGCCACCGACCAGTTCGGCACGAACCAGGTCGGCCAGGTCACCGATCAGGGTCAGGTGATCTCGAGCGACCAGTACATCGCGCCGCTCGGCGACCGTCTGCTCCTCCAGAAGGGCAAGATCATGTCGTCCACGGTCAGCCCGGACGGCAGCCACCTGGCCGCCTCCGTGACCGACGGCGGGATGGCGCTGGCGATCATCGACCTGAAGAACTACAAGGTGCAGCAGTACATCGGCAACAACGCCGCTGCCGACCTGAAGATCCCGGGGAACGACATCGGCCAGGAAGGCCCGACGTACTCCCCCGACGGTACGCAGCTGTGGCTCGGCCAGACCGACGGCTACCGCCGGTTCACGGTCAACCCGGACGGCAGCCTCGCCAACCCGACGTTCGTGACGATCGCAGCGGACGGCGCCAAGCACTCACTGGCTGCCGAGGCAGTCTTCTCTGCCGACAGTTCCACCGTGTACTCCGCGGTGAACGGCCAGAACCGCGTGGTTGCGATCGACACCGCGACCGGAACCATCAAGCAGAGCTGGGCGGTCGGCAACGCACCACGCGACCTGATCCAGGTCGGCTCGAAGCTCTACGTCAGCAATGAAGGTGGCCGGCCGGCCGAACCCGGTGAACCCACCATCAACTCGTACGGCACCCAGGTACCGGCCTCCCAGATCACCGCTGCCACCACCACCGGCACCGTGAGCGTCATCGACCTGGCCGACCCTGCTGCCACTCCCACCAGCATCACCGTCGGCCTTCACCCGACCGCCCTGTACGCCAAGGACGGCACGTTGTTCGTCACCAACACAGCGACGAACAACGTCTCGGTCATCGACACCCGGCGCGACAAGGTCCTGCAGACCATCGCCACCCAGCCCTGGCCAGAGGCCTCGGTCGGCTACGAGCCCAACGGCGTGACACTGACCGACGACGGCCACCTGCTGGTGACCCTCGGCCGGGCGAACGCGGTCGCCGTCTATCGCTACAAGAACCCGCTCGAGCCGGTCAGCTACGTCGGCCTACTGCCGACCGACTACTTCCCGGCAGAGATCGCCACGGTCGGCAACGACGTCGTCGTCTCCAACACCCGCGGGGTCGACGCCCGGCGTACGACGACTGCCGCCGGTCACGCGACCCACGACACGACGTCGAGCGTGACCCGCTTCCAGCTGCCGGACGACCGCACGATCCGCAACGAGTTCACCGACAAGGTCTTCCAGCAGAACGGCTGGACCAAGCACGCGGCCCGGACCGGCGACGGCGACAAGAAGCCCGTGCCGGTGCCCAACCGGCTCGGTGAGCCCTCGACGATCAAGCACGTCTTCATGATCGTCAAGGAGAACCGGACCTACGACCAGCTCTTCGGTGACATCCCGACCGGCAACGGCAACCCCGCGCTCGCGCAGTACGGGGAGAACGTGACGCCGAACCAGCACGCACTGACCCAGCAGTTCGGCCTCTACGACAACACCTACGACATCGGCACGAACTCGGCCGAGGGGCACAACTGGCTGATGCAGGCCGACAACCCGGAGTACACCGAGTCCTCCGCCGGTGAGTACCTGCGCAGCTACGACACCGAGGACGATGCCCTCGGCCACCAGCAGACCGGCTTCATCTGGACCGGCGCGCAGGCGGCCGGCAAGACCGTCCGCGACTTCGGCGAGTTCCAGCAGTTCCTGACGAAGCCGGCCGACGCCAGCTGGCAGAACCTGTACTGCGACACGAAGAACATGGCTGCGACCGGCGCGGATACGGCGTACCCGCTGGTCTCGTCATCGCCGATCCCGTCGCTGAACGATGTGTCGGTGCACGGCTTCCCGAAGTTCGACACCGATGTGCCGGACATCTACCGGTACGAGATCTGGAAGCGCGACTTCGAGAAGAACGGTCCGGCGAACCTGAACATGTTCTGGCTCTCCAGCGACCACACCGGTGGCCCGCCGAACGGGGCCGCGCAGGTCGCCGACAACGACCTCGCAGTCGGCAAGATGGTCGACGAGATCACGCACAGCAAGTACTGGAAGGACTCGGCGATCTTCGTCGTCGAGGACGACTCGCAGGCCGGTCTCGACCACGTCGACGGACACCGGGCGCCGATCCAGATCATCTCGCCGTACGCGAAGCACGGCGTGGTGGACAGCCGCTACTACACGCAGATCACGATGATCCGGACGATCGAGCAGATCCTCGGCATCCGGCCGATGAACCAGAAGGACACCGCGGCCACCCCGATGGCCGGCGCGTTCACCACGACGCCCGACTACACGCCGTTCACCGCGCTGCCGAACCGGACCTCGCTGACCGCGGGCATCAAGGTCCTGCCGCCTTGTGGTGCGGACGTCCCGGCGATGCAGAACCCGAACGCGGCGCCGGCGCCGAAGGCCGTAGTACCGGCTGGTCAGCAGGCGGTCGCGGCGCAGTGGGACAGCTGGAAGACACAGCAGAAGCTCACCGGTCCCGGGGCTCGGGCCGACTTCGCCAACCCGGCGCAGATGAACCACTTCGACTGGTACCAGGCGCACGACTGGGCGACGCCGTACCCGGGCGAGAGCAAGATCTTCGCTCCGGCCGACGTCCCCGGTTCCTTCATCCCGGCCGCCGAGTCCGACGGCTGACCTGACCTGACAGATCACACCGCCGGTCGTTGCGTTAGGCAACGGCCGGCGGTGTCGTTCAGGCCGGAGAGATCTGGCCGACGAGCTGTTGCCAGGCCTGATCGAGACCGGCCGCGAGACAACCGGCCACGACGGTCTCGCTGCCGAGGACGCTGGCCTTCACGTCCGGGAGGACCGGGGCCAACCGGCGGAGCTGATCGACGACTGCTTCGAGGAAGCCCGGGGCCTGGCCGATACCGCCGCCCAGCACGATCAGCTCGGGATCGACAACCGTGATCACCGTGCAGACCGCCTTGGCCACCAGAAGCGCCTCTTCGGCAACGATCCCGGCCGCGACCGCATCACCCCGCGCCGCCGCCGCGAACACCTTCTCCGCCGACGACGCACCCCGTACGCCGGCCCGCTTCGCAGCCCGCACCACGGCCGCGGCCGAGGCCGATGCGTCGAAGCTGCCCCGTTTGCGGGCATCCCGGGCGTCGATGCCGCTGCCCTCGGCGAACGGCAGGTAGCCGATCTCACCGGCCACCCCGTGCGAGCCGTGCCGGAGCTTGCCGTCGAGCACGAGGCCCATACCGATACCGGTGCCGACCGATACGAAGGCGAAGGTGTCGACGCCGCGGCCATGACCGTGCACCCGCTCGGCCAGCGCGGCCGCGTCGACGTCGTTCTCGATCATCAGGTTCGGCCCGAACTCAGTGCGCAGCGCAACCAGCGTGGCCGGTGAGTCCCAACCGGACAGCCGGCCGGTCAAGGTCAGCGCGTCGAGCTTCGGATCGTAGACACCAGGGCTTCCCATCACGGTCTGGATCAGCTGCGACGCCTCCAGACCCGCCTCGGCTAGCAGCGTGGCCGTGAGGTTGGCCAGCTCCTGGATCCGGGCAGTCGCATCGGCAGCCTTGGTCCGGACACTCAACCGGCTGCGCACGGTCCCGGCCAGATCCGCGATCGCCCCGCGCAGGAACTCCCGGCCCACATCGAGCCCGAGGATGAACCCGGCCTCCGGCCGCACCTCGTACAGAACAGCCGCCGGCCCCGGGCTGCCGGTGCGCTGACCGGACGCATAGATCAGCCCGGCCCGCTCGATGCTGCCCAGCGCAGCCGAGACCGTGGGCTTCGAGAGACCGGACAGGGTGGCGAGTTCGGTCCGCGAGATCGGCCCCGAACGCCGGATGTGATCGAGCAGTACCTGTTCGTTGATCGCCCGGATCAAACGTGGTCTGGCAGCGGTTGCATCCCCCGCAACAACGGTCACCTGGGTCTCCTGACGTTGCGAACTCTTAATACGGCGGACTTCCGGAGCCCTTGTGCCGACGGTGATTGTTAACGTAGTTTCCGATTAATTGTATGAGGCACAGGAGGTGCCAGTCCATGATGCGTACGCCGGTGGCCCTCGGGCTCGACTTCGGCGGTACGAAGATCGCCGCGGCGGTCTGTGACCTGTCCGGCCGGCGTCTCGGCGCCACGACGATCGAGAGTCAGAGCGGTGCCGGGGCCGAAGCTGCCCTGTCCCGCGGCCTGACCGCGGCACGCCAACTGTTGGCCGAGGTCGCGCCGGACGGCAAGCTGGCGGGTGTGGGCGCAGCAACTCTCGGCATTCCGTACGACGACCGGGTCGACCTGGCACCGACCTTCCCCGGCTGGGGCGAACTCCAGTTCGGCAAGCTGGTGAAGGACGCGTTCCCCGACGTACCGGTCAAGCTCGGCACCGACGTCAAGGCGGCGGCCGCGGCCGAACTGCGCTGGGGTGCGCTGGCCGGCTGTGATCCGGGCATCTATCTCAACCTGGGCACCGGTCTGGCCGTCGCGATCGTTGCCGAAGGCACTGTGATCTCCGGCGCGCACGGTGCGTCCGGCGAGATCGGCTACAACCTGCGGACGGTCGCGGACGTGGGGATCCGCGAACCGGACCGTACGATTCTCGAGGGCGTGGTCAGCGGCCAGGCGCTCGAAACGACCGGCAGCGCCGAGCTCGGGCAGCCGGTCTCCGCGGCCGAGGTGTTCGCGCTGGCCGAGACCCGGCCGGACGCGGCCGGGTTGACCGCCAGGTTCACCCGCGAACTGGCGCTGCACATCGTCAACCTGGCCATCGCGATCGACCCGGTCCGGATCGTCGTCGCCGGCGGCCTGGTCGGTTCGTGGGACCGGATCGAACCCGAGTTGCGCCGCGCCCTGGACGCGGCCGTGCCCTACCCACCGGAGTTGTCGGTGGCTCGATTCCCATCGGATGCACCCCTGGTCGGGGCCCTCGCCCTGGGCGTTCAGGCCGCCGGTGCCGTCCTCGGTGAAGAGGCGTTCGCATGACCGTTCATTCAAGAAGTGAGAGGCAGAGACCATGAGGGCCATCAAGCGTGTCGCCGTCACCGCCGTAGCCATCGGCCTGCTGGCCGCCGGCTGCGGCGGCGGGGACAAACCGATCGGGGACGCGTCGTCGAGCAACCCCGGCGCGAGCACCAGCAACGGCAGCGGGGCATTCAAGAAGGGCGGCACGGTCACCATCGCCAACGTGGCCGGCCAGACCTGGCCGTGCCAGTTCAACCCCTTCAACCCGGCGGTCAACCAGCAGGCCCTCGGCTTCGTCTACGAGCCGTTGACCTTCGTCAACGTGCTGAAGGCCGGCGCCACCACGCCGATGCTGGCCACCGGGTTCACCTGGTCGCCGAAGAAGGACTCGATCACCTTCACCATCCGCTCCGGCGTGAAGTGGAGCGACGGTCAGCCCTTCACCGCCGACGACGTCGTCTTCACCTTCAACCAGATGAAGGCGCAGCCGGCCCTGGACCTCTACTCGCTCTGGACCGGCGCCGGCCTGACCAGCGTCACCGCGGCCGGCGACAAGGTCACGCTGGCCTTCAAGGCCGCCGCCGAGCCGTACTTCTTCAACTTCGCCAACCAGGTCGGCATCGTCCCGAAGCACATCTGGTCGGTCGGCGAACCGGCCACCAAGGCCGCCACCTGGGCGAACGCGAAGCCGGTCGGCACCGGACCGTTCACGGTCGGCTCCTGCAGCAGCAACAACATCACCTACCTTGCCAACGGCACCTACTGGCAGCCCGGCAAGCCGTACGTCGAGAAGGTCCAGTACCCGGCGTACCTGGACAACAACCCGGCCAACCTCGACCTCGCCAGTGGCAAGGCGCAATGGGGTGGCCAGTACATCCCGAACATCGACAACTTCTACAAGAAGAAGTCGCCGGAGAACAACTACTGGTTCCCGCCGACCGCGAACGTCGCGATCATCCCGAACGTCGACCCGTCGCGCCCGGTGACCAGCAAGCTCGCGGTCCGGCAGGCGATCGCCTACGCGCTCGACCGGGAGCAGATCTCCAAGATCGGTGAGAGCGGCTACCAGCCGGCCGCGAACCAGACCGGTGTCGTCACGCCGACGTTCGACAACTACTTCGACAAGGACGCGCTGGCCGCGGCCGGGTACGACAAGCCGAACCCGGACAAGGCCAAGCAACTCCTCCAGACCGCCGGTTACTCGGCCTCGAACCCGCTCAAGCTGAGCGTCATCACGGTCACCGGCTACACCGACTGGGATGCGTCGCTGGCGGTCGTCAAGCAGCAACTGGCCAAGGTCGGCATCGAGCTGACCATCCAGGACCTGCAGCAGCAGTCGTACAACCAGAAGCTCTTCAACGGTGACTACGACCTGGCGTACTCCAGCCAGTCCGGTGGACCGACGCCGTACTACGAACTGCGGCAGCTGCTCTACTCCAAGAACACCGCGCCGATCGGCAAGGCGGCCAGCACCAACTACTCGCGCTACATCCAGCCCGAGGTGGACAAGCTGTTCGACCAGTACGCGAGTGCTGACGCGGACACGCAGGTCAAGCTGATCAAGCAGATCTCGTCGTACATGATCAAGGACGTGCCGGTCATCCCGACCACCGAGTCGGTCGACTGGTACCAGTACAACACCAAGGACATCGCAGGCTGGCCGACCGAGCAGGAGCCGTACGCCCAGCCCGCGCCGTACAACATTCCCGACGTCGGTCAGGTCCTGGCGAACCTGTACTCCAAGTCGGCTCAGAAGTAAGGGCGGTCCGAGAGAGTGAGCACAACTAGCAGGTGGTCGCCGTGAGGTTCCTCATCAGACGACTCGGGTTCTTCGTGCTCACTCTCTGGGCGGCCATGACGCTGAACTTCTTCATCCCGCGGATGATGCCGGGCAGTCCGGAGGAAGCGCTGCGGGAGCGGTTCAGCAAGGGCGGTTCGGTGGTCTCGCCGGAGCAACTCCGGACGGTTCTGGCCGAGTTCGGCTTCGACCCGGACAAGAACATCGTGCTCCAGTACGGCGAGTACCTGAAGGCGATGGTGACCGGGCACTGGGGCGTGTCGATCGGCAGCAGCCTCGGCGTACCGGTCACCCAGCTGATCGGCGACGCGTTGCCGTGGACGCTCGGCCTGGTCGGGATCGCGACCGTGCTGGCGTTCATCCTCGGCACCCTGATCGGCACGGTGGCCGGCTGGCGGCGTGGCGGGCTGATCGACGGGATCGTCCCGCCGGTCTTCATCGTCACCTCCGCGCTGCCGTACTTCTGGGTCGCGCTGCTGCTGATCTCGCTGTTCGCGATCGGCGACAATCCGATCCTGCCCAACGACTTCAACTACGACCAGGGACTCACGCCTGGCTTCAACAGTGAGTTCGTCCTCAGCGTGCTGAAACACGGCATCCTGCCGGCCGGCACGATCCTGATCACGGCGGTCGGCGGCTGGATCCTGACCATGCGGAACAACATGGTCACCACGCTCGCCGAGGACTACGTCCGGATGGCCCGCGCCAAGGGCATCCCGAACCGCAAGATCATGTTCGGGTACGCCGGCCGCAACGCCTTCCTGCCGAACCTTTCCGGGTTCGCGATGTCGCTGGGCTTCGTCATCTCCGGCACGATCCTGGTCGAGTACGTCTTCAACTACCCCGGACTGGGTTACATGTTCTACAACGCCACCGTGAGTACGGACTATCCGTTGCTCCAGGCCCTGTTCCTGCTGGTGACACTGGCAGTCCTGGTGTGCGTCCTGCTCTGCGACTTCGCGGTGTTCCTGCTCGACCCCCGCGCCCGGACGAAGGGATGACCCGCCGATGAGTGCGATAGTCGCCGGCTCCGCGCCTGCTGCCGCTCCGGTTGCGGGCCGTCGCCCACGAGGTGGCCTGTTGCGGGCTGTTCTCCACAACCGCAAGGCCATGATCGGAGCGAGCCTGCTCCTCCTGTTCATCCTGCTCGCCGCCTTCCCGCACCTGTTCGTCCCCTGGCTGCATGGCGATCCGCGCGCGATCGGCGACGTACCGCTGGCGCATCCGTCGGGCGACCACTGGCTCGGTACGACGGGCCTCGGCCAGGACGTGTACGCCGAACTGATCTACAGCACCCGCGAATCGCTCGTGATCGCCGTCGTCGCGGGGCTCGGGGCAACGATCCTCTCGGTCGTCATCGGCGTCTCGGCCGCCTATCTCGGCGGATTCGCCGACGACGGGTTGTCGATGCTGACCGACATCTTCCTGGTGCTCCCGACCTTCCCGCTGATCATCGTGCTCGCGACGTACGCCGGGAAGGGCAATCTCACGGTGATCATCATCGTGCTGATCCTGACCGGCTGGTCGTACGGCGCCCGCCAGATGCGGGCGCAGGCGCTCTCGCTGCGCAACCGCGACTTCCTCGAGTCGGCCCGGGTCCGCGGCGAACGGCGGTCGTACATCATCGTGGTCGAGATGCTGCCGACGATGATCTCGCTGATCGTCGCGAACTTCCTCGGCGCCGCCCTGTACTCCGTGCTGACGGCCGCCGGACTCCAGTTCCTCGGCCTCGGCGATCCCAACTCGCTCAGCTGGGGCACGATGCTCTACTGGGCCCAGAACCAGGGCGCACTGGTGAACGGCCTGCCCGCGTGGGCGTTGTCGCCCGGCCTGGCGGTGGCACTGCTCGGCGTCTCCTTCGCCTTGCTCAACTACGCGTTCGACGAGATCAGCAACCCCGCGCTGCGGCCGGTACGGAGGCGACGTGTCAAGTCAACCGATTCTTGAGGTCCGCGGCCTCACGGTCGCTTACGACACCGGGGACCGCCCGGTCATCGCGGTGGACGAAGTGGACCTCGATGTCCATCCCGGTGAGTTCGTCGGGGTCGTCGGCGAGTCCGGCTGCGGCAAGTCGACGCTGCTGTTCGCGATCGCTCAGCTGCTGAGTTCGCCGGCCGCCATCACCGGTGGCAGCGTGCTGTTCCAGGGCCAGGAGCTGGTCGGGATGTCCGAGAAGCAGCTGGCGCCGTTGCGCTGGCGGGACTTCTCCGTGGTGATGCAGAGCGCGATGAACGCCCTGAACCCGGTGAAGAGCATCGGCGCGCAGTTCCGGGACGCGATCATGGCGCACGACGAACCGGTCTCCGACGACCGGCCGGCCGAAGTACTGAAGCTGGTCGGCATCGACCCGATCCACCTGAAGAGCTATCCGCACCAGCTCAGTGGTGGGATGCGGCAACGAGCCATGATCGCGATGGCGCTGCTGTTCACACCCGACCTGATCATCATGGACGAGCCGACCTCCGCCCTCGACGTGGTCGCGCAGCGATCCTTGATGGTGCAGATCAAGGAGTTGCAGCGCGAGCTCGGCTTCGCGGTCATCTTCGTCACCCACGACATGTCCCTGGTCAGTCACTTCTCCGACCAACTGCTGGTCATGTACGCCGGCAAGGTGGTGGAGCTCGGCGACACCCGAGCCGTCTTCGACCACCCCGCACATCCTTACAGCAAAGGGCTGCTGGACGCCTTCCCGTCGATCCGCGGCCCGAAGGTCCCCCTCACCGGCATCCCCGGCAGCCCACCCAACCTCGCCAATCCACCGAGCGGCTGCCGGTTCCATCCGCGCTGCCCGGAAGTCTTCGCGGACTGCTCCAAGATCGAGCCCGAGCTCTACCAGGTCGGCTCCGTCCAGGCCCGCTGCCTCCTCCACTCCCCCGACCATGCACCGGTCGTCAAGGAGACAACCTCATGACCGAGCTGACAGTGGACAAAGCTCCGACAGACCCCGCAACGACGCCTTTGCTCGAGACCAAGGAGCTGACGCGGCACTTCCGGGTCGGCCGGGGGTTCTCGGCCAAGTTGCTGCATGCGGTCGACGACGTCAACCTGACCATCAACCAGCAGGAGATCGTCGCCCTCGCGGGTGAGAGCGGCAGCGGGAAGAGCACGATCGCCCGGCTGCTCGCGGGCGTCTACAAGCCGACCAGCGGCGACATCCTGTACCAGGGCAAATCGCTGGCCAGTCAGCGGTCCCGGCGCGATCAGCTCGCGTACCGCAGCGACGTACCGATGGTGTTCCAGGATCCGTTCAGCTCGCTCAACCCGGCCTTCCGGGTCGCGCACGGCGTGATGCGCAGCCTGAAACTGCACCGCACGGACTTGACCAAGGCGCAGCGGGTCGAAGAGGCCGAGCGGGTCGTGGAAGCCGTCGGGCTCAGCCCGGCAGCCGACATCATGAGCCGCTACCCGTACGAGCTCAGTGGTGGCCAACGGCAACGAATCGGCTTCGCCCAGGCGCTGGCGCACCAGCCGAAGCTGATCCTGGCCGACGAACCGGTCTCGATGCTCGACGTGTCGATCCGGATCGGCCTGCTCAACCTGATGGCGGAGCTGCGCGCGTCGGCCGGGGTGTCGTTCCTCTACATCACCCACGACATCGCCAGCGCGCGCTACGTCGCCGACCGGCTGATGATCATGTACGCCGGGCACATCGTCGAGTCCGGCCCCACCGAGGCCGTCCTGGCCAACCCCAAGCATCCCTACACCGACCTGCTGCTGGGCGCGGTCCCCGACCCGCGCGCACCCCTCAACGTCGGGGTCGAAGGCGACACCGGCGAGCCGCCGAAGGTCATCGACCCGACACCAGGCTGCCGCTTCCGCTGGCGCTGCCCGCTGGCCATCGACAAGTGCCACCAGGTCACCCCGACGCTCCGCATCCTGGGCCCCCGCCACCAGGCCGCCTGCCACGTCGCCGAACCCGACGTCGGCTTCAAGCCCGAGGAGCCGGTCAGCGCCTGACGCGGTCGATCAGCGTCCGACGCCGTCGGTCAGCGTCCGACGCCGTCCATCAGCGTCCGACGCCGTCGGTCAGCGTTTGACGCGGTCGGTCAGCGTTTGACGCGGTCTACCCGGCGGCCGAGTTGGTCGAAGATGTGGATCTTGTTCACGTCGACGGTGAGCCGGGCGGTGTCGCGCGCCTTCAGGCCTTCGGCGTTATCGATCTCCAGGACGAGGTCGTGGCGCCGGTGGCCCGCCGAGGCCAGCGGCTCCATCGGCGGCGGCGTGTATTCGCGACCGACCACGGACCGCACCTTGGTCGCCAGCGCCGCGAAGCGTCCGGCGGAGCGGTGGACCCGGGAGCCCGCACTGTGCGAGGTCGTCCGGGGAGCCCTGGTACGACGCCGCCGCGCGACCCCGATGAGGTCGGGGTTCAGCAGCTCGATCCCGGCGTCGACGAAGGCGATCCACTGGTTGCCGTGGAACTCCAGCGTCCGGATCGTCCCGGTCAGCTGATTGGCCTGGCCACCGTCCCGCGTCGCCTTGAAGGCGTCCGAGCGGGCGCCGACGATCACCTGCTCGCCGGCATGGTCGCGCAGCACCATCGAGCGGCGGTCGGTCGGCGGCAGTGAGATCGACTGGGTGCCGAAGTCCAGCGTGACCCGGTGGTGGGCCGCGACCCGGACGAACGCGGACATCAGGTTGATCCGCGGCGTACCGAGAAATCCTGCCGTGAAAGCGGTGGCCGGGTCGTCGTACACCTGGGCCGGGGTGCCGACGTCCTCGATCTGGCCGTCCCGCATGATCGCGATCCGGTCGGCCAGCGTGAGCGCCTCGACCTGGTCGTGGGTGACGTAGACGGTGGTCACGTTCATGTCCCGGGTCATCGACCCGATCTCCTGGCGCAGCTCGGTCCGCATCGTGGCGTCCAGGTTCGACAGCGGCTCGTCCATCAGGAAGACCTTGGGCTGCCGGACGATGGCCCGGCCGATCGCGACCCGCTGCCGCTGACCGCCCGACAGCGTCCGTGGCAACCGGTCGAGGGCGCCGTCGATGCCGAGGATCCGGGCCAGTCCGGAGGCCTTGCTATTGGCCTCTTCCATGTCGTCCCCGGCCATCCGGAGCGGGAACATGATGTTCTCCCGGGCCGTCCGGTTCGGGTACAGGGCGCCGTTCTGGAAGACCATCGCGACGCCCCGGTCCTTCGGCGTCAGGCCGGTGCCCTCCGTGCGGCCGAACCAGACCGCGCCGGTGGTCAGATCCTCCAGCCCCGCGATCATCCGCAGTACGGTCGTCTTACCGCACCCCGAAGGTCCCAGGAGCACCATGAACTCGCCGTCCCCGACCTCCAGGGACAGCTCGTCGACCGCGAGATGACCGCCGTCGTACACCTTGGACACGGAGTCCAGCCTGATTCCCGTCACACAGCCCCTCCGCGCATTTGATCAGGGCTGAGTGAACCGCGTCCGGCGGCACCTGTCCAGAGTTCGTAAACCCCGAATACGCCCCGTCAGCGAAGGGTTACCCGTTCAGAAGCTTGTCAGTAGCAACAAGCCGGACACAGGTGGCCAGACCGGTGATCGCGACCTCGAGTTCGGCCGGATCCGGGTAGGTCGGCGCGATCCGGATCGTCCGGTCCTCGGGCTCGTCGCCGTACGGGTGGGTGGCGCCGGCCGGTGTGAGCGCGATGCCCGCCGCCTTGGCCTTCGCGACCACCTCGCCGGCGCAGCCTTCCGGCACGGTCAGCGTGATGAAGTAGCCGCCGGCCGGGCTGGTCCAGGACGCGAGATCGGAGTCGCCGAGCTCCGCGCTGAGCACCTTGTCGACGATGTCGAACTTCGGCCGGATCACCGCGGCGTGTTGCGTCATGTGCTCCCGCAGGCCGTCGGCGTCGCGGAGGAATTGCACGTGCCGCAACTGGTTGATCTTGTCCGGGCCGATGCTGCGCTTCACGGTGTGGCTCTGCCACCACTTGAGGTTCGCCGGGGAGGAGCCGAAGAAGGCGACGCCGGCACCGGCGAAGGTGATCTTCGAGCTGGAGCCGAAGACGAAGACCCGGTCGGGATGACCGGCCTCGGTCGCGAGGGCGAGCACGTCGGCGATCTCGGCCGGCTCGTCCGTGAGGTGGTGTACGGCGTACGCGTTGTCCCAGAAGATCCGGAAGTCCGGTGCGGCGGTCTCCATCGCGGCCAACCGGCGTACGGTCTCGTCGGAGTACACGACGCCGTCCGGGTTGCTGTACTTCGGCACGCACCAGATGCCTTTGACCGCAGGATCTTCGGCGACGAGGCGTTCCACCACGTCCATGTCCGGTCCGTCGGCCGTCATCGGCACCGGGATCATCTTGATCCCGTAGCGCTCGCAGATGCCGTAGTGCCGGTCGTAGCCAGGCACCGGGCACAGGAACGCGATCTCCGGCTCCTCCACCCACCGCCGCTCGGCACCCGGGACCTTGCTCAGCAATGCGAAGACCACCGCGTCGTGCATCAGCTCCAGGCTGGAGTTCCCGGCGGCCAGCAGCTGGTCGACCGGGACCTGCAGGGCTTCGCTGAAGATCGCCCGCAGCTCGGGCAGACCGTTCAGACCGCCGTAGTTGCGCAGATCGGTCCCGTCGGCCGCCTTCGGCTCACCCTTGAGTTCCAGCAGTCCGAGGGCGAGATCGAGCTGATCGGGTGACGGCTTGCCGCGGGTGAGATCCAGCTTCAACCCACGAGCGACCAGCTCGTCGTAGTCCTGGCGCGCACGATCGCGCTGAGCCGTCAGCTCTTCCTTGGCGGTCACGAGGTTCCCTTTCACTGTTTGGTCTTACACCGAACAGCCTAACGACGTAGGAACGCTACGGTCACAGGGACAGCTTCGGGTGCCGGTTGACGTCCTTGTAGAGCAGGTAGCGGAACCGGCCCGGGCCACCCGCGTAGCAGGCCTGCGGGCAGAACGCGCGGAGCCACATGAAGTCGCCTTCCTGCACCTCGACCCAGTCCTTGTTGAGCAGATAGACGGCCTTGCCCTCGAGGACGTAGAGGCCGTGTTCCATCACGTGGGTCTCGGGGAACGGGATCACGCCGCCCGGCTCGAAGGTGACGATGTTGACGTGCATGTCGTGCCGTACGTCGTGCGGGTCGACGAACCGCTGGGTCTTCCAGCGCCCTTCCGTCTCAGGCATCTCATGCCCCTCGACGTCGGTCTCGTTGGTGACGAACGCCTCCGGTACGTCGATGCCCTCGATCCGCTCGTACGCCTTACGGACGAGATGGAACACCACCCGCTGATCGCTGGTGTTCCGCACGGTCCAGTCCGTGCCCGGTGGAACGAACGCATAGCCACCCGGCTCCAGCTCGTGCTTCTCCCCCTCGACCGTCAGCGACAAGTTGCCTTCGACAACGAACAGCACGGCCTCGGCACCGGGGTCGGTCTCGGGCTTGTCGCTGCCGCCGCCCGGAGCGACGTCCACGATGTACTGCGAGAACGTCTCGGCGAACCCGGACAGCGGCCGGGCGAGCACCCAGAGCCGGGTGTTCTCCCAGAACGGCAGCTGGGACGTCACGATGTCGCGCATCGTGCCGCGCGGCAGTACGGCGTACGCCTCGGTGAAGACGGCTCGGTCGGTGGTCAGCTCGGTCTGGGCCGGCAGGCCACCTTGCGGCGCGTAGTACGTCATTCTTGGGCTCCTCTCTGGAGCAAGCGTCCCCGTTGACCCGCGTCGACCGGCTCGCCGCGCAACCAGGTGCCGCGAACGACTCCGGTGAGCGGCATCCCGTCGTACGGGCTGATCGCGTTCTTGTGGTGCAGGGTGTTGACGTCGACGACGAAGGTCTCGTCGGGTGCGAAGACGGAGAAGTCGGCGTCGTAGCCGGGTTCGATCCGGCCTTTGTGTTTCAGGCCGGTCTGTCCTGCGGGTGCCTGGCACATCCAGCGGGCGACGTCGGTGAGGGTGAAGCCTCTTCTTTTGGCTTGGGTCCAGACGGCGGAGAGGCCGAGCTGGAGCGACGCGATGCCGCCCCAGGCGGTGCCGAAATCGCCGGTGTCGAGATGCTTCAGGTCGACCGTGGACGGCGAGTGGTCGGAGACGACCAGGTCGATCAGGCCGTCGCGCAGGCCCTCCCAGAGCAGCTCGCGGTTCGCGGCTTCGCGGATCGGCGGACAGCACTTGTACTGCGTGGCGCCGGGCGGGATCTCCTCGGCGGAGAAGGTGAGGTAGTGCGGACAGGTCTCCGCGGTGATCCGTACGCCGTCGCGCCGGGCCTCGGCGAGCATCGGCAGGACATCGGCGCTGGAGACGTGCAGGATGTGGACGCGGCAGCCGGTCAGCGCGGCGAGACCGATGACGTCCGCGACCGCGGTGTACTCCGCCTCGCGCGGTCGCGACCGCAGGAAGTCTCCATAGCTCGACCCGTTGGGCGGCGGCGCGTGGTCGATCCGGTGCGCATCTTCCGCATGCACGATCAGCAAGCCGTCGAACGCGCTGATCTCACGCATCGCCAGCTCGAGCTCAGCCGGGTTCAGCGGCGGGAACTCGTCGACGCCCGAGTGCAGCAGGAAACATTTGAACCCGAAGACACCCGCTTCGTGCAGCGGCCTCAATTGGTCGGCGTTCCCCGGAATCGCCCCACCCCAGAACCCGACATCAACAGACGCCTGGCTCTCCGCCACCTTCTGCTTCAACTCCAGCGCCGGTACGTCGCAGGTCGGCGGGATGCTGTTCAGCGGCATGTCGATGATCGTCGTCACGCCACCCGCCGCCGCTGCCCGGGTCGCTGTCGCGAACCCTTCCCACTCAGTCCGCCCCGGATCATTCACATGCACATGCGAATCCACCAGCCCCGGCATCAGTACTTCGTCATCCTTGAGCGCCAGGTTGGCTGCACCTTCGAGCGTCGAATCGTAGGGCTCGACAGCAACAATCCGCCCACCCTTAACGCCAACAGCACCCGGCACCTCGCCCGCAGTACCGACCACCCGGCGGGCCCGGATCACAAGGTCCAGCTCAGTCATCCAACGCCCCTCTCAGTCCCAGCCATCGTAAGAGCAATCCGCTCCCCCAACCGCCGCAACAGCGGCCCCGGCTCCGCAATGCATTTCCGTACGTCGGGCTCGAGGTCGGTCAAGGCATACACAGTCGACAACCCCAGCCTCCCGCACCCGCTCAGGTTCCAGCCCATTACTCCCACAAACCGCTACCACCGGCACGCCAACCTCCCGCGCAGCCGCAGCTACCCCCGCTACCGCCTTCCCCCGCAACGTCTGCTCATCCAGCGCCCCCTCCCCGGTAACCACCAGATCCACCCCTTGCAGCTGCTCCCGAAACCCCACCAACTCCAATACCAACCCAATCCCCGGCCGAAGCTCCGCCCCCAACATCGCCAAAGCCGCAAACCCCACCCCACCCGCCGCCCCCGCACCAGCCACATCGCGGAGGTCGGCAGCCGCCGCTGCGCGGCTCGAAGGTCGCAGGCCGCCCGCCGGCGCCGCGCCTACACCGTCGGCGCGCTCGCGCTCCCGCCCGGGGCGGGAGCTGGCCGGTTGCTGCAGCGTCGCCTGGGCTACGAGGTTGGCCCAGTGGGTCAGGGCGGCGTCCAGCTCGGTGACCTGCGTTGGGGTTGCGCCTTTCTGGGGGCCGTAGGTGGCGGCTGCGCCGTTGGGGCCGGTTAGAGGGTTGTTTACGTCGCAGGCTACGACTATCTGTACTCCGGATAGGCGGTCGCGGAGGGCGGTTAGGTCGAGGGAGGCTGCTGAGGTTAGGGCAGCGCCTCCTTCGGGGAGGTCTGCTCCAGTGGCGTCTAGGAGGCGGGCGCCTAGGGCTCGGACCAGGCCTGCTCCGCCGTCGGTGCAGGCGCTGCCGCCGATGCCGAGGATCACCTGGGTGCAGCCGGCGTCGATTGCGGCGGCTATTAGCTCGCCGGTGCCGCGGGATGTCGCCGTTAGCGGGGCCAGCACACCGCCAGGGAGGCGACTCAGGCCTGAGACGTCTGCCAACTCGACGACGGCGGTCTCGCCACGACGGGCGAAGGCGGTCTCGACTGGTTGCCCGGTCGGGCCGGTGGCGGTTCGGCGTACGAGGTCGAAGCCGGCGGCGACGGCTGCGGCTAGCGTGCCGTCGCCGCCGTCTGCCACCAGGACCGAGTCGACGATGGCGTCCGGGCGGACCCGGCGGATGCCATCGCTGACCGCATCCGCCACCTGCCGGCTGCTCAACGTTCCCTTGAACTTGTCGGAGGCAACAAGTATTCGGGTCATCGGGTGAGCAGCGCGATGGCGGTCGGTGCGTCTTCGGGGTGCTCGGCGAGGTCCTCGAATTCGGTGATGTTGTCCAGTTCGGTGCCCATGGCAACGTTGGTGATCCGCTCGAGGATGATCTCCACGACGATCGGCACCTGGTGCTCGACCAGCAGCTTCTTCGCCTGTTCGAGCGCCGGCAGGATCTCGTCCGGAGCCGAGACCCGGAGCGCCTTGCAGCCGAGCCCTTCCGCGACCTTGACGTGATCCACCCCGTAGCCGTTCAGCTCAGGACTGTTGATGTTCTCGAACGACAGCTGCACGCAGTAATCCATGTCCAGACTGCGCTGCGCCTGCCGGATGAGACCTCAGGTACGAGTTGTTCACGACCACATGGATATAAGGAATGTTGAACTGCGCCCCGACCGCCAGCTCCTCGATCAGGAACTGGAAGTCGTAGTCACCCGACAGCGCGACAACAGTGCTCTCGGGATCAGCAACCGCAACACCCAACGTCGCAGGGATGGTCCACCCCAACGGCCCAGCCTGCCCCGCGTTGATCCAGTGCCGCGGCCGATACACATGCAGCATCTGCGCCGCCTGGATCTGCGACAACCCGATCGTCGACACATACCGCGTATCCGGCCCGAACGCCCGGTTCATCTCCTCATAGACCCGCTGCGGCTTGATCGGCACATTGTCGAAATGCGTCTTCCGCTGCAGCGTCGTACGCCGCTCCCGGCACTCCGCAACCCACGCACTCCGATCGACCAGCTTGCCCTCAGCCGCCCACTCACCAGCGACCTCGACAAACATCTCCAGCGCCGCACGAGCATCCGAGACGATGCTGTACTCCGGTGCGAACACCCGCCCGATCTGCGTCGGCTCGATATCCACGTGCACGAAGCGCCGGCCGTCCCGATACGTATCGAGACCACCGGTATGCCGGTTCGCCCACCGGTTCCCGATCCCGAGCACCACATCGGACGCCAGGAAGGTCGCGTTGCCGTACCGATGCGACGTCTGCAACCCGACCATCCCGGCAGCCAGCGGATGGTCGTCCGGAATCGTCCCCCACCCCATCAGACGTCGGTACGACGGGCACACCGACCAACTCCGCAAAGGACACCAGCAGATCAGCCGCATCGGCGTTGACGACCCCGCCACCGGCAACGATCAACGGCCGCTCCGCCTCATTGAGCAGTGCGAGCGCCTTCTCCGCCTGAGCCCGCGTCGCCGAAGGCTTGACCACCGGCAACGGCTCGTAGGTCTCGATGTCGAAGTCGATCTCCGCCAGCTGCACATCGATCGGCAAGTCGATGAGCACCGGCCCGGGACGACCGGAGCGCATCAGCTGGAACGCCTTCTGGAACGACCCCGGCACCTGCGCCGGCTCCATCACCGTCACCGCCCACTTCGTGACCGCCTGAGCAATGGTCGAGATGTCGACCGCCTGGAAGTCCTCCTTGTGCAGCTTCGCGACCGGCGCCTGCCCGGTGATGCACAGGATCGGGATCGAGTCGGCGGACGCGGAGTACAGGCCGGTGATCATGTCGGTGCCCGCGGGCCCCGACGTACCGATGCAGACACCGATGTTGCCTGCCTTGGCACGCGTGAAGCCCTCGGCCATGTGCGAGGCGCCCTCGACGTGCCGGGCCAGGACGTGCTTGATCCCGCCGTGCTTCCGCATCGCGCTGTAGAACGGATTGATCGCCGCTCCCGGCAGCCCGAAGGTCTGAACCGCACCTTCCTTCTCCAGGATCAGTACCGCGGCGTCGACCGCGCGCATGCGAGCCATCAGTCCACTGCCTTTCCGGACAGCCGCTCGACGCCCCGCAGCAGAGCGGAGTGGTCGAGCCCGCCGTCACCGTTCGCCCGAGCCGACGCGACCAGCTGAGCAACCAACGACCCCAGCGGTACGACGACGCCTCGCTCGCGGGCAGCCGCGGTCACGATGCCCATGTCCTTGTGGTGCAGATCGATCCGGAACCCAGGCGGGAAGGAGCGCGACAGCATGTTCTCCTTCTTCTGCTGCAGCACTGCCGAACCTGCCAGTCCCCCGCCGAGCACCTCCAGCGCGGCCTTGGTGTCCACGCCGTACGCCTCCAGGAAGACCACCGCCTCGGACACCGCTTGGATGTTGGCCGCAACGATCAACTGGTTCGCGGCCTTCACCGTCTGCCCCGACCCGCTCGCGCCGACATGCACCACGGTCTTGCCAACGGCATCGAACAGCGGCTTGGCGACCTGGAAGTCACCGGCCTCGCCGCCGACCATGATCGACAGCGCGGCGTTCTTCGCCCCGGCCTCGCCGCCGGACACCGGCGCGTCGAGAATCCGGAAGCCCCGCTCCCGGGCCTGCCGGGCGAGCTCGATCGTCACGTCGGGCCGGATGCTCGAGAAGTCGATGATCAGCGAACCGGGCCGCGCGTTCTCGAAGACACCCTCGGCGCCGACCAGCACTCCCTCGACGTCCGGCGAGTCCGGCACCATCACGCAGATCACGTCGGCATCCTGGACCGCGTCGGCGATCGAAGCGGCGGCCCGGCCACCAGCCTCGACGAGCGGCTTGGCGCGCGCCGGGTCGAGGTTCACCCCGGCGACCTGGTGACCGGCGTTGGCGAGGTGGACGGCCATCGGGCTGCCCATGATGCCGAGGCCGATGAAGGCGATGTTCGTCATGACTGGTCCTCCTTGAAGGTGCCGAGCCAGCCGAAGCTGTCGACGGTAGTGGTGGCCGGCTTGTACTCCAGCGAGACCCAGCCGTCGTAGCCGTGGTCCGCGAGCGCTGCCAGCTGGGATTCGAGCGGGAGCGTGCCCGTGCCGGGCTCATTGCGCCCTGGCGCATCAGCGATCTGCACGTGAGCGACCCGATCGGTGTGCTCAGCGATCACCCGGTCGACGTCGTCCCCATTGACCGCGAGGTGATACAGGTCGGCAAGCAACCCGACATTCCGTACTTCGTACGCCTTCTGCACCCGATCGATGACGGCCAGCACGTCGGCTGCCGTGCGCAGCGGATACCGATCGGCTCCGCTCACCGGCTCCACGAGTACGGTCCCGTCGATGCGAGCCGCCGCCTGCGCCGCCAGACCGAGGTTCTCGACCGCAATCTCGTCCTGCTCAGCCGTCGAAAGGCTGTCGTCACGGTTGCCGTAGAGGGCGTTGAAGGCCCGGCACCCGAGCCGTTCGCCGATCCCGAGGGTCGCGTCGATGTTGTCCCGGAACTCACCGGCGCGCTTCGGCCAGGAGACCAGCCCGCGATCTCCGGCCGGCATGTCACCGGCGAAGAAGTTCAGGCCGATCAGCTGGACGCCGGCGTCCTGGATCGCGGTCACGAACGCGTCGGCGTCGTGGTCGGCCGGCACCGCCTCGGCGAACGGCCACCAGAACTCGACCGCCTCGAAACCGGCCTGCCGGGCGGCCGCCGGACGCTCCAGCAGCGGCAGCTCGGTGAACAGGATCGAGCAGTTCACCGCGTAGCGCAGCCCGTGGCTCATAGGTCCTTCTCTCATACTTCCGCATTGTGGAATTCAGTTTCTGCTCTGCGAAATGACCATAGGATGCGTTCGGCCAGCCCGTCAAGGCATCGCCCGGCAATCCCGATCAGGCCCGATCCGTGCCCGGACGGGCATTACGTGCGCGGGGGCGCGCGTTGTACGTTCCTCCAAGGGACTGCTGGGGGCTGAAGGAGGCGAGGATGCTGCTTTCGGAGTTGTTCGACGTAGCGCAGCTGCGGCTGCGACTGCTGCATGCGGCCAGTGGCGCCTACGACCGCCCGATCGGCCGGATCATCACCACCGACCTGCTCGAGCCGGGCAACTACCTCAACGGCGGCGAGCTGGTCCTGACCGGCCTGGTCTGGCGCCGCTCTCCCGCGGACAGCGAGACCTTTGTCGCCTCGGTGGCCGACCGGGGCGCGACCACGATCCTGGCCGGCAAGGCGCTCCTCGGCACGATCCCGGACGACCTGCTCGACGCCTGCAAGCGGCACGAGGTCACCCTCGTCGAGGTGCCGACCGAGGTCGCCTTCGCCGACGTCACGGAGTACGTGGCCGCCGCCGGTTCGGCCGACACCGGCGCCCGGCTGTCCGCGAGCCTGGTCCGGCAACGCCAGCTGCTCTCGGCGATCGCTTCCGGCCGCAGCCTCGACGAGCTGACCGCCCGGATCTCCACCGAGATCGGGCACGACTGCCGCGTGATCACCTCGACCGGGCGCCACGTAGTACCGGGTCCTGGGCCGTTGGACGAGGACACTCTGGACGCGATCACCCGGCGGTTCCTGACCGCCGATCGGACTCCTGCGGTCGCCGACGCCGACGGTACGGCGTACAGCCTGTTCCCGGTCGGGTCCGGCCTCGGCAATCGGCTGACCGCCTGGCTGCTGGTCGTCGACGGCGACCACACCCGCTGGTCCCGCGCCCATGTCGAGGCCGTGCAGGAGCTCTGTGCGATCGCCGCGCTCGATCGCGTCCGCCGGGACGAGGGCCGCCTCGCCCTGCGGCCGCTGGTCGCCGACGCGCTGGCCCTGATCGAGTCCGGCGGCCCGCCGGCGGAGGTCGCCACCCGACTGCGCCAGGCGGGCGTGCACTCCGACCGGCCGATGGTCGTCGCGGTCGGTGAACTGCGCGACGACGGGCCGAGCGAGGTGGCGCTGACGGTGTTCGAGGACGTCGCCCTGACCGTCGGCCCGGCCGTGGTCGCAGCGGGACGCGACGGCCTGCCGGTCGCCCTGCTGCCCGCTTCCGAAGGGCTCCCGAACCTGCTCCGCCGCGCGTTCGGCCGGCTCTCCCCCGGCCTCGCCAAGGCGCGACTGACGATCGGCGTCAGCGGCGAGACCGCCGTCGACGCGCTGACCGGAGCGCTCGAAGAGGCCCGCTTCGCCCAGCGGGCCGCGCTGGCCGGGCGGACCCGGATCTCGGTCGTCACCTCCGACGAGGTCGCCTCCCACGTTCTGCTGCTGGCGACCGTGCCCGACGACGTACGCCGGACGTATGCCCACCGCGTGCTCGGACCGGTCCTCGACTACGACCGCCGGACCCGGGCCGACCTGATCGCGACGCTGGACGAGTTCCTCGCCTGGTCGGGCTCGTGGTCGCGAACCGCCGAGGCGCTGCACCTGCACGTCAACACCGTTCGCTACCGGATCGAACGCATCGAGCAACTGACCGGTCGCGATCTGTCGCAGTTCGAGGACCGGGTCGACGTTTTCCTCGCGCTCAAGTCGCTGTGACCCGCTGTTCTTGGAGGATCCTCCAAAACGAACCACCCCGGAACGGCGCAAGTTCGGAGGTTTATCGGGTGCATTCGATCGCCGCCTGAGCCCAAGCTGTCGTGCAGGCCCGATCCGTTCCGTGATCAGTGCAGCCGCTGCGACCCCTTGGAAGGTGCCCCCCGATGAAGGCAACGACGCGAGCTCGCCCGTCATCCGGTCGACGAGGTACTGTCGCCGGGCCGACTCGCCATCTACGGCACCCAGCACGTGCTCGCCTTCTACGCCGGCGCGGTGATCGTCCCGATCCTGCTGGCGAACTCGATCGGACTGAGCACCGAGCAGCTGGTGCACCTGATCAACGCCGACCTGTTCACCTGCGGTATCGCCTCGATCATCCAGTCGGTCGGCTTCTGGAAGGTCGGCGTCCGGCTGCCGCTGCTGCAGGGCGTCACCTTCACCGCGGTCTCGCCGATGATCGCGATCGGCCTCGCCGCCGGGGGCGGGACCGACGGACTGCTGGTCATCTACGGCGCCGTCCTGGTCGCCGGGCTGGCCACCTTCCTCATCGCACCGTTCTTCAGCCGGCTGATCCGCTTCTTCCCGCCGGTCGTCACCGGCTCGGTCATCACGATCATCGGCCTGGCTCTGCTGCCGGTCGCTGCTGGGGACGCGACCGGCGGTGCAGGGCCGACCTCGGACCCGACCAGCGGCAAGAACCTCGCGTACGCACTGGGCACGCTCGCACTGATCGTGCTGATCCAGCGGGTCTTCAAGGGCTTCATGGCGACGGTCGCCGTCCTGGTCGGTCTGGTCGTCGGCACGGCTGGTCGCCTGGGCGCTCGGGGACGCCCACTTCGGCGCGGTCAGCGGACTCCGGCTGGGTCGGAGTGACCACACCCTTCTACTTCGGCTGGCCGCAGTTCTCGATCGCCGCGATCATCTCGATGATCGTCGTCATGCTGATCACCGCGGTCGAGACGACCGGCGACGTCTTCGCCACCGGTGAGATCGTCGAGAAGCGGATCGGCCGCGAGGACATCGCCCGGGCCCTGCGCGCCGACGGTCTGGCCACCACCATCGGCGGCATCTTCAACTCCTTCCCCTACACGTGTTTCGCCGAGAACGTCGGCCTGGTCCGGCTGACCCGGGTCAAGAGTCGCTGGGTGGTCGCCGCGGCCGGCGGCATCATGATCCTGCTCGGCCTGGTCCCGAAGGCCGGCGCGATCGTTGCCGGTATCCCCCATCCGGTCCTCGGCGGCGCCGCCCTGGCGATGTTCGCGACCGTCGCCGTGGTCGGCTTCCAGACGCTGGCGAAAGTCGACTTCCACGACCACCGCAACGTCGTGATCGTCGCGACCAGCGTCGGCCTGGCCATGTACGTCACGGCGCAACCGCAGATCGCCCAGGCGGTGCCGGACTGGGCCGAGATCATCTTCGGCAGCGGCATCACGCTCGGCAGCCTGACCGCGATCGGCCTGAACCTGCTCTTCCACCACGTCGGCAAGGACTTCGGCCCCGCCGTCGCCGGTGCAGCCGGGTGACGAGCATCGTCCGGCTGGACCAGGTGAACAAGATGAGCCGCGAGGAGTTCGTCGACGACCTTCGCCGATCTGTTCCAGGGGCCGACGCTGGATGGTCGAGCGGGCCTGGGAGATGCGGCCCTTCACCGACACCCACGCGCTGCGCCGGTCGTTCCAGGAAGCGCTCTTCTCCGGTTCGACCGGAAGAGCAGCGCGAGCTGATCGAGTCCTACCCGCAGCTCGGCTCGCAGTTCGTTGCCGACGGCCTCAGTGGCGAGGCGTCGCTCGAGGACCAGTCCGCCCGCGGCCTGACCTACCTCCCGGAACCCGATCGCGACGAACTCGCCTCGATCACCGCGGCGTACCGCGAACGCTTCGGCTTCCCGCTCGTTATCTCGGTACGGGATGCGGAGTCCTTCGACCGGATCGTCGAGCAGGGCCGGATCCGGCTCGGCAACTGCGAGAACCAGGAGCACGCCGCCGCGCTGCTCGAGATCGCGAAGATCGCCGGCTACCGCTTCGACGACTTCCTGCAGGACGCGAACCCCATCCATAGCGCACGAACCCGCTGGAGCAGCAGCCGATGAGTATCCCGCAAACCCTCCGCGCCGCCGCGATCAAGGTGAACGGCGAGGACGCCCGCCTGGACGGCGTACCGGTGCACACCTCCTTGCTGGACTGGCTTCGCGATCGTGGCCTGACCGGCGCGAAGGAAGGCTGTGCCGAGGGCGAGTGCGGTGCCTGCTCGGTGCTCGTCGCCCGCCCCGGCATCGACACCCCGACCGAGTGGACCGCGGTCAACGCGTGTCTGCTCCCGGCCGCCTCCCTCGACGGCCAGGAGATCATCACCTCGGAAGGTCTGGGTTCACCGGAGGCTTTGCACCCGGTGCAAGAGGAAATGGCCGTCCGGGGCGGCTCGCAGTGCGGCTACTGCACGCCAGGCTTCGTCTGCAGCATGGCCGCGGAGTACTACCGCCCAGCCCGTACGCCGTCCGCTTCGGCTGATCACGAGCACGGGCCGAACGGTTTCGACCTGCATTCGCTGAGCGGGAATCTTTGCCGGTGCACCGGTTACCGGCCGATCCGCGACGCGGCGTACGCGCTCGGCGTACCGGAGGAGAACGACGCGTTCGCGGTACGCCGGACCTCGCCGCCTCCGCCGCCGGCTGCGACGCGGTTGGCCGTTGACGGAGCGGAGTTCCTGCGGCCGGCGAGTCTCGACGAGGTGCTCGCGGTGCTGGCCGAGCGGCCCGAGGCGCGGATCGTTGCCGGGTCGACCGATTCGGGGGTGGAAGTCAATCTCCGCGCGGTACGGCCCGAGCTGGTCGTAGCGGTGGATCGGTTGAGCGAGCTGCGGGAGTTCTCGGTCGGAGCTGACGAGATCCGGCTTGGGGCTGCGCTGACGTTGAGCGAGATCGAGCGGATGCTGGACGGGCGGGTGCCGTTGCTCGCGCAGATGTTCCCGCAGTTCGCCTCGCGGCTGATCCGCAACGGCGCCACGATCGGCGGCAACCTCGGCACCGGGTCGCCGATCGGCGATACGCCGCCGCCGTTGCTCGCTCTCGACGCGTCCCTGGTCCTGGCGTCGCGACGCGGCGAGCGGGTAGTTGCCCTCAGCGAGTACTTCACTGGCTACCGGGAGACTCTGAAGGCCGCGGACGAGCTGATCAAGACGATCGTGATTCCGTTGCCCTTGGCACCTCTCACCGCGTTCCACAAGATCGCCAAGCGGCGGTTCGACGACATCTCCAGTGTGGCCGTCGGTTATGCGATCGAGGTCGCGGACGGCAACGTCGTGAGCGCCCGGATCGGTCTCGGTGGTGTCGCTGCGACACCGCTGCGGGCGCGGGCGACCGAGGATGCGTTGACCGGCAAGCCGTGGACCGAGACCACGGTGCGCGAGGCGGCTGCGGTGATGGCTGCCGAGGGAACGCCGATGGACGATCACCGGGCGAGCGCGTCGTACCGGTCGGCGATGCTCGGCCAATCGTTGCTCCGCTTCTACGCACAAGGGGGTGCTGGCGAATGAGCTCGCTGTCGCAACGACCTGCTCAGGCGGTAGTCGGGATCCCGATGCCACACGAGAGTGCCGCGCTGCATGTCACCGGCAAGGCGCTGTACACCGACGACCTCGTGGTACGGACTCGCGACGTGCTGCATGCCTTCCCGGTGCAGTCGCCGCACGCCCATGCGCGGATCGTGTCGCTGAAGGTCAAGCCCGCGTACGACGTACCGGGTGTGGTTCGGGTGCTCACCAGCGAGGATGTGCCGGGCATCAACGACGCCGGGGTGAAGCATGACGAGCCGCTGTTCCCGGACGTGGTGAAGTTCAACGGGCATGCGATCTGCTGGGTGCTTGCCGAGACGTTGGAGGCGGCTCGGCTTGGAGCGGCGGCCGTTGAGGTCGAATACGAGCCGCTTCCGTCGCTGGTGACTGTTCGCGAAGCGATTGCTACGGGCAACTTCCAGGGGACTGGGCGGCATCTGGAGAGCGGTGATGTCGAGGCTGCGCTGGCTTCGGCACCGCATGTGTTCTCCGGTGAGTTCGAGTTCGCTGGACAGGAGCACTTCTATCTGGAGACCAACGCGGCGCTGGCGCTGGTCGACGAGGGTGGCCAGATCTTCGTGCAGAGCAGTACGCAGCATCCTTCGGAGACGCAGGAGATCATCGCGCACGTGCTCGGCGTCGCCAGCCACGCGGTGACTGTCCAGTGCCTGCGGATGGGTGGCGGGTTCGGCGGCAAGGAGATGCAGCCGCACGGGTTCGCTGCCATCGCGGCGCTCGGTGCGACGCTGACTGGCCGGCCGGTGCGGCTGCGGCTCAACCGGACGCAGGACGTCACGATGACGGGCAAGCGGCACGGCTTCCACAGCTCCTGGCGGGTGGGCTTCGACGATGACGGTCACCTGGTGGCGCTCGACGCGACGCTGACGGCCGATGGTGGGTGGAGTCTCGATCTGTCCGAGCCGGTGCTGGCGCGGGCGATGTGCCACATCGACAACGGATATTTCATTCCGAACGTTCGGGTGGACGGGCGGATCGCGAAGACGAACAAGACTTCGCAGACCGCGTTCCGGGGGTTCGGTGGACCGCAGGGCATGGTGGTGGTGGAGGACATCCTCGGCCGGTGCGCTCCGCTGCTCGGCTTTGACGCGATGGAGTTGCGTCGGCGGAATCTGTATCAATCGCAGCACAGTACGCCGTACGGGATGCCTGTTCGCCATGCTGAGCGGCTGGAGGCGTGCTGGAGCGAGGTGCTCTCGTCCGGGGCGATCGCTGAGCGTCAGGCGGAGATCGCGGAATTCAATTCTCGGCATGCGAACACGAAGCGGGCGGTCGCGATGACGCCGGTGAAGTTCGGGATCTCGTTCAACCTGACCGCCTTCAACCAGGCCGGGGCGCTGGTGCACGTCTACAAGGACGGCTCGGTGCTGATCAATCACGGCGGCACCGAGATGGGCCAGGGGCTGCACACCAAGATGCTGCAGGTGGCGGCGACCTGCCTCGGCGTACCACTGGCCCGGGTTCGGCTGGCGCCGACGCGGACCGACAAGGTGCCGAACACCTCGGCGACCGCGGCCAGTTCCGGTGCGGATCTCAACGGCGCAGCGATCAAGAACGCCTGCGAGCAGATCCGTGAACGCCTCGAACAAGTTGCCGGTGGCAAGCTCGGGATCAGCCCGAAGGACGTCCGGTTCGTCGACGGCACGGTCCGCGGCATCGTCTTCGGTGGCGAGGAGCTGACCTGGGAAGAGGTTGTCAACGCGGCCTACTTCCAGCGGGTGCAGCTCTGGGCGGCCGGGTTCTACCGCACCGAGGGACTGCACTGGGACGCCAACGCGATGCGGGGCGAACCGTTCAAGTACTTCGCGTACGGCGTCGCGGCGGCTGAGGTCGAGGTCGACGGGTTCACCGGGTCGTACACGCTGCGGCAGGTCGACATCGTGCACGACGTCGGCGACAGTCTGAGCCCGTTGATCGACCTCGGGCAGATCGAGGGCGGCTTCGTCCAGGGCGCCGGCTGGCTGACGCTCGAGGATCTGCGCTGGGACGAAAGTGATGGTCCGCATCGCGGAAGGTTGGCGACGCAGGCAGCCAGCACCTACAAGCTGCCGAGCTTCTCGGAGATGCCGGAGGTCTTCAACGTCCGGCTGCTGGAGAAGGCGCACGAAGACGGAGCCGTCTACGGCTCGAAGGCTGTGGGTGAGCCGCCGCTGATGCTCGCTTTCTCCGTACGAGAAGCGCTTCGGCAGGCGGCGGCCGCGTTCGGACCGGCTGGGACGAGTGTTGATCTCCCGTCGCCCGCCACACCCGAAGCGGTGTATTGGGCGCTGGAACGAGCACGGAGTGGCGGGTGACTGACGAGATGGAGTGGATGAAGGCGGTCCAGCGGCTGCGCGAGCAGCGGCGACCCGGCGTACTGGTGACGGTGATGTCGGTGCGTGGACACGCGCCTCGCGAGGCCGGGGCCAAGATGGTGGTGGCTGCGGACGACGTCTGGGCGACGGTCGGCGGCGGCAACCTGGAGTCGGTCGCGATCGAGCGGTCGCGGTCCATGATTGCCTCTGCGACGACGGAGCCGGAGGTGCTCGAGTTCGCGTTGTCGGACAAAGCGCCGTACCAGCACGGCGTTCAGTGCTGCGGTGGCGAGGTGCGGCTGTTGCTCGAACCGCTGCCGGTCGTGCCGTCCGTGGCGATCTTCGGTGTCGGGCACGTCGGCTTCGAGCTCGCCCGGATCCTGGCCCGGCACGACATCGAGCTGCATCTGGTCGACTCGCGACCCGATCAACTGACTGCCGAGCGCCTGGCTGTTCTCGACGACGCCGTCGCCGGCGTCCACGTGCACCCGGTGCCGGTGCTGCCGGAGCTGGTGATCGCCGAGCTGCCGCCGGGCACCCATGCACTGGTGATGACCCATGACCACGCCGAGGACGCCGCATTGTGCGACGCGACTCTGCGCAACGGGAAGCTCGCGACGATCGGCCTGATCGGGTCGAGTGCGAAGTGGTCCCGGTTCCGGCGCAAGCTCGCCGACGACGGTCACTCTCCTGACGCGATCGACCAGATCGTCACGCCGATCGGGCTGCCCGACCTGCCCGGTAAGGAGCCGGCCGTCATCGCGGTCAGCGTGGCCGCCCGGCTGCTCCAACTGTTCGTTGCCGAGCGCAACTCCGCGCCGGCCCATCGTGAGGCAACCGCATGACGCTGTTCAGAGGCACCTTCCTCGATACCCCGGACAACCCGTTCACGGGCGGCACCCTGCGCGTCGACACCGACGCCGCGCTGGTCGTCGTCGACGGCGTGATCGTTGCCCGGGGCCCGTTCGCCGAGATCCGGGCCTCGCATCCGGCCGAGCACATCGTCGACCTGACCGGCGGGCTGGTGCTGCCCGGGTTCGTGGACACGCACGTTCATTTCCCGCAGATCCGGGCCGTCGGTGGGATGGGGATGCCGTTGCTCGAGTGGCTCGACAAGTACGCGCTGCCTGAGGAAGCGCGGATGGCTGACGCCGCTTATGCCTCTTCGGTCGCCGACGAGTTCGTGCGCGGGCTCGCAGCAGCCGGTACGACGAGCGCGCTGGTCTTCGGAGCTCATTTCGCTTCGGCAGTCGACACGCTCTTCACTGCTGCCTCGCGAGTCGGCTTGCGGATCACGAGTGGGTTGGTCGTGAGCGACCGGATCATCCGGGACGATCTGCTGACGACGCCTGCGCGGGCATACGACGAATCGCTGGCGCTCGCGTCTCGCTGGCACGGCGTGGGCCGCAACCGGTACGCCGTGACGCCGCGGTTCTCACTGTCTTGCACCGATGACCTTCTCGCGTCGTGCAAGTCGGTGCTGGAAGAGATTCCTGGTGCGCTGTTCACCTCGCATCTCAATGAGAACGAGGCGGAGATCGCGACCGTTGCGGATCTGTTTGGCGGGAGCGACTACGTCAGCACGTATGAGCGACACGGGTTGGTCGATCGGCGGAGTGTGTTCGCGCACAACGTGCATCCGACTGATGTCGAGCTGAAGTTGCTGGCGGAGAACAGCGCGACCATCGCGCATTGCCCGACGAGCAATGCGGTGCTCGGAAGCGGGTTGTTCCCGTTGGGGCGTCACCTCGACCACGGCGTACGGGTTGCGCTCGGTTCGGATGTCGGCGCCGGCACCGGCTTCTCGCTGCTGAAGGAGGGGCTGCAGGCGTACTTCTGTCAGCAGTTGCTCGGTGATCACGGGCATCCGCTGAGCTCCGCGCACTTGTTGCATCTGGCAACGGCTGCTGGGGCGGAGGCGCTTGGGCTGGGTGCCGAAGTCGGGGATCTGAGCGTCGGCAAGCGCTTCGATGCGCAACTGCTGCGGCCAGTGGAAGGTTCACCGTTGGCAGTCGGCATCACGCACGCGGCCGATGCCGAGGACACGCTCGCCCGGGTCTTCACACTCGGGACTCCCGCGGATATCCGGGCCGTCTGGATCGACGGTCAACTGCTGAACGAATCCTCCGGAAAGGTGTGATCGGTGGACCTGCAGGAATTCAACGCACTACCGGCCGACGAGCTGTGCCCCCTCCTGACCGCCTGCTGCGACGTCCCCCGCTGGGTCAACCACCTCCTGACCGGCCGCCCCTACCCCGACTCCACCGCGCTGCTTAGTGCAGCTGACGCCATCTCACGAGACCTATCCGACGCCGAAGTCGCCCAAGCCCTGGCCGCCCACCCGCGAATCGGCGACCGCGCGGAAGGCAACACCACCGAAGCGTCCTGGTCACGCAAAGAACAGTCCGGCGTCGGCGACGACCCCGCCATCCGCGAAGCCCTCGCGGCCGGCAACCGCGCCTACGAACAACGCTTCAACCAAGTCTTCCTAATCTGCGCCACCGGCCTCTCAGCCGACCAGATGCTCACCGCCCTCCGCGAGCGCCTGACCAACGACCCCACCACCGAGGCCACCGCAGTACGAACCGAACTCCGCAAAATCGCCACCCTCCGCCTCACCAAACTCGTCCCCCTCACCAAGGAAATCCCCGCATGAGCACCATCTCCACCCACGTCCTAGACACAGCCCGGGGCCTCCCAGCCCAAGGCATCCCCGTCGAACTCCGCCGTCCTGAGGATTCGACAGAAATTGGAAGTGGTGTCACTGATGCTGACGGGCGGATCAGCAAGTTCAGCACTGACCGACTGGAGCCCGGCACCTATCAGCTTCGGTTTGAGGTTGGGAGCTATGCGGCGGCTACGGGGCAAGAGTTCTTTTTTCCTGAGGTTGTTGTGACCTTCATTGTTGGCGACGAGCGGCATTATCACGTGCCTCTGTTGCTCAGTCCGTTTGCGTTTTCTACCTATCGAGGGAGCTGATCCGATGGCGATCCACCTGGGAGCCAACCAGTACGGCAAGGCTGAGAGCCGGGTCGTGCGGATCTACCGCGACACCCCGCGCCACCAGATCCGCGACCTGAACGTCTCGTCCGCGCTGCGCGGCCGGTTCGAGAACGCGCACACCGTGGGCGATCAGTCCGAGGTGCTGCCGACCGACAGCCAGAAGAACACCGCGTTCGCATTCGCCAAGGAGAAGGGCGTCGGCGCGATCGAGGAGTTCGCGCTGACCCTCGGCGACCACTTCCTTGAGGCTTCGGCTGCTGCCGACGGTGCACGCGTCGAGATCGAGGAGTACCCCTGGGAGCGGATCTCCGTCGACGGCACCGGCCACGACCACTCGTTTGTCCGTAGTGGCGCAGGCATCCGTACGACGGTGGTCAACGTGGAAGGCCGCGGTGCCGAGCGCAAGGCGTACGTCGTCTCGGGTATCCGCGACCTCACCGTCCTCAAGTCCACCGGCTCGGAGTTCCATGGGTTCCTGAAGGACAAGTACACGACGCTGCCGGAGACGAACGACCGCATCCTCGCGACCTCGCTGGTAGCCCGCTGGCGCTACGACCACACCGACGTGGATTGGGACAAGTCGTACGACGAGATCAAGGGCCTGTTGCTCGAGCAGTTCGCCAAGATCCACAGTCTCGCGCTCCAGCAGACCCTGTACGGGATGGGCGAAGCCGTGCTCCAGCGTCACCCCGAGGTCGCGGAGATCAAGTTCTCCGCCCCCAACAAACACCACTTCCTGGTCGACCTTTCGCCGTTCGACGTGGAGAACCCCGGCGAGGTGTTCATTGCCGCGGACCGCCCGTACGGGTTGATCGAGGCGACCGTGGTCCGCGACGACGCGACCGACGCGGGGTCGGCCTGGCACGCAGTACCAGGTTTCTGCTGATGCTCGGCATCGCACCCGCAGTACGGGGTGTCTGTTGATCGTCATCGAAGGTGCGGCGGTGGTCACGCTCGACCGCGAGCGGCGCGAGCTGACCACCGGCCATATCGTTGCTGACGGCAATCGTATTGTTGCCGTCGGCCCCGGTCCGGCACCTGCCTACGATGGCGCTCGGGTCATCGACGGCCGCGGCTGCCTAGTCACCCCCGGCTTCGTCAACACCCACCAGCATCTCTACCAGTGGGTGACCCGCGGGCTCGCCGTCGACGCCACCTTGTTCGGTTGGCTGACCACGCTGTACCCAGTCTGGGCGGGCATCGACGAGGAATCCGTCCACGTCGCCGCCCAAGGTGCGCTGGCTCAACTCGCGCGGACCGGCTGCACCACCGCTTCCGATCACCATTACGTGTTCCCCGGCGGCGATCTGCTGGAGGCGGAGATCCTCGCCGCGCGCCAGGTCGGCCTCCGGTTCCACCCGGCGCGCGGATCGATGGATCTGAGCGAGAAGGACGGCGGCCTGCCGCCTGACTCGGTGGTCCAGGACCGCGACGAGATCCTGCGCGCGACCGAGGCGGCGATAGACCGCTGGCACGATCCCGCACCGGACTCGATGCTGCGGATCGTGGTCGCCCCGTGCTCCCCGTTCAGCGTCACCGACGGACTCATGCGCGAGGCCGCCGAACTCGCCCGCCGTAAGGGCGTCCGACTACACACCCACCTCGCGGAGACCACCGACGAGGCCGACTGGTGTGACGAGAAGTTCGGCTGTACGCCGTCCGAGTACGCCGCGCAGCTCGGCTGGACCGGGTCGGACGTCTGGTTCGCGCACGGTATCCATTTCGACGACGCGGAGATCAAGCGCCTCGGCCGGACCAGCACGGGGGTCGCCCATTGCCCCAGCTCGAACGCCCGTCTCGGCGCAGGCATCGCCCGCGTCGCCGACCTCCGCGCGGCCGGCTGCCCGGTCGGACTCGGCGTAGACGGTGCCGCGAGCAACGAAGCCGGCAGTCTCCTCGAGGAACTACGTCACGCCCTGCTCTTCGCCCGCGCCCGAGGCGGCCCGCAGGCGCTCGGCGTACGGGATGTCCTGGAAATGGCAACCCTCGATGGCGCCCGAATCCTAGGCCGCGAAGACGAGATCGGCTCCCTGGAAGTAGGCAAACTCGCCGACCTGGCCGTCTGGCGCCTGGACACCCTCCCCCACGCCGGCATCCCCGACCCAGTAGCCGCCCTCGTCCTAGGCACACCCCCACCCCTAGAACTACTCCTCGTCAACGGCCACCCCGTCGTCGAACACGACACGGTGATCACCGTCGACGAACCCACCCTGGCAACCCAGGTCGCACGCACCCAGCACCGCCTGACAAACCGAACCACTCCCCTACCCCGCCGCAGAACCACCCCGGCCCGCCGCTGAACCCTCGCGGCGGGCCGCCGCGATACTCGACCGATAGCGCGAGTAGTTCCGTCAGCGACCGAAAAGCCCCATCGGTCATGGGTTCCGAGCCGGATACCCCCGCCCAACCGATGACCTCAGACGCCGGCCAGGCGAGGCCGGCCACCCGAAGGTCCCCAGCCCGACCGCCCGCTTCGCTGCTACGAGCTCAGGCGGGGATGGGCCAGCGCGGCACGGCTTGCCGGCCGGAGGTTCTCGCCCGGGCCGTTCGGTGCTGCCGGTATCAGCTTGGGCGGCGGGCGAGCTTGGCGAGGGTGTTGGTGTCGATGCCTAGCAGGGTGTCGAGTTCCGACTGGTTGGTGGCGCCGCATTCGAGGCCGCGGAGGATGTACGTGGCCAGGGCGGTTGCGGTGGCGGGCTCGTCGAGGTAGCCGGAGTCGCCGCCGGTGACGTAGGCGCCGAGGCGGGTGGCTGCCGAGTCGAGGGACTCGCGGTAGAAGAGGTAGGTGGCGACGTAGCGGGTCGGGAGCTGGGCGGGGTGCATGTCCCAGCCTTGGTAGATGCCGCGGGCGAGCGAGCGTCGTACGAGTCGTAGGTGGAGGCGCCAGGCGGCGTGCACAGCCTCGCGGTCGCCGATCGGGAGGACGTTGGTGGAACCATCGCAGACGAAGACGCCGGTGCCTGCCGCGGCCAACTGCATGATGTCCTTGGCGTGGTCGGCGACCGGGTGCTCCATGCTCTGGTACGCCGCTGCGATGCCGAGCGACGCCGAGTAGTCATAGGTGCCGTAGTGCAGCCCGGTCACGCGCCCCGCGCCGGCCTTGATCATCCGGCCCAGCGGCATCGTACCGTCCGGACCGAGAATCGCCTGCGGCGTCTCGACCTGGATCTCGAACTTCAAAGCACCAGCCGGTACGCCGTGCGCTTCCTCGATCGCGTCGAGCACGACGACCATCGCCTCGATCTGCTCCACCGAGGTGACCTTGGCGAGCGTGATCACGAAGCCGTCGGTCAGCGCCTCGGCACGGGCCAGTTCGCCGACGAAGAGGTCGAGCGTCCGCACCCCACGACGCCGGGTCGGCGCTTCCAGCGACTTGATCCGCAGTCCGTAGTACGGCGGAACGGCACGCTTCGCGGGCTCAGCGCCGTCGCCGGTCCGCACCAGTTCCGCCAGCGCGCGGGCTGCGCCGATCGCCGCCGCATCCTCGTCCTCGTCGGGCCGGACGCCGTAGCCGTCCTCGAAGTCGATGCGCAGATCCTCGATCGGCTCGCGCTCGAGCTTGGCGAGGACCCGTTCGTAGAGCTCGCTGGACAGGCTCGTCGGCAACTCCAACGCCTCGGCCAGCTCCGAGCGCGATCGCGCATTCCGCTCGAGCGCCTCCTTCGCGCCCTGGGCCCACTCGTCGATCGTGCCCGCGTGGAAACGGTCGGCCGGCACATAGACGGTATGGACCGGTTGCCGGACGCCGCGATCTCCCGGGTACAGCGTGGCGAGTTCCGCGTCGGCCGCTGCCAGCCGGCGATCGAGCTCAACCAGGAATGCCTCGTCCACCGGCGCCACACCTCAATCCTCGGGATTTCGTATTGCGGATACTAATATCTGTACTACGGAAGTCACAAGCCCCTACCGCTTCCACCATCTGGGGGTAAACTTCCGTGATCCGGAATCATCGAGGTCCGGAGAGGGTCGAGCGAGAGTGGGATCACCGTGACGGCAGAGACCGGCGGCAAGGCGCGCACCGGCAGCGTGCAGTCGATCGAGCGCGCTTTCGCCCTGCTGGAGATGATGGCCGACGCCGGCGGGATGATGGGGCTCTCCCAACTGGCCGCCGTCTCCGGTCTCCCACTGCCGACGATCCACCGGCTCGTCCGCACGCTCGTCGACCTCGGGTATCTGCGGCAGGAGCCGTCGCGGCAGTACGTGCTCGGACCCAAGCTGGTTCGGCTCGGCGAGAGCTCGTCGCGGATGCTCAGCGTCTGGGCACGCCCGCATCTGGCGCGATTGGTCGACGAGCTCGGCGAATCGGCCAACATGGCGATGCTCGACGGCGACCAGATCGTCTATCTAGCGCAAGTTCCGTCGCGGCACTCGATGCGGATGTTCACCGAGGTGGGCCGTCGGGTGCTCCCGCACTGCACGGCCGTCGGGAAGGCGGTCTTCTCGCGGTTGCCGGAGGACGAAGTACGGGAACTCCTGCAGCGCACCGGGATGCCGAAGCACACCGGCAACACGATCACCGACTCGGACGCCTTCCTGGACCAGGTGCGCATGACAGAGGAGAAGGGCTACGCCACGGACGAGGGTGAGCAAGAAATCGGCGTCCGCTGCGTCGCAGTACCGGTCCTGGACACGCCTTCCCGCCTAGCCATCTCAATCTCCGGCCCAGCCGGCCGTATGACCGAAGACCTGGTCGAACGCGCCGTCCCCCTCCTAACCCAGGCAGCCAAGTCCCTCTCGGCAGACCTCCGCTAAAACCTCAGCCTGCTTGTTCTGCTTCTTCGGTGGCCCACTGGTCCAGGAGGGAAGCGATTCGGTCTATGACCTTGCGGGCGACTTCGTAGTCTTCTTCGCCGAATTCGTCGGCGAAGCGTTGTTCTAGGTCGATCAGATGCTGGTAGCCGTGACTGGCGATCCAGCGGCCGTGGTCGGTGTAGGTGACGAGTTTGGCTCGCTTGTCGGCGGGATCCTGGCGCATCTCGAGGATGCCGAGGGCAACCATCTCGCGGATCACCTCGCCCATCGACTGCCGCGTGATCCCGGCCCGGACCGCCATGTCCGCGGCATGCGAACCCTCCTCCGCCAGCGTCGCGAAGACGGAGTTGTGAGCGGGCTTGAGCTCCGGATGCCCGCGCCGATGTCCCGTCTGCACCATGTCGGCCTGCAGCGCCCGGTTGGCGCGATCGACCAGCGCGATCAGCGGTTTGCGATCCGGCCTGGGCAACTCACCCCTTGACATCCGTAAGGATTCCTTCCAATATTTCGACAGGAGTCCTTACAGTATCAGGGGGAATGATGGACACCAAGGAGCTGGACCGGCTAGTCACCGCTCTCTTCACCCGCGGCCGCCACCGCACCCGCGTCGCGGTCGAACAGGAGTTCATCACCACCGACCTCACCACCGGCGCCCCACCCGCCCTAGACCTCGTACGCCGAGCAGCCGGGCCGGCGCTCGCCGCGCCCTATCTGGGGTTTGAGCCGGGTGGCCAGATCGAGTTGAGCCTGCCCTGCGCGTCTGGAGCCGCCGAGCTGACGCAGCAGCTCTGTCTCATGACCGCCGATCTGCAGACCCACCTCGGCGCCGCAGGAATCCGCCTCGATGCGATCCCCTGCGACCCTCGCCCTGATGTCCCACTGCAGCTGACCTCCCCGCGCTACACCGCCATGCAGCGCCACTTCGACACGATCGGCCCAGCCGGTCGCCGGATGATGCGCCGTACCGCCTCCACCCAGATCTGCCTCGACTGGTGGCCGGGAGCCGCAGGGCTCGAGCAATGGCGCGTCCTCAACCTGGCCGGCCCGTTCCTAGCCGCCGCCTTCGCCAGAAGCTCCGGCCCCGACGGCCGTCTCACCACCTGGCTCGAGGTCGACCCCGACCGAACCGGCTTCGACGACCGACTCCTCCGCCCCGGCGGCAAGACGGCAAGCGACGGCGACCTCGTCGCGGCCTACGCAGCCTTTGCCGCCGGCGCCACCGCCTTCACCCAGACCCCAGCAGAGCACCTGACCACCCTGTTCCCACCGGTCCGCCCGCGGACGACGTACCTGGAAGTCCGCTTCCTCGACGCCCAAGACCCCGCCGAGGTCGGCCGCGTAGTGACGGCCCTCGAGAACCTCATGTACGACGACGACCGAGGCCGTCGCACGCTCCGCGCACTCGAACCCGAACTCCCCCACCTCGCCGACCACTGGCGCGCCGCCGCCGCAGGCGACCAGGGCATCGCAGAACACGGCGAGCAACTCATCCCGAAGCTGGAGCTCGTCGCATGAACGGCGTCCTGTTCGTCACCGACCCACTCGCCGGCCTGCAGCCCGAGATCGACGCCAGCATCGGTCTGATGAGCGCAACCCAAGACCTCGGTCTGGACGTCTGGTCCTGCGAGCCAGCAGACCTCCTGGTTGCCAACGGCAACGTCCACGCACACGCCCGGAAGATCCAGCTGCGACCGAGGCAAAGCCACACCGGTGACCATCGCTGGCTAGTCGATCCCATCTGGTACGACGAACTCGACCGCAAAGTCATTGCCGCGAAGGACCTCGACCTGGTCCACCTCCGCATCGACCCCCCGGTAGACCAGCGCTACCTCCACACGACCTACCTGCTGGACCTCTTCGAAGCAGCAGGCACCCGGGTCATCAACCGCCCCGAAGGCGTCCGCGCGATGCACGAGAAACTCATCGCCCTCCACTTCCCCGACCTCTGCCCACCGACCTACGTCGGCGCCGGAATCCAAGGTCTCCGCGACTTCGTCACCACAGTCGGTACTGCGGTGGTCAAGCCGGTCGACGGTTTCGCCGGCCTCGACGTCTGGCTCGTCGCCGATGACCACGCGGCGAAAGCCCTCCTGGAGTCCGCCACCCACGGCGGCCGACGGCAGGTGATCGCCCAGCAATACCTCCCAACCGTTGAACACGGCAACAAACGTCTCTTCCTGCTCGACGGAGACATCGTCGGCGCCGTACTGCGGCGCCCGTCCCACGACGATTTCCGGATCGGCCCACCGGTCGGGGTCGCGGAGATCGACGAAGCCGACCGGCAGATCGTCGCGGCACTGAGACCGCACCTCCTCCGCCACGGCATCGCGATCGCCGGCCTGGACGTCATCGGCGGCCGGCTCATCGAGGTCAACGTGACGTGTCCCGGCGGCATGCACAAGACCGACGCCCTGCTCGGCACCCAGCTCAGCCGAACCATCACCGAGCGCCTGCTCGAATCAACCCTTGGAGTCCTGACATGAGTACCGTCACCATCGTCTGCATCGCCCTGATGGGCATCCTGCTGTTCCTGCTCGGCGCGAACGTCACCCGCCACCGGGCGTTGACCGGCAAGTCGGGTGGCAACCAGATGCCGACCGATCCCACCGCCCCACTGCTGATCGCAGTACGTGCGCACGGCAACGCAGCGGAGTACATCCCGACGATGATCGTCCTCCTGCTGGTCTGCTCCGCGCTCTCCAACAGCTGGTGGGTCGACGTTCTGGCCATCGCGGCACTGGTCGTTCGGACCACGCATGCCGCCGGGATGCTCGACCTCGAGAACACTCGCCTCACACGGTCCGCTACGCGACGTGGGCGCCATGGGAACCTACGCGGTCGGGATCGCTCTGGGCGTCACCGCAATCGTTGTAATGTGATCGCGAGGCCCGGTAGCTAGCCGGGCTGGGGATGCTCTACCTTGTAGCCGGATCACTCCGGAGATGAGGGTGCTCCTGGTGCTGAATCCTGCCTGGAGCCGACAATGCCCTCGCTTGACCCTGCCGCTGCCGACATGGCAGAGACCTTCGCGCGGCTCGCTGTCGAACTGCACGATGCCGACGGCGTGGAGGAGACCATCGAGGCTGTCGTCCAGTTCGCGCTCCAGGCCCTCAACTGCAGCTACGCCGGCGTCGCTCTCACCGCGAAAGGCGCCCAGGCCGCACAGGTCGCCGCAGTGACCGATCCGGTGGTCGCGGACGTGTACGAACTGCAGCTCAGCTCCTCGGTAGGACCGCTGGTGACCGTACTCCGGGAGCGTTCGACCGTCCTGATCCGCGACACCACCACAGACGACCGCTGGCCCGAGTGGGCGGCGAAGGTGGCCGGTCTCGGGGTTCGCAGCGTGCTCGACGTACCGCTGCTGACCGGTAGTGACACTACCCGTACGGTCGGCGCACTCGGTCTCTACAGCCCGACCCCCGATGCGTTCGGCGAGGACGACGAGGCGATCGCGCACATCCTCGCCCGGCACGCGGCCGTCGCGGTCGCCTCCGCACGGCATGACGAGACGATGACGACCGCGGTCGACGCACGCAAGCTGGTCGGCCAGGCGATGGGCATCCTGATGGAACGGTTCGACGTCGACAGCGACCGCGCCTTCGCGATCCTGCAGCGCTACTCGCAGGACAACAACATCAAGCTGCGCGACGTCGCCCAGCAACTCATCGACACCCGCAAGCTCCCCCAGTCAGTTCGGTAGCCAACCGACCTTCCCGATCAGGTACGTCGCACCGACCAGGGCGACCACGTCGATCACGGTGTGCGCGACCACCAACGGCATCACCCGGCCCCATCTGCGATACAGGTGGCAGAACAGCACACCCATCACCACGTTGCCGGCGAATCCGCCCAGCCCTTGGTAGAGGTGGTACGAGCCACGCAGTACGGCGCTGGCTGTCGTTCTTCGCTTGAACGACCACCCCAACTGCTCGAGCCGCCGCGTCAGATACCCGAGGACGATGACCTCTTCCAGTACTGCGTTCTGCGCCGCAACCGCGATGAGAATCGGCACCCGCCACCACACGTCAGGCAACTGCGCCGGATCGACAGCCAGGTTCACGCCCGACGCATGCGCTGCCAGGTAGAACGCCAATCCGGCGCCCCCGACGCACGCAGCGACCGCAGTACCCCGGCCAAGATCCCGTACGGCGTCCCGCAGGTCGAACCCGAGTGTCCGCAGTGACTCGCCACCTCGCGTCATCAGGTGCGCCACCAACGCGACCGGCACCAGCGACGTCACGATCGCGAACAGTTGCCAGGCGAGGTCCAGCCACGGTCGCCCCGGAGCCCGTGACCCGACGATCACCGCGGTCTGATCCCCGATCGCCTTGTGCGAGGTCAGCACCCCGGTGAAGGAGATCAGCGCCGAGACCCCCGACGCTCCCAACGACAACGCCAGGACCAGCCAGACCTCCTTGGTCAGGACGGTCCTACTCGCCGTACGGTCCAACTGCCCGGCGCTGTCGTCAGTAGAGCTGGTCACGCTCCAACTATCCCGCTTGGGATCAAGAACCCAGGACAGGCGCGATGGTCTTGGTGTGGGCGCCTTCGTAGGCGGCCAGGAGGATGCCCAGGACCGCGATGCCTTCCTGTTCGGTGTGGAGGGGGCGGGTCTTGTTGATCAGGGAGTCGGCGAAGTGGCCGATCTCGGCGGTGAAGGTGTCGATCGGATCGAAGCTGAAGGTGGTGGTGTCGCCGGTGCGGAGGCGGGTGGTGACGGAGTTGCCGTCGCTGTGCAACGCGCCGAGCTCGCCGACGACGGAGAAGCGCTCGGTCACGGCGGCCGGCTGGTAGGCCCAGCTGGTCACCAGTTGGCCGACGACGCCGTTGTCGAACCGGATCAGCACCTGCGCCGAGTCCTCACCCTCCATGAACTTCAGCCGGTGGGTCGACAGCATCGCGGTCGCCTCGACCGGAGAGCCGCCCGCAAGGTGCAGCATCAGGTACGTCGGGTGGTAGCCGGTGTCGATCAGCTCGCCGCCACCACTCGTCTTGGTGCTCGCCCGCCAGCCCATGTTGGCCGGGTCGAAGTCGTTGTAGAAGCTGTCCGTGGTGCGTACTTCGTACACGGTCCCGAGCGTTCCGGCCTCGAGCAGCTCCTTCGCCTTGGCGACGGCCGGCATGAAGAGCTGGTTGTGCGCGCACATCAACGTGACGCCGTTCGCGGTCACCGCAGTACGGACTGCTTCGGCTTCTTCCGCGGTGAGGCAGAGCGGCTTCTCGCACAGGATGTGCTTGCCGGCCTCGGCCGCGGCGACGATCGCGTCGCGGTGCAGGTGGTGCGGGAGGCAGATGTCGACCGCGTCGATGTCCTCGGCGGCGAGCATCTGCCGATAGTCCGTGTACGGCGTGGCGCCCAGCTCGGCGCCTCGGTCCTTGGCGTGTCTGCTCGACCGCGTCGGCGACCGCGGTGACGCCGATCCTGTCGGCGTGCTCGCGGTAGCCCTTGATGTGTGCGGACGCGATACCGCCGGCCCCGATCAGGCCGACCTTGATCTGTGGCATGAAGGTCTCCTCGAAGGCTGCTAGTACGAGATGGCGCGGCCGGCGGAAGCGGCCTCGTTGGCGGCGACGACCATCCGGGTCAGCTCGACGGCACGGGCGAGGTTGTCGTCGGCCCGGGTGCCGTTGGTGATGTGGTCGACCCATTGACCGAACGGGTCCAGGCTGTGCTCGGGCACCGGGAGCTGCTTGCCGGAGACCCGCAGTACGTTGCCGTCGTCGGTGTAGGTCAGGCTGCCTTCGGTGCCGAAGACCTCGATGGTGAACGGGTTCGGGCTGGCGAAACCGGCCTCGATCACGCCGATCTTCTGGTCCGGGTAGCCGACGGTGACGACGGCGTTGTCCTCCAGGCCACGGCCGGCGACCGATCGGTACGTCGCGCTGACCGTCTCGGGGTCGGCGCCGAGGAAGAGCTGGAGCAGGTACACCGGGTGGCAGCCGAGGTCGGTCAGCGCGCCACCGATCGCGGTCTCCTCGTCGAAGAAGCGCCTCGGCAACCAGCCGTCCTCGGCTCCGTCGCGGGCAATCGCGCCGTCGTGCGACAGGCGGACGCGAGCGTAGGTGAGTTGGCCGAGGTCGCCGCTGTCGATGACCTCGCGGATCGCCTGGGTGTAGCCGTGCGCGAGGCGCGGTAGCGAGACGACGAGCTTGACGTTGTTCGCGTCGGCGGCGGCGATGATCTCCTCCGCCTCGGCGACGGTCGGGGCGATCACCTTCTCGGTGAAGATGTGCTTGCCGGCGTTGGCAGCCTTGACCATCACATCGCGGTGGACGTTCGTCGCGGTCGTGATGGTCACGCCATCGAGATCGTCACGGGCGAGTAGGGCGTCGAGGTCGTCGGTGTACTCGACACCGAACTGGTCGGCTCCGGCTTGTCCCCGGGTCTGGTCCTCGTCCCAGACAGCGATGAGCTCGGTGCCCGGATGCTGGACGGCCTGTTTCGCGTAGTCCCCCGCGTGAACGTGCCAGAACCCCAGGACCGCGATCTTGAGCGGTTGCGACACAAGTTCCTCCTGACATAGGCTGCTGCGCCTTTGTTCTGTCAAACACTGCCAACGCGTTCCATCTAACAGCTAGATGGCGGTTGGCGATAGGGCCCGCGCGCCTTCGTTGTCAGTGGATACTCTTCGCCGACTACCAACGTTGAAGGGCGGTACCCGGTGCGACCGCTGGACGAGACCACTCCCCGCGTCCTCACCTCCCATCTCGGGTACGGCGTGGGTGCCGCTAATGCGGTGATCGCGGTCGTTCCTGAGCTGCCTTTGACTGCGGAGCTGTTGCGTCTCGACACCGCTGAGGCGGGCGGCAGCCGAGTCGCAGAGCTATCGTCGGGGCCGGTCGAGCGGGTCGCCGGGTGGTCCGGCGGACCGTACTCGCGGATCCCGTTGCCGACCGGGCTCGGCGCCGGGGAGTACGTCGTACGGGTGCGATCTGGTGACCTGACGGTGGAGTCTGAGGCTTTCGTTGTCAGCCCTGAGCGGCTGCAGCGGCAAACGATGTCCGACGTCCTCGCCTACTTCAAGGCGATGCGTTCCAGCGGCGAGATCGACCGCAAGGACCGGGCGGCGCATTTCTGGACGACCCGGACGGGCCGACTGTGGATGCGCGGGGCGGGTGGCTGGATGCGAGCGGCGACACCAGCAAGTTCCTGTCGCACCTGACGTACACGTCGATGATGAGCCCGCAGCAGATCCCGCTCTGCGCCTGGGCGATGCTCGCCGCCCGCGATGAGCTAGCCAGTCACAAGCCGGCGCTGGTGCCGGTGCTCAGCGCCCGCCTGCGCGACGAGGCACTCTGGGGAGCCGACTTCCTCGTCCGCTTCCGCTCTCCGGAAGGTTACTTCTACACCGGCATCTTCGACGCCCTCACCAAGAAGCTCGAGGAGCGCGTGATCACCGCGCCGCTCCAGAACTCGGTCCGCACCACCCGCTACCAGGCCGCCTACCGCCACGGCGCCGGCCTCGCCATCGCCGCCCTCGCCCGAGCCTCCACCGTCGACACCGACGGCGACTACTCCCGTACGACGTACCTCAACGCCGCGCGCGAAGCCTTCATCCACCTGGAACAACACAACCGCGACTACCTCTTCGACGGCAACGAGTCGATCATCGACGACTACACCGCCCTGCTCGCCGCCACCGAGCTAGCAAAAGCAGGCGAGGACTTCGTTCAAGCTGCGCGACGCCGGGCGCGGTCTTTGATCGACAGGTACGAACGGGCAGATGGTCCCGGGTGGTTTCGCGGAGATGACGAAGGACGGCCGTATTTCCACGCAGCGGAGCCTGGGCTGCCGATTCTTGCGTTGCTGCGGTTTGCGGAGACGGAGGTCGAGGAAGCGGCGGCGGCGCGGGAGGTCGCCGTACGGGCTATGACGGATGTGCTGGAGCGGACGGCGGCGGTGGCCAATCCGTTCGGGTATCCGCGGTCGTTGACGCAACCACTCGGAGACGAGCCTCGGGAAAGGTTCTTCTTTCCGCATGCCAACGAGACCGGGTACTGGTGGCAAGGTGAAAATGCCGCGATAGCTTCGCTGTCTGCGGCTGCCAGTGCGTGCGCGCGGATCGCTCCGGAAGACGAGGAGCGGCTGCAGGCGTTTGCGGACGATCAGCTCGCGTGGATCGTCGGGCGGAATCCCTTCGACAGTTCGATGATGCAAGGGCGTGGCCGGAACAACGCCGACTACTCCTCGGACTTCCCCAACCTGCCCGGCGGAATCGTCAACGGAATCACCTCCGGCTGGTCCGACGAGAACGACATCGCCTTCCTCCCCGACGACGCCCCCGAAGGCGACTCCTGGCGCTGGGCCGAACAGTGGATCCCCCACACCGGCTGGTTCCTCCTCGCCGTAGCCTCAGCCCGCTAGCAAACCCGCGCGCCTCAGGCGAAGGTGGCTGTCGGGTCTGCGGCAGTGGTGACGTCGGGCTGGACCAGGGCGAACCGGCGCGGGCGCTCGTCTGGTTCTTCAAGGGTCAGGATGGATGCCTCGCGGTCGAGGGCGTCGGTACCGCGGCCTACCCGGGCGGTCAGTACTCGCGGCTCTGAGTGCCAGTGGTTCTTGGCTTCGACCGGTTTGTCGCATTCCAAGAACAGGTAGCGGGTGAAGGTGATGCGAAGCTGGCCGGCGGGCAACTGTTCCCAGCGAAAGCGCTCGACCTCAACAGCAAAGGCGTTGGCGTGCTCGAACCAACCGTTGCCATCAGCAAGAAACGCGACCCGATCCCCTTCCATCGCACCCTGAAAGAGCGAATCGTCACCCCACAGACCTAAGACAGACGGCCCATTGGGACCTGTCAGCGGAGACACCTGCGAGAGCAGGCGCGCATCGAGATTCCACAGATAGCCGCGGCCATAAGGCCCATCCTCCAGACCGCGCCGCAGTACGGAGGGAAGATCGTTCACCACCTGAGGCGACCGCGACGCCGCACCCAACGCCACCGTCGCGACCGTATCGACGTCACCCGTGAACGCCACACAGGCCCGCAGGATCTCGCGAAGACTATTGCTGCTGGTCAAAGCCGTAAGGGCAGCCCGCACACTCATCCACCCGTAAGCGCCAACCTTGCCATGCCACGGTTCCGACCACCTACCCGGCAGCTGGTCGTCGATCCAACGAGCGATCTCCGCCAACGGCCCCAGCTCGTAGTGGCAGTAATGCACAGCGAGAGCCGCCGCCTGAGCCGCCTCGATCCCAGCCGGTGTGTCATGAGTGACGCGAGCCTGGACGGCGGCAATCTCCAACACATCCGGCAGGAGCGGCAGCAACCCCACCGGCCCCGCCCGCATCGCCGCCCCACTCTTCTCACTCTGCGGCTGGATCCGGTCCAGTAGCTCAGCGCCGTCCCGTACGTCGGAGAGCAGCCGTAGCACCGATCGCGATGAGCGGAACCGCCACCGCGCACGTAAGCCTCCCCTCCCGCTCGCAGCGATCGTCATCTGCGTGTCATCGGTATAGCACCCAGGCCGGATCCCCAGATGCGTCGGATGCTGGACGTAACCGTCCAAGTTGTTGCGCGCAGCAACAAATGACGGCTCCGCATACTCGAACCCAGCCCCGTACGCATCCCCCACCGCCAACTCAACCAGCACTACATCCGCCAGTTGTCGAGCAATTGATCATTCATGCCGGCAATTGTGCCCTGTCCTGGCTACCAACTATGGGCAACATCTACGACGACGCGGCTGGTGTTGTCAGGTCCGGTGAGGGTGGAGACGCGGAACGGGAGGCGGGCGCGGACGCCGAGGCCGATTGTGGTTTCGCCTTCGAAGCTGCCTGCTGCCGCGGCCTGCCGGAAAGTCCGGTAGCCGGTCAGGTTGGTGAGCTCGTTGGGATTCGCCGGGGTGTAGGTGCTGTTGCCGGCATCGTCGTACGAGGGCACGGACAGGACGATCTCCAGCTTGGCGCCCCCGCGGAGCGGCACGAGCGCGCCTTCCCCGCTGGTGTAGACGTTCTGCACGTACTGCACGTGATGCCAGGACGGCTTTCCCCTGACGTCGAACACGATCCGGTCGAAGCAGTCGTGCTGCCCGGTCCGGACGTTCGTCAGCTGACCGGCGCCTCGATAGCTACTTGCCTCAGGCAATGAACCCCAACCGCTGGGGCACGTGGTGGTCGTTGTGGACGCGTCGGCGAGGGCCGGCACGGCAACCGCGGCTGCCGGGATGGCGGTGACAGCCAGGACGGCGAGAGCGGTTCGGATCGGATGACGGATGGTACGGATCGACTTCATGAGTTGTCCCCCCTTAGAGACACTTAGTAGATGCGCTCAAGGGGTTCGAAGTTGACATAATGCCGCGGAAATTTTATTCCGGGTCAGGCGGCGTAGCTGGGGGTTCGACGCCGAGTGCGGCCGCGAGGAAGTGCGGAACATTCACGGCCGGCAGCCCGGCCAGGTCCCTGGTGCTGACGTCCTTGGCCGATCCTTGCTTGGCGGATGCAGACGTCTGGTCGTCAACGGCCGGCGCCGGCTTCGACCCGCTGGACCGCAGCGAGACGAACTTGGAGAGCAGGTCGAACCAGAACGGTCCGCCGAGCATCACCAGCAGTGCGGTCAGGAACCAGCCTGCGAGGGTCCCGGCCTGGCGCCAGGTCCAGTCACCGGACGTCCACTCGGCGCGCGTCTGAGAGTTCCAGCCGACCGGGAGGCTGAACTCCTGCATGGCTGCCGTCGCCTTCGCGATGTCGTCGAGTTCGTCGGCTGCCTTGCCGCTCGCGGCAACCTGACCGGCGGCATCGACCACCGACTGACGGACCACGGAGTTGTGCCAGAGGTCGTCGGCGACGGTCGTGGTCGGCGCGTTGCCTGCGATGGCGAAGACCAACCCGACGCAGAACAGAAGGAGCGTCACCCACTTCTTGTAGGCACCCTCGGCCCGGCCCATGGTCTCGTCGAACCAGGACTCCAGCCCGGCCCTGATCTCGACGAGTTCGCCGCGCGTCTGCCGGACCAGCGGATCCAGCCGCTTCCGCAGGTTCTTCGGTACTTCGTCCATGCCGATCAGCCGATCGCCCTCGACGATCATCTCCAGCGTGGCATCGGCAAACGCCTTCGCGGAAAGGTAACTCGGACGCCGCTTCTGGGTCAGCAGCGCCTTCCCGGCACCCTCGCGCGCCGCGGCGTACACCGACGTACCGGAGAACAACTGCCAGGCTTTCTCGAGATCCGCATCGCCCTGGCCCTGGCCGGCCAGCATGTGCTTGATGGTCTTCTCCAGGTCGGCCGAGCGTTTCCCGAACAGCCGGGAGATGAACTCGACCACCGCCGACGACGCGGTCGCGATGACGAAGAACATCAGCGCGAGCCCGATAGCGGTCTCCAGCGCCTGCGATCCGAACACAAGGGCCCCCTCAGGATTCGACACCGCAGCATAGAAGAAGTTCGGCCCCCGACCCAGTGCAGCGGGTCGGGGGCCGAACTCGGCAATGCTTAGACGTCGTACCGGTCCAGGTTCATCACCTTGTCGAACGCGGCGACGAAGTCGTGCACGAACTTCTCCTTCGCGTCGTCACTGGCGTAGACCTCGGCCAGCGCCCGCAGTTCGGAGTTCGAGCCGAAGACCAGGTCGACCCGGGTGCCGGTCCACTTGACCTCACCGTTGGCGTCGCGCCCCTCGAAGCTCTCCGAGTCCTCGGAGGTCGAGGCCCACGTCGTACCGAGGTCGAGCAGGTTGACGAAGAAGTCGTTGGTCAGCGACTCCTTCTTGTCGGTGAAGACGCCCAGCGAGGACTGCTGGTGGTTCGCGCCGAGCACCCGCAGACCGCCGATCAGCACGGTCAGCTCGGGCGCGCTCAGGTTCAGCAGGTTCGCCCGGTCGATCAGCAGGTACTCCGACGGCAGCCGGTTGCCCTTGCCGCGGTAGTTCCGGAAGCCGTCCGCGGTCGGCTCCATCGCCGCGAAGGAGTCGGCGTCCGTCTGCTCCTGGGTCGCGTCCGTGCGGCCCGGCGTGAACGGCACCTGGACGTCGAAGCCCGCGTTCTTGGCGGCCTGCTCGACCCCGGCGACACCACCGAGCACGATCAGGTCGGCCAGCGAGATCTTCTTGCCCTCGGCGTTGAACGACTCCTGGATCCCTTCGAGGACCCGCAGGACGAGCCGCAGGTTGTCGGGCTCGTTGACCTCCCAGTCCTTCTGCGGCTCGAGGCGGATCCGCGCACCGTTCGCGCCACCGCGCTTGTCGCTGCCCCGGAACGTCGAGGCCGACGCCCACGCGGTCGAGACCAGCTGCGCGATCGACAGGTCCGAGGCGAGCAGCTGCGCCTTGAGCGCGGCGATCTCGTCGTCGCCGACCAGTTCACCCTCGGCGGCCGGAACGCGGTCCTGCCAGATCAGCTCTTCGGCCGGGACGAGCGGGCCGAGGTAGCGCTGGATCGGGCCCATGTCGCGGTGGGTCAGCTTGAACCAGGCGCGGGCGAACGCGTCCGCGAACTGGTCGGGGTTCTCGTGGAAGCGGCGCGAGATCTGCTCGTAGATCGGGTCGAACCGCAGCGCCAGGTCGGTGGTCAGCATGGTCGGCGTACGGACCAGCGAACCGTCCTCCGGGTCCGGGATCGTGTTCGCGCCGGCGCCGTCCTTCGGCTTCCACTGGTTGGCGCCGGCCGGGCTCTTGGTGAGCTCCCACTCGTAGCCGAACAGGTTCTCGAAGAAGCCGTTGCCCCAGCGGGTCGGCGTCGCGGTCCAGGTGACCTCGAGGCCGCTGGTGATCGCGTCGCGGCCCTTGCCGCTGCCGAAGCTGTTCTTCCAGCCCAGGCCCTGCTCCTCCAGCGGTGCACCCTCGGGCTCCGGTCCGACGTACTGCTCGGGGTCGGCCGCGCCGTGGGTCTTGCCGAAGGTGTGCCCACCGGCGATCAGCGCGACGGTCTCCTCGTCGTTCATCGCCATCCGGCCGAAGGTCTCGCGGATGTCGCGGGCCGAGGCCAGCGGGTCCGGGTTCCCGTTCGGGCCTTCCGGGTTCACGTAGATGAGGCCCATCTGTACTGCGGCCAGCGGGTTCTCCAGCTCGCGGTCGCCCGTGTAGCGCTCGTCGCCCAGCCAGGTCTGCTCCGGACCCCAGTAGACGTCCTCGTCCGGCTCCCAGACGTCCGCGCGGCCACCGGCGAAGCCGAAGGTCTTGAAGCCCATCGTCTCCAGCGCACGGTTACCGGTGAAGATCATCAGGTCGGCCCACGAGATCGACTGGCCGTACTTCTGCTTGACCGGCCAGAGCAGCCGGCGCGCCTTGTCCAGGTTGCCGTTGTCGGGCCAGCTGTTCAGCGGCGCGAACCGCTGCATGCCGGCGCCCGCGCCACCGCGGCCGTCGCTGACCCGGTACGTACCGGCGCTGTGCCAAGCCATCCGGATCATGAACGGCCCGTAGTTCCCGAAGTCCGCCGGCCACCAGTCCTGCGACGTCGTCAGTACTGCGTCGACGTCCGCGGCCAGCTCGTCGAGGTTGACCGTGCCGAACGCCTTGGCATAGTCGAACTCCGCGCCGAGCGGGTTGGCCACCGCCGGGTGCTTGCGGAGGATCTTCAGGTTGAGCTGCTTCGGCCACCAGTCACTGTTGCTCCCGCTCTCCGTCGGGTGCTTGAACCGGCCGTGGTCGACCGGGCACTCGCCGGGGCCCGGCTCATTCATCTCGCCGACTTCGGCGTCAGGCTTGTCAGTCACTGGTATTTGCCTTCCGGATTCAAGGGATCAGTTCACGACTTGGCCGAGCAGTCGGGGCACAGGCCCCAGTAGACGACCTCGGCCTCGTCGATCACGTATCCGTGATCGTCGGAGGCCGTCGAGACAAGGGGCCGAACCATGGGCGCAGTCCACGTCCTCGATCGCACCGCAGGAGCGGCACACGACATGGTGGTGGTTGTCGCCCACGCGCGACTCGTAGCGCGCGACCAGACCCATCGGATGGATCCGCCGGAGCAGCCCGGCGTCGGTCAGCGCGCGCAGTACGTCGTACACGGCCTGATGAGAGACCTCACCGAGGTCGGAACGAACGGCGCCGATGATCGAGTCCGTGTCGGCATGCGGGATGGCATGCACCGCCGACAGCACGGCCACCCGCGGCCGGGTCACGCGCAAGGTTGCCGCGCGCAACAGCTGCTCGATCTCGGAGGTCGTCGGCACCCTCCGGAGTCTGCCCCGTTTTCTGGAACGAGTCAAGATTAGTTCTTGAGTCAATCAAGTTCAGCGTTTGCCCCGTCGGGTGGGCTGCCGCCGTACGGCCTGCTTCTTGGCCGGGGCGGGCTTCTTCTTCGGCTCCTTCGCAGCCGGCGGCGTCGCCCCGCGCGAGCTGTTGACGCTGCGCCCGCGGACGATGCCGATGAACTGCTCCATCAGGTCGGTGGTCTCGGCCTCGGGCCAGCTCAGCGCGACCTGCGACTCCGGAGCGTCCGTCAGCGGCCGATAAGTGAGGTCCTTGCGATGATGCAACCGAGCAAGAGACTGCGGTACTACGAGAAGCCCCGCCCCCGCCGCCACCAACTCGATCGCCAACGCCGTCGTCGCGGGTCGCTCGAACGCCGGCTCCCCCGGCAGCTCGTCCCAGCCGAGCGTGTCGTCGAGCGGGTGCAGGACGAAATCGTCCGCAAGATCGGCCACCGTCACCTCGTCGGCCGCCGTCACGACGTGGTCCTTCGGCACCACGACCACGGTCGTCTCGGTATAGAGCGGGATCGCGCTCAGCCCGGTCCGGTCGATCGGCAGCCGCACCAGCCCCGCATCGGCGCCACCGGCCCGTACGACGTCCGCCGCCTCCGCGGCGGTCACCGGGATCAGCTCCAGCCGGACCCTCGGCAACCGCTCGTTCCAGGTCCGGACCCACTTCGTCGGCGTCACACCCGGGACGTACGCGAGCCGGAAAGACGCCGGTCCGTCGGACTCTGTCACCGGCTCAGGCTATCGGCAGTGGTCAGCAACCCCGCTCATCCTCGTTACTCTTGACGGCATGAGCCCGCAGAAGACGACCCAGACGATGAAGCCCGCGACCGCGGCGAAGAAGCTGGGCGTGTACCTCGAAGCCACCCCCGCGGAGTTCCAGGAGGGTGTCATCTCGCGCGACGAGCTCAACGCGCTGCAGGCGAACCCGCCGGAGTGGCTGAGCGAGCTTCGCCGCAACGGCCCGCACCCCCGCCCCGTCGTGGCCGCGCGGCTCGGCGTGTCCATCTCCGGGCTCGCCCGCGCAGGCGTCACCGAAGCACTGACGACCGAGCAGATCGAGGAGATCCGGGACGAGAACCCGGACTGGCTCGAGCGCGAGCGCGAGATCCAGGCCGACGTCCAGGCGGAGGCGGAGCGCATGAAGGCGAAGCAGCGCTAGCCGACCGGGCCTAGCGGCCCGGGCGGGGTGGGGGGTGGGGCGGGCCCCGGCCCCGGAAGCCGTGGGCTACGCCCCGGACGCTAGGCCGTCGCGGTAGGCGCCGGGCGTCCGCCGGTCAGGCGGGACTTGAGGTTGCGGGCGAAGTCGTTCGGTAGGGAGAGCCGGACGACCTTGGACCAGGCCGAGGCGACCTGCTTCGGCAGCGGGCCGGTCGTGTACTGCAGGCCGTACTCGCGGAAGATCGCCTGGACCTTCGGCGCGATCTCCTGGTAGCGGTTGCTCGGCAGGTCCGGGAACAGGTGGTGCTCGATCTGGTACGACAGGTTGCCGGTCATGATGTGCATCGCGCGGCCGCCGGAGATGTTGGCCGAGCCGAGCATCTGCCGCAGGTACCACTCGCCGCGGGTCTCGCCGTCGATCGACTTCCGCTCGAAGGTCTCGACGCCCTCGGGGAAGTGACCGCACATGATGACGGAGTGCGCCCAGACGTTGCGGACCACGTTCGCGGTGAAGTTGGCGGCGAGCGTGTGCAGAGCCGACGGGCCGGACAGCAGCGGGTGGATCACGTAGTCCTTCGTCATCTGGCCGCGGATCTTCTTGAAGACCTGCTTCGCCCGCGCCTTGAACTCAGGGTCGCGACGGCGCTCCTTGGTGGCCAGGTTCTTGCCGAGCTCCAGGTCGTACGCCGCGATGCCGTACTCGAAGAACATCGCGTTGATGAAGTTCCACAGCGGCTGGGCCAGGTAGAGCGGGTACCAGCGCTGGTCCTCGTCGACGCGCATGATGCCGTAGCCGAGGTCGTTGTCCTTGCCGACCACGTTCGTGTAGGTGTGGTGCAGCTCGTTGTGCGAGTGCTTCCACTGGTCCGACGGCGAGGCGTGGTCCCACTCCCAGGTGGTGGAGTGGATCTTCTTGTCCCGCATCCAGTCCCACTGGCCGTGCATGACGTTGTGGCCGATCTCCATGTTCTCGAGGATCTTGGCCACCGAGAGACCCGCCGTACCGACCAGCCAGGCCGGCGGGAACAACGACAGCAGCAGAACGGCCCGGCTCGACAGCTCCAGCTTGCGCTGGACGTTGATCACCTTGCGGATGTACGCCGCGTCGGAGGCACCGCGGGCTTCGATCACGTCGGCCCGGATCTCGTCGAGCCGGCGACCGATCTCCTCGATGTCGTCCGCACTCAGGTGCGCGATGGGGTTGTCGGCCTTCTTCTGCAGCACAGTCATATGGGGGTCTCTCTCAGAGGTCGATGTTGCAGGGGCCGGCGGCGGCCGAGATGCAGGTCTGGATCAGGACGCCGTCGCCCGGGGCGGCGGTGGTGACGTCGCCGGAGCGGAGGTCGCGGACGGACCCTTCGCGCAGCGGCAGGACGCAGGAGAAGCAGATACCCATCCGGCAACCGGACGGCATCAGCACGCCGGCTTCTTCACCCGCGTTGAGGATCGGAGTCGCGCCGTCGAGTTCGAGCGTGACTCCAGCCCTGTTGAAGTGGACGGTGCCACCTTCGCCAGGCTCGGCCAACGCAGTACGGAAGCGTTCTGTGTGGAGCAGTTCACGGATCGGCCCACTGCTCTTCCAGCGCGTCGAGCAGACCGGCGGGACCACACGCCCAGGTCTCCCGCTCAGCCATATCCGGAACGAGCTCGGGCTAGCGCCGCGACGTCGAGACGGCCGTGCGAATCGGTGTGCTGCTCGACCAGCCGGAGCCGGCCGTCGGCGGCAAATCCCCGCAGCTCGCTGCCGAAGATCACGTCCTCGGCACACGCCTCGGAATGCACCAGTACTACGTCCGCCAACCGATCGAGTCCCGCGCGCAGCATCCCCATCACCGGGGTGATCCCGCTGCCGCCGGTGACGAAGAGGACCTTGCGCGGCGCCGGGTTCGGCAGCACGAAGTCGCCGATCGCCTGGTCGAGGTGCACCAGTTGGCCGACCTGCAACTCCTGGGCGAGGTGCGCGCTGACCAGCCCGTCCGGGACAGCCTTCGCGGTGATCGTGAGCAGACCGTTCCCCGGCGCGGAGGTCAGCGAGTAGGAACGCCACAGCCGTACGCCGTCGACCTCGAGGCCGATCCGGACGTACTGGCCGGGCTCGTGGCCGCGCCAGGCGCCGCCGGGCCGTAGCACGACGGTGACCGCGTCGGCGGTCTCCGGCCGGACCTCGACGACGCGGGCGCGCAGTTCGGCACCGGGTCGCAGCGGGCGGAACATGTCGAGGTAGTCGGCCGGATCGCGCGGGCTGGTCGCCGCCGCGGCCAACTGCCAGACCCGCTCACGCAGGCGCTGGCGGGGTGTGGCCCGGACGCCTTGATCGGGCACAAAAGTGGTCATGTACTCCAGAGTCCTCGACGGGAGGTGTAATTTCATGACCGTAGGCGGTGAATCTGTCTCCCGAACTTGTACGGAGCGAACAAAATGTCCGATCGGACCCGTCATCCAGCCGTCATGCCAGCCGGACCGCGCGCGGCGCGGCCGATCTGGACCTCGGCGAACCGGCGATGGACCTGCTGCGGTCCCGGCTGGCCGATATCGCGGAGAACACGGTGACCGCGATCATCGCCGAGGTGCCCGGCTACACCAACGCGCTCGCCGGACCGATGGGCGCCAAGATCGAAGGCGCCGTCCAGCTCGCGCTCGGCGGGTTCCTCCGGCTGGCGAGCAGCGGCGACCCCGGTACGCCGTTGACGCCTGCGCTCGAAGGCGCCTACATCCTGGGCCGCGGCGAGGCACGCAGCGGCCGGAGCATGGACGCGCTGCTCGCCGCCTACCGAGTCGGCGCGCGAGTGTCCTGGCGCGAGTTGTCCGGTACTGCGGTCGAGGTCGGGCTGTCCGCCGAGACGCTCGCCAAGTTCGCCGAGCTGGTCTTCGCCTACATCGACGAGCTCTCCGCGGCGAGCGTCGCCGGGCACACCGACGAGCTCGCGACCACCGGCCAGGTCCGGCAGCGCTACCTCCAGGCGCTGGTCCGAAGCCTGCTCCAGGGAGATCCGCCGGACCAGCTCGCCGGCCGGGCCGAGCGGGCCGGCTGGGAGCCACCGAAGACGCTGACGACCGTGATCCTGCCCAACGCCCACGTCCGCGGAGTCCTCGCCGCGCTGGATCCGCGAACCTTGAGAACTGAGGACGAGCTGCCCGAACTCGAGAAGGAGGACGTCGCGGTTCTTTTGGTTCCGGATGCGCATGGGGCCGCAAGACCCGCGCTGCTGCGGGCTTTGCGAGGGCGGCAGGCCTGGGTCGGGCCGGACAAACCGTGGATCACCGTGCGTACGTCGTACGAGCGCGTCCTTCGTACTCGCAAGCTCGGGCTCGTCGTGGAGACCAGTGCGCCGGTCGATACCGAGCATCATCTGGCCAGCCTGGTCGTGACGTCGGACGCCGCCGCGCTCGAAGATCTGCGCGCCCGGGTGCTCGCGCCGCTCGCCAAGCTGCGGCCAGCGACGGCCGAGCGGCTCACCGAGACCTTGCGGGAATGGCTGCTGCAGTTGGGCCGGCGGGACGAGGTGGCCGGGGCTTTGCACGTCCATCCGCAGACCGTGCGGTACCGGATGGGCCAGGTCCGGGAGCTGTTCGGCGATCGGCTCGACGACCCGCGGACGGTGCTCGACCTGACGATCGCGCTCGCCACCGACCCGCTTCGTTAGGCTGATCCGACCATGACGACCAACGTTCCGGACTATGAGCTCGAGGAGACCGTCGAGCTGACCACGGCCGAGCAGGTCCGGGCGATCAGCGATCCACTGCGGACCACCATCCTCGGGCTGCTGCACGAGCGGGCCGCCACCGTGACCGAACTGGCGGCTGCGGTCAAGCGCCCGAAGAGCACGGTCGCCCACCACGTGAACGTGCTCGCCACGGCCGGCCTGCTCAAGGTCGTCCGGACGAAACGGGTCCGCGCGATCGACGAGCGGTACTACGGACGCGCGGCCCGGATGTTCTACGTCGGCCTCGGTCGCCAGGGGCAGGGTGCTCCCCTGCCGCACGACTTCAACGACTTCGAGGTCGCACTGAAGGAGTCGGCGGGGGCTTATGACGCCGGTCAGATGCGATCGCAGATCCGGCATGCCCGGATCCCCGAGGAGCAGGTGGCGGAGTTCTGGCGTCGCGTCGCCAATCTGATCCAGGACTTCGACCAGCTGCCTCGCTCGGGCGATACGACGTACGGATTGACCGTGGGGCTCTATCCGATCCTGGACTACCCGACGCTTCCTCCGATCGCCGAAGACTGAGCCGCGATCAGGATCAGGGCGACTTCCAGGGCGGCGTACGCGACGGCTGTCGGCTCGAGGCCGAAGCGTTGGGCGGCGAGCCCGGCAGCCAGTGCGGGCACACTGAAGGCCAGGTAGCTGACGATGTACATCGTCGCGAACACCTCCCCACGCTGGGCGTCCGGCGCCGCCTCGCCGAGTGCGTTGACGGCGAAGCGGAACGTCGCGCCGAAGCCGAGCCCAGCGACTGCCGATCCGGCCACGTAGAGCGGCAACGTGGTCAGCAGCATCGCCGCGATCGTGACCAGTACGCCGAGGGCGAGTGGTCCGTACCCGAGCCACTCGCGCCATCGCGGCGGCGTGACGGTCGAGACGACGGTGCCGGCTGCCCCGGCGGCGAAGAACACGCCGAGCACGACGCCGACGACGAAATGGCTGTGCACCTCGAGGACGGCACCGAGCACCGACGACCCGAGTGACAGGTACAACCCGGCAAGCGCCCACGTCGCGGCCATCGAAGGAATCAGGGCGAAGAAGACCGGCCGCACGGCCGGCGGAAGCCCGGCGCTCGGCCGCAGCGACCTCCAGAGCGACTCCCGCCCGGCCGCCTCCGGACGGGCGCGCTCTGGGATCAGCCAGACGAGCGCTGCGAGCACCAGGTAGACCACGGCGAGGATCCAGAAGACGAGCTGGCGAGGCAGCGGTGCGAACTCCACGAGGGCACCGGCGAGGACCGCTCCGATCACGATGCCCAGGGACGGGACCGCGCTGCTGACGACCGAACCGACCCGTGGGTTCGGCGCCGAGTCCAGGATCATGGCTGTCGTCGTACCGGTGGCTGCGCCGACGGCAACACCCTGCACGATGCGCGCCACCACCAGGGCGCCGGTACCACCGGCGATCGCGAACAGCACCATGCCCAGTGCGAGCAGCACCAGCGCTCCGGAAGCGACCGGGCGACGGCCGACCCGGTCGGAGAGCGAACCGACGGTCAGCAAGGCGGCGAGCAGCGCGAAGACATAGACGGCGAAGACGACCGTCAGCACGAACGCCGAGAACCCCCAGAGGCGCTGATAGACGGGATAGAGCGGCGACGGCGCCGACGCGGCGGTCAAGGTCGCGGCGCCGGCCGCCCCGGCGACGACGAACGAGACCGAACGGCTGAACACAGGAGACCTCCATCCAAAAGCAATGATCTTTGCTCTAAGGACGCTAGTGCCCGGATCCTCGTAAAAGCAAACTTCTTTGCTTAGGATGGTGCCGTGCCTGATCGACCGAGTCGCCCTGGAGGGCGCAGCAACCGGGTGCTGACCGCGATCTACACGGCCGTCGGCGAGCTCGTCGGCCAGGGCGCCGACAAGATCAGCTTTCCGGTCATCGCCGAGCGCGCCGGGGTCAATCCGACGACGCTCTACCGGCGCTGGGCCGACGTCAACGCGCTGCTCGAGGACGTCGCCGTCGCAGCCCTGACGCAGGACGGCGAGTCCGTACCCGACACCGGATCCCTCGGGCAGGACCTGACGGAGTGGGCGGACATCATCGCCCGCGACATCAACCGTCCCGAGCGAGCGCGCTACCTGCGGGCGATGGTGGCGGCCCGGGCCGACCTGGTCGCGAGCTGCGCGGTCACCGACACGCGCCGCGAGCAGGCGGCGGAGATGGTCCGGCGCGCCAACGAACGCGGAGAGAAGACACCGACCGTCCCGCAGATCCTCGACCACATCGTCGCGCCGCTGTACTACACCGTCGTCTTCGCCCTGCCGCTGGACGACGACCACGCCGGGCGCCTGGTCCGCGACGTACTCGCGATGGCCAACTGAGATCGGCTGCCATCTTGGGGGCGAAGGTACAGTCTTCGACTACCCGGTGCTTGCTCCTGTGTCTGCGAAGAGGGTTGAGTCATGGCTGAGTTGTCGCTCACCGAACAGGCCGCGCTGGGGAGCGGTGCCGACTTCTGGACCACCAAGCAGGTCGGGCCGGTGCCCGCCATCGTGCTGACCGACGGTCCGCACGGAGTTCGCAAGCAGGTCGCCTCGACCGATCAGCTGGGCCTCGCCGAGAACGTGCCGGCGACCTGCTTCCCGCCGGCGGCCGGCCTCGGGCAGAGCTGGGACCCCGAGCTGGTCGAGCGGGTCGGTACGGCGCTCGGCCGTGAGTCCCAGGCACTGGGCGTCCACGTACTCCTCGGCCCTGGCATCAACATCAAGCGCGACCCACGCTGCGGCCGCAACTTCGAGTACTACTCCGAGGATCCGTACGTGAGCGGCGTACTCGGCGCCGCCTGGGTCCGGGGCGTGCAGGGCGAGGGCGTCGGCGCGTGCGTGAAGCACTTCGCGGCGAACAACCAGGAGCACGACCGGATGCGCGTCAGTGCGGACGTCGATCCGCGGACCCTGCGCGAGATCTACCTGCGCGCCTTCCACCGGGTCGTCACCGAAGCAGAACCGTGGAGCCTCATGTGCTCCTACAACCGCATCAACGGAGTCCTCGCCTCCCAGAACAAGTGGCTGCTGACGACCGTGCTCCGGGACGAATGGGGCTTCGAGGGTGTCGTCGTCAGCGACTGGGGCGCGGTGGCCGACCGCCCCGCAGCCGTTGCCGCCGGCCTCGATCTCGAGATGCCCGGCGCCACCGGTACGACGGACGACGAACTGGTCGCCGCCGTGTCCAACGGCACCGTTGACCCGGCGCAGGTCGCCCAGGCTGCCGATCGCGTCGCAGCCCTGGCGACCCGTACGACGGCAGCGCATCGCGCGGATGCCGAGTTCGATGCCGATGCCCATCACCTGCTGGCCAGAGAGGCCGCGGCGCGCAGCATCGTCCTCCTCCAGAACGTGGACGAGCTACTGCCCCTGGACAGCTCGGATCGCATCGCCGTGATCGGGGAGTTCGCCGCGCAACCTCGCTACCAGGGCGGCGGTAGTTCGCACGTGACGCCGACCCGGCTGGACGTGCCGTTGGACGAGATCCGGGCCCGGGCCGAGGTCAGCTACGCACCCGGCTTCAGCACCGACGGCTCTGGCGACGCGGCCGCCTTGCGCGAGGGCGCCGTACAGGCTGCCGCAGCGGCGAACACGGCCGTCGTGTTCCTCGGACTGGCAGACCGGCAGGAGTCCGAGGGCGCCGACCGCACGGACATCGAGCTGCCGGCGGAGCAGCTCGAGCTGCTCGCCGCAGTCACGGCAGCACAGCCGCGTACGGTCGTGGTCCTGACGCATGGCTCCGTACTACGGATCGCCCCCGTTGCCGCCGTCGCACCCGCATTGCTGGACGCCGCGCTGCTCGGCCAAGGTGGCGGCGGAGCGATCGCCGACGTGCTCTTCGGCGCGGTGAACCCGTCCGGCAAACTCACCGAGACCGTCCCGGTCCGGCTGCCGGATGTCCCGGCGTACGGCAACTTCCCCGGCGACCACGGCCACGTCCTGTACGGCGAAGGCCTGCAGGTCGGCTATCGCTGGTACGACGCGCGCGACCTCGCCGTTGCCTTCCCGTTCGGCCACGGCCTGTCGTACACGACCTTCGAGTACCGCGACCTCGTCGTCGAAGCCAATGACGCGGGCATCCAGGCGCGCGTGACGATCACCAACACCGGCACCCGCGAGGGCCGCGAGGTGGCCCAGTTCTACATCTCGCTGCCGGCCTCCTCCGTCAGCCGCGCCCCGCAGCAGCTTGGCCGCGTTCGCCGGCGCGACACCGGCACCTGGGGAGAGCACGACGATCGAGGTGACCATCGACCGCAGCGACCTGGCCTACTGGGACGTGCGGGCGGATCGCTGGATCGTGGAGAGCGGCGAGTACGTCGTGTCGGTCGGCTCCTCGAGCAGGGATCTGCGAGCCGGTGCCACCGTCGACGTCACGGGTGACGAGGTCCGCCTGCCGATCACCTTGGACTCGACCATCGCCGAAGTGCTGCGCGACCCGGCTGCGGCTGAAGCATTCGGTGGCCTGGTGAGCTCCGTCTTCGGCGACACCATGTCCGAGGAGGCCGCCGGCGCGGACATGGCCGCGATGCTCGGCGCCCTGCCGGTCGGACGCCTGGTCGGCTTCTCCGGCGGCCGGCTGACCCGCTCCCAACTCGAACAGGTCCTGGCCGCTGCCAACCCCGGCTGATCGCCGCGTCCTAGAAGTTCGTGTGGCGGCGCGCGGTGCGCCGTAGAAAAGTTACCGGAAACCGGCCAAGATGGGCACGAACCACCGCCCCTCAGGTTCCCGGATGTTCTCACCCGCTTCATCTGTCCGCGGGGCCTGCCGTCATGCGCGTTACTGAAGGTGAGGCCCATGAAACCCATCAGTCGTCGGACCCTTGTCCTCGGCGGACTCGCGGCTGCCGGTGCAACCGCACTCCCCGCCCACTCCAGTGTCATCTCAGCCACTGCAGCAGTGCCGTACCCGTTCCAGCTCGGGATCGCCTCCGGTGAACCCGATGCCAGCAGCGTCGTCCTCTGGACGCGACTGGCGCCTATCCCCCTGAACGCCGACGGTCACGGCGGCATGGCCAATGCCGACGTCGTCGTCGACTGGCAGGTGGCAACCGACGAGCTCTTCACCAACCTGGTCTCGTCCGGATCCGTCACCGCGACGTACGCGACCGCGCACTCGGTCCACGTCATCGCCGGCGGCCTCAACTCCGACTTCGACTACTTCTACCGGTTCCGCGCCCAGGGGCACCTCTCCCCTGTCGGCAGGACCCGTACTACGCCGGCGCTCGGCGCGGCCGGCCGCAATCTGCTGATGGCGTTCACCTCCTGCTCGCACTACGAGGAGGGCTACTTCACCGTGTACCGGCGGATGGCCGAGGAGAACCCGGGCGTCATCCTGCACCTCGGCGACTACATCTACGAGTACGGCGCGACTGCGGGCCGGCCGCGGCTGCACGCGGGTACCGCCGAGATCACGACTCTTGCCGATTACCGGCGCCGCTATGCGCAGTACAAGTCGGACCCGGACCTGCAGGCAGCTCACGCGGCCGCGCCGTGGATCGTCGTACCGGACGACCACGAGGTGGAGAACAACCGCGCCGGTCACATCCGGGAGAACAACACTCCTGCGTTGACTGCTGCCCAGTGGACGGCCCGGGAGACCGGTGCTTATCAGGCGTACTACGAGAACATGCCGCTGCGGCCTGCACAATCGCCGAGCGGGGCCAGCATTCCCTTGTTCAGAAGGCTTCGCTGGGGAAGTCTCGCCACCTTCCACATGCTCGACACCCGGCAGTACCGCAACGATCAGGCTTGCGGTGACGGCTGGAAGGACTGCGCTGACGCGGATCTGGCTTCGCGTTCACTGCCTGGCAACGCGCAGGAGTCCTGGTTGCTCGACGGTCTGTCTCAGCATCAGGGGACCTGGGACATCATTGGGCAGCAGGTGTTCTTCGCCCGGCGCTTCAACTCGACCGGCGCGAGCATGGACTCGTGGGACGGGTATCGCGCGTCGCGGGCCCGGATCCAGCAAGGCTGGGTTGATCGCGGGGTGCGCAACCCCGTCGTACTGACCGGTGATGTTCACCGGGCCTGGGGCAACAACTTGGTTGCCGACTACAACAACCCGTCGTCGGCGGTGATCGGTACCGAACTCGTCACCAGCTCGGTCACCTCCAGTGGTGACGGCGATGCGACGACGGCGATCCCGGACGTCGGGACCAACCCGTGGCTGAAGTTCTACAGCAACCGGCGAGGGTACATCCGCGCGAACCTCAGCCCGACGGAGATGCGGTCGGACTTCCGTGGGGTAGCCAAGGTGTCCGAGCACGGCGCTGCGGCGACGACGCTGAAGTCCTTTGTCACTCTGGAAGGCCAGCCCGGCCTTCAGGCAGTCTGAGGGGCTGGTTTTGATGAAGAAGCTTCTTGCTCTGGCTGTCGTGGCGTCTTCGGTTGTCTTCACCGCGGGTAGCGCTCAGGCTGCGGTGGCGACGCCGACGTGGGTGACGGCGAACAGCAACTCGTACCGGTGATCAGGACAACGCCTCGATCGCTACCAATCGCAATGGGTATGTGGCGGTCGTCTGGGAGGACGACCGCGACACCACCGACGCGACCGACAACACGCACAGCGAGATCTACCTGCGGCTGTTCCACAACGGCACAGCGGCGTACGAGGTCAAGCTCTCTGCTGCTGGCAGTAGCGGTGTCACCAACTGGCGACACTTGCATCCCGATGTCGGTCTGGATGACAAGGGCAATGCTGTCGTGGTCTGGCAGGACGATCCGGATGGGAACGGTTACTACAACATTCCTTATCGGGTGGTGAATACGGCCGGCACGGTGACTGCTTCTGGGAATGCGAACACGAGCTCTGATGGGCAGCAGATCAATCCGCGAGTTGCTGTTGATCCGGATGGCGCGCCTTCCACTGCGGCGGTTGCGTTCACGGTCGTTTGGGAAGACATCCAGACCGGTACGCCGGCGACGGTCAAGGCGGCTGGTTTTACCGGTCCGACGACTCGGGGTTATGAGGTGACGGCTTCGCAGACGACGGGTCAGCACCACAATCCGGATGTCGGGGTGTCGGCTTCCGGCGACGCGGTTGTGGTCTGGGACGAGGACGGTGATGCCAACGGGTCGTACAACGTCGGGCTGATCCGATTGGCACGCACGAACGGCGCGGCCACCTTGTCACGTCGTACGGCAAATGCTCAGGGCAGCGGCCAGGAACTGCACGCGTCGGTAGCGGCAAACTTCAACGGCGACTTCGCAGTCGCTTGGGAGTCCGACCACACCGGTACTGCGGGCGCGTGGACCCGGACCTTCGACTCGACCGGAGCTCCGCGCTTCACCGACGTCGAGGTCGCGGTCGGCGGTAAGGCCCCGTCAATCGGCATCGACGACCAGTCGAACACAGTCGTCGGCTGGACCGTCCAAGCCACCGACCTAGACGTCTGGGTCCGCGGCTTCGGCACCACCGGCACCGACGCAGGCCACCTATCACCCCAACGCCTCAGCCAGGCAACCGTCGGCCGCCAGGAACAGCAAGTGGTCGCCGTCTCCCCCTACGCCGAAGTATTCACCGCCTACACCGACGACAACGACGGCAACACCTACGACCAAGTAATCCTCGGCCAAGACATCACCAACAACACCTGGTGAAGTTTGCTGCGGGGAGCCCAGAGTCAGCTCTGGGCTCCCCCGGTCATCTTGTGGGTGATGCGGAGGGAGTTGGCGAGGATGGTGAGGACTGGGTTCACGCCGCCGTTGGTGACGTGGAGCGAGGCGTCGACGATGTGGACGTTGTCGTGATCCCAGAGTCGACCGTTCGGATCGGTGACCGAGTGGCGGGGGTTGGTGCCCATTCGGCAGGTGCCGGCTTGGTGTTGGCCGGCGCTGGCTTGATGGGTCGAGGCGAGGCGGCTTACCGCAGTACGGACTGCTCCTGCTTCGGTTAGCCATTGCCTGGCCTTCTCGCCCATGAAGGCCTGCGCGCGGACGTCCTCGGGGTGAATCGAACCGCTGATCGCCGCCACCGGATTGCCGAATCGGTCGACGACACTCGGATCGACCCTCACCCGGGACTCTGCCGAGGTGACCTCCTGGATCGGCCCTACCACTCGAAGCATCCGGCGCGCTTCGCGACGCATCGCTTGCTTGCCGTCCAGCCCGGCCCTTGGGATCAGGCCCGCTGAAGTCAGATAGTCGTACGTCGCAGCCGGTGTCGCGACGAACTCGTTGGCCAGCATCCCGCCGCCGACGATGCCCTCGTTGCCGTGCCGGAAGTCGCAGGTAGCGATCGAGACTCCGGGCCCGATCAACTCGGTCACCTCATCGTCGAAGAGGCCGACCGCGCCGGCGTACACATGAGCCTGCAGATACCTGCCCACCTGATCGTGATTGTTGCCCAGCCCCTGTGGCTCTCCTGCGTGCGCGCTGTTCAGCAACAAGCCGCGGCGTTTCGGTGGCGCCGGCAGCAAGGATGACGTCCGCGCAGTCGACCGTACGCCGCCAGATGCGACCATCGTTGCCTGCAGCAACCAGCGCGACGCCGGTGACGCGACCGCGATCGTCCACGACCAGCCGTTCGACCGTCGTCTCGGTCACCAGAGTGCACAGCCCTGTAGCGAGTGCGGCCGGCAGCGCGGTGTTGTGCGTACCGGCCTTCGCCTCGACCGGGCACGCGAACCCGACGCATTGCCCGCACCGCACGCAAGCCGACCGACCCTGGTATTCCTCCGAGTTGATGAGCAACGGAACATCAAGCGTGCCCCACCCCAACCTCTCGGCCGCCGTCGCGAGTCGCTCGGTGATCGCGGTCCGCGGCAACGGCGGCATCGGCAACGGAATCGAGCGCGCCTCATGCCAAGGATCGGTCCCCCCACCGCTGACACCGAACCGCTGCTCGGCCAAGGAGTAATACGGCTCCAGGTCCTCGTAGCTGATCGGCCAATCCGCCAGCGCACTCCCCTCCGGTACGCCGTACGTCGTCGCCATCCGGAAGTCCTGCGGAACGAACCGCCAAGCCTGCGCGCCATACACCCTCGTGCCGCCCCCGACCGTGAACGCGTTGTTCCCCCAACCACCATCAGGTGGCAGAACAACCCGCCGTACCCCATCAACCACCGAGATCCGCGGCCGCCCAGCCATATCCGGATCGGTCGGCGCCGGAAGCCCCGCAACGGACCGAGGATTCCGCAGATGATCATGATCCAGCTCCGCGGTGGCCGGGAACCGCCCAGTCTCCACCACCAACACCGACCGCCCCGACTCAGCAACCACCTGAGCCGCCGCTCCCCCACCAGCCCCCGACCCCACAATCACACAGTCATACCTCTCCCCCAGCCCCTCCCGTGAAGTAACCGGCAACCCGAACTCAACCGATTCCCACCCCCCACCCGCATCGGGACGCCACCCCGCCATCTCCCACCCCGCCGGACTCGCATAAAACCCCTGCGCCAGCAGACGAACCAGCCAACCACCATCCGAATCAGCAAGCACCCGCCCAAGCCCATCATCAGCGATGCAGCAGCGCAGGCTCGTCCGGCCGCCTCCGTTCGAGGGCGCGCAGCACCCGTGGTCGCCAGTCCGGGCGATCCTCCGCGAGGACGCGTTCCACGAACTCGACACCCCGGCTTCCACCCCCGACGGGGAGCCGTCCGCCGGAAGAGCCGCGTCCGCCAGCCGCCGGAGTACGGACGTTGTTCTCGCTGAGTGAACCAGCCATAGGACCATCCAACCAGTTAGCGAGGCGGTGACGGACACCCTCCAACCAGCCAGCCGAGCGAGGCGGTGACGGACACCCTCCAACCAGCCAGCCGAGCGAGGCGGTGACGGACACCCTCCAACCAGCCAGCCGAGCGAGGCGGTGACGGACACCCTCCAACCAGCCAGCCGAGCGAGGCGGTGACGGACACCATCCAACCAGTCGGCGGCGCGAGGCGGTGGCGGAAAGTGTCGGGGGTGGGATCTAGGCTTCGCGGGTGAGTTATGACGAGGGTGAATTGTTCGGGGATCTGGATGCGTCGGGGTTGCCGGAGCGGCAGCAGCGGATCCTGGTGGCGATCCGGGACTGGGTGGTGCGGCACGGGTACTCGCCGAGCACCCGCCAGATCGGCGACGCGGTCGGACTGCGGTCGTCGTCGTCGGTGGCGAAGCACCTGGCAAGCCTGGAGGAGAAGGGCTTCCTGCGCCGCAGCGAGTCGGTGTCGCGGCCGATCGACGTCCGCGCGTTCCTGCGCGAGGGCCCGCGCGGACGACCGACGAGAACTCGTCGCCGTGCCGGTGGTCGGCGACATCGCCGCCGGTACGCCGATCTCCGCGATCGAGCACGTGGACGACGTTCATGACGCTGCCGCGCGACCTCACCGGCCGCGGCACCGTCTTCGCGCTGCGCGTCCGCGGCGAGTCGATGATCGACGCCGCGATCTGCGACGGCGACACGGTCGTCGTCCGGCAGCAGCCCGAGGCCCACTCGGGCCAGATCGTCGCCGCGATGATCGACGAGGAGGCGACGGTGAAGGTCTACCGCCGCCGCAACGGCCACGTCTACCTGGAGCCCCGCAACCCCGCCTTCGAGGTCATCGACGGCGACAACGCCACCATCCTCGGCGTCGTCGTCTCGGTACTCCGCAGCGTCTGATCACCGTCTCGAAATACAAGACGCAACATCTCGTATGATGAACGCGTGGACACCTACGACGTAGCAGTCATCGGCGGAAGCGTCGCGGGCCTACAGGCTGCTCTGACGTTGGGAAGAGCGCGTCGGCGAGTCCTGCTCTTCGACGACGGCAACGCCCGGAACCGCGACGCCGCGGAGGTGCACAACTACCTGGGCGTCGAGGATCCGGCGCCAGCGGAGTTGCTCGCGATCGGGCGTCGCCAGCTCACGCAGTACGGGGTCGAGGTCCGGCAGACACGAGTCAGCGAGATCACGAGCACCGGCGGGATCACGAGCGCTGACGGGATCGGCGGCACCGGCGGGATCGCGAGCGGCGGCGATGGGTTTGAGATCGACGGGGTGGATCGGGCTCGGGTGGTGGTGCTCGCGACTGGGTTGCGCGACGAGCTGCCCGACGTACCGGGGGTTGCTGAGTCCTGGGGTCGGCTGGTGGTGGCGTGTCCGCACTGTCATGGGTGGGAGGTGCGGGATCAGCCGCTCGTGCAGCTCGGGATGCGTGGTCTGCCGGAGCGCTCGGTCGCGCGGGCGCTGCTGCTGAGCCGATGGAGCGATCAGGTCGTCTTGTGCACCGACGGCGATGAGCTCGCTGACAGCCAATTGGCCAAGCTCAGCAAGGCCGGCGTACTGGTTCGGACCGAGCGGGTGAAGGCGGTCGAGGTTCACCAAGAGGAAGTCCGGGTGCTGCTGGCGACGGGAGACGAGCTCCTTCCACGAGCCGTCTTCGTCGTCGTACGGCAGCATCAGCAGAGCGATCTCGCCGATCAGCTCGGTTGCGCGATCGTCGACGGCGCCGTCTCGGTCGACGAAGGCGGCCGCACCACCATCCCCGGCGTCTACGCAGCCGGTACTACGGCCGCGCCGGCTCTACTCGCCGTCGGCGCCGCCGGACACGCCAGCACAGTCGCCGTCACCGTACACAGCGACCTGATCGAGCAGGAGTTGTAACCATGGACGGCGCCGCCATGCCCCGGGTGATGAGGCTGGGGCATGGCGGCGGGTAGGTGGGGCTAGAAACCGGAGAGGGCTGGGCGCGCGACCTCGATGTCGGCGTCGGCGGTGGTGGGTAGGGCTAGGGCGAGGATCTGGGCGGCGTGCAGGCGGCGGAGGGCTGAGCCTTCGACCAGCAGCTTCGAGCCGCGGATCCCGCTGCCGAGGATCACCGAGCCCGCCGTGGTGACGGCCTCGTCCACGAGTACCGGCCAGTCGGCCGGCAACCCGATGGGCGTGATACCGCCGTACTCCATTCCCGTCCGGCCGACCGCGTCGTCGTGGGCCGTGAAAGAGAGTTTCCGTACATCGAGATGTCGCCGGACGACCCCACGCACATCAGCGCGCGCAGTTGCCAGTACGACGACCGCCGCCACGCGGGTGACCGCCGACCGGCGGCCTTCCACGATCAGGCAGTTCGCGGACGCGTCGAGCGGTACGCCGTACTCGGCGCAGAACGCGGTCGTGTCCGCGAGCCCCGGGTCGATCGGCGTGACGAGTGCGTCCAGGTCGTCGAGCGCCGAACGGACCGCGGGTGCGGCGAGGTCCGGCCGGTCCTTCAGCGGCTGCCACTGCAGTCGCCGCGTCATGAGCCGGCCGACCTTGAGGTCCACCGGGAACAGTGGGTGCAGGGGTGGTCAGTTTGCTTGGGCTTCATACCCCGCGACGGTAGGGATTCCGCCTTGCAGCATTCTCTATCCGACAGGCGGACAGGTCAGCTGATCAGCTTGACCGCTTCGGGGATCGTGTCCGTCACCGGTACGCCGGTCGCCTCGAGCGCCGCCCGGTTCATCGCACCGGTGGAGACGAGGATGCACTGTGCGCCGACCGCGAGCGCCGCCTCGGCATCGTCGACCACATCGCCGATCATCAGCACGCCCGCCGGATCCAGATTCTGAGCTTCCAGATGCCGGACAAAATGTTCCGTTTTGGACTCGCCACCGAGCTCCCCCGGCAGCCCGTCGATCCGCTGGAACAACTCCGACAACCCGTGCCCGTCGACCGTCGGCACCAACTGCGAGTGGAACCACATCGACAGCAACGACTGCGTACGACCGGTCGCGCTCCATGCCCGCAGCTCATCCGGTACGCCGTGCGCGAGCGTGGACGTGTGCAGCAGCAGGTCGTACCGATCGTGGTAGAGCCGGTCGATCCGCGCCCAGTCGCTGTCGTCGAGAGTGCGTTGCAGGATGCGCTCATAGGAAGCACGGACCGGTCGTGAGTAGAACCCCTGCAACTCCTCCCAGGTCAACGCGGCGCGACCGTAGTACGCACAGACATCGTTGATGGCGGCAAGTACCACGGTGTTGTCGTTGAGCAGAGTTCCGTTCCAGTCCCAGACGATGTGGGACACCCTCACATTGGTCACACCACAACCCTACGAGAAGACCGCAGGCTCACATGAACCTGCGGTCTTCCCGGTCAGGGCTTCAGCTGACTGAACGTCGCCGTGTGAAGAACACAACCACAGCACAGAGTGCGACCACCGTTGCACCACCTGCAGAGACCAACCATCCGTGCTCACTCTCAGCCGCAGGCTTCGCCACCTCGGCTACCGCAGCAGTCGTGTCGTACCCACCAGCGGTGCCGTTCGCGGCGTAGGCGCTGCCGGCCTGCTTGTCGGCGTACCGGCTCGCGACCTGCTGCCGGTACTTCGTGAGGCTGATCGGCTTGCTCCCGATCGCCTTGGTCGCATCGGGGTCGAGGGCCCGGACCTGGTTGCCCGATACGGCGTACCAGGCACCGATCTGCGGCTCGGTCAGCACCTTCGCGCCGTGCGCTGCCGCAGCCATCTTCGCCTCGGTGTCACCCGACGCGATGTTGACCGGCTGCCACGCTCCGGCCTTGTCCGGCGCCGTGTAGACGGTCATCACGGCGCTCCCCTTCGTCGCCTTCGTCGCGACGTACCAAAGGGTGCCGACGTCAGCCGACTTCGACCGCACGAAGTCAGGGTTCAGCGCGTACACAGCGACGGTGTCCTGCTGTACTACGAGGCCCGCCTTGCTCGATGCCGAGACACCCGAGCGCTGGTTCAGCTGGGCCGCGGCCTTGTCGAGGAGCTGGGACGCCTGGGCCGAGTGGGCTGCGTTCGAAGCCGCTGCCAGATCGGGACTCGGACCAGCCGCGCCGGCCGTCGCGGCCGCTGCGAAGAGGGTCAGGGTGCCGATGCCGAGGCCGCCGCAGCCCGTAGTACGTGATGCTTGAAGGGAGTCATCGGTCAGGCTCCGATCCGGTAGAGCGAGTGGGTCCAGGTGAACTGGGAGTTGGACCGGTACCAGTTGTAGGTCGAGTAGTTGTACCGCTGGTCGTCCGGCCAGGGGTTGTAGTACTCGATCGTCGTGTTGGACGAGTCGTAGCCGATGATGTCCATCATGTGGCCGCCGCCGGACGTCCAGCCGATCCGGGTCATCACCGGGCGGTTGTTGGAAGTTCGGTGACGAGCGTGCTGAAGCTCAGCGTGCCGGAGATGTAGCTGCCCTGGCTGATCCCGATCGACGAGAACGCGCGCTGGTCGTTGCCCAGCGTGGCCTGGTTGTTCGGGCAGGTCGCGTTCTGCGAGTAGCCGAACGCCAGGTTGCAGAACTGGTTCTGCGAGTAGTTGTAGCCGTAGTACGCGGCGACGCTGTTGCCGGACGCGGCCCAGCACCAGTTGGACTTCTGCTGCGACTGGCCGGTGAGGTTGAGATACCAACTGCCCGGCGCGGCCGAGGCTGCCGGGGCGAGTGGGACGAGCGTTGCCAGCCCGATGATCATTGCCAGCAGCAACGACCGGGTACGGCGGGTCCTGACCCTCCTCATGGGTCCTCCTCTGTGGGGCGGTGAGAGCACTCATCGTGATCACCTGCTCACCGCTCGACAAGCAGTTCTGGAGGGCCCGGCGCGCGGTGTGAACGGCCAACCCGAGGTGAACAGCAAGTGACGCCGGTCACGCAGGCTCAGTTGTGAACGTTTACACTGACGCCGGACCCAGGCCTCTGCGAGGGATCACGACCATGACCGAAGCGCGGATCCACGTCCCGGATGTCAGCCCGGACGCGCCCTTCGCCGACGCCCTCCGGACGGCGATCGCGAATCGTGGACTCGCCTTGAACCGGATCCAGGCCAAACTCGCCTGCCGCGGCCTGCACGTCGGGGTCGCGACGCTGAGTACCTGGCAGAACGGGAGCCGGCATCCCCGGCCCGGTTCGCTGGCCGTGGTGACGGCTCTGGAGGAACTGCTGGACCTGCCGACCGGCTGGCTCGCAGTCCGGATCCCGCCCGCGCGATCCGAGCCGCCCGCGCACGCGCCGTACGGCGTGGTCGACTACGCGCCGACGCTCGCCCGGCTGCTGGACGAAGTACGCCGCGATGCCCATGGCCGGCTGCGTGGAGTGACTGTGGTCGAGGAGATCGTGCTGGGCGCCGATCGCAGCGTGACCTCGAAGCGGGTGATCCAGACCCTTGTCGCGGTGAAGGAAACGGATCGGCAGATCGTCGTACACCAGGGCGAACCGGGCTGCGACGTCACGCTGATCGCGCCGCGGGGTGTGAGCGGGTGCCGGACCGGGCGGGTTGCGCGTGATCCGGACGACGGCGCAGTACTAGGTGAGCTGCTGCTCGACCGGATGCTGGCGGTCGGCGACACCGCGGTCGTCCGGTACGAGATCGACGACCGCAGCGGGATCGAGGCGTCGCACTACTACCGCTTCCACGAATGGCCGGGCACGCACTACGTCCTGGAGGTCCAGTTCGACCGCGCCGCCCTCCCGGTCCGCGTCGCCGAGTTCCGCCGCCACCACTCCGGCGGCGAAGACATCCTCCACCGAGAACTCATGCTCACCCCGGACAACCGAGTCCACGTAGTAGCCCCCTCCGCCGACCGAGGCCTCATCGGCATCGCCTGGGAGTGGTCCTGAGGTTCAGCCGATGTGGCCGGCGATCCGACGGTACGGCGCGGGCCCGGGGTTGCGGAGTTTTTCCAGCCCAGCGGCGAGCTCGTCGCCCCACCGGCGCGCGCGGGCTGCTTCACCGATCGCAAGGGTGTCGTTAGCGTCCTTCAACCAGAAGCTATGTGGCGTGGAGACCAGCGTGTAACCGCGCTTCGCCAGCAGCGTCGAAGCGCCGTTAGCTGCCGACCCAGGAAGCCGACGACTATGCATCGGCCGGGTATCGAACGCCGCAGCCGCCAAGTTCGCCGTACCGTTCAACGCCCCGAGCCACTTCCGCAACCCACTGTCCGGCGTCGGCACCGGCCGATCAGCAGTAGGCCGACGGCTCCCGAACGCCTGCGGCGCCCCACCAATCACCAGCAGCGCAACAGACCCCGCCAACGACTCCGGCGCCTTCGTCACCTCGATGATCTCGACCTCGAGCCCCTTACCAATCCCCCGCCCGATCTCCGCCGCCACCAACTTCGTCGACGCAGTAAGGGTTTCGCACACAATCAGGGCTTTCAACTTGCCGGACATAGAGGCACCTCAGGTGCTGATCGGGGAGAGCCGGCAGGACCATCGCTAGCTCCTCCGACCGTACGGCACCAACCCCCCAAACCACGAACCGCCCCACCCAGGCGCCCCCGGCAACAAGAGTCGGGATCTGGTCGAAGCTCATTGCGATGGTTACCCTGAGCTTTGGGGGGAAGACCAGATGAGCAAACCCACCATCCTGACCGTCGACGACGATCCCATGGTGTCGGCCGCGATCTCCCGGGATCTGCGGAACCGGTACGGCGACGACTACCTCGTCGTGCGCGCGACCTCGGGCGCACAAGCCCTTGCTGTATTGGCGAAACTCGCCTTGCGGAACCAGCCGGTCGCGCTGATCGCGGCCGACCAGCGGATGCCGGAGATGACCGGCATCGAGATGCTCGAGCAGGCGCGGGTGCATGCACCGGGTGCGAAGTACCTGTTACTCACCGCGTACGCCGACACCGATGTCGCGATCAAGGCAATCAACGACATCGGACTCGACTACTACCTGCTCAAGCCGTGGGATCCACCCGAGGAGCGGCTTTACCCGGTGATCGAGGACCTGCTCGACGACTGGCGGCAGGCCAATCCCGACCACACCTCCGACGTACGAGTGGTCGGCAACCGCTGGTCCGACCGCAGTCACGAGATCAAGACGTTCCTGGCCCGCAACTACGTGCCTTATCGCTGGTACGACGTCGAGCGCGACCCGGAGGCTCAGCGGCTGGCGCTGCTTGCCGAAGCGCGACCGACGGACCTGCCGCTGGTGCTGATCCCTGATGGCGACACCCTTCGCTCACCGTCATCTCTCGAACTCGCGGGAGCACTCGGCCTGCGGACCCACGCCCAGCAGCCTTTGTACGACGTCTGCATCGTCGGCGGTGGTCCCGCGGGACTGGCTGCTGCGGTGTATGCGGCCTCCGAGGGGTTGAGCACGGTCATCGTCGAGCGCGAGGCACCGGGCGGACAGGCCGGGCAGAGCGCCGCGATCGAGAACTACCTCGGGTTCCCCAAAGGACTGACCGGCTCGGATCTCGCCCAGCGGGCGGTCGCCCAGGTCTCGCGGTTCGGCGCGGAGATGGTGCTCGCCCGCGCGGTGATCGGCTTCGAGACCAGAGGCCCGGTGCACGCCGTACTGGTCGAGGGCGGGGGCGAGATCGAGGCCCGCGCGCTGATCGTCGCCACCGGGGTTTCGTACCGCCGGCTGGAAGCGACCGGGCTCGAGACGCTCACCGGCCGTGGCGTGTACTACGGCGTTAGTGCGAGCGAGGCGAGCCAGTGCAAGGGCGACGACGTCTATCTGGTCGGCGGAGCCAACTCGGCGGGCCAGGCCGCGCTCAACCTGGCACGCTACGCGAAGCAGGTCGTCCTGATCGTCCGGGGCAGCTCGCTCGAAGCCACCATGTCGCGGTATCTGATCGACAAGATCGCTTCGACTCCCAACATCCAGGTGCGATGCCGCAGTGAGGTGGCGGCCTGCCGTGGCGACGGGCACCTCGAGGCGATCACCCTCGCGAACCGGGATACCGGCCGCACCGAAGAGCTGCCGACAAGTTGGTTGTTCGTCTTCGTCGGCGCCTCGCCGCGGACCGAGTGGCTCGGTCCCGATGTCGTCCGCGACGCCAAGGGATTCGTGGTGACCGGACAGGAGTTGCTCACCCATGACAGGGCCTGGCAGTTGCCGCGGGCCCCCTTCGCGCTCGAGTCGAGTGTGCCCGGCGTCTTCGCGGCCGGCGACGTACGGCTCGACTCGATGAAACGCGTCGCCTCCGCGGTCGGTGAGGGTGCCATGTCGGTCTATCTCGTGCACCGCTACCTGGCGACGGTGTGAGCCATGCAGGTCGACGATCTCCGCGGACTCGATCTCCTCGCCGGGCTGACTGACGCGCAATTGACGGAGCTGCTCGAGGGCGGCACCGAAGTACGGATCGAGCCTGGCGTCCTGCTGTTCACCGAAGGCGAGCACGCCGACTACTGGTGGGTGCTGGTCGATGGCGCGATCGAGCTGTCCAGGCGCGTCGGACGGGAGGACAACGTGGTCGGCCGGCTGGACGTGCCGGGGCGCTGGGCCGGTGGGTTCAGGGCCTGGGACGAGCGGGGTGTCTATCTGGCGTCGGGGCGTGGCATGCAGGAGGGCCGCGTACTGCGGGTGTCGGCTGCGGTACTGCGTACGCTCATCGCCGCGTGGTTCCCGCTGGGCGGGCACCTGATCAACGGGGTCTACGGAACTGCCCGCTCCATCGAGGCGACCGCGCGGCAACGCCAGTCGCTGGTCACGCTCGGAACCCTCGCCGCGGGCCTCGCACACGAGATCAACAATCCCGCGGCCGCTGCGACGCGGGCCGCCGATGCGCTCGAAGGGGTCTGCCAGACGCTGATCTCCTCGCTCGACCGGCTGGCCCAAGGAGAGATCTCCGCCCCGCAGCTGACCGCCCTCGACAAGCTCCGCCGCGAGATCGAGCCGACCGCGGTGAGCCTGGATCCGCTGGACATCGCGGACCAGGAGAACGCCATGGCCACCTGGCTCGGACGGCACGGCGTGGAGCGTGACTGGGTGATCGCCCAGCCGCTGGCCGCCGCCGGCGTCGACGTCGCCTGGTGCGAGCGGGCGGCCGCAGTACTGGATGAGGACAACCTGGAACCAGGCCTGGAATGGGTGGCGAGCACGTTCGCCGCGACCACCTTGCTGTCCGAGGTGAAGATCTCGACCCGGCGCATCTCCGAGCTGGTTTCGGCCGTCAGGTCGTACTCACAGCTGGACCGCGCGTCCCTGCAGCCCACCGACCTGACCGAAGGTCTCGAGAACACCCTGGTGATGCTCGGCCACAAGCTCCGCGAGGGGATCGAGGTGGTCCGCGAGTACGGCGAACTGCCCCGGATCGAGGCGTACGCCGGTGAGCTCAACCAGGTCTGGACCAATCTCATCGACAACGCCGTCGACGCGATGAACGGCTCCGGCACGCTGCGCATCCATACCCATGCCGAAGGCAACAATGTCGTCGTCGAGATCACCGACACCGGCGAGGGCATGTCACCCGAAGTCGCCGCCCGCGCCTTCGAGGCCTTCTACACCACCAAGGATGTCGGCAAGGGGACCGGCCTCGGTCTGGACATCGCCCAGCGCATCATCGTCGAACGCCACCACGGCACCATCACCATCACCTCCGCCCCCGGCGAGACCACCCTGCACGTCGAGATCCCCATCCGGCAGCAGTCCACCCCCTGACCAGCGCCTCAGCCGCTCTCAGGAGTCCCACGGGTGAGCAACCCCCGGCAGACCAGTTCCAGGGACGCACCGATCAGCGCTTCTTGTGCTGCCGGTGCTTGTCCGGACAAGGGGCCGAGAAGGAGCTCCGACAACCCGTGCACCGCCGCCCACGCGTTGGTCGCGGCAACGGGGCGATCCGACGCATCGAGTACTCCCGCGTCCACCATGCCGTCGAGCGCCTGCTCGAGCAACTGAGCCCGGCGTCAGGCCAGAGGCGCCCACGCCCCGCGACTCGGCCCCGGAGTGATCGGGATGCACCACCGGATCACCGTTCGGAGCCGTGGCCTTGCCGGGTGCGAACGCAACGGCGAACAAACCCGGCTCGCTGAGGGCGAACTGGACATAACCGCGCCCGACCGCGCCCAGCCGCTCGATGGCGTCCCGGCCCACGTCGCCGCTGGGCCTGCAGTTCGCCAACTCGGCTTCCATCGACCGCGCCAACGCCGAGAGCGCGTCGAACGCCACGGCCTCGACCAGTTCCGGCAGCGCGCTGAAATGCCGGTACGACGCGTTCGGTGAAACGCCGACGCGTCGGGCCGCCACGCGCAACACGATGGCGTTCGGACCACCCTCCCGGGCGAGCTCGGTGCCCGCTTCCACCAAGGCGCGGTACAGGTTGCCGTGGTGGTAGGGCAGGTTCCTCTTCGCGTCGGGTGCGGTCACGAAAACAATGTTGACACCGTGAACTTGGCTGTGGCAAGTTCACGGTGTCAACATCGATCGCCGTGAGGGAGTTCACCGTGTTTCATCGACTGGGTCTGAAGATCGTCGCCCGCGCCCGGCTTGTCCTCGCGCTGAGTGCCGTCGCGCTCGTGATCTCGGCTGTGCTGGGAGTCGGCGCGTTCGCCCGATTGCTCAGCGGCGGATTCGACGATCCGGCCTCGGCCTCGAGTCAGGCGAAAGGCCTGCTCGACCAGAAGTTCGGTGGTGAGCCGGACCTGATCTTCCTGGTGCACGCCCGGGCCGGGACCGTCGACGCCCCCGCTCTGACCGCCACCGGCCAGGCGCTCGCCCAGCGATTGAAGGCCGATGCCAGATTGCGTGGCGTCACGTCGTACTGGACGACGAAGTCGCCCGGGCTGCGGTCGCGCGATGGCACCGACGCGCTGATCCTGGCGAACGTGGTCGGCGACGAGCAGACCGCTGACAAGAACGCCAAGGCGCTACTCACCGACTACGCCCAGCTGGACAGCCCGGACGCGACGGTGCGCATCGGCGGACCCCGGGGTACTGATGTCGCCGGACAGGTCGGCAAGGATCTCGCGCTGGCGGAGGCAATCGCCGTACCGATCACCGTGGTGTTGATGATCATCGTGTTCGGCAGTCTGGTCGCGTCGCTGCTGCCGCTGGCGATCGGAACTCTCGCGATCCTCGCCACGTTCGCCGAGCTGGAACTGCTCACGCACGTCACGAGTGTCAGCGTGTTCGCGGTCAACCTCGCGACCGGGCTGGGACTGGGCCTCGGCATGGACTACGCGCTGCTGATGGTCAGCCGGTTCCGCGAGGAGCTTGCCAAGGGCATCGAGGTCGGCGATGCGGTCGCCCGGACGATGGCCACCGCCGGGCGCACGATCGCGTTCTCGGCACTCGCGGTCGCTGCCGCGTTGTCGGCGATGCTGGTGTTCCCGGTCTACTTCCTGAAGTCGTTCGCGTACGCCGGGGTCGGCGTCACGATCTTCTCCGCAGCCAGCGCACTCCTGGTGTTGCCGGCCTTGCTCGCGGTTCTCGGCCGGCGTGTGAATTCCGGACGGATCCCTGGGATCCGTGCGGTACGGAGCGTCGAAGCGCCGTTCTGGGGACGGCTGGCAGCCCGCGTGATGCGCCGCCCGGTCGTGGCCGCGCTCCCGGTTGTCGCGGTCCTCCTGTTCATGGCGACCCCGCTGCTCTCAGTGACTTTCGGTACTCCGGACGAGCGGGTTCTGCCCAGCAGCGCTGTGAGTCATCAGGTCGGCGATGCCCTGCGCAACGACTTCGCGACCACGCCCGACGTCATCGACGTACTGATCACCCCTGCCCTTCCGCAGTCCGAACTGCAGGGCTACACCCAACAGCTCAAGCAGCTTCGCGGAGTGCAACGAACAGACATCACCGTCGGCAATGGTGGTCAGCCGGCCTCGCAGCGGGTAAGCTTGAGCACCGGGCTGGATCCGGCCTCGAACGCAGCGCAGGACCTGGTCAAGCAGGTGCGCGCGGTAGCCGCACCAGCCGGAGCAACGGTGCTCGTCGGCGGCACGACCGCGACTCTCATCGATGCGAAGCAGGCGATCAGCTCCTACCTACCGCTAGCAGGAGCTCTGATCGTGGTGACCACCGTCATCTTGCTGTTCCTCTTCACCGGCAGCATCCTGCAGCCGATCCGTGCCCTGCTCGGCAACACGCTCACGCTCGGTGCAACGCTCGGCGCGATGGTGTGGATCTTCCAGGACGGTCACCTCGCCTACCTCCTCGGCTTCACCCCGAGACCCACCGACACTGCGATGCCGGTGCTGCTGTTCTGCATCGCCTTCGGGCTCTCGATGGACTACGAGGTGTTCGTCATCAGCCGGATCAAGGAACTTCACGACGCTGGTGTGCCCAACGACCGACGCGGTCACCGGCGGGCTGGCTCGCACCGGACGCATCGTGTCGACTCTGGCTGCGCTGCTGGCCGTCGAGCTTCTTCGCCTTCGGTAGCAGCCACGTCAGCTTCATCCAGCTGTTCGGACTCGGTACCGGACTGGCGATCCTCATCGACGCCACCCTGGTCCGCGGCGTACTGGTCCCCGCCTTCATGAGCGCGTTCGGCGAGCGGAGTTGGTACGCGCCGCGGCTCCTGCGGCGGATCCACAACCGGATCGGAGTCAGCGAGAACCCAACAAACAAAGAAGTACTGGCCAATGCCTGATCCCCTGACAAGGAGCCTCTCATGACCTACAACGAAACAGATCTCGTCGCCACCATCGAGCGCTTGGCCGGAGCGGACCTGACCGCGCTGACCCAACCACAGCGAGACCAGCTCGACCAATTCCACAGCGGCGGAGCCGAGGCCGTCGACCGCCTGCTGCCCAGCCTGCAGCTCACACCAGCAATGACCGTGCTCGACGTCGGCTCCGGACTTGGCGGGCCAGCCCGCCAGCTCGCCCAGAGCTCAGGCTGCACCGTCGTCGGCGTCGACATCACTGCCGCCTACGTAGACGCCGCACAGGCTCTTACGCAAGCAGCAGGCCTCGATGAGCAGGTCACCTTCGTCTGCGGCGACATCGCGGCCCTTGACCGCAACGACTTCGACGCCGCCTACACGATGCACGTCCAGATGAACGTCGAGGACAAGAAGACCTTCTTCGCCGAAATCGCCCGCCACCTACGCCCCGGCGCCCACTTCGCAACCTTCGAGGTCTGCCGCACCGGCACCACTCAGCCAACTCCACCCCTACCGTGGTCCCTCGATGGCACCGACAGCCACCTCGTCACACCCGACCAGCTACACACCACGATCACCGCCAGCGGCTTCGAAACCCTCGAATGGATCGACGAGACCCCCTGGATCCTTCAGTGGTTCCAAAGCCTCGGCAACCGCCAACCCACCCCCGCAACACTCCCCGCCCTCCTAACCAACGGCCCAACCCGCATGCTCAACTTCGCCACAGCCCTCACCACCAACATCCTCTCAATCCACCGCAGCACCTTCACCCTCCCCACCTGACCCCACCTCCACCATCGGACACCGCCTCCGGCGGCGACTGTCCTTCTGGCGCCTCCGGCGCGCACACCTGATCCCCCCAACCCGCCTCGCCGAACAACCGCAATCGCCACCCACCGCCAACCGACCAAGTCGCCTTCGACGAAGCCAGCCCGAGCATGCTCACCTCCGCCAATCGGACACCGCCTCCGGCGGCGACAGTCCTTTTAGCGCCTCCGGCGCGCACCTGATCCCGCCCAACCCACCTCGCCAAACAACCGTGATCGCCACCCCACCGCCAACCGACCGAGTCGCTTCGACGAAGCCGGCCTGAGCGTGCTCACCTCCGCTTCGAGCGCTGACCCCAGACCCTCCTCAACAACCCACGCCCACACCGGCTACTGCCTCCCCGACAGCTAGCTCGATCTCGCCCGGCACAACGCGAAACTCCACCGCATCACCGCCGGCCCACCACCCGGCCTCCACACCATCACCCAGGCCGCCGGACGATTGCTTTGGGGAGCACACTGCCTCCACCGCCGGCCCTGGACCGTTCTAGCCTCAGTGCCTGATGACAGCCGTTCGCGTCCAACTGATTGCCTGCAGCAACAGCCTTGCTGACGGCACCGACTACTTCGACAACATCCTCAGCGCCTGAGCACCGGGCGTTTGGTCACAGGCCCCAGAGGGCGGCTACGTGTCTGGCGTCGGTGCCGCAGCAGCCGCCGACGATGGAGAGGTTGGGCAGTAGCGGCTTCAGCTGCTCGTGGGTGGTCGCGAGCAACTGAAGGTCGCCCTCGTCGAGTTCGGTGGCTTCGTCGAGTTCCGCATGGCTCCTGGTGGAAGCGTTGCACCGCAGGCCCACGATGCGCTCAGCACCTTGACCTGCTAGCGCCGGTTTGATGTGAGTCGGATGCGCACAGTTGACCAGGAAGTAGTCCGGACCGCCCGCCTGGTCAACAGTGCTGATCGCAGTCTGCAGCGACTCACCTGACGGCAGCCGACCATCCGTCTCGACGGTGAACGAGATTGCTACCGGCAGTCCAACCGCACGGGCCGCCCGCACGATCCCGATCGCCTCACCGGTGCCGGTCAGCGTGTACGCCGTGACGATGTCGGCTCCAGCCTGCGCGAACGCCTCAATCTGCGGAGCGTGGTACTCAGCAGCCTCGTCAGCATCGAGTTGCCGATCCGGCTGATACCCGTCCCCGCGCGGCCCAACAGCGCCCCCGACAACCACATCCGACACCCTCGCGCGGTACCGGTCCCTGAGTCCGTCGAGCATCGCAATGGCATCCCGATTCGTCCGCGCCAACGCATCGTCGGAGTAGCCGAGAAGCTGCCCCCAATCACTGCTGGCCCGCCAAGTCGCCGACTCCAGCATCAACGCGGTCCCAGCCCGCTCAGCGATGGCGGCGTACCCGTCGTAATACTCGGTCAGCAGCGACCGCCCCTTATCGCTGTCCACCAACGGAAAGGCCGCGAAGTACGGCAACTCCTGCCCATGATGAAAGATCAGATCGGTCTCCAACCCACCATCAGTAACCACCGGCCGCCCCGGCAACTGTCCACTCACGTCCCCCACCCCATGCACTGGACCACTTGGCCTGTTTGTACCAGATCATCGCCAAGTCCGGTACGTCGATCAGGCTGGGCAGCGGGTTTTTTGGGGTGGTGGCTTCAGGGAGACCAGGTAGTCGGCGACGAGGCTGGTGATGCAGTCGCTGCGACCTACTGCACCGTGTCCCTGCCCCTCCCAGGTCAGCAACTCCGCAGTACCCAAGCTGCCGGCCATCGCCACTGCGCCGTCGTACGGCGTGGCCGGGTCGTGCCGGGTGCCGACGACGAGGATCGGGTGCGCAGTGGCGGCGACGGGTGGCTGAAGGGTGTGCTGCGGCTGCTGCCAGAACGTGCACCCGAACAAGTGCCACGATCCCCACACCCCGAACAGCGGATACTGCTTTGCGAAACGGGCCCCGGCCGCTCTGATCTCGGCTTCGGTCGGCCCAGGTGCGCTGTCGTTGCAGTTGATGACGAGTTGGGCGTCCTCGGCGTTCGAGTCCTTGTCTCCGCGGCCCGCGTCGGCCAGCTCTCGCAGCGTGCCTGAGTCATTGTCGACGGCCTCCGCCAGGCCGTCCGCCAGATCCGGCCAGCGGGCGTCGTCGTACAGGGCACTCACCACCGCGTCGATGATGTCGAACCCGTAGGTCGGTACTTCGTCACCCGGCCGCCTGCTCGCGATGGGCGACGCCTGCGCCTTCCGGACGAGGTCGCCGACAAAGCTCCGCACGGTGCCGAACCGGCTGCAGCGACTCTGGGCCGCGCACCACACCACGAACTGGTCGAAGGCGTGCTCGAACCCGGCGACCTGACGTTCGGCGGTTTCGATCCAGGTCGTGCCAGGATCGGTTGGTGCATCGAGCACGGCCGCCCGCACCTTGTCCGGGTACAGCCGGGCGTACTCCGCCCCGAGCTTGGCGCCGTACGACCACCCCAGATAGGTCAGCGTCGATTGGCCGAGAGCCGAGCGAATGCGATCGATATCGACGGCCGTGGCTGTCGTGCTGAACAAGGCCGCCTTGGCGCCAAGTGCCTTGGCGCACACATCAGTTGCCCTGCGCATCTGACTGGCGGCCTGGGCATACCCCGCGTCAGTCAGCAGGTCAGGAAACTTGGGCGGACCGGACTCGGGGTGCTCACACCGAATGGGCTCGGAGTGCGCAACCCCGCGCGGATCGAATCCGACCAGGTCGAACCGGTCCAGTACCGCGTCGGAAAGTAGGCCGGCCGCAACGACCGCGTAGTCCACCCCCGACTGACCCGGCCCACCGGCGATCAGCAGCAAGGGATCCTTGGTCGCGGCGCCGCCCGCCTGGTGGATCCGAATGAGCTGCACCGCGATCGTTCCCGCCTCTTTGCGAGCAGGATCTAGCTCGACCTCCACGGCACCACAGCCGAAGTCGAACCGTTCGAACCGCTCCGCAGGCAGATTCGCCGCGCGTACGTCCGTGACGGCCGCGCAGTCCCCCCACTCGATAGACGTCGACTCCCGCGACGGCGACGAGGTACACGAACCCAGCCCCACCACCGCAGCCACAACCACGACCCCACCCAACAACCGCACCACACCCATCGGTAAACCAGCGCCCCGCCCCAACGGCAGAGCTCAACCGCTGCCCTGCAGCAACGTCAGCGCATCCCCGAGATGGCCCGCGAGATGCCCAACCGCTGAACTTCCGAGGTGCCTTCGAAGATGGTGTAGTTCTACGCAGGCAACCCTCAGCCCGCCAACCCACGCCAGCCAGGCACCTACCCACTCTATCTTTTGTCTTTGTCCTTGTTTATTGCTTTTCTTGTGATCTTTTATTGTTTGTCTTCTATTCTTTCTTTGCTTTTATCTTTGGTTTTTGTTTTTTTCTTGTCTTGTTTTGACTTCTGTCGATATTGTTAGAGCTAGAGGCGGATTGATTTTTTGTTCATGAATTCTTCGATGCCGGCGGGGCCTAGTTCTCGGCCTAGGCCGGAGCGTTTGATGCCGCCGAAGGGGAGGTCGGCTTGGGAGCCGCCGGCGGTGTTGAGGTAGACCATGCCGGCTTCGATTTGGTTGGCGACGGTGCGGAGGCGGGTGGGGTTGGTGCCCCAGACGCTGGCGCCTAGGCCGAACGGTGAGTCGTTGGCGATGGTGATGGCTTCGGCTTCTGTTTCGGCTTTCAGTACTACGAAGACGGGGCCGAAGATTTCTTCGTAGTAGGCGTCCATTGCGGGGGTTACGTCGGTGAGGACGGTGGCTTCTAGGTAGGCGCCGGGGGTGATGCGGTTGCCGCCGGTGTGGAGGGTGGCGCCTTGGGCTACGGCGTGGGCGACCTGGGCGGCTACCTCGTCGGCGGCGGCTATCGAGGCTAGGGGTGGGAGCTTCGTCGAAGGGTCTGAAGGGTCGCCGGGGAGGTAGTGCGAGGCGACGCGTTTGGTGAGGCGGTCTACGAAGTCGTCGTAGAGGTCGGCTAGGACGATCATGCGCTTCGGGGAGTTGCAGGATTGGCCGCAGTTGCGCATTCGGGCGGTGGCGACTGCGTTCACGGTTTCGTCGAGGTCGGCGGTGTCGAGGACGATGAGCGGGTCGGAGCCGCCCAGTTCGAGGACGGTCTTCTTGAGGTTTTTGCCGGCTTCGGCGGCGACCGAGATGCCGGCCTGTTCGCTGCCGGTCAGGGAGACGCCGACGATTCGCGGGTCGGCCAGGATTGCGGGGATCTGCTTGCTGGCGGCGAAGGTGTTGACGTAGACGTCATTCGGTACGCCGGCATCACGTAGTACGGACTCGATCGCCGCGGCCGAGCGGGGGCAGATCGAGGCGTGCTTGAGCAGGATCGTGTTGCCGAGGACCAGGTTCGGGGCGACGAAGCGGGCTACCTGGTAGCAGGGGAAGTTCCACGGCATGATGCCGAGCAGGGCGCCCAGAGGGTTCTTTGTGATCACCGCTGAGCCGTTCTTCAAGGCGACCGGCTCATCCGCAAGCAGCGCCGGGCCGTGCGAGGCGTAGTACCGGAAGATGTCGACCACGATGCCGATCTCGCCGCGGCCCTCGTTGATCCGCTTGCCCATCTCCAGGGTCATGATCGCGGCGAGCTCGTCGGACCGCTCGGCGAAGAGATCGGCCGCGCGGGACACGATCGCCGCCCGCTCGGCGACCGGAAGTGAACGCCAGGACGGATACGCCCGGTGCACCCGGTCGATCGCGGCGAGCACCTCCTCGTCGGTCGCGTTCGGGACCTGCTCGATCAGCTCACCCGTAGCCGGGTCGGTGACTGAGTACATGCCAACGAGCCTAAACGACGATGTCCATACTGTATACAGAAACCACAGCAAAATGAGACAGGCCGCTTCGATTGCCGACGCGGCGGCGGGCAAGGCAAGCTGTCAAGCAATCGTTGTCCCGCCCTCGACGATCGGATCCCCGCGCCCATGAAATTTCGCGTCCCGATGCGGTTTATCGCAGTACTAGCCGCAGTCTCCGTCCCCAGCCTCGCCCTCGCGGCGCCGTCGCCCGCGAAACCCGATCCGGCCAACCCGTGGCAGTACGACAACTGGCCGCAGACCCAGCCGTGGCAGGAGAGCGCCCCGCCCGCCAAGCTCGCGAACCCAGCGACCGGCCCGATCGACCCGCAGAACTGGGTCAACCCCGACCAGATGACCTGGAACGACTACAAGAAGCCACCCGGCACCAACTGGGCGGACCCGACCAAGACCGGCTCGGTCCGCACCTTCAAGGGCGCGCTCGTCGTGGTCGACTACCCGAACCAGCCGTTCGTCATCACCCAGCCCAAGCACTCGACCCCGTTCGGCAACCCGAGCGCCGAGGCCAACGGCATCCCCCGCGACCAGGTCGCCGAGCTTCTACCGCGACTTCCTCAACACGCCAGGCGCACTCAACCGCGGCCACACGATCCACGAGTACTGGATGGAGGACTCCGGCGGCCGGTACGGCGTCAGCTGACCGCGTTCGGCGCGTACCAGCTGCCCGGCAAGTCGTACGAGTACGGCATGGAGTTCCAGGGCAACACCGCCTGCCCGGCCGGCGACAACTGCACCAGGAACATCCGGACCGATGCGCGCGCCGCCTGGGTCGCCGATCAGGCGCCGAAGTACCGGCCGGGTTCGACTTCATCTACTACCTCAGCGCCGGGCAGGACGAGTCGTCCACCTGGCAGGAGTTCGGGTCGATGAAGTTCCCGACCAAGGAGGACGTCACCGACGACTTCGGCCCGCCGGACCCGGCCCTGCCGAACTGGTCGAAGACCCGGTACGTCGAATGGACCTCCTGGGCGTCCGGCTCCTCGCTCTGGCCCAACGCCGGTGGCGGCTCGACCACCCAGGCGGAGAGCTCGGGCATGTCGACGTACGCGCACGAACTGAGCCACGTGCTCGGGATCGGCGACAACTACAACAACCCGTTCGGTACGCCGGCGCAGCGCGACTACTCCAGGTCCGTGGGAGATGCTCAGCCGCGGCACGTTCAACGGACCCGGCGGTCCGCACAGCCGCTGGACGATCCCGGCGACCGGCGGTTCCTCGATGGGTGCGCAACACATGCTGCGCAACAAGATCAAGCTCGGCATGGTCGACGAGCAGAACGTACTGCGGCTGAACCGCGACGCGCTCGCCCAGTCCGGTGTAGTCGTCGCCGACGTCACCGCCCGCGAGATCGAGCCCGGTACGACGGGGCTCAGCGGAATCAACGTCGATCTCGGATCCAGCGGCGATCTCGCGCCTGCCTGCACTGTCAGCACCGACCCGATGTGCGACGGCGGCGGCTACAACAACTACACCGTCGAGGTGGTCGACCGCGTCGGCACCGACTCGTTCACTCCGGACAACGGCGTGCTGCTGGCGAAGACGAAGAACGTCGACGCAGCACCGTTCGAGTGGGTCATCGACGCAAACCCGCAGGACATCGGGATGACCGACTACGTGCTGCCCGACGGCACGAAGATCCCGATCACGATCGGCGACTACCGCCAGCTCTCGGATGCCTTGTTCCACGCCGGGACCAACTCCGGAAGCGAGTACGAGTACACCGACACGGCGAACCGGCTGCACTTCTACATCACCAACATCCACCGCGACGGCAAGGGCGTTCTCTCCTACACCGTCGCGATCAAGTCGCTGGACGGCGCAGGTCCGGGCAGGCGCGGCGTACGGGTGTTGCCGACAGTCGGCGTACCGGCTCACGGCGTTGCCACCTGCACCTTCCCGCTGACCAACACCGGCAAGGCGGCCGCGCCGGCCGGTCAGCACCCGGAGGACGTCAGCAAGTACCTGAACTCCGACGTCTATCGCCTGTCCGCAAAGGCGAACGGCCGCGGCTGGTCGGTCAATCTGCCCAACGCGTTGACGACCGCGAAGGCCGGGCAGCGCATCAGCGTTCCCGTCCAAGCGCTCCACGCCTCCAACGCGGAAACCCTCGGCCGCATCACCTTGACCGCCACCTCGGAAAGCGACCCCACCAAGAAGTCCACCGCCACCTGCCTGGCGATCGCCAAGTAGGTGTCGGGTGCTCGGCGCGATCAGGTCGCGCCGAGCACCCGCACGCCTGCAATCTCAAGATCCTGTACTGCGCGGTCGGTCGCCCTCGCGTCGGTGATGACTGCGGCGACATCGGCGAGTGGGAGGACTGGGAAGCGGGAGGCGGCGCCGAGTTTTTCTGAGCTGGCGAGGACGTAGGTTTCGGCGGATCGGCGGGACAACGCGCGCTTCATCGCTGCCTCGTCGGCGTCGCCGGTGGTGAGGCCGGCCTCGTGGTGGACGCCGGTGACGCCGAGCAGGAAGATGTCGGCCGTGATCGCCTGGGCGGCCTCGACCGCGGCGGCTCCGCTCGCGACCATCGAGTGCTTGAAGATCCGGCCGCCGATCAGGAACAGGTCGATCGATCGGGTGCTCCCCCAGCGCGGCCGCGATCGTCGGGCTGTGGGTGATCACGGTCGCCTTCAAGGTCGGCGGCAAGGTTCGCGCGACTGCGAGGGCCGTGGTGCCGCCGTCGAGGATCACCGCCATGCCTGGCTCGATCAGCGCAGCCGCGGTCGCTGCGACTCGAGTCTTGCTGTCGACCGCGACTGTCTGCCGGGTCGCGTAGTCCGCAACCGCCGGCGACACCGGCAGCGCGCCGCCGTACACGCGCTGGCATAGGCCCGCCTCCGCCAACTCCCTGAGGTCACGCCGGATGCTGTCCTCGGACGTCCGGACCTCCGCGGCGAAGTCCTTCGCCACGATCCGCCCGTCCCGGCCCAACCGTTCCAGCAAGAGTTCTTTTCGCTGCGCAACAAGCATCCACATTCCTCCTTGTTTCTCCCCATTCTTGCACGTTATGGTCCAGACATGACGAAGCCACTCCTGATCCTCATCGCCGGCCCCTACCAATCAGGCACGAACGGGGATCCCGACCTGATCGCCGCCAACCTCCGCAGACTCGAAGAGGCGGCCTGGCCGATCTTCGAGCGCGGCCACATCCCGATGATCGGCGAGTGGGTCGCCCTCCCGGTCCTGAGCAGCGCCGGCGCCCGGACCACCCCCGACCAGGTCCTCTACCCCACCGCCGACCGCCTCCTCCACCACTGCAACGCCGTACTACGCCTCCCCGGCAACTCCCAGGGCGCCGACCAGGACGTCAAACTCGCCCACGAGCGAGGCCTCCCCGTCTACTACGACATCACCGAAATCCCACCCGCCGCCTGACCGCAGGAGTGCAGCCCGACCCCTCCGCTTTCCCTCACCTCAGCCACAGACTGCGGATGCTTGCGCATTTCTTCTTGTTCGGAGCACGGACGAGCACTAGGGTCCGAGGCGCGCCGTTCATCTGACGTCCGCCGGTTGTACAGATGAGAGTGCTGTGGAAGCAGCGTGCGCGCTGAACACTCCGTTCGTCACGCCCACGAGGAGATCAGTCATGCCAGAACTCAACCGCCGGAGATTTCTCCAGCTGGCCGGCGGCACCGCCGCCTTCGCCGCCATGTCGAACAGCATCGAGCAGGCCGCCGCGATCCCGGCGAGCCGGCGGCACGGCAACATCAACGACGTCGAGCACATCGTCGTCCTGATGCAGGAGAACCGCTCGTTCGACCACTACTTCGGCACGCTGAACGGCGTTCGCGGGTTCGGCGACCCGCGTCCCGTCACGCTGCCGAGCGGCAAGTCGGTGTTCCACCAGACCGAACGGCACCAAGGAGGTGCTGCCGTTCCGGCCCGAGGCGGACAACCTGGGGCTGCAGTTCATCCAGGACCTCGCGCACAGCTGGCCCGACGGGCACCGCGCGTTCAACGGCGGCAAGTACGACCAGTGGGTGCCGGCCAAGACGTCGACGACGATGGCGTACCTGACCCGCGAGGACATCCCGTTCCACTACGCGCTGGCGGACAAGTTCACCATCTGCGACGCGTACCACTGCTCGTTCATCGGCTCCACCGACCCGAACCGCTACTACATGTGGACGGGCTACACCGGCAACGACGGCAGGGCGGCGGCCCGGTGCTCGGCAACCAGGAAGCCGGCTACGGCTGGACGACGTACCCCGAACGGCTCGAGCAGGCGGGCGTCTCCTGGAAGATCTACCAGGACATCGGCGACGGTCTCGACGGCCCCGGCGGCTGGGGCTGGATCGACGACGCGTACCGCGGCAACTACGGCGACAACTCGCTGCTCTACTTCAACAACTACCGCAACGCCGCTCCCGGCAGCCCGCTCTACGAGAAGGCCCGGACCGGGACGAACGCGAAGGCCGGCGACGGACTCTTCGACCAGCTGCGGGCGGACGTCCAGGCCGGCACGCTGCCGAAGATCTCCTGGATCGCGGCGCCGGAGGCGTTCACCGAGCACCCGAACTGGCCGGTCAACTACGGCGCCTGGTACATCTCCCAGGTCCTCGACGCACTGACGTCGGACCCGGACACCTGGAGCAAGACCGCGCTGTTCATCACGTACGACGAGAACGACGGCTTCTTCGACCATGTCGTCCCGCCGTTCCCGCCCGGCTCGGCGAACCAGGGCCTGTCGACCGTCGACCCGACCCTGGACCTGTTCGCGGGCAACGCCAGCAACGCAGCCGGCCCGTACGGTCTCGGTCAGCGAGTGCCGATGCTCGTCCTGTCCCCGTGGAGCACCGGCGGCTACGTCTGCTCCGAGACGCTCGACCACACCTCGATCATCCGGTTCATGGAGCGCCGGTTCGGCGTGCACGAGCCGAACATCTCGCCCTGGCGACGCGCGATCTGCGGCGATCTGACGTCGGCCTTCGACTTCGAGAACTCGAAGACGAAGGTCGGCCGGCTGCCCGACACCTCGTCGTACCAGCCGCCGGACAACGAGCGGCACCCCGACTACGTGCCGGTCCCGCCCGCGGTCGGCAAACTGCCCCAGCAGGAGCGCGGCCGGCGGCGTACCAGGCCGTTGCCCTACGCACCGAGTGTGGACGGCGCTGCGAACCCGAGCACCGGGAAGTTCCAGCTCACCTTCTCGTCGGGTCCGAAGGCGGGCGCGCAGTTCCTGATCACCTCGGCGAACCGCACGGACGGCCCGTGGACCTACACGACCGAAGCCGGGAAGACGGTCTCCGACTCCTGGAACACCGCCTACTCCAGCGGCGTCACCGACCTGACCGTGTTCGGGCCGAACGGCTTCCTGCGCACCTTCAAAGGCAAGCCGGTCGCCGGCCCCGAGGTGACGGCGCGGCACAACGGCCACAACGGTGACCTCGATCTGACGCTGACCAACTCCGGCAGCAGCCAGGTCGCTTTCACCATCACCAACGCGTACGGCGGCCGCACGAAGGTGCTGAAGCTGAAGGCCGGCCAGTCCGCGAACTACCAGGTCGACCTCAACCACACCGACAGCTGGTACGACGTATCGGTGGTCGTTGCCGGCGACAACAGCTTCCTCCGCCGCTTCGCCGGCCACGTCGAGACCGGCGAAGAGAGCGTCAGCGACCCGGGTCTGATCACCAAGTAACACCAGCCTTGCCCCTCTCGTCAGCGTGTGACGAGAGGGGCAAGTGCGTGTCTGGACCGGACGTCCAGCTTGCGCATCGCCCGGGAGAGATGGTCCTCGACGGTGCTCACCGACAACGACAATGCCGCCGCGATATTGCTGTTGCTCAAGCCCTTGGCAGCCAGCCGCGCAACTTCCAACTCCCGCGGCGACAGCGCGTTGCCGTAACCACGCCGCCCTCTCCGCGGCGACACCATCACTCCGGCTTCGCGCAGCGCATCGCGACACCTCCGCGCATCGCCGCGAGCACCAAGCACCTCGTACGCCGTCGCGATCGCCACCAACTCGTCCGGCTCCCCCGCAGCCAGCAGGCACATCCCCCGCCCCTCCAACGCGCCGTACTGGTCGTACTTCCGCCCCAACACCTCGTACTCCGCAGCCGCCTGCGCAAACAAGTCGACGGCCCCCTCAAGACCAGCCCGGACCATCGTCGAAGCGGCCCTCGCCGCCGGCGCATCCCGCCCGATCAGCCCCTCCTCGAACTCAATCGCCAAACCCTCAGCCGTCGGACGATCCAGCACCGAACAAGCCGCGATCATCAACTCCCCCGCCCACCCCCAGCCCTCCTTCCGGCGAACCATCGCGACACATTCCTCGACCACACACGGCCCGACCAGCCCCTGTCGCACCAACGCAGCCACCGTCGCGGCTCGGATCGTCAGCGGACCACTAGCCGTTGCCGCCAGCACCGATTCGAGCAACTGCTTGCCCTCAGCAACTTCGCCACAAGCGAGCTGGTACCGGCCGTCGACCAGGTCGATCTCCATCCGCACCAGCGGCATCCCGGCAGCATCTGCCCGCGCTCGCGACAGTCGCTCGGCCAGCCCACCCCACTCCGCCGCCCCGAACACCAGCCGCATCCGGGTCCCCGCACCAGCAGCCGCACTGAACCGGTCCCATCCCGCGGCGGCCCGCTCCAGTAGCGCAGTACTCCGGCTGTCGTGCCCCAACCAGGCCAACCCGTCGGCTGCCTCGGCACCGACCTCCTCCACCCCTTCGGTGACGCCCGTCGCCAACTGGAACCGCGCGCGATTCACCCGTACGGCGTGCTTCGCGTCCTCGTCCTGGTACGGCAGCCGATCGTTGAGCAGCCGGACGGCGTCATCCAGCCGACTCCGATGCTCGGCAATATCCTCGGCTCCGAAGACAGGTGGCGCGAGAGCCGACATCGCCCAGGCGGCGGACGCCGGATCGAGATCGAGCTCGATCACCGCAGCGGCAACCTCACGACGACCGGCCAGTACCTCGCCTGCCCGCTGATGCAGCAACAGCCCGAGCGCGAGCCGCAACCGGCCCCGCTGCGACGTCGGCGCCGTGGACTCGGCGAGGATCCTGCTCATCAGGATCACCGCGTCCTGCCAGCGCTGGTCCGGTGACACCGCGGCGCCGAGCTTCACCGCCAGCCGGGCCCGGTCCGCCCAGGGCAGCGCCTCCATCCGCACCATCGCCGTCAACTGCTCCACAGCGGCAGCGTTGTCCTGGGCAACGATCAACTGGTCGACGGCGGCCTCGGCGTGGATCATCCAGTCGGCGATCAATCCGCCGGACCGGAAGTGGTCGGCGATCCGGGCGTGCGGAGGTGGTTCGACCGCGGCCAGCGCCACCGCCGATCGGCGGTGCAGGCGGCGCAGTTCGTCCAGCGGGATCGTCTCGTACACCGCTCGTTGGGCCAGCGCATGGCGTACGTCGTACAGGCCGGGTCGTTTCTGTCTGAGCAGCCCGCGGGCCAGTCCCCCGTCGATCGCTTCGGCCAGTTGTGTACCGGACGCTTCCGCGATTGCACCCAACAAGGAGTCCGGCGCTGGCGAGTTCAGCACCGCTGCTGCACACACCACGCGGCGGCAGACGTCCGGCAGGTGTTCCAGCCGGAGCATCACCGACGCCCGGAGCGCGAGCGGAGCCGGGGCTGCCGCCATCGCCCGCGTCATCAAGCCAGGCTCCCGCGATCCACTGTCCACCACTGCCCGCAGGAGCTCCTCGATCACGAACGGAAGACCGCCGGACCGGTCGAGCACTTCTCCGGTCAATGCCGAGGGCAACAAATCCAGGCCGAGCACCTCGGTGGCCAGTTCGTGGACCGCGGCCGCCCCGAGCGGTTGCAGCCGCACCTCGACCGTTCGGGTCCCGGCCGGAACGGCTCCCGCCAGCGTGGTGATCTCCCGGGACTCCTCCGGCCGGTAGGTCCCGATCAGCTGCAACTCCGGTGGCAACCGGCCGGCGAGAAACTGCAGCACCTGCAAGGTTCCGCGATCTGCCCAGTGCAGGTCCTCGATCACCAGCACTGTCGGACCGAGCTCGGTCAACCTCTCCAGCAGACCGCTCCAGGCCGAGTACCGGCCCGTTGCCGGAGCGGCGTCATCGAAGCAGTCGCTCAAGCCGGCGATACCGCGAAAGGCCTCCGCCAACGGCGCCATCGGGGTGGGGTGCTGAATCGGACGGCAACGCCCGGTCAGCCAGCGAGCAGGCTCTCCGGCGCGCGTCACCTCCGCGCCGAGCCAGGTCGGACCGCCATGCTCGCGCGCCAGTTCGGCGACGAGGCGCGTTTTGCCGACGCCTGCCTCGCCGACCACGAGAAGCAGGGCCGGCGTGGTGCGCAGCGCGGCGCGGGCTGTTCGAAGCTCCTGCTCCCTCCCCACGAGCTTCGTCGCCTCCAGCCGCCGCGCGCGCTCCACCGCCACCGCACTCACCTCCGCATCCGGCGTTGGGCCGCCATCGCGGCACCTCCGGTGAGCACGACCAGCAGAGTCGCCATCGACCAGCGCCGCAGCACCTGGACGGTCCGGTCAGCCGGCTTCGGTGTCGCCGCGACCTGCGGCGCGATGGTGATCTCGCTCGGCATCGGCCGCGGCGGCCTCGGTGCCGGCGTAGGCGTTGGTGGTTCGGGAGGCGGCGGTGGCAGCTCCTGGCGTGGTGTGGGGCTCAGGGTAGGCGTGGGCGTGGGGCTAGGGGTGGGCGTGGGAGTCGGTGTGGGCGTGGGGCTGGGGGTTGGCGTAGGTGAGGGCGTAGGACTGGGCTCAGGAGTCGGCGTAGGCGCCGGCCGCGGAGGCGGCGGGTTCGGCGGAGGCGGTGGTGGCGGAGGCGGTGGCAGTGGTGGCGGGGGCGGCGGAGGTGCTTGCTTCAGGCAACCAGCCGCATCGCTACCGCTCACCGCAGCCCACGACGTCAGTTCGGTACTGGAGCCGTCGAAGGAGATGCGGAAGGCTCGGGTTCGCTGGTCGTGGCCGGTGTGGATTGCGGCGACGGTGTGCGAGTCGAGCATCACCACCGACGTGTAGGAATCCGTCGAAGGCACCCCAGGGATCGTCGTGATGATCTTCGAGACGCCCGTCATGGGATCGATGCTGACAAGCTTCGCCGACAAACCGAAGGTGGAGATGCCATAGAGCAGACCATCGGAGTACGCGAAATCGTCGATCGACATCGTCAGCCAGATCGGCGACGGCCGGACAACGCGCAAGACCTTCTTGTACGTCGAACTCTCCGGATCGATGTCCAGCGTGAACAACCGGTGCTGGTCGCGCAGATACAGCCGGGACCCCGCTATCGTCCCGGCCGTCGGATCCGCGATCCCGCCCGCACCTTCGCGGACCGGCCCGAGATCCGCCACGGCTCCGCGCCGATCGATCGACACCAGATGCGGCCGCCGCCTGAGCCACCCGTTCCGGTCCCGAGAAGCGATGCCATAGGCCAAGTCCTGCGACCGCGAGTACCCCAGCGCGTTGACCTGATAGTCGAGCCGCCCGAGATCCGTGACAGCTCCCGACGGCAGCGAGACCTGCGACAACCGGGACAGCGAGTTGTGCCCGCTCGACCGGACGAGCAGGATCTCGCACTCCGACGCCGCCGACGACTCGCTGACCACCAGCACCGTCGTCAGCGAAGCCAGAAGGAGCGCGGCCGACCCTGCGAGCACCCGTCGTACGGGCGTCGCATTAGCCACCGCGACTCAATCGGGTCAGCGCCTCGACGAAGGCGTCCGGGCCGACGCTTGCTCCGCCGCTGAAGGGGTTCTGCAGTTGGTAGATCGCGAACAGCAGCAGCCCGATCGCGCCGGACAGCATCGACACGATCACGGCGTACGAATACACACCCGGGCCGCCGAACATGAACATCAGCGCCACCGACATCACGCTGCCGATCACGATCGCGAACCAGACCACCGAACTGACCCCACTGCCGCTGGAGTTCAGCCGCGTCTGCCGCGCCTGGTAAACGTTCCAGACCTGCGCCGCCGCGTCGACCCTAGCGTTCTCCTGCCGCTCGGTCGTCGTTTTCGCGTGCTCGATCTCGTTCTGCAGGCTGGTCAGCACCTGCCAGCCTTTGTCGCCGACCGTCGTGCCTGCCTTCATCGCCGGCCACTCGTGCTCGGAGACGATCGGCGCGTACGACGTGGTCAGCTCGTGCACCTTGGTCCTGGTCGGCTCGGCCAGCGAATCGCTCGACCACTGCACCGCGACCAGCGCGTTCGCCTCTTCGTAGGTGGTGTCCTGTGCCTTGTCCATCGCGTCGAACAGCGAGATCAGCACGAACGCGGCGATCACCACGTTCACCCCGCCGACCACGGTGAAGACCTGGCCGGCCACCTCGTTGTTCGCCTCCCGGCCTTCGCGGTGCCTGGCCTTCCGCAGTACGACGGCCAGGACCGCGGTGAAGATCATCACCCCGACGACCCAGAACAACCCACCGAGATAGAGATTCATCCAGTCCCCCTCACTCACTCCGCCCGGACCAGTCGTGCGCGAGCGCCTCTTCGAGCAGCGCCTCGACGATCTGGCTCTCCGGGACCGTCCGGACGATCTCGCCCTTGACGAAGATCTGGCCCTTGCCGTTGCCCGACGAGACGCCGAGATCGGCCTCGCGTGCTTCACCCGGCCCGTTCACCACACACCCCATCACCGCGACTCGCAGCGGCACCGGGAAACCGTCGAACGCGGCGGTCACCTTGCTCGGCCAGCTTGTACACGTCGACCTGCGCCCGCCCGCAGGACGGGCACGAGACGATCTCCAGCCGCCGCGGCCGCAGCCCGAGCGACTCGAGGATCCCGATCCCGACCTTGACCTCCTCGACCGGCGGTGCCGACAAGGAGACCCGGATCGTGTCGCCGATGCCCTCGGCAAGCAGTACGCCGAACGCGACGGCCGACTTGATCGTGCCCTGGAACAACGGCCCGGCCTCGGTCACCCCGAGATGCAACGGATAGTCACACCGCTGCGCCAGCAACCGATAGGCCGCCATCATCACCAACGGATCATGGTGTTTCACCGACAGCTTGAGATCGGTGAATCCGTGTTCCTCGAAGAGCGAGCACTCCCACAACGCCGATTCGACCAACGCGGCCGGCGTCGCCTTCCCGTACTTCGCCAGCAGCCGCTGGTCCAGCGAACCCGCGTTCACCCCGATCCGAATCGGTACCCCCGCCGCCGCTGCGGACCGAGCGATCTCGGCGATCTTGTCGTCGAACTTCTTGATGTTCCCCGGATTCACCCGGACCGCGGCGCAGCCGGCGTCGATCGCCGCGAACACGTACCGCGGCTGGAAGTGGATGTCGGCCACCACCGGGATCCCCGACTTCGCCGCGATCACCGGCAGCGCGTCCGCGTCGTCCTGCGACGGCACCGCGACCCGGACGATCTGGCAGCCCGCAGCGGTCAACTCCGCGATCTGCCGCAGTGTCGCCTCGATGTCCGCCGTCGGTGTCGTCGTCATCGACTGCACCGACACCGGTGCCCCACCACCGACGGGGACCCCACCCACCGTCATCGATCGTGACTTGCGCCGCTGCACCCCCGCAGCCGCGGGCATCCCCAACGAGATCGCGGTCATGGCCGCCTCACCGCCGACGGCAGCGTGAAGTGGATCGTCTCCCGGGTCAGCTCCCGTTCGATCACCTCGACCGGCCCGAGTTGCCCCAGCAACTCCACTACCTCGTTCACCAGCCGCGGCGGCGCCGACGCCCCAGCCGTCAAACCAACGACCCGTACGCCGTCCAGCCACTCGCCGCGAATGTCACCCGCATCGTCGATCAGGTACGCCGCGGTGCCCCGCTTCTGCGCCAGCTCCACCAGCCGTTTGGAGTTCGAAGAGTTCGTCGAACCGACCACCAGCACCAGATCGGCCTCGTCCGCGATCGCCGCCAACGCCTCCTGCCGATTCGTCGTGGCATAACAGATGTCAGCCGACTCCGGTCCACGCAACCCTCGAAACTTGTTGCGCAGGGCATCCAGTACTGCGGTGGTCTCGTCCACCGCGAGGGTCGTCTGGGTCAGGTAGGAGACCTTGGACGGATCCTCTACCTGCAGAGCGGCGACGTCCTCGACCGTCTCCACCAGGACGGTCTGCTCGAGCGCCTCCCCCATCGTGCCTTCCACCTCTTCGTGGCCGGCATGCCCGATCAGCACCACGGTGTCCCCGCGAGCGGCGTACCGGCGGGCCTCGGCGTGCACCTTGGTGACCAAGGGGCAGGTCGCGTCGACCACGTCGAGCCCCCGGCGGTCCGCCTCGTTGCGGACCGCCGGGGCGACGCCGTGCGCGGAGAAGACGACAGTGGCGCCGTCCGGGACACCGTCCAGCTCGTCGACGAAGACCGCGCCCCGACGTTCGAGGTCAGCGACGACGTGCGTGTTGTGGACGATCTGCTTGCGCACGTAGATGGGCCCCGGACGGTGGGCCAGCAACTGCTCGACCACCTCGATCGCGCGTTCGACACCCGCGCAGAACGAGCGTGGCGAGGCCAGCAGGATGGTGCGTCGTGTCATCTGTTCCCCCCATTTCAGCGGTCGCGCCGGGTCGCCAGCCGGGCGAGCTGGGTCAGCTCGGCCGCGGCCTGGATGGCCGAGCCTGCCGACGACAACTCCCCCAGCGCGGACGCCAGCAACGCGTCGGCCTGTGCCTGGCTCTGCTCCCTGGCACCGGTCCGTTCGATCAGGTCGGCCGCATGCCCGAGCTGCTCGTCGGCGAGTTCTTCCTGATAGAGCACCGCCAGCTCACGGCCGGCCTCGGTGTCGGACGTCAGCGCGGCAACGGTAGGCAGCGACTTCTTCCGCCTGCGCAGATCCGAGTGCACCGGTTTGCCGGTCACCCGCGGGTCCCCCCAGATCCCGAGCAGGTCGTCGGCGTACTGAAAGGCGAGTCCGAGGTCCTCGCCGAACAACCGCAGGTGGTCGACCTGTTCGGGCCGGCCGCCGCCGAAGAGCGCTCCGAGCGCGCTGGAACATCCCAGCAGCGCGCCGGTCTTCAGCTGCGCCATCCGGACGCACTCGGACATCACCACGTCGTCACGTGTCTCGAAATGCGAGTCCGCGAGCTGCCCGTCGACCAGCTCCTGAACGGCCGACCCGAGCATCCGGGCAGCATCGTCTGCCCGCTGATTCCCACTGTTGACCAGTACGTCGAACGCGAGGCTCAGCAACGCGTCGCCGGCCAGGATCGCTGCTCCGAGTCCGAAGACCGACCAGGCCGTCGCCCGGTGCCGACGAGTGGTGTCGCAGTCCATCACATCGTCGTGCAGCAAGGAGAAGTTGTGCACCAGCTCGACCGCTACCGCAGCGGGTAGCGCCGACTCCGGCGTACCGCCGACTGCTTCTGCCGACAGCAGCGCGAGGGCCGGGCGCAAGGCCTTGCCACTGTCGGCGTGCGTCGGAGTACCGTCCTCGTCTTCCCAGCCGAAGTGGTAGTTGGCGATCCGTTGTGTTGCCAGTGGCATGGTGCCGACGGCTTCGCGCAATGCGGGTTCTACTTGTTCGCGGCTCCAGGCCAGGACCTCGAACGCCGATCTGCCCTCTTGAAGAGTGGACATCGCATGCTCCTCATCCACCGAGTTCGACGTTTTCCAGAACGCCGAGGGCGTCCGGGACGAGCACTGCCACCGAGTAATAGGTACTGACCAGGTACGACGAGACGGCCTTCTCGTTGATCCCCATGAACCGGGCATTCAGGCCGGGCTCCACCTCGTCGGGCAGACCGGTCTGCCGCAGGCCGATGACGCCTTCGTCCTCGGCTCCCGTTCGCAGTACGAGAACGGAGGTGGTGTTGGTCGACGAGATCGGGATCTTGTTGCACGGAAGGATCGGTACGCCGCGCCAGGCATGCGCACGCTGACCTTCGACCTCGACCGTCTCCGGGTAGACACCGGCTTTGGTGCACTCCCGGCCGAAGGCCGCGATCGCCCGTGGATGGGCCAGGAGAAGCCGTGGTTTGCGGCGCCTGGTCAGGAGTTCGTCGAAGTCGTCCGGCGTCGGCGGACCGGTGCGGGTGTAGATGCACTGTTTGAAGTCCGCGTTGTGCAGCAGGCCGAAGTCGCGGTTGTTGATCAGCTCGTGTTCCTGGCGTTCGCGCAGCGCCTCGATGGTCAGCCTGAGCTGCTGCTCGGTCTGGTCCATCGGTTTGCTGTAGAGATCCGCGACCCGGGTCTGCACTCGGAGGATGGTCTGCGCGACGCTCAGCTCGTACTCGCGGGGCGCCGGGTCGTAGTCGACGAAGGTGCCAGGCAGATCGTCCTCCCCCGCATGGCCGGCGCTCAACGCGATCTCGGCCTCACCCGACTTGTTCTGCGGTGGCTTCGGCCTGGACTTGAAGGTCTCCAGGTGTTCGCGCAGACCGTCGGACCGGCCGAGCAGGTCGTTGTAGTCGTTGCGATGAAGCTTGAGTACCGTGCAGCGGGTGGTCGCCTTCGCGGTGTATTCCCAGATCGTCTCCGGCGGCTCGGTCAGCAGGCCTTCGCCGAGGTAGTCGCCGTCGGCAACGGTTCCCAGATCGGTCCCGTTGCCGTACTCGCCGACGCCCGCCAGCGACACCTTGCCATGAGCAACCAGGATCAGGTCGTCGACCCGGCTGCCGAACTCCGCGATCACCTGACCGGCCTCGTACTCCTGCTGGTAGAACCGGTCCGCCAGCGCCGAGAGCACCTCTTCGTCAGCGAACTCGCGCAGTGGCGGCAGTTCTGTCAGCTCGGCGGGGATCACCCGTACTTCGGCCCCGGTCGCGGAGAAGCTCAGCCGGCCGTCACCGACCGTGAAGGTCGAACGGCGGTTCACCCGGAAGACACCGCCCTGCGTCTCCACCCACGGCAGCATCTTGAGCAGCCAGCGCGGCGAGATCCCCTGCATCTGCGGGACGGACTTCGTCGTGCTCGCCAGCTTCCGCGCAGCCGCGGTGCCCAGGCTCAGCTGGGGTTTCGGGGTGTCCACATCGGTTCCGGTCACCGTGCACCGTCCATTCTGCGCGTACCTGCGAGTTGATAGGTCTTGGCCGCGGATGTCCCGAGTCCGGTGGCACCGTGCGGGATCCGGAAGGTCTTCACCGGTTCGGTGATGGGCTTACCTGCCCGGCGGAGCAGCGACGGTTCGTCGTACCGGTCGCAGCCGCGGTGCCAGACGAGGATTCCGGACATCCAGTTCTGCAGTTCTCCGGCATAGCCGAGCAGGGTCTGCCGGACGTCGTCGGCCAGGCCGAAGTCGTCGAACATGGTCGGCAGGTCGACTGTGACGAGCTGCTCGAACTGCTGCATCCGCGCGGTCATCAAGTTGTTCACCATCGCGAGGGCGGTGTCCCGGTCACAGCCGAGGAAGTTCTGCACCACCATCACCGCGTTGTGGAACTCGCCTTCGAACTGGACCTCCTTCTGGTACGAGAAGACGTCGTTCAGCATGCAGGCATAGTCCGCGGCCGAGTTCTCCATCGCCCGGACCACCCTGGACCGGTAGATCGCCGGTGGCACCGAGCGGCCGTGACCGATCCGGCAGAGACTCATCGTGAGATCCGAGCCGAACGTCCGGCGGCGCATCTCGATGTAGTCGACCGGGTCGGGGATCCGGTTCTGGAACTGGTTGGCCAGCTCCCAGAGCCAGCTGTCGGTCATCGTGTCGACCGCCGCCCGGAACGTCCGCCGGTCCTCGATGCTCATCGGTCCCGCGGTGCGCACCCAGAGATCGGCGAGAGCGCGTTCCAGGCCGTTCACCGGCACCTGCGTGATCGGGGAATCGATCGGCATGAACTCGGACAACCGTTGGGTGGTCGCCTTCGCGCCGGCCATGTCCTTGGTCCGCCCGAAGACCACCGGGTAGTAGTCGTCGGCGTACGTGCCCCAGGCGAGCCAGCCGCTGGCCAGGTCGAGTTCGTCCGGCGTCGCGTCCGGGTTGATCCCGGCCGCGCAGAGGGGAAGGTCGAACCCTTCGAGCATCTCGGCGTCCCAGATCACGCCGTCGGTGATACCGACCCGCTGGCCCCATTCCACGAGGTTCTGGCGGGCACCGGCGAGGTGCGGGCTGAGCTTCGCGGGATAGGGAAGGTAGAACTCCGGCATCGGCGTCGCGCCCACAGGATGTGCGGCGAAGCTGTGGCTGCGCATCCGGAACGGCGCCGTGGACACCAGCGACGAGAGGATCCGGGCGGCCGAAGTACCGAGGCCTGTCGGGCCGCCCAGAACGCCTTGCCCTGATGAAGCCGCCTTGCCGCCCTTGTTCATATAGCGGCTCGAGCGCAGGTGCCACTCGTGCCCACCCGACTGCCAGTCCTGCAGACCCTTCACATAGGCCAGTACGTCGAGTTGGCCCTGCGGATCGATCCCGTGCTCCGCGAGCAGCGGCGGGATCTCGGTGACCGCCGTGTTCTCGAACTGGTGCAACCGGGACGTGAGGATGTCGTTGACCAGATCGGCGGCTTGTTGCGGTGGGCAACCGAGAAAGCGCTCCACCACCAGGACGCCGTTGTTCACCTCGCCTTCGGTCTCCACCTCGCGCTGATAGGAGAACAGGTCGTTGCGCAGGTGCACGGAGTCGGAGAACGTGTCGCTGAGGACCTGCATCGGCCGGGTGTGGGCGACCTCGACCGGTACTTCGGCGTTCACGGCGTACTCGACCAGGTTCGCCGACCAGGGTGCCCCGCCGACCTTGCGGCGCATCTCGACGTACTCGATCGGGTTGGCGATCCGGCCGGCGCTGATGTTGGTGAGCTCCCAGAGGGACTCGGCCAGCAGGGCTTCCGTAGTACCGACGAATCGTTGCCGCCAGCCCGGTGACATCGAGGGAACCGTGCGGTTCCAGAGATCCACCAGACCGCGCTCCACCGGGTTCGCCGGGGTTTCCGTGATCGGTCCCTCCACGGGCATGAAGAGGGGCAGCCGGTCGAGGTAGGCCTTGGCTCCGGCCATGTCCTGGGTCTTCTTGTAGAGCTCCAGGAAGTGGTCGTCGAAGTAGAAGACCCAGACATACCAGTCGGTGACCAGGTCGAGGGCCGGCCCGGTCGCGTCCGGATGGGTGTACGCGCAGAGCAGCGCGTAGTCGTGGCTGTCGAAGTCGTGCTCGTCCCAGATCGCCTTGCCCTCTTGGGGAACGTCGATCATGTCGAACTCGTAGGCCCAGGCCTTGCTGTGCGCCCGGGCTCCTTCCAGGTGGGGACTGATCCTGGCCGGATAGGGCACATAGAAGTCGGGCAGCTCGTAGGGCTGCTTCGACATGGTCTAGCCTTCCCGGCCGATCTCGACGCCTTCGAGGATGCCTAGGGCGTCCGGAACCAGTACGGCGGCCGAGTAGTAGGCGCTCACCAGGTAGTTGATGATCGCCTTCTCGCTGATGTTCATGAACCGCACCGACAGGCCGGGCTCGAACTCGTCGGGCAGTGCGGTCGGCTGCAGCCCGATCACGCCCTGGTTGTCCTCACCGGTCCGCATCAGCATGATCGAGCTGGTCCGGGTGTCGCTGATGCCGAGCTTGTTGCACGGGAAGATCGGTACGCCGCGCCAGGCCGGCAACCGGTGACCGCCGAAGTCCACGCTGTCCGGGTAGACGCCGGCCTTGGTGCACTCGCGGCCGAACGCGGCGATCGCCCGGGGATGCGCCAGGAAGTAGGCGGGTTCCTTCCAGACCAGGCTGAGCAGGTCGTCGAGGTCGCCCGGCGTCGGCGGTCCGGTGCGGGTCGGGATCCGCATGCTCAGGTCCGCGTTGTGCAGCAGGCCGAAGTCGCGGTTGTTGATCATCTCGTGCTCTTGCCGCTCGCGGAGCGCCTCGACGGTGAGGCGAAGCTGCTGCTCGGTCTGGTCCATCGGGTGGTTGTAGAGATCGGCGACGCGGGTGTGCACCCGCAGTACGGTCTGGGCGACGCTCAACTCGTACTCACGGGGAGTCGTCTCGTAGTCGACGTACGTGCCGGGCAGGTCGGCTTCGCCCTCATGGCCGGCGGCGAGCTCGATGGCGGCCTCGCCGTACTCGTTCTCGGCCTGTTCCGGGCTGTTGCGGAACTGCTCGATGTGCTCGCGGAGGCTGTCGGCCTGGCCGACCAGCTCCTCGAACGAGTCCTGCGAGAGGGTGAGTAGCGTGCACGGGCGTGATCGCCTTGACGGTGAACTCCCAGAAGTCGTCGGACTCCAGTACTGCGCGGTAGGTGAAGTGGTCGCCGTCGACCAGCGTCTCCAGCACCGTCTCGTCGCCGTACTTGCCGAGGCCGATCTTGTTCACCTTGCCGTGGGCGATCAGGCAGACCTGATCGGCCGGCCGGCCGCGTTCGACGATCACGTCGCCGGGCTGGAACTCCTGCTGTACAAAGCGATTCGCCAGCGCGGACAGTACCTCGACGTCGTCATAGCTGCGCAGCAAGGCCAGTTCGCAGAGCTCCTGCGGGATCACCCGGACTTCGGATCCGGTGGTGGTGAAGGTGACGCGGCCGTCGCCGACGGCGTAGCTGAGGCGGCGGTTCACCCGGTACGTACCACCGGCGACCTGTACCCAGGGCAGCATCTTCAGCAACCAGCGCGAAGTCTTGCCCTGCATCTGCGGCTCGGACTTGGTCGTCGTCGCCAGGTTCCGCGCGGCGGCGGTCCCCAGGCTGAGTTGCGGTCGCTGCCCATTGGCATTGACGTCCGACGAGGCCGGCTCGGTCAAAGTCACAGTACCCACCACCATTTCGTTCGCGGTTCACGTTGCTGTTCACAGTGCGAGCGCCCATTCCGGGCAGGCGTCAGCACGCCGGCGGTGCGACCGGCGCGCGGCTCCGGGCAGGGGTGAGTGGCCCCGTGCACGAAGGAATGGCTGAACTAGCTGATGTGGTATCGATCGGCCGGCGTCCCGAGAAGGACCGGCGTGACTGCAGACCCCGGCGCCCAGTTCGCCCTGCGTCCCACCCCGCGACCGCTACATCACAAACGGTAACCGACTACTCGACCGACGTCGTCAAGACGCGCACCCCTGCAACTTTTTCCAAACCTTCCAAACCCCCGAAACAATGGGCCGCCGACCCGGTATCAATTCCTGCCGTTGTGGAATCGATACCAATCACTCAGTGGGACAGGCCGAGCAAGGTGAAGAGGTCGGGGGCCTTGATGGCTTCGCGGAGTGGGGGTGCGGAGACGAGGGTGGAGATCGCCCGGCTGGTCGCGAGGTGGTCCAGGCGTTGGCCGATGACCACGTGGTTCAGGGCGGGGTTGAGGGCGACGGTGAGGACGCGGTTGCCGGCGTGCTTGTCGTCCTCGTCGAAGGTGATCAGGACGAGCAGGTGGCCAGAGGTGAAGTCTGGGCCCTTGAGGAGTGGCGCGAACCACTTCGTCATCCAGGTGTTGGCCGAGTTCAGCGGACAGTCGTGGGCGTCGTCGCAGAGGTTCGGTGCCAGATATCCGAAGGTCGGCAGGGTGCCGTTGGCAACGTCGTCATGGAACTCCCCCTCCTCGACCGTTCCCGCCGGTACGTCGTACTGCTGGCAGAACTGACGCTCGGTATCGTAGGCGAAGTAGAGCCACGGATTATGGCGTACGGCGTACGGGTCGTTCTTGCCTTGCTCCAGCTGGCAGTTCGACTTCATGTCCTCGACATAGGTCTTGGCGATCTCGCCGGTCGCGAGGACCTGGCCGAAGACGGACTCGCCGGTGAGCTTGTGCGCGGCCGGTGAGCGGTCGTCGCGGATGCCGAAGGTCGAGCCGCCGGCGATCGTGAGGTAGTTCGGCAGCGAGGGGTGTGCCATCGCGTAGTAGAGGCCGGCTTTGGCGTACTTGTCGGCGAGTCCTGCGAGGTAAGGCATGCCTTTGGTGGAGGCGCAGGGGTTCTTGTTCTCGAGGACGACCAGCAGGATCTTGGTGATCTTGGCGGGGTTTGCCGTCGGGGCGAGCGGGGCCGCCGGCGCACCGGGTGGGCAGGTGTCGTCCTTGCTGGTCACCTCCGCCTTCGTGGGCGTCGGGGATGACGGTGGGACCGGGCTCTGCGTGGCAGCGTGGACACCGCAGGCGGCGGCTGTCGCGATGAGCAGTGTGCCCAGCGCGACCCTCACGTAAGTCATCTCTCCGACAGTAGACCGGTTGGGCTGAGAAGACGCTGAGTCGGCGTCACTCAGCGGATTCTCAGCGACGCCGGGTCAGACTGGGGACATGCGGGTGCTGATGGTGGAGGACGAGGTCCGGCTGGCCGAGACGGTCCGGCGTGGGCTCACCGACGCCGGGTTCGTGGTCGAGGTGGTGCACAACGGCGAGGACGCGGTCTGGGCGGCGAGCGAGAGCGCGTACGACGTGATCGTGCTGGACATCATGTTGCCCAAGCTGAACGGGTACAAGGTGCTCGAGGAGCTCCGCCGGCGCGGGGTCTGGACGCCGGTGCTGATGCTGACCGCGAAGGACGGCGAGCACGACCAGACCGACGCGTTCGATCTCGGCGCCGACGACTACCTGACCAAGCCGTTCAGTTTCCTCGTCCTGGTCGCCCGGTTGCGGGCGCTGATCCGCCGCGGCGGGCCCGAACGTCCCGTCGTACTGGTGGCCGGTGATCTGTCGCTGGACCCGGCACGCAAGCGGGTCGAACGGGCCGGCCAGGAGATCGTGCTGACGCCGCGGGAGTACGGGCTGCTGGAGTTCCTGATGCGGCACCGCGGCGACACCGTCACCAAGACCGAGATCCTGGAGTCCGTCTGGGACCCGGCCTTCGACGGCGATCCGAACGTGGTCGAGGTCTACGTCCGCTACCTCCGCCTCAAACTCGACGCCCCCTTCGACCGCCACGCCATCGAAACCGTCCGCGGGATGGGTTACCGGCTGGCAGCCGACGGTGGCTGACTTGTCGATCCCGAGCTCACCACCGATCTGCTCGGGGTCATTTCGCCGTAGTGCTTTCTGGGGAGGCATGTGATGGGGCTCGAGGTGTCGTTGCTCAAGGGGTGGTTGCCGGTCGCGCTCGAGGTGGTCGCGGCGGTGATGTTGCTGCTGGCGATCGGGTGGCGCGATGCGCGGTGGCGGACCCGGCGGTTGCCGTTGGTGATCGTCGGGTCCGCGGTGCTCGGGGTGTTGATCGCGAAGGTGATCGCACCGGGGTTGGGGATGACCGATCCGTTGCCGGTGCACGTGTGGATCTGGTTGACCGCCGCTTTTGGTGCGTTGGTGCTGCTGGGTGTGGGGTGGTCCAGTGCGGGATGGGGTCGCCGCGGGGCCGCAGTACTGGCTGCTGTGCTCGCTGCCGTGGTGGGTGCCAATGGCATCAATCAGTTCGTGGGTTACTACCCGACCGTTGGTGATGCCGTGGCCGGGCTGCAGGGGCAGGCGCCTCCTGGGCAGGTGTCGCTGTCGCAGATCAAGGACCACAAGGATCCGGCCGGGGCTCGGTCGGGCGAACTGGTCGCGGTGACGATCCCCGACGTACCGAGCGGGTTCGTGCATCGCCAGGAGCTCGTGTACCTGCCGCCGGTCTGGTTCCGCGGGACGCATCGCCCGGTGCTGCCGGTGGTCGAGATGATCGGCGCCGAACACTCCAAGCCGGAGAACTGGGTCCGGATCGGCGACGCCGTCAAGACCGCTCAGGCGTACGCCGCGCAGCACCACGGACTCGGCCCGATCCTGGTCTTCGCCGATGCCACCGCCAACTTCGCCAACGACACGGAATGCGTCAACGGTCCGCACGGGCAGGCCGAGGACCACCTCTACCGCGACATCCCGGCGTACATCAGCGCCACCTTCGGCGCCTCGAAGAACCCGAAGTCGTGGGCGGTCGCCGGCTTCTCGATGGGCGGCACCTGCGCGATCGGGCTGAGCACCGAGCACTCGACCACCTTCGGGCACTTCGTGGACATCTCCGGCGACCAGTACCCGAACACCGGCAACAAGGCGCAGACGATCGCGAACCTGTTCGGCGGATCCGCCGCCGCGTACGCCGCGCACGACCCGCTGACGGTGATCGCCAAGCACGGTCGCTACCCGGCACTCACCGGCCGCTATCTCGACGGCACCGACGAGAAGCTGCACGCCCGCGAGGCGAACCTGCTGATCGCGGCCGGCAAGAAGGAAGGCATCGTCTCGAAGCTGACGGTCCTGCCCGGCACGCACAACTGGCAGTTCGCCGAATCCGCCTTCAGCTACATCTATCCGTGGCTCTGTGACCAACTCGGACTGGGAATCCACAAGTCCCTCTAGTACGGCCCTGCCGATCGGCGGTCACCCTCACCGTCGCGTCACCGTCACCCCCGGGGCGACGGGCCCTCGGTCGGCAGGGTCACCTCGAACCTCGCACCGCCCAGCGAGGAGTCGGTGATCCGCACGGAACCACCCTGCGCGCGCAGTACTTCGCGGACGATGGCCAGGCCGAGCCCCGATCCCCCACTGACCCGATCCCGGCTCGCGTCCAGCCGGACGAAGCGCTCGAAGACCCGCTCGCGGTCGGCCGGCGGAATCCCGTCACCGTCGTCCTCGACCGTGAGCACCGCAGTACCGGCTTGTTCTGTGAGTGTGAAGCGGACTGTGCTCTTCGCGGCCCGGGTCGCGTTCTCGACCAGGTTGCGGATCACCTGGGCGAGCTTGTCCGCGTCGCCAAGAACCCGGACCGTCCGTACGTCGCGTTGCACGGCCGGACCGCCTTCGGAGCTTCGCAGCCGCCGGACCTCGGACTCGACCAGGTCGTCCAGGTCGACATCGGATCGCTGCAGCCGCAGTCCATCGTCGTCTGCCTTTGCCAACAGCAACAGATCCTCGACCAGTCTCCGCATCCGCCCGGTCTCGGCGCCCATCACCTGTTGCAGATCCAGCCAGGCCTGCCCGGTGACATCGACCACGACGACGTCGAGCGCCGCGGTGAGGGTGGCGATCGGGGACCGCAGCTCGTGACTCGCATCGGCGACGAACCTTCGCTGCGTCTCCTGCGCCGCCTGCAACCGGTTGAGCATCTCGTTCATGGTGACTGCGAGACGGGCGATCTCGTCCTGGGTGGCCGGCACCGGGACGCGCTCGGCCAGCTGGTTGGCGCCGATGCCGTGCACCTGGGCGCGGATCCGCTCGACCGGTCGGAGCGCGCGGCCGACCAGGATCCACATCGCCATCCCGACCAGGAGCAGCAGCAACGGGAAGCCGAGCAGCAGGTAGAAGATGACGGTTTCGACGGTCTCCCGCTGGGTCTGGATCGACGAGGCAACCACGACCGTGAACCGCGCACCCTCGAACTCGGTGCCCCGGGCAACGATCAGGGACTCGTGGTCGTCGCTGAGCAGCGGCATCCGGCCCAGCTCGTTGCTCAGCAGTTGACCGTTGTCCGGGCGCAGGTCGGTGAGCGGCTGTTCCGTACGCCGTGACGAGCTGGCCACCACTTGGCCGCTACCGTCCAGGACCTGGATCAACTGGCTCGGCCGGTTGTTCTCGACGAGTTCCTCGCGGAGTCCGCGCTGCCCATCTTCCTGAACATGCGTGGCGATGTCGGCCGAGCGGTCTTCGGCGGCACCGGAGACGCTGTTGATCAAGGTCCGCTGGAGCAGGAGCAGCAGGATCAGCGCGCCGACGGCCAGCGCGATGGCGACCACGACGACGGCTGCACTGGTGGATCTGCCGCGGACACCTGGTCGGCGTACGGCAGCAAGGAAGCGTTGGATGCGGGTCATGACTTCAAGGTGGGCAGGCCTGCCGCGAGCAGGACCTTGGCGATGAGTTGGTGGCCGGCCGCGTTCGGGTGATCGCCGTCGGGGGCGAGCAGGCCGGTGACGTCGGCGCCTTCGCGCTGGAACGGGCCGGCCAGGTCGACCGAGGTGGCGCCCTCCGCGAGAGTCGCGGCCTCGATCACCGAATTCACCCGGCGGGTGAGGTCGACCGTGGCGGCGCGGCCGTCGGCGCTGAAGTTCTGCCGGGCGACCTCGCCGTCCTCGAAGACGTTCCAGTAGCCGGTCACCAGGGTGGTCGTCGCCTGACCTGCGCGCAGGGCGCGGATGCGTTCGAGGATGCGGTGCAGGTCGCCGGACAACTGGTCCAATTCGTCGGTCACGCAGTCGGCCGAACAGGTCGCGTCGACGACCTCGTCATGGTGATCGCCGAAGTCGTTCGCCCCGATCGTGATCAGGTCGACGTTCGCGTCCTTGACCGCCTGCGCCGGCTGCGGTTCGTCCAACTGCTTCAGGAGCCCTTCGGAATCGAGCCCACTGACGCCGCGATTCTCAACAGTCACCTGTACGCCGGTCCGCTGGCTCAGGAGTCGCCCATAGAGCTCGGGGAACGCCGCGCACCCACAAGCTGCACCGGCAGTCACCGAGTCGCCCAAGGCCACGACCCGCAGCGGCTTCCCGCCCGGTGACGGCGTCGCCGGAATGCTGGTGGTCTGCTTGTCGGCCGTGTCGCCTGTTCCGGCGGTCGCCAGCAGGCCACCGGCACAGAGCACGATCGCAACGGCCACCACAGCTGCCCGGCGTACGGTCATGGCTCGATCACCGCGAATCTGGCCAGCCGCACCGAACCGCCGAGGGTGAACACGAATCCGAGCACGGTCAGCCAGACCAGCCCTTCGCGGACCTGATCCCCGAGCCAGATCAGCCCGACAGCCGCCGGTACGACGGTCTCGATGCTGAAGGTGATGGCCGCGACCACCGTCACCGAGCCACGCTGCAGTGCAAGCCCGAAGGCGGCGAGTGCGAGGACTCCGTAGACCACCAGGGACCAGGCAACCGGATCGGTCAGCACCTTCCAGCCGTGTTCGAGATTCAACGTGCGGGCAGCCACCCCGGCTCCACCGAATCCCAGCCCGGCGACAACGGCCAGCAACGTCACACCGCGAGCACCCGCCACCTTGAAACCTGCGAAGCCAAGGCCCAGCACCGGTACGACGAGGATCAGCAACAACCACGCGGCCGTCCCACTGAGGGTTTTCGCCGGGCCCTCGACTGCGCCAGCGGCGAGCCCGACTAGCCCGACCCCGACGACCACGAGCGCGAGCACCGTCGGCCGATCCAGCCGTCCGCCCAGGAACAGCGCGGCCAGGATCGCGGTCACCGCGACACTCGAGGCCACCGCCGACTCCACGATGAACAGCGGAAGTGACCGCAAGGCGGCCAGTGACGCGAGGAATCCAGCGCCGTCGAGCGCCAGACCCACGACGTACAGCCAACCCGCCTCGATGCGTCCCCACAGGGTGGTCGCATGCGATCGGGCCGAGCGGCGCAGCCCTTCAGCCTGCAGAACGGTGCCCACGCCGTACAGGACAGCCGCACCGAACGCACCCACCAGAGCAAGGATCACCAGACCACTGTCTCAGCCCCCTGGGCACGCCACCCCACCGACACCCGACTCAGTTTGCTCTCAGCAACCACGGGTCAGACTGGGCGGGTGGGGTTCCCGTAGTGACCAGACGAAGCTGGGTCGAGCAGGTGATGGGCCTGCCCGTCAGCGTGCTCGCTCGCGGCGCCTCGGCCCGGTCGGAGGCCGCGGACGAGGCGGTTCATGCTGTGTATGCGGAACTCCGCGAGGTCGACCGGGTCTTCTCGCCGTACCGCGACGACAGCGAGATCAGCAGGCTCGCCACCGGCGACCTCGCCTGGAGCGATGCCTCACCACTCGTCCGTGAGGTGGCCGATCGCTGCCTCCGCGCGGCCGAGCTCACCGGAGGTCTCTTCGATGCCACCAGGCCGGACGGGAACTGGGATCCGTCCGGCCTGGTCAAAGGCTGGGCCACCGAGCGCGCCGCCCGTCTGCTGACCGCTGTCGGCGGCCTGGACTGGTGTCTCAACGCAGGCGGCGACGTCGTGGTGAGCTGCCCCAGCGGCGAACCGTTCATCGTCGGAATCCAGGACCCGGCGGACCCGGCCGCGATCAGCACGTCCGTCCGTTGCCGCTCCGGGGCCGTCGCGACCAGCGGCACGGCAGCCCGGGGCGCTCATCTGTACGACCCGAGGACCGGCCGCCCGACGACGGCTGACTTGCTGTCGGTTAGCGTGATCGGACCCTCGCTGGAGACCGCCGACGTGCTGGCCACCGCCGCCTTCGTCGCAGGCAGCCTCGAGATCGTCGACCACGTCGACCAGTACTACGGCCTGGCTGTCGTCGCGGACTCGACCCTGCTGGCGACCGTAGGCTGGCCCGGATGATCCCGCTGCTACTCGTCGAGGACGATCAGGACCTGGCTACACTCCTGCAGCGGGTGCTGTCCGGCGAGGGCTATCAGGTCACCATCGCCACCGACGGCCAGCGAGGTCTGCATCTGGCCATGACGCAGTCCTTCGAGGTGATGGTGCTCGATCGTGGGCTGCCGGCGATCGAGGGGCTCGACCTGATCGGCCGGTTGCGTGGCCGTGGAGTGACGACACCGATGCTGGTGCTGTCCGCCCGTGGTACCACCCAGGACCGGGTGGACGGGCTGGACGCGGGAGCCGAGGACTACCTCGCCAAACCCTTTGAGATCAGTGAGTTGCTCGCCCGGCTCCGGGCGTTGCTGCGCCGGCATCCGGACCAGGCCCACACCTTGCCGGTGCCCGGCGGTTCGCTGGACCTGGCGAACCGGACCGTACGCCGAACTCGCGGCGACGCGGTCGAGCTGTCCGAACGTGAGGCCGCGTTGCTCGGCCTGCTCGCCGCCCGGCCGGAAGTGGTGTTCAGCAGGGCGGACCTGCTCGACCGGGTGTTCAACGACGCCGAGTCGGAGACCGTTGTCGACACCTACGTCCACTACTGCCGCAAGAAGCTCGGCTCCGGGGTCATCAGTACGGTCCGCGGACTCGGCTACCGCCTCGGCAGGCTCTCGTGAGCCGCAGCAGGCCGATCGGCGACGAGGTGCTGGTCCGCACGGCATCCCGGCGGCTGGCGATGCAGGCCGCTGCGCTGGTCGCGTTGGCGATGCTGCTGCTGGTGCTGTTCGTGACAGTGGTCGTCGTGCGCGGCCAGTCCGCCTCGGCCGACAACCTGCTGCGCTCGACCGCTCCGGACCGCGGACGATGTCGGCGACCCGCCGCCGAGTGCCTGGCTGGTGATGGTCGAGCGTGGCGTCGTCACCTCCTCCCCCGGTCTGCCCGACGAGCTGGCTCCTGAGCTCGCCGCGACTCCGGGGCGGAGCGAATTCCCAGGCAGTGCTGACGAATCTGCGGGAGACCGGCGACGACGACACGCTTCCGGGTAGCGACCCTTGAACGGGGTGGGCGCACCATCCAGGTGGTCCTCGATCTCACCTCGGCCCATCAGGAGCGAGCCAGACTGCTGAAGGCGATGGGCGTGGCCTCGGCGATCGGGTTGCTGTTCGCGGTACTGCTCGGGGTGTTGCTCGGCCGGCGCGCGGTCCGACCGCTGGCACAGGCACTCGCTTTGCAGCGGGCCTTCATCGCCGACGCCGGCCACGAGCTCCGCACTCCGTTGACGCTGCTGAGTACCCGGGCCCAACTGCTCGATCGAGCCGTCCAGGCGGGCGATCTCGGCGAACAGACCAGGGACGACTCCCACGGCGTGGTCCTCGACACGCAGCGTCTGGGTGAAGTGGTCGAGGACCTGCTCGCCGCCGCCGACCCACGCGGTGAACAGATCCGCGAGCCGGTCGAGCTCAGCGCACTCGTCCAAGGAGTGGCGGACAGCGCATCCGCGCAGGCCGGAGACCGAGGCGTCGAGTTGGGCTTCGACAACGAGGCTCCGCCCTGCTGGGTGATGGGATCGGCGGCAGCCTTACGCCGCGCCGTGTTGTCCCTGGTCGACAACGCCATCGATCACACGCCTGCCGGTGGTCAGGTACGGATCAGCCTGCGCAAGGATCGGCGATCCGCCGCGATCGCGGTCAGCGACACGGGTCCCGGTATCGCACCGGAAGCGGCGCAACACGTACTGCGACGGTTCCATTCCGGCGGTCAGCGAGCCGGTCGCGCCCACTACGGTCTCGGTCTCGGCACTCAGCCACGACGTCGCGAATCGCCATGGCGGCCAACTACGCCTGGTCGACAGGTCCGGTCGGTGCGACCTTCGAACTCTCGCTGCCGATCGCGCGCGACGAATCCCCCTTGTCTCCAAGGAATCCCTAAGATTCGCCGGGCATCGTCGTCATCATCGCCCGACCAGACGACGGAGCCACTCGATGACCACGCTGAGGACCGCCCGACCGACCCGGTCCTCGCACGCCAGACCGCGACCACGCCGTACGCCGGTCTGGTGGCGCGACGCCGTCGGCATCGGCTGCTGGGTCAGTGCGCTGATCGTCATCCTGCTCTGGGTGTCCGGTCGCGGCCTGCAACTGCTGGCCTCCGGCCCGGCTGATCTCCTCATCTCGACCGGCCGGCTGACCGGCCTGGTCGCGGCGGATCTCCTGCTCGTCCAGGTGTTCCTGATGGCCCGGGTGCCGATGATCGAACGCAGCTACGGCCAGGACGAACTGGCCCGACGGCACCGGCTCGTCGGCTTCTACTCGTTCAACCTGCTGTTGGCGCACATCGCGCTCATCACCATCGGCTACACGCTTCGCGACCACAGCAACCTGATCCGCGAGACGTGGACCGTCGTCACGACGTACGGCGGCATGCTGCTGGCCGTCGCGGCGACGATCGCGTTGACCCTGGTGGCGGTCACCTCGATCCGGCTGGCCCGGCGCGCCCTTCGCTACGAGTCGTGGCACCTGCTGCATCTGTATGCCTACGTCGGGGTCGGGTTGTCGATCCCGCACGAGATCTGGACCGGGCAGGACTTCTCCACCTCGCGACTCGCGCAGGTCTACTGGTGGTCCGCCTATGCGCTCGCAGCCGGCGCGATCGTCTTCTACCGCGCCGGTCTGCCGATCTGGCGGACCCTGCGGCACGGGATCACCGTGACCTCCGTCGTCCGGGAGAGCGGGGACGTCGTGACCGTCCAACTGGCCGGTCGCGGCCTGCACCGGCTCGGTGTCCAAGCCGGTCAGTTCCTGGTCTTCCGCTTTCTCGACGGCCCCGGCTGGTCCCGTGGCAACCCGTACTCGCTGTCGGCTCCCCCGCGGCACAACCGGCTGCGCATCACTGCCAAGGACGCAGGCGACGGCAGCCGCCGACTGGCCGGGCTGCGGCCTGGCACCAAGGTCCTGATCGAAGGGCCGTACGGCCGGCTCACTGGCGAACGCCGAGTCGGGCAACGAGTCGCGATGCTTGCCTGCGGCATCGGTATCACCCCGCTGCGCGCTCTGCTGGAGGATCTGCCCTACGCACCAGGTGACGCGGTCCTGGTCTATCGGGCCCGGAGCGCGCCGGATCTCGTGTTCCGCGAGGAGCTGGAAGATCTCGCGCAGCAACGCGGCATCACCGTCCACTATCTGCTCGGGCGCCGCATCGCCGACCGCAACTCGTGGTTGCCGCAGGAAGCAGCCGACTGGGACGACGCTGCCGCCCTCGAGGCGCTCGTCCCGAACCTCCGGTCGTACGACGTCTTCGTCTGCGGGCCTGATCCGTGGATGGACGCGGTGACCGGTGCGGCGGTGAAGGCGGGTCTGCCGCCGGACCACCTCCATCAGGAGCGGTTCACGTGGTGACCATGCGGAGGACCGGATGAGACGCGGAGCCACGCTGGCGATGTCAGCGATCAGCCTGGCGGTCGTCGGGATCGGGCTGCTGGTCAGCACGAAACCGGCCGAGGACCGGACCGCCGCCTCGGTGCAGCCCAGCCGGCCACCGTCCCGATCCGAGACGGTGCCGCGATCGCCGAAGTCCCACCCGGCCACACCCGTTCCCAGCAAGACGCCTGCCCCGCGCACCACGTCGCCGACCGGGCCGGCGCGACTGACGGTCAACGGGAACCTGGTCGATACGCCGTACGGGCCGGTGCAGGTGCAGTTGCGGATCCGCGGCGGCCGGATCGTCGCAGCCAAGGCCCTCGTCCGGCCGCAGGGCGACAGTCAGACCGACAGCATCAACAGCCGGGCCGTTCCCGTGCTCGATGAAGAGGTGGTGCAGGCCCAGAACACAGGCATCGACACCGTCTCCGGGGCGACCTACACGTCGGCGGGCTACAAGACTTCGCTGCAGGCCGCTCTCGACTCCGCCCATCAAGCTGGCGCGCTGTGAGAGCTGCACCGGTCCGTCGGACCCGCCGGAACCTCGTGGTCTTCGGCGGTACGGCGGCCGTGCTTGGCCTGCTCTTCCTCTATCCGACCAGCACGAACTCCAAGAGCGGCTTGACCTCCACCGCGGCACCGCCGGGGGTTGTCGGTACAGCGTCGGGGACCTCGGTCGTGAACGGCACGTCGGTCCCGACCAGGTACGGGCCCGTGCAGGTCCGGCTCACGATCCGGAACGGGCGGATCGTGACTGCGACCGCGATCGACTACCCGGCCTCGGGCGGCCGGGACCGGGAGATCAACAGCTCGGCCGTCCCGGAACTGGAGCGGGCGACCGTCGCCGCGCAGAGCGCGCACATCGACACGGTGTCCGGCGCGACATACACATCGGACGGCTACCGGGCTTCGTTACAGGCCGCCATCGACGCCGCGCATCTGAAGTGAAATGTGACCTTCGGCCCTTCCACCCGGCGTCACGCAGAGCCACAATGACCGAGGGGCAAGGTCATTGGGGTTCGGGGGCGGGCGGATCCGGTGGGAGCCGGGTCTGAGGGGGCTGGATGACGAAGATTCTTGTTGTCGACGACGAACCGGATCTGGTCCGCTTCGTACGCCGGGCGCTCGAAGCCGACGGCTATCAGGTGCTGACGGCAACCGATGGGTCACAAGGGTTGCTGATGGCGTTGACGGAGCAGCCGGACCTGACCGTGCTCGACCTGCGGATGCCAGGCGTCGACGGGCACGCCGTACTGGCCGGTGTGCTGGCGAGCCAGCCCGGCGCCCGGGTGCTGGTGCTGTCGGCCGCGGCGGACGTCGAGGCACGGATCGACTGCCTCGAGCGTGGCGCGGTCGACTTCCTGGCGAAACCGTTCGCGATCCGCGAACTGCTGGCCAGGGTCCGGTCGCGATTGCGGAACCCGGCTGACGGCAGCGGTGGTTTCGTCCTGCAGGTCGGGCCGATCGCGCTGGACATCCGGGCCCGCCGGTTGCGCATCGACGGACGCGAGACCACCTTGTCGGAACGCGAGTTCCTGCTGATGCAGCACTTCATGCGCAACCCGGACGCGGTCTGTTCCCGCAGCGAGCTGCTGTCGGCCGTGTGGGGCTACGACTTCGACCCGGCGACCAACGTGGTCGACGTGTACGTCGGCCGGCTGCGGGCCAAGCTCCGCCGCGACGTGATCCAGACGGTGCGCAATGTCGGCTATCAGCTTCAGAGCGCCTGACCGCGGCCTCACCGGCGACCTGGGCCGGTGGGAGCGGCTGCGCCAGGGTTTGCGTGACAACCGGTGGACCGACGTGGCGCTGGCGGTCTTCGCGGTCGCGATGCTGCTGTCGATGAACGCGATGGTCGAGCGCGAGGTCGTGCCCTACCACCTGCTCTTCCTCGGGCTGACCCTCGTCTACGGGTTCCGGGTCTGGCCGCTCGGGCCGACCCTGGCCGTGACCGCGCTGATCACCGGACTGACCGGCTGGATCCTGGTCGCCCATCAACTCGCCGACGGCAGCAACCGGGCCGAGTGGGCCGAGATCCCGCTGATGCCGTTGCTGTTCCTCGCGATGGTCTGGCACGCCCGCCGACGGGTCGCCGCCCAGCGCGAGGTCGAGGTGATGGCCGAACAGCGCCGGGCCGCGCTGATCCGGGAGCGCGAGTTCTTCCGCGACGCCTCGCACGCGATCCGGACGCCGGTGACGATCGCCCGTGGCCATCTCGAACTGCTTCAGGCAGCGGCGACCGATCCGACCACCCAAGAGGATCTGGCGATCGCCTTGCGCCAGCTGGACCGGATGTCGGCGCTGTCCAACCGGCTGCTCGCGTTGGCCAGGCTGGACTCCGGCAACGCCGTCCGGCCGCAACGACTCGACCTCGCACACTTCTTGGCGGAGATCGTCCGGAACTGGCGCAGCGGAACCGATCGGGCCCTCCAGCTCGATCTGCTGCCGGCGATGCCCGCCTCGTTCGACCCCGAATGGCTGGAGCTGGCGATCGACGCGGTGATCGAGAACGCGGCGCACTTCACCGGTCCGGGCGACCGGATCCAGCTGTCCTGCCGGCCGGAGCCGGGACGGTTCGTGATCGGGATCGGCGACTCCGGACCCGGGATCTCGGCCGAGGACCTGCCCCATGTGTTCGAGCGGTTCTGGCACCGCCGACCACCGAGTGGCGCGATGGGCAGCGGACTCGGCCTACCCATGGCTCAGGCGGTCGCGCTGGCGCACGGCGGCCAGGTCACCGCGGGAGTCAGCCAGTGGGGCGGCGCACTCTTCGAGATCACCTTGCCCGCCACCGGCGAGGACCCGCACCTCGACTGATGCCTCGGACGCGACGCTGATCCGGGACACCCCGACGATCCACCAGCCCGCACCGATCAGGATCGTGACCACCAGCCACAGCACCAGCAGCCAGTTGCGCAACGGCTTCGTCGACACGAGCTCCGTGCGGGCCCTGACCGGGTCGCCGGCCACCACCCAGCGATAGGTGTGAACGGCCGCCGGGAGACCTGCCCGCTGAACCGAGACCTCGACCTGTGCGGAACCACTGCCCGCCAGGACGACAGGAGCAGACCATCGCCCGTCCGCAAGTCGCTGCGCAGCCACCGGCGGCTGGATACTGCCGTCCGCATCGACCAGCCCGACCGTCACTGCCCGAACCGGTGCCGGGGCAGGTCGCCTCGTGTCGAACACCTCGACCATGACCAGGTTGCGGCCTGGACTGTTCGGGCGGACCGCGAGCGTCTGCTGGAGGTCGGCGACCCGCGCGTCCTGCAGCGGAACCGCGACCGCCGCCGGATCCCGGACCAGCTCTGGTTCCACCGCCGGCTGACCACTGGTGATCAGTCCGGACAGCCCTAGCACCGCGACGGCCAGGGCTGCCTCCACCAGGATCGTGCCGTTCCGGAGTACTGCGGTACGCCGCAGCCGCCGATGGTTGACCACACCCAGCACCCCGATCACGGCGACCACGCTCACCTTGATCAGGAGGATCCGGCCGTACCAGGTACTCAGAGCCGCGTCCACCGAGCCGATCACGCCACTGGTCAGGTAGAGGCCGGTGCTGATCACGACACTGATACACAACGCGGCCGGCAGCCCGAAGGCCCGGAGTACGGTCATTGCCTCAGGCAACTTCTCTCGACGGCGGGCCGCGGCCAGGACGAAGACGATGAGGATCACGAGTGCGCCCGCCCAGGTCGACGCGGCCAGCAGATGAAGCGTGTCGGCAACGACTCTGGTGATCGACAGCGGTTGGGCCGCGCCGGAGTGGCCGAGCAGAGCCGTCCCGGAGCCGACCAGGACTGCTCCCAGGACGAGACTGACGGTACGGATCCGGGATGCGTGCAGAACCGCGGCCAGCAGCAGGAGTCCGAAACCGGTCTCCCGCAGACCCCAGCGCACGCCGTACCCACCCATCAGCAGACTCAGGGTCGCGCCGCCGACGAGCTGGAATCCCAGCAACAGAAGGCTTCCCACCAGACCGCCGACCGCCCCCGCCGACTGGCTGCGGCGTGCCACGCGCAACCAGCCGGGGCTCGGGGGTCTCGTCGGCCGGGTGAGCAACCGGCCCAGCAGAGCACCGCCCAGCGTCAGTGCCAGCGAGAGGAAGACCAGCCAGCGCAGGACCGACTCACCCGCGGCCGGCTTCGGTTCGCTGAGCCCGGCCGATTCGACCTGGCGACCGATGCCGAAGACCAGTACGCCGGCGGTCCGGTGCAGGTCGTCCGCCGACAACGTCTGCCAGGACAGGCGGTAGGCGCCTTTCGGCAAGGCCGGCAGTGTGGCGAGCAGCCGCGCCGGTTCCTCGCCGCCTTCTCCCTCGATACGCAGGCCGGACACGGCGTACCGCTGACCGTCCTCGCTCACGAGCTCCAGCTGAGTCGCGGCCAACACCACCGTCTCGCTGAAGTCCAGCCGCAGCTGACGCGGTGCCGTCGCCAGCGAACTGCCGTCGGCCGGGCTGCTCGAGGTAAGGAAAGCGTGCGCGCTGGCGGCCTGCGGCGACCAGATCGCCAGCAGGGCGACCAGGACGACGACCAGCCCGATCCGGCGGCCGTGCATCACAACACCGGCGCGTGCTGAAGGCTCAGCGAGCCGACCAGGATGGTCGCCTTCTCCGAGTGTTGCAAGGCGCCCTTGGTGTTCTGGTAAACCAGGTAATACGTCTGTCCCGCGCGCAGGGTGTGCCCCTGCTTCATCACGGACACCCGCTTGGTCCCGCCGTCGCGCTTCTCGCTCCGCAGCTCCGGCGGATGCTGGACGTCGGACTGGAACCGGGTGGCCTTCTCGCTGTCCAGCACGACATAGGTGAGCGTGACCAGCCCGCCGTCGCCGACGACGGCGACCCGGCTGAAGCGCACGCCGTACTGCGTTTCGATGGCTGAGCTCTGCGGGAAGTCGGTGCTCCCCGACGATCCCTTCGCGATGGCATAGCCGCCGGCCGCCAGTCCGACGACCAGGACGGTGGCCACGATGACGATCCGCCGGACCCATCGGCCAGGCAGCTTCCGGACCTTGCTGATTGCTGAAGCGAACATGTCCTCCCCCTCCCAAGGGACAGCGCCGGGACCCTGAGCGCCCAGGGCCCCGGCTGTACTTCGGCTACGGCATCGTGAACCGGGTCGAGGCGAAGGTGTCGAAGTACGCCCGGCCGGTCGAGCTGCTACTCAGGCCGGCGGACACCCCCAGCCAGGCCGTCTCGATCCGCAATGTGCTGGTGTTACCGGTCTGCAGCGACCGGCTCACCCCGTCCACCAGGAGCCGCAGCGATCCTGCGTTGGTCCCAGTGGCCGGGCCGGAGATCCAGTCGACCTGCAGGGTGTGTGTCCCCGCCGTCAACGTGACCCAGGCGCCGGTCAGTGCTGTCGTGCCACTTCGGTCGAACACCGTCCTGACCTGCGCGGAGCCGGCGTTGAAGCGGTACTCCAGCGCGTAGACCTGACCGTTGGTACCGGTCCGGCCCTGCAACAAGGCCAGTGCCGTGTTCGCGTTCGTCCCGGAGGTGAGCGTGTTCCGGTTGAACACGAACCTCGCGTGGTACGACGTCTCCGCCGTCGGGGTGTTGTCGGTCAGATACCCGTTACCCGGCAGCGTCACCTGCAGGCCCCGGACACTGCCCGGCTCGATCGCGCTCGGCAGCGCCGAGGTGGTGGTGTTGGCGACCCCACCCGTGCTCGAGCTCCAGAATCCGAACCCACCGGACTCGAACGTGTCGGCGAAGATCTTGTTCGGCCGCTGGACCGACACCGTCTTGTTCACCGGCTTGCTCCAGTTCCCGGCCAGGTCCTGCACCCGGAGGTTGAAGACCTGGTTGCCCGGCGTCACCGTTGCGAGCGGGATCGTCACCTGCACCTGGCCGGCCACCACGCTCACCGGTACCGAGGTGCCCTTGCCGACGCCCGGATCCGTCGTACCGAGCCAGTACTCCGCCTTCGCGATCAGCGAGGCATCGGTGACCGGCGCGGTCAGGGTCAGGGTGTCGGCCCCGTTGGTCGGGTTCGGCGACGCGGTCAGCGCGCCGAGCACCGGAGCCGTCTTGTCGACGACGAGGTTCACCGCGAACAGCGGACCCCAGTTGCCGGCCGCGTCCTGCCCACGGACGTAGACATGATGGGTGCCGTCGGCAAGTGCTTTCACCTGGGTCAACGGGATCAGCCCGTAGAAGGCCTCTCCGTTGGAGTCCAGCTTGCCGTCGACCGGCAGCAACTGCAGGCCGGTGCCACCGGCCGGGTTGGGTGCCGGGTCGAGGAACGCCTCGGCGTCGGTGAGCAAGCTCTGCGCCGCGCCGCCCGCGTCCTTGTCGGTGATCTGGGCAGAGATCAGCAGGTTGCCCGGGTGGCTCTTGTCGGCGAGCACTGCGTTGGTCGGGTTGGGGCCGACGCTTGCCGCGTCCACGGCCGGGCCGGTGACGTCGATCGGCAGTTCGATGTCGAGCGGTGGTCCCCACAGTCCGAGCGAGTCCTTGCTGTGCACGAAGACGTGGTGCAGTCCCTCGGGCAGCCCGGCCAGCAGCGCCGGTGCAAGGTCGACGTCTTCGGAGACGACCGTGGCGCTGCGGTTCAGCGTCATCGGCGTACCGGAGCCGTCCGCGGTCACCGTGTCGAGGAAGTACTCGGCATTGGTGATCACGCCACCGGCGTCGGTGTCGTCACCGGTCGCCGAGACGCTGACCGTCGTACCGCCGTTCGACGGGACGTCCGCGATCGAGCCGTTCGTGGTCTGCGGTCCGGTCTTCGGCAGGTTCAGGATGACCGAACCGACCACGCCCCAGTTGCCGGCCGCGTCGAGCGCCCGGACGAAGACCGTGTGCCGGCCCGCGTCGAGGGCGTCGAGGACGGCCGTGGTGATCGTGCCGGTGGCCCCGGTGATGCTGACCCCGCTGCCGGGCAGGCTCATCGGCGTACCGAACCCGACGCCGGTCCCGACCGCGTCGTCGAGCACGAACTCGGCCTGGGCGACGGCCGACCCCCCAGTGGTGGAGTCGCTGAGATCGGCCGTCACCGTCACGTCCGCCAGCCCGTTGGACGGGTTCGGCGCGACCTTGAGGTGGGTCGACACCGGACCGACGCCGTCCGTACTGGGTGGCGGCGCGTTCGTGTCCAGGAAGGTCAGCATGCCGCCGAACGCCGACTGCAGCGGATCGGCCGTGTGCTGCCCGTTGTTGTCCAGATGCCGCGACGCGTCGTAGACCGCGAACTTCGCCTCAGGTCCCGTCGGCATGGTCACGATCGTGTCCAGCGTCTGCCCCGGGTCGACGCTCTCCGCGGCGACGGTGGTGGCGTAGTGCGCCGGGTGACCGCCCTGTGCGATCTCCACCTGCTCGCCGCCGAGCACGTTCATCGGGTGCGTCTGCGCACCGACGTTGACGTAGCGGACCAGCACCTTGTGGCCCTGATCCGTGGCGACCGGATCCGTGGCAGGGAACGGCTTGCCGTTGATCAGCCGGTACTTCGGGGCGAAGTTCCGCAGATCGAAAGCGTTCGGGTTCGCGTTGAACGCCGGGTCGACCTCGCTCAGCACGAGGACCGCGTCGTCGTCGTACGCCGTCGCGGGGAACCCGGCCGGCTGGCTGCCGTACCCGGTGCCGTCGGACGGCAGCACGATGAAGGCACCGGCCAGGCCCATCGCGACCTGGCGTGCTCCGTTGGCGGTGTGGCCCGCTTCGTAGAGGAAGGTGCCGGGCCGGCCGGCCGTGAAGGTGTAGGTCTTGGTGCCGGAGCCGATGCCGGTGGTGTCCTCACCGCCGGCGGGGATCGGCTGACCGGGGAAAGCCAGCGACACGCTCTCCCCCGCCAGTTGGTTGTGCAGGGTCACACTGACCTGGTCACCCTGGTGAACCACCAGAACCGGACCAGGAGCCTTGGCTGTCCCGACGGCACCGGTCGGGGAGAATCCCCAGATCGGCACCGAGGTGCCCAGCAGGCTCGTCGTACCGGCCATCGCGTACAGATCGCAGGCGGCCGTGCCGGCACCGAACGAGCAGCCGGCCGGAGTGAGCTTGCCTACGGCAACGGAAGCGGCGGCCGGCCGCAACTGCGGCCGGGCGGCATGGGTGGTCCCTACCGCGGGACCGGTCATGGTCAGGGCGAGCGCGGCGGCCGCGACCACCGTGGCAGTCGCCCGAAGCCTCTTCGGCATCGTCATCGTCGGGCCTCTCACTGGCTCGCGCAGCCGGCGGGCGGGTCGATGCGGAAGACCGTCATCATGCCGCCGAAGGCTGCCCCGTAGTTGGTCGCTTGTTCCAGCGCGTGGCTGTGCGCGATGTGGTAGTACTCGCCACATTCGTTGTTCTGCGTCATGTTGGACGGCACGCTGTTCTTCGTGCCCAGGTAGCCACTCTCGGAGAACCAGGTGTCCGGACCGACCAGCAACTGGTCCGTGATCGCCGGTAGCTGGGTCGGGATCGGGTTGGTGGTGGCGTTCCATCCTTCGACGTCACGCCAGTCCATCAGTACGTCGAGGGTCTGGCCGGGACCGACGTCCAGGTCGTACTTCTGGTACGACAGATCCTGTCCGGCCGGGCCTTGCAACGCATGGCCGTCGCGGTTGATGACGCGCTCGTCGCTGCCGTGCGGGTGGAACGGGTAGTTCACGCTGCCGGCGTTGAGATACCGGATGGTGGCCGGCAGCGGATTCGTGACCGCGTCGTACGGCTTGATGTGCACCAGCGCGCCGTACGGCTGGGACGGTAGCCAGGGCGCGTTGTTCGGGGCCAGGGTGTCCGGCATGCTGCGGCCGTTGATCATGAAGTACCGCGACTTCGAGGTGGCCCAGTTCACCGGCTGGTTGCGTTCCACCGCGAGGTGGACGTCGGGGTCGATCTCGGACAGCAGGTAGACGTACTCCTTGCCGGCCGTGAATGCCGAGTCCGGCCGGTCGTTCACCTGGTTGGGATGACCCGCGGGGCGGACCACCAGAGCGCCGTACAGGCCCATCTGCAGTTGCTTGTCGACGTCGGTGCCCGACTCGTACAGGTAGGTGCCGGGGCTGCCGGCGGTGAAGGTGTAGGTGACGGAGCCGTCGTTGGCGGCCGCCGACTGGACCAGCGAGGTCAGCGAGCCGCCGGAGTCGAACTGCGGCTGCGCCGGGTTGCCGTTCGCCTTCACCGACCTCTGGCCGGGGAACACAATCGAAGTTGCCTCCGGCAACGTATTGTGCAGGACGATGGTGACCGGCCGGCCGGACTCCACACACAGGGTGGCGCCGGGTAGCTGGAAACTCCGCTTGCTGTTGCCGTAGCTCCACATGTAGATGGAGTTGCCGTCGGGGGTGGAGACGTAGCCGTCCTCGGCGGTCAGCGAGAAGGTCTGGTTCGGGTCGGTGTCGCAGAGGGCTCCCTCCGACATCGCCACCGAGGCGACGGCCTGGGACCAGATCAGCGCCGAGGCGCCGACCAGGGCAGCGGCCGCCAGGAGCGCGAACTGCCGTCGGACCGTGAGTCGTTTCATCGGATCATCGCCCCCGTCACGCGTTCGCCGCGGTCTGTGCCGGATAGGTGCCCGGGGCCCCGACGACGATCCTCGTCATCATGCCGCCGTAGCCGGGACCGCCGCCGTTGTCGAGATAGGAGTACTTGCGGTCGTAGAGCAGGTACTCCCCCGGGGCCGGTGCGACGAAGATCGCGTCGCGGCTCTCGCCCGGGCCGATCTCGACCATGTTGGTGGTCAGGTAGTTCGTGGTGCCGTCGCGGCCCTTCAACAGACTGGCGTCCTTCGCGACCACCGTCAGGTCCAGGTTGTCCACGGTCATCGCGTGGTTCTGGTAGCCGAGGTTCGACATCCGCAGCAGCACCCGGTCGCCGGTGTTGCATCTGATCAGCGACGAGATCGGCTGGTACTGCAGGCGTCCGGCAGCGGTACTGAGCGGGTCACCGTTGGCCGCGGTCGTGTCGGGATAGGCCCGGCCGTTCAGCAACCAGAAACTCGGGTCGTAGTCGGTCCAGTCGTTCACCTGGATATGCGCGTCCCGGTAGTGCGCTGCCGACCAGAGCTCGGTCAGCATGAACGCGAACTCCCGGTCGTACGCCGTCGAGCCGTCGCCGTCGTTGTAGGCGTACCGCTCCCCCGGGTGCAGCGGCGTCCGGTTCTGCTTCGGCCGGACGAAGACCATCCCGGTCATGCCCATCTGCACGTGTTCCACGTCCTCGAAGTGACAGTGGTACATGTACGTCCCGGCGTCATGCGGCCGGTAGAAGTAGGTCAGGTCCCGGCCGATCGGTACGGCGAGCGACAGCTCCGGTACGCCGTCGAACAACGGGATCGCGTTGACGAAGCCGTGCCAGTGCAACGTGTGCCCGTCGAACAGGTCCGGCCGCTGAGCGAGTCCGAGATTCGTCAACGTGAGATAGATGTCGTCCTCTTCATCGAAGGCCATCATCGGCGCGCTGATCTGCGCCTTGCCGCGCTGCGCAGCGACCTGGTTGGAGGTCATTCCGGTCACGTCGCGGAACCCGAACACGTACGTGTTGAACGGACTCGGCGCCAGCGGGTCGGGGAAGAAGGGTGGATCCGGCGGTGCGTCGCCCGGCATCGCCACCCAGCCGTCGGTGCCGGCCAGGTGCAACTGCTTCATCGGGTGGACCGCGGTCGCCGAGGTGGCCAGGCCGGGCGCCGCGCTCGCGGTCAGCAGCCGGCCGCTGAGCAGCGCGCCGCCGACCACTCCTGCGCCACTGAGGAAGGAACGCCGCGAGACTCCGCGTCGTACGGGAATATCGGTCACTGGGATCTCCTGAAGTCGATGGAACGGTCAACTGGCGGCGAAGGTGTGGCCTGCCCGTAGGAGGGGCCGGGCAGGCCACACGGATCACGGCGTCATCTGGTCCGAGCCGGCGTCGTACCGGCGTTGCTGGAACGGGAAGACACCGGTGACGGTCGGCCGGGGTTGACCGTCGATATCAGGCGAGGGCGCGGGAACCGTGTAGGTGAAGCCGGTGGTCGGCGTACCCCACCGGACGGCCGCGCTGGCCGCGCCGAGTCCTCGCGCCGGAGTGGTCGGCGCACCGGTCGCGACGTGGAAGTCGCCCATCAGCGAAGGTGGCAGCAGTTGCGCCACGATCGCCGCTTGCCGGAAGGCCGGGTAGGACCGGATCGCCAGCACGTTCACCGTCACCTCGTACGGCGAGACGAACCGCGGGATCGGCCAGGCGAGTTCGTCGGATCCGGGGCGGAACCCGTCTCGTCCTGCAGCGACCGAGTGCGTCGGTGTGAGCAGTGCACCCGGAACATCGGCGACGCCCATGTCCCAGTTGTTCACCGAGTTCGCAGTGCCGTCCGGCAGTTGACCGCCGATGCCGTAGACCCAGCCGCCGCTGAACGAGCCGGCCCGGTTGTCCCAGAAGACGTCGTTGAGCAACGTCGGCTTGCTGTACGTCGTGTTGCCGAGCGCCTGGGACCCCGGGAACAACGTCGTGTTGCGCAGCCTTGCCTGCAACGGATCGCTGTTCGCCGCGGTGGACAATCCGGCCGGCGCCGGGTCGCCGTTACTGGTCACTGCGGTGGCCGAAGTGAGGTTCTTCGTCACCGTGTTGTTGACGACGTTGACGAACGGAGCGTCGTCCATCGCCAGCCCGCCACCTTCGTGCGCGGAGACGTTGTCGGCGATGGTGTTGTCGGTGATGTCGATCGGCTGCGGATCGTTCCGGGTGATGTGCGAGCCGCCGACCTGGAGCAACCGGATGCCGCCACCGTCGTCGTTCGCCAGGTTGGTCTGGATCGTGTTCCGGTCGATCTTGACCGGGCCGCTGCCGGGAGACAGCGCCGTCGGCGTCGCCGGGAGTTCACCGGCGACCATGATGCCGCCGCCCTCGTCGTAGGAGGAGTTGAACCAGATCCGGTTGGCGGTGATGCTCCCACCGTTGCTGCCGCCGGCATTCGCCATGTAGCCGAAGGCGGAGATCCCGCCGCCGTACTCCGCGGAGAAGTTGCCGCAGATCGCGTTGGCGTCGATCTGGTACCCGTCGCTGCCGGTGAACAGCCCGATCCCGCCGGCCAGGTTGGTGCCGCCGTTGTCGCGGATCTGGTTCCTGGCGATCACCGGGTCGTAGTTGCGGTTGTCCCCGACGTACGGCGTACCGATCCGGATGCCGCCGCCGTACGAGCCGCCGTTGCCGACGATCACGTTGTCCGTCACCCGGAGGCCGCGGACTCCTGCGTGGGCGTAGACGCCACCGCCTTGGGTCACCAGGGCACCCGCCGCGCCGTACGGCGTCTTGATGCCGCCGGTCAGCACGTTGACGTTGGCCGCGATGTCCGCCTGCGCCCCGCCGGTGATCGTGAACCCGTCGAGCGTGACCGGCCAGCTCGCCGGCGTGACGCCGGCCAGGGCCGGGTCGTCGAGAGTTGTGACGACCGCGGAGTCGGGCACCGCCGGGTTACCGGAGTAGGTCAGACCGCTGATCCGGGTGACCCAGTCGATCCCGTTCTGGTTGTCCAGGTTGAAGCCCGAGCCGTCCAGGATCGAGCCGGGGATCCACGTGTTGGCCGCGTCGAAGCCGCCGGGGCCGACGCCCTGGATCTTCACCTGGTGATGGACGATGACGTTCTCGTTGTAGTCACCGCGTGGGTTGGCGGAGGTCTGGGCATTCGGCCAGACGACGACCAGGTGGTACGGCCTGGCCCTGGACGGCCGGGCGGCCTCGAGACCTGTCTGGACGGTCTTGTAGGTCTTGGTCGGACCGACCTCCGTCAGTTGGGGGTTGTTCGGACTGGTGCCGGGGATCGACGCATTCGTTGCCGACAGCACCTGGATGGTGATCCCGTTGACGCTGCGCTGGCCGTTGTGTCCGGTGATCGCCAGTTCTGCCGCACCGAACGGGAAGAGGTTCGGCACCGTGAAGGTGATGCTCTTGTTGGTCCAGCTGGTCACCGCCATCGTGGTGCCGTTCAGCGTGATCCGATCAGGAGCACCGGGGTCGCCGAAGCCCAGGCCGTTGACCGTGATCGACCGGTTCGCGTCACCGCGCCGGATGTACGGGCGGCTGACCGCCAGGAGTTGCGGCGTACTGGCACCGAGATCACAGAAGGTCGGGTTGACCGTCGTCGTATCCGGGGCGAGCACGGTCGACGCGACCTGGGTCGGCGCCTCGTCGGTCACGGTATAGAGGCCTGGCCAGCCCTGGAAGTTGGTCGCGATGGTCCGGAACCGTGGGTTGTAGTCCGGATTGAGCGCTCCCGGCTGGCCTGGATCGTTGCCGACGAACCGGTACATGTTCGCGCAGGGACCAGCCGGCACCGGGCAGTTGTAGGTCCCGGTCGACGGCTCCAGCCCCTCGTACATGCCGTTGAAGTCGGTGTGCACGGTGTCCATCAGCCGACCGGACCAGTCGTACAGACCGACCGGGACGAACGGGAGCCCTTGCGCCTCGCCGTAGTTGACGCTGCGCTTGTCGAGCGTGAGCCCGAGGTCGTTCAGCGTGAGACCCCAGAAATGCGTCGGGATCGGCACGTCGGTGAACAGGCTGAAGTTGGGGGCGGTTGCCTGGTTGGCCCGCAGGCCGACCAGTTTGTCGACGCACGACGGCCGCTCGTAGCCCTGGAACGGGCTGCCGCCGCCGGCGTTGAAGTTCGGGTTCGTGACGTCGACGGTGTGCAACGGCCCTGCGCACGGCGAGATGATGCCGGCCTGCTGCGACGGCGGTTCGGCCGGCGGTACGGGCGTGGCATCCGGCGGTCCGGCCGGGTCATTGGCGATGGCCGGGGTGGCCGGCGGATAGTTCTCCTGCGGCAGGTAGGTGTCGCCGTCGAAGACGTTGACATCCTCTTCCTTGGTCACCTGGTACATCGGCTTGCCGTCGACCGGGTCGTTCGGGATGTCCACCGACACGATGTAGTCGCGGGCAGGCAGGTCCTGCTCGGTCCCGGCCGGCAGCGGCGCGTACAGCGCGAGCCCGTCCGGGTTGTGCACCGTGTCCGTCGCCGGGTAGAGGTTGATCTTCGAGGTGGTGAAGCCGTAGTTTCCGTTGACGGTCTGGCTGCCACCCGCACTGTCACTGGCGCCGACCGCGAGCCCCATCATCGGCGCCTCGACGCACATCGCGTTCGCGGCCGGTCCGAAGGCGGGCAACGCCTGCTGGTCGGTGAGTGGCGTGTTGTTGTACTGGCGCGCGGTGCATCCTCGCGGTGGTTGCCACTTCTCCGAGGTGTAGGAGTCCTGTACCTCCGGTCCCTTCACGAACGCCCCGTACTGCGGGTTGTCCATCAAGCCGCCGTTGCCGTCCGAGATCTGCTTCGGCTCGGTCTGATATCCCTGCCGGCAGAGCTCGGCCGGGGTCGTGTCGGCACAGGCCAGCGGCACGTAGAGCTTCACCGGTACGTCGGGGATGCCTGGCTGGTAAGGCTCGGTGGCGGACATCGCCGCGTCGAGCTCGTTGCGGGTCGTGTCGTAGGTGACCGTCCCCACGATGCCACCGTTGGTGCCCGGATCGTAGGGCTGCACGCCCCAGTCGATCTGGCCGCGGAGGCCGATGATCGGCAGGAAGTTCAGGTCGACCAGACTGCCCAGCTGGGTGGTCGCCTTGGTCTCGTTCGCGCCCTTGTAGGTGATGCCGGTGGTCTTGTACCGGGTGTTGAAGGCTTCGAGTACCAGCCACTTTCCGAGCGGGTAGGTCTCCCGGATGTCGTAGTTGCCGTTGACATCGGTCGTGGCCGTGTTCGTGTACTGGTCCATCAGCGAGTTGTCGCGCTCGCGGACGGTCAGCCCGAAGCCGGGTACTGCCTTCTCGCCGGTGTCCTGTTTGCCGTTGCCGTTGGAGTCGACGAACACCTTGCCGTGCACGTGGCTGAACCAGCCGACCAGCATCTCGTTGCCGACATCCGTCACGTCACCGTTGTGGACCTCGACGTTGAAGCTCCACAGGATGTAGTCCTGGTCGTCGTCCCACAGGGTCAGCTGGTAGGTGCCGTCCGGCACGTTCTTGATGTCGAAACTGCCGTCGGCCGCACCACGTCCGACGTACACGGCCGCGTCGCCGGCGTCGAGGTCGGACAGGGCGACCCACGGGTTGGCGATGGGCCCGTCGGACTTGGCGCCGGCGAACCCGGTCTCCGGCACGACCTGACCGTTCTGGCCGCCGATGTAGGGCAGGCCGGCGATCACGACGCCCTTGATCTCGCCGGTCGGCAGCGGGGCGGGCCGCGGCGGGAGTCCCCGGGTCCGGACGAAGCCGAACTGGACCGCCGGCACCAGTTCGGCGCCACGCGTCTGCTCGGTGTCGTAACCGGTCTCGCCTTCCTGCTGCCAGATGTCGTGGTCGTGGCCGCCTTCGAGCGTGGTGGTCTGCACCCACTGGTAGGTCTGGCCCGGCGCCGGAGCCGGTGGCGTGACAGTTGCGCCGTACCGGTTCGGCCCCATGTTCGGGATGACGATCTGGCCGGTCGAATTGCTGGTGCACTTGCCGGTCGAGCGGGCCGTGTCGATGATCGGCCTGTTGTTCGCGTCGAAGAGCATCGGGCCGGTGCCGTTGGCGTTCTGGTGCCGGTAGACCGTGCAGAGGGCGTTGCCGTAGTAGTCGGTGCTGACCAGACCGAGGACGTCGGTGAGGTTCGCGCTGAACCCGGCCAGGCCCTGCTCGGCGTCCATCTCGTAGGTGCCGTCGACCGGCAGGCTGTCGTTGAAGACCTGAATGCGCAGGGTCGTGAGCGGCAGCGGGGTGGGGTTCATCCGGACCACCGTGTGGGTGGTCGCACCCGACGTCACGGTGAAGTGCTGGCCGTCGATCTTGAAGCCGTCGGCGGTCACCGAGATCAGGTACTTGCCGGGCGCCAGATTGTTCAGCGCCTTGGTGTCGTTCAGGTCCGCCTCGGTGCCCTGGGCAACGATTGGCGCGAATCCGGAGGTGTTCCGGGTCGACGGCCACGGGCAGGTGTCGGCGTAGTTCGGGTCACTGGAGCCGCCCGGCGCCGTACTCGGCAGGCAGCGGTCGGTGAGCTGGTTGGCCGCCGTACCGGGATCACCCGTGTCATCGACGTTGATCAGCCACTTGTACTGCGTGACCGGATCGTTCTCGTGCACGAACCCCGGTCCTGAGTTCACCGAGCGCGCGCTGGCCACGTGCAGCGTGAGGCTGCCCGGACCGGCGGCCGCAGCGGGTCTCGCAGTACCGGCCAGCTGTGCTGCCGACAGCACTGCTGCCAGCAAGCCCACGACGAGCAGCGCCCGCAGCGAACGCCCCATGGATGTCAACTGATGATGTCACGACCCCTCCCCCTCTTACCCCGACTCGCGTGCGTCACCCCACGCGACGGTTGTCGACCGCAACACTGCGGCTGGTAAGAGGGTCAGAAGCGGTTCATGAATGCTCTGTCATCTTTCTGTCACACCACGGGCTCCTGCGGGGCCGAGGACGGGGTCTGGGTGCCGGAGTCGTCGACCTCGATGCGGTTGGTCCAGCGTTGGTCGGGGTCGGGTTGCGGGATCGAGTCGAGGAGTAGGCGGGTGTAGGGGTGGGACGGCTCGTGCATGACCTGGTCGACGGCGCCGCGTTCGACGATGGTGCCCTTGTTGATCACCATCACCTCGCCGCCGAGGTAGTAGACGGTGGACAGGTCGTGGGTGATGAAGAGGGTTGTCATCCCGTGGTCGCGGCGGAAGTTCAGCAGGATGTCGAGGAAAGTCTTGCGGATCTGGGCGTCCAGCATCGAGACCGGTTCGTCGGCGATCACGAAGGCCGGGCGGAGCATGTGGATCCGCGCGAGCATGATGCGCTGGCGCTGGCCGCCGGAGAGTTGGTGCGGGTAGCGGCCGAGCACACCTGCTGGGTCGAGGCTGACGGCGTTGAGGGACTCCTCGATCATCGCGAGACCCTTGGCCCGGTCTTTGGTGAGGTTGAACTTCTTCACCGCTTTCCAGAGCACGCGATCGACCCGGTAGAACGGGTTGAAGATCGAGTACGGGTCCTGGAAGACCGGTTGCACGTTGCGGCGGTAGTCGTCGTACTCCGACCGGGAAAGCTTGAAGATGTCCTTGCCGTCGTAGCTGATCGTGCCCGAGGTCGGCTTCTGCAGGCCGAGGATGTTGCGGGCGATGGTCGACTTGCCGCTGCCGCTCTGGCCGACCAGGCTGACGATCTGCGGCGGGTCGGAGTGCAGGGTGAAGGTCGCGTCCTTGAGCGCGGTCAGATAACCGTCCGGCGTACCGCGGGCGTGGAAGCGTTGCTCGACCTTGTCCAGCTCGATGACGCTGCTCACGACGCTCTCCTTCCGAGTTTCGGGATCGAGTCGATCAGCTGCCTGGTGTAGTCGTGGTGCGGGTCCTTGAAGACCTGGTGGACGTCGCCGACCTCGACCAGGTTGCCCTCGTACATCACCGCGACCCGGTCGACCAGTTGCGCGTGCACGCCCATGTCGTGCGAGATCACCATCAGCGTGACGCCGAAGTCCCGGCGGAGATCCGCGAGGCTCTGCAGGATCACGCGCTGGATGGTGACGTCGAGTGCCGTGGTCGGTTCGTCGGCGATCACCAGGTCCGGCTCGAGGGCTACGCAGATCGCCATCAGGACTCGTTGCTTCATGCCGCCGGAGAGCTCGTGCGGGTACATCCGGGCCACCCGCGGCTCCAGTCCGACCTGGCCGAGTAGCCGCGGGATCATCTCGGAGAGCGCTTCCTTGCGTTCCGGCGCGTGCTCCAGGATGACGTCGCGGAACTGGTCCTGGATCCGCATCACCGGGTTGAGCGAGTTCATCGAGCCCTGTGGGAGATACGAGAGCGCGCTCCATCGCAGTACCCGGAGTTCCTCGCCGTGGACCTTCAGCAGGTCGACCGGTTGGTGACCTTTGGGGCGGAACAGGACGCTGCCTGCGGTCACATGGCCCGGCGGCTTGAGCAATCTGAGCAGGGCTACCGCGAGCGTGCTCTTGCCGCTGCCCGACTCCCCCGCGATCCCGAGGATCTCGCCACGGCGTACGGACAGATCCAGGTCGTGGACCGCCTTCACGTCACCGCGGTTCGTCGAATAGGTGACCTCGAGACCGTTGATCTCGAGGACGGTGTCGTCACTCACCGGCCACTCCCCTCAGCCGTGGGTTGTAGACCTCTTCGAGGCCGATGTTGACCATGTTCAGCGCTGCGAACAGCAGGGTCAGCAAGACGATCGGTACGACGAACATCGGCCACGCGCCGAGGGTCAGCGCGCCGGTGTTGATCGCGTTGAAGATGATCTGGCCGAGGTCGATCACGCCGCCGGGTCCGAGCCCGATGACCTCCAGGCCGACCAGGCCGAAGATCGCGCCGAGGGCCGACGAGGCGAACCCGACGCCGATGAACGGAAGCAGGTTCGGCAGCAGCTCGGTGCCGATGATCTCCAGGTCGCGCGCCTTGCTGACCCGCGCGAGATCGACATACGGACGGGATCGCAGGCTCAGCACCTGGGACCGGATCGTCTTCGCCGCGAACGGCCAGCTGAAGATCGAGATCATCACCCCGACCTGGAACAGGCTGACGTTCTTCGCGTACGCCGAGAGCGCGATCAGCAGCGGGAACGTGGGGATCACCAGCAGGATCCCGGTGAACGTGGACAGCACTCCGTCGATCCAGCCGCCTTTGTAGCCGGCGACGAAGGCGACGATCACGCCGACCACGGTCGAGATCACGCCCGCGATCGCGCCGATCTGCAGCGAGACGGACATCGCGCTGACCACCATCGCCAGCACGTCCCGGCCGAACTGGTCGGTGCCGAGCAGGTGATCGGGCCCGGGCACCAGCCACTTCTGGTACGCCGCCAGCGCGATCGGGTCCTGGCCGTTGCCGATGGCATTCACGATCAACGGGCTGAAGAGGGCCAGCAGGATCATCAGGGCGAGGATCACCAGGCCGGTCGCGAGACGCCGGCTGTCGCGGACGGTCCGTAGTACGGCGGTCAATACTCGCATCGTCATCACTTCCAGTACTTGACGCGTGGGTCAAGCAGGGGCAGGAGGAGGTCCAGGAGCAGGACGGCGGACAGCACCGAGAAGATCGCCATGTCGGTCACGCCGAGGATCGTGTTGAAGTCGAGCTGCTGGATCGCGGTGACCAGGGTGGTGCCGAGGCCCGGATAGTTGAACAACTGCTCGACCAGCACGTTGCCGTTGAAGATGAAGCCGAGCGAGATCCCGAAGGCGGTCACCTGCGGCAGGTAGCAGTTCCGGAGGGCGTAGCGAGTGAGGATCCGCCAGCGGTTTGAGGCCCTTCGCCTCGGCGTACGTCAGATAGTCCTCGCCGAGCACCGGGACCATCAGCATCCGGGTCGACAGGATCCAGCCGAACGCGCCGATCACCACGATCGAGAGACCAGGCAGCAGTCCGTACTTCAAAACGCTGCCGATGAAGTCGAGGCTGAATCCCGGACTGAGGCTGGCGTCGTACGCCGACCGTGCGGGCAGCACCCCGAGGCTGTAGGCGAAGATGTAGACCAGGATCAGCGCGACGAAGAAGAACGGCACGTGCGAGAGCGCGATCGACAGGTTCGTGATGATCGCCGAACCGGCCTTGCCGCGCCGCCAGCCGGCGACCGCGCCGACGATGATGCCGAGGATCCAGGCCAGCACCGCAGAGATGCCGAGCAGACCGATTGTCCAGGGCAACGACTGCAGGATCACGTTCTGCGCCGGGGTCGGATAGTTGATCAGGGACGGGCCGAGATCCCCGTGCAGGATCAGTTTCTCCATGTATTTCAGGTACTGCACGAAGATGTTGCCGTCGAGCCCGAACTCGTGCTGGTAGCGCGCGATCACCTCGGCGCTCGCCTGCTGGTTGTAGATGTAGTTCTGCTGCAGGGTCTGCAGCAATGTCCGGATCGGGTCGCCCGGGATCAACCGGAAGAAGAAGAACGCCACCGTGAGCGCTCCCCACAGCTCGACCAGGTACAACCCGAACCGGCGCAGCGCATACGCCGCCAGCGGATGCCGCGACAGCCAGGAGCGCAACCCCTTGCGGGGTGCGCTCTCGGCTGGTGTGGCGACGGCCTCGGCTGGCGGGGCCGTCGCGGTCACGCCGGGCCCTTCTGTCCGGTGGCCTTGAGCTTGCCGAGGACGAAGAGGAAGTGCGGCCACCAGTTCAGCGGGACCTGGTAGAGGTTGTCGTCGGTCGGCCAGCCGGTCCAGAACGTGGTGTTGAAGTACGACGGGTAGCCGGTCTGGATGGTCGGGATCAGCGGCAGCTTCTGGAAGTAGATCTCCAAAGCCTGGTCCAGCAGGGGTTTCGCTTCGGCGCTGGTCGGATCGAGCTGGGCGAGTTTCGCCGACAACTCGTCCATCTTCGGGTCACGGAAGCGCGACTTGTTCTTGTCGACCGCGTTGACCCCGACCTTCTTGGCCTTGCTGCTCTCCCAGTCGGTGTACATCTGCTCGGGGTCGAAGGCGGCACCGGCCCACTGGGAGTCGATGTCGTACTCACCGCGCTGGAACTTCTCGTCGTGCACCGATCCGCTCAGGCTGCGCAGGGTGGTCGGTACGCCGACCTTGTTCAGCTCGGTCTTCAGCAGGTTGCCGATCGCGTACTCCTGCCCGTCGACCGGCGACGGCGTGATGATCTCCAGTCCGATCGCCTTGCCCTGGTACATCCGCTTGCCGCCGGAGCCCTTGGGAGCGATCTCGTCCAGCAGTTTCACGGCCTTGTCCGGCGAGTACTCGAACTTGTACTTCTCCGCCAGCTCCTTGTTCGTCCACTTGTCGTTGCTGGGGTAGTCCGCCCACAGGTACTGCGCGGGCGGCACCTTCACCGGCCAGATGTTGTTGCCGATCTTCTCCCGGTCGATCAGGTAGTTGATCGCCCAGTGCATCTTCGACTCGGCCATCACACCGCGCGCCGGGTCGTTGTTCAGCCAGAAAACCCGTGGGTTCGGGTCATGGAACTGGGTCGTGACCAGGCTCGGGTAGCCGGTGTTGCGCAGCTGCTTGGCGTGTTCCTCGTCGATCGAGCCGACGTCGAACTCGGCCCGCTCGAAGGCCAGCGACGCCGAGTCGGCCTGCTTGGCGGTGCTCTGGAAGATCACGTACTGCGGCGCCGGGTCGAGCTTGTCCTTGTTCCAGTAGTCCGGATTCCGTTCCCAGACGAACATCTTCTGGCTCTGGATCGCCTGCTTCAGCTTGTACGGCCCGCTCGCGACCGGCGGATTCGCCCGGTACTTCGTCGGGTCCTGGCCCTTCCAGATGTGCTCGGGCATCACCGAGTACTGCGGGCCGGCGATCGCGGCGATGAACCCGTAGTGCAGCCGTGGGGTCGGCTTCGTCATCTTGATCACCGCGGTGTGCGCGTCCGGTGTCTCGACGGTCTTCACGAACTCGGACAGGTCGCCACCGCCGCCCAGGAGATCCTTGCGGTCGCGCAGCAGTTCGACGGTGAACTTGAAGTCGGCGGAGGTGAGCGGCTGCCCGTCGCTCCACTTGGCCTTGGGGTCGAAGTTGAAGGTCAGCTCGTCGAACTTCGCGCTGTACTTGTAGCCGGTGCAGAGCCAGTTGACCAGTTCCCCGGTCGCCAGGTTGAGCAGGAACATCGGCTCCTGCGCGAGCGTCTCGAGACCCGCGGAGTGCGACATCCCGTTCGGGATGAAGGGGTTCCAGCTGTTGAAGACGGTGTACTCGACCTGCGCGATGATGACGGTCTGGTCCCGCGGCGTCGGGATGTTCGCCTTGCCGATCTGCACCGACTTGGTGGCGGCGGGCTTGTTGGCCGGCTTGTCGGAGTACGAGCCCTTACCGGAACAAGCGGCGAGGAAGGCGGTCAGGGCGGCGGCACCGCCTCCGATCGCGGTCCGGCGGCTCAGCTGGTGGCGCAGGACGTCTGCAACGTCTTCGAACTGCGGGCGCGGCGCATCGTTCACGATGGTTCCCTTCGGCTTCGAGCCCCGGCGGGGCTCTCCTCACTCGACGCGTCCTCACGCGCCGCTTTCGGGTACGGAAGCCACCTCCGTCTCACTTGCCGTCATCCGGCGGTTACCGGCTGGAAACGTTTCCTCGGACTATAAAAGCCGATGACAACGTTGGCAAGACTCTGGCTACAACGTTGTGGTGGAGGCATGGTCTGCGCAGATCAGTGCGAATACCAACCAATGACAACGATGGCTCGCGCTCTGTAGTTGGTGGGGAGCCTGGACTGTCACACGCCTCGTCACACGGCGTACCGGAAAGCTGTTCACAACACCGCGATGGACGGTGTTGCGTTGCTGGGGGCTTTCTCTTGGGGGAACTTGTATGACGAGTACGGCTGTTGATTTCCAGGCGATCAAGAACAAGCAGCGGGCCGGCTGGGAGACCGGGGACTACCCGCGGGTCGGCAACACGTTGCAGATCATCGCCGAACTGCTGGCCGAGGCCGCCGACGTACGGGCGGATCAGCAGGTGCTGGATGTTGCTTGTGGGCAAGGGAATGCGGCGCTGGCCGCGGCCCGGCGGTTCGCCGACGCGACCGGGGTGGACTACGCGGTGAATCTGCTGGAGCAGGGACGCGAGCGTTCTGCTGCGGAGCATCTGCCGGTGACGTTCCTGGAGGGCGATGCCGAGGCGCTGCCGGTGCCGGACGGTGCGTTCGACCGGGTGCTCAGCACTGTCGGAGTGATGTTCGCGCCGGATCATCAGAAGGCGGCTGACGAGCTGGTGCGGGTGACCAAGCCGGGTGGGCGGATCGCGCTGGCTTCGTGGACGCCGACCGGGATGGTCGGGCAGATGTTCAAGACAGTGTCGAAGTGGGCGCCGCCGCCGGCGGGGGTCCGTCCGGCGACATTGTGGGGTACGCCGGAACACCTCACGTCGCTGTTCGGTGATCGCGTCGAGTGGGTTGCGCTCACCAAGCGCGAGTTCGTCTTCCACTACCGCTCGGCGGAGCACTTCTCCGACTGGTTCCGCCAGTTCTACGGCCCGATCACCAAGCTCGCGGGATCCCTCTCCGAGTCCGACCGAGCCCAGTTCGCCGCCGAACTGGCCGACGTCCCCCGATCCTTCAACGACAACACCGACAACACCCTCGCAGCCCACGCCGAATACCTAGAAGCAGTAGGCATCCGCCACTGAGCCGCGGACCCGGCCGCAGGGGATGCGGCCGGGTCCGCCGTGGGTGGGGTACAGCACCGGGAAGTGGAACCGCACCGCCGAGTCAGGGCATCTGCCGGACCGCGGGTGGAGCGCAGCCGGAGGCGCGCTGTGGAACCGGGTGCGTGATGCGGCCGGCCGGCGTGGGCAGTGGTGCAGCCAGGGACCAGCACGGACAGGGCGCAGCCCCGAACCCCGAACAGTGGGGAGCCGGGGCACCCTCCCCGGCTCCGGGTGTCTGGCGGTGGCGGATGGCGGAGTCGTGGGCGAGACTGAGGTTCGGGGAGGGGGTGTGGGATGACGAGTATTCGGTTGATGGGGGTGCCTGGGATCGACTCGGGGGTGGGGCCGAGTCGGGCGCCTCGGGGGCGGAAGGCGTGGGCGTTGCTGGCGTATCTGTTGCTCGTCGAGCGGCCTCCTAGCCGTAAGCGCCTTGCCGAGTTGTTGTTTGGGGATGCGGATGACCCGTTGGGGGCACTGCGGTGGACGCTGGCTGAGCTTCGGCGGAATCTGGGCGAGGGGGATGTGGTCAGCGGCGATCCGGTGGTGATCGAGCTGGGTACGGGGACTACGGCCGATGTGTTGTTGGTGCTCGGGGACTCGGCTGAGCCAGAGAAGTTGCTGGCGCTCGGGGGCGAGTTGCTTGAAGGGGTGGAGCTCGCTTCGTGCCCGGAGTACGAGTCGTGGTTGGTTGTCGAGCGGCAGCGGTTGTCGGCAACGATCGAAGCCAGGCTGCGCGAAGCAGCGGTAGCTCTGGTCGCGAGCGGCCAGGCGAAGCAGGCGATTCCCTTTGCCTCCAAGGCCGTTGAGATCAACCCACTCGAACAAGGCAACCACGAACTTCTGGTCCGCTGTCTCTCGACCGCCGGCGACCGCGCCGCAGCGCTTCGTCAGGTAGCGATCTGCGAGGACCTCCTTCGCCGCGAACTCGGCATCGACCCCTCCCCCGCTCTCCACGACGCATCGAGAGCCGGTTCACCCTCCGCTCTGCTGCTTGGCGGTCACGCGGCAGCGGCGAGCCAACTCGAAGCCGGCCGCGCCGCGATCGTCGCGGGTGCAGTCGATGCCGGTCTCCAATGCCTGCGCCGCGCAGTCGCCGAAGCAGAGCAATGCAACGACCCCGTACTACGAGGTCGCGCTCTCTCCGCTCTCGGCAGCGCTCTCATCCACGCGATCCGCGGCCATGACGAAGAGGGCGCGATCGTCTTGCACGAAGCGATCCAGGTCGCCACCGAGGCCGGCGATCGCGCGACGTCGGTTGTCGCCCATCGCGAACTCGGCTTCGTCGAAGTACAGGCCGGCCGACGCAGTACTGCGACCAGCTGGCTGGCGAAGGCACAGGCGCTGGCCGAGACGGATTCGGAGCACGCCGCGATCCTCGGCGTACGGGGAATGAACTCGTCCGACCTCGGCGACTATCCGGCCGCCTTCGAGCATCTCGGCGCTTCGGTCGAGCTGGCGGCGGCGTGCGGTGATCATCGGCAGCAGGCGTGGTCGCTGTCGATCATGGGACGGGCGCACCTCCTGCGCGGCGAGCACAGTCAGGCGCGTGCGACGGTTCGGCAATCGCTCGACCTGGTCCGGCAGGAACGCTGGATCGCCTTCCTGCCTTGGCCGCAGGCGCTGCAGGCCGAACTCGACTGGTACGCCGGCGATCTCGAGGCCGCGACCGACGGCTTCGAACAGGCCTGGGTGCTCGGGTGTCAGCTCAACGATCCTTGCTGGGAAGGGATGGCGGCACGCGGGCTGGGGTTGCTCAGCGCTGGTCGCGGCGACGCGGAGAGCGCGATCTCGTGGCTCGACCAGGCCACCACCCGATCCGGCCGCGAACCTGATCGTTACCAGTGGGTGCTCGGGCACGTCCTCGATGCCGCGATCACGGCTGCGCTCGACCGCGAGGACGAAGTACGGGCAAGGCCGTTGGTTGCTCGATTGGCCGCGCTCGCCGCCCGGTGCGAGATGAGAGAACTCGTCGTCCGCGCGCGGCTGCATCAAGGGCGGCTTGGCGACAGTCTGGCGGCGACTTCCGCGCGACTACTCAGTACCGGGATCGACAACCCGGCACTCTCCGAACTTTTCTAGGGGAAACAAATGACTACCGGCACCGCTCCGGCGGCCGACTGGACGATCGTCGACGAGGGCTGGGGCCGCAAGGCCGTCGACTTCGCGACCTTGAGTGAACCGGCGAACTGCCGCGAGTACGTCGCGCTGCATCACCGGCTGGGTGTCGACGCGGGTGACCGCTTGCTCGACATCGCTTGTGGGGCGGGCCTCGCTCTTGAACTCGCCCGGCTGCGCGGCGCGGTCTGCGCAGGTATCGACGCGGCACCGCGGTTGGTGGCGATCGCCCGGGACCGCAACCCGGACTCCGACTTACGGGTGGGTGACATGCACGCGCTCCCTTGGCCGGACGATTCGTTCGACGTCGTCACCAGCTTCCGCGGAGTTTGGGGTACTACGCCCGCCGCGCTCGCCGAGATCCACCGCGTCCTCGCGCCTGGAGGTCGCGTCGGGCTGACGGTCTGGGGTCACCTCAAGCCGGCTCCTGGCAAGTGGGCGCTGCAACCCTTCCGTCTTGCAGCTTCGCCGAAGGTGCAGAACCAGGCCGCGATGGTGTCGCTCGGCCGGCCGGGTGTCGGCGAGGAACTCCTTGCCCGCTTCGGCTTCACGGCGGTCGAGCGGATCGCCGTACCGTTCGCGTGGGAGTTCGCCGATCCTTCGCTCTATGCCCGCGCGCTGGCTTCGACCGGACCTGCCTATGAGGCGATCCAGAACGTAGGCGAAGCGGAGTTCCTGGCTCGGGCGGCAGCTCAAGCTGCCGAGCAACTCCGCGACGGGTTGCCGCTGCGCGCCGAAATCCCGGTAACCGCCTACCTTGCCCAGAAGGAACAACCGTGAACTTCCTCGCCGAGGTTGATCCACCACCCGGCTTCTTCGACGACGACCTGGCCGAGCTCGGCTTCATCATGAACGCATCCCGCCTCTGGGCGTACCAACCCCAATGGCAGGAACAAATCTTCGACATCCTCGGCTCGATCGTCCGCGAACACGGCCTCACCTTCCGCCAACGCGGCATCCTCGTCGCAGCCTGCGCCTCAACCCTCGGCGACTCCTACTGCTCCGTTGCCTGGGGCACCAAACTCGCCACCGCCACCGACCCGGCCCTAGCAGCCGCCGTCCTCCGCGGCGACGACCACGGCCTCACCCCCGCGGAACAAGCCCTAGCCACCTGGGCCCGCCAGGTAACCCAAGACCCGAACGCCACCACGGCCACCGACGTAGCCATCCTCCGAGACGCAGGCTGGACCGACCGGCAGATCTTTGGCATCACCGTCTTCGTGGCCCTCCGAATAGCCTTCTCCACCGTGAATGACGCCCTCGGCGCCAACCCAGACCCGCAGTACCGCACGCTGGCCCCCGCGTCGGTCCTCTCCACCATCACCTTCGGCCGCCCCATCCAGACCGACTACCCCAATTCAACCACAGGCGCCACCGGGCGGTGATCGCTGACGTGCGGGTCCCCCTCGCAGCCGACCTTCAGCCAGTTTCCTCCAGTCGATCCATGCCCGCCGGGTGCGGATCGAACTGATCCGGTTCGGTCCGGTCGGGTGGATCGGTTAGCTCGAACTCGACTTGGTCCGATGGGCCGCGTTCGGGGTTGTTGTGGATGAGGTGGGTGCCGCGGTGCGTGACGTGGAGTGTGAATCCGTAGCGGGTGGTCCATTCGAGGGTGTCGTGGTCGAGGCGCGTGACGTTCCAGCCGCCGTGCGTCTTGATCCGGTGGCTGAGTCGCCCGAGCGGGTTGAGGTTGTCGGTGTTGGTTTGTCCTGGTGGCCCGTTCTTGTCGTAGGGCCGGATGTGGTCGAGGTCGGTGTTGATGCCGGTCTCTGCGGTCCCGTAGGGGAACTGCTCGATCGGGTAGCGGAGCTTGACGTGTTCGGCGATCCGGCGGGGGATCTCGTAAGCGTCGACGCTGATGGTGTCATTGAGGTCGATCACCGGCTGGAGCACGACCTGGTCGTGCCCGAGCAGTTCGCTCAGCCGGGTCACGAGCGCGGGCCCGAAACCTTCAACCCGCGCGACCCCGCCGTCGCCCAGCAGGGTCTGGTCGGTGATGTGCACATAGAGCGTGGTCCGGGCCTTCCCGCGGCGGTTCCCTGACCCGACCCCATCCCGATCGGCAACCTGCTTGATCTCACTCACCCTCCGGGCGACCTCGAGCCGCGCGGCCTCATTCATCCCGGACGAAACCAGCAGCTCAGAACCGGATCCGAGAGCCCGTGCCGCCAAGGACTCGGAAGCAACCACAGGCGCAAGAGCAGGCGCCAGAGGTCGAGCCAGTGCAGGCGTAGGCGGAGCGGAGGCTGGTGGGCGCGGACGCACTGGTGGGCGCGGGCGCAATGGTGGGCGCGGGCGCAGTGGTGGGCGCGGACGCTGGTCGCCGCGGACGTGGGCGCAGGCGCGGGGGGCGACGCGAGCGCCGGAGTTGGGGCCTCGGTTCGGTTCGGGTGGTGGTCTTGTCCTGGTCAGGTGCGGGAGGGAGCGGTTGGGTGGCGACGCCGGATGTCGAGTCGTCCACCGGGTGGCTGTCGGAGCTGGAATGCGGTGGGTCTCGGTCGGCCTCAGCTGTGAGGTCGGGTTCCTCTCCGGGATCCCAGCCCCAGTCGCCACAAACCGGATCGCCATCGCCATTGCCATCGCCATCGCCATGCCATCGCCATCGCCATCGCCATCGCCATCGAACGTAGTGGAGGCGGCGGATGCTATAGGCGAGGCAGCGGCGGCAGTCTCGGTTGCAGCGGTGCCGGCGGTCTGGGTTGCGGGGGTAGTGGCGGTCTGGGCTGCGGGGGTAGTGGCGGTCTGGGTTGCGGGGGTAGTGGCGGTCTGGGCTGCGGGGGTAGTGGCGGTCTGGGCTGCGGGGAGTGGCGGTCTGGGCTGCGGGGTAGTGGCGGTCTGGGTTGCGGGGGTAGTGGCGGTCTGGGCTGTGGGGGTGGTGGTGAGGTGTTGGGCTACCTCGAGGAGGCGGTGGGTCAGAGCGGGGTCGGCGACGATACCGACTGCCTTCGCACGGCGCAGATCGACCGGGTCGGAGTCACCAAGGGCGGCCAGGGCGTCGGCGAGCTGGTCGATGGTGGCCTTGAAACGGATCACGTCACCCGTTGCCGCGCGCAGGAACAAGGTCGTAGTGCCGTGATCGTCCGTGCGGCCCGGCCACACACCCCGCTCCCGGGCCTTCTCATCAGCCTCGGCCTGGGCCGCTTCAGGGTCAGCCTGCCACTTCGCGGTCCGCACGATCCGCTCCACCCGCAACGGAGTCAAGGAGTCCAGAACGTGTGCGACGCGTTCGTCCACCAACGCGGCCGCCTGCTCGGAGAGCCCGTCGCAAGCCGTGGCGACCTGGCGGGCCTTCCACTCCGTGGCATGACCGGCCCGAACCTGCGCCCAAGTCATCGGCAGCCGATGCCGCAACGCCAACGCCTGACCCATGAAATGCGCGGCCGCATACTTCCCTCGCCCCGTCACCGCCCCGAACTCCGCCGGCACGAACTCCGCCACCGCCGGACATCCCACCCCGCCGTAGACCTTCCCCCGCTCCCGCCCCTCAACCGGCGGCGGCACATGACCACCAGCCACACCGGCCGGGTCGGGATGCAAGTCGGCGAAGTGCAAGGCATGTTCGATCAACGCGACGTCGATCTCGACCCGCTGCTCATGAAGACGCGCCGCCGAGGCGAGAGTCGCCCGTGCGTCGAGCTCATCCAGATTTGATTCGAACATGTGTTCGATACTACAGTGTGTGAGCAGGCGATGCCAATCCGGCGAGGACCCGATTCCTCAAGCCTGTAAGGGATAGGCCTCGCGACTGAACCTAGAGGAAGAGGAGCCGGAAGATGCCAATAGAACAGAACGTAACTGACACTTGTCGGAGGTCGCCGAGAGAAATCAGTGCTCCGAGCCACCGGCGCACTCACGCCAGCCAGCTACCAACCCCCTCAGTCTTTTTCTTCTTCATCTCTTTGTTCCTTGTATTTCTGCGAGGGCGGCGCGACTTCAGGTGTCGGGGTCTTCGTTGGTGGTGTGGAGGTCGAAGGCGGCGTCGATGAGGAGTTCGGAGGCTCTGGCCGGTTCGGTGAGGATGGCTTGGATGACGTGGCGTTGGTCCCAGCGGGCGGCTGACCAGGCGAGGGCTTTGGCGAGGCCGTCGAAGGTGGCGGCGTGGGGTTCGCCGTCTTCGGTGACCCACCAGGAGACCTCGACGCCGTCGACGGTGAGTTCCTCGTGCTCCCACCAGAGCGCGGGTGCTTCCGGGACGAGCTCGCGGACGATCGCCGGTACGTCGGCTTCGGTGCCGGGGCTGGTGATCTTGCCTTCGGCAACTTCTTGGGCCATCGGAAGGTCCAGGAGGTCGCCCAGACCGTCCGCCACTACTCCCCACGCCACCACGAATCCACCGAGATCCGCACGCTGTAACCACATCGGAGCATCCGCGACGACAGCCTCGCCCGCGGCGACTATCGCGGTCCGGGGGGAAGTCGCCTCCACCGACTCATCGCCGCCCTCGGCATCCTCGGCGGCGAGGAACGCAGGGCGGGGATCCGCCGGCGATCCTTCGGCTGTCAGGACTCTGAGGTGGGTGGGGGGTTCGGCGGCGTAGACGGTGAGTTGGCCGAGGTGGTTCCAGAGGCGGAGGAGGGCGCTTTCGCCTACCTCTCGGGAGGGGTCTGCCAGTCGGGCGAGGACCTGGGCGACGCCGTCGGCTTCCAGGTCGCCGACGGTGCGGACCAGGCCGATCGCGGTGCGGATCTCCGGGTCCAGGCCGACGGTCCACTCGGGGGCTTCGTCCAGGAAGGCTGCGAGGTCCGGATCTGCCTCGGGATCCGCGCGGCCCGCGAGCGGTGAACTATCAGGAAGGAAGAGATGTTCTCTGATCCACCACGCGGCATAGGAAGGTCCGCCGACTGCTCGGTCGTCCGGGCCGACGACCCGGACCGGCTCGACCAGACGCGCGGCGGAGGTCCGGCGAATACTCGATGATAGACAGCACCTGCGGCCAGGCGTCGTCGACGACCCAGTCGAGGTCGCGGATCGCCGCCAACTCCCCCACCGCCGCCCCGAGCCTCGACCCGCCAGGCGCCACGTCGTACGCCCAGTCCTCGATCCCGTCGAGGTCGGCCAGCGATTCCGGCAGCTCGTCGAGCACGACGTCCGACGCGGCCACAGTCCCGAGCGAGTTGAGTACGCCGATCGCTTCGAGAGCAGGGATTCCGAACCGGTCCACGACAGCCTGCGAGATCGGCGCGACCTCTTCGTCGTCGAGGACCTCGGCAGCGGCCGATCCCGGGATGACCAGGGCGTTCGCCGGCACGAGTTCGCCATCGGCGTCCCGCAGTACGAGATCCGACAACCACCACAGGCCTTCCGCCTGGGTCGGATCGGCAGCGACGACAGTCAGTACGGCGTCAGCGATGGTCTCCGGATCATCAGCCTCGCCGGAATGCTCGACAGCGACCCGTACGGCGTTGTCCGCCAGCAACGCGTGTGGCGTCGTGGGGATCGCTCCCAGCCGTTCCAACGTCTCGTGCACCGCATCCGGATGCACAACCCGTACGCCGTATTCGCCGAAGACAGCCAGCACCTCGGCCGGCAATTCGTGTCCAGGCAGCAGCAACCCCCGCACACCGCGAACGAGCCGTCCATCAGCCAGCGGAACCGGCAACGCACCAAGAGGCTCCCGCAGCAGCGCATCCGTGACCATCTCGGAGAGCGCTCCATAGATCTCTCGCCACCACTCCGGCGACTGCGCCTCGCCGGCCGCACTCAACTGGTCGACGAGCTCGGCAAGCTCCAACCGCCGGACGCCCAACGCATCCAAGGCAGTCCGATCCTGCCGGGGCGACGCAACAAGACCCGGCACCAGCGGCGCCATCACGGTATTGAATGCGTCGTCCGACCCATCGATCGCGACCGACGAACGAGGCGGCAGCAGAGCAGAGTCCTCGACTGCGCGCAGCAAAGGTGTCGTTGGCAGAACGGCAAGAATCGCCTCCCGCACGGCGCGATCGAGACCACCCGCAGCCAGCCCGATAGGTACCAGCGGCAGCACGGATGCGCGATCCTCGGCACGCTTCCGCAGCAACCCCGCATACGCGGAAGCCGCTTCCTCAACAAGCCTGTCGGTCAACGGTCCGGCAGCAACATGCCGCCGCGAAGGATCCAGCGGAAAGGTTGCCAACAGCAACGCAGGCAGCGACAACGGCTCGTCCGTCGGCGTCGGAGCATGCACAGTCCGCGGTACTACGCCCAGCGGGTCACGCGGCAGCGCCCAGAGCACCGACCAGTGCGGACGCCACCGCTCTTCGGTCGGCCGATCCGCGAGCAACCGCTCTCTGTCGCTCTCGTCGAAGGTCCCGCCGGCCCGAACCACAAACCACCGCGACTCCGCGTCGGTGAGAACGCGCTCTTCCCCATCGACCTCGATCTCGATGCGCTCCAACCCCGGGAGCGCGAGCAGCAAGGCGTCATCGGCCTCGCCGAGCAACCGGCGTACCAGCTCGGTGGCAGCCTCGTCCCGCAGTGGCAGGATCACCGCCGTGTCGTAGCCTTCCGGCGGCTTCCCGTCAGCCTCGAACGGCAACCGCAGTACGGGCACCTGACCGTCCCGCCGCCGTACCTCGTCCGAAAGCCCAGCCGAGCCGACGCCCGCGACCGCCGCGGCGCTGTCCGCGCGAGAGAACCGCACCCCACCACTCCGCGACAGGATCACTGGTTCATCGCTGACTCCCAGCACCGCCGAGAACCCCACCCCGAACCGCCCGACCGATCCGGCACCCCGGGCCCCGTGCACCGAGCTCATCACTCTTCGCCGAGGCGCGGAGCGTGGCGAGCGACTCGACTCCTTCGGCGGACAACGGCGTACCGGTGTTCGCGACCACCAGCGTCGCGTCGCGGAACGAGAAACGCACCCGCCCCGGTACGCCGGAACGCGCGGCGGCATCCGCGGCGTTCTGCGCCAACTCGACCACCACCCGATCCAGGTAGCCGCCGAGCGCCAGGTCCTCCTCGGCGTTGGCGTCCTCCCGGAACCGCACGGGCGCGGCGGCCCAGGCGGTCAGTACCCGTTCACGAATCGCTGCGGTCCCGAAGACGTCATTCACCCGGAGGAGTATGCCTGTGCCCTCGAACCCGGCCTAGGGTGGCCGGGTGGACTTTCAAGATGTGGTGAAGCGGCGGCGGATGGTCCGGAAGTACGACGTGGAGCGGGCGGTCCCGCCGGAGGTGGTCGACCGGATCCTGCAGAACGCGTTGCGCTCCCCGTCGGCCGGCTTCGCGCAGGGATTCGGGTTCCTCGTCCTCGACACCCCGGAAGACATCGCCCGGTTCCGGACCGCCGCGACACCGGCAGAAGAGCCGGACAAGTGGTTCGCGGCGCAGGTCCAGGCGCCGCTGCTCATCGTGGTGCACTCGAACAAGGACGCCTACCTCGACCGGTACGCCGAGCCCGACAAGGGTCACGACGACCGGGCGGAGGACTGGTGGCCGGTGCCGTACTGGGATGTCGATGCCGGGATGGCGGCACTCCTGATCCTGCAGACCGCAGTCGACGCGGGACTCGGTGCATGCTTCTTCGGCCTCGAAGTGGACACCATCCCGACGTACCGCGAGCAGTTCGGCGTGCCGGACAACTTCAAGCCGATCGGCGCCGTCTCCATCGGGTACTCCGACGAGCCGCCGCGCGACCTCAGCAAGCGCCGCAAGCCGATGACCGACCTCATTCACCGGTCGCGCTGGACCGCGTGAGCCATGGGACTGCCTGCTGACGGACACGTCCACAGCCAGTTCTCCTGGGATGCCAACCAGGGGGCGATGGAGGCGACCTGCGCGCGAGCGATCGAGCTCGGCGTACCGGCTGTGTCCTTCACTGAGCATGTGGACTTCACGCCGTTCCGGGCCGGCTTCCTCGCCGAGAAGTTCGGCCACTTGGTCACCGACGGGATCCTCACCGCGACCATGCTCGACGTCGCGGCTTATCAGGAGTCCATCGAGAAGTGCCGCGCGAAGTACCCGGAGCTGCGGATCCTGACCGGGATGGAGGTCGGGCAACCGCATCTGCACGTGGCCGAGGTCGCCGGACTCCTTGCCCAGGGCACCTTCGAGCGAGTGATCGGTTCGCTGCACTGTCTGCTCGACGGCGACGTGTACGCCGAGCCGTGGGAGCTGTTCCCGCATCGGCCGGCCGACGAGGTGTTCCGCGAATATCTGACCGAGATCCCTCGGATGGTGAGTGGGTCGGACGCGTTCGAGGTGTTCGCGCACATCGACTATCCGGTGCGGTCGTGGCCGGGCGGCAGCGACGCGTTCGAGCCAGGCGACTTCGAGGACGAACTGCGCTACGCACTCCAAGCCCTGGCCGCCGGAGAGCGCGTTCTCGAGATCAACACCCGCGTCCCGCTGCACCCGACGATCCTGCGCTGGTGGCGGGAAGAGGGCGGGCGACGTGTGACGTTCGGCAGTGATGCGCACACCCCGGACGCGCTCGGGCTGGGCCTCAACGAGGCTGCGGCATTGGCGGAATCACAGGGCTTCAGACCAGGCGCGAAGCCCGAAGATCCCTGGAGCTGAAGTCGTCACTCGAACGGGCAACCCGGGTTGGGCGCATCCTCCGACAACGGGCTGCCGGCCGGGTCGACGTACAGGACTTCCAGTACTACGGGCGTCGTGCCGAGGTTCTGACCGATGTGCACGTGGTCCTTGCCACTGGGCTCAACGAAGGCGACGCCGGCCTGGTAGACGGTGGCCTTGCAGTCGGAGTCCGGGTGGGTCAGCGTGCCCTGCTTCACGTAGGCGTAGAGAGTGCCGTCGTGGTAGTGCCAGCCGGTCTTCCCGCCTGGTGCGATGGTGACTTCGCGCAGGATGTAGTCCTTCCCGCCGACCGTCGTCTGGGCCAGGATCGTCCCCGTGACACCGGAACCGGGGGTTGCATCGGCGGTGACCGGGATCAGCGTCAGACCGGCTGCGGCCAGGCCGGCGAACAGTCCCCGAGTCGCTCCACGCATGAGTAGTTCCTTTCACTCTGGATGGGATACCGATCCATCCTGACAGCAGAACCGCTATCTTCGGTGCGGTGATCTCACCTGGCAGTCGTTATGTCGCTCTGGGCAGTTCGTTTGCCGCCGGCCCCGGAATCAAGCCCCGGCTCGATAAGGCTTCTGGGCGGTCGGGCCGCAACTACGCGCACCTGGTCGCCGAAGCGCTCGAGCTCGACCTCCACGACGTGACGTACTCCGGTGCGACCACCGCGAACCTGCTGTCCGAACCACAGGACGGCACCGCCACCGCAGATCGATGCCGTCGGCCCCGAAACGGAACTGGTCACGATCACTGCCGGTGGCAACGACCTCGACTACATCGGCACCTTCATCCGCGGCAGCATGATGAACACACTCGCCCGGCCGGTCGGCCTGATCGCGAAGCGGCTCGGCAACCGGATCCGGGCCCGGGTCAGCTATCTGAAGGAGCAGAGCGAGTACGACGCGGCCGCCGACTCGCTGGCCGAGGTCGTCGCCCGGATCAGAGAGCGCGCTCCCCGCAGCCGGATCCTGCTGGTCGACTACCTCACGGTCGCGGGACCCGCGACGCGACCGCGGCTCGACGTACCGCTCAATGAAGAACAGTTGCCCAGCGTCGTGATGATGGCCGAAGGTCTTGCGGCCGCGTTCGCGAAGGCTGCCGACCGATCAGGCGCCGAGCTGATCGCGGCATCGACAGCCAGCCTCGATCACGCGGTCGGTTCAGCCGAGCCGTGGACAACAGGTTTCAGCCTCCGCGGTGTCCCCTATCACCCGAACGAGGCCGGCATGCGGGCCGTCGCGGACCTCATCGTGCAGCACCTGCGCGCCTAGAGCCAATGCTGGCGAGAAGCCTGGACGCCTAGCTGGAAACGGGTCTGGGCACCGAGCGTCTCCTGCAGCCGACTGATCCGGCGAGCGATCGTGCGTTCGCTGACGCCGAACTCGCGGGCGATCGACTCGTCAGTCAGGCCGGCGCTCAGATAGGTCAGCAGCCGCTTGGTCTCCAAAGCGGCTGCACCACTCGTCTCGGTGCCGCTGGTGATCGGCACTGCCATTCGCCAGAGGGCGTCGAAGACACCGACGAGGCCGGCCAGGAACGGCGAGTGGTGCACGACCATCGCGGCCGTGCTGGTGATCTCGCCGACCGTAGTACGGGCTGAGACCAAGGCCCAGCGATCGTCCACGATGGTGAGATTCAGCGGCACCTGCGGGAAGACCCGGGCCTGTTCCCCCGCGTCGACGCACTGCTGCACCATCCGGAGCGCGGCCGGATCCTGCAGCACCTGCGTCCCGTAGATCACCTCGTAGCCGACCCCACGCGCCAGCGCCTCGAACAGTCCGTCCACGATCTGATGGTCCGGCGACGCGAGGTTGCCGACCGTCATCGCCCGGACCTGTTGCTGGGCGTCGACCTGGACGGAGTTGAGGACGGCTCGTGCGGTCTCGGCCGACGGCAACAACTCGACGTAGGTCTGCTGCCCGATCCCCGCGGTCCACAGCTCGGAGAGCAAGGATGCGCTCTCCCGGGCCAGCTCGGCGTCCCGCGTACGGCGTACCGCCAGTGCCTCCATCGCCAGATGCGGCGGCTGGGGCTGCACCTTGCCGCCGGACCACTCGACCAGCCCGATCGCGGCCAGCTCCCCCAGCGGTCCGTCGAGGTCGTCGCCATGACGGACGGCGACCTCGTCGACACCCAGCGTTCCGCGCGCGATCAGGTCGAGGTAGATCGCCTCAGCCTCGGCCGAGATCCCCAGCGCGCGGAGTTGCTGCATCCCTCCTGTGTATCAGCTCCATGCCATAAGGGGTTGCGACGTACGGCGTGGTGGTCGTGACCGCGAGGAAGCCGAGCCGCTGCAGGATCGGCGAACTGTCGTCGGAGGCATCGACCTGGAGGTATTTGTAGCCGAGCTCCACCGCCCGCGCGGCACGCACCGCGACCAGCGCCTTGTAGATCCCCCGGCCCCGCCACTCGGCCAGGGTCGAGCCGCCCCACAGCCCGGTGAAGTCCGTGCCCTTCTTGTAGACGGCCCACGCGGCCGAAACCACCTCGCCGCCGGCCTCCGCGACGAAGATGTCGGTCAGCCCGGTCGCCTGCCGCCGGACCAGGTCGTCGGTGAGCCAGGACCAGTCCGCGTTCCAGACCGTCGACTCCATCGCCGCGATCCGCTGGAAGTCGGCCTCGTCCGCCGTACGCCGGATGGTGACGCCCTCGACCTGGTCGCGACCACGCAGCCGCTCGACGATGTCCGCGCTCTCCGCGATCACCACCGTCTCCCGCTCCTCCGGGACGAACCCGGCGGCGGTCAGCCGATCCGTCAGGTCCGCGGGCAGATCGTGACCGCGGGTCTTCCACTCGACCGGCTGGTTCTTCGCCGCGAAGTAGTCCCGCTGGCGCGCGATCAAGCCGTCCAGATCGTCGACGCCCTCGAGCGAGCGATAACTCACGAAACCACGGTTCGGATACTCGACCCGGATCACCGGGCCGTCGGTACTTGTCGGCACGTCGGCCGCTTCGGACCCGCCGCGCAGTTGATCGTCGTACGCCGCCAGCAGGACGGCTGCCTTGTTCGTATCAGTCACCCAAGGACTCTGACACGACCCGCGGGGCAGGCGTAGATCTATTTGTCATCACTACCCGCCGGAGCAGGTTCAGTACTGCGTGGCGGGTGATCCGCGTCGTCCTGGTCACCCCGGCGTACGAGCTCTTGCGGCGGATGTCGTCGGCGACGCCCTTGCGCGTCACGAGCAGGCTCATCGCATCCATCAGTCTGTCCTCCGTCCAAGCGCCCCTGTGTGGGGCCTTTGCTGGGACGTCGGAGCCGATCGGCCGTTCTTGACATCACCCTCGCTCGGTGGCCAGGACCAGTCTGCGAAGGAGGACGATCAGTTCGTCCTGTTCCTGCTCCCCGAGCTCATGGACCAGGTCTTCCTCGACCCGGGAGATCTCGCCGACACCTTGCTGCCAGACCTTCAAGCCTTCGTCGGTGAGCATGGCGACGACCTTGCGCCGGTCGTCCCGATCATGCTCGCGGACGACGTACCCCCGCCGTACCAAGGTATCCAGCCGGTTGGTCAACGTGGCCGGTGAGAGATTGAGCTGGGTCGCCAGCTGCCCCGGGGTCGCCCGGTACGGCGAACCGCCGCGGCGCAGCATGTGCAGCGTCTTGAACTCCCACCACTGCAGCTCGTATCCCGCCAGTACTGCGTCACGCCGGCGGTCGAGGTACTTCGCCAACGCGTGCAGCCGGGTCGAGATCCCCTCCACCCGCAGGTCCATCGCAGGGAGTTCCTTGGCCCACAGGTCGATGTGGTGGTCGATCGCATCTTTCACGGACCGAAGTATTCGGCCACTGAAGCTTTGTTGTCAAACCTTTCGACATCGAAATACTCTGCCGACATGACCCAGATCGCGCTCTCCGCCGTGCTCCACTCCGCCACCACCCTGATGCGAACCGGCCGCTGGGCCGACGCCGCAGACCTCCTCGAAGCCGTCACCCCGGCCGATCCCGCCGAGTTCGCGGCCATCGCCGGCCTCCAGGCCGAGGTCGCCGTGGACCAGGACTTCGCCCAGGTGCAGGACACCGCCGGGCCCGCCCTCGAACGCTTCGAGAAAGCGCTCACCGACTCCCCCGACGAGACCCTGCGCTGGGACCTCGCGCTGCTGACCTTCCGGAAGACCTACGGAACGGCTCTGGCAAGCCTTCGCGAAGCCGGCGAGGGCGACACCGGGAAGGAGCGCGTCGGCAGGACGCTGGCCGCGCAGGCCGATGCGCTCCGCGAGACAGCCCCCGATGACGCCCGAGCAGGTCACGCGGCCTTCTGGGCCGGCGTGAACGTCGACAACCTCCTGGCGCAGCCGGACGCCGCCTTCGCCTGCTACACCAGCGCCTTCGAACTCGGCGAGCGCTCGGGCGACAAACTCCTGATCTCCTTGGCACTAAGGCATCTCGGCGATCACGCCCACACCGCGGGCGACCTGAAACTCGCCCGCACCCAGTGGGAACGCTCGACCGAACTCCGCCAGCAGGTCGGCCACCTCCTCGGCTCCCTGGCCCAGCAGGCCCTGCTCGCCGTCCTCCTCAAGGACGAAGGCAATCCCACCGGCGCGGCGACTCTCGCCACCGAAATCAACCGCTGGTCGAAGCAAGTGAACCTCCCCTGGATCACCGCTCAGACCGCGGAGCTCATGCCGGCCGGATCAGGCGGACGCGCGGATGACCAGGCGGGGGGCGAAGATGACTGAGGTCGGCTCGATGGTCGGGTCAGCGATCCGGGCCAGCAGGAGGCGGGCCATCTCGGCGGACATCTCCTCGAGCGGCTGAGCGATGGTCGTCAGACCTGGTTCGGCCTGGCGGGCGGGGAGGCTGTCGTCGAAGCCGACGACAGCGACGTCCTCCGGTACCCGGCGACCGTGATCGCGGAGTACTTGGAGGGCTCCTTCCGCCATCAGGTCGTTGGCGACGAAGACACCGTCCAGGTCGGGGTGGTCGCGCAGCAGTTGCAGCATCGCGAGCTCACCGCTCTCCCGGGTGAAGTTGCCGACGGCAACTGGTACATAAGGGCGGCCGTGCTGAGCCATCGCCTGGCGAAAGCCTTGCTCGCGATCCTGGGCAGCGAGCACCGCCGGTGGACCCGAGATGGTGGCGACGTTGCGGCAGCCCCGGCCGACCAGTCGCTCGGCAGCCAGCGCGGCGCCTTTGTCGTGATCGAGATCCACGAAGCTGATCGGTGTCGGGCGCCCCGGCCTGGCGAACAGCACCGCCGGCAGACCTTCCTCGACGAACAACCCCGGTAGCGAGTCGTCGGCATGGGTGGACACCAACAGCGCACCGTCGGCGCCACCCCGGCGTACGTAAGCCACCGCTTTGGCGCGCGCCTCGTCGGAGTCGGCGAGCACCAGTGAAGGGTGAATCCCTTCTTTACCAAGGTGTTTGACCACCCCGCCGGCCACCCGGCCGAAGAACGGATCGCCGAAGACCTGCTCGGCCGAACCGTCCGAACCCGACAACACCAACGCGATCGAGCCGGTCTTCCCGTTCACCAGCGACCGGGCGGCCGAGTTGGGGGTGTAGCCGGTGACCCTGACCGCCTCCTGGACGGCCCGCACCATCGCCTGGTCGACAGTGGCGACGCCGTTGATGACCCGGGACGCGGTCGCGCGCGAAACACCGGCCACCTTGGCCACATCGACCAGGGTTGGCTCGCGGTTCGCAGGCTTCGTGCTCATGGCACCGGATCGTATCTCGGTCAACGCCGTCTCCCCTGTCCGTTGTCCACAGGTCCGGCGGCCGCTGCCACGACCGCCGGACGACTGGGAATCTTCAGTTCCGGTAGATGCCGAACTCGTAGAGCGAGTAGCCGTAGCCGGTGCCGCGCTGGGTGCCGGTCAGCCGGATGTACCGGCCCGATCCGGCCGCCGAAGCGAGGTCGTCGACATCACCGTTCCCGTCCGTGGTGTTGTAGACCGGACGCCAGTTGTTGCCGTCGTCGGAGGCCTCGATCCGGTACGACCGCGCGAACGAGGTCTCCCAGATCAGCTGGATCTTGTTGAACGACTGCACCGACCCCAGATCCACCTGGATCCACTGCGGGTCCGACCAGTCGCTGGCCCAGCGGGTGGCGTTGTTCCCGTCCGTCACGTTCGACGGCGGGTACGGCGCACCGTTGCCGACCTGCTGGTACGACGAAGCCGTGACCGCCTTGCCCCGGGCGATGTTCGTGCCCGTGACCGGCGGGGCGACGACCCGGAACGACCGGGTCTCGATCCCCACGTTGCCGTGCCCGTCGCGGACGTAGTCGTACAGCTTCCAGACCCCGAGCCGCTGCGGCACCGTCACCGTGAACGGCCCGTTCCCGCTCGACGGCGTGCCTACCAGAGCACCGCTGCCGTCGATGTACTTCCCACCGACCTTGAACTCGTGGGTCAACGCGTCCCCGTCAGGGTCGGTCACGTTGACGTTCACCGAGATCGTTCCGCCGGCCGGGACATCCGTAGTACGGGACAGTGTCATGTTGTTGATCACCGGTGCCGTGTTGCCGCCCTGCTGACCTCCGAAGGCCTGGCGTACGGCGTACCAGGACAACCGCTTCTCACCGGCGGGTGTGAGGTTGAACCAGACGGCGCCGAAGTCGTTCTCGGTGCCGTAGTGGAACAAGGTGGCGCCGAGTGCGACGCCCGCATGTCCGGTGATGCAGTTCCAAGCCTGCAGGTAGCCGTCACGCTTCTGGATGTCCGTGGGCTCATTCGGTACTCCGTTGGCGTCGTTCGGCACCTCCCACTCGCCGGCCGGGCCGGCCTCGGTGACGATGTACGGCTTGTTGTAGCCACCGTTGATCCAGTCCTGCTTGACCTGGCAGATGTGGCCGTACGAGTTCACCGCGAGCAGGTCGAGGTCCGGCGTGTACTGCTTGAAGTACGGCCAGGCCCCGGTCCATGCGTCGGTTGAAGTGACCGGGTGGTTCGGGTCGATCGCGTGGATCGCCTTCGTGGCGTCGTTGACGAACTTCGCGTAGGCGATCCGCTGGTTCTCCAGCTCGGTGCCGGAGAAGCAGTTCTGCATGCCGAGCACGGATTCGTTGCCGACGTTCCAGAGCAGCACACCCTGGTTGTCCTTGTACTCCGTGGTCCAGCGCTGGATCTCCGCCAGCATGTTGTTCTTGTACGTCGTATCGGTGACGTAGTTGACGCAGCCACCGCTACCGGGTCCACCACCAGGCTGGAGCCAGTAGCCGGCGATCACTCGCATGCCGTTCGCGGCCGCTGCGTCGAAGAGCGGCTTGGAGCTCGCATCCGTCCCCCAGGTACGGACGGTGTTGACGCCGATGGACTTCAGCTCGGGCAGTCGCTGAGCTGCCTCGGCTGGCCGGCGGACCCCAGGTGAGTCCCTTGATGGTGAAGGGTGCGTTGTTCACCAGCAGCTGCCAGTTGCCCTGGCTGCCGGCGACATGCACGGTTCCGTTGCCCGGCTGCGGACCACTACCGCCGCGCTGTGCCGAAGACCTGGAACTCCCAGAGCGAGTAGCCGTAGCCACCGACGCGCTGGGTTCCGTAGAAGCGCACGTAGCGACCGTTTCCGTTCACATTGAGCGTCTCGGTGCCACCGTGTCCGGTGGTGGTGCTGTAGATCGGCGTCCAGTTCTGCGCGTTGTTCGACACCTCGATCCGGTACGCCGTTGCGTAGGCCGCTTCCCACTGCAGCACGATCTGACTCACGTCGGCCGACGCGCCGAGGTCGACCTGGAGCCATTGCGGGTCGCTGAAGGGACTCGACCAACGGGTGTTGAGATCGCCGTCGACGGCGGCCGAGGCCGGCGTACCGGCGCCTTCGTCGGCGGACGAAGTGACTGGTTTGCCCTTGGGACAGCAGGGTTGCTGCGCTGGCCGGGCCGGCCAGGATGACGTTGCCGAGCAGCACGATGGCGGCGGCGACCGTGGCCGCGAGCCGACCGCACACGCGACGCGGTGGGGTGCATGAGATCATGGGGTACTCCTCGCTGTGTGCATGGGGCGGAACGGCACAGCGACCGGCGCGAGATGGGGGCGGGTGCCGGTGGCCGAGAGATCAGAGAGCGCTCTCTCGTGAGCTGATGGTTACGGCTCGGTTGCCTGCTTGTCAACGCCTCGTCACGCTCAGCCGGTTCCGGAACCGGGCCGCCCTTGACACCGGCGGGGGCGCGGATCGAGGCTGTCCCAGAGAGCGCTCTCCCGCGATGTGTCCCACCGCGGGCCCCACCGCCCCGCGGAATCCCCCGACAGGAGGAGCTCCGTGTTCAAGAAAAGGAAGAAAGCCCTGTCCGCCGGCGGCGTCGCCGCCCTCACCCTGGCCGCCTTACTGACGGCCGTGACCGGCAACTCGGCGCAGGCCGACGACCTGGTCACCCACCACGAGTTCCAGGTGAACTGCACTGCACCACCGCGCGACCGACGACCCGATCGTGTTCCCGAACATGCCGGGCGCCTCGCACGAACACAGCTTCGTCGGCAACAGCCACGACGAACGCCGCCACCACCCTCAACAGTCTCAACGCGGCCGGCCCGGGCCAGACCACCTGCCTCAACCCCGACGACCTGTCGGCGTACTGGTGGCCGACGATGTTCCGCGGCGACACCCCGGTCGTCCGCAGACCTGGCGTCAGACCATCTACTACAAGTCGGGCATCCTGCGACTACCAGGACGGTCCGTGCCCTTCCCGCCGGGATCAGGTTCGTCGTCGGCAGCCCGACCGCGACGCTGGACCAGTTCCGGACCTCACCCGGCGCCGTCGAGGGCTTGGAGTGCGGCGACAGCTCGCAGAACTGGGACTTCCCGGCGAACTGCACCGCCGGCACGCCAGCTCAACATCCGCTACCAGGCTCCGAGCTGCTGGGACGGCGTGACCTGGACTCCGCCGACCACAAGAGCCACATGGCCTACCCGGTCAACGCTGGTCTGCCCGGCCGACCACCCGGTCGCCGGTACCGATGCTGGAGTTCAAGATCGCGTTCCCGGCCAGCGGGAACATGACCGGCGTCCGGCTCGCCAGCGGGCGTGGGTACACGTGGCACTACGACTTCTTCAACGCGTGGGACCCGCCGACGCTGGCTGCCCTGGTGAGCCACTGCATCAACGGCGGCCTGCAGTGCAACCGCAAGGGGTTCGACCTCTACAAGCCCGACCGCGGCCAGGTCCTCGGCGACAACTACCGGCTGCCCGGACGCCCGACTATTCCGACCCTCTAGAAGACTCCTGTGGTGCTGGGCATGAGCAGGGTCCAGCACCACAGGCCTTTCATTTCTTGACCCGGTAGCGGAGGTGGGTGACCGGTACGAGGTGCACCTGGATCTCGTCGAGCAGTCCGACGCCCAGCGCTTGCTGGGCCGCAGTTCGACTGGTGCCTGCGGATCGCCGCCAGGACTTCAGCCTCCCGCGCCGAAACCAGCTCTCCCCACTCCACTCCGGCACTCTAATCTCCGTAGTGGCCACGGATGTGGCTCATCAGCCGCCGTACGACGCTGGGCTCATGACACCTCAAGACACAGCCCGCCGCATCATCGACACCAACAACTACCTGACCCTGTCCACCGCCGACCGCGACGGACTCCCCTGGGCATCACCGGTCTACTACACGCCCGACAACGGTCTGGACTTCTACTGGGTCTCCCGCCCGGACAGCCGCCACTCCCGCAACCTCGCCGAACGCCCTGAGATCGCCATCGTCATCTACGACTCCCAGCAGCCACTCTTCACCGTCGAAGCCGTCTACCTGACCGCCCATGCGCAACAGGTAGCTAGATCGGAACTCGCTCGCTGCACCGATATCTACCGCAGCCGCCTCCCGGAGCTCACGTCCTTCGAACCCGAGCGGCTCCAGGAGCCTGCAGCGCTCCGGCTCTATCGCGCCCACGCCATCGAAGCATCAGTCCTCCTCGCGGACGACGGCCCCGACATCCGCATCCCCGTCGAACTCCCGATCAGGTCATCAGCTGACCGCTAATGCCTCTAACGTCGAGTAGATGAATGAGTTCAGGATCGAGGTCCCCCAGGAAGCACTGGACGATCTGCACCGCCGTCTCGACTCCACCCGCTGGCCCGACCAGCTAGAGGGAGTCGAATGGTCGTACGGCGTTGAGCTCGATCGTCTGCGAGACCTCGTGGACCACTGGCGTACGGCGTACAGGTGGAGAGCCTTCGAGAAACGGGTGAATGCGCTCCCGCAGTACCGGACGGCGATCGACGGGCAGCTGGTGCACTTCTTCCACCTGCGTTCCTCCGCGCCGAATGCCATCCCACTGCTGCTGACTCATGGCTGGCCTGGATCCGGCGCCGACTTCCTGCAGGTCGCCGAGCAGCTGACCGACTTCCACCTGGTGATCCCAAGCATCCCCGGCTTCGGATTCTCCGGCCCGACAACCTCACCCGGCTGGGACGTCGACCGGATCGCGGCAGCGTGGGTGACTTTGATGGAGGAACTCGGCTACAGCCGGTACGGCGTACATGGCGGCGACTGGGGTGGGAAGGTTTCTCCGGCGATCGCGCGCCTCGTGCCGGATCGCGTGGTCGGGCTGCACCTGAACGCGTTCTCCGCGTTCCCCAAAGACAAAGCCGACCGCGAGAGTCTGCCCAAGGCTGATCAGCAACGACTGGCCGGCCTGGACCGCTGGCAGCAGGAACGCACCGGCTACGCAGCGATCCAGAGCACCCGCCCGCAAACCCTGGCCTACGCCCTCGCCGACTCACCCGTCGGCCAACTCGCCTGGAACCTCGAATGGTTCGACGACTACGGCCACCACGTAGGCGCAATCGAGGGCACCAAGATCCTCGACAACGTCACCCTCACCTGGCTGACCGGTACTGCGGGATCATCGGCCCGCCTCTACAAAGAAGCAGCAGCCGTCTGGGGCAAACCGCTCGAGTTCTGCCCCGTCCCCACCGCCCTCGCGGTCTTCCCCGGCGACTCCACCTCGCGTGTCCTGGCCGAACGCCAACACCGGGTCGTCCGATTCACGGAGTACGAAACCGGCGGCCATTTCGCCGCCCTGCAGACCCCAGACCTCTTGGCCAGGGATCTGCAGGAGTTCTTCGGCGAGCTGGATTAGGAAGAGAAGGCTGCGTCGAAGGAGGCTGTGGGCGGGTCGAAGGCGAGGCGACTTGACGAAGTTGAGGGCTTCGGCGGCGCCGACCAGGCGGTCCATGCCGGCGTCTTCCCATTCGACGGAGATCGGGCCGGTGTAGCCGATCGTGTTGAGCATCCGGAAGCAGGCTTCCCACGGGACATCGCCGTGGCCGGTGGACACGAAGTCCCAGCCGCGACGCGGGTCGCCCCAGGCCAGGTGGGAGCCCATCCGGCCGTTGCGGCCGTTGCCGACCTGGCGCTTCGCGTCCTTGCAGTCGACGTGGTAGATCCGGTCCTTGAAGTCCCACAGGAAGCCGACCGGGTCGAGGTCCTGCCAGACGAAGTGCGACGGATCCCAGTTCAGCCCGAACGCCTCGCGGTGCCCGATCGCCTCCAGCGTCGCGGTCGTCGACCAGTAGTCGTACGCGATCTCCGACGGGTGCACCTCGTGCGCGAACCGCACACCCACCTCGTCGAACACATCGAGGATCGGGTTCCACCGATCCGCGAAGTCTTTGTAGCCCGGCGTCAACCATCGACTGCGGCACCGGCGGGAACATCGCCACCGTCTTCCAGATCGACGACCCGGTGAACCCGACAACGACGTCCACCCCGAGCGCCCGCGCAGCCCGCGCGGTTGTCGCCATCTCCTCGGCCGCCCGCTGCCGCACGCCCTCGGCCGATCGCCGTCGCCCCAGATGTGCGCGGGCAGGATCGCCTGGTGCCGCTGGTCGATCGGGTCGTCGCAGACCGCCTGCCCCAGCAGATGGTTGGAGATCGTCCAGACCTTCAGGTTGTACTTCTCCAGGATGTCCAGCCGGTTCCGGACATAGCTCTCGTCCTCGGCCGCCTTGCCGGACATCGAGATGATCACCCCAACAGGCGATCTCGAGGCCTTCGTAGCCCCACTCCGACGCGAGCCGGGCGACCTCCTCGAACGGCAGGTCGGCCCACTGGCCCGTGAACAGGGTGATCGGTCGTGCCATCACGCATCTCCTTCTCTGCAAGGGAACTCCAGGAGGGTGTTCCCGGCGCCGCGGCCGGAGCGCAGGCCCCGGCGCCGGGGACGAGGACCGGACGAACCGGTCCCCCGCCGGCCGTGCGAGACCGCTCTCCCGCCACCGGTGTGGGGCCGAACCACTCCGGTGAACGAGAGCTCCTGTACGCCTCTCCGCGTCGGACAGGGTGCGGTGTCGCACGGCGACGGTCATCGGGTCAGATCCTCGCCTTCAGGTCCTGACCCACAGCTGTCAGCAGGTCCGGGCAGGCACGTCGCGCACGGTCTGCGCCTGCGCCAGGAACAGGTTCATGGCGACGATCGCGACCGCGCGATGACCCTGCTGCTGCTGCTGCTCGGCCAGTGCGAGCTGTACCTTCAGGACCGTCGCTGTTGCCAAGTGGCAACGTCTTCGCGACCCGGTACCGCTCGACCAGTTTGGTGGCTTCGGCGTACGACGTGATGACGGTGAACGGAACCTTGGTCACCCCGGTGTTGCCGGCCTTGTCCTGCGCAGTGACGGCGAGCTCGTGCGCACCGAGCCCGAGCGCAACGCCGTCCAGCTTTCCGGCTGGCCGAGAGCGCTTTTCCGTCCACGGTCAGAGCCACCGACGCCACACCCGACAACGGATCCGTCGCCGAAGCGGCGACCGAAGCCACGGAGGCGACCCCGAGCTTCCCGCCGACTGGCTATCCCGGTCACCGCCACGACAGGCGCCGACCGGTCGAGCTTCACGGTGGCCGACGCCGGCTCAGAAACGTTGCCCGGCGGTGTCACTCGCCCGGACCTGCACGGTGTGCGTGCCGTCGGCCGACAAGTGACCGGAGCCGTGTACTCCGCCCAGTCCCCGTCGTCGACCTTCTGCTCCAGGTACACCTGACCAGGCTGGTCATCGGTCACCGAGAGCCGTGGCAACCACCGCGTCGGTCCACCAGCCGTTGAGACCCGACGGAGCCGACGGGTTCAGCGACAGGTTCACCTGCGGCGCCGTCGTGTCCTTGACCAGCTTGAAGTAGTCGAACTTCGCCGTCTTCGAGGCGGCCTGGTCGACCCCGAAGGCATAGACCCCGAACTTCGCCGATGCGCCAGCGCCGTGTTCGTCACCGGCGGCAGGGCCGTCCACGTCAGCCCGTCCGCGCTGTACGAGCCCGGTGAAGCTCGTCCCCTTCTTCGCCAGCCGCAGGTACCAGACGCCCTGGGTGGGCGCCGGTGCGTTCGGCTGCCGGGTCGACGACGCGTTGTTGACCTCGCTGCGCAGCTCGATCCCGCGGCTGACAGCCGCCGCCGGCCGGCGTTGGTCGTGAGGAAGTCGAGCTTCACGTAGTTCGCGTCGTCGGCGTACACCATCAGACCCGCCTGCTGGTACGCCTCGTTGAACGCCGACCCGTCCACCTTGGTCTCGATCGTCCAGTCGCCGTCGGGAGCCGGCTGCAGCAGCAGGTTCTTCGGGTTCGTGGCCGTGCCCTGGTAGATGTCGCCCTTGCTGGTGTCGATCTCCAGCCCGACCACCGGTCACCCGGTACGCCGACGGGTCGGGCCGCACGCTCGCGGACCAGCGGCAGGCGTCCAGCGTCGTACCGGCGAACTCGTCGTCCGGGGCGGGCTGCTCGGCGGTGTCGTCCGGCGTGATCGTGAAGTAGTCGAACTGGCGCCGTGATCGGCAACGCCTCGGTCCGGTTCGCCAGGCCGAAGAGACCGATCCGCGGGTTGGTGATCCCGGCCAGCTGCTTGGTCTCCGACATCTCGGTGAAGGTCGCGCCGTCGGCGCTGTACGACGCCTTCAGGTTCGCGCCGTCACTCGTGAACCGCACCCAGACCGTGTCCGGGTACGTCCGCGCCGAGGTTGGCCGTGTTCGACGCGGCGACCTCGTTCGGTGCGCCGGCTCTCCTCGCGGATGAACTGGAAGATCCGGTCCGCCGCCGACGAGCGCCGTGTCGACCGGCCCTGGAGCACCATCTTGGCGTAGTTGTCGTCGTCGCCGTACACGATCAGACCCGGCCTGCTGGTAGGCAAGACGAGCCGGCATCGTCAGCTTGGCAGTCGCCTGCCAGGCACCTGCGGGCAAGCGGCTGCAGCACGATGTTCGGCGTACCGGTGTTGCCGGTGCCGTAGATGTCGGTCGCCGTCAGCGGAAGCACCAGGTTGCCGTTGCTGACAGACAAGCTCCTGGTTGCCTCGGACAATCGAGTTCCAGCGCGACGGTGTTCAGCGACGTACCGTCGAACCCGTCCGATCGGCCGGTCAGACAGGTCGGTGGAGCGGTGGCATCGACCTTGATCGCGACATTCGCAGTACCGGCTGCTCCCTTGGCGTCCGTCACGGTCACGGTCGCCGCATGGGTTCCCGGCGGTCGTGTAGGTGTGGCTGACCGATGCACCGGTGCCCGTCGCGCCGTCGCCGAAGCTCCAGGCGTAGGACAGCGGCAGGTCGCCCTCGGGATCGGTCGCCGCCGCCGTGAAGTCCACCTTCAGCGGAGCCTTGCCCTGGACCGTGGACGCCGTCACCGTGACGGTCGGCCGCTGGTTCTCGGTGACGCCCTTGCCGATGAACTTGACCCAGTTGACGTTGAGCTGGCCCGTCGTCTTCACGAAGTACAGCGGACCGCTGGTCAGCGACGCGCCACTCACCGCGGCGGTGAAGTTGCCGTACGTCTGCCAGGCACCCGTCGGCGTCACCTGGATGGTCGCGACGATCGGACCGTCGGTCGGCGAGCCCTGCCGCACCTCCACGGTCGCACCCGCGTCAGGCGAGGCCGCGCGCAGCTGGATCTGGTCGATCCCGGTCAGGTTGGTCGGCTTCCAGCCCCACCAGTCGCCGTCCTCGATGAACCCGATGTTCTTCCCACCACCGGCGACATCGCCAGTGTCCTCGACCTGTACGCCGGGCGTCGCGCCCGGTCCACCGGTCTCGCTGAAGAACTCGGCCTCACGCGTCTTCGGCTGCAGCTGAACGACCTTCTGGGTGGTGATCCTGCCGGTGCCGGGTGCGCCCTTGTCGGTGTACGTCACCGTCACGATGCCGAAGATGTTCGCCCCGACATGGCCCTCGTCACCCGGCAGCGGGAAGGTCCCCTCACACCCGTGGTACTGCTCGTACGGCGTGCGCGTGCTCGTCGTGTCCGAGCGCCGGCTGGGTGATCACGTCGTTGCAGTCGACCGTGCCGTCCTCGGGATCGGTGACGGTCACCTTGTACTGGATCGTGTCGCCGAAGTCGAAGAACCCACCGTCGACCGGTGCTTCCACAGTGATCGTCGGCGCGGTGTTGCCGGCCGTGATCGTCTTGTTCGAGACAGCCGTCCGGCCGTCGCTGTCGGTCACGGTCAACCTCGCCGTGAAGACGCCCGGCGTCGTGTAGGTGTGCGACGGCTTGGCCTCGGTGCTGTCGGTCGTCCCGTCACCGTCGAAGTCCCAGGCGAGGGTGATCGGCTGGCCGTCCGGATCTCGCGATCCGGTCGAGTCGAAGGCGACAGCCAACGGCACGGGCCCAGAGGTCTTGTCGGTGGTGAATTGCGCGATCGGAGCCCGATTCCCTTGCACGTAGTCGATCCGGTAGATGCCGGAGTCGGCGTTGTTGCCGCCGAAACCACTCCCCCACTCGATCACATAGAGCGCTCCATCGGGCCCGAACTGCAGTGCGTGCGGCCGGATGAAGTTCATGTCCTGGAACATCCGCGAGACATCCGCGACCTTGGTCCGGTCGTCGGTCAGCTGCACGGAGAACAGCCGGCTGTCGTTCCAGTCGGCGAACACAGCCTTGCCGTCGAAGTACTGCGGCCACTTGCGGTCCGAAGTACTGTCCGCGTTGAACTTGTAGGCACCTGAAGTCATCGGTGCGCCGCTGCCACCGATCTCCGGTACGCCGGATCTCGACTTGCCCATCCACATCGTGGCCGGGATCGCCGCCGGCAGTTGCGTGATGCCCGTGTTGTTGGGCGAGTTGTTCACCGGCGCGTTGCAGTCGAACGTCGGGTCCCGACGTGCTGGTGGCGAAGTCGTAGTCGTTGTACGGCGTGTTGTTGCCGACGCAGTACGGCCAGCCGTAGAAGCCCGGCTTGGAGAGGATGTTCCACTCCACCCGGCCATCGGGGCCGCGCGTCGGCGAGGACTGGCCGGCGTCCGGGCCGTAGTCGGCGACGAACAGGTGGTTGGTGGTCGGGTCGATGCCGATCCGGAACGGGTTGCGGAAGCCCATCGCGTAGATCTCGGGCCGCGTCTTCGCCGTACCGGCCGGGAACAGGTTGCCCGACGGGACCGTGTACGAACCATCCGCCTCCGGGTGGATCCGGAGGATCTTGCCGTTCAGGGCGTTGCTGTTGGCGGCGCTGCCCTGCGAGTCCCAGGAGGAGCGACCGGCCCGCTCGTCGATCGGCGCGTAGCCGTCCGAGTCGAACGGGTTGCGGTTGTCGCCGGTGGCAACGAAAAGGTTGCCGTGGCCATCGAACTCCAGCGCACCGCCCGCATGGCAGCACTCTTGCCGCTGGGTGTCGACCCGCAGAACCTGCTTCTCACTAGCCAGATCGAGAGTGTCACCGGTGACCGTGAATCTGGACACCTTGTCGTAGGACTCGGAACCTGTCGGCGAGTAGTAGAGATAGATGAAGCCGTTGGTGGCGAACGCCGGGTCGAGAGCGATGCCGAGCAGGCCGAACTCCTGGCCGGTATAGACATCGAGGGTCGCCGGCGGTCACGACGTTGCCGTTGGACTTGATGATCTTCACCGCGCCGTTGCGGTCGATGTAGAAGACCCGGCCGTCGTCGGCGATCGACAGCTCCATCGGGTTGGACGTGTTGTCGTCCAGGGTGACCTTCTCGTAGCTGGCGGTCTGCGAGGCGCCACAGTCCGCCGGCTCCGCACCGGCCGCCGTCTTGATCCCGCCGAGGATGTGCTTGAGGAACGTCGGGTCGGAGTACGACTCGATGGTGTGACCCATGCCGGTGTACCAGGCACGTCCGCCGTCGTAGTCCTGACACCAGGCGATCGGGTGCTCGACGCCCATGTTGCCGCCGGTGTACGTCGACTCGTCGAGCGAGGCGAGCACGTGGACGGCGCCACGCGGATTGGTCCGGTAGTTGTACCACTCGTCGGTGCGCGGCCAGAGCGTCGGCGCGTCCTTGGTGGACGGGTGCGCGTGATCCTCGACCTTCACGGTCGCGTTCGGCGTACCGGCGGGGTGGCTGTCGAAGTACGCGCCGACGAGCTTCCCGTACCACGGCCAGTCGTACTCCGTGTCCGACGCCGAGTGGATCCCGGCGTATCCACCACCGTTGCGGATGTACCGCTCGAACGCGGCCTGCTGGTCCGCGGTCAGCACATCACCGGTGGTGGACAGCCAGATGACCACCTCGTACTTCGCCAGCTCGGTGTCGTTGAACATCGTCGCGTCCTCGGTCGCGGTGACCGTGAAGTTGTTCGCGGCGGCGAGGTCCTTGATCGCCTGGATCCCGGCCGGGATCGAGTCGTGCCGGAACCCGGCGGTCTTGCTGAAGATCAGCGCATTGAAGGTCTCGTCTCCGTGGCCGGGATGGGCGCGCGCCGGGGTTGCGGACAGCGGGATCGCCAGCGCAGCGATCAGAGCGAGCACGAGCAGACGCACAAGCGTGCCGTGCCGGCGTATCTGGATCATGGGGTTGCTCCTCATGGGTCGGATAAGGCGCGCGCTCCATCTGGTGCCGGGGCGGGTCCCCGGCTCTTCGGCCCTGGGTGTTAACGAATTCCGAGCAGGTGATCCATTGCCAGTTGGTCGAGGTACTCGAAGCCGAGGCCGCGAGCGGCCAGCGCCTCCGGGTCGTAAGTTGCCTTGCGCAACTCTTCGAGGGTTTCTCCCTCGCCCAGCGTCGGTACTGCGAGTTCGGCGACCCGGGCTGCCTCGAGGGCCTTCACGACCTCGGGGTCGGCACGGAACGCCTGGACCTTCTCGCGCAGTATCAGGTAGTTGCGCATGCAGCCGCGAGCGGTCTCCCAGACGCCTTCCAGATCCTCGGTCCGCGGCGGCTTGTAGTCGAAGTGCACGTAGCCGTCGTAGCCCGGCCGGTCAGGTGAACCGAGCAGGGTGTCGACGGTCCAGAACGCCTCGCGGAGGTTGCCGGCGCCGAACCGCAGGTCCTGGTCGAACCGGGGACCGTGCTGACCGTTCAGGTCGATGTGGAACAGCTTGCCGTGCCACAGCGCCTGGGCGATCCCGTGCGCGTAGTTCAGGCCGGCCATCTGCTCGTGCCCGACCTCGGGGTTGATCCCGACCAGTTCGGGATCGGCCAGGTCGTTGATGAACGAGATCGCGTGCCCGATCGTCGGCAGCAGGATGTCGCCGCGCGGCTCGTTCGGCTTCGGCTCGATCGCGAACCGGATGTCGTAGCCCTGCTCGCGGACGTACGCCGTCAGCAGGTCCATCGACTCCTTGTAGCGATCGAGGGCGGACCGCACGTCCTTGGAGCCACCGGACTCGGCGCCTTCCCGGCCACCCCAGAGCACGTAGGTCTTCGCCCCGAGTTCGGCAGCGAGGTCGACGTTGCGCAGCACCTTCGCCAGGGCGTACCGGCGTACGTCGCGGTCGTTGGCCGTGAGGCCGCCATCCTTGAAGACTGGATGTGCGAACAGGTTGGTGGTGGCCATCTCGACCACCAGGCCGGTGTCAGCGAGTGCCTTGGTGAAGCGCTCCAGCGTCTGCTGACGCTGCGCGTCGTGCGGCACCAGATCGTCGTCGTGGAACGAGATCGCGGCCGCGCCGAGCTCGGCCAGCTTCTCGACGGCCAGCACCGGGTCGAGGGGTGCGCGGACCGCAGTACCGAAGACGTCCACGCCCTCCCAGCCCACGGTCCACAGTCCGAACGAGAACTTGTCGTCCTTGGTCGGCGTATATGAGTTCATTCAGGAATCTCCTGCCATTCTCGGGAGGTCGAACTGTCCTCGACCGCCGCAAGTACTCGTTGGACCTGCAGCCCGTCGGCGAACGACGGTGTCGGATCGGCGCCTTCGGCGATCGCGGTGACCAGATCGACCACTTGATGGGTGAAACCGTGCTCGTACCCGAGCAGGTGTCCGGGCGGCCACCAGGCCGCCACGTAGGGGTGGACCGGCTCGGTGGCGAGGATCCGGCGGAAGCCCGCCGTCTCGGCCGGTTCGGTCGCGTCGTAGAAGTGCAGCACGTTCATGTCCTCGAAGTCGAAGGCCAGGCTGCCCAAGCTGCCGTTGATCTCGATCCGGATCGCGTTCTTCCGGCCGGTCGCGAACCGGGTCGCCTCGAAGACGCCGAGCGCGCCGCTGCCGAAGCGGGCCAGGAAGATCGCGGCGTCGTCGACCGTGACCGGGCCGCGCTCGACGCCCGCCGTACCGGCCAGGCCGCTGTGCTCGGCGGCCACCGGACGTTCCTTCACGAACGTCTCCAGCTGCCCGCTGACCTCGGTGATCCGGTCGCCGGTGATGTACTGCGTCAGGTCGACGATGTGCGCGCCGATGTCGCCGAGCGCGCCGGAACCGGCCTTCTCCTTGTCGAGCCGCCAGGACAGCGGCGCCTCCGGATCGGCGATCCAGTCCTGCAGGTACTGCGCGCGGACGTGCCGGATGGTGCCGAGCTTTGCCCTCGGCAACCAGTTTGCGGGCCAGCCCGATCGCGGGCACCCGCCGGTAGGTGAACCCGACCATCGACCTGATCCCCTGCGCGGCCGCCTTCGCCGCCGCGGCCGTCATCGCCTCGGCCTCGGCGACCGTGTTGGCGAGCGGCTTCTCGCAGAGCACGTGCTTGCCGGCCTCGAGGGCCGCGATCGCGATCTCGGCGTGGCTGTCCCCCGGCGTACAGACGTCGACCAACTGGACGTCGTCGCGGGTGAGCAGCTTGCGCCAGTCGGTCTCGGTCTCCGACCAGCCGAGCTTCCCGGCCGCTGCCTGTACTGCGTCGGCGTTGCGGCCGCAGAGTACGTTCAGCGCCGGGTTCAGCGGCAGGTCGAAGAAGCGCGGCGCGTTCCGCCAGGCCTGCGAGTGGGCGGCACCCATGAAGGCGTACCCGATCAGGCCGATGCCCAGGTTCGTCATAATTGTCCTCAGCTTTCGAAGGCGGTCAAAATCCCTCCCGCCTTTCTTTTCTTTTAGCTTTCGAATGCGGTCGGGAGATACTGGTCCACGTTGTCCTTGGTGACTACGGGCGCGTACAGCTGGACCTCACGGGGAACCTCGACCTCCACCAGGTCGGCAAGGTTCTTCTTCTGGACCAGCAGCCGGGCCAGCCGGACGCCGTCCGCACCCTGGGTCGACGGGTAGATGACGGTGGCCTTCATCAGCGTGTTGCCGGCCTTGATGTCCCGCATCACGTTCGCCGAGCCGGCGCCGCCGACGACGAAGAACTCCTTGCGACCGGAGTTCTTGATCGCGGCCATCACGCCGACACCCTGGTCGTCGTCGTGGTTCCAGATCGCGTCGATCTTCGGCGCGGCCTGCAGCAGGTTCGCCGCCGCCTTCTCACCGGACTCGACGGTGAACTCGGCCGCGACGCGGTTGTTGACCTTCAGCCCACAGTCCGCCAGCGCTTCCTTGAAGCCCGTACTCCGCGCCTGCGTCAGCGGCAGCGAGTCGATCCCGGCGATCTCCGCGACCACCGCGTCCTTCTTGCCCTTGAGCTGCTCGCAGATGTACTTGCCCGCGGACACGCCCATCCCGTGGTTGTCGCCGAGGATGGTCGTCCGGGCGGCGAACGAGCTGTCGAACTCGCGGTCCACGTTGATCACCGTGATCCCGGCCTGCATCGCCTTGGTCGCGACCGCGGTCAGCGCCGCGCCGTCGAACGGCAGCAGCACGATCGCGTCGACCTTGTCGTTGATGAACGTCTCCACCTGGCTGATCTGCAGGTTGACATCATTGGTGCCCTCGGCAACAACGAGCTTGACGTCCTTGTACTTCGCGGCTTCGGCCTTGGTCGCCTTGGTGATCGCACCCATCCAGCCGTGGTCGGCGGCGGGCGCGGAGAACCCGATCGTGACCTGCTTGCCGGGTTCGTCGTTCTTGCCGGCCACCACCTGGGTGGCGGTGTCGGTCTTCTTCTCCGCCTCCGGGGTGTTGCCGGTGCAGGCGATCAGGGCCATCGAGCTCAGGCCGACCAGGCCGGCCGTGGCCAGGAGTCGGGCGGGACGAACGGACATCTTTCTCCTCCAATAGAACGGTGCTGCTCTAAGGCTGATTATGCCTTCTCCCACGACGGTCAGGTGGCGCGGGCGGCCAGGCGTTGCTGGAGGAGGACCGCGATCACGATGATCAGGCCCTTCGCCACCGACTGGGCGGAGATGCTCAGGTTGTTCAGGGTGAAGACGTTGTTCAGGGTGGTGAAGATCAGCACGCCGATCACGGTGCCGACGATCGTGCCGCGGCCGCCGGACAGCAGGGTGCCGCCGATCACGACCGCCGCGATCGCATCCAGTTCGTAGAGGTTTCCGTGCGTCGCGCTGCCCGTCGTCGTCCGGGCCATCAACATCACGGCGGCGATCCCGCAGCACAGACCGGCCAGGACGTAGAGCATCACCGTGTGCCGCTGCACCTTGATGCCGGCCAGCCGGGCCGCCTCGGCGTTGCCGCCGACGGCGAAGGTCCGGCGGCCGAAGGTGGTCCGGTTGAGCAGCACCCAGCCGGCCGCGGCGACCAGGACGAACATCCAGACCAGCACCGGTACGCCGATCAGCGAGCCGCCGAAGAAGTCGACGAACGAGTTGACGGTGATGATCTGGGTCTTCCGGTCGGACAGGATCTCCGCCAGTCCGCGCGCCCCGGCCAGCATCGCCAGCGTCGCTATGAAGGGCACTACCTTGCCGTAGGCAACCAATAGGCCGTTGACCAGACCGCAGGCCGCCCCGACCACGAGCGCCGTGGTGACCATGAAGATCCAGTGGTAGTCGGCCGCCAGTTGCTGGGTGGCCAGGGTCGTCGCCCAGACGGAGGCGAGCGCGACCAGCGCGCCGACCGACAGGTCGATCCCGCCGCCGGTGATCACGAACGTCATCCCGATGCTGACCACGCCGATGACGGCGGCCAGGCGGAGAATGGTGAGCACGTTGGCGCCGCTGGCGAACCGGTCCCCGCCGGTCGCGATGCCGACGATGCAGAGCACGACGAGGGCGATCACCAGGCCGAGGTTGCGGCCGACGCCGCCTCTCAGCAGACCACCCGCATTCCAGCTGCCGGGCGCCTGGATCACCGTCGTCTGCGTCGACGAGGTGGTCAACAGGTCCTGCACCGTCTCGTCGGATCGTTCCTCCGTCGTGCCGTCGGGTTCCTCCGTCGTCACCTCGGGCCCTGCGACTTCCTCACTCATCACACGGCACTTCCTTCCATCACCAGGTCGAGGACCCGGTGCTCGTCGATGTCTTGCGCGGGTCCCGTGTGGACGGCCCGCCCCTCCCGCATCACCACGACCCGGTCCGCGAGCCCGAGCACCTCTTCGACCTCGCTGGAGACCAGCACGATCGCGACCCCGTTGGCGGCCAGCTTGCGCACCAGCGCGTAGATCTCGGAACGCGCTCCCACGTCGACGCCCCGGGTCGGTTCGTCGAGCAGCAGCACGCGGCAGTCCCGCAGCAGCCAGCGGGCCAGGACGACCTTCTGCTGGTTACCGCCGGACAGATTGCGGACCGGGTGCTCGACCCCGGCCGGTCGTACATCGAGCGCCTTGGTCAGCTCTTCAGCAGCTTCCTTCTCGGCTGCCCGTTCAAGAACCCCGCGCTGGCGAAGCGCCCGATGCGTGGAGACGGTGATGTTCTTGTAGACCGCCTCGTCGAGCAGCAACGCCTGACTCTTCCGCTCCTCCGGAGCAAGACCGACACCAGCCTCGTACTGCGCTTTGCACGCGACCCGGCCTGAGCGTCGATGCCATCGACCCGTACGACGCCGGTCGCCGCGCGACGAGCGCCGTACACGGTCTCCAGTACTTCGGAGCGCCCCGACCCGACCAGGCCGGCGAAGCCGAGGATCTCCCCTGCTCGCACCTCGAAGCCGATCTCGTCGAACTCGCCCGGCCTGGAAAGGTTCTCGACCTCCAGCACCACCGGTGCGGTGCTGAGGATCTCGGCCCGCGGCGGGAAGACGTACTCGATCGAGCGGCCGGTCATCAACCGGATCAGCTCTTTGGTCGGCGTCTCCCGTGCGTCGAGGCCGGTCGCCACCGTGGCGCCGTCCTTGAGGACGGTGACCCGGTCGCCGATCGCGCGGATCTCCTCGAGCCGGTGCGAGATGTAGATGACCGCGACGCCGCGGGCGGTGAGGCCGCGGATCACCCGGAAGAGGTTGGCGACCTCTTCGGAGTCGAGCACGGCCGACGGCTCGTCCATCACGATCAGCTGAGCGTCACGGGAGAGCGCTCTGGCCATGCTCACGACCTGCTGACCGGCGGCGCTGAGCAGCCCGACCGGGCGGCCCGCCGGGATCTCGCCGTGGCCGAGGCCCTTGAGGAGTTCGCGCGCCTTCGTCGTCGCCTCGTGCCGCCGGGTCATGCCGAACCGGGCCGGTTCGTGGCCGAGGAACACGTTCTCTGCCACGGTGAGGTCCGGCACCAGGTCGAGTTCCTGGTAGATCGCGGCGATCCCGAGCTGGATCGAGTCGGTCGGGCTGTTCAGCGACACCTCCTCGCCGCCGACCTGGATCGTGCCGGCATCGGGTTGGTGCGCGCCGGTGAGGACGCGGATCAGCGTCGACTTCCCGGCGCCGTTCTGGCCGAGCAGGCAGTGCACCTCGCCGCGGCGCACATCGAGATCGACGCCGTCGAGCGCCCGTACGCCGGGGAACTCCTTGACGATCCCCGTCATCCGCAGCAGCTCGCCGGCTCCGGTCCTGCACTGTCTCCGTGTTCATCGCCTCACTCCGATCGGCCGACCAAGGTCGGATCAAGGAAGACCTGGTCGAGGGAGATCTGCGCGCCACCGCGAACCGCCGCGGTGAAGCCGAGCTCCGACTGGACCACCCGGCAGCCACCGCCGTCGGGCGCGATCACGCGATCCCGGATCGCCTGCTCCAGCGGTGTCCTTCAGCCAGGGTCCGAGGACCGCGAAGTAGCCGCCGAGCACGAGGACGTCGGGGTTCAGGATGTTCACCAGGATCGCGCCGCCGATCCCCAGCCAGGTGCCGACATCGGCCAGCGCCTTCAGCGTCCGCTTGTCGCCGGCTTCGGCCCGCTGGGTGATCTCCGCCAGCCGCTGCTCGACGTCGAGCGACGGGTCCCGGACCGGGTCGTCCGCGTCCGTTGCCTTGTTCAACAAAGCGGTGAGCCCGACGACGGTCTCCCAGCAACCCGTCCGGCCGCAGCCGCAGGTGCCGCCGGCCGGCGCGACCGGCATGTGCCCGACCTCGCCGCTGAACCCGTGGCCGCCGCGCAGCAGATGCCCGCCGGCGACCATGCCCCCACCGACACCGACCGCCCCGGTGAGCAGCACCAGGTCCTCGACCTTGCCGTCCGGCAGCAACTGGCTGCTCGCCTCTGGTCCCACCTGGCCCCTGGCTTCTGCTCCCGCCTGGGCCCGGGCTTCGGGGCCGGCCTGCATTTCGGCGTACGCCGCGAGCGCCGCCAGATTCGCCTCGTTGTCCACCCGGACCGGGTAGGCCGGATGGCCGAGCCGGACGATCATGGCCGCCACCACCGGGACCTCGGTCCAGCCCAGGTTCGGCGCGAGTTTGAGCGATCCGGTCGCACTCTGCACCAGGCCGGGAACCGCCAGCGTGACACCGGCCGTCTGCCCGCCGCGCAGGTCCACCGCGGCCACGGCGTGCCGGATCAGTTCGGCCAGTCGATCGAGCGTCTTCTCGGGATCAAGGTGCGCGACGTCCAGCGGCACCCGGCGCTCGATGACGGTTTCGCCGCTGAGGTCGAGGGCGGTGACCGCGAGGTAGTCGACGTTGATCTCGGCGCCGACGCCGCAGACCCCGCTGCCGTCGAGTTCGACCAGCTGGCCGGGGCGGCCGAGGGCACCGCGTTCGGACTCGGCGAGACCTTCGCGGAGCAGACCGCGTTCGACGAGTTCGGCGACCAGGCTGCTGACGGTCGCCTTGTTCAGACCGGTGTCGGCGGCGATCCGGGCGCGCGAGCGCGATCCCATCTCCCGCACGTGCCGGAGTACGACGGAGAGGTTGTTCCGGCGGAGTGAGACGTGATCGGCGGCGACGACGCCACGGCCCGGTCGACTGCCTTCGGTCAAAGTCACGCGCCCCACCCCTTCCCCCCGACAGGAGACTTCTCCCGGACGGGAGAACCGGCATCTGTGATGCCAGTCACAGACTTTGTCTGTTGAGCCAACAAACTAAGTAGATGACGGCCGTGCGTCAAGATGTTGCGAGGATGTTTCTTCACCAGGTGCAGACCGTGCGCTCATGATCTTGCAAGCTTCCGTCAAGCTTTTGCAGTCAGGTCTTGCGTCCGTGAGTCGACCGTTTGTACGCTCGCGCCACTCTCCGCAGTCCTGTCCCGCCCCCCTCAGGAGCCTGCACAATGGCACTCACCACGACGTACTTTCCTGGCCGCCTCAGCGGCCGCAGCGGCCGCCGCCTCGTCGGCCGGAACCGCTCTCTGCCGCGCCAGCTCCGTACGACGGCCTCGGCCAGTCCGCCCGGCGACGTGGTCGGCAAGATCACCGTCGGCTACCAGGGCTGGTTCGCCTGTGCCGGCGACGGCGCCCCGATCAACGGCTGGTGGCACTGGAGCAGCAACTGCGGGCCAGCCGCCCTCGCCGACCAACACCGCGATCGTCAGCTGGCCGGACGTCCGCGACTACACGGCGACGTACCAGACGGCGTACGCGAACCTCGGCAACGGCCAGCCCGCCAAGCTGTTCTCGTCGTACGACCAGCAGACCGTGAACACGCACTTCCAGTGGATGCAGCAGAACGGCTGCGACACGGCCGCGCTGCAACGGTTCAACCCGTTCGGCGGCGAAGGGCCCGACCCGCGACGCGATGGCGGCCAAGGTGCGCCAGGCCGCCGAGCAGTACGGGCGGAAGTTCTACATCATGTACGACGCCACCGACTGGACGAACATGCAGTCGGAGATGAAGACCGACTGGACCAACAAGATGCGCGCGTACACGTCGTCACCGGCGTACGCGAAGCAGAACGGCAAGCCGGTCGTCTGCATCTGGGGCTTCGGCTTCAACGAGGCGAACAAGGCCTGGCCGGCTTCGGTCTTGCCTCGATGTCATGAACTGGTTCAAGGGCCAGGGCTGCTACGTGATCGGCGGCGTACCGACGCACTGGCTGCCGCGGCAACGAGGACTCGCGGACCGGGCTACCTCGATGTGTACCACGCGTTCAACATGCTGTCGCCGTGGATGGTCGGCCGGATCCAGGACGTCGCCGGCGCGGATCACTACTACAACAACGTGAATCAGCAGGACCAGGCCGACTGCAACGCGCACGGGATCGACTATCAGCCGTGCGTGATCCCGGGCGATCTGTCGTCCGGGCACCGGCGGCACGGCGACCTGATGTGGCGGCAGTTCTACAACCTGACCCGCGTCGGCGTACAGGGCATGTACATCTCGATGTTCGACGAGTTCAACGAGGGCAACCAGATCGCCAAGACCGCCGAGAGCCAGGCCTGGATCCCTGGCGGGTCAGGGATTCGCGCGCTCGACGAGGACGGTACGGCGTGCTCGTCGGACTACTACCTGCGGCTGACGAACGACGGCGGCCGGATGTTCAAGGGGCAGATCCCGCTCACCGCGACCCGGCCGACGCCGCCGATGCCCAGCCAGGGGGTCGGCTCGGTGAGTGTTCTACGAGCACGTGGACTACCTGGGCGCGGCCGGGCAAGCCCTTGCTAAGGGCAACTACACGCGAGCGCAGTTGCAGGCGGCCGGCGTACAGGACAACTGGGCTTCTTCGGTCCGGGTGCCGGCCGGGTGGACCGTGACGATCTACGCCGAGGACAACTTCACCGGGCAGACCTGGGTCCGGACGGCGGACACGGCGAACTTCACGACGTTGTCGTCCGAACGCGAACGACCAGCTGACGTCCTGCCGGATCACCTGAGGTTCAGAGCAGCTCGAGGCTGTCCGACGCGAGGGTGATCACGGCCCCGTCGAGGTGCAGCCGGCAAGCGATCGCGTGCCCCGCGCAAGTCAGCAGCGCGGGGCCTGCGGCGTCCACCACCCGGTACGCAACGGGTTGCGTACAGCGCTCGATGACACCTTCGTACTCGCGGTGGCAGCCGAGGACGTGACAGGTGACGACCTCCCCGACGTTCATCAGGGTGAGGCCGTGATCGGGGCAGGCGCCCCAGGTGACGCCACAGGTCTGACCTTCGTTCGCAGCAAGGCGAAGCAGGTTGGTTGCTGTTGTCTCCAGGTCGTTCGCGGCCTCACGGAACGTGTCGGCGGCGTCGTCGAGATCGCGGCGGAACTGGCGCGAGGCAACTGATTCCGGCAGACCGCGTGCTGCGGCCTGGAGGTTCTCGGAGAGCGTCTTCGCGGCGATGGCGATCTCGTCCACCTTCACCGGCGTACCGAGATCGGTCACTCGCTGCTGCTGGGGCACTGGAGGCTGCCCGTTCTGCTGCACTTGCACGGTCCGCCAGACCTGCGCGGGAGGACCTGCTTGCTGGCCGGGCTGCTGCGGCGGACGGCCGTTCTGCGGTGGGCGGCCGTTCTGCGGTGGCCGGCCGTTCTGTGGCGGCTGCCCGTTACTCGGGTGCCCGTTGCCGGGGTGGGCGTTGGCGGGATGGCCTTGGCCGTTGGCGGGCTGACCGTTCGGAACGTGGCCGTTCTGGCCGTTCTGGACGGCCGGAGCCTCCCAGCCCGGTTCGTCGACACGCTCCGAACCGGTCCGGTGGTTCGCCCGCTTGGCTTTCGCCATTCGCCTGCCCCCTGGTGACGTAACTCCCCCGACGGCCGATGGTGCCATGCCCGCGGGGGCTGCGGCCAGAGCAAATCAATGAGGTTCACGCACGGCTTCTCTACCCTTGCGTAGAGCAACGGATCGCTCGCCCGTAAAGGCACATCGTGACCTCGGCCTTGATTTTGCTATCACAAGTCCCCACCGCCAAACCCTGGCAATCACACCCAGGGAATTCCATACCGTCCCTTAACACTCCCCCCACCCACCGTCACCGTTCAGCTCGCAGGAGTGAGGTGCTCGCGGAGGAACTCGACGGTACGGGTGCGGGCAGCGAGCGCCGGATGACCGGGCGTCTCGCGGACCTCGCCGGTGAGGACGGAGTGGGCGCCCTTCGTGAAACCTCCGGCGTTGCCGGGACCGGAATCGAGTTCGATCACCTCGAAGGCGTCACCGAGCTGCGCCCGCAGTCCTGCGAACCGCTCCGGCGGAACAGCTCGATCCTCACTGAACTTCAATCCGAGAACGCAGAGTCCGTCCGTCTTGGTGCGCTCGACGACCCGCTGGAGTTCCTCCTGCGACACCCCGGGATCGCGTCGCCGCGCAGCGCCCATCGGCGCCGGTGTTGCGGGCTGGCTCATCACGGGCGCGAGTACGACGTCGTCCACTGCGGTCGCGAGCGCGAATCCGCCGGTGAAACACATCCCGATCACGCCGACCCCACGCCCCGGAGTACGGGCTGCCAGATCAGCGGCAACTGCTCGCAGGTACGCCGTGATCGGCCGCTTGGCGTTGACCGCGAACCCCCGGAACTCCTTGCTGACACAGAGCCGCGCGAACATCCCGAGCGCGTATCCCATCGATTCGGGCTTCCCCGGCGTCCCGAACGGCGACGGGACCACCACCGTGAACCCCTCGTCCACCAGGTGATCCGCCAGCCCCAGCACATTAGGCGTGATCCCAGGGATTTCCGGGATCAGCACAACACCCGGCCCGGCACCTTTTTCATAACAGTCATAGGTCAGCCCAGCACCGGTAAACGGTGCCTTCTGCCAACCGGTCAGATCAGAACTCGGTGCTTCGTCGACCATGCCACAATCTCCAACCAGTCGGGATTCTCACCCTAGAACCACTCTCTGTACTCGCAACACAACACACCGCCAATGTTCGGTCACCGACAAAAGCAGGTGGCAAACCGGAATTGCAGCTTTTGACATTCGGACCTACGGCGAGTTGGTCCCCGGCCTCTGACATACTCCGGGCTCGAAGTCCGTTCTTGAGACCCTTGGGGGGGTCCGTGTCCATCCGCCCTGTTCATCTGCTGCGCCTCGGTGTGCCCGCTGCCCTGGTAGCCGCCACACTCGTCACCATCACCGGCTCCTCCGGCAGTGCCGCTCAGCCACAACCAGGCCCGTACGCCGTCAAGCCCACCTTCGGCCGCCCGGAGAAGCCTGCCTTCGCGCCGAACACCGTGCTGGTCAAGTTCAAGAAGACCGCATCGGCGTCCGCGAAGGCCAAGGCGCTCGGCAAGGTCAACAGCCGTTCGTCGTCCGCCATCGGTGGCGGCGTCACCGCGGTCGTCGGTACGCCGGCCGCGCCCGAGATGCTGAAGACGCTCAAGGCTGATGCGAGCGTCGAGAAGGCATCCCTCGACTACGTCCGCTCCGCGTCCGCAGTACCGAACGACACGTACTACGGATCGAATCAAGCCGGCTCCCTCGGCGCCATCCGGATGCCGCAGGCCTGGGATCTGACCAAGACGGCGGGCACGCAGACTGTCGCCGTACTGGACACCGGTATCGACGCCGGTCACCCCGATCTCGCCGGCCGGGTCCTGGCCGGACACAACGAGATCAACCCGGCGGCCTCGCCGAACGACGACGCCGGCCACGGCACGATGACGGCCGGCATCATCGGGGCGAACACGAACAACGGCGTAGGTGTCGCGGGAGTCGCCTGGAACGTCAAGATCCTCCCGGTCAAGGTGCTCGACCAGGACGGCAACGGATACGACTCGGACATCATCGACGGCGTCACCTGGGCCGCGAACAACGGCGCCCGCGTGATCAACATGTCCCTCGGCGGTGACGGCGACAACAGCCTGCTGCACGACGCGATCACGGCAGCGGTCAACAAGGGTGTCGTGGTGGTCGCAGCGGCCGGTAACAGCGGGAGCGCTTCGCCGAGCTACCCGGCGTCGTACCCCGAGGTGCTGTCCGTCGCGGCGACCGACAACAACGGCGCGCTGACCAGCTTCAGCACCCAGGGCGACTGGGTAGACATCGCGGCGCCCGGCTGGAAGATCATCTCCACCGGTCCGCGCAGCCTCACCCCGGCGGGTTACCTGCCGTACTGGACCAACAGCGGCACGTCGTTCTCCGCCCCGATGGTGGCGGGCGTCGCCGCACTGCTGCGGAACAAGTACCCGACCTACACGCCCGCGCAGATCATGGCACGGCTGAAGTCGACGGCCCGCGACGCGGGCCCGCGCGGGCTCGACCCGTACTACGGCGCCGGCATCCTCGATGCCTACAACGCCCTGGGCGGCGCGTGGGCACCGGAGTACTGGACCGCCGGTCCGGACGGCAACGACACTCCGGCTCGCGCCACCGCGATCACCGGCACCTCGATCACCGGCTCGACCGGACCTGAGGGCGACGTCGACTGGTACAAGATCACCAGCGCGACAGCTCACAGCGTGGCGGTCACGGTGACGACGCCGGTCTACGACTGGGAGAACCGGGCGCAGAACTTCGCCCCCGTCGTGAAGGTCTACGACAAGGATCTCCAGCAGACCGGTTCGGTCGAGATCGACACCGAGCCGGAAACCGCCTCGCCGCTGACTGCCGGCGTCGACGTCAATCTCGTTGCCGGTGACAACTACATCTCGGTCCGCAACTACAACGGCTCGCGCGATGGCCGGGTCTACACCGTCTCGTACGCCGATTCGGGCTCCGGGCCCGACCCGGTCGCCTCCGGCGCCTGGGTGCAGAACTCGTCGGTGCAGAACTACGCGACCGGTGTCGCGCAGAACGTCAAGCCCGTCCTCACCTCTGCGACGGACCTGTCGCCGGCGAGCGTTGTCGACAGCACGGTCCAGTTGCTCAACGGCACGACCGGTGCGGTGGTGCCGAGCACCGTCGAGTACGCGGCCGACACCAAGCAGATCACCATCACGCCGAACGTCGGACCTGCTCGACAACACGCCATACCGGATCTCGATCGACGGTGTGCAGGCCACCAGCGGTGCACCGACCGATTCGTTCACCTCGTACTTCCGGACGGTCGACCAGGCTCCTGCGCCGGTCACCGGGTTCGACGCGACCGGCGCCTACACGACGGCTGCGCTGAGCTGGACTCTTCCGGCCGGCATCACGGACCTCGACCAGGTCGTCGTCCGCGCTGCGGCCGGCACCACCCCGCCTGCCTCACCGACTGCAGGGATCGCCGTGGGGTCGGGAGCAACGACCTCCGCTTCGGCGACCGGGCTGGCCAACGCGACCAGCTACGCCTTCAGCGCGTGGGTGAAGGACCGGAGCGGCAAGTTCAGCGCCACTCCTGCCACCACTCAACTGATCGGCACGGCGAGCTCGCTGACGCAGGCACCGGCGGGAATCGTCGACTACGGCACCACGGTCACGATGACCGGCAGGGTCACTCGGATCGATACCGGCGCACCGCTGGCCGGCGTCGCGTTCTCGCTCTACGGCCGCAACGCGAACGGCACCGTCTGGCGCGAGATCGCCCGGAAGGTCACCGATGCCAACGGCACCGTCGTCCTCCCCTACATGCCGGTCTACTCGACCGTCTTCGCGTGGGGCTACGACGGTTCGGCTGATCTGCTCGGTTCGCGGACCGGCAACTTCACCACGCAGGTCCGGCCGACGATCGCGTCGTACCTCACCGCGACCACGATCAAGCTCGGCGCCATCCACCAGCTTCTACGGCTACGTACGCCCGGAGCACAACGGTTCGCCGATCTACCTGCAGCGCTTGGTCGGTTCGACCTGGACCACCATCACCTCGGTCAAGCTGAACGCCACCGGCAACTACGCCTTCGGCATCAAGCCCACCGCCAAGGGCACCTACAACTACCGAGCCGTCTTCCAAACCGACGGAGACCACGCCACAGCCGTCTCCGCCACCAAGACCTTCACGGTCAACTAACAACCCGTACTACGAAGCGCCCCGGTCTCTTGCGAGAGGCCGGGGCGCTTCGCGTTTCAGGGCTTCAGCCGGCCGAGGGCGGTGAAGAGGGTCTGCCTCTGGGGGGAGGTGAGGAGGGCGAGGAGGTCCTCTTCCATGGTGTGGATGGCGGACTTTGTTGCCTTGAGGCGGGAGGCGCCTTCGGGGGTGAGGGCGATGGTGTGGGCGCGGCGGTCGGTGGGGTCTGCCTGGCGGGTGAGCAGGCCGTCTTGTTCCAGGGTGTCCAGGAGCGGGATGAGACGGGACTTGTCGTAGCCGATGGCTTTGGCGAGGGCCTGTTGGGTCTGGATCGGCTGGTCGGCCAGCCGCGAGAGCACGGCGTACCCCCACATCGACAGGCCATGGGCATCGAGGATGGGGCGCTCGGCCTCCATCACCCGGCGCATCACCTGGGCGAGCAGGGCTCCTAGGTCTTCGCGTTCCACCCGGTCATCGTAGACAGTGACAAACCATACGCAGATGCTTATGATCTACACATGCTTACTATTTCTGGTCACGCTGAGACGCGGACGATCTCGATTGCCGCTTCGCCGTCCGCCGTTTTCGACTTCGTGGGTGATGCTCAGAACCTGCTGAAGTGGGCGCCTGGGTTCGCACCGAACATCTCCGCGAGTGGGGACGAGTGGGTGGTGGACTACGGCACCGAGACGCTTCGGCTGATCGTGCGGACCTCGCGCGATGGCGGCACGGTCGACTTCCTTCGGGCCCATGATCCTCGGACCGGTGGGTTCAGTCGGGTGCTGCCCAACGGCGAGGGTGCTGAGTATCAGTTCACCCTTGTCTTCCCTGCTGGTACTCCGGAGGCGGCGGTTGCCGATCAGCTGAAGATCATCGATGGGGAGCTTCAGACCGTGCGGGAGTTTTGCGAAGCTGCTCAGGGGGCGTAGGTCTGGATGGTGGTGTTGGTGGAGAGGTCTACGAGGGTATGGGCCAGGGAGCGGGCGTCCTCGAGGATTTCGGGGAGGTCGACTTTGGTGAGGGTTCGGTCGCGGACCACGATGTCGCCGTCGACCAGGACGTGGACTACGTCCGAGGCGCGGGTTGAGTAGACCAGGCTGGCGCGGGGGTCGTGGATGGGTTGGTGGTGGGGAGCATTCAGGTCTACTAGGGCGATGTCGGCTCGGCGGCCTGGCTCTAGGGCGCCGGTGAGGTTTTTGAGGCCTGCTGCGGTGGCGCCACCTCGGGTGGCTAGGCGGAGGGTGTCGGAGATGGTCATCCACTCGGCGTCTTGTTCGCGTTGCTTCTGGGTGAGGGCTACCAGGCGGAGGGATTCCCAGACGTCGAGGGTGTTGTGGACCGCGGCTCCGTCGGTGCCGATGCCGATGGGGATGCCGAGGTTTTGCAGGGCTTTGATGGGTGTGGTCGAGCCCATCGCCAGTTTGAGGTAGACCTTCGGGCAGCAGGCGATCGTCGTACGGTCTGCGTAGGGCTGGAGCAGTGCGAGGTCTGCGTCGCGGATGCCGCAGCCGTGGGCGATGAGGGCGCCTGCTTCGAGCACGCCGGTGCGTGCGAGCACTTCGATCGGGGTGACGCCGTGCTGGTCGATCGAGGATTGGGTCTGGTCGTCGGTCTCGGCGGCGTGCAGGTGAATGCGGAAACCTTCGGCGCGCGCGACTTCCGCAGTACGGCGGAGGTCTTCGTCGGTGACTGTGTACGGCGCGTGCGGGCCGAGGGAGGCGGTGATGCGGCCGGTTGATTCACCGAGGGCGCGGATGTCGCGGGCTGCTGCGAAGGCGGCTTCGCGGGCTTCGGGGCCGGTGGAGGAGAAGAAGGTGGGAGCGAGGTCGGCGCGGATACCCGATTCGAGGGCGGCTGCGGCGATCTGGTCCGCGTGGAAGTAGTGGTCGACGAAGGTGGTGACGCCGGCCAGCAGCATCTCGGCGCAGGCGAGGCGGGCGCCGACCTTCACCCGCTCAGGGGTGAGGTTGACCTCCATCGGCCAGATCTTGCGGTTGAACCAGTCGTCGATCGACACATCCTCGGCCGCGCCACGCATCATCACCATCGGACTGTGGGTATGCGAGTTGGTGAGGCCCGGTACTGCGAGCAGGCCGGTCGCGTCGAGAACCTCAACCCGATCCGGGTCGTCCGGCGTCGAGGTGCTGGCCGTGATCCGGGTGATCGCGCCGTCCTGGATGTGGATGTCCTGCGCCTCGTCTACCCGGCACTCCCCCGTCTCCGGGACCAACAGGACAGAACAGTTCCGGACCACCAGTTGCCGCATGCATCCTCCAGGTCGACGGTCCTCCCAGTCTCGGGCATCGACCAGCTCAGCTGAGGATGAAGGTTCCGCCGGCGGCGATCGCGAGGTCGGGGCCGAACGCCATCGCGGGCGTCCAGGCGCCGGATTTGGCTTCACCACGGGCGAGGGCGAGAGCGGCTTCGGCCATGACGGCGCAGGTGAAGTCCATCGCGTCACCGCACCGCAGCCAGCCTTCGCGCGTCGTACCGTCGGGCCAACTCACGATCGCGTGGGCCCAAGTGTGCTCCCGGGGACGCGGAGCAGCCTTCGGCGTGACGGCAGACAGACGTCGTACTGCGAACTTGCGCGCGGCCGGAATGGAGACGATCCGCCCGATCGGCGGGAGCAGATGCCGGGCGAGACCGGTCGGCAGCATTGCTGATGTGGCGACGACTTCCGGAGCACCGCTGACAAGCTGCGCAGCGATCAGATCCCCCAGCGGTGCCAGCCCACAACCAACCACCTCGCCCGGAAGCGGCCCCGCAGAGCCCGCCGGTTCGCTGGCCGGAAGGGTCAGTCGTTGCGGGCTCGAAGCGAGCCGCGCCCGTACGAGCCGGCCTTCCTGATAGCGGAGACCTCCCGTGCTGATCCCACTGATGATCGACTCTGCCAGGGCATCTCCCAGTTGGCCGGCTTCGATCGCTAGCGAAGGCACGGCATCGACGCGTACGCGACTCGGTGTCGGCTTCCCCTCACACAGCTTGGCCACGACGGACTGGGTCCCCAGTACACCGAAGCCCGCGCCGGTGACGAACACGCTGCCACCGTCGACCGCTTCATCGTTCAGTTCGAGCAGACGTGGAATTGCGAGGAGATCGTTGGCCAGGTCCACGTAGTGACCACCGGGCAGGCAGGCACGGGCGATGGTCGAGGCCGTCTCGGCGTACCCACCGATGGTGTTGACCACTACCAAGGGCTTCTGCTCACGAATGGCTTGGGCCATGCCCTCGACGGAATCCGCCACAACCAATCGCGGACCATCCATGCCCATCGCGGCGCCGGCGGACCGCAAGCGGTCGGCGTTGCGGCCGACGAGGACCGGCGGGTGGCCGGCGGCGACCAGCAGGGCACCGATCGCCTTGCCGGTTCGTCCGGTCGCGCCGAGGAGCCAGATCTCTTCTGTCCGGTGCGCTGTCATTTTCGTTTGCCTCTTCCACGCGGTGATGGCACTGAGTGTTATCACTACCGTAGCAGCCGACTGCACTCAGTGCCATCACTGCTAAGCTGCGGCCATGGCGCGATGGGATCCTGATGCGGAGCTGCGACTGCGAACCGCCGCGATGGAGCTCTTCCAGACGCACGGCTTCGAGAACGTCACCGCGGCGGAGATCGCCGAACGGGCCGGGTTGGCGCGACGCTCGTTCTTCCGGTACTTCCCGGACAAACGCGAGGTCCTGTTCGCCGGATCCGAGCAACTCCCGGCCGCGATCGCCGAGGCCATTGCGGCAGTCGATCCCGGCATCCGAGCCTGGCCCGCCGTACTGGCCGCGCTGGACACGATCGGGGCTCTGCTCGTCGAGGCCGCCGTCGACTCCGCCGTACGCCGCGAGGTGATCGCGGCCAGCCCGGAACTGCAGGAACGGGAGCGGACCAAGGCGGCGGCCATCACCGCCGCGATTCAGGCAGCACTCGAGGATCGCGGCGAGGACAGCACCACCGCGGCGCTCTTGGCGCAGACCGGAACCGGCGTCTTCCAACAGGCCTTCACCCACTGGATCGAAGGCGCCGGATCCCTAGCGATCCAGGACTGCCTCGCCAAAGCCGCCAGCCGCCTCCGCGACGCCTTGATCGAATAGGTGGTCAGCGGACTCCGCGCGGGCGGTACTGGATGCTGATTCGGGGGCCGGTGCGGCTGGTGGATTTGGGGATGGCGTGTTCCCAGGTGCGTTGGCAGGAGCCGCCCATGACGATGAGGTCGCCATGGCCCAGTGGGTAGCGGATGGTGGACGAGACCTTGGCGGTGGTGCTGCCTGGGCGGGGGCGGAGCGCCAGGACTCTCGGTTCGCCGACGGAGAGGATGGCGACCATGGTGTCCTCACGAGCGCCGCGGCCGATCTTGTCGCCGTGCCAGGCGACGCTGTCGCGGCCATCGCGGTAGTAGCAGAGGCCGGCAGTGCGGAACGGCTCACCGAGCTCGTCGGCGTAGTAGTCGCTGAGGAGATCGCGTCCCTCGTCGAGAATCGGTAGCGGGAGGTTGTCGCTCTCGCCGTAGAAGCAGAGCAGGCGAGGCACGTCGACCATCCGGTCGTACATCTGCCGCCGCTCCTCACGCCACGGCACCTCGACCGCCAGCCGGTCGAACACCTGGTCCGCACCGGTCAACCAGCCCGGGCAGCACATCGATCCAGGCACCCTGACCCAACTCTGTTCGCTCCACGCCGGCCAGGGACCCCAGAGCGGGATCCTCGAACGCGTCCAGCAACGAAGCCTGAAGCCCTCCAGCCATACCCAACACCATACACGCTGTTCGAACACTTGTTCTACTAAACGTCCACAACTGCTAGCAGTGACGTGTGATGTCTCAGACGGCCTCAGGTCCGTTGCCGATTTCGTTGGCGATCGATCAGCTGGTGGCGCGCGCGGCGTCGAGGATCACGTCGGTCACCGTGTCCGGGTCGGAGATCATCGACAGGTGCGGCGCGTCGACCTTGGTGATGTGCGAGCCGGCGCGCTTCGCCATGATCTGCTGCTCCGCCGGTGGCAGCACCTTGTCCGCCGTACCGATGATGTCCCAGGACGGGATGCTCTTCCACGCCGGAACACCGGCGAGGGTCTCACTGAGCGTGCTGGCGGTCAGTGGCCGCTGGGCGGCGGCCAGAACGGCGGCCTGCCTGGCCGGGATGCCACCGGCGAAGAGGCCGGCGAACAGGTTCGGCTTGATGTAGACGTCCGCGTTGACGACGTTTCCGCCGGCGTCGCGGATCGGCACCGCGGTGATCGAGCTGTTCGGGTCCAGGTTCGAACCGGGCTGTGCGGCGGCGAGCGCGCCGACGCTGTCGCCTTGGTCGGGGATGAACGCGTCGACGTAGACGAGGGCCTTGACGTTGGGGTTGCCAGTGGCAGCGCTGGTGGTCACCATGCCGCCGTAGGAGTGCCCGACGAGCACGACCGGGCCAGGGATGGTGGCCAGCAGATCACGCAGGTACTGCGCGTCGGTTGCGAGGCTGCGCAGCGGGTTTGCCTCGACATCGACGGTGTACCCGGCGCTCTGCAGCTTTGAGGTGACGGCAGACCAGCTCGAGCCGTCGGCCCACGCGCCGTGCACGAGCACGATCGTCGGTTTGAGCCGCGCGTCGTTCTGCACGGTTTCCGCGCTGCTGGTGCGGGCGCTACCGACGCCCAGCGCGAGCACGCCGGCAGTGAGAGCCGCGACGGCCGCGGGCAGTGATTTCTTCGGCAAACGCATGGCATTTCCTTTGCAGGGGTTCGTTATCCGCTCAGCAAGCTCGCCGGGCGGGGTGTCGGAATCGACGCTAGGGTCCGACGCAGCCGCTGCCGCCGTTGCGCGCGTTATTCTGCACACCCTGCAGATACCTGTGCACGTTTCAGCGGCTACTGCGGTGGCGAGACCAGGGTCGAGACACTGGCGGCACCTACTGGATCACGGTGTGCGAGGGTTCGCCACTCGCGCGGTGAGAGCCCATAGGCAGCACGGAAAACGCGGCCGAAGCTGGACGGATCGGTGAATCCCCAACGCCGGGCGACCGTTGCTATGGTCAACGATCGCAACCCGGGCCGGGCGAGATCTTCGCGGCATCGCTCCAGTCGCTGATTGCGGATCCAGTCACCGAGCGAGATCCCGCCCGCGGCGAGGACGTTGTAGAGATGCCGAACCGAGATGTGGTGGTCGGCGGCGATCTGGCCGGCGTGCAGCTCAGGGTCGCTCAGACGGGCGCGGACGTACTCCAGGATCCGCATCCGGAGTGTCGTGTGCAGTGGTTCCTTCCCCAGTGCGGTGGCATCCAGGTGGGTGGTGATGAGCGCACGGACCAGTTCGACAGTCGGCTGGCTCACCGCATCAGCCGCCGGGTGGGTGTAAAAGTCCGGGCGGCTTGCCAGCCGATACAGGTAGGTGGCGACCAGGTCAGCGATCGGGTGCCCGGGGCTGAGAGTCGTGGCGCAGGCCTGTCTGATCGCGTCGTGCGGCAGGCCTATGGCAGCGATGGGGATCCGGAAGAAGTGCTGGCGGATGCCGTCGGGATCGACCAGCGTGTACGGCACGGTCGAGTCGTACATGACCAGCTCGCGCGGTTTGAGGACTACCTCCCGGCCGCCCTGAATGACCAGGCTCGAACCTGCCAGTTGGAGACCGAGGAAGATGCTCGGCTCGAGCTCGTCCCGGGCCAAGGCCGGTGTCCGCTCCGCAGTGAGCGCGTTCGAGCGGACCGAACACACCGCTAGCTGTCCGAACTGACTGAAGGCGCCGTACGCAGCCGCGGGCGCCTCCTCAGCCGGGAAAATGATCTCGACCCGGACCTTCCTGCTGCCGATCGTCTCCCGGACCACCTCGGCGCGATCGGCGGCAGGCACGCTCCGCGTATCAAGAATGTCTGTCATCACGCCCACCTTCGCTCCGCGGCACCAGCCCGCAACCGTCGACCCAGGCGGCCATCCTTCCGACGCCGCCGTCGACTACCTGGATTGGCTGACTTCTGTCTTTCTAAGTCAGCTAGCACCATACGCTCAGACTTCTGTCCACACAAGTCAGCCCTATACTCGTGACATGACAGATCTGCTCAGCCACCGGGAGACCTGGTCGATGGCCAACTGTTCGGTCGCCGCCTCGATGGACGTCGTCGGCACTCGGTCGGCGATCCTGATCCTGCGGGAGGCGATCTTCGGCACCCGCCGATTCGAGGACTTCGTCCGCCGGGTCGGGATCGGTGAGCCCGCGGCCGCGGCCCGGCTCAAGGAGCTGACCGCCGCCGGGCTGCTGGAGCGGGTGCCCTACCGGGAGCCCGGCCAGCGCACCCGGCACGAATACCAACTGACCGCCAAGGGAATGGACTTCCAGCCCGTCGTCTACGCCCTGCTGCAATGGGGTTCGAAGTGGGAGACCGACGAGGCAGGCCCGGCCCTGCGCGCGACCCACCGCGCCTGCGGCGCAGCAGTCGGAGTCCGCATCCGTTGCGACGCCGGCCACGACGTGGATCCGGACGACGTCGTCATCGAGCCAGGCCCCGGGCTGATCACAGTTCCCTGACTTCGCATCCCAGGGGCCGCTCGCACTGAAGGCTCACCACGCGTAGATCAGGAGGGGAACCGGAGAGCCGCCGTGACGGGTGGTGAGGGATGGCGGGACGACCCAGTCGAGCGCGACCATTCTTGGGCAGGGGCAGTCGAGGTTGTCGTCGCCTAGGCGGGGTAGGGTCCAGTACTCGGGGCCGTCGTGGTGACCGGGGGCGGTCTGGACTCGTTCGCGGACCATCAGGACCTGGGTCCCTTGCTGGATCACTGCTGCGACCCGCATGCGCTCACTCATGACGACACCCTTGCGTTCGGTGGGGTCAGCGGCCGGTGGTGCCGTCGATTTGTTCGCGGAGGATGTCGGCGTGGCCTGCGTGGCGGGCGGTCTCTTCGATCAGGTGGATCAGAAGCCATCTCATGGCGGGTGGGGTTCCCTTGCGTGGGGTTTGTGGAGCGGGGAGGGTGAGGTCGGGGTAGGTCTCGATGACCTTGTTCGAAAGGGCGATGGCTTCCCGGTACGCCGTGATGATGCTGTCGACCGTGTCTGCGGGATCGGGGTGCATGGTGGCGGTCCAGTTGCGGACGTCTTCGCCTAGGAAGTAGAAGCGTTCGACGGCGGTGAGGTGTTTGACCAGGCCGAGGACGTTGGTGCCTGATGGCACGCCGGGGATTCGGATCTGGGGCTCGGGTCCATCGGCGGCTTTGGCGGCGATCGCCTCGCGGAGGTAGTTGAGGAAGGCAACCAGGGTGGGCTTCTCGTCGCCGGCGTCGCGCGGTGGGCCGGTGTCGCGGGTTCTGGACTTGAGGTTTCGGGATGGCATCGCGCTACTCCATGTCGCCGAGGGTGGTTCGCTGGATGAGGAGGACGTGATCGGTGACTGTCGCGGTCTCGCCGGAGGGACCGGTGGCTTGGCGTTGAGGTTGGTCGGCACGTAGTACTGCCCATTGCTCTGGGTCGAGGTCGAGTGAAGCTGCGAGCTCGGTGGGTGGTGGGAAATGGGCGTCGGGATCCTGGTTCCAGGACCAGGGAGCGGTGGAGCCGTGGTCGACGATCAGTAGCAGGCCGCCGGGACGGAGGGCGGTCGCGGCGGTGCGCAGGATCTGGCTTCGCGGCAGGTCGAACGGGCTTTGGAAGTACTGCGCCGAGACGAGATCGAACTCCCCGCTCGGAAAGCTTCGGGACAGGTCGTGTTGCTCGGCGATGATCTGGGGACCGAGGCCAATTGCGCTGGCGTTCTCCAGGAGTTGCTCGACGGCCGCGGTGGAGATGTCGACGGCGGTGACGTGCCAGCTTTGCTGGGCGAGCCAGATGGCGTCGCCTCCCCCGCCGGAGCCAAGATCCAGCGCGGCCGGCGCAGGGTGCGGTCGGAGGTGGAGGCGGCCCCGGTCGAAAGGTCGTGACGATCTCGACGAGCAGCGGATTGGGACGCGCTCCGTGGCGATGCTCGCCTCCGCCTTGTCGAGGTCGATAGTGCTTGTCCCAGAACAGTTCGGCAGTGTCTGCGGATCCGAGGGGCATCGTGGTAACTCCTTCAGTGGTCGGGTTTCCAGGATGGCGATCGCTGGTTCGGGCTTGCAAGAAAAATTGCGGATCCGCATGCTGGGGCTATGGAGAGAACCGAAGAGGATGTCCTTGCTGGGGTTGGGGAGCGACTGCGGGCGCTGCGCCGGGCGCGGGCTGTGACGCTGGCTGATCTCGCCACGGAGACCGGCATCACGGCGAGCACGTTGTCGCGGCTCGAGAACGGGAAGCTCCGGCCGACTCTGGAGCAGTTGTTGCCGTTGGCCCGGGCTCATGGCGTTCCTCTTGACGATCTGGTTCAGGCGCCGCCGACCGGTGATCCGCGCATTCATCTGAAGCCGGTGCGGCGGTTCGGATTGATGGTTGTGCCGCTGACCAGGCGGGCCGGCGGGGTCCAGGCGTACAAGGTGATCTATCCGCCCGCGCGGAAGTCGCGGCCCGTGAAGCTGCAGACTCACGAGGGGTACGAGTGGTTCTACGTGCTCAACGGGCAGGTCCGGCTGATCCTCGGTGAGCAGGACCTTCTCCTCGGTGCCGGTGAGGCCGCAGAGTTCGACACCCGGGTGCCGCACGCGATCGGCAGCGCCACCGCGGAGCCCGCGGAACTGCTCACCCTCTTCGGAGCTCAGGGCGAACGGGCGCACCTGACGGCGTCCCGCCGCTGACAAATGGCATGGCGGGGCCGCGCTCGTCGGGAAGGGCGGCATGTCGGCGCTGCGGACTCAGGCATGGACGGCCGCCTCGACTTGGCGGACCTCTTCTGGGGTGGCGACGTAGAAGGCTAGGAGGGGGACGTTGGATTCGGCGCAGATGGTGGTGGCTGCTTCGGCCCAGGTGTTGTCGATCTCCGGCCAGAATGAGGGGCCGGGGCGGCCTAGGGCGAGTAGGACGCTGTTGCCAGGGGCGGATTGAAGGGCGACGGCGACCGGCTCCAGGGCGGCGCGGGGGTCGGTGAGGTGGAGTTGGTCGTGGCGGTCGCGGAGTTCGATCTCGACCTGGCCTTGGAAGCGGTCCTCGGAGTCGCAGAAGATCGCTTTGAGGAGACCGAGGCGCCGGTCGCCAACGCTCAGGCAGAGGTCGACGACGTCGGCGGCGAGGGTGGGGTCGGAGAGCGGTGTCTCGGACCAGTCGGTGGGGAGGTTCAGGAAGCTCATACCTACAAAGTGCCGCGATTCGGAGGCGGTCCGAGGGTTGTCCACAGAACAAATTCGAAGAACAAGGAAAGGAAGGAAGAAAGCGGGGGGCGCAAACAATTGGCCCACGGAGATGCAATAGAAGTGGACCTGCAGGCTGGGCCGCTGGACCTCTAGGCTCAAGACATCACAGCGAGCAAGGAGACCGATGATGACCAGCACCGCCACTGATCGCACCGCCGCCGCAGGACGTCTCGGCAGGCTCCTTCCGCCGGCCGGCGCCGCCCGCAACCTCGCGATGGCCCAGCTGGCCAACTCGGTCGGCGACGGCGCCTTCATCGTCACCTCGGCCCTGTTCTTCACCCGGGTGGTCGGCCTCTCCACCGCCCAGGTCGGCCTCGGTCTCACCATCGCCTGGCTGGTCGGCTTCCTCACCGGCGTGCCGCTCGGCAACCTGGCCGACCGCAAGGGCCCGCGCGGCGTCGCGATCCTGCTGGCACTCTCCACAGCACTCTCGGTCGGATCGTTCCTCTTCGTCCGGAGCTTCCCGCTCTTCCTGATCGCCGCGATCGCCTACGCCAGCAGCCAGACCGGCCTCACCGCCGCACGGCAAGCTCTGCTGGCCGGACTGGTCACTCCGGCCGAGCGCACCCGCATCCGCGCGTTCCTGCAGTCCACGGTGAACGCCGGACTCGCAGTAGGTGCCGCTCTCGGCGGAGTCGCCCTGCGCTTCGACACAGCACCGGCGTACCTGACCGTGTTCGCGATCGACGCAGCCAGCTTCCTGATCGCCGCCGTCCTGATCCACCGGGTCCCGGCCGTTACCGCAGTCAAGGCACGGGTCGCCGGTGAGCCCCGCCTGGCAGTCCTGCACGACCGCCCGTACGCCGTACTCGCGCTCCTCAACGCAGTGATGCTGATGTTCATGCCGCTGCTCAGCCTGGTCGCTCCCCTATGGATCGTCGAGCGCACCAACGCTCCGAGCTGGGTGGTCGCCTCACTGCTGATCGTCAACACGCTCGGCGTCACGCTGTTCCAGGTCCGCATCGCTCGCGGCGTCAAGGACCTCCGTACTGCGACCCGCTCGGTCCGCTTCGCAGGAGTCGCCATGCTGGCCGCTTGCGGCGTCTTCGCCCTCAGCGCCTTCGGAATGGCCCCGGCAGGAGCCGCCGCAGTACTGGCTGTCGCTGCAGCGCTGCTGACCTTCGGCGAGATGAAGCTCGCCTCCGGTGCTTGGGAGATCAGCTTCGGACTCGCCCCCGCCGACAAGCAGGGTCAGTACCAGGGCTTCTTCGGAACGGGACCTGCCATCGCCCGCATGCTCGGCCCGGCGCTGCTGACGACACTGGTCCTCGGCTGGGGCCCGATCGGCTGGCTGGTGGTCGGTGCACTGTTCCTGGGGACCAGTGTGGCAACTGGTCCCGCCGTACGATGGGCAGCACGGACCCGGTCCGCCAGCCTGGTGATCGAGCCGTCACTCAACGAGGAGTGCGCCGCCTGATGGACATGGGACAACTGGTCGAGATCACCTCGTACGACGAGCTGCGGGAGCTGGTCCCGGCGCCGCTGCAGACCACCGCAGACAAGGTCCGCAAGGAACTGCACGACCTGGACCGGCAGTGGCTCGCCGAGTCGCCGTTCTGCCTGATCGGCACCGCCGCCGCGGACGGCAGCTGCGACGTCTCCCCCAAGGGCGACCCGGCCGGATTCACCAAGGTGCTGGACGACACCACGATCGTGATCCCGGAGCGAGCCGGCAACCGGCGCGTCGACGGCTTCATCAACATCATCAGCAACCCGCACGTCGGGCTGATCTACTTCCTGCCGGGTCGTGGCGAGACGCTGCGGATCAACGGCCGAGCAAGGATCATCCGCGAGGCGCCGTTCTTCGACGAGATGATCGTGAAGGGCAACCGGCCGCAACTGGCGCTGCTGGTCGAGATCGAGGAGATCTTCCACCACTGCTCGAAGGCGTTCCTGCGCTCGAAGCTCTGGAAGCCGGAGACCTGGAATCCCGAGGCGGTCCCGAGTCGCGCGAAGATCGCCAAGGAGCTGGACCGCAAGGACGCCGAGCTGGCCGAGCTCGAGGAGTACTACGGACCGAAGTACGAGGCCGGGATCTACCAGACGAAGTACTGACTACTGCAGATGTAGCAGTGCGAAGTACCACGTGGCGGCGATGACAGTTGGTCGGGTCGCCCTTTACGGTTCGAGGGTGAACACTACCGATCCTCGACACGACGAGCGCGTGAGGCGAGTCATGCTGCCCACCGTGGTCTCGGTGGTGGCAGTCGTGGGATCGTTCGGGGCCTCGCGCGGTGAGACGGATCGCCGGGCGGCCGACTGGTTCATGGTCGTCCTGCTCCTGATCGGCTCCGTGTCGCTGTACTGGCTCCGCTCCAGACCCATCCCGGTGCTGTGGGCAACTGTCGTGTCGACGCTCGTCTACATGCTGATGCAGTACGCGTACGGCCCGGTGATCTTCAGCTTCGTCATCGCCGTCTTCACCGCGATCCGCCTCGGCCACCGAGCCGCCGGCTGGTCGGCGATCGTGACCCTGTACGCCGGGCACGTGCTGGGCCGCATCGCGCTCGGGATCCACGGACAGGGCATCTACCAGATCCTCCTGGTCGGCACCTGCTTCGTGGTGCTCGGGTTCCTGGCCGAGCTCTTCCGGCTACACCGCGAGCGAGTCATGGCCGCCAAGCAGACCAGGCGCGAGGAGGAGCTGCGTAAGGCGGGTGAGGAACGCCTGCGGATCGCCCAGGAGCTGCACGACGTCGTGGCACACCACATCTCACTGATCAATGTGCAGGCGTCAACAGCACTCCACCTTGCCGATCGCCAGCCTGAGCAGGCCGTTCCGGCGCTTGCGGCGATCAAGGAGGCCAGCAAGGAAGCACTGGTCGAGCTGCGCTCGATCGTCGGCATCCTGCGACAGTCGGACGAAGCAGCACCACGCCAACCTGTCGTCGGGATTGGAACACCTCGACAGCTTGGTCAGCCGTACGTCGATGGCCGGGTTGGAGGTGCACACGCTGATCCATGGCGATCCACGGCCACTACCGACCGGCCTGGATCGTGCTGCGTTCCGCATCATCCAGGAGTCGCTGACCAACGCAGTACGGCATGCAAGTGCTTCTACGGCGACAGTGCGCATCCAGTACGGCGAGCGCGCGCTCGTAGTACAGGTGGATGACGATGGGCGGTCTCTGCTCGGGCCACCCAAGGAGGGCAACGGCATCATCGGGATGCGTGAGCGCGCCACTGCGTTCGGCGGCACGCTCACAGCAACTCGTACGCCAGCAGGTGGGCTCAGAATCGTTGCCCAGTTGCCGTTGGAGCCCGCTGAGGTCTAGCGAGCCTCAGGTAGGCGGACGTGGGACGGATTGAGGTCTGCGACGCTGGAGACGCCGAGCAGGGCCATGGTCCGCCGTACTTCGGTCGTGAGGATCTCTGCTGCCCGAGCGACGCCACGCTCTCCCCCGGCCATCAGGCCGTAGAGGTACGCACGGCCGACGAGGCAGGCGTCGGCGCCTAGAGCGATCGCTGCGACGATGTCGGCGCCGCTCATGATGCCGGTGTCGAGGTAGATCTCGGCGTCACTGCCGATGGCCTTGCGGACCTCGGGGAGGATGCGCAGCGGTGTGGGGGCGCGGTCGAGCTGGCGGCCGCCGTGGTTGGACAGCACGATCGCGTCGGCGCCGGCATCGACCACCCGGCGCGCGTCCTCGACGGTCTGGATGCCCTTGACGATGAGCGGGCCGTCCCAGATCGTGCGGAGCCAGTTCAGGTCGTCGATGGTCATCGTCGGGTCGAACAGCTGGTTCAGCAGGTCGGCGACCGTGCCGTCCCAGCTCGAGAGGGACGCGAAGGTGAGCGGGCGGGTGGTGAGCAGGTTGGCCCACCAGGCCGGGTGCATGGACGCGTCGAGCACGGTCTTGACGGTGAGGGACGGCGGGATGGTGAAGCCGTTCCGTACGTCGCGGAGCCGGGCGCCGGCGACCGGGACATCGACCGTCAGCATCAGGGCTTCGTAGCCGGCCGCGGCCGAACGCTTGACGAGGTCCTCGCCTGACTCGCGGTCCTTCCAGACGTAGAGCTGGAACCACTTCCGCGCGTCCGGAGCGGCTGCGGCGACGTCCTCGATCGAGGTGGTGCCCATCGTGGAGAGCGCGTACGGGATGCCGAGGCGTTCGGCGACCTTGACGACCGCGCTCTCGCCCTCGTGGTTCATCATCCGGGTGAAGCCGGTCGGCGCGAACGCGAACGGGAGCTCGGAACGGCTGCCGAGGATCGTCGTACTGAGGTCGATGTCGGAGACGTTGCGCAGGATCGACGGCTGCAGCTCCATCTCGGCGAACAGCTGCCGGGCGCGCGCAGGCTGATCTCCGACTCGGCGGCGCCGTCGGTGTAGTCGAAGACCGAGCGCGGCGTACGGCGCTTGGCGATCGCGCGCAGGTCGGCGATGGTGAGCGCCTTCTCCAGTCGGCGGTCGGTCGGGTTCGACGGTGATCGGCTTGGCGCGCAGCAGGGGCTTCAGCTCGGACCAGCGGGGCAGCTGGCGGTCGGTCATCGGAGGCGTTCTCTCGCCGGGTCGAGCGAGTGTGGTCGGACCACAGCATAGCCTGTGGTCCGACCACACAGCTAGACTCTGTCCATGAGGGCTGTGAAGAACTACGAACTGGTGCTGCAGCAGGTCGAGGCGGATCTGGCGGCGGGGCGGTTGCGGCTGGGTGGGCGGCTGCCTGGAGAGCGGTCTCTGGCGGAGCAGCTCGGGATCAGCCGGCCGTCGGTGCGGGAAGCCGTGCGGGTGCTGGAGGCGATGGGCGTGGTCCGTACTGCGACCGGCTCCGGGCCGGAGGCGGGTGCGGTGATCGTCGCCGAGCCGGCTTCCCCGCTGACCGCGCTGCTGCGGTTGCACCTGGCGACAAACCATCTGCCGATGGGTGACATCGTCCAAACCCGAGTCCTGCTGGAGTCCTGGGCGGCCCGCCAAGCCGCCGAACGCTTCGCCACCGGCACCGAGGAAGGTGATGCGGCTGAGCTTGGGGTAGCCGAAGGTTTGCTGGATCGGATGGACTCGCCTGCGTTGTCTCCTGAAGAGTTCCATCTGCTGGATGCGGAGTTTCATGTGGCGATGGCGGCGCTTGCGGGGAATGTGTTGATTGCCGCGGTGATGTCGTCGTTGCGGACGGCGATTCATGGGTATGTGCTGGCGGCCGTGCCCAATCTGCCGGACTGGGACGCCACGGCAGTTGGGCTGCGGGCCGAGCATCGGGCGATCGTTGCGGCGATCCGGACGGGCCAGGCGGACGAGGCGTCGAGCCTGGTCGTGCGATCACATCGAAGGGTTTTATCGGGCGGCCCGGCTTTAGCAGGCGGCGCAGCGTTCCTGGGCAGTGAGGGCGGTACGGCGGAGGCCGAGGATCACGCAGGCGCCGACGACGAGGTGCAGGGATGCGAGAGCGAGTTTCGCGTCAGCGCCGATGCCGTTGAGAAGTGGGCTGCCGAGTGAGGTGACGCAGAAGATCGTCGCCACGACCGTCCAGACAGTGCGGGCATTCACGGTACGGCGCTCGAGAATTGCCAGCAGACCCCAGCCCGCGAAACTCACCACCAGCGTGGCGACGAAGACCGAGACGCCGTTGATGTGCGTGACAGATCCCTGCTTGGCCACCAGCTCGATCCCCAATGCCTGGGACAAGATCGCCCACCAGATCAGCGCGATTCCGACGGTGAAGCCGATGACGTCGATCCGACGACGGCCTACCACCCGACGAGGCAGACCGCCGCCTTTCGCTGGGGGTCGTGCGGCCTCGCCGGGGGTTGCGGACATGCCGGCTCCGGCCGGCGCGAGGGTGGAGCTGCGGTTGGCTTGATTGCCTTTGTCGGTGGTCATTTCGCTGCCTCTTCCGGGACGGTGGCGGTTCTGATGTCGCCCACCCTCCAGCTCCGCGGTCGGCAGCGGCATCAGCCGCGAGGCTGGAGACGCACCGCCCAAGGTCGTCGCCCCTTCGACTTTGGTCGGTGGCGGCGGGGCCCGGCGACGGCCTACTGTCGGCGCCATGGAGGAGCTCTGTACGACGTCGAGGCGGGCCCGCCGAGCCGACCTCATCTCGATGGTCGCGATCGGTGTTCTCAGCGGGACGACCATCCTGGGTCGTCATCAGGCGAGCTTCCGAACGCCCGGTTGGCTGATCCTCGACATCGCTGATCGGCGTGATCGCCTGCGGACTGATCCTGTTCCTCCGCCGCCGGCCGGTTCAGGCATCGCTGGCGCTGGCAGCGCTCGCCGTCCTCTCCCCCGCAGCCACCCCGCCGTCGACCGTCGGCACCTTGACGGTCGCGCAACGCCGCCCGCTCCACACCGCCGCGCTGATCGCACTCGCCGGAACGCTCGGACATCTCGTGCAGGGAATCTGGCGCCCCATCCAGGGCCTGAGCCTCGGCTGGTTCATCGTCCTCGACGTCGCCATCCATGCCGCACTGCTCGGCTGGGGTCAGTGGACGCAGGCCCGTCGAGCACTCCTCGACTCGTTGCGAGAACGCGCTCTCCGGGCTGAGAACGAGCAGGGTCGCCGGGTCGCCGAAGCGCGCACGCTGGAGCGGACGAAGATGGCGCGCGAGATGCACGACGTACTGGCGCATCGCCTTTCTTTACTTGCCACGTACGCCGGTGCGCTGGAATACCGGCCCGATTCGTCGCCGGAGAAGCTCGCGCAGGCGGCCGGGGTGATCCGCACCGGAGTTCATCAGGCACTCGACGAACTGAGAGAGGTGATCAGCGTTCTCCGGGACAGCGAGATCGAGGAGATGCCCGGCGGACGACCGCAACCGACCTTCGGCGACCTCACCGCGCTGGTCTCCGAGTCCCGCGACGCGGGCACCGACGATCCGGTACGCCGAAGCGGTCACCGCGCCGGATTCGTTGCCCCCGGCAACCGGGCGTACGGCGTACCGGGTGGTGCAGGAAGGGCTCACGAACGCGCGGAAGCATGCGGCGGGGCGACCGGTGACGCTGGTGGTGAAGGGGCAGCCGGGTGGGACGCTGCAGATCGAACTGACCAATCCGCGCGGCAACGGCGTACCGCTGACGCCTGGTAGCGGGACCGGGCTGGTCGGGCTGACCGAGCGGGTGCAGTTGGCGGGCGGCACGCTGGATCATGGCGAGGCCGGTGACGGGTTCCGCCTGCACGCCTCGCTACCGTGGCCCTCATGACTCAGTCCATCAGGGTCCTGGTCGTGGACGACGACGCGCTGGTCCGGGCCAGTCTCGAGATGATGCTCGACGGCGCGAACGGCATCTCCGTGGTGGGTCAGGCGGCCGACGGCGACGAGGTACCGGAGGCGATCGACAAGCACTTCCCTGATCTGGTGCTGATGGATCTGCGGATGCCGCGGGTGGACGGGATCGTCGCGACGCGGCGGTTGCGCGCGCGGAAGAATCCGCCGGAGGTGGTCGTGCTGACCACGTTCGACACCGACGAGAACGTGCTGCACGCGCTGCGCGCCGGGGCGAGCGGGTTCTTGCTGAAGGACACGCCGCCGGCACAGATCGTCGAGGCCGTACGCCGGGTGGCGGCTGGGGATCCGATCCTGTCGCCGGCGATCACGCGGCGGTTGATGGATCGGGCGGCGACGGAGGCGGACGCGCATACCCAGGCACGGGCGGCGTTGGAGCAGTTGAGTCCGCGGGAGTACGACGTGATGCTGGCTGTTGCGCAGGGCAAGGCGAACGCGCTGATCGCGACCGAGTTGTACATGAGCGTGGCCACAGTGAAGGCGCACATCTCCCACATCCTCACCAAGTTGGATCTGGGGAACCGCACGCAGATCGCTCTGCTGGCGCACGATGCGGGACTGGCCTGACGATGGCTTAGCGTGGGCGCATGATTCGGGTGTTGTTGGCGGATGATCAGGCGTTGGTGCGGGCCGGGTTTCGGTCGTTGCTGAATGCCGAGGACGACATCACGGTGATCGGCGAGGTGGCCGATGGGGCCGCTGCCGTGGAGGTCGCTCGGGCGGAGAAGCCTGATGTGGTGCTGATGGACATCCGGATGCCGGGGACCGATGGGCTGGAGGCGACTCGGCAGATCGGGGCGGATGAAGCGCTCTCCGAGGTGCACGTGGTGATCCTGACGACGTTCGATCTGGATGAGTATGTGTTCGAGGCGTTGCGAGTTGGCGCCAGCGGGTTTCTGGTGAAGGACACCGAGCCTGTTGAGTTACTGCAGGCCGTGCGGGTGGTGGCGCGCGGTGATGCGCTCCTCTCCCCTGGCGTGACCAAGCGGCTGGTGGCGGAGTTCGCGACGCGGAGTCGGCAGCCGCATGCGAGTAAAGAGCTGGACGTGCTGACCGAGCGCGAACGCGAGATCGTCGCCCTGGTTGGCGAAGGGCTGTCGAACGACGAGATCGCCGCGCGGCTGGTGCTGAGTCCCGGCGACCGCCAAGACCCACGTCAGCCGGGCGATGGTGAAGCTCGGCGTCCGCGATCGGGCGCAACTCGTCGTCGTCGCCTACCAAACAGGTCTCGTCCGCCCGGGCTGGCTCGGCTGAGCTACTCGGCCAGCGTCGGAGCCGCGTGGGACCACCTGCGGTTCTCGATCTCCTGGACGATGAACCGGGCGACATCCGCGCGGGTCACCTGCCAACCACCCTCAGGGGTCTCCCCGTCCTGGACCCGATAGGTCCCGGTTGCCGGCTCGTCCTGCAAGCGAGTCGGCCGGACGAAGGTCCAGTCGAGCGCACTCTCCCGCACGATCGACTCCATCAACCGCATGTCGTCGTACGCCTCCTTCATCACCGTCCCGGCCAGTAGGCGATAGATCCGCTTGAAGTTCGGGTCGTCGTGCCGTACGCCGGCCGACGTGATCGCGATCAACCGCCCGCCGCCACTCGCCTCGAGGGCGGGAACCAGCGCCCGCGCGGCGTCGGAGTACAGGCCGAGTGCCTTGCGGCCTGACGGTCCGATCGCGGAGATCACCACGTCCTGCCCTTTCACCGCGGCTTCCACGGACGCCGGATCGCGCAGGTCCGCGGCGATCACCTCGGCTCCTGGGAGCTCACCCGGCGTCCGCATCGCCGCGCTCACCTCATGCCCAGCCGCGACTGCCTCGCTCACCAGGCAACGCCCGGTCCGCCCGCCGGCCCCGAAAACGACCACTCTGCTCATCACTTCACCTCAAGATCTCGAACACCGTTCGTCCAACGAACACTGTACGTCGTCGGCGGTCGTGGCAGCCCTCCGGGGGCCGGTACGCCGCGGCCGGGGTCGAGTCAGGGGCGCCTACTCCTGATGCGGTAGCCGCGGTCACTCCCCCGAGCCGACGCGGCACCACCTGCCCGACCGCCAGGCTCGTCGTATGACGCAAACTGCCCCGCTGGTCGAGATCACCGGCCTGACCAAACGCTACGGCGACACCCTCGCGGTCGATGGTGTCGATCTGCTCGTCCACCCGGGCGAGGTGTACGGATTCCTCGGTCCCAACGGCGCCGGCAAGACCACGACACTGCGGATCCTGACCGGCCTGATCGCGCCGACCAGCGGCACCGTCCGGGTGCTCGGCGGCTCGCCCGGCCAGGCCCAGGTCCTCGCCAGGACCGGCTCGATGATCGAGTCGCCCGCCTTCTACCCCTACCTCTCCGGGCTCGACAACCTCAGACTCCTCGCCGAGTACGCCGAAGTGCCGCGGACCCGGATCGCCGAAGTCCTCGCGCTGGTCGATCTCACCGATCGCGCCCGCGACCGCTTCTCGACGTACTCCCTGGGGATGAAGCAGCGACTCGGAGTCGCGGCCGCGCTGCTCAAGGATCCCGAACTGGTGATCCTCGACGAGCCGACCAACGGCCTCGACCCGGCCGGGATGCGGGACATGCGCCGGCTGATCCGCGAACTCGGTGCGGACGGCCGGACCGTGCTGCTGTCGAGTCACCTGCTCGGCGAGGTGCAGCAGATCTGCGACCGGGTCGGCATCATCAGCGAGGGCCGGATGGTCGCCGAACACGCCGTCGAGGAGCTCCGCGAACAACAGGAACTCGTCATCCGCGCAGCGCCCCTGGACGACGCTCATTCCGTACTGCGTAACGCTCTCGGCGACGTCGTCCATCGCTACGACGACACGTTGCGGGTGAGCCTGCCGCCGACTCGCGCGGCCGAGGTGAACCGGGTCCTGGTGCAGGCCGGGATCGCGGTCTCCGAACTTCGCAGTACCGAACGAGCACTCGAGGACGTGTTCTTCGAACTCACCACCAGCAAGGAGAAGGCTGATGTTGGCTAGCTATCGAGCGGAGCTGCTCAAGCTTCGCAAGCGATCCGCGGTCTGGGTGCTGTTCGGTGCCGGCCTGGTACTGAGCCTGATCTTCGGATACCTCGTTCCGTACCTCGGCTACGCGACCGGCGATCAGCAGACCGGCGGCATCCCGCGGGCCGAAGTACTGCGGGGCATGCTGCCGGAACGCGTTCTGGACAACGCCCTCGGCGGTTTCCCGGTGTTCGCCGGAGCGCTCGCCCTGGTGCTCGGCGCGATCGTGATCGGCGGCGAGTACACCTGGGGAACGCTGAAGACGATCCTCACCCAACGCCCCGGCCGCGGCGCTTTGCTGGCCGGTCAGTTCCTCGGACTGTTCACGGCCGTCGCCGTCTGGGTGCTCGGGATCTTCGTCGCCTGCTCGTTGTGCAGCCTCGGAATCGCTGCAAAAGAAGGCGCTGCGATGAACTGGCCGGGTCCCCTCGACCTGCTGCAAGGCCTGGCCGGTGGCTGGTTGGTGCTGACGATGTGGTGCCTCGCCGGCGCCGCCCTGGCCATTGCCTTCCGCAACGTTGCGCTGCCGATCGGGCTCGGCGTCGTCTGGGTCCTCGGGATCGAAGCGTTGCTGGCCGGGTTGGTGAGCAGCCTGCTGCCGAGTCTGGAGTTCCTGTCCGACGCCATGCCGGGCGCGAACGCGGGATCGCTGATGTACGCGGTCACCGGGATCGCCGCCGGCGACGCGCCACCCGGCGTACGGGATGCAGTGAGCGGAGATCGCGCTCTCCTGACACTGCTCGGGTACGCCGTACTCTTCATGGCGCTCGCCGCCTTCACCACCCGCCGCCGGGACGTCGCTTAGTCCGGCAAGCGAAGACCCGCGTGGGCGAGGGCCAGTTCGCAGAACATGGCGTTCGCCCACGAGAACCATTCCCGGGTGTACTTCGTGGGGTCGTCGGTGTGGAAGCCCTCGTGCATCTGACCAGTCCCGCCGGTGGTGTCGCGCAGGACCTCCAGCAGGTGCTGCCGCTCCTCGGCCGACGTGCTCGTCAGGCCTTGGACGGACAGCGCGATCGGCCACACGTAGTCCGGCGGAGTGTGCGGGCTGCCGATGCCGGCGGCAGCGGAACCGCTGTAATAGTAGGGATTCTCCGGGCTCAGCAGCAGCTTCCGAGTCGCCAGGTACGCCGGGTCGTCGGGCGCCGTGAACCCGAACATCGGCGCCGACAACAGGCTCGGCATGTTCGCGTCGTCCATCAGCAGGTGCTCGCCGGCGCCGTCCACCTCGTAGGCATAAACCCGCCCGTACTCCGGGTGGTCGACCATGCCGTGCCGGGCGATCCCGTCGTCGATGCCCGACTTCAGCTCCTTCGCCCGGGCAGCCAGCGAGTCGTCGTCCGAGCACCTCGGTCGCGATCACCTGCAGGAAGCCGAGCACCGCCGAGGCGAACATGTTGCCGGGCACGTTGAACCCGAGCTCGGTGGCGTCGTCGCTCGGCCGGAAAGCGCTCCACGACATGCCGGTCGGTGTCGTGAGCCGCCCGCGTCCCTCGCGGACCAGCGTGTCCGACGGCCGGTCGTCGTGCCGCTGGAACCGGTACTGCGAGTTGGTTTCGTGGTCGAGCTCGACCGTCCACAGATCCAGCGTCGCGTTCGCCGCCGCGACGAACCGGTGGTCGATCACGTCCTTGCGCCCGGTGATCCGCCACAGCCGGTAGGCCAGCTCGATCGGGTAGCAGAGCGAGTCGATCTCGTACTTGCGCTCCCACACCCACGGCGACATCTCGGTCTCGTCGCCGGTGTGCCCGGCACCGTCGGCGGCCCGGTTGAACGCGTTCGCGTAGGGGTCGATCGCGATGTACTCGAGCTGGCGGTGCAGGACGCCGATCAGCGTGTCCTGCAAGGCCGGATCGTCGCCGCACAGCACCAGGTACGGGCGGAGCTGGGCGGCCGAGTCGCGCAGCCACATCGCGGGGATGTCACCGGTCAGCACGAAGGTCGTCCCGTCCGGCAACCGTTCGGCGACCGCCGGCAGGTTCTCGCCATCGAGCGCTCGAACATGCCCGCGATCACCGGGTCGCCGGTCGCCCGGCGTACCTCCTCGACGGCGTGGGCCAGAACCTCGCGATCGATACCGGTCATCAACACATCACCTTTCAGCAGATCCGAGCTGGACCGCGGTCGGGGCCGGCTCAGTAGGTCCGAGCAGCAAGACAGAGGGGTTGGGAGAGAACGTGTGGTCGAGCACCAGGGCGGCCGCACCGACCGCGCCGACATCGGCGCCGAGCGACGTCCCGGTCACCTGGAACGGGTGCACGGAACGCACCAGGAAGCGCTCCACCAGCGCGGCCCGGACGAACTCGTCGAAGAACGGCGCGAGCTGGTCCCAGAGCGGTCCACCGAACACCACCCGCTCCAGGTCGAGCAGGTTCGCGATGTCCTCGACCACCTTCGCGATCCGTCCGGCCAGCGTGGTGATGATGTCCCGGGCCGCACCGAACCCGGCACCGGCTCTGCGAACACAGCTCGGCGAAAGCGACGTCGACCGCATGCCGGTCGTCGAGATCGATGCCCTGGGCAAGCACTCCGGCGAGCACCGCCTGCTGGACCAGATACCGCGGCTGGCTGGTCTGGCCGACGCAACCGCGGCGGCCGCAGAAGCAGAGCGGGCCGTCCGGGTCGACGATCACGTGGCCGATCTCGCCGACATTGCTCGACGAGCCGCGGACGACCTCGTCGCCGATCACCAGCCCGGCGCCGACACCGGTGCCGAGGTAGAAGAAGACGAAGCTGCCGCGGCCGTTCGGCCCACCGGCCCACTTCTCGGCCGATGCCGCGGCGGTCACGTCCTTGTCCAGCAGCACCGGCAGTCCGGTCCGCTCGCGCAGGGCGTCGCGGAGCGGAACGAGGTGCCAGGCGGACAGGTTCGGCGGGTCGACCACGACGCCGCGCTCGACGTCGATCGGCCCGGGGGCGGCGATTCCGACGCCGACCACCCGCTCCCGAGGGGCGCCGGCCTCCGCGATGACCTCTTCGACGGTGGCAGCGATTCCAGCGATCATCACGTCCGGATCGTCGGTGCTCGCAGGTGTTTCGGTCCGCCGGCGCGCGACCACCTGGCCGGTCAGGTCGAGCACGACGACGGTGACGACGGCCGGGTCCAGGTGCACGCCGACGGCGTACTGGCCGGTGGGCTCGAGTTCGAGCAGGGTGCGCGGTTTGCCGAGGCCGGTGCTCTTCTGCCGGCCGGCTTCGCGGACCAGGCCGGCGTCCAGCAGGCGGCGGGTGATGTTGGAGATGGCCTGGCCGGAGAGACCGGTCGCGGCCGCGATCTCGACCCGGCTGAGGCGTTCGTCGGCGCGGCGGATCGCGTCCAGCACCACGGTGTCGTTGAAGCCGCCAACCCGATCCAGGTTGGTACCCCGGCGTACTACCGCCGGAGGCTGTTCGGTGTTCACCACTCCCCCTGTCCTCAGCCCGCAAGCTGGGTCGGCGCCCCACGGCAGCGACCAGTCGTAGCGGACCTCGCCGTCGCCGGTCCGCCAGACGTTCGGCGTGGTATTCACCAGCCAGTCCAGCGGCTCGATCCCACCCTCTGCCGCGTCACCGCCGCTGAGTGCCAACCGTATACCGTCGCCAAGATCGCGATCCGTCTGCTCCGTCCTCGCGGCAGGGTCGACGGAGACGAAGAGAGCGCTCCCTGACCGAGCGATGAGGTCGAGGAACTGACGGTTGAGCTCCCACGGCGTCTGCGGTGTGCACGGCACGCAGTCCGCGTCGAGGGTGAAGAACCGGTTGTGCTGCGGCAGCCGGAACGCCAGCGAGTTGACGCCCATCTTCCGGGTCCGCTCCCAGTCGCGCCCGGACGTGTCGTCGCCGGTCCGCTGGATGTCGACCAGCCCCGCCGCGAGATGGCCGACGGTGTTGCATCCGATCAGTACTACGTCGCCCGCGGCCTCGCGGATCTCCCGATAGAACGCGAGCACGATCTCGGCCGTAGTACGGGTGGGGTCGTGGAACTGCCAGCCGTCATCGGTCAGCCGGGCGCCCATCGCCGGGGCGAACCTGCCGAACACGTCGTACGTGCTGAAGTCGTGCTTGACCAGCTCGTAGCCCCAGTCGCGGAACCGGTGCAGGTCGGCGCGGACCAGGTCCAGAACTTCCGGGTACGACGGGTCGAGCGCGCGCCCGAAGCCGTCCGACTGGCCGGTGCGGCCCCAGGGACCGCTCTCCCGGGAGAGCAACGGACGGAACCAGAGTCCGGGTCGGGCACCGAGTTCCTTGATGGCCGCGGCGGTGCCGGCCATGTCGTCGAAGATCCCTGCGATCGCCGCTGTCCCAGGGGCCGCCGGAGGCGTTGCCGCCCGGGTTCCAGCCGTCGTCGACGACGGAGAACGGCTTCACCGGGTGTCCGTCGGCCAGCTCGACCACCGTCGCCGCGTCCTGGAGAACGGCCTTCTCGTCGAAGCCTTCGCCGTACGCGTAGTACCAGTTGTTCGCCCCGACTACCGGCACGGGCTCAGGTCGCGCCGGTAGCCGGGAACTCATCGACTCGACGGCCGCTCGCAGCGTGAGCCACGGCGTACCGGCGTCTGCGAACTGCCGGACAGCGGCGGCGATCAGCGAACGGCCGCCGAGTTGGGTCGGTCCACCGCCGTTGCGGAGATCGAGCCAGAGGGTGACGCCGGTGCGGTCGACGGTCCAGGAGCAGAAGGCTGCCGGGTGGACGTCGACGCCCATGCCGGTGGTCGTGCCGGTCTGCGGTCGTGCGCCAGCCAGTACCACGGGAGCAGGCGCTCGGGTTGGAGGTGGCGCCACTGGAGGTCGCCGTACGAGCGTTCCCAGGCGTCGCCGAGGAACAAGGCGTCCGCCGGCAAGGGCTGCTCCCAGCGCAGCGCGACCCGCGAGACGTCGCGGGTCGCGCTGACCAGGATGTCGGGGTCGGACCAGGTCGACCTGGATGCCGGCGGCGGTCCAGGTGCCGGCCTCGGTCTGGGCCGCAGCCGATCAAGGAGTCACCGGCCTGGACGAAGACCTTGGCCGGTTCAGTCACGAGGGGCTCCTTCGGGCGGACTTACCCCATTGACTTTAGTTATTAATTGAAGACCAGTCAAGAGATAGCCTTGTCGTGGGCCGCTCAAGAAACGTCTTGTAGTAGATGAGCTCCCCGGACTCCCCGGCGCCGGCGCCTTCGCTCGGGATGAAGAGGGTGACGAGGATGGCGTTCTGGCCGTTCGGGGCACGGAGGGCGGTCACCGTCGGGTTGGCGAACGCCGTACTGCCGGCGTCGGTGTGGATCGCGGTCTTGTCGGCGTTGCCGGTCTGGTAGTCGTAGACGAACGTGCGCCACGAACCGAAGTCGCCCTTGGTGTACTGCCCTTCGATCAGGCCGAAGCTGTAGCCGCGGAAGGCGACCTGGTCGCGGTCGCCGATGTTGCCGCCGACACCCCAGTAGAGCAGGGCGTTGTCGTAGTTCGGACTGGGCCGAGTTGGTCCAGGAGTTGAAGTTCTTCAGCGTGCCGCGCTGCTGCCGGTCGCGGTCGCAGTTCCAGCAGTAGTGGCCGCCGATGTCGATCGTGGAGTGGTCGATATCGGGAGAGAGCGTGATCTTGTAGATGTTCGGCGTTCCCTCGGCGCACGACGACAGCCGCCGGGCGCGTCGAACGACTTGCCGACCCGGCCGGCGAGCAGGTCGGCGCTGTTGGCGAAGTACCGGAAGGCGAGATGGTTGTTGCCGCCGCCGGGATTCTCCTGCTCCCAGGCGATCACGAAGCCGCCGTTCGAGGCCTGGGCGATGGTCGGCTGCGAGGCCGGGCCGGTGTTGCTGCCGGCGAGTTCGCGGACCCAGTGCCAGTTGAGCAGATCGGTCGAGGTGGCCAGGTTGACCCGGAAGTGGCCGTCGGTCGCCATGTGGTGCGAGACGGCCAGGTAGCCGCCGGTGGTGTCCTGGATGATCTTGACGGTGTCCATCACGTGGCCGGCGTCGTCGTGGACGCCGTACCGCTTGCCGGTCGCGCCGGCGACGTTCTCGACGATCCCGCGCAGCTCGGCGCGGGCCGGATCGGACGGAGCACCAGCGGCTGTGGCTGTTGGAGGTATGACGAGGGCGGCTGGCGAGCAAGGCCGTAGTACAGGTCAGGAGCTTGGTGAGCATGGGGCGGTCTCCTCAAGGGTGGTTTATGGGACCAATCGCGTCGACGCCTTCAACCAGCCGATCGATGTCGGACTGGTTCGTGTAGGGCGCGAGGCCGGCTCGGACCGCGCCGGTGTCGCCGAGGCCGAGATGCCGCGAGGCTTCGAGCGCGTAGAACGAGCCGGCCGGGGCGTTGACGCCTATCTCGGCGAGGCTTGCCGAGACATCCCGGGACTCGTGACCGGCGACGGAGAAGAGCAAGGTCGGCGTACGGCGTTGCGCGTGGCCGTAGAGCGTGATGCCGTCGAGCTCGGCCAGCCGCGACTCCAGCTCGGCGCGCAACGCGTCCTCGTGGATCTCGAGCAACATCAGAGAACTCAGCAACCGCTCTCTCCGGCTCTCCCCCGTTCCGCCGAGATCGGCCAGGAAGTCCACTGCCGCAGTGGTCCCGGCCAGCAGCTCATAGGGCAAGGTGCCGAACTCGAATCGCTCCGGCACGACATTCGTTGCTGGCAGCAACTTGTCCGGCTGGAGACCGTCCAGCAGCGCCGGCGACGCCGAGAGCACGCCGCAGTGCGGCCCGAAGAACTTGTACGGCGAACACACGTAGAAGTCCGCGAACGACGCGTCCACCGGAGCGTGCGCCGTGAGGTGCACACCATCGACATAGATGAGCGCACCTGCCGAGTGCACCTGCTCGGCGATGGCCTGCGGTGTCAGGACGGGTGCCCAGCAGGTTGGAGGCACCGGTGACGGCGACGAGCCGGGTGCGATCCGACAGCAGCGGCTCGAGCTCGTCGAGTTCGGACGTCGCGGGATCGAAGGCCAGCCAGCGCACCGTGGCGCCGACCGCCTCGGCGGCCTGGACCCAGGGCCGGATGTTCGCATCGTGGTCGAGCCGCGTCACGACGATCTCGTCGCCCGGCCCCCAGTTCTTGGCGAGCGTCCGGGCGAAGTCGTAGGTCAGCTGCGTCATGCTCCGGCCGAAGACGATGCCGCCCGGATCGGTCCCGAGCAGATCCGCCATCGCCTGCCGGGCGCCGAGCACGATGTCGTCCGCGCGGCGCTCGGCCGGGGTCAGCCGGCCGCGGTTCGCCAGCGCCGAGACCATCGTCGACGCGACCGCATCGGCGACCACCTGAGGCGTCTGCGACCCTCCCGGACCGTCGAAATGCGCGGCCCCTTCACTCAACGCGGGGAACTGCTTGCGGACTGCATCCACCTCGAAGCCGGTCATGCCGCACATCCTCCCCAACTCCAGCCGACCCGACCAGGTGTGTCTGCGTGTTCACAGCTGCCCAATTCCGGACAGGCTGCCCAATTACGGACAGGCTGCCCAATTACGGGCAGGATGGAGAAAATGTCGGCGATGTGCTGCAAGATGTCAGGAGTGAGCACCCAGACGACTCCTGACATGCCTCCCGTCCGGGCTTGGCTTCCGACCATGCTGTTGCTGGCCGCGATCTGGGGCTGCAGCTTCCTGTTCATCTCGGTCGGAGTCCGCGAACTCCACCCGCTGTATCTCGCCCTCGGGCGAGTGCTGGCCGGGTCCGCCGTCCTGCTCATCCTCCTGGCGATCAAGCGCGAGTCGCTGCCGCGCGAGCCGCGGATCTGGGCCCACACCTTCGTCCTCGGCGCGATCGGCTCGGCAGTCCCCTGGACGCTCTTCGGGTACGGCGAGCAGCGGGTGCCCGTCGCTGCTGGCCGGCATCTGGAACGGCATCACCCCGCTGGTCGTGCTGCCCGTCGCCGTACTGGTCTTCCGGACCGAGAAGTTCACCGCCCAGCGGGTGATCGGACTGCTGATCGGATTCGCCGGCATGCTCGTCGTACTGGGCGCCTGGCAGATGCACGGTGGCGCCGATCTCACCGGCCAGCTGCTCTGCATGGCGCGCCGCCTGCTCGTACGGCGTGGCCATCCCCTACCAGAAGCGTTTCATCGCCGGCAGCAAACTGTCCGGTACTGCGCTGTCGGCGAGCTTGTTGCTCTGCGCAACCGTCCAGCTGGCGATCGTGGCGCCGATCGTGACCGGGCAGGCGCCGCCGATGCCCTGGACGCTGTCGCTCAAGGTAGTCGCCAGCGTGGTCGCTCTGGGTGCGCTCGGCAGCGGGATCGCGTTCGTGCTGAACCTGCGGGTGATCCGGCTGGTCGGCGCCAGCATGACCTCGATGGTCACCTACATCATGCCGATCTTCGCGATCATCGTCGGCGTCCTGGTGCTGCACGAGCACCTCACCTGGTACCAGCCGGTCGGCGCGCTGATCGTCCTCTTCGGCGTCGCGGTGTCCCAAGGTGTCCTGCGGGCTGCCCGACGGGGCCGTAAGCCGAAGATCCCGGCGGAACCGACGGCTGCCGCCGTACCGTGATCTCGATCAGGGAGCACGCTTGAGGTTGGGGATCGCGGCGACCACCACGGCGACCAGGGCGAGCATCGTTCCGGCGACCACCGGGAAGGTGACCGCTTGGTCGGTCGCTGGGCACGAAGATGTCGATCATGAGGCTGGCGATCAGCTGACCCGCGATCGTTCCTAGTCCCAGCAGGAAGACGCCGACCACGCGGACGACCGCGGCGGCCGAGCTGATGAAGATCACGCCGCACGCGCCACCGAAGTACAGCCATGGTTCGGTCGGCAGGCTGTTGGGCACGCCGCGGACCAGCAGGTCGATCGGGAAGACCACGAGCGAGCGCGGTCGCGCCGGTGACGAAGTTGATGAGCCCGGCAGCGAGCGCACCGTAGGCATCGGTTGAGGCTGTTCGTGCTACCCGGCCGTTGATCGCCTGCTGCACCGCAGTACCGATCCCGGCGAGTGCTGGCAGTACTGCGATCAGCAGGCCGGACGGGTGGTTCAAGCGGTCCGACACCGCGAGCACCACGGCGACCAGTGCGAGGACAGCGCCGAACACCCGCAACGGCGTGTACGGCTGCGGTCCAGCGGGGCCGAAGCCCAGGCGGTCGACCACCAGACTGCTGACGGCCTGCCCGGCGACTACGGCGACGGTGAAGACAGCCACGCCGATCACCGACACCGTGATCGACTGGGTAGCCACCAGGAACGCTCCGGCTAGTCCCCCGACGCACTGCCACCACCGGAGCGGCCCTGCTCGCCGGTACTCGTCCTGATCGTTCGCCAGACGTTGCCGAAGGACGCACGGATCCGCGGGATCACCAGGGCCAAGACCAGCAGGATCACCAGCCCGGAGCCGAACGAGATCAGCGCGGCCGGTACGCCGTCGCCGAGCCGTTTGCCGAGCTCGCCGTTGATCCGGGACTGGATCGCGACCAGCATGCCGATGCCGAACGACGCCGTCAGCCCGACGAGCTGGTACTCTGGTGCGTACTGAGGGCAGGGCGTTCGGCGGTCGTTGTCACGCCTCTATCATGACCGTTCGACGCCATGCACCTGACATCAGGTCCGACGGATGAGCGCCAGATACATCGCGTCGGTGCCGTGCAGGTGCGGCCAGAGCTGCACATCCGGCCCACCACCGAGCGACGGAACTCCCGGGAACAACTCCCGCGCGTCCTCGACCTCGGCGTCACTCCGGCTGTCCAGTACTGCGTCCACCACTCCCCGGGTCTCCCCGTGGTGCGGCGAGCAGGTCACATACGCCACCACTCCACCCGGGCGCACCGAGTCGATCGCTGACGACAGCAGAGCTTCCTGCAACGGCTGCAGCTCGGCGACGTCTTCCGGCGTACGGCGCCAGCGCGCTTCCGGGCGACGGCGTAGTGCTCCGAGGCCGCTGCACGGCACGTCGGCCAGCACCCGGTCGTACGAGCCAGCGGGCCAGGTGGGCTTCGTACCGTCGCCGACGAGCACCTGGTGATCACCAGGGATCGCCCGGAGGTTGGAGCGCACCAGCTCGGCCCGGTGTTCCAGCGGCTCGACAGCGGTGAGCAGTGCGTCCTTCTGATTCGCCAGTGCGGCCAGCAGAGCCGACTTGCCGCCAGGGCCTGCACACAGGTCGAGCCAGCGCGCGTCGTTGCCCTCCACAGGCGCATTGGCGAGCGCAGTAGCGACCAACTGCGACCCCTCGTCCTGCACTCCAGCACGCCCGGTCGCGACGGCTCCGATCCGTCCCGGATCACCACCGCCCAGCAGTACGGCCCCGTACTGCGACCAGCGGGCGCGCGTTGCTCCCGCCTCCATCAGCTCGTCCATATCCGCGAGCCCCGGACGGGCGACCAGCGTGACGCGCGGCGGATCGTTGTCGGCGTCGAGCAGGTCCACCAGCTCGCGCTCCAGCCCACGGACGCCCAGTGCGTCGTCGAAGGCCTCGATGACCCAGCGTGGGTGCGCCTTCGCAATGAGCGAGATAGCCGTACTCGTCGTCTTCGGGCTTGGGCGCGATCGTGGTGATCCACTGGTCGAGCGTGCGCTGGCTGACCTTCCGCAGTACGGCGTTGACCAGGCCGCTGCGGCTCTGGCCGGCCTCGGCGCGGGTCAGGGTGACCATCTCGTTGACGGCCGCGTACGAGTCGACGCGCATCCGGAGCAGCTGGTGCGTGCCGAGGCGGAGCAGGTCGAGCAGGTTCGGGTCGAGCTCGGGGAGTGGACGCGATACGCAGCGCGCGAGCACCGCGTCGTACGTGCCCTGCCAGCGCAGCGTGCCGTGCACGAGCTCGGTGCAGAACGCGGCGTCCCGGCCGCTCGATCCGCTGGTCGCGGAGCGCCTTGTTGAGGACGAGGTTCGCGTAGCCGTCCTGGACGTGACCTGCCGGATCACCTTGTAGGCGAGCTGGCGGACCTGGTCCGGACGGCGTTGCGGAGCGCGGTTGCGGGGAGTGCGGTCGCTCACTCGGAGCCCAGACGATCTTCGTCGACGATCCGTACGCCGCGGGCCCAGTCGGGCGCAGCCATCGGCTTCTTGCCCTGCGGCTGGACAGTGACCAGCTCGATCGCCTTGCTGCCGGTGCCGACCAGCACCGAGGACTTGGTGGCCCGGATCTCGCCCGGCTTGAGCTCGTCGTCGGTCAGGTTCACCTCGAGCACCTTGAGGCGTTCGCCGCGGAAGGTCGTCCACGCACCCGGCGACGGGTTGCAGCCGCGGACCAGACGATCCACGCGCTGCGCGGGCGCCTTGAGGTCCAGTTCGGCGTCCTCGACGGTGAGCTTCGGCGCGAGGGTGATCCCGTCGGCCGGTTGCTCACGGGCTTCGAGCACGCCGGCCTCGATGCCGTCGAGCGTGTCGACCAGCAGCTTCGCGCCGGAGACGGACAGCCTGGTGAGCAGGTCGCCGGCGGTGTCCTTCGGGCCGATGCGTTCGGTGAGTACGCCGTACACGGGTCCTGCGTCGAGGGCCTTGACGATCCGGAACGTGCTCGCGCCGGTGACGTCGTCGCCGGAGATGATCGACTGCTGCACCGGCGCGGCACCACGCCAGGCCGGCAGTACGGAGAAGTGCAGGTTGATCCAGCCGTGCGGCGGGATGTCGAGCGCGGCCTGCGGCAGCAACCCGCCGTACGCGACGACCGGGCAACAGTCCGGCGCGATCTCCGTCAGCCGGGCGAGGAACGCGGGGTCGCTCGGCTTGACCGGCTTGAGGATCTCGATGCCGCCGAGCTCCTCGGCGTACTGCGCGACCGGGGACGCGACCAGCTTGCGGCCGCGGCCGGCGGGGGCGTCGGGCCGGGTCACGACGGCGACCAGTTCGTGGCCGCTGGCAACGATGGCCTTCAGTGCGGTGACCGACACCTCGGGGGTGCCGGCGAAGACGACTCTCACAGACCGAATCCGTTCGTCGGGTGCGGCGAGACCTTGAGCTGTGGCGGCCCGCCGAGCCACTCGGCCTCGCGGATCGCCTTCATCGCGGCCTTGCGGGTGACGGTGTCCAGCCGGTCGACGAACAGGACGCCGTCCAGGTGGTCGGTCTCGTGCTGGATACACCGGGCGAGCAGGTCGGATCCCTCGATCACGACCGGGTCGCCGTACATGTTGAAGCCGTTCGCGATCACCGTCTGCGCGCGGCGGCAGTCGAAGGTCAGGCCGGGGATCGAGAGGCAGCCCTCGGGGCCGAACTGGTCCTCGGTGGAGAGGGTGAGCTCGGGGTTCACGAGGTGGCCGAGCTCGCCCTCCACGAAGTACGTGAAGACGCGCAGGCCGACGCCGATCTGCGGCGCGGCCAGGCCGGAGCCGGGCGCGGCCTGCATGGTGTCGGTGAGGTCGGCGACCAGGCGGCGCAGCTCGGCGTCGAAGTCGACCACGGGGTCGGCCTTGGTGAGCAGCACGGGATCGCCGAACAGACGGATGGGTTGGACCGACACACAGACTCCACAGCAGTCACAGACAAGGGGACCGAGACAGTCTAGTGCGCTCGGTGCCGCGATCCGGTCGGGGTGGGAGTGAGGCGAGTGCTGGGCGGGGTGGGTGAGGGTGGTGATGCTGGTGGGGGTGTTGATTGTTGCTGTGAGCACGTACTGTGTTCTCAGGCGTACCTACAGTCACAACAGTCACACACGCCCAACGGGAGACCACCATGCCCACAGCAACACGGGGGGCAGCAGCACTGATCCTCCTCGGGGCTCTGCTCGCGCAGGCGCCCCTGGCTGCCGCGTACGAACCGAACGATCCTGCTTACCGGTCCGGGCCGAGCGTCACGCCGCCGGATCCGTCGACGGCGCCGACCTCGGCACCCACCGCAGTACCGACCTCTACCCCGTCGGTGCCGCCGGATCCGCAGCCGACCGTGGCCGACGACAAGTACCCGCCGGTCGCGCATTCCTGGAGTGAGCTGGCCCAGCAGGTCGAGCAGACCTCGCCGAGCGACCCGATGCTCCGGGTCAGTACCGCCGAGCAGTCGACCCAGGTGATGCGCTGCTTCAAGCTCGAGGAGGAGAACTACTGCCTCGGGCTGGGGTTCGTCGACCAGATCCCGACCGGCGCGCAGATCAGCGCCGCGGCGACCGATCCGGAGGCAGCTGGGGAGGTCGGAGCCGAGCAGGACATCGACACCGGCGACCAGTCCCCCGCGGCCTTCGTCTCGCAGCGCGCTGCGATGCCGAAGGGGCTGCGGGTCGCCGCCGAGCTCGACGAGATGCAGACCGCGTGGGACGGGCGCGACAAGGCGCGTGCGTTGCGCCTCTTCGACGCTCCGTCGGCGACGACCGCGACTCCGCCGACCGGCACGCCGACCACGCCCGCTCCTACGCCTACGCGCTCGACGCCGTCGGGTCCGGCCAGTCCGACCGCACCGAAGCCGCTGCCGAGTTCGGCGTACATCATGAACGGCTTCCAGACCTCGCAGGACAAGGGTTACTGGTGTGGTCCGGCGACGTTCCAGTCGATCGACTGGGCCGACGACCAGCAGAAGGACACCCAGGCCTCATGGGCCAAGGACCTCGGCTCGACGAGCTCGGGGACCGGGATCTCGGCGATGGTCCAGCAGACCAACCTGAAGACGAAGTGGGACATCGCGGCCGGCACCTACATCGTGCAGAACGTGAAGGGCTGGACCGCGCAGAAGTTCCTCGCCGTGCACCAGCGCCACCTCGGTGATGCCGCGCCGGCGCCGGTGATCGAGCACGTCCAGCTGCTCAAGCGGTACTTCCCGTATCTCGCCTTCAACCACAGCGGGCACTACCAGGTCGGCCGCGGCTACGACATGAACAAGGGCACGATCGGCATCTTCGAGGTGTTCAACGAGCGCCGCTTCAACAGCCGCGGCAACACCACCAACGGCCCGAAGAACATCCCCGCCTCCGCCATGCTCAACGCCACCCTCGCCAACTCCTTCAAGAACATCGGCCTCTGATCCAGTGCACCTGAACACCACTTTCCAGTACTACGTACGTCGCGCCCGTGCATCGGCGGGTCGCAGGTCTCGCCGCGGCACTGGCCTCGCTCGCGCTGCTCGTCAGCTCGTGCTCGTCGTCGCCGGAGAGCGCTCCCCTGCCGAGCCCATCCGGTGCATCGTCGCCGACCAGTCCGCAGCCGCCGAGCGGTACGCCATCCACGCCTGGGTCCACAGCTGGGACTCCGCCGAGCACCTCGGGTAAGCCGGGTGGACCGCCGACCTGGACGAAGTTGCTGAAGCAGCCGGTCGACGGGCAGCACGTGGTGACCGCACTGCCGAAGTACCTCGTGACGCGGGGCAGCGACGAGGCCGGGACCACGACCATCACCGACGGCGACCAGCAAGCGCGCCGTCGTACGGCATGTTCCGCCGGCCGGATTCGTCGCACAGTCGCCGGTGGTGATCGACGACCGGTGGGCGCTGATCGAGGAGATCCGCTCGGACGGACCGTCGCCGGAGATCCGCGTCTATCGCTACGACCTCGAGGACCGGCGCGAGAACGGATCTCGCGAAGCAGAAAGCGCTCCCGCCGGTCTCCGAGCCGGAGATCGGCGCGTACGACGGGGTGTTCGCGTACAGCTCGACCGACAGCCGCAAGCGGTCCTGCCTGATCATCGCGGAGCTCGCGTCGCTGAAGTCCCGGAACGTCACCTGCGTGGCCGACCCCGGCTATGTCGCGGATCCGGCCGTTTCGGCCGACTCGGTCACCTTCAGCCAGATCACCGCGCCCTCGACCCCGCAGCGCTGCAAGCGGCTCTTCACGGTTCCGTTGTCCGGCGGCGCGGCCCGGCCGATCGCGGCCGCGAAGAACTGCATCCAGTGGAGCGGCGCCTCGTTGCGTGGGGCAACCGTCTGGTCGGAGGTCGGCGCGTCGGATCCGGACCAGTACCAGAGCAAGGCCTACCTGCGATCCGGCGCCGACAGCCCGGCCGAGTCGCTCGGCGCAGATCGTCACCGGCACCATCGTTGCCTGTGGCAACTGGATCCACTGGGAGGTGCGCACTGTCACGAACGGCGCCGAGGCCTTCCAGATCCAGCGCTGGCAACCTGGCATCGCCCGCCCACAACGGATCTACGCCACTGCCCCCGAGGTCGCCTTGACCGCCCCGACCTGCCAGGCCAACACCCTGATCGTCGAAGCGGCCCACCTCGGCGCGGGCTCGAAGTACACCGAAGCCCTCCAGGTAACTACCGCCTGATCAAGGCTTGAGTGGGAGGCCGTGAGCTAGGAGCTGCTTGCGGAGCGTGGCGGCGTCGGTGAAGTGCTCGGCGGTGATGCCGAGGGCGCGGGCGCCGTCGACGTTGACCTGGACGTCGTCGGTGTAGAAGGTGCGGGCCGGATCGAGGTCGAAGCGGTCCAGCAGGATTCGGTAGATCTTCTCCTCCGGCTTGAGGGTGAACTCGGCGCCGGAGACGACCTCGCCGTCGAAGCCGGCCAGGATCGGGAACGCCGCCTTCGCGACCTGCCACTTCTCGTGGGAGAAGTTCGTCAGCGCGTAGTTCGGGATCCCCTGCTCGCGCAGCTCGGTGACGAGCTCGGCGGTGTCCTCGATGATCCCCTTCGCCATCTTCAGCCAGCCCTTGTCGTACGCCTCGATCCATTCGGCGTGCTCCGGGTGCAGTGAGGAGAGCTCGGCGACCGCCTCGGACCAGCTCCGGCCGGCGTCCTGCTTCTTGTTCCACTCGCCGTTCGCGATGTGCGTCAGGAAGTGCTCGCGCTCGGCCGGGTCCGGGATCAGTTCGTCGTACAGGTAGTCCGGGCTCCAGTCCAGCAGCACCCCACCGATGTCGAACACGACCGCATCCAGCCTCTGCTCACTCATGCCGCAACCTTACGAAACCCCCGTACTACGGCTCGCGGCGCGGCTCACGAACGGCGCGGCCGACTTGACCGTCCGTAGTACCGGAGCGGACTCCAACGTGTGGATCGACTCGTACGCCGCCAGTCGGTGCGTCAGGTATTCGTGCAGCGCAGCGGGATCCTTGCAAAGCGCCTGTACTGCGAGGTTGGTCGGCCCCGTCGTCGCGCCGACGAACGCAAGCTCCTCGTGCTCGGCCAGCGACCGAGCGACCTCATCGAGATGAGCGGGAGCCACCGACATCCACAACATCGCCGCGGTCATCGCCCCCAGCCTCGGCGGATCCACATCGACATCGAAGAAGATCGCCCCGCTCCCCTGCAACTCCCCCAACCGCCGCCCCACGGTCCCCACCGACCACCCGGTCACCGCCGCCAAGTCGGCAAGACTCATCCGCCCATCCCGCCCCAATCCGGCAAGCAGGTCCCCGTCCCCCGGACGAATCCCCATCACCCGCTCGCCTGCGCGATCTACCGCCAGGCCGCCTGAGCCTGCCCCGCTCCCATCGCCGGACGGCGCCCGGAGCGCGCTCTCCTGCTCTTTTGTGAGGGCAGCGGTTTGGGCTCGCCAGGTGGTGGGGCCGCCTAGGTAGGTGTGGAGGATGCAGTGGGCGGAGACCGCGGTGATGCCGGCTGTGCGTGGGATGTCGTGGAGGAGGAGGGAGTTGCCGTCTCCGGCCGTGGTGTGGATGACTGCGACGATCTCGGTTCCACCGGAGGCGAGCCGCACCCAGGACGTGTCGGAGCGTCTGGCGAGTGCTTGGGCCAGGTCTTGCGCGGCGTGTGGCGTCGCGGTCAGCCGGGCCAACCACTGCGTCTGCCCGGCACGTTGCGGATCGGGCAGACCGACCACCCGAAGACCTGCCTCAGCGGTCAGCCGGCGGTAGCGCCGCGCGATCGTCTGCGTCGACACCCCGAGCACGGCCCCGATGCGGCTGAACGGCACCCGCCCGTCCACCCGCAACGCATGAATCAGCCCGCGATCGATCTCGTCCAGCACGTGAAGATCATCGCGTCAGATCCAGGTCTCGTTGGAAGAAATCCATCATCTTCCACAGCTATCTGGAACATCCGCTGCATCGAGTCCGCAGGCTACCGAGCATGACGAAGACAGCGGTCGATCAGCAAGCGGCGTACAGGTGGCGATGGTTGGCGTTGGGGGTGTTGCTGGTTGCCGAGGCGATGAATCTGCTGGACGCGACGATCGTGCAGGTCGCGGCGCCGGTGATCCACGCGGAGCTCGGTGGACGGGAGTCGGATATCCAGTGGTTCAGCGCGGCGTACACGTTGCCGTTCGCGGTGCTGCTGATCACGGGTGGGCGGCTCGGTGACATCGCCGGGCGGCAGCGGGTGTTCCGGATCGGGATCATCGGGTTTCTGCTGGCGTCGGCTTGTTGCGCGCTGGCGCCGAACCCGTCCGTGCTGATCACCGCGAGAGCGCTCCAGGGCGCTGCTGCGGCGTTGGTGATCCCGCAGACGATCGGGTTGATCCGGGCGATGTTCGACGCATCCGAGTTGCCGAAGGCGCTGGGCAGCATCGGGCCGGTGATGGGGCTCGCCGGCATCTGCGGGCCGTTGCTCGGCGGCGTACTCACTCATGCGGATCTGTTCGGCAGCTCGTGGCGTTCGGTGTTCGCGGTGAACCTGCCGCTCGGCATCGCAGTACTGATTGCCACTCCCCTGCTGCGGGAAGATCGCTCGCCGTACCGGCCTGGATTGGATCTGTTGGGGAGCGCTCTTCTGGTTGCTGGGTCTGCTCTCGTTCTCGATCCGCTGATCCAGACGGAGAACTGGCTCTATTTGGTGGCAGGCTTCGTAGTACTGGCTGTTTGTGTGCTGCAGCAGCGGAGCCGGCGGCGAAGTGGGCGCGCGATGCTGGTCGAGCCGAGTCTGTTCGGGAATCGTGGGTTCGCGCCTGCGCTGGTGACGTCGACGCTGTTCTTCGCGATGACGACCGGGTTGATGCTCGTCGTGGTGCTGCAGTTGCAGGTTGGGCTGCACCTCGGCGTACTGCGTTCCAGTCTGACGTTGTTGCCGTGGTCGGCGGCGTCGGGGATCGCCTCGTGGGTTGCCGGGGCGGTGCTGATTCCGCGCTTTGGGACGAAGGTCATGTTCGGCGGGAGCTTGGTGGTGTTCGTCGGGGCTGTTGGCGACTGTTGCCGTGGACAACAATGCTTGGGTCGGGTGGCAGTTGTGCGCCGCGCTGGGGGTCTGCGGGCTGGGGATCGGGTTGTTCACGACGCCGTTCTTCACTGCTGCGCTGCATCGCGTGCAGCCGCACGAGACGGGCTCGGCGGCCGGCTTGCTGAACGCAGTACAGCAACTCGGAGGAACGCTGGGGATCGCTCTCCTGGGCACCATCTTCTTCCGCACCCTCACCACTGCGACCCCGGCCCACGCAGCACAAACCGCCCTCTACGCAGCCCTCGCCCTCACCGCCGCCACCACAGCAACCGCAGCCCTGATGACCTCACCCCGCCGCTGAAGCTTCGGCCAGGGCGTTGGTTTCGGCTCGGCGGTGGAGGGCCGGGGCCAGCGCCAACTGGCCGACGAAGAGGACGGCGCCGAGGACGGCGCAGCCCAGCCAGGTGGTGGTTCGCGCCGGCGTGTTCGAGGGTGTTGGTGCCGAGCAGTGGGCCGATCACGCGAGCCGAGGCCGAAGGACATGCTGCCGGCCAGGCCCATGTAGCCGCCGCGCAGATCCACCGGCGCCAGGTCGGCGAAGATCGCGCCGATCACGGCCGCGAAACCGATCTCGCCGATCGTCCAGACCACCACCGAGACCGCGTACCCCCACCAGCTGTGCACGACCGCGCCCAGCCCGAACCCGAGTCCCACGATCAGCATCGAGCCCGCGAGCAGCTTCGGCCGGTCGAACGTCGCCAGCCGCTTGTTGACGAACGGCTGCACGACGACGATCACCACGCCGTTCAGCGCGATCACCAGCCCGTACGTCGAACTCTTGCAGGTCGTCGTCCGCCATCACCAGCGGCAGCGTCGAGTATCCCTGGAAGTAGATCGTCGCGTAGCCGATCTGCAGCAGGATCATCAGCAGGAACGTCGTGTCCCGCAACGCCACCGGCAGCAACTGCCGCCGCGGCCCGTCGTCGAGCACCGGCCGGGTCTCCGGCACCATCCGCCAGATCACCAGCGCGGCGACGACCGACGTACCGGCGTTGATCCAGAACAGCAGGCTGTACCCGACGCTCGCGAGGACACCCGCGCTGACCGTCGAGACCGAGAAGCCGAGGTTGATCGCCCAGAAGAGCAGCCCGTACGCGCGGACGCGCTCCTTGGGCTGGAGCAGGTCGGCGACCGTCGCTTGTACCGCGGGGCGGAACATGTCGCCGATCAGGCCGACCACGAAGGCGGCGATCCAGATCGTCCCCATCGAGCGCGCCGAACCGAGCAGGATCAGCGCGGCCGCAGTACCGAGGAATCCGATCAGCATCGTGCGGCGCCGGCCGAACCGGTCCGCGATCCAGCCGCCGACGAGCTGCGAGATGACCGAACCTGCACCGACGGCGGCCGCGACGGCGCCCGCAGTACCGGCGGACAGGTGGCGATCCTGGGTCAGGTAGAGGACGAGGAACGGCTGGACGAAACTGCCGAGCCGGTTGACCAGCTGGCAGACCCAGAGCGCCCAGAAAGCCCGGGGCAGACGGGGAGCGCTCTCCGGCGCGGCAACGGTCATGGAACTACCTTCGATGCCCGGCCGCCCAGCTGTCGAACATTAGGCACAGGACTAATCACGCGGAAATCGGGGTTAGAGTGCTCGGGTGATCACGATCAGGCTCAGTGCGGACGATGTGAGCCGGATCCGGTTCGCGTTCTCGCCGGTCTGGGAGGCCGTGACGAGTGTCCGGGCGCTCAGCAACAGTTCGGCGCGAAGCGTGCACGGCCCGTGGCTGCACAAGATCGCGCTCGATTGCCGACGGCGACGACCTGCAGTTGCTCAGGGCACTCATCCCACCGGTCGGCTACATCCCGGACTTCATCACGCCGGCTCCGCCGCGGCGATCGACGAGCTTCGAGTCCGGGCTGGCCGCGATCGCGGCGACGCCGCATCAGTTGGTGGTCCGGGAGGTCGGCACCTTGTACGACGAACATCCGCATCCGGTGCTGCTGGAGTTGATGGCTGCTCCGGCGAAGGCGCTGGACCGGATCACGTCCGCGCTCGGACAGCTACTGGCGGCGGACGATCGAGCCGGACTGGCGGCGGATGCGTTCGCTGCTGCAGGAGGATCTCGCTTTCCGGCTGGACGAACTTGGTGCCGGCGGAGTGGATCGGCTGTTCCGGAATCTGCATCCGTCGGTCCGGTTCAGCGGCGATCGGATCGAGATCGACCGGCCGTACTGCTGCGACGGCGTTCCCCTACCGGGCCAAGGCCTGCTGCTCGTCCCGTGCGTGTTCGCCTGGCCGGCCGCGTTGCCGGTGACCGCGGCGCCGCACGTCCCGACGATCACCTATCCCCCACGAGGCCTCGGGCGTCTGTGGGAGAGCCAGCAGGACGTCAGCGAATCGCCACTGGCCGACCTGGTCGGCAGAACCCGCGCGGCGATCATGGGTCACCTGGACCTGCCGATGTCGACCACTCACCTGGCGCACCAACTCGGCGTCTCCGCACCGACGCTCAGCGTCCACCTCAGCATCCTCCGCGCAGCCGGCGTCGTCGACTCCCGCCGCGACGGCCGAGCAGTCCTCTACTACCGCACCCCACTGGGCACCCAACTCCTCACCACCTCAACCCCCACCCAACTAGCCGACACAGCCTGATCAGCCGAAGTGGACTGGGTCTACTTGGATGCGGACTGAGCCCGGGGACTTCTTCGTGGTGCGGGCGGCTTGAGCTTCTTTCAACGTGCGTGCAAGGGCCGAGCCGGAAGCACGCGGCGTACGGACGACTGCGCGACTGGTTTCGTCATCAAGAGCGACCGGGCCGAGAACTTCCAAGCCTGCTTGGGGATCCATCAACTGCCGCAATCGCGCGACCAGGTCGGCGACGGCTTCGGTGGGGCCGGTGAGTTCGGCGAGTTTGGCGGCGGGTGCGAGGCGCGCAGTACGGCGTTCGCTCAGCTCGCGGGTCGCGAATCCCTCGGGGCTCCATCGGACGACTGCTTGCAACGGCGTCGCGGACGGCTCTCCCACCATGATCACCGTCCCGCCCTCCCTCGCAGGACGGACCAACGCGGCCGCGTTGAACCAGCGGCGGACAGCTTCCTCAGGCGCTCGCAGATCCGGCCGCGCGAGCAACAACCAGGTGTCGAGCAGCAGCGCCGCGCTGTAGCCACCAGCAGCGACCGGCTCCGCGCCTGGCGTCGTGACGATCAACGCCGGCTGGTCCGACACCGCATCGAGCATGTTGTCGCCGCCCGAAGTACGGACGAGAACGCCAGGGAACGCTCTCCCCAACTCCTCCGCAGTACGACGTGCGCCGACAACGGCAGCGCGCATCCGGGTATCGCCGCACTCGGGGCAACGGTGATCGGCCGCCGGTCGCCCGCACACGCTGCAGCTCGCCGGGCCGGACCCGCCCGTACGCCGTAAGGTCCCGCCACACGTCGAGCATCTCGACGGCGCCCGGCACGTCTGGCAGACCAGGCTCGGCAGATACCCGGCCCGTGGGACCTGGACGAGCACCGGCCCGGACCGAAGCCCTTCGCGCGCGATCTCGAAAGCCGATGCGGCAACCGCGCCGCCCGAGCTCCGGGATCGCGGGCAAGATCCGTATCCGACTCCCCCGCGATGTGCACCGCCGGCGCCGCCGCCCGGATCATCGCGCGATCCGCGATGAGCTCACCGGCCCACCCGGACTCCAGCAACGCGGCAGTCTCGGCCGATCTCGCGAACCCGCCGAGCAGGGAGGCGCATTTCTGCCGATACGCCCGCAGGAGAAGCACTTCGCGCGCATGCGGATACGGCGCGCGCGCTTCGGCGTACGAGTCGTCGCCGTCGTCCCACAGCGCGACGAGCCCGAGATCGGTGACCGGCGCGAAGGCGGCCGCGCGGGTGCCGATGACGACCCGTGTGCAGCCCCGCAAGGCGGCCAGGAACGCGCGATACCGCGCGGTCGGGCCGAGGTCGGCCGACAAGCGTCACGTATCCATCAGGCCCCAGTACTTCGGCGCACGCGGCAGCGAGTCGCTCGAGATCCCGCGCGTCCGGCGCGAGTAGCAGAGCGCCGCGCCCGGCCGATGCGCAGACAGCCGCCGCCTGCGCGAAAGCCGAGGCCCAGTCAGCGCCAGGCACCGCAGTCCAAATTGCCCTCGGCGCTTCGGTACCGACTCAGCGCCTCCAGGAAGCCCGGTGCTTGCGGGTAGGGCGACCACTCGGAGACCGACGACGAAACCGCCGGCTTGGGAGGCAACGTGCAGCGCAGAGCCTCGGCCTCGACCTTCGCGTGCCGAGGCGGCACCGCGAGACGGGTCACGTCGGCCAGCACCCCGGCGTACCGATCGGCGACGTCACGACACAGCGCCGCCACCTCGGGCGTCAGCACCCGTTCAGGCGAGACCACCTTGCGAATCCGGGCGAGCTTCCCGTCGTGATCGGACGCCGCGAGCCGCTCGAGCACGAACCCGTCCAGATCCTTGCCCGCGAACCGCACCTTCACCCGCGCCCCGGGCTGCGCGGCCTCGGCCAGATCGTCCGGCACCAAATAGTCGAAAGGCCGATCCAGATGCGGCAACGAAACATCCACGGCCACCCGCGCCACCGGCAACGCCGACGTGATCCCCGCCGGCTCCTTCGTCCGCGACCGCCGAACAGTCTCCCGAAGCAGCGTCAACTGCTCAGGAGACTCCCCGTTCAATGCCACCGCTGAACTCTAGTCCCGATCCCCGGACAACCGCCGCAGGCCTGTGGACAACACGACGAGGCCTTGGAAACGACAATCGCCCGCACCCCCGAGCGGGTGTGCGGGCACGGGGTACGGGACTACTTCGCGGCGGCGGCCTTGAGGGCGTCTACGCGGTCGGTGCGTTCCCAGGTGAAGTCGTCGCCGGTGCGGCCGAAGTGGCCGTTGGCGGCGGTCTGGGTGTAGATCGGGCGGAGCAGGTCCAGGTCGCGGATGATCGCGGCCGGGCGGAGGTCGAAGACCTCGAGCACCGCGTCGCTGATCTTGTCGACCGGAACCGTCTCGGTGCCGAAGGTGTCGACGTAGAAGCCGACCGGGGCTGGCCTTGCCGATCGCGTACGCGACCTGGCACTCGACCCGCGCGGCGAGCCCGGCGGCGACGATGTTCTTGGCCACCCAGCGCATCGCGTACGCCGCGGAGCGGTCGACCTTCGACGGGTCCTTGCCGGAGAAGGCGCCACCACCGTGACGGGCCATGCCGCCGTACGTGTCGATGATGATCTTGCGGCCGGTCAGACCCGCGTCGCCCATCGGGCCGCCGATCTCGAAGCGGCCGGTCGGGTTCACCAGCAGCTTGTAGTCGGTCGAGTCGATGTCGAACTGCTCGAGGATCGGGTCGACGACGTGCTTCTTGACGTCCGGGGTCAGCATCGAGTCGAGGCTGATGTCGGCGGCGTGCTGGCTGGAGACCACCACGGTGTCGATCCGGACCGCCTTGTCACCGTCGTACTCGACCGTGACCTGGGTCTTGCCGTCGGGCGCAGGTAGGCCATCGTGCCGTCCTTGCGGACCTCGGACAGCCGGGCGGACAGCCGGTGCGCGATGGTGATCGGCAGCGGCATCAGCTCGGGCGTCTCGTTCGTCGCGTAGCCGAACATCAGGCCCTGGTCGCCGGCGCCCTGCAGGTCGAGCTCGTCGACCGAGGAGTCTGCGCGGGTCTCGTACGCCGTGTTGACGCCCTGCGCGATGTCCGGCGACTGGCTGCCGATGGCGACCGAGACGCCACAGGAGGCGCCGTCGAAGCCCTTCAGCGAAGAGTCGTAGCCGATCTCCAGGATCCGCTTGCGCACGATCCCGGGGATGTCCACGTACGCCGAGGTGGTGACCTCGCCGGCCACGACCACCAGGCCGGTCGTGACCAGGGTCTCCACCGCGACGCGGCTCTTCGGATCCTCGGCCAGCAGGGCATCGAGGATGGAGTCGCTGATCTGGTCAGCGATCTTGTCCGGATGACCTTCCGTCACCGACTCGGACGTGAAAAGGCGCCTCGCCACGGTTCTCCCTCAGGTTTTCTTGTCTCCAAAACAGCGGGAAGTCGTACCCCACCTCGCATCGACTCCAGCGACGCTCCTCGGCAGTATGCCAGGCTCACGGTCAATGGTCAGGTCGACCTAACCATTCCGTCCACATCGCGGAATTTCCGTCCATATATCGGGACATCGTCGCGGGGGCAATCACTCAAGCGTGTGCACCAACGCTGACCTTGCCGAGCACGAGCTCGGGAACCGCGGCCACGATCTCACCCAGCCGGGCGACCTGGTCGTCCAGCGCCCGCAGCTGGCGAGCCGTCAGCTCGCCCAGGGTTTCGACCGTCACCTGGAGACGGCGACCGGAGCGCTTCTGGTGCCAGACCCCAGCAACAATGCCGTCGACGAGCAGCACCGGATAGTTCCCGGCTTGGCCACCGGCCAGAGCGCGGGTGTAGGCAGCACCAGGGAAGAGCAGTTCGCGCGGGTGGCTGCCCACGCCGTACGCGTCGAAGTACGGAAGCAGCCGTACGCCGCGGACCGGGTCGGTCGGGAACTCGGTGTCCCCCGCGATCAGCCAGGCCGCATCGCCGTTCACCTCGACCTGCTCGAGCCCCGGAGTCGCCGCGAACACCTCCGCGACGAACCGTGGCGCCGTACTCAGCCACTTCGCGAACTGCTGCGGAGTCGCCGGGCCGTACGAGTGCAGAAACCGCCGCAGCAGCTCGGACAGCGCCTCCTCTCCGCGCGGGGACTCGAACGGTACGAACCGCTGCGGGTTCGAGTAGGTGGTCTTCCGGCCCCGATTGGGCCCGTAGCAAAGGACACCGGCCTGACCCGCCGCCGGGATCACCTGCCGCCAGCGCGGCCAGAACTCCTGGAAGGCCGGCATCACCAGATCACCGGCCCAGGAACCGGTCCGGGCCACCACCTGCTCACTGAGTTCGTCGATCGTCAGATCGTCGGTGGCCAGCGCTCCCCCGATGGCCTCGATCACCTCGGCGATCTGCTCCGCTGTCATCCGCGCTTCCGGCACAGGCTGACCACCTGTCCGAGGCAAGGCCGACAAAGCCGCCATCCACAGCGGCAGCTCATCGGCCGGCAGCAGATGGACCGTGCCCCGCGGCCCGAAGGTCTTCACTAACGTCCGGTCGATCCACAGCGCCTGCTGCACATCAGCGCGAGTGGCCTGCTCCAGCCGCAACGCCACGGATGTCTCAGCAGCGGACAACACCTGTGCGTGCGCCCCACACATAGCCCGTACGACGTCCGCCGGGCTTCCCGCCGCTGGTACGTCCAGGTAGTGCCGCCGCATCCGCCGCGCCACGATCGCTTCCCACGCCACATCGCTCACGAGCAGAACGCTAGGCCGAGAAGCGGCCAGGATCCTGGCCTCATTTCCAGTGCGTGGCGACCAAGTTCCAGATGACGCCTGCCAGGGCGTCCTTGCTGCCGGAAGGGAACGGGAGGGCGCCGCCGTCGCGGCCCAGGATGACGGCCTCGTTGGTGTCGCTGCCGAACACCTTGCCGCCGGAGACGTCGTTCACCACGAGCAGGTCGCAGCCCTTGCGTTCGAGCTTGGCGCGGGCCAGCTCGATCACACTCTGCTCCGCGTCACCCGTCTCTGCGGCGAAGCCGACGATCACCTGGTCGGTGCGCTGCCGGTCATGCGAGACGGTGGCCAGGATGTCCGGGTTCTGCACCAGGTTGACCGCGGGGACCGAACCGTCGGCGGTCTTCTTGATCTTGTGCCCGGCGACGTCGGCCGGCCGGAAGTCGGCGGGCGCGGCGGCCATCACGATCGCATCGGCATCGACGGCGCGCCCGGTGATCTCGTCGTACAGCTCACGGGTGCTGGTCACCGGGACGACCTGGACGCCGGCCGGGTCGGCCAGCTCCGAGTTCGCCGCGACCAGGGTGACCTTGGCGCCGCGGGCGGCCGCGATCCGGGCCAGCGCGTAGCCCTGCTTGCCGGAGGACGAGTTGCCCAGGTAGCGGACCGGGTCGAGGTGCTCGCGGGTGCCACCGGCGCTCACCAGGACGTGCTTGCCGGTCAGGTCGGCGACGGACTGACCCGCGGCCCGGGCGGTCTCGTCGGCGAGCATCAGCTGGCTGATCGCGAAGATCTCGGCCGGTTCGGGCAGCCGGCCGCGGCCGGTGTCGGCGCCGGTCAGCCGGCCGACCGCAGGGTCGAGCACGGTGATGCCGCGCGAACGCAGCGTGGCCACATTGGCCTGCGTCGCGGGGTGCTCCCACATCTCGGTGTGCATCGCGGCCGCGAACAGGATCGGGCAGCGCGCGGTCAGCAGCGTGTTGGTGAGCAGGTCGTCGGCCAGGCCGTGCGCGGCCTTGGCGATCAGGTTCGCGGTGGCGGGCGCGACGACGACCAGGTCGGCGCCCTTACCGATCCGGACGTGCGGGACCTCGTGCACGTCGTCGAACGGGTCGGCCGTCACCGGCTGACCCGACAGCGCCGCCCAGGTGGCCGCGCCGACGAACTCCAGCGCGGCCGCGGTCGGCACCACCCGGACCCGGTGACCCGACTCGGTCAGCCGGCGCAGCAGATCGCAGACCTTGTACGCCGCGATGCCACCGCCGACCCCGAGCACCACCGACGGCCGCTCGGCCGCCTTCGCAGGCTCGGTCGTCATCGGGAGGAAATTACTCGGACTTCTCCGCGGCTGCGGCGGCTTCCGCCTCGGCCTCGGGGTCGATGTCCGTGCAGGTCAGCACGCCCTCGTTGATCTCGCGCATGGCGATCGAGAGGGGCTTCTCCTGGACGTGGGTCTCGACCAGCGGTCCGACGTACTCCAGCAGGCCTTCGCCGAGCTGGGAGTAGTAGGCGTTGATCTGCCGCGCCCGCTTGGCCGAGTACAGCACCAGCTTGTACTTCGAGTCGGTACGGGTGAGCAGGTCGTCGATCGGCGGTGAGGTGATACCGATGGCGACGGGCTGGTTGCCAGACAAGTTCAGCTCTTTCCAGAGATGGAGAGGGTTATCGAATCAACTTTACCAACTGATCGGCCGCTTCCCGAACGGAGGCGTTCACGATCGTGACGTCGAATTCCTTCTCGGCCGCCAGCTCCAGAGTAGCCGTCTCCAGTCTGCGCTCCCGCTCCTCGGCCGTTTCGGTGCCCCGGCCGACCAGCCGGCGGACCAGTTCGTCCCAGCTCGGCGGGGCCAGGAAGACGAAATGCGCGTCCGGCATCGTCTCCCGGACCTGCCGGGCACCCTGCAGGTCGATCTCCAGCAAAGCAGGCCTGCCCTCGGCCAGTTTGTCGAGCACCGGCTGCCTCGGCGTCCCGTAGCGGGCGGCCTTGTGGACGACGGCCCACTCGAGCAGCTCGTCGTTCGGCGATCATCCGGTCGAACTCCGCGTCCGAGACGAACAGGTAGTGCACGCCGTGCACCTCACCCGGCCGCGCCTTGCGGGTGGTCGCCGAGACCGAGATCCAGATGTCGGGGAACCGCTCGCGGATGTCCGCGGCAACCGTTCCCTTGCCGACGGCGGTCGGCCCGGCCAGCACGGTCAGCCGGGCGCCGCCGAGCCCGCGGCCGGTCCGGCCGGACGGGTTGCCGCGCGGCGTCGCCGTACCGGTGTCCTGTCCCGCTGCGTTCCCCGTGCCCGCATCCATCTCCGCGTCCGTCTCCGCCCGGCTCGTGATCAGCTCCGTCGACATCAGCTTCACTCGGCGAATTCGCGCTCGAGCGCGGCGATCTGGTTCGTGCCCAGACCACGCACCCGGCGCGTCTCGGAGATGCCGGCCCGCTCCATGATCTGCTGGGCGCGCACCTTGCCGACGCCGGGAATGCACTGCAGCAGCGCACTCACCCGCATCTTGCCGATCACGTCGTTGACCTGCCCCTCGTGCAGAACCTGCGTCGGGGACGCTCCGGAGTGCCGGATCCGGTTCTTGATCTCCGCACGCTCACGCCGCGCCGCCGCGGCCTTGTCCAGAGCCGCCGCACGCTGCTCCGGGGTCAAAGAAGGAAGTGGCACCGTTTCACCTGTCCCGTTTTGTGGCTTCGAACGTGAACCTAACACGGCTCACGACAGCCTCGGGACAGGCTCAGGAGGCGGCTTCGAAGCTAGGTGATGGTAAGGCAGCCGGTGCACGTGCCAGTGCCTCCGTCGGGGTTGGTGACGGTGACGTTCCGTACGCCGGGCGAACCGCCGACGATCATGGTCAGATTGATCGCGGTCGACGTCGCGCTGGACAGCAGGATCGTGATGCCGCTCCCGCCGGAGAAGGTGACCTGGGTACCGGCGACGAACCCCGTGCCGTTGATCCTGACCGTCTTCAGCAGTCCCCTGGCCAGCGTGGACGGCGTGGCACTGGTCGGCTTCGGCAGTGCATGCACCTGGAGGACCACGTTGGTACTGGTGCCGACATTGCCTGCCACGTCCGTCATCGACGCACTCAGCGTGTAGGTCCCTACTGCCAAGCTCGGCACAGGCACGCTCCAGACACCTGCCGACGCCGTCGTGGTCAACGTGTTCACCGGTACGCCGGACGTGGTGGAGCCCGGGAAGACCTTGAGCGTCACCAGAGTGTTGTCGCCGGCCGCAGAACCGGATGTGCCCTTCGCAACGATCGACGATGCCGTGGTGAACACCGCGTTGTTCGCCGGCGTGGTGATGCGGATCGTCGGCTTCGTCGTGTCGACCGTGATGGCTGCCGTGCTGGTGCCGACGTTGCCAGCTGCATCGGTCTGGGTTGCCTGCACCGTGAAGGAGCCCTGCGGAAGGGCCGTCGGGGTCGTGGTCCAGGTTCCGCCTGCTGCGACAGTTGCGGTGAGCGTCTGCCTCGGCGTACCGGTTGTGGTTGTGCCGTTGAAGATCTTGACGCTCACTGTGGCGCCATCACCTGGCGCAGCGCCGCCGGTGCCGGTGATGGTCGGCGTAGTGCTGGACACGCTGGAGCCGTTGGCCGGGCTGCCGATGTGGACCGCTGGTGCGGTGGTGTCGACCGTGGAAGAGACAACGAAGGTCCTGGGTGAGCTGTAGCCGGTCAGGCCGTCCGCTGTCTGCCGGGACTGCACGGTGTAAGTGCCGTCGGGCAGTGCGGTGGTCTGGGTCGACGACCAGGTCCCGTTGGCGGCCGCAGTCGCGGTGACCGTGCGCACCGGCGTACCGGTGCTGTAGGGGCCTTGGTAGAGGGCAACTGTCACGTCACCTGCGACACCTGTTCCAGTGATCGTCGGTGTCGGGTCCACGGTCTGGCCGGTCGCCGGAGTCGAGACGACGACGTTCGGGACGGTCTTGCCGCCACTCATCACCTCGGTGACGGTCTTGATCGAGATCCCGCGACCGGCGTTGGCGGCCATCCAGTCGAGGAACTGGTTCATCGTGGTGTCGTCGACCGGGCGGTAGCCGGCCATGCAGGCGTTGTAGTTCGCGTTGGCGCGGTAGCAGATGTCGTGGAAGAGCATCGGCACCCAGCCGCCTGCGCGCTCAGCCGGCCCGTTGACGGCGTCCTGCAGGCTCTGCAGGGTGATCGGTCCGTCGTACAGCGTGCCGAGCGCCTTGAAGCTGTACGGCTCCGGCGGCGGGATGGCCTCGCTGTAGAGCGGTCCGCCGACCAGCAGGCTGCCGCCGGTCCGGCCGGATTGGTAGCCGCAGCCCTGCACGATGCTGGTGGCCTGTGCGTTGAACGCAGCGAAGGGGTAGGCGAAGGCGCTCGGCGAGAAGCCCTGAGCCTGCAGCCGGGCGCGGTCGTCGCAGGTCTGGCGCCAGCGGTAGTCGAAGCTGGTGTCCGCTGTACTGATGTCGACGTGGTTCAGTGTGTGACCGCCGATGTCGTTGCCGTCGGCACGCAGAGCCTGGATCTGCGTCCAGGTCATCGCGCCTTCCTCTTGACCGTCGACCGCGCCGCTGTTGATGTAGAAGGTGCCCTTGACGTTGTGCGCGGCAAGGATCGGACGCATCCCGTACTGGCTGAGGTCGCCGTCGTCGAAGGTCAGTGAGACGACAGTCGGGCGTGGCGGCAGCGGCGGTTGCTGTCCGGCTCCCATCACATCGCGGACCCGCGTCACCGTAGTACCGGCTGGTGCTCCGTTCTGCAGCCAGTCGAGGAAGGCAGAGAGCACCGAGGAGTCGATCGGCTGGTAGCCGCCCATGCAGGAGGAGTAGTCACTCGAGCCTGCACTGCAGACCTGGTTGAAGGCGATCGGCAGCCAGCCACCACCGTGGCCGGCAGCAGCGTTCACCGCGTCCTGCAGTGCGGACAACTGGACGGGGCCGTTCTGGATGTTGGCCGTGCTCACGTGGAAGGCATCGGCCGGCGGATTCGTCTCGGCGTACGGGCCGGTGGTTGTCGCCAGTCCACCGACTGTGCGGCCGGACAGGTAGCCACAGCCCTGCACTACTGCTTCGGCGCCTGCGTTCACCGCGGCGAAGGGGTAGCTGAAGCTCTTCGGCTCGTACCCGAGGGTGGTCAGTCGCTGCTTGTCGCCACAGACCTGATCCTGCTTGTACGCCGTCGTGGTGCCCGGGTCGGTCAGGTCGACGTGATCCTTGCTCAGGCCACCGATCTCGTCGCCGTCGCGGTAGAGCGCGTCCGCGTGCCAGGTCGACAGGTAGCCGGGCGCATTCGCCTCCAAAACCCTGCTGGAGACATAAAAGGTGGCGCGCATATTGTGCGAAAGTAGTATCGGTCTGGCGTACTGGTATTGCGAGAGCAAACCGTCGTTGAACGTTAGGGAAACAAAAGTCTCGCCGGCCGCACTGGCCGACGAGACGAAAGGCAGTTGGCCGATCAGAAGCGCGGCGACCACCGCAATACCAACTTTACCGGAACGTGCTGTGAACAGGCGTGAAAGTGCCACCATGACCCCCTGGCATCCGCTGCGAACCCACCCAGAACGGCTTGAGCCGTTCCCCCGGCGATGAGGTTAGCAGCGGAAGACCGTGACGGACAGGGTCAATTCAGCGAAGGAACATCAACCTTGCAGGAATTCTTGGCATGGTCGGCAATTTCTTTGTACGCGGTCGTCACGGCGCCGGTTTCCTTACTCAACCGGGCGAGCTGAACGCGGTCCCTACCGGCTTTCTGGGCCTTCTCCGCAAAGGTCACGATCGCGGCCCAGTCGTCTTTGATCTCTTGCGGCGCGGAGTCCTGCAGTTTCTTGGCGTCGGCCAGGATCTTCACGTAGTCGGCCGGGTTCTGCGGATCCACGTTCACCGCGTTCGCGGCGTACCCGGCGAGGTCGACGCAGTACGCCTGGTCCTCGGTGCACGCGGTCAGTCCGGCGGCCGTCGTCAGCATCACGGCGGTCATCACTACGGTGCGCATCAGGTTCTCGTCCTCGCTGTCTGTGGTCGGGGGCGTGAACCCACGACGCTACCGGGCGCGATCGACCCCGCGGACCCAGTGCCTCGGACTCGGGGCACTGGCCGGCCCGCGGGGTTCGGTCGATCAGCCGCCCTGGATGTCCACCTTGCAGGTGTCCTTGGCCTGCTTGGCGATCGCCGCCGACGCGGCCGCGATCTTGGTGCCGTCGTTCTTGGCCAGCTCGGTCAGCTTGGCCGTGTCGCCGTTGGCGTCCTTCGCCTTGTCGGCGTAGTCCAGCACGGTCTTCCAGTCGTCCTTCAGGTCGTCCGGGGCCGACTTGGACAGCTTCTTGGCCTCGTTGCGCATCTTGTCGACCGCCGCCGTGTCCTTGATGTCGAGGCTCTTGACCGCCTCGGCATAGTTCTGCAGCTCGCTGCAGTAGTTGCCGCCCGAGCACGCCGTCAACGTGCCGACGCTCAATGTGACTACTGCCGCGAGGGCCGCAACCTTACGCATTCCGTTCCTAACTGCCTGCGGGAAGACCTTCTCTCCCCGTCGCGGCAACCATTCCGAATCGCGGGGTCAACTGCCCGGAGGCCACGCCGTGAAGAACGTCGCACCGCCGGACTGGAACCAGCCCGTAACCTGACGCGTCCCCCGGTCGTGGAGGCGGCGACAGCGTTCGCCGTGACGATCACACCGATGGCAGCCCAGGACCAGTGGTCCAGCTGCTGGTGCAGCATGACCAGGCCGACCAGCGCGGCCAGTACCGGGTTCACGCTCATGAAGACCCCGAAGAACTGCGCAGGGACCCTTCGCAGCGCCAGCACGTCCATCAGGAACGGAACGGCCGACGACAGCACCCCCGCTGTCAGCGCGTAGGCGACAGTGGCGAGCGTCGGCGGATGCTTGATCAGCATGACGATCCCGATCGGGACATAGGCGAGGCCAGAAACAGCAGCCGCAGCACCAGAGCCCTGTACGCCGGGCAGCTCTCTGCCCATCGCGCGATTGAGCAGGATGTAGCAGGCCCAGCATGCGGCCGCTATGAGTCCCAGTGCGATGCCGAGGTAGTCAGTGCTTGCTTGCGGACGAGTCAGTACTACGACAGCCGGTGCGGCCGCGAGCGCGCAGTACAGGTCGAGCTTTCGGCGTGAGCCGGCTAGTGCGACTCCTAGTGGGCCAAGGAACTCCAGCGTGACTGCCAGGCCGAGGCCTACTCGATCGATGGAGGTGTAGAGGCACAGGTTCATGGTCGCGAAGACAGCCGCGAGGCTGAGGATCAGGCGCCACTGTCTGGCCGTGAAGGAGCGGAACCGCGGCCGCCCGATCGCGAGCAGCACCACGCCGGCCACCCATTGCCTGATCGCGACCACGCCCGCCGGGCCGATCACGGGGAAGGCGAGGGCGGCCGTCGCAGCGCCGACCTGCGTCGACAGACCGCTTCCCAGCATCATCGCCACGCCTACTGGCCGATTCTCGTTGTGCCTCACCTTGCTGAGCTTCCGCCGCGCTTGGCTATGCGCAAAATGCATCGTTGCGGCCATCTATACGCTGAAGTCATGGATCTGGAGCTACGACAGCTACGCTGCCTGGTCGCGATCGTCGACGCGGGGACATTCACCGACGCCGCGATCGAGCTCGGCGTCTCCCAGGCCGCCGTCTCGCGCAATCTGCTCGGTCTCGAGCGTGTGCTCGGCGTCCGGCTGCTGCATCGGACCAGCCGGACGATCACGCCGACCACGGCCGGCGTACAGGTTCTCAACCGGGCCCGGCATCTACTCGCCGAGGCCGACGACTTGGTGCGGGAGGCAACGACCGGGCATGCGCGGTTGCGGATCGGGCACGCGTGGTCGGCGCTCGGATCGCACACCGCCGAGTTCCAGCGGATCTGGGCGACCCGCTACCCCGACGTCGAACTGCTCCTGGTCCGCACCAACACCGCGACCGGCGGCCTCGCCGAGGGCCTCTGCGACCTCGCGATCGTGCGGGTCCCGATCGACAGCCACCGCTTCGCCCACGTCACCATCGCCGACGAACGCCGGTACTGCGTACTCGCGGCCGATGACCCTTGGGCCCGTCGGCGCTCCCTCACCCTCGACGAGATCCGCGAGCGCACGCTGCTGATCGACCGGCGTACCGGCACGACCAGCGTCGAGCTGTGGCCCGAGGGTTTGCGGCCGCGGCTCGAGTACATCCAGGACATCGACGACTGGCTCGCCGCGATCGCCACCGGCCGGTACGTCGGCATGACACCGGAGTCGACCGCCACGCAGTACCGCCGCGACGGCATCGTCTACCGCCCGGTCCGCGACGCCCCACCCGTCGCCGTCCACCTGGCGTGGCGCCGCCACGACCCCCACCCGGCAACCCATGCCGCCATAGCTCTAGCTACCGACCTCTACGCGGGGTGAGGACCAGGCTTTGGAGGCTGGGTGGAACCAGAGGAACCAGAGGGCGGTGAGTTCGAAGACCAGGGAGACTGCCTGGACGGCGATGATGATCGCGCCGTAGCCGGGGAGTTCGTACAACGTGATCGGGAGACTGGCGTGCGCCAGTAGCTGGATGCCCAGGAGGACCGTCAGGAAGACGCGGCGGCGGTTCTTGAGGCCGCGGGCCCGGATGGTCAGCAGGATCGGGATCAGGATGTGCGGGATCACCGACTGCCAGACCAGGCTGCTGGTCTGCTCGTCGACCTTGTCGGGCGACCAGCTGGGGTTGTCGCTGAGCACGCTGCTGTGGATGACATCGCGATGGGTCAGCAGGAGCACCAGGGCGACCAGGTGAACCAGCACGACCACCGCGACCGCCTGCTGCACCCGCTTCACACTGCCGGGCAACTCGTTCATCGAGCCCTCCTACGACTCTTTCGAGGTTGCTTGTCTTCTGCTGCGTGATGCTCGGCCCAGGTGTCATTGAGCCGTACGACGGCCCGCAACGCCTCCTGCACCTGCTCCTCGGTCCAGCCGCCGATCACGCGCACGAACGCCGCGACCCCGGCATCGGTCGCGTCCTCCAGAAACCTCCGCCCAGCCGCGGTGACGGCAACCAGGGACTTCCGCCGATCGTCCGGATCGATCGTCAACTCGACCTGCCCGGCATCCGCGAGCGCCGCGAGATGCCGACTGACCGCCGAAGCCGTCAGCTTCAACTCGGCCGCGATCTCCCCCGGCCGCACCGCCACCCCCTCCGCCACCGTCCCGAGCACCTTCAGCCGCACCAGATCCAGCTTCGCCGAGATCCGCCGATGCCCGGTCCCGATCAACTCGATCACCGCCAGCGCCAGGTCTTCCTGATCTTTTCGTTGCGACACAAAAACAAATTAGCACGCCTTCGGATCCACCCGCTCCACTCCCGGCGCCCCACCTGTGCCCGGATCCGCTCGCTTGAGTGTGCTCCCCCCTCCCCCGCCGGGTTCCCCCATCCCTCCACCAATGGGGCAAGCACGCCACCAAGAGTGAACCCCAAGCCCAGGCGGGCGAACCCGGTGGCGGGCGGGCGGGGCCGGTGACGAGCGGGGCGAAGCCGGTGGCGGGCGGGTGGGTCAGGTGGGGGGTGAAGCCGGTCGCGGGCGGGTGAAGCCGGTGGCGGGCGGGTCAAGCCGGTCGCGGGCGGGTCAAGCCGGTCGCGGGTGGGTCAAGCCGGTCGCGGGCGGGTCAAGCCGGTCGCGGGCGGGTGAAGCCGGTGGCGGGTAGGTCAAGCCGGTCGCGAGCGGGTCAAGCCGGTGGCGGGTGGGTCAAGCCGGTCGCGAGCGGGTCAAGCCGGTGGCGGGTGGGTGGGGCCGGTGGGGAGGGGTTGTCCACAGGGGGTGGATTGGGGGCGGGAGGTGGGGCGGGGGTCGGCAGGTTCTTGGGTATGAATCTCAAGCTGAGGCGCCGTGCTTCGCAGTACGGCGACACTTTCACCCGTCAGGATGCGTTGGAGTGCGGCTATGCGGTGAGCCAGGTCGATGAGCGGCTCCGCTCCGGGCGATGGATCTCCCTGCGAAGAGGTCTGTACGCCGAGGCGGTGGACCGCGCCGATAAGCCACCCTGGGAGATCAGCGCGGCCGAGCACCGGCTCGCTGTCCACGCCGCCGCGCGTGCGCTCGCGGGGAGCTCGGTCGTGATCAGTCACCAATCCGCCGTCGTTCTGCACGCGCTGCCGGCCTGGGGTCTGGAACTCCATCACGTTCACGTCACCCGTACGGATCGCGCCAAAGGACGGATCCTCGCGAGAACGAGTCACCATGCCGGCACCTTGCCGAGCGATGCCACGACCACGGTCGAAGGACTGAGTACGACCACGGTTGCCAGAGCGGTGATCGAGGCGGCCTGCACCTCGCCGTACGAAGCGGCTGTTGTGCTTTGCGATGGCGCGCTACAGCAAGGGCGAGTAACGCGGGCCGAACTGGAATACGAACTCGAGCGAGTGCGCGGGTGGCCCGGGAGTTGTACCGCGCTCGCGGCCGTCGCGTTCGCCGATCAGCAGTCGGAGTCCGTGGGAGAGTCGCGGCTGCGGGCGCTGATGGATACCTACGGCCTGCCGGCCCCTGAACTGCAGGTCACCTTCCGCATCGAGGATGGTGTCGCGAGGGTCGACTTCCTCTTCCGGCAGCAACGGGTGATCGTCGAGTTCGACGGACTGGTCAAGTACCGCGACCAGTCGGTTGATGTCGTCGTCCGTGAGAAACGCCGGGAGGACCAGTTGCGGGCAGCCGGCTACCTGGTGGTCCGGGTCGACTGGCGCGACCTCGACCACCCGGAGCGCGTCGTACGCCGGATCCGGCAGGCCTTCGCCTTGTCGGCAAGGGCGATGAAGAGTGTGCCTGCCGCTTGATCACGTGCTTCCCCCACTGTTCTAGCAATGGGGGAAGCACGACAGCGGGAGGTAACCCGGCCCCCGGGTGGGGTGAGGTCGGGTGGGAGGAGGTCGCGGGTGGGTGAGGTCGCGGGTGGGGTGAGCCGGGTGGGGTGAGGTCGTGGGTTAGTAGCCGAGGACTGTGCGGAAAGCGGCGTTGGTGCGGGTTGCGGCGTCGCGGAGGGATGTCGCGGAGGGGCCGGCGGCGAGGATTTCTCGGGAGCTGGAGGGGACTACGTTGCGGGCTGCGGTGCCGAAGATGGCGGTGAGGCTTTCGGCGGTGGCGCCCTGGGCGCCGATTCCGGGGGCCAGGAGGGGGCCGCGGATGTCGAGGTTTTCGGCGGTTTGGGCGATGGTGGCGCCGACGACTGCGCCGAAGGAGCCGAGGTCTTCGGCATCGGCGTTGAGGTCGCGGAGGCCGTCCAGGACGGCGCCTGCGACGGTCGGGCCGGCCGTCGTACGGGCGGACTGGAACTGCGGGACCCTCGGGGTTCGAGGTGAGGGCTAGGACGAAGAGGCCGGCACCTGAAGCGCGCGCCTCGTCGATCGCGGGCTGGAGGGAGCCGAAGCCTAGGTACGGGCTGACGGTCAGGGCGTCGCAGGCCAGCGGGCCCTTCTCGGACAGGTAGGCGGCCGCGTAGCCGGCCATGGTGGAGCCGATGTCGCCGCGCTTCGCGTCGATGATCACCAGGGCGCCGGCCTCGCGGAGGCGGATCGTCGCCTGCTCCAGTACGGCGATGCCCGCCGAGCCGAAGCGCTCGAAGAACGCGGACTGCGGCTTGAACACGGCGACGTGCTCGGCCAGTGCATCGACCACGCCGAAGGTGAACGACGCCAGGCCTTCCGGGGTGTCGGGCAGACCCCAGAGGTCGAGCAGGTGCTGGTGCGGGTCGATCCCGACGCAGAGGGGGCCGCGCGCGTCCATCGCCGCGCGCAGACGGGTACCGAAAGGCTGGTCGCTCATGGGACGTACTCGCTCTCTCATCGATGCTCCAGGAGGCGGTTCGACCGGCGTACCAGGCCGGGACCGCGATAGATCAGGCCGGTGTAGAGCTGGACGAGGCTCGCACCGGCATCGAACAGTCGGGCCGCGTCGGACGGGTCGAGGACACCGCCGACGCCGATGATCGGGAGCGCTCCCCCGGTCTCGGAATGGATGTGGGCGACCGTCTTGGCCGCGATCTCGGTCAGCGGCCGTCCGGACAGACCGCCCGCCTCGCCCGCCAGGCCTGGTCGGCAGCAGCAAGCCCGGCGCGGCCGATGGTCGTGTTGGTGGCGATGATCCCGGCGACGCCGACGTCGGTGCAGACGCCGAGCAGTTCGTCGATCGCCGGCTCGGTCAGGTCCGGCGCGATCTTGACCAGGATCGGCTTCGGCTCCAGGGCACCAGCGGAAAGCGATCGAGCCTCGGCGTGCAGAGCGGTCAGCAGTTCGCGGAGGTGGCCGGAGTCCTGCAGAGAGCGCAATCCCGGTGTGTTCGGCGAGCTCACGTTGACCGCGAAGTAGTCGCCGTACCGGTAGAGCCGCCGCAGCGAGGTCACGTAGTCCTCGACCGCGTCCTCGAGCGCAGTCACCTTCGACTTGCCGATCGAGATCCCGAGCGGATACCCCAGCGGCCCGTACGCCGCCAGCCGGTCGGCGAGCGCGGCCGACCCGAGGTTGTTGAACCCCATCCGGTTGATCACGGCCTCGCTCTCGACCAGCCGGAACAACCGAGGCTGCGGGTTCCCCGGCTGCGGCATGAGCCGTCACCGTCCCGACCTCGACGAACCCGAACCCGAGCGCCCGCCAAGCCGGCAACGCGATCCCGTTCTTGTCCATCCCGGCCGCCAGCCCGATCGGCCCCGGGAAACGCACCCCGAAGACCGTCCGGGCCAGACCGGCCGGCAACGAACCATAGATGCGCGAGAGAGCGCTCACCGCACCGGGAACGCGGCTCAGCCGTCGCAACCCGTGCAGCGTCTGCTCGTGCGCGACCTCCGCGTCCCCGCGACCCAGCCGGTACAGCACCGGCCGGACAACTCTGCGGTACATCAGCCTTCGACCGGGGCGTCGGCGATCCCGTGGATCCGCGAGCGCCCAGTCCTGCAGAGAGCGCACTCCGATGTCCCCGGCCTGCTGCGCCTCGATCCCCTGTACGGCGGCCGCCAGCCCCTGCACGGTCGTGATGCACGGGATGTTCCGGGCCACCGCCGCACTCCGGATCTCGTAGCCGTCGATCCGCGGCGAGCCGCCCTGGGTGATCCCGATCGGCGTGTTGACGATCAGGTTCAGCTCGCCGTCCTGGACCATCTGGACGATCGTCGGCTCGCCGTTCGGCCCGGGGCCCTGGCTGCTCTTGCGGACCGTGACCGACTCGACGCCGTTGCGCCGCAGTACGTCGGCCGTGCCTTCGGTCGCGTAGATCTGGAAGCCCAGATCCGCCAGCCGCTTGACCGGGAAGATCATGTGCCGCTTGTCCCGGTTGGCGACCGACACGAACACCTTGCCCGAGCTGGGCAACGGCTGCGACGCGCCGGCCTGCGACTTGGCGAACGCCGTACCGAACGTCTCGTCGATGCCCATCACCTCGCCGGTGGAGCGCATCTCCGGCCCGAGCACGGTGTCGACCGACGAGCCGTCGATGGTCCGGAACCGGTTGAACGGCATCACGGCTTCCTTCACCGCGATCGGCGTCGAGACCGGCAGCGTTCCACCGTCACCGGTGGCGGGCAGCATGCCTTCTTCCCGCAGTACGGCGATCGTTGCCCCGAGCATCACTCGCGCGGCGGCCTTCGCCAGCGGCGTCGCCGTTGCCTTGGAGACGAAGGGAACCGTCCGCGAGGCCCGCGGGTTCGCCTCGAGCACGTAGAGCACGTCACCGGCGAGCGCGTACTGCACATTCAGCAGACCCCGTACGCCGACGCCGCGGGCGATCGCCTCGGTCGACTGGCGGATCTTCTCGATGTCCGCGTTCCCCAAGGTGATCGGCGGCAGCGCGCAGGACGAGTCGCCGGAGTGCACCCCGGCCTCCTCGATGTGCTCCATCACGCCGCCGAGGAACAGCTCGGTCCCGTCGAACAGCCCGTCGACGTCGATCTCGACCGCGTCGTCCAGGAACCGGTCGATCAGCACCGGGTGCTCCCAGTTCGCCGCGAGCGCGTCGCCGCTGAGCCGCCGCAGAGCAGCGGTCAGCTCGCCCTCGGAGTACACGATCTCCATGCCGCGACCGCCGAGCACGTACGACGGCCGGACCAGGACGGGGAAGCCGATCTCGGCCGCGATCTCCTGCGCCTCGTCGAAGGACATCGCGGTGCCGTGCTTGGGGCCGGCAGCGATGGCGTCGGAGAGCACCTTGCCGAAGGCACCACGCTCTTCCGCGAGGTGGATCGCCTCGGGCGACGTCCCGACGATCGGCACACCCGCATCGGCGAGCCGCTGCGCGAGACCGAGCGGGGTCTGACCGCCCAGCTGCACGATCACGCCCGCGACCGGGCCGGCCTGCATCTCGGCGTACACGATCTCGAGCACGTCCTCGCAGGTGAGCGGCTCGAAGTACAGCCGGTCGGAGGTGTCGTAGTCGGTCGAGACCGTCTCCGGGTTGCAGTTCACCATCACCGTGCAGTAGCCGGCTTCGCGCAGCGCCATCGACGCGTGCACGCAGGAGTAGTCGAACTCGATCCCCTGCCCGATCCGGTTCGGCCCGGAGCCGAGGATCAGCACGGCCGGCTCTTCACGCGGAGCCACTTCGGACTCTTCGTCGTACGACGAGTAGTGGTACGGCGTGGTCGCCGCGAACTCGGCCGCACAGGTGTCCACCGTCTTGTAGACCGGCCGGATCCCCAGCGCCTGCCGGACACCCCGTACGACGTCCTCGGTCAGCCCGCGGATCTCGGCCAGCTGGAGATCCGAGAAACCGTGTCGCTTGGCCAGCTTCAGGATCTCCGGAGTCAGCCGCGGAGCCGCCGCAACAGCACCGGCGGTCTCGTGGATCAGGTACATCTGGTCCACGAACCACGGGTCGATCTTGGTCGCGTCGAAGATCTGCTCGGGCGTCGCACCGGCCCGGATCGCCTCCATCACGGTCCGCAGCCGGCCGTCGTGCGGCGTCTTGATTGCCTCCAGCAACGGTTCGAGCTCGGAGGCGGGTGCGTCCGCCCAGGAGAACCGGGCTTCCGGCTTCTCCAGCGACCGGAGCGCCTTCTGCAGCGCCTCGGTGTAGTTGCGGCCGATCGCCATCGCCTCGCCGACGCTCTTCATGTGCGTCGTCAGGGTCGCGTCGGCGGCCGGGAACTTCTCGAACGCGAACCGCGGCACCTTCACGACCACGTAGTCCAGCGTCGGCTCGAAGCTGGCCGGGGTCTGCTTGGTGATGTCGTTCGGGATCTCGTCGAGGGTGTAGCCGATGGCAACCTTCGCCGCGATCTTGGCGATCGGGAAGCCGGTCGCCTTCGAGGCCAGCGCGGACGACCGGGACACCCGCGGGTTCATCTCGATCACGATCAGCCGGCCGTCGGCCGGGTTCACCGCGAACTGGATGTTGCAGCCGCCGGTGTCGACGCCGACCTCGCGAATGATGCCGATGGCAAGGTCCCGCATGGTCTGGTACTCGCGGTCGGTCAGCGTCATCGCCGGCGCGACGGTGACCGAGTCGCCGGTGTGCACGCCCATCGGGTCGACGTTCTCGATCGAGCAGATGATCACGACGTTGTCCGCCTTGTCGCGCATCACCTCCAGCTCGTACTCCTTCCACCCGACGATCGACTCCTCGATCAGCACCTCGGTGGTCGGGCTGGCGGTCAGGCCGGCGCCGGCGATCCGGCGCAGGTCCGGTTCGTCGTACGCCATCCCGGAGCCGACGCCGCCCATCGTGAAGGACGGCCGGATGACCAGCGGATAGCCCATCTCGGCGGCTGCGCCGAGCACGTCGTCCATCGTGTGGCAGACGTGGGAGCGCGCGGTCTCGGCGCCCAGCTTCTCCACGATCGCCTTGAACGACTCGCGGTTCTCACCGCGCTGGATCGCGTCGACGGACGCGCCGATCAGCTCGACGCCGTACTTCTCCAGCACGCCGTTCTCGTGCAGCGCGATCGCTGCGTTCAGAGCGGTCTGGCCGCCGAGGGTGGCGAGCAGGACGTCCGGGCGCTCCTTCTCGATCACCTTCTCGACGAACTGCGGGGTGATCGGCTCGACGTACGTCGCGTCGGCGAACTCCGGGTCCGTCATGATCGTGGCCGGGTTGGAGTTCACCAGGATGACCCGGAAGCCCTCCTCCTTCAGCACCCGGCAGGCCTGGGTCCCGGAGTAGTCGAACTCGCAGGCCTGGCCGATCACGATCGGGCCGGAGCCGATCACCAGCACCGATTCGATATCTGTACGGCGTGGCATCAGTGCCGCCCTTCCATCAACGAGACGAAGCGATCGAAGAGGTACGCGGAGTCATGCGGACCGGCGGCAGCCTCGGGGTGGTACTGGACCGAGAAGGCGAGCGGCTTCCCGTCGCGCCCGGTCAGCTTCAGCCCTTCGACGACGTTGTCGTTGAGCGAGATGTGACTGACTTCAGCGGTTCCGTACGGCGTATCGACGGTGCCCTCGAGCGGCGCGTCGACCGCGAACCCATGGTTCTGCGCGGTGATCTCGACCTTGCCCGTGGCCCGATCGAGCACCGGCTGGTTGATCCCCCGGTGCCCGTACTTCAGCTTGAAGGTCCCCAGCCCGAGCGCCCGGCCGAAGACCTGGTTCCCGAAGCAGATCCCGAAGTACGGAATCCCCTGCTCCAGCAGGGCTTTCAGCAGCGTGGTCGGGTGCTCGGTGGTCTCCGGGTCGCCCGGACCGTTGCTCATGAAGATGCCGTCCGGCTTGACCGCCAGCACCTCTTCGAGCGACGCGGTCGCCGGCAGCACGTGCACCTCGATGCCGCGTTCGGCCATCCGCTTCGGCGTCATCGACTTGATCCCCAGGTCGAGCGCCACGACGGTGAACTTCTTCGAACCTTCCGCCGGTACGACGTACGCCTCGGCGGCGGTGACCTCGGCGGCGAGATCCGCGCCGGCCATCTGCGGCTGCTCGAGCACCTTCGCCAGCAGCGCGGCCGGATCCAGGATCTCGGTCGAGATCCCGGCCCGCATCGCGCCGCGTTCGCGCAGGTGCCGGGTCAGCGCGCGGGTGTCGATCCCGGAGATCCCGACGACGCCCTGCGTCTTGAGCTGCTCGTCGAGCGAGCGCTTGGCGCGCCAGTTCGACGGCACCCGGGCGGGGTCGCGGACGACGTACCCGGCGACCCAGATCTTGCCGGACTCGTCGTCCTCGTCGTTCACCCCGGTGTTGCCGATGTGCGGCGCGGTCTGGGTGACGATCTGGCGGTGGTACGACGGGTCGGTCAGCGTCTCCTGGTAGCCGGTCATCCCGGTGGTGAACACCGCCTCGCCGAAGGTCTCGCCGGTCGCACCGTACGACGTACCGGCGAACGCACGGCCGTCCTCGAGGACCAGCAGGGCTGCCTGGCTCATTGCTCGGCTCCGATCAGGGTCGAGATGGAATCGGTCAGAGGGGCGGTGTCGGCCTTGCGGCGCGGGCGGAACCCGGTGTCGAGTGCGTGACCGTCGTGGTTCCAGGTGACGACCACCAGCCCGGAGGCCTCGGCGGTCACCTTGCCGGCGATCCCCCGGTCGGTCCGGACGCCGGTCAGCTGGCCGACCGGGATGAAGACGTCCGAGGCACCTTGGCGGTGGAAGGTCAGGCCGGCCGGGCTGACGTCCAGGTCGGCGTTGCTGCGGACGCCGAGCTCGTGCACGGCGATCCGGTCCATCCAGTCGCCGGCCGTGGTGGTCGCGACGTACACGCCTTCGATGCCGGTGATCTTGTCGGTCGGCGGCACCGGTGGCAGCGGGGCCAGCTCGGCCTGCCGCGCCTGGCGATTGCGCCAGCCGCGGTACATGCCGTACCAGCCACCTCCGATCACCAGGAGCGTGCCGAGGATTGCGAGAGCAGTCTTCACCGGGTCAGCTTCCCGTCCAGAACGGTCGGTGTACCCCTCAGGAAGGTGGCAATGACCTGACCAGGCAACTTCATGCCGTCGAACGGCGTGTTCCGCGACAGCGACTTCGACTCCCCCGGTACGACGGTGCGTTCGACCGCCGGGTCGACCAGGGTCAGGTTCGCGGGCGCACCGACCTCGAGCGGCCGGCCGTGCTCGCTGATCTGGCCGATCGCGGCCGGGCGGTAGCTCATCCGGTCGGCGAGATCGGCCCAGGTCATCAGCTTGGTGTCGATCATCGCGTGCTGGACCACCGAGAGCGCGGTCTCCAGGCCGGTCATCCCGAAGGCGGCCGCGCTCCACTCGCAGTCCTTGTCCTCGACCGGGTGCGGCGCGTGGTCGGTGGCGACGATGTCGATCGTGCCGTCGGCCAGGCCCTCGCGGACCGCCTCGACGTCGGCCTTGGTCCGCAGCGGCGGGTTCACCTTGAAGACCGGGTTGTACGACGTGAGCAGGTCCTCGGTCAGCAGCAGGTGGTGCGGCGTCACCTCGGCGGTGACCGCCAGACCGCGCTTCTTGGCGGCCCGGACGATCTCGACCGAGCCCTTGGTGGACAGGTGGCAGATGTGCAGCTTCGAGCCGACGTGCGCGTTCAGCAGGATGTCGCGGGCGATGATCGACTCTTCGGCGACGCTCGGCCAGCCGGTCAGGCCGAGCACGCCGGAGAGCGCGCCCTCGTTCATCTGGGCGCCCTGCGTCAGGCGCGGCTCCTGCGCGTGCTGGGCGATGACGCCACCGAAGGCCTTCACGTACTCGAGCGCCCGCCGCATCAGCGCCGCGTCCCAGACGCAGTCGCCGTCATCGGAGAACACCCGCACGTGCGCCGCGGAGTCGGCCATCGCGCCCAGCTCGGCGAGCTGCGTGCCCTGGCGGCCGACCGTGACCGCGCCGATCGGGTACACATCGGCGTACCCGGCCTCGCGGCCCAGCCGCCAGACCTGCTCGACGACCCCGGCGGTGTCGGCGACCGGGTCGGTGTTGGCCATCGCGAAGACGGCGGTGAATCCGCCCATCGCGGCGGCGCGGGTGCCGGTGAGCACGGTCTCGGCGTCCTCCCGGCCCGGCTCGCGGAGGTGGGTGTGCAGGTCGACCAGGCCGGGCAGCGCGATCTTGCCGCTGCCGTCGACGACCTCGGCACCGTCCCGGGCGAGGTCGTTGCCGATGGCCACGATCTCGCCGTTCTCGATCCGGAGGTCCGCGACCTCGCCGCCGAGGATCGATGCTCCGGTGATCAGGTACGCGGTCATGCCTTGGGCTCCTCGGTGGGGTTCGTGTCGTTGCTACCCGAGAGCAGCAGATAAAGGACGGCCATTCGAATGGCCACGCCGTTCGTGACCTGCTCGACGATCACCGAGCGGGTGGAATCGGCGACCTCGGCGCTGATCTCCATCCCGCGGTTCATCGGGCCGGGGTGCAGCACGATCGCCTCGTCGGGCAGCTGCGCCATCCGGTGCACGTCCAGCCCGTACCGCCTGGTGTACTCCCGGGCGCTCGGGAAGAACGCGTCGCCCATCCGCTCGCGCTGGACCCGCAGCATCATCACCGCGTCGCTCTTCGGCAGCGTCGCATCCAGGTCGTACGACGTGTTGCACGGCCAGCCGGACATGTCGACCGGCAGCAGCGTCGGCGGCGCGACCACGGTGACCTCGGCGCCGAGCGTTGCCAGCAGCAGCACGTTCGACCGGGCCACCCGGCTGTGCAGGACGTCGCCGACGATGGTGATCCGGCGGCCGTCCAGCGAGCCGAGGTGGCGGCGCATCGTGAAGGCGTCGAGCAGCGCCTGGGTCGGGTGCTCGTGGGTCCCGTCGCCCGCGTTGACGACCGAGCCGGTCATCCAGCCCGAGGTCGCCAGCAGATGCGGTGCACCCGAGGAGCCGTGCCGGCAGACGACGCCGTCGGCGCCCATCGCCTGCAGGGTCAGGGCGGTGTCCTTGAGACTCTCGCCCTTGCTCACGCTGGAGCCCTTGGCGGAGAAGTTGATCACGTCGGCCGACAGCCGCTTGGCCGCCGCCTCGAACGAGATCCGGGTCCGGGTGGAGTCCTCGAAGAAGAGGTTCACCACGGTCCGGCCGCGCAGGGCGGGCAGCTTCTTGATCGGCCGGTCCGCCAGCGAGCGCATCTCCTCGGCGGTGTCCAGGATCAGGTTGGCCTCGTCGCGACTCAGGTCGCCGGCACTCAGCAGATGGCGCATCAGAGCACCGATTGGCGCTCCCGTCTTGTCGGCGATCAGCACCGCGTCGGCGCCGTCGTACTCGGTGAGGTGCACGGTGACCCGCTCGACCAGGGAGGTGGGCAGGTTCTTGCCCACGTAATCCGCCCGGATGGGCAGTTCCCGGTGGCCACGGTCGACCAGGACGGCCAGCTGGACCGCCTTCGGCCGGCCGATGTCGCCGATCGCGTCCAGCGCGGCGCGGATCGTCCGGCCGGAGAACAGCACGTCGTCGACCAGCACGACGACCTTGCCGTCGATCCCGCCGGGTGGGATGTCGGTGTGCTCGAGCGCGCGGGCCGGTTTGAGGCCGATGTCGTCGCGGTACATCGTCACATCGAGTGACCCTGTGGGCACACTCTGCCCCTCGACCGCGGCGATCCGCTCGGAGATGCGGGCCGCCAGGCCCACCCCACGGGTGGGGATGCCGAGGAGTACCACGGGGTCGGCACCCCGGTTGCGCTCGAGGATCTCGTGCGCGATCCGGGTCAGTGCCCGGGAAATGTCGGAAGCATCCAGCACTGTGCGCGGTACAGGTACCGAGGCAGGGCTCATCGCTACCGTTCCTCCTTTCCCGCCTCTCTGGACGGGTCTTTAAAGGACGTTCGGACCGCTTGACATCGTATCGGAAGTGACACGCCGTCTTGACGCTGGCCTCGCGACCAGAATATTGTTACTCTGTGTAATCGTGGGGGGTTTCACCAACCGGCCCGTTTCAAACGGGCCCGGACAAGACAAAGTTGGAGGGAAGATCCAGCGTGCCTAGCGAATACGCGAAGTCACTCGGCGCCAAACTACGCGCCATCCGTCAACAGCAAGGCCTGTCCTTGCACGGGGTCGAGGAGAAGTCCAAGGGTCGCTGGAAGGCGGTCGTCGTCGGCTCGTACGAGCGTGGCGACCGTGCCGTCACCGTTCAGAAGCTCGCGGAACTCGCCGATTTCTTCGGCGTGCCGATGCGTGAGCTGCTGCCCGGCTCGGCCAGTGCGGCCGCGGCCGCTGCGGCACCGCCCAGGTTGATTCTGGACCTGGAGGCGCTTCAGCACCTCGACACCAGCGAGGCCGGCCCGTTGATGCGCTACACGGCCACCATCCAGGCCCAGCGCGGCGACTACAACGGCAAGGTGCTGTCGATTCGTCAGGACGACCTCCGCACTCTGGCGGTCATCTACGACGAGTCGCCGACCACCCTGACCGAGCGTTTCATCTCCTGGGGAGTTCTGAACCCGGAGGCCCGTGGAGAGGTCGAGGACGCCGAAGCAGCAGGCGCCTGAGTCCGCGGGAATGAGAGACGGCCGGGGCTCGTAGCAGCTTGCCCGCGGCCGCCTGCCCGCCCCTCTTCACAGGGACGGGCCGCACAGAAGGTCGAGAAACAACTGAATGAGCATTGCCAGGCCGGGGCCGTTCCCCCCGCGCCGACGAACGGGGACGCCTGCGAAGGCCCGGCACCGCACCGTGGCGGTACCGGGCCTCTTTGAGTTTTTCTGCCGGGTCTCAGACCCCGAGGGTCGGCTTGAGCTGCAGCAGCCGGGCCAGCAGCCCGTTCACGAAGGCCGGCGACTCGTCGGTCGACAGGTCCCGCGCCAGCGACACCGCCTCGCTCACCGCGACCACGTCCGGCACCTGCTCGTCGAAGAGCAGTTCGTAGGCCCCGATCCGCAGGATGTTGCGGTCCACGGCCGGCATCCGGTCCAGCGTCCAGCCGACCGAATGGGCGCTCAGCAGCTCGTCGATCTGGTCGATGTGCTTCGAGACGCCCTCGACCAGCGCCACGGTGAACTCGTTCACCGGCGGGTCGCCGTCGGCCACCCGGTCGGCCAGCGTGCCGCCGACCGGCAGCCCCCGCACCTCCGACTCGTACAACACGTCGAGGGCGCGTTTGCGGGCCTTGCTCCGGGCAGACATGTTCTGTTGTCAGCTCTCCTGTGTCGGCTTGGCGGGCTCAGGACGTGACGCGGCCGAGGTAGTCACCGGTACGGGTGTCCACCTTGACCTTCTCGCCGGTCGTCAGGAACAGCGGAACCTGGATCGTGTAGCCGGTCTCCAGCTTCGCCGGCTTGGTGCCACCGGTGGAGCGGTCGCCCTGCAGGCCGGGCTCGGTGTACTCGACGAGCAGCTCGACCGAGGCCGGCAGCTCGATGTACAGCGGCAGGTCGTCGTGCACCGCGACAACCGCGTCCTGGTTCTCCAGCAGGAAGTGCGACGCCTCCCCGACCACCTCGGGGGTGATGTGGACCTGCTCGTAGGTGGAGCTGTCCATGAAGACGTAGGAGCCGCCGTCGTTGTACAGGTACGTCATGTCGCGCTTGTCGACGTTGGCCACCTCGACCTTGACGTCGGCGTTGAAGGTCTTGTCGACAACCTTCCCGGACAGTACGTTCTTCAGCTTGGTGCGCATCACGGCACCGCCCTTACCGGGCTTGTGGTGCTGGAACCAGACGACGGACCACAGCTGCCCATCCAGGTTGAGCACCATGCCGTTCTTGAGGTCGTTCGTCGAGGCCACGCGAAGATTCCTTTACAAAGTGATCAGCGGTACGCCGAATTGTAGCGGTCGACGCACCTTACAGGTGACTCGCTCGCCCTGGCGGCATCTACGCTGGGCACCAGGGGGACGCAGGGCCTGCGGCAAGCAGGTCCGCGCTCGCGGATCGGGAGGCTCGCGGTGACACAGTTCATCATCTTCGCGGTGGTCATCGTCGTGGGCATGATCATCAACGCCAGGAACAAGCAGAAGGCGAAACAGGCCGGCGGGCGGCCGCCCGGTACGCCGAGTCCGCGGGTGCAGAAGATGATCGAGCGGATCCAGGCCCAGCAGGGCACCAATCAGCCGATCCAGTTCCAGGGGCAGTTCACCCAGCCGACCTCCGGGCCGCCGATGCCCGGCCAGGCGGTCATGCCGGGCCAGGTGGTCAACTCCGCCGGCCAGGTGGTGCGCCCGGCCGGACCGGCGCAGGATCCGGGTCGTGCCCAGGCGTCGGCCCAGTTGGCGGGGATGCTGCAGCAACTGATGCAGACCGGGCAGGCAGCCGGCCGGTTCGGCCAGCAGATCACCGGGCCGGGCCAGTATCAGCAGCAGAATCCCGGTCAGCAGTACCCGGGCCCACAGACCGGCTACGCGCCACCCGGCCAGTTCGTACAGCCTGGCATGGCGGTGCAGCCTGGTGGGTTCGCTCAGCCTGGATGGGTCCAGCCACCACCCGCACCGGCGTACCAGCAGCCCGCCCGGCGGCCGCAGCAGAACAAAGGCGATCTGGACACCCGGATCCGCCAGCTGATGGCGACCGGCAACGAGGTGACGGCGATCCGGCTGCTGAGTGACGAGCGGGATCTGGGCATCATCGAAGCCCAGAAATACGCCCGCTCCCTGGTCGCGGGGCCGGAGAAGACCCGCAGTACCGCAGCCGCCGCCTCGGATCCGGACAGCACCGAGGTCGGGAAGGACCAGGAGGAGTTCCGGTACGTCGGCTCTGCCGCGTTCGCCGAGTCGCTCTTCGACACCGGCGGCGACGAGAACGTCTGGGCCAGCGGCTGGGTCGACAAACCCGAGCCGGAGGACCGCACCGACATCGACGAACTCTGGCAAACAGTCCAGAACGCCGGCCGCCCTAAGCCCCCGGCCAACTGACGACAACCTGCGCGTGCGGCCGATCGATCCGCAATCGAACCGGCTGACCCCCGGCCGCCGTCCCCGGCTCGGGGGCGCCCGCGGAGTGGATGGTGAGCGCCGGGGTCGGGTGACCCCAGGTGTGGAAGGTTTGCACCTGGCCCACCATTCGTTCTGCCTGTTGAGCTGCGGCGGGACCGTGGGCTATCGCGCCGAGTTCGACGGTGTGTCTGGTGCCTCCTGGCCGGGAGGTCAGGTAGGTGAGGGTGTTGTCGGCGATCGTGGCTGAGGTGCCCCAGCGTGGGGTGGGTGAGACTCGGCGCTTCTTGATGGCGGATCGGTCAGCCGCGAGTACGCAGTACTGGCTGAGGGTGGTTGCCAGCCAGAGGTTCAGGTCGGCGAGGGGTTCCTCGCGGTCGACGATGACTCCGGACCAGATCTGGGTGGCCGGCTGACGCAGTACGTCGTCCGGCGGTTCGACGATGTCCTGGTCGGTGTCGAAGCAGAGGCGCACGGTGTCCTTCTCCAGCAAGACCGCCCGTTCGTAGCTCGCACCGGCGCCCTGCATACAGACGAATCCGCAGAGCCTGGTCGACCTGCTCTCCAGGCGTCCGTCCACGAGATCGAGGGCGACCGACCGGGTCTGCCCACGAAACCGCAGCGGTACGACGATCCGCCCGTGCTCGGCCAACTGGTCGATCCACGCCGGGGCGATGTCCCAGGCGGTCACGGTGACGACGATCCGGTCATAGGGAGCGCTCTCCGGCAATCCGAACTCCCCGTCGGCGAGCGCGACCCGCACTTCGTCGTACCCGGTGGCCGCCAGTCCCTGGCGAGCCCGCTCGATCACTTCCGGGTCGATGTCGATCGTGGTGACGACTCCCCCGGGCCAGACGAGTTCGCTCAGCAAGGCGGCGTTGTAGCCACCGGAGCCGATCTCGAGCACCCGGTGGCCCGGCTCGATCCCGGCCTGTTCGAGCATCAGCGCGACCACGGACGGCTGCGAGACCGAGCTGATCGCCACTCCGTCCTCGTCGCGCTTCATCAGTACGACATCATCGGCGTACGCGACCTCGAGCGGCACCAACGGGACGAACTCGTGCCGCGGCACCCGCTGGAACGCGGCGGCGACCCGCTCGTCCCGAAGGGCGCCCTCGGCAACCATCTGGCCGACCAGGGCGGTACGCAGCGACTCGGCGAACTGGTTGCCCTGGGCATCCATGAGGTCAGTCCGTCTTGTCGCCGAGCGATTCGAGCAACGCTCGGAGGCTGTCGGCCAGCTTGGTGCGCTCGTCGGGCGACAGCCCCGCGAGCAGGCGATCCTCGGTGGCCACGTGGGTCGGCAGGACGGCGTCGATGAGGTCCAGGCCGGCCTTGGTGAGCGTCACCTGGACGCCGCGGCCGTCGGTCTCGCTCGGCTTCCTGGTCACCAGGCCGCGCGCCTCCAGCCGGTCCAGCCGCTGGGTGATCGCGCCGGAGGTGACCATCGACGACCGCATCAGGCCGGCCGGGGTGAGGCTGTGCTCGGCGTTGCTGCGGCGGAGCGTGGCGAGGACGTCGAACGAGGCCGAGTCGAGATCGTGCGCGGCGAAGTTGCGCCGGAGCTCGGTGTCGATCAGCTGGGCGAGCCGCTTGAGCCGGCCCATCACCGCCATCGGCGAAGCGTCCAGGTCCGGGCGCCGCTCACCCCATTGCGCGAGCACCAGGTCGACGTGGTCTGCCATGCGGCCAGCCTAGTGGATCTCTTAGCGGTGAGGTAGATCACTTAGCATGAGAGACCTTGGAGATTGCTTAGCGCTGAGATACATTGTCTTAGTGCTAAGCAATCGACTCGGCCTCGTCCTGACCACCGCGATCGCGCCTGCCCTCTGGGGCAGCACCTACCTGGTGACCACGGAGCTGCTTCCGCCCGGGCGTCCGCTGCTCGCCGGTGTGATCCGCGCTCTGCCCGCCGGGATTCTGCTGATCGCGCTCACCCGCCGGCTCCCGCAGGGCATCTGGTGGTTCCGGGCATTCGTGCTGGGCGCGCTCAATATCGGCGCCTTCTTCGCGCTGCTGTTCGTCGCGGCGTACCGGCTGCCGGGAGGTGTCGCCGCGACCGTCGGAGCTCTCCAGCCCTTGCTGGTCGCGGTTCTCTCCGCCGGGCTTCTCGCCGAACGGCTCACGATGCGCACATTGATGGCGGCGCTGGCCGGTGTCGCTGGAGTGAGCCTCCTCGTACTGCGGGCCGGTGCGCGGCTGGATGGTTGGGGCGTGCTGGCCGCGGTCGGCGGTGCGATGGTGATGGCGACTGGTGTTGTCCTCAGCAAGAGGTGGAAGTCGCCGGCGCCGCTGCTCGCGATGACCGGGTGGCAGTTGGTGGCAGGTGGTCTGTTATTGCTCCGGTCGCGCTGATCGTCGAGGGCCGGCTGCCTTCGTCCCTCACGGCTGCGAACCTTGCCGGGTACGCCTACCTGACGATCATCGGGTCAGCGGTTGCCTACGCGCTGTGGTTCCGCGGGCTGCGGGCTCTGTCCCCGACTGATGTCACCTTCCTCGGCTTGCTCAGTCCGGTTGTCGCCACTCTTCTCGGTTGGCTAGCCCTGGACCAACGCCTCACCACAGCTCAACTAGTGGGCGGCCTGATCGTCCTCGCAGCACTAGTCACGGCCCAGTTGAAGCGGACGAGGCCCGCTGCTCCCCCGGCGCCTGCGGCGGTCGGAACGCACGGCGTACCGGCTGGATCTGTTGTGCCGTTGGCTACGTGTGGCTCACTGGGGGAAGGGAGTGTCAGTTGTCGAGGGTGGTGAGGGCTCGGAGGGCCAGGCGGTAGGAGTCGGCGCCGAAGCCGGCGATGGTGCCGGTGGCTACGGCGGCGACGACGCTGGTGTGGCGGAACTCCTCGCGGGCGGCCGGGTTGCTGATGTGGATCTCGATCAGCGGGCGCCGTGCGCTGGGCGCAGGCGTCGCGGAGGGCGTACGAGTAGTGCGTGAAAGCAGCCGGGTTGAGGACGACGGGGGTCTTGCGTGTCGGCGGCCTCGTGCAGCCAGCCGACCAGCTCCGCCTCGTCGTCGGTCTGCCGGACCTCGACCGCAAGCCCGAGCTCGGCGCCGGTCTTCTCGCAGTCCGCGACGAGATCCGCGAACGTCATCGCGCCGTACACATCCGGCTCCCGCGACCCGAGCCGGCCGAGGTTGGGTCCGTTCAGTACGAGCACGCGCCGCCCACCAGCTCAGTCACAGCCCCACCTTAGTGCCCGGCTTCGCTGTCCACCCCGAGCGAACGTCCGGCGTACGGCGTGAGGCGCCTCGGTCTCGCGCGGTCGGCGGTACCGCTTGTCGGCGGGCTGACGCCGCCGGCGATCGCCAGCCAGTTGCGGCTGGGCGAGGATCTGCTGCGTGGAGATCAGGTGCGCCGCGGCAGCTCGGCGGTCAGGTCGCCGCCCAGCGCATCCGCGAGCGCGCTTGGTCGGCGGCGATGAACTGCTGCAGCTGGGTCGCCAGCGCGGGCGTGCTCGAAGACCAGGCGGTAGTAGGCGAGCACGTCCGGGTGGTCGTTCAGACCGGTGACCGGATCGCGCCGCTTCAACCCGCGAGGAAGTCCCGCAGAACAGCCGCCTCCGCCAACCCGGTCGGCGCGTGGAGGCTCGGCCGGAGTGCTGACGGACGAGTCGGCGACGCGCTTGACGACGCGGGCGGCCTCGTGGGCGTGGTCGGCGAAGCGGTGGAGGACCAGGTCCTGCTTGGTGGCGAAGTACTTGAACAGGGTCGGTTTGGAGACGTTCGCGGCCGCGGCGATGTCCGCGACCGAGACCTGGTCGAAGCCGCGCTCCAGGAACAGCGTCGATCGCCGCCTGGGAGAGCGCGTCGTGGGTCTGCTGCTTCTTGCGGTCTCGCAGTCCGGTCACGGCGTCGACGATAGCAGAGTGTTAACCTGGACAAAATATTAACCGGGTTAATCTTTTGAGTTATGAGGAGTGGGATGCGGGGGCTGGAGGAGGAACGCGAGTACGCCGAGCGCTGCCGCGACGCGCTGCTGGCGATGGTCGCCGGAGCGCGGGAGAACGTGGTGGTCGGCGAGGACACCTGGGGAGATCGGTACACGGCTGAGCGGCTCGGGTACTACCTGAAGAGCCTGGCGCGGGAGCTCGGCGACGAGGGTGACGGGCCGCCGTTCTTCGGGCTGATCGGGTACGGCGACGGACGAGGCTGCCGGGGAGCATCGCGGGCAGGCGTACTACCTCGGGCGGCGGCACATCTCGGACGCGATCGGCCGGCCGCCGCTGGTGATCGACTGGCGCGCGCCGGTGTCGACGACGCTTCTACCGGGCCAGCGCCGAAAGATCCCCGAGGCATCACCACCCGCCGCCGCTTCGGCTGGTCCGGCCGAACACCCTCACCAGCTTCGAGGACGAACAGCTCGCCCACGCAGACCCCAGCCGCCACCGACCTCCTCCCCGACAGCAGCAGGGCCGGTTGAGCCCGACCCGCGCGAGCTCTACGCGGCTGAGGTCGGGAGCGGTGGGTTGGGGGGATTCTTCGGGCGGAGATCGAGCGGCCTCGGGTGGGGCCTATGCGGGACATCGTGGCGACGATTCAGCCGGAGCAGGACGGTTGGTGCGGGCTGGGCTGGAGGAGTCGGTCTGTGTGCAGGGGGCGCCGGGGACCGGGAAGACCGCGGTGGGGCTGCATCGGGCGGCGTACCTGCTGTACGCGCATCGCGCGCGGCTGCAGCGCAACGGGGTGCTGGTGCTCGGGCCGAACCGGGCGTTTCTGCACTACATCTCGGCGGTGCTGCCGACGCTGGGTGAGGTGGATGTCGAGCAGACGACGGTCGAGGATCTGCTGATGACGAGGGCACACGATTCGGGGGACGGACGAGCCGGCGGCCGCGCTGGTGAAGCACGACGCGCGGATGGCCGAGGTCCTGCGGAGAGCGCTCTATGAGCGGATCCGCCGCCCGAGGCGGTCGTCGTACCGGACGCTCGTACCGGTGGCGGGTGAATCAGCACGAGTTCGAGCGGATGGTCGACGAGGCGCGGCTGGAGGCGACGGCGTACCTATCGGCCGGGAGCGGGTGATCTCGCGGGTCGTCGCCGCGCTGCAGCGGCAGGCCGAGGCGCGCGGGCAGAACTGCAACGGGATCTGGCTCGGAAGATGGCCCGCGCGGTGACGCCGGCCGTCGAGCGGTCTGGCCGGTGGTGAAGGCGGACGAGGTCCTGGCCGAGTTCCTCAGCGACCGCACGCTCTCGCAGCAGCCGATGAGATCCTCACCGCAGACGAGCAGGCCGCTGAAGCGGCACGGAAACCGAAGAGCGCTCTCTGGACCGCCGCCGATGCGGTGTTGCTGGACGAGGTGAGCGCGCTGCTGGGGCGCGGTAGACGTACGGGCATGTGATTGTCGACGAGGCGCAGGATCTGTCGCCGATGCAGTGCCGGGCGATCGCGCGGCGGAGTGAGCATGGGTCGATCACTGTGCTCGGGGATCTTGCGCAGGGTACGACGCCCTGGGCGGCGCGGGACTGGGTGGAACAGCTCACGCAGCTCGGCAAGCCCGAGGCTGAGGTGATCGCGCTGACCACCGGCTATCGGGTTCCGGCGGCGGTGGTCGCGATCGCCAATCGGGTGCTGGCGGGGCTGGGGACGAGGTTCCGCCGACGAGGTCGTTCCGGAGCGACGGGCGCTACACGGCGACGAAGACCAACGACCTCCTCGGCAGTTGCGTCGATGCCACCAAAGCGGCCCTCAAGGAAGAGGGGTCGATCGGGGTGATCGCCGCCGACGACACCGTCGAGGCGCTCATCGAGGCACTACACCGCGACGGCATCGAAACGGTCGGCGCTGACGGCGACGGGCGGGTGGCGGTCGTACCGGCGGGGCTGGCGAAAGGGCTGGAGTTTGATCATGTGGTTGTTGTTGAGCCGGCCGCGATCGTCGAGGCCGAGAGCCGTGGGTTGAACCGGCTCTATGTTGTGCTGACCAGGGCGGTGTCTCGGCTCGATGTGCTGCATCGAGCGGGCGCTGCCGGATGGTTGAGCTGAAGGGAACCGCGGGCTGGGTGCCGGACTCTTCCCGGTATGAGCACAAGTTCAGTAGCGATGGGGGTGCGGCGGATGGAAGTCCGACCCAGGACCGTGGTCAGATGACGACCAGGAGCTGTGGGAACAGCTCCGGGACGCGGACGACCAGGCGCTGACCGCCCTGTTCCACCGGCACAGTGACGCCGTCTACAACTTCGCGTTCCGGCGGACGTCGTCCTGGGCGAGTTGCCGAGGACGTCGTCCAGGCCACCTTCACCGCACTCTGGCGGCAGGGCCCGCGGCGGCCGGATCGACCCGCTGACTCTGCGCTCCGCCCGGCCACTGCTGCTGGTGATGGCGGGGTACGAATGCGGCAACGTACTGCGGTCCTCCCGGCGGCAGGCCGCGTTGACGAACCGGATCGAGCTGATCGACGCTCCCGGCACCGTGCCCGACCATTCGTCCGAGGCGGCCGCGCCGGGTCGACGACGAACTCGCGATGAGCGAGATCCGCCGGCTCGCTCGACCGGATCCCCGCCAACCAGCGCGAAGCGGTCGAACTCGTCATCTGGGCGGACTGCTCGATCGCCGAGGCGGCCGCGGCCCTCGGCGTACCGGAAGGCACCGTCAAGTCCCGGCTGTCCAGAGCCCGTACGCGGCTGGCCGGCCTCATCGATCTCGACACCGTGGAGGGCCTCGCATGACCAGGCAGATCCCGGCGGAGCGCCCCCTCCCCCACAAGCAACTCGTCCTCGACCGGATCCTCGACGAAACCGACACCGACACCACAGCCGGTCGCCGCACCGAGCGGCACCGCCGGAGCTGGGCACTCCCGATCGCAGCCGCCGCAGCGATCGCCGTCGTCGCCACCGGCGCCCTCACCGTCCCCAAGCTGCTCAAGTCCGACGACGCCACGGCCCCACCGCCCGCAGGCCGCTCGGCCACTACCGGTACGACGAAAGACACTGGCAACACCGTCTCGATCGACCGGGGCAAGCTCACGGCTGCCCAGGCGAAGGCCTTCGCCACCGAGTGCATCAAGTGGGTCGGCTCGAAGGACGTGCCCGGACAGAACTACGGCGACGCTCCCCTGAACTGGCCGGGTGCCGGCGCCAAGGTCGACAAGATCCTGCGGGCCACCAAGGTCGCCGGCTTCGACGCCGAGACGGACTGGACCGTCGCCGTCAGGTCAGGCGGCCACACCTACGGCTGCGTCGGCACGATCACCAAGAAATGGCCCGACGGACGCACCACCCGCAACTACGACTTCCATACCTTCAGCGAAAGGCACCCTCAGGGCACCGACTCGGCCGGCGACGGCGGAACGCATCGGCAACCTGGACGGCAAGCAGGTGGTCACGCTGCTGTCCAGCCAGTGGGTCGTCGTTCGGCCCGGTGTCACCCAGATGCAGCAGCGGATCGTGGTGAAGGGCAAACCCACCGCTTGGTTCACGACCGAGGTGGTCGGCGGTATCGCTTACGCCCGCGCCTGGGGCAAGGGGAAACTCGGCCCTGGCGACAAGGTGCAGTACGAAGCTCGTCAGCTCGACAAGGACGGCAACCAGGTCGGGCCCGTCGCAGTCGAGCGCCGGATCGTCGTCAAGAGCAAGCTCAAGGGCGGCGTCAACATGCTCGACTTCGACCGCTGAATCAGCTGATCTCCGCGTAGGCGGCGACAAGGAGACTCGGGTCGGGCGCTTCGAGGATGGTCGGCTTCGCCAGACCGTCCAGTACTACGAAGCGCAGGCGATCGGCGCGAGTCTTCTTGTCCAGCTTCATCGCGTCCTGCAGATGCGACCACGCGTCGGCCCGGTACGACGTGGGCAGACCGAGGGACTCCAGTACTGCGCGATGCCGATCGGCGGTGGCGTCGTCGAGTTTGCCCGCGGCCCGGGCGAGCTCGGCGACGAACACCATCCCGATGCTGATCGCGGCACCGTGGCGCCACTTGTAGCGCTCGAGTCGCTCGATCGCGTGGCCGAGAGTGTGGCCGTAGTTCAAGCGCCTCCCGGCCGATCGCTCCGCCGAGTGCGGTGGTCCGCTCCCGCAGATCGCCGCCGACCGTGTCGGCCTTGACCTGGATGGCGCGCGCGATCAGTTCCTCGGTGTGCTCGTACGCCGGAGTCGATGCGCCGGCCGGGTCCTTCTCGACCAGGTCGAGGATCGTCGGGTCGGCGATGAAGCCGCACTTCACCACCTCGGCCAGCCCGCTCACGTAGTCGTTGCGGGGCAGGGTTTCGAGCGCGGCCAGGTCGCAGAGCACACCGGCCGGCTCCCAGATCGCGCCGACGAGGTTCTTGCCCTCGGCCGTGTTGATCCCGGTCTTGCCGCCGACCGCCGCGTCGACCATGCCGAGCAGGGTGGTCGGGATGTGCACGACCCGTACGCCGCGCAGCCAGGTCGCGGCGACGAAGCCGGCCAGGTCGGTGGTCGTACCGCCACCGATCGAGACGATCGCGTCCGAGCGGGTGAAGCCGGCTTGGCCGAGCACGGACCAGCAGTACGCGAGAACCTCGGCGGACTTGGCCTCTTCGGCATCCGGGATCTCGATCGCATGCGCGGTGAACCCGGCCGCAGTCAGGTCGTCGCGGATCGCGTCACCGCTGGTCCGCAGAGCACGCGGGTGAATGACGGCGACTCGCCGGACGTCATCACCCAGCAGCTCGGGCAGTTCGCCGAGCAGATTGTTGCCAATGACAACGTCGTAAGGCGAGGCAGCCTCGACCCGGATCCGTCGTGTGTCGCTCATCCGAGGTGCTCCAGGATCTCGGTGGCGATCTCGTCAGGGGTGCGGTTGTCGGTGTCGACGGTGAGTTTGGCGACCTCGTCGTAGTACGGGCGGCGGGCTTCGAGGAGGTTCCGCAACTGGGTGCGGACGTTGCCGAGGAGGAGGGGGCGGGCGACGCCGAGGCCGACGCGTTTGGCGGCTTCGCCGACCGAGACGTTGAGGAAGACGACGTTGTGCCCGGCGAGGTCCGCGCGGGTATCCGGGTCGAGGATCGCGCCGCCGCCGAGCGATAGCACAACGCCGTCGTCCTGCAGCGCGGCGACGATCGCGGCCCGCTCGAGCGCCCGGAACGCGGCTTCGCCGGAGTCGACGAAGATGTCCGAGATCGCCTTACCCTCGGACGTTTCGACGTCGGTGTCGGTGTCGCGGTGCGTCTTGCCGAGCTTGGCCGCCAGCAGTTCGGCGATGGTCGACTTGCCCGATCCGGGCGGCCCGACCAGAACGACAACCGGCCCGCGAGATTCCGCCGTACCGGTCACTCGTCGCCCCACTCGCGCGGGGTGATCGTCTTCGGCAGGTTCGCCAGGTACGACTTGTGGTTGCGCGACGACTCCGCCACCGAGTCGCCACCGAACTTCTCGATCGAGACGTCCGCGAGAACGAGCGCCACCATCGCCTCGGCGACGATGCCCGCGGCCGGAACGGCGCAGACGTCCGAGCGCTGGTGATGCGCCGACGCGGCCTCGCCGGTGACCGTGTCGATCGTCCGCAACGCGCGCGGCACGGTCGCGATCGGCTTCATCGCGGCCCGGACGCGGAGGGTCTCGCCCGTGCTCATGCCGCCTTCGGTGCCGCCGGAGCGACCGCTCGTACGGCGTACTTCGCCATCGGAGGCGACGATCTCGTCGTGCGCGAGGGAACCCGGCGTACGGGCCAGGTCGAAGCCGTCGCCGAGTTCGACGCCCTTGATCGCCTGGATGCCCATCAGGGCGCCGGCCAGCTTGGAGTCGAGGCGGCGGTCCCAGTGCACGTAGCTGCCGAGGCCCGGCGGGAGGCCGTCGACGATCACCTCGACGACGCCGCCGAGGGTGTCACCGGCCTTCTGCGCGGCGTCGATCTCGGCGACCATCGCCTTGCTCGCGTCCGCATCCAGGCAACGCACCGGGTCGGCGTCGAGACGAGCGACATCAGCCGCCGACGGGATCACGCCGTACGGGGCCTTGACGGTGCCGAGCTCGACGACGTGGCTGACGATCGTCACGCCGTACGCCTGCTGGAGGAACCGGGCGGCCACCTCGCCGAGCGCGACGCGGGCGGCGGTCTCGCGGGCACTGGCGCGTTCGAGCACCGGGCGGGCCTCGTCGAAGCCGTACTTCTGCATCCCGGCGAGGTCGGCGTGACCGGGGCGCGGCCGGGTCAGCGGGGCGTTGCGGGCCAGATCGGCCAGGATCTCGGGGTCGACCGGGTCCGCGGACATCACCTGCTCCCACTTCGGCCACTCGGTGTTGCCGACCTGGATGGCGACCGGCGAACCGAGCGACAGCCCGTGCCGGAACCCGCCGACGAACGTCACCTCGTCCCGCTCGAACTTCATCCGGGCACCCCGGCCGTAGCCGAGACGACGACGGGCCAGGGCATCGGCCACATCATCAGTGGTGACCTGGACCCCAGCGGGAAGACCTTCGAGTACGGCGACGAGCGCTTGTCCGTGCGACTCGCCGGCGGTAAGCCAGCGCAGCATGCCGCGATTCTTTCACGACCGCTCCGGGAGCTTGAGGCCAGTCTCAGTTCGGGGTCAGCGGGTGGGGCAGGTGGGGGTGTCGGGTTCCATCGAGCGGAGGGTGAGCAGGACGTCGAGGGTCTTGCTGACCGGGTTCGCCGCGCAGGGGGTGGTGGACGGGAGGGCTGCCTGGGCGCCGACCACCGCGGCGCCGCCGAGCGCGATCGTGGCCAGGCCGGCGGCCGCCAGTCGCGTGGCGGTGCGGCGGAGGGAGGTGCTCATGGTGTGCTCCTTGCGGTCCGGTTGTCCTGTACTACGAACTTAGGAGCCGGCGGCCTCGAGCGAACTGGCCTTGGGACCCGTCTTGGGGGTAGCGCTAGCACTACCTCCGGATACTCTCTGGCGACAACGACTGGGAGGCGTCGATGGCACGGGCAGACAGCGAGGCGTATCGGAGTCGTATCAGAGGGTGCCTGCTGGGCGGCGCGATCGGCGATGCGCTGGGTGGGCCGATCGAGTTCGACAGCGGGTCGAAGATCATCGCCGCGCACCCTGATGGGCTCCGGGAGTTCGTTGCCGGCGGCCCCGGTTGGCCGCCGGGGACGATCACCGACGACACCCAGATGACGCTGTTCACGGTCGAAGGGCTGATCCGGGCCGGCGTACGGACCGAGCGGGGGCTCGGGTTCACCGTCGCGGTCGGTGCAGCACGCGTACGACCGGTGGCTGGACACTCAGTTGCTATCGGCACCTAGTGGGCAGCGTGATGGATGGTTGCAGCAGGAGCAGTGGCTCTATGTACGCCGCGCGCCTGGGAACACCTGCCTGTCGGCATTGAGTGACGCCCGGAAGGGGCAGGACAGGATCCCGCAGTTCGGCGAGCAGGCGGTGAACGATTCGAAGGGCTGCGGCGGGGTGATGCGGGCGGCGCCGTTCGGGTTGTTGCCGATGAGCGTGGAGTGGGCGTTCGATGCCGCCGCGGAGGCCGCCGGCTTCACCCACGGACACCCGACCGGCAAGCTCGCCTCGGGCGCACTCGCCGCGATCGTCCACCAGCTCTGCGCAGGCGCTGAGCTCGACGCCGCCTTGGACACCGCCGCCGAGCTACTCACGAGGTATCCGAACCACGAAGAAACCAGTACTGCGCTCGCCGGCGCCCGCCAACTGGCGAAGGACGAGCAGGCTCACGCGCCGAGCGGGCTCACGGGTCGAGAGTTGACCGTCGAGCGGCTCGGGGGTGGTTGGATCGCCGAGGAAGCGCTCGCTATCGGGGTGTACGCCGCGCTTGGCCTATCCCGAGCCCGAGCAGTTCCTCGACGCCCTCTCGCTGGCGGTGGTGCATTCCGGTGACAGCGACTCGACCGGCGCGATCTGCGGCAACATCCTCGGCGCTCTGCACGGAGAGACCGCGCTCCCGGCCGAGCTCGTGTACGCCGTCGAAGGTCGCGGCGCCATCTTGGAACTGGCCGACGATCTCGCCCTCGAGTTCACCGACACCGCGACGATGAACAGCCTGAGCCAACTGGCAGCAGCGCTACCCAGGCTGGTAGCTAGGATCACCCTAGATAGAGGTGCTCCAAGGACCCGCCCATCAGTACGCCGACCAGGGCGCCGATGAGCATGAACGGGCCGAACGGGAACATCTGCCGGCGTTTGAACACCTTCGCCAGCGTGAGCACGATGCCGATCACCGCGCCGAGGAAGAAGCCGCCGTACAGGCCGGTGACGAGCTGTCCCCAGCCGAGCCAGCCGAGCGCCATGCTGAGCAGCCCGGAGAGCCGGACGTCGCCGAACCCGACCCCGCGCGGGAACACGAACCACAGCAGGTAGAACACCCCGAACCCGACCACCCCGGCGATCGCGGCCCGCCGCAGCGAGCCCCACTCCCCCGAGACGGCCGCCCCGGCGATCAGCGCCGCACCGACCACGCCGTACGTCGGCCAGATGATCGCCGACGGGAGAAACCGGGTCCGGGTGTCGATGTATCCGAGGACTGCCCCCGCGACGGCGAGCAGCAACCACGCGGCAAGGCCGGCCGAGGTGCCCAGACTCCAGCCGAGCAGTCCCCCGGCGACCGCAGCGGCCCCGCCACACCAGTACGCCGAACCGCGACCCGCCAACTCGGCGTACGGGGTCTTGGTCTCGTCCTCGTCGAGGACGGGCTCAGGGATCCGCCGCATCAGCCAGGGGCCGAGCAGGAACGCCGCAGGTCCGCAGAGCACCACGCCGGCCCCTGCGGCAAGCAACGCATTCTCTGCCGACACGAGCAAGCAGCCTAGACGATCGGAGACCCCCAGGGCGTCCCCGATCATTCAGGCTGTGGATGACTCAACTGCGGGCCGAGCGACCCACCAGGGCGCGGGCGATCACAGCTGCGATGATCCCGAGAAGCAGCAGCCCTACGAGCATGACCGCGATCGTGCTCAGTAGCCCGTCGTTCTTGGTGACATAGGTGGTTCGCTGGAAGGGGTCATCGGTCGCCGCTCGCGTGAAACCGAAGTCGTTGGTGATCCGCGACGGGTTGGCGTACGTGACCGAAAACGCCGTCAGGAAATTTGTCGAACCGGTCAGTTCCGGCCGATCCGCCACCCTCCCGGCGTACAGGAGTTCCGGCTGGACGGCCGGATCGGGCAGCTGAGACGCATCAACCCGATGCTCCGAAGCGACGTACACGGTGACCGTCTGTTCGCTCGTCGCGCCCTTGCTCAGCCGCATCGGATAGACGATCCGCGAGGACGCGAAGCTCAACTGCAGCGGCGGCGTCGCGCCGGAGAGGTGCCCGGACGCGGACTTCGGCGCGAGCTTGACCGCGACGATCTCCCACTTCTCCGTCAGGTACGGCGTGAGGTTCGTGCCCAGCGTCTCCGGTACGACGTACCCGTTGGTCCGCAGCCAACCAGTGACCGCCGAGGCGCTCGTCCCACCGAGCCGGACGACCTGGAACGGCCCGAGCGTCATCTGCTGCCGGACATCGACTGCTGAACCAGGAGGAGTAGCCCCGGCCGAGTCGCCCCGGCCTCCCATGACTCCCGAGATCGCGGAACGGCCAGTACGTCTTGCGTACGACGACTTTCGGCGCGGTCACCGCCTGGAGTTGGGAGAACGTGTACTGGTCGCCGAGACTCACCTCGGCCGCGGACGGCACCGGCATGATCCAGGCGGCCTTCTTCGAGACACCCTGCACCGCCATCGACAGCACGATCTCCTCGCGCTGACCGTCGAACCGGACCAGCGCGTTCTCCCCGAACACCCGGGCGCGCGACTCCGCATCCGCCATGTACCCACCGCAGGCACAGGCCCAGGCAGGTGTCACTCCCGCAACCACAGCGGCAAACCCGAGCACACCAGCAACCAACCGCCACAACTTCATGGCGAAACACTAACTACGCAAAGGTGTAGGAGGTTCGGAAGAAGTTGGTGGAGTCGTACTTCTTCTTGGCGGCCTGGAGGCGGGACAGGTGTGCGCCGTAGTACGAGTTGACCGAGCGGCCGGCCTCGAGATAGTTCACGTAGCCGCCGGCCGACGCCTTGGTGACCGCGTGATGTCCGGACGTGATGAACTTCTGCGCCGCCGCGAGCTGGGCCGACGTCGGGTGCGCCGCGGTTCCGCAGTACCACTGGATGACGCCCAGCGCGGATCGCCACGGCCACGCCGTACCGCCCGACGGCTCCTTCGCGGCCTGGGCACCGAGCGGGTCGAGGATCGCGGCGGCCGGCACCTTCGCCCGGGCCGCGGCCTTCACCGCACCGAGCAGCCCGTTGATCGTGCCGGCGTCCATCGGCCCCCGCAGTACGTCGGAACCCGCCAGGAATCCGGTGCGCGGACTCGTCGTCCCGCCGCCGAGGTAGCGGACCGCCTCCATGTGCGTCTTCACCGTAATCGACCGGGTGGTCGCCTTCGACCCGACGAACGACTCGACCTGCGCCGCGGCGGCCGCGGCCGAACCGGTGGTGGAGATGCCGAGGATGTGGATCGACAGCGTTCCGTTGCTCTGGGCATCGATATGCAGATTGCCCCAGGACGACGACGGCGCCTCATGGGCGAACCGCTGCCAGCCCCGTACGACGGCAGCCGCCTTCGCCTCCGGCCAGGTGAGCCGGAAGAACCCGAGTTTGGTGGCCGGGATCGTCGCCAGCCGGAACGACGTGACGATCCCGAGGTTGCCGCCGCCACCGCCACGCAACGCCCAGTACAGCTCGGGATCCTGCGTCGCGCTGACGTTCCGGAACACCCCGTCGGCCGTGACCACCTGCATCGACACGACCCGGTCGAGCGTCAGCCCGTAGGTCCGGGTGTGGATCCCCATCCCGCCGCCCAGGGTCAGCCCGGCGATGCCGACGGTCGGGCAGGTCCCGGTCGGGAGCGACCGGCCGTACTTGTCGAGCAGCACATGGACGTCGTACAGCTTCGCGCCGGCGCCGACCGTGACGATGTTGTTCGCATAGCTGATCCCGCGCGCCGAGCCGACGTCGACCACGAGCCCGTTCGAGACCGTGGAACCGCCGACGTACGAGTGCCCGCCGCCCTTGGGAACGCAGACCAGCTTGTTCTTCCGGGCGAACAGCACCGACTCGCGCACGTCGTCGATCGTCGAGATCCGGACCACGCCGGCCGGCTGGACCGAGTCGAACCGCGTGTTGAAGACCTGGTGCGCGGTCGCGTAGCCGGTCTCGCCCGGGCGGTAGAGCTTGCCGGTGAGTCCTTTGCGGAAGCCGTTCCAATCCGGTGCGGCCGCGGTCAGCCCGTCCGGTCCGGCGCTGGCCGGCTTGGTGTCGGAACAGCTCGTCAGGGCGACGGCCGCGAGCGCACCGCCGGCCTTCAGAAGTGTGCGGCGGTCAACTTGGCTCACGTTCGTCGAGCTCCTCACGCGCGGCGGCCCTCATGGCCGCCAGAGGTGCAGGCGACCTACCTGTCATCATCTCCACCTGGAGGGTCGCCTGATGCACAAGGAGATCAAGGCCGTTCAACAACTCTGTACCGATCCGGTGCGCGGCGATCGCCAGCTGGGTCGGCCACGGGTGATACGCGACGTCGAAGACGACCGGCGCGACGGCCGCGAAATGCTCCGCCCACGGGTCGACGGCACCGCCGGGCAGGGTCGACACACACAGGTCGAACCCACCGATCTGCTCGACCTGCCCGAAGTCCGCGACCGACGTCTTCAACCCTAGCTCGGCCGCGAGATCGAGCAACCGCGCTGCCTTCGAGACGTCCCGCACGACCAGCGTCACCTCGGACACCTTGAGCCCACGCAACGCAGCCAATGTCGACGCCGCAGTCGCCCCACCACCCAGTACTACGGCAGTGTCGGCCGCCGTGATCCCCTGCTCTGCAAAGGCAGCAACGAGACCCGGTACGTCGGTGTTGTGGGCGGACCTGGATCCGTCGGGCTCGAACAGCATCGTGTTCGCCGCACCGATCAGCTCCGCCACCGGATCGACGGTGTCCACCAACTCCAGCGCGACCCGCTTCAACGGCATCGTCAGCGAGAGCCCGCGCACGTCATCGCCAAGGGTCGCGAGAAACCCGCGGAGCTCGTCCTCGCCGACCTCGTGGGACTCATAGGTCCAGTCGAGTCCGAGTTCGGCGTACGCCGCCCGATGCATCGCCGGCGACAACGAGTGCGCGATCGGCGAACCCAGAACAGCGCAACGCGTCATCAGCAGCGACCCGTGTGGGCTGAACACCACGCTTGGAGCTTGCGCACGTTGGCATTGTGCTCCGAGAGGGTGGACGCGAACGCGGTCTCGCCGGTGTCCAGGTTGACCAGGGTGAAGTACTTCCACCCGCCGGGCGTCGGGTTCAGCGCGGCCTTCAGCAGATCCCGGCCGGGCGAGTTGATCGGCGTCGGCGGCAGCCCGGTGTGCTTGTAGGTGTTGTACGCCGAGTCGATCTGCCGGTCGGCGTCGGAGGTGAAGACCTTGCCGTTACGCCCGGTCACGTAGTGCACGGTGGAGTCCATCTGCAGCCGAGCATTGTCCGCGAGCCGGTTGTAGATGACCCGGGCGACCTTCCCGTAGTCCTCCTCGCGGTTGGTCTCCGCGCCGATGATGCTGGCGATGATCACCACCTGGTACGGATCGACCTTCTTGCGCTGCGCGATCTGCGGCAGCTGGATCTCCCGCGAGGTCTTCGCGAACTGCGTCGTCATCAGCTTGAGGATCGTGTACGCCGTGGCGTTCTTCGGCGCGTCGTACGTGCCCGGATAGAGGAAGCCCTCCGGGTTGTTGTTCGCGTACGACGGCAGCCCGAGCGACCAGGGCTTGTTCATCGCGGCCGCGACCGAGCCCGCCGGCAGCTTGACCACCTTGGACTTCTGCAGGATGTCGATGATCTCGTTCTTGGTCCGGCCGGGCGGGAAGCCGACCCGGGTCACCAGCACCGACTTGGCCGGGTCGAGCAGCAGCTCCAGCGCCGCCTTCGCCGACATGTGCTTCTTCAGCGTGTACGTCGCCGCCTGGATCGACCGGGACTTCGGATTGTCCCGGGCGGCCCGCTCGAAGGCACGGGCGCTCTTCACGACTTCCTTCTTCTCCAGCGTGTCCGCGATCGACTGCGAACTCTGGCCGGAGGTGATCTCGACCGTCACCGCCGTCGTACCGGCGCCCTCGTAGTCCGGGGCGGAGAACAGCTTCTCCATCGCGTCGCGGCCCTTGCCGAAACCGAACGCGAGCCCACCGATCAGCCCGCCGACCACCAGCAGCGAGATCAGCCCGGCGAAGCAGCCGAAGCCGCGTCGCGCCCGGGCCTTGCGCTGGTTCGCCCGGCGCTCGACCCGGCTCTCCGGGCGCAGACCCAGATGGTCGTTCAGATCCGGGTCTTCGTTGAGGTCTTCGTCCACCATCGGTCCGTTCACAAGGGCCTCCCAGGCGGGTTGCCGGTCTCACGCTCGAAGTCGAGCGCGTGTTGCAGAATCACGACCGCCGCGGCCTGGTCGACCACGGCCCGCCGCTTGGAGCCCTTCTTCCCGCGTTCCCGCAGCTGCTGTTCGGCGGTCACCGTACTGAACCGCTCGTCCACCAGCCGTACGCCGGGAGTCTCTCCCACCGTCCGGGTCAGGACATTCTGCCGGACCAGTTCCGCCGTCGCACGAATCTTCGCCGCGGCCGGCCCTTCACCCCCGACAACGACCGGGGCAGGCCGATCACGATCTCGAACGCCTCGAGCTCGGCGACCAGCGCCGTGATCCGGTCCAGGTCGCCCGGCCCCCGCTTGACCGTCTCCACCGGGGTCGCGAGGATGCCGTGCGGATCGGAGCTGGCCACCCCGATCCGCGCATCACCGATGTCCAGCGCGACCCGCACCCCCCGGCGCATGTCAGCCCGTGACGAGCTGGCCGACGGAATGTTCGACCGCGGCCAGCGCCTGGTCGGCGCCGCTCGCGTCCGTGCCGCCACCCTGCGCGACGTCGTCCTTGCCACCGCCGCGGCCACCGAGCTGCTCGGCCGCGACCCGGACCAGGTCACCGGCCTTCAGCCGCCACTCGCGCGCGACGTCGTTCAGCGCGACCACCACGGCCGGCTTGCCGTCGTTCACGCTCAGCAGCGCGACCACGGCCGGCTTGTCGGCGGGCATCCGGCCGCGGACGTCGAGCGCCAGCTTGCGCAGGTCGCCGCCGTTCACGCCGTCGGGCGCGCGGTGGCCGACGTACGCGACCCCGAAGACGTCCTTCGGCTTCGACGCCAGCTCGGCACCGGCGGCCAGCACCTGGCCGGCCCGGACCTTCTCCAGCTCCTTCTCGGCGACCCGCAGCCGCTCGGCCAGGTCCGCCACCTTCGCGGGCAGCTCCTCCGGCCGGGTCTTCAGGTTCTCCGAGAGCAGCCGGACCAGCGAGCGCTCGCGACCCAGGTAGTGCAGCGCCTCCATGCCGACGAACGCCTCGATGCCGGCGCACCCCGGCACCGACCGACGACTCGCTCGTCACGGTCAGCGCGCCGACCTGCGAGGAGTGCTTCACATGCGTGCCACCACAGAGCTCACGCGACCAGGGGCCGCCGATCTCGACAACCCGGACCTGCTCGTCGTACGTCTCGCCGAACAGCGCCAGCGCGCCCCACTCCCGGGCTTCCGGCAGGGTCATGTACTGCGCGGAGACGGCGAGGTCCTGCCGTACGGCGAGGTTCGCGACCTCCTCGATCTCGCTGCGGGTCGCCTGGTCCAGCGCCGAGGACCACGCGAAGTCGAGCCGCAGGTAGCCGGGCTTGTTGTACGAACCGCTCTGCAGCGCGTTCGGGCCGAGCACCTGGCGCAGGGCGGCGTGGATGACGTGCGTGCCGGAGTGCGCCTGGCAGGCCGAGACCCGCCACTCGTGGTCGACCTGCGCGTGCACGTCGAGCCCAGGACGCAGTACGCCCTCGACGACCTCGACCTTGTGCACGATCAGGCCCTTGACCGGGCGCTGGACGTCGAGCACCTTCAGCTGCACGCCGTCGGCCACGATCAGGCCCTCGTCGGCGATCTGGCCGCCGGACTCGGCGTAGAACGGGGTCTTCTCCAGCACGACCTCGACGGTCTCGCCCTGCTCGGCGGCATCGGCCACCACGCCGTCGCGCAGCAGTCCGCGGACCGAGGAGTCGGTGGAGAGCTCCTGGTAGCCGGTGAACTCGGTGGCGCCCTTCTCCCGCAGTTCGCGGTAGCCGGACGTGTCCGCGTGACCGGCCTTCTTGGCCCGGGCGTCCGCCTTCGCCCGATCGCGCTGTTCCTTCATCAGCGCCCGGAAGCCGTCGGTGTCCACCTGCAGACCCTGCTCGGCGGCCATCTCGATGGTCAGGTCGATCGGGAACCCGTAGGTGTCGTGCAGCTGGAACGCCTGGGCACCGGCCAGCTGGGCGCTGCCTTCGGACTTCAGGTTCTTCACCTGGAGGTCGAAGATGCTGGTGCCCGCGGTCAGGGTCCGCCGGAAGGCGTCCTCCTCGCCGTACGCGACCTGGCTGATCCGGCCGAAGTCGGCGACCAGCTCGGGGTAGGACTTCTTCATCTGCTCCAGGCTGACCGGGAGCAGCTCGACCAGGCTCGGGTCCTCGTAACCGAGCAGCCGGACCGAGCGGATCGCGCGGCGCAGCAGGCGACGCAGTACGTAACCGCCCTGCTCGTTGCCCGGGGTGACGCCGTCGCCGATCAGCATCAGCGCGCTGCGGACGTGGTCGGCGATGACCCGGAAGCGCACGTCGTCGACGTGGTCCACGCCGTACTTGCGGCCGGTCAGCTCCGAGGCGCGCTCGATCACCGGGTAGATCTCGTCGATCTCGTACATGTTGTCGACGCCCTGCAGCAGGTACGCGACGCGCTCGAGGCCGAGGCCGGTGTCGATGTTCTTCTTCGGCAGCTCGCCGAGGATCGGGTAGCCCTCCTTGCCGCCGCCCTCGCCGCGGATGTTCTGCATGAACACGAGGTTCCAGAACTCCAGGTAGCGGTCGCCCGCCTCCCAGTCGCGGTCGGCGCCGAACTCCGGGCCCCGGTCGATCAGGATCTCCGAGCACGGGCCGCACGGACCCGGGATGCCCATCGACCAGAAGTTGTCCTTCATCCCGAGCCGGACGATCCGGTCGTCGGGCAGCCCGGCGACCCGCTTCCAGATGTCGATCGCCTCGTCGTCCTCGTAGTACACCGAGGCGTAGAGCTTGGACTCGTCGAAGCCGTAGCCGCCGTCGGCCTGCGACTTGGTGACCAGCTCCCAGGCGTACTGGACGGCCTGTTCCTTGAAGTAGTCGCCGAACGAGAAGTTGCCGTTCATCTGGAAGAACGTGCCGTGCCGGGTGGTCTTGCCGACCTCCTCGATGTCGAGGGTCCGGACACACTTCTGCACGCTGGTGGCGCGCGGGTACGGCGGGGTCTGCTGACCCACGAAGTACGGGACGAACTGGGCCATCCCGGCGACGTTGAACAGCAGGTTCGGGTCCGGCGACGGCAGCGGCGCGCTCGGCACCACCGTGTGGCCGCGCTCCTCGAAGAAGTTCAGGAACCGCCGGCGAATCTCACTGGTTTCCATGGGTGTTACCGGTAGTCCTCACGCTGAGTGTCTGCATTTTCAATACCGAGTGCGTCCCGCAGCTCGACTTCCCGCTCGGCCATCCCGACCCGCACCTCGTCACCGAAGTGCCGGATCGCGGCGGCCACCTTCTCCGCCGACTGCTGCAGGCTCTCCGGTGCGATCGCCTGGACCCGCTTCTTCAGCCGGGTCACCACGTAGACGCCGACGACGGTGCCGATCACGAACCACAGGATCCGCTTCACCGCGCGTCACCGCGCTTCTTCGCCTTGCGCTCGGCCTTCATCTCGTCCTTCACCCGGCGGGACACGTCCCGGCGCTGACTCTCACCCAGCGCACGCCGTACGCCGTACGTGAAGGCGGCCGCCTTGACCAGGGGGCCACCAGCGGTCGCTGCAAACAAAGACGTCAGAGCAGCCGCATTGGTTGTCACGGTGCTCGCGTTGTCGGTGATCACGTCCACCTTCGCCAGCTGGGCGTTCGTGGTGGCCACGGTGTTGGTCACCTCGCCGAGCAGCGGAACGCTGGAGTCCGAGACGCCCTTGACCATGATCCGGGTCTCGTCCAGCACCTTGCCGAGCTTCAGGATCGGGTAGGCCAGCAGGCCGACCAGGATGAGCAGTGCGCAGGCTGCTATCAGCCCCGCGACTTCACCGACGCTCATGGGAAACGATCCACCTTCCGTTGACACCTCGTGGACCGCCCGACTTTATCGCGCGCCCCTGGCCGCTCCCCCACTGGACACCATCCCCCACATCACAGTCACCCACCAAACTCCACCCACCCCGAGCCGGTGACGGGTGGTTTCCGGCCGGGCGAAGTTCTGCAAGGCACTGTTCATCTGTAGTCAATCTGCGGTCACGGAGAGCTGCGAAATACTGACGACTGCTTCGGGGGAAGTGTTTTCAGGGGTTTGGGTTTGTTCAGGGGTGGGGGGAGACCACACATGGACGAGACAGCCGTTGCTGTCATCGGGGCGGGTCCGCACGGGCTGGCGGCGGCCGCGCATCTCAGGCGGGCCGGGGTGGAATTGCGCGTCTTCGGCGATCCGATGTCGTTCTGGCGGACGATGCCGGCCGGGATGCTGCTGCGCTCGAACTGGACCGCGACCTGCATCGCGGAGTACGACGGGCCGTTGGCGCTCGACCCCTATCTGGCCGAGACCGGCCGGACGATGGAGCGGCCGGTACCGCTCGAGGACTTCATCGACTACGGCACCTGGGTGGCGGGCAAGGTCGCGCCGGACGTCGACCGGCGGATGGTGCGCAAAGCCTCCAAGGACGGCGACGGGTTCGTCCTGACGCTGGCCGACGAGAGCCAGCTGCGCGTCCGGCGACTGGTGGTGGCCGGCGGCATCGCGGACTTCGTGAACCGGCCGAAGGTGGGCGCCGGACTGCCGCAGCACCTCGTCTCGCACTCCGGGGACCACAGCGACCTCAGTGTGTTCAGCGGCCAGGACGTGCTCGTCGTGGGCGGCGGCCAGAGCGCGCTGGAGTCGGCGGCGCTGATGCACGAGACCGGCGCGAACGTCGAGGTGGTCGCCCGGGCCGAGAAGCTGAACTGGCTGCACGGTGGCAAGTACCACCGCAAGCTCGGCCGCCTCGCGCCGCTCTTCTACGCGCCGACCGACGTCGGCCCGATCGGCCTGTCCCGGATCGTCGCGAAGCCGGGCCTGTTCACCAGCCTGCCGCGCGCGCTCCAGGAGCCGATGGCCTACCGCGCGATCCGGCCGGCCGGTGCCGCCTGGCTGGTGCCCCGGCTCGCGGACGTCCCGGTCGGCACCGGCGTACTGGTCACCAGCGCCAAGGCGGTCGGCGAGCGGCTCCGCGTCGAGCTCAGCGACGGCAGTGTCCGGGAGATCGACCACCTGCTGTTCGGCACCGGCTACCAGGTCGACATCAGCCGCTACCCGTTCCTCGACCCGGCGCTCGCGCTGCAGGTCCGGACTCACGGTGGCTATCCGGAGCTCCGACCAGGGATGGAGTCGTCCGTGCCCGGCCTGCACTTCCTCGGCGCTCCGGCGGCGCGCAGCTTCGGCCCGATCATGCGGTTCGTGGCCGGCGGCTGGTACGGCGCGGAGTCGCTCACCAAACTCGTCAGTGGCGACCAGCGCCGGTCCGCCCCGAGCACCGGGCGGCTCGCCCCGACAGCCGACGGCGTATGAGCCGGCGACCGGGTGCGGTCGTCGTCGGCGGTGACTACCAGGGCCTCGGGATCGTCCGGAGCCTCGGCCGGTACGGCGTACCGGTCACCGTCATCGACGACGAGCGATCCATCTCGCGGGTCTCGCGCTACGTCGCCCACCAGGAGCGCGTCGCCGAACTGCGGGACGCCGACGCGACCGTCAGCATCCTGATCGAGACGTGCAAGCGACTCGGTCTGCAAGGGTCGGTGCTCTATCCGACTCGCGAGGAGACGGTCGCTGCGATCGCCGTCGCATCGCGACGAGCTGAGCTCATATTTTCTGCTGCCGACTCCAGGCTGGTCAGCGGTTCAACCCGCGTGGGACAAGCGCGAGACGTATCAGCGTGCCGAGCGGCTGGGGATCCCGATCCCCCGCTGCTGGTTCCCTTCGTCTGTTGCTGACCTGGCCTCGGTGGATTTGAGTTCGCCGGTGATCCTCAAGCCGGCGATCAAGGAGCACTTCTTCTACGAGACCCGGGCGAAGGCCTGGCGGGTCGACACCTACGCCGAGCTGGTCGCGGCGTACGAGAAGGCGGTGGCGATCGTCGGTGCGGCCGAGGTGATCGTGCAGGAGCTGATCCCGGGCGGTGGTGATCAGCAGTACGGGTACTGCGCATTCTTCAAGGACGGTGACGCGGTGGGCGAGATGACCGTACGCCGACGTCGCCAGCACCCGAGCGATTTCGGGCGCGCGAGCACTTTCGTCGAGACGATCGAGCTGCCTGAGCTGGCGAAGCACTCGCTGACGTTTCTGCGGGATATCGGGTATTACGGGCTGGTTGAGCTGGAGTACAAGCAGGATCTGCGGGACGGGTCTTACAAGCTGCTCGACGTGAATGCGCGGACCTGGGGGTATCACTCGCTCGGGTATGCGGCCGGGGTGGACTTTCCGTATCTGGTCTATCGGGACCAGATCGGTGAGCCTGTTGGTGAGTTCCGGGCGCGGGCTGGGGTGCGGTGGATTCGGCTGGCGACGGATCTGCCGAACGCTTTGCGTGGATCTGCGGGCGGGCAAGTTGCGGCTCTGGCCTTATCTGAAGACGTTCCGCGGGGTTCATGCCGAGGCCGTCTTCGAGCTGCGCGATCCGTTGCCGGCGCTCTATGAGACGGTGCTGCTGCCGTACCTCTTCTTCAAGCGAGGGCTGTGAATCATGTTCGAGTCCTCACACCCGTTCGCCTTCTTCGACTACTTCAGGGTTCCGTACGCCGTGGTGCCCGGAAGCGATTCTCGCCTTGGAACGCTTGAATCCAGGTCGCGGCCGAAAGCTGTTCTGGTCTCGGTCAGGTGGTCAAGCAGGGCCGCTATCAGCTAGGCGACTTCAGCATCGTCTGTCGACTTGGGTCTGAGATCCCCTTTGGGGGAGAGAAGGTCGCGCCGATCCTCGACAGCTCCGGCCGGGAGGTCGCCGCAGTACTGGAAGATGCCGATGGCAACATCTTCCTGCCGTTCGATCCCGCCGAGGCGATGAACTTCCTTTGGTCCGAGCGCTACACGACGATCGGCCGCGCCGGGAAAATGCGGCTGCTCCGCAAGGTGATGGTGCAGGGGTACTACGTCGTCCGCCCGCTGCTGCCCCGACCGCTCCAGCTCCGGATGCGACGGACGTTCGCGAAGCATCAGAACGCCACCGACCTTCCCCGCCTGGCCTCTTGAGCACAGCCTGCACGATTTGTACGACTGGCTGTTCGAGCTCGTCACCCGGGTCGCGGGCGAGCCGGTGCCGTGGATCGATCTCTGGCCGGACGGGCGCTCGTGGGCCTTCGTCCTGACGCACGACGTCGAGACCGCGACCGGCCGCGACGAGATGGAGCTGCTCCGCGGTCCCGAGCGCGAACGCGGCTATCGGTCGTCCTGGAATTTCGTTGCCGAGCGCTACGAAGTCAGCGACGAGGTGGTCGCCGGAGTTGTCGCCGACGGCTGCGAGGTCGGCGTACATGGTCTGCGGCATGACGGGCGCGACGTGGCGTCGCGGCGGATGCTCGATCAGCGGCTGCCTGCGATGCGTCGGTCTGCGGATCGCTGGGGTGCGGTCGGGTTCCGCTCCCCCGCGACGCAACGGTCGTGGGAGCTGATGCCGACGATGGGGTTCGACTACGACTCGTCGTACACGGACACCGATCCGTACGAACCACAGCCGGGTGGGTGCTGCACCTACCTGCCGTACTTCAACGAACAGCAGGTGGAGCTGCCGATCACGCTGCCGCAGGATCACACGCTGTTCGAGATCCTCCAGCACGACGACGGCTCGCTGTGGGTCGGGAAGGCCCGGCAGATCCGCGATCGGCGGGGCATGGTCCTGGTGCTGACGCATCCGGACTATGCGCACGACGAGCGACTGCGGAAGGCCTGGGACCAACTGCTCGACGAGTTCGCGGACGACGAGACCGCCTGGCAGGCCTTGCCTCGCGAGGTCGCTGCCTGGTGGCGGGATCGTGCTGGGAGCCGTCTGGTCGCAAGGGCCCGACGGTTGGTCCTTGGAAGGTCCCGCGAGCGATCGGGCGCGCGTGCGTTCCGTAGTACGGGAGCTCTAGTGCACGTCGCGGTGATCGTGGAGAACGTTGCCCTGGGCGTCGACACCCGGCTGCGGAAACAGGTCGACGACTTGTTGGCAGCCGGGTGTCGGGTTTCCGTGATCACCATGCGGGACGACGACAACGCCCGGTATCGCGAGCGGCCGGGGCTGACGATCTTCGAGTACCCGGCGCCGGCTCAGCCGTCGGGGCCGGTCGGGTATGTCGGCGAATACCTGCAGTCGTTCGGCTGGGCGGCGGTCTTCTTGTTTCGGTTGCGGCTTCGCGGGCGCATCGATGTGCTGCAGATCTGTCAGCCGCCGGACATCTACTTCCCGCTGGCTTGGGTACTGCGCTGGAGCGGCACCCGGATCGTCGTCGACCAGCGCGACCTGATGCCGGAACTGCTCGCCGGCCGGTACGACGAACCGCCTCGCCTGATGGTCAAAGCGCTGCACTGGCTGGAGCGACGCTCGATGCGAGTCGCCCACCACAGCCTCACGGTGAACGGGTATCTGCGGGATCGGTTGGTCGCTGCCGGCGCTTCACCGGACTCGGTTTCGCTGGTGCGGAACGGACCGGTGCTCGCTCGCACGCAGGTCGCCGTACCGGATCCTTCGCTGCGTGGCGATCATCGGTATCTGATCTGCTGGGCCGGGAAGATGGGGCGCCAGGACCGCGTCGATCTGGTGATCCGGGTGGCTTCGCATCTGGTCCACGAGCTCGGCCGCGAGGACTGCGGCTTCGTCATCCTGGGTGACGGCGAATGCCTCTCCGAACTCCAGCAGTTGGTTGTCGAGCTCGGCCTCGAGCGTTGGGTGACCTTCCCGGGCTGGCTGCCGGAGAACGAACTCTTCAGCTACCTCGCCACAGCCGACCTCGGCATCGACACCAGCCTCCAGGTCGAGGTCTCCCCGGTAAAGGTCATGGAGTACCTCGCCCAGGGCCTACCGGTCGCCTGTTTCGACCTACAGGAAAGCCGATTGCTGGCCTCCGACGCCGGCATCTTCGTCACCCCCGGCGACGTCCCCGCCTTAGCCGAGGCCGTCATCGCCCTCCTCGACGACCCCGCCACCCGCAAACTCCTAGGCGAAACCGGCCGCCGCCTCATCACCGAAGAACTAGCCTGGGAACGCCAAACCCCCACCTACTTAGCCGCCCTCGACGAGAACTTGGGCTAAGCCGCCCCCGCCGGGCTCCTACGTTCGCCCGGCTCCCCCCCAGCTAAAGGGCTCCTCCGTCACCCCCACGCTGCCTCGCCCTAGGGAGCGGCTCCGGTGTGACCGAAGCCCCCGGGGGCTCAATGCGTCGGTGATCGGGAGGTGTCCCGACCGACAGGATCAATCCGCCAAACCGCTCCTCCACCCCAGCCAACCTGAGTCTGAGCCCCCGCACCCGGCGCCAAATGATCCTGTCGGTAGGGACACGAAGGTTGCCATCTGGGACGGCAACCGCCAGGTGGCTACGGCGGAACGACTGATGTCGTCGAGCACGCTTGGGCCGCCGGGTACTCGTGGTCTGGCCTTACGGGGCCGAGCGCGACTGAGGAGCCCCTAGCTGGGGTGGGGAGCCGGGCGAGCGTAGGAGTCCGGCGGGGGCGGTTTCTCCGATCATGTAGAGGAGTAGCCGCTCAGGTTGGTTGGCGGCGCACCTGGTAGCGCAGGTGAAGTACTCGGGTGCCTTGAATTGGCACGGCTGGATCCTCCAACAGGTGCTGTGCGTTGACTGACCCGAAGTAGCGTTTGCCGGAGCCGAAGACGACCGGTACGACGTCCATGCGCACCTCGTCAACGAGGCCTGCGGCGAGTACTTGGCCACCGACGTCGCCGGCGGCGATCTCGACTAGGCGGTCACCCGCAAGCTTCTGCGCCTTGGCCATGGCTGCCTCGATGCCGTCGACGAAGTGGAACGGCGCTTCGGGGTCCCAGCCTTCGGGAGCCGGCCGGTGGGTCACGACGACCACGTGGTCGATCCCGCCCGGAGGCTTCCCGTCCCAGCCGTCCGTGAGGTCGAAGACGTGGCGGCCGACGACTGTCACCCCGATCTGGTCCCAGTACGGCCGGACGTAGTCGTAGGACGTCTGCGACACCTTCACCACGCCGCTCTCGTCCAACGGGACGTCACCGCTGGTCAACCAGTCGAACAGCGGGCCGGGCTGGTCATTCTCGTCCGCGACGAAGCCGTCCACCGACACCGAGCTGTACATGACCACCTTGCCCACGGGGCTCTCCTCTGCTTTGGGGTGCCCTCAAATTAGCGGGTCGTGAGCTGTCGCTCTTGTAAGAAATCAATCGGCCGGCAGCGACCAGCCGTCCAGCACGTGGCCGGGATGTTCGCGCAGGAACCGCCGCCGGACTTCGACGTACCGGGTCGGCGTGAGTCCGGTGAACGCCCGGAACTCGTGAGCGAAATGGGCCTGGTCGAAGTAGCCCGCGTCGGCGGCGAGGGCGCCCCAGTCGATCGGTCCGGCGGGGTCGAGCGCGAATACGCTGGCGGTGAAGCGGTAGGTGCGGGCCAGCCGCTTCGGCGTGACGCCGATGAGTTCCTTGAACCGCTGCGCCAGGTGAGTGCTGCTGACACCGGCTGCCTCGCTCAGGTCGCCGATCGCCGCAGCCCCGCTGGTCGCCGCGATGACCCTGCTCGTATGGCGAACCAGCCCCAATCCGGCGGTCTCGCACAGCCGACGCATCAGCTCTTCCTCGAGCAGCGTCAACATCTCGTGCGGTCCGTCCGCCGCGACCAGCCGGTCTCGCAGCTCAGCAATGGCGGGCCGGCCCCAAACCTGCTCTAGCGTCACCGGCCGATCGCACAACTCAGCCGCGGGCATCCGCAGGAAGGGTGCCAACCCCCACGGCTTGACGTGCACGCCGACGGACCGGGTCCGGGATGGGTAGCCGAACTCGAACGCGCGGGTGGGCATGGTGACCACGCAACCGTCGGCATACTCCGCCATCTCGACGTCGCTGCCGGCACGGATGCGGAACGGCTCCCCGAGGTTGACGACCAGCAACGCCGATGGCATCGGCGGCAGCATCAACCGGGCGTACGGCGACGCACCCTCCAGGTAGTAAAGGTCGTCGATCAGCCCGTCCAACGGCGGCCGCGGCACCCTCGACACATACTCCACACCCCCAGCATCGCCGACACCCCACCAGCACCGCACGCCGATATCCCGACAGATCTCACCGCCTGACCGGCCTGCCCTTCCCCAGCACACACTGCCTGTCCATCGGCACGCTCAGACCGGGTCGAAGGGTTCGGGGTTGGTGGGGGTGCTCACACGAGATTGGCTCGCTCGGGAACCGATCCCTAGGGCGAGGCAGCGTGGGGGCGACGGAGTCCCTTAGCTGGGGGTGGGGAGCCGGGTGTACGTAGGAGTCCGGCGGGGGCGGCTTCTCCGATCAGCGCAGAGGAGTGGCTGTGGCCCAGGCTTTTTCTCGCCAGATGTGGGTGGTGATTGATTTGTGGACGAGTACGGCGTACTCGGTGGCGGGTTTTGTCTGCCAGGCGCCGGCGAACCAGGCACCCACGCAGCCGTCGAGGCGGTCGGCGGCAGGTGCGTTCTTGCCAGTCAGCCACCAGGCCCAGCCTTCGAGGCAGCCGCGGAGCCAGGCGCCGTAGTAGTCCAATGCGAAGGCTGTCGAGTCGCGGTTGAAGGGGAAGGTGCCGTTCTGGTTGCCCGGCATCTGGCCCCAGGCCGGGTCCTGCCAGGACATCACCCCGATGATCGAGAACGTCTTCGGGCAGCGCCCCTGACCGTAGTCGCGCTGATAGTCGTACCCAAACGTCTTCGCCCCGGTGCAGAACTCCTGCGACTCAGCAGTAACCGCCGGGAACAGATCGCCGCAGCCCCGCTTCTCCACACAGGCACCATTCGGAGCCAGTTCCTTCTGATACCAAGTCGACTCCACCACAGCCACCGCGCGGACCAGGTTGTCCGAAAGCCCCCACTTGCAGGCGGCCCACTGGATGTTCTCGTCCGTCGTCCCGCTGTGCTGCCCACTCACCCGCGCGAGCAACCAGCTGTCCCACCGCGGGTCATACGCCCCTGCTCCCGTACTCCGGGGGCGCGTCGCCAACGAAGTACGGACGGCCGCCACGTCCGGAGCCGTCTGGTTGGGCTTGGCGTTGCTGGGTCGCGGCTCCCAGCTCGACTTGTGGACCCTGCCCGCACAGGTCGCGTCGTCGGGAAGCGCGGTCGGCGATCCAGCCGCGACGGTCTGGAAATAGCCTTCCACAGGCGGCGGAGTCCCCTCGACCTTGCGGGCCGCCGGTACTGCGAATGCCATCGCTCCGAGCGCCACCACTGCGACTAAAGCTCGCACCGCGTGCCTCCGTCCCCGACCACGAGCCCAGAACCTCTCAGTGCCCGACATGCTCGGACTTGCTGACCGGCTTATCGGCCGGCTCCGGATCGACCGGCTCGCTGTCAGCCAGTTCGGGATCAGCGGGCTGAGCTGTGAGGGTCACCGTCTTGCGCTTGAGCCGCGGCTGGCGTGGCTTGTTGGTGACGCACCCGATCAGGTTCGCGCCGACACCTGACAAGTCCTTCACCGCCGCGGCCGCCGATGCCCTCGTCCCCCGCTGTGAATCGACCACCAGCAAGGTGAAATCGGTCCGGCCGGCCAGTACTGCGGACTCCGCCGACCCGACCGCGGTCGGTGCGTCGACCACCACGAACGCCGTCTTCGACAGCGCCTGCAGGAGCAATTCCAGATCCTCCACGTTCAGCCAGGCGCCCATCCTCGGCGTACCGCCCGGCAACACCCGCAGACTGACGAACTCCGTCGAGTGGACGGCCCGGTCGAGCTTGGTCGAATCGGAGAGCACGTCGGTCAGCCCCGGCGTGAGCGGCAGCCCGAAGAGCTGGTGGAGATCGGGATGCCGCAGGTCGCCGCCTATCAGTACGACCTCCTTGCCGGTCGCCGCCATCGCGATCGCCACCCGCGCGGCGACGCTCGTCTTGCCGGCGCCCGGGGTCGGGCTGGTGACCAGCAACGAGGCACCGCTCCCCCGGGTCAGCCAGGTGGTGAGGTGCGCCGCGAGATAGCCGAAGACCTCGCGCGACGGCGTCGACGGTCCGTTCTCCGGCCGCAACGGAACCGCTTGCGACACCGCCGGGATCTCGGCGAGCAGCGGCAGACCTGTCTGGCGGCCGACGTCGGCGGCATCGCGGAACCGGCCGCGCACCCGGTCCCAGACGAAGGCGAACCCGACGCCGAGCATCGCGCCGAGGACCAGGCCGAGGCCGATCACCAGCGGCAGGTTCGGTTGGTCCGGCTCGGTCGGCACGGTGGCCGGTGAGATCACGTCCGCGAGCTTCGACGTACGGCCCTTGTTGCGGTAGTCGATGTAGGAACTCGTGAACGCAACCGCGCCGGACAAGGCCTGCTGCGAGGTGCGCGCGGAGTACTTGAACTGCAGGACGTTCGCGTCGACCGGGACGGACACCGACAAGCCCTTGGTGGCAGTGTCGAGCGGCAGGTCCATCAGCTTGGCAGCCACGATCGCGACCAGCCCGGAGTTCGCCACTTCGCGCTCGGTGCCCATGTCCGGCGGCACGGTCCCGGCGCCCTTGGACGGAGTCCGAATAGACGACGACCTGCGCGGTCGCGACGTACATCTTCGGGCGCGCCAGCATGGTGACGCCGGCTGCCACCGCGGTCAGCAGGGTCACCGCGACGATCACCCACAGATAGCTGCGGACGATGCCGCGCGATCCGGGCGGCTGTTGGCTGGGCACACTCATGAGCTGACCCCCGGGGTCTGTTCGGAATCCTTACTGACTACTGACAAGGCCAGTAGTGCGAACAGCAGATCGGCTGTTCCGCGATAGGTCAGGTGTGGGTCGAAGTTCATCAGTACGACGATGACCACGATCGCCGTGAAGGCGCCGACCGCCGCCACCGCGCTCCAGTCGAGCAGATCTTTGCTGCGCGTCCAGAGTTCACGCAGCGACACGCGCACGAACCAGATGAACGCTGCGAACAGCGGGATGCCGCCGCCCCACAGCAGCCAGGTGTAGCCGCTCTCGATCCAGACGTAGCCGGTGCCCTGGGTCAGCACGACCACGCGAGCAGCGGCCGTACGCCGAGCAGCAAGTTGGAGCCGTGGAACAGATCCGGCCAGAAGTAGGTCGACAGGTTGTACCAGCGCACGATCCAGCTGTCCGGCAGACCGCTGGCCGACTGGAACCCCGCCAGCCGATGCGAGACCGCGGGCCAGGCCGCGATCACCGCGATGGACAGCGCGACCGGGGCGTATCTCAGCAGGTCGAGCCGGCGCAGCGCCATCGAGATGCAGACCACCGCCACGACCAGACCGAGGACGCTGGAGAACTCACCGGCCGCGAAGGTGCCGATCACGAAGACCAAGGCCGCGCCGAGCAGTACGACGATACTGGCGGCGGGTCTTCCAGAGCATCGCGACGGCGATGGCGAGGTTGAAGATCAGGACGTCGGCGGTTGCCGCGGGCAACGAGAGGGTCGAGCCGCCGCGCGGGATGGAGAGCGCGTCGGCGTACCCGTACGGCGCGTAGTACCCGAGCAGCAGGTTGCGGACGCCGAGGACGTCGAGGGTCTGCAGGATGCCGATCAGACCGAGGATGACGCCGGCGCCGATCGACACGGCCAGGCAGTTGCGGACTTGGCGCTGCGTGTGGACGGTGGCGCGGACCAGGCCGTAGACGCCGAGGAACTTCCACACCACCAGGGCGTAGGTGATGTCGTCGCCGGCGATCTCCACGCCGCGGAAGAACATCCAGGCCAGCGGGAGGATCGAACTGCGTGACGGCGATCGCGACCAGCGACAGTTCGATCTTGCTGATCCGCAGGCGCAACGGCGTACCGGGGCGGTAGCGGACGAAGAAGCGAAGGACGAGGATTCCGGCCAGGAAGACGGCCAGCGCTTCGTTCGGACGCAGGACGGGCACGATCCGGCCGCGGTCGATGCCGGCGACGAGCGGGGTCACACCGATGATCAGGTACGCCGCGGTGACCGGCTTGCGCCAGACCACGATGACCAGGCCGATGACGGCTGCTACGGCCAGCGCGACTTGGCGTCGATGGCGACCAGTACGCCGGTGAGCGCGGCAAGGCCGACACCGGCCCCTGCTAGGGCGACCAGGTCGGCGCGGAACCTCTTGGGTTGGGTGACAGGAAGCAGGATCGTCATCCAGCCTCCCTTGTCGCGACCGCACGTCGCTCTTGAAGACCAGCTGTGAGCCAGCCGAGCTCGGGCGACCGCAGTACGAACTGGGTGATGCCGAAGGCGACGGCACCCGTCACAGCTCCACCAACGAGAGCTAGGGCTTGCCCTGGACGTCCGTCGACGAGGGCGCCGAGCAGGCGAGCGCAGAGGTAGGCAGGGATCGCCATGACTACCGCACCGACGACTGTGCGACCTGCCGATGCCCAGAGCATGCTGCGCTGCCAGCCTCCACTCATCCGGAGGAACAGGTGGACTCCACCGACGACCGCCGCAATGGCGTACGCCGCACCGATTGCTGGCAGCAACCATCTTGGGCTGGCGAATGCTGCCACTGCGCACAGCGTTAGGCAGACGATTGCCTGCAGGCCCATCGACACCAGTGGCGTGCGGGTGTCGCCGCGAGCGTAGGCAGCTTGGGTAGTCACGTAGAAGGTCGTCTCTCCCACTAGGCCGAGCGCTAGAGCAGCAAGCCCACCAGAGATCATCGCCAGCCCGTCCGGCGTAGCCATCTGCCCTGCAGCAATCGTGTGCGCAACAGGACCTGCCAGTACTACGAAGCCAACCGCCGCTGGGATCGCCAGGAACAGTGCGAGCGCAAGTCCCTGCAAGAAGGTCTCGGCGAACTCAGCCGATGCGCTCTTGCAAGCGCGAAAGCCTTGGCAGCAGGGCCAGCGCAACTGGTGTAGCAGCCAATGCGATCGGGAGGTAGTAGAAGTTCAAGGCCATCTGTATGGCGACAGTGCCGCCCGCTACTCGGTTGGAGACCAGCAGCAGCGCTAGTAGCTGCAGGGCGAGCAGACCGGCCTGGGCTACTGAGCGGAGCGCGCGCCTGATCGTGCCCAACACCTCTGGGTCTCGCCAGCCTGGCTCTGGGTCGCAGCAGTACGCCGGCGCGACGGGCGCCCCACCACTGGATGGCTGCGTGCGCACCGACTGCTGCCGGTCGAGCCGAGACCTAGGAGGAGCACTTCGCCGGTCGACTCGGCACCTAGCTCCTTGCCGGTGCCGTAGAACATTCCGGCGAGAAGGAGTACGAGGATGATGCCGAGGTTCTCCACCAGCGGAGCTGCTGCCGCCAGGGCGAACCGGCGATGGGCGTACATGACCGCGGTGGCGGAGCCGACCACGGCGTACAGGAAGACCTGCGGGATGGTGAGCAGGATCAGGAGCCTGGCGACCTCGAGTTGGCCGTTGTCCTGGATGGGGGTGCCGCTGAGGCCGCGCCGCCGAGTGCGGTGACGCGGAGCAGCTCTGGCAGGAGCACTACGGCTATCGGAGCGACGATGAGGAGCGCTGCGAGGGCGATGCCCAGGAAGCCGCCGCTGATGCGCGCGGTGTCGTGCTGCCGTTTGTCATCGATGTGGCGGACCAGGGCAGGGACCAGCAGGGAGACGAAGAGCGAGCCGGCGAGGAACCCGTAGTACACGAGGTTCGGCAGCGAGTTGGTGAGCTGGTAGGTGTTGCCGAGGAAGGTCGGGCCGAGGACGGCGCCGATCACGACGACGCGGACGACGCCGGTGCCGCGGCTGATGCGCGGTCCAGGCGCCGACCGTGATCGAGTCGCGGGCGGTGCCGCTGGCGCTGGTGAGGTCACGCAGCAGCTCGTCGTCGGAACCGGTCACCGGCTCCGACGACGCGAGCTGCTCGCTCTTTCGGCGGCGGTCAACGTGACCCGCCGAGGACGGCCGGGATCGTCTTGCACCATGATCAGCAGGTCGAGCCAGAGGGTCCGGCGGGCGACGTACTGCACGTCGTACCGCAGGCCCTCGGTCATCGTCAGCTGGTTGCGGCCGCTGACCTGCCAGAGGCCCGGTCAGACCTGGTTGTACGCTCGAATCTCGCGGCGGCCCAGGACGGCAACAGGGCGACCTCGAAGTCGAGCATCGGGCGCGGGCCGACGAGCGACATGTCGCCGCGGAGAACGTTGAAGAGCTGCGGCAGTTCGTCGAGGCTGGTCTGGCGCAGGAGCTTGCCGACGGTGGTGATGCGCGGGTCGTGGTCAGTTTGTAGAGGCCGTCGACCTGCTCGACCTCACCCGCCATCAGCCTGCTGGACGTACTCCGGTGGACCTGCGGGTCCGCATCGGTCCGCATCGTGCGGAACTTGTACATCACGAACTCCTGCTGCCCGGCCCCGAGCCGGACCTGGCGGAACAGACACCGGACCCGGGCTGGTGCAGCCGGATCCACACGTAGAGCAGCAGCAGCACCGGCGCGGCCACCACCACCCCGGTGGCAGCAAGGATCAGGTCGAGAGACCTTTTCCCCGCCCCACCGGAATGATGCGGCTCACTCCGCGGTACGGGAATCGGCCGGGAAACGGGGGTTTCCCGGCTACCGCGGAGGAGACTCATCGGCCCGGCCACCTCAGCCCCCGCGGCACCCGTCGCAGCAGCATCGGCGCTCACCTGCTCCGCAGCCCTCGCACCCGCCTCGCCAGGCCGAAGGCGCTGCTACTCTGCGAGCGCCGACGCGCGTCCGGTGCTGGATCCGGTCTACGCTGATGTCGTTCTGCGAGCTCGTCGACCGTGCCGCGGACTCGGGCTGGGTTGCCGTAGGCGACTGTTCCGGGTGGGAGGTCGCGGGTGACGACCGAGCCCGGCACCGACCAGGCAGCCGTCGCCGATCCGGACGAACGGGAGCACGGTGACGTTGACGCCCGAGCTGTGCGCCGGCGCCGATCGACGGACCGGACATCAGCTCGGCCGACTCCGCCTGGCCCGGGTACAGGTCGTTGGCGATCGTCACCCCGGGCGCGAGGAACGCTCCCGGACCGATCTCGGTGTACTGCGCGACGTAGCAGTTGGTGTGGATCTTGACCCCGGCACCGATCCGGCAGCCGTAGTCGATCACCGTGTTGCTCCAGACCGACACGTCGTCGCCGATCTCGCACTGCTCCCGGACCACCACGTTGTGCCCGGTCTCGAACCGCTCGCCGATCCGCGAACCGGCGTACAGGATGGTGCCGCTGCGCAGCGTCGCCCCGTCGCCGAGGGTCAACTCGGGATCGACCGCGCGTGCCGCCGGGTAGCCGATCTGCACACCAGGGTCGATCATCGAGCGCTCCTCCCCCGGCAACGGTGTTCAGGGCGACGGCGACCCGGCGTACGTCGGCCGCATTCAGCTGCGGGAACATCGGCAGCGACAACTGCCGATTCGGCGGCGGCCTCGGCGACCGGCAGCGACCCGTCCGCGTACTCCTTGTAGGGCTCCATCAGATGACAGGGCACCGGATAGTGGATCCCGGTCCCGATCCCCTGCTCGGCAAGCTCCGCGCGAACCCGATCGCGATCGTTCACCTGCACCACAGCGAGGTGATGCACTCCCGCGCCACCCGGCAACTCCTCGACCAGCCTGGCCACGGCCGGATCGATCCACCGCCGATACTCAGCCATCAACTCCCGCCGCGACGCGTTCCACGCCTCAAGCCGCCGCAGCTTCGCCGACAACACCACAGCCTGTACGCCGTCCAGCCGGCTGTTCATCCCGAGTACGCCGTGGCTGTAATGACCGTGCTCGCCTTGCATCCGGCCGTGATCGCGGATCGACCGCAGCCGCTCGGTCAGCGCGGCATCCGAGGTGACGATCGCACCGGCGTCACCGAAGGCTCCGAGGTTCTTGCCCGGGTAGAAGCTGAAACAGCCCGGCGGCACCGAACGATCCGGCTCGCTTGCCGTCCCAGGTCGCGCCCTGGGCCTGAGCGGCATCCTCGATCAGGATCAGCCCGAGGCTCTCGGCCGTGCTCGCGATCTCCGTCATGTCGGGCAGTTGCCCGTAGAGGTGAACGGCGATGACTGCCTTGGTCGCCGGAGTTGCCGCGGCCTTGAGCGTCTCTGCCGTGAGCAGCAGCGTGCCGTCGTCGACATCGGCGAAGCGCGGACGGGCTCCGGCCAGTACGACGGCCTCGGCTGTGGCGACGAAGGTGTTCGCCGGGACGATCACCTCGTCACCGGGTCCGATGCCGAGACCTCGCAGTACGAGATGCAGTGCGTCGGTTCCGTTCGCGACCCCGACGGTGAAGTCCGTCCCGCAGTACGCCGACCACTCGGCCTCGAAGCGGTTGACCGCCTCGCCGCCGACGAACTGGCCGGTGCGCAGGATCTCGTCCCATTCCTTGCGGATCTCGTCGACGACCTCGGCGTTGCCACCCGAGATGTCCAGGAACGGAATCTTCGCGGCGCTCACAGGTCACCACCGGTCGCGAGCACGGGCTCGCCACCGAGGTCCGCCTGCGGCAGAACGATCTGCGGTACTGCGGCCGGCTGCTGGAGTTCGGACAGGAAGACCTCCCGGCCTTCGACCGCCGAGCGTTGCGCGGCCTCGATCACCTCGACGACCGCGAGGCCGTTCTCGCCACCGGTCAGCGGGGTCATCCCGCTGAGCACGCAGTCGGTGAAGTGCTGGTCCTCGACCATCAGCGGCTCGTTCACCACCAGGTACGGCGCCACCACATCGCCGTACCGGTAGGACATCGGCGGCTGGGTGAGGTCCTGGCCGGCCTGCGGCGCCTCGGAGACGCCCTTGTCGTGGACCTTGATCCGCTCCTCCGAGGCGAGGTCGTTGAAGATCACCATCTTCTCGCTGCCGACCATGGTGACCCGGCGGACCTTGTTCGGATCCAGCCAGCTCACGTGCACGTTGGCGGTGACGTTCGGGTTCTCGTACCGCAGTCGCAGGTGCCCGACATCGTCGTGCCGCCGGTTCGCGTGCCGCGAGGTCCAGCAGTTGACGCTGACCGGCTTGGCACCGAGCACGAAGTTGAGGATCGAGACGTCGTGCGGGGCGAGATCCCACAGCACGTTGCAGTCGTTCTGGTAGAGACCGAGGTTCAGCCGCGCGGTGTCGAGGTAGTAGAGCTGTCCGAGGTCGGCGTTCTTGACCATGTCACGCAGCTGCCAGACGGCCGAGTGGTACTCGAAGGTGTGGCCGACCATCAGGACGACACCCTTTGCCTTCGCCGCGTCGACCATCTCGCGGGCGTCGGCGGCCGTGGTCGCCAGCGGCTTCTCCACCATCACGTGCTTGCCGGCCGCGATCGCCTTCAGCGCCAGCGGCTTGTGCGTGCTCGGCGGCGTCGCGATGATCACCGCGTCGAGATGCGGCAACGCCTGGTCCAGATCGGCAAAGGAACCGAGCGTCGGATAATTGCGCAACAACTGCACGGCCCGGTCCGGATTAGGATCGATGACCGCGACTTCGGCGACCGATTCCAGAGTGTGCAAAACCCGGATGTGTTTCGATCCCCAATAACCGCAGCCAACCACGCCGACGCGCAGACCAGTAACTTGAGACATTGCCTGGAACCCCCATAGTGAGAATCACCCCTGAACCCACCATCAGCGCGGCGAAACCCACCCCCGCTGACCCTGACCGACCCCCCGATCAGCACTGCCGATTGAACCGGCAACCAAGACTTTAGGCCGCGCCACGTTCGGCGTACAGAGCCTGACCAGGCGCAGCGAAATGGTTCCGGAAGACAGTTCTTCTGTTCATCTGAAATTAAGGCATGGCTTCTTTACAGGGTATTGGCGGCGAAATATGCGGAATCGGCGCGAAGATAGACCGCAGGTTAATTCGAACCGACCTACCGGCAATGTTTGGGCCGATGTTGGAAGTTCGGGCTCAATCGAAGGTGACGGCGAGGGTGGCGACCTGGGCGTCGGGCGACCAGGTGAGCTGCATGATGCCGGTCGCGCCGGAGGACCAGCGGAACCGGACCCATCCGTCGGCCGAGCTGAGAATCGTCATCGGCTCGGTGGGCGGGTTGTCCCGGTAGGCCTGGGCGATCGCCGCGCGGCCGTCGTACGGGCCGATCGGGAGGCCGGGGAAGGACATCACCGCGTCCTCGGCGAAGCGGGTGGCGAAGGTGTCCCAGTCGCCGGTGGCGACCGCCTGGTTGAACGCCTCGACGTGGGCTGCGGCCGGGTCCATCAGCGGTCCTTGAGGATCTTGCGGATGCCGGCCAGGCGGTCCGCGTACGTCGCCTCGCCGCCGCGGCGGGTGGGCTTGTAGTACTCCGCGTCGTCGACGACGTCGGGAGCGTACTGCTGCGGGACGACGCCGCGCGGGTCGTTGTGTGAGTACTGATAGGTGGCGCCGTGGCCGATCTTCTTCGCGCCGGCGTAGTGCGCGTCGCGCAGGTGGGCCGGGACAGGGCCGACCTTGCCGGCCTTGACGTCTGCGATGGCGGCGTCGATGGCCATGATCACCGCGTTCGACTTCGGCGCCAGGGCGAGCGCGACGACGGCCTGGGCGAGGTTGATCCGGGCTTCCGGCATGCCGATCAGCTGGACCGCCTCGGCGGCGGCGACCGCGACACCGAGGGCGGTCGGGTCGCCCATCCCGATGTCCTCGCTGGCCGAGATGACCAGCCGGCGGGCAATGAACCGCGGATCCTCGCCGGCCTCGATCATCCGGGCCAGGTAGTGCATCGCGGCATCGACGTCGGAGCCGCGGATCGACTTGATCAAGGCGGACGCCACGTCGTAGTGCTGATCCCCGGCCCGGTCGTACCGCACCGCGGCCCGATCGACCGCCGTCTCCAGGGTCTTCAGATCGATGAACGCTTTGGTGCTTTCAGTGCTGTCGCTGGTCGTTCCTTTGGCTTTGGCACCGCCGGCGGCGGCTTCGAGGTAGGTCAGCGCGCGGCGCGCGTCTCCCCCGGCCATGCGCAGCAGGTGATCCTTGGCGTCCGGTGCCAGTTCGTACTCGTCGTTCAGGCCGCGTTCGTCGGTGAGGGCGCGGTCCAGCAGTACTGCGATGTCGTCGTCGGTGAGCGACTCCAGTGTCAGCAGCAGCGATCGGGACAGGAGCGGCGAGATGACGGAGAAGAACGGGTTCTCGGTGGTCGCGGCGACGAGGGTGACCCAGCGGTTCTCCACGCCTGGGAGCAGCGCGTCCTGTTGGGCCTTGGTGAAGCGGTGCACCTCGTCGATGAACAGCACGGTCTCGACGGTGTTGCCCGGACGCGACAGGTCGCGGCGGGCTCCGTCGATCACTTGCCGGACGTCCTTCACCCCGGCTGTGACTGCCGACAGCTCGACGAACTTCCGGTTGGTCGCATGGGAGACGACTGCGGCGATCGTGGTCTTGCCGGTCCCGGGTGGGCCCCAGAGGAGCAAAGACATCGGCTGGTCACCTTCGACCAACCGCCGCAGCGGCGAACCGGGGGCCAGCAGATGTTGCTGCCCGACCAGCTCGTCCAGGCTCCGCGGGCGCATCCTGACGGCCAGCGGCGCGGCAGTGTGGTCGACATCCGCCAAGCTCCCGCCACCCCTGGCGGGCGCGGGACTTCCAGGCAGATCAAACAGACCATCACTCACCCGAAGAGCCTACAGACGCCCACAGACAAAATAAGAAAGCATCGGAGCTTGTCCTGACGAATGGGTGGTGTTTTACGGGATCTGGCATCGAAGCGGTAACGGCTCACCAAGCGGTAAGCGTTGAGTAAGCGACGCTGGGTAACTTGAAAGGTATGGTCCGCCCCACTGACCCTCCGTTGACCGATCCCGCCGACCGGCCCGCCACGTACCGCGAAGTCTTCGCGGTCGCCGAGTTCCGGTGGCTCTGGGGTGCTCTGCTGGGTTCGGTGATCGGCGATCAGCTCGCCCGCGTCGCCCTGGCCATCCTGGTCTTCGACCGCACCGGCTCTGCCGGGCTGTCCGCGCTGACCTATGCACTGACGTTCCTGCCGGACATCGCCGGCGGCCCGCTGCTGTCCGGCCTGGCCGACCGCTACCCCCGCCGACGGGTGATGGTGACCTGCGACGCGGCCCGCGCAGTACTAGTTGCCTTGCTGGCGATCCCAGGGGCTCCCTTGTGGATCTTGTGCGTCCTGCTGGTCGCAGTACAGCTGCTCTCGGCGCCTTTCCAGTCGGCCCGGTCGGCGATGCTGGCGACGATCATGACCGGCGACAAGTACAAGGCAGCCACCGGCCTTTCGACTGTCACTTCCCAGAGCGCCCAGTTGATCGGGTTCGTCACCGGCGGAACGCTGGTCGCGACGCTCGGAACGAGTGAGGCGCTGCTGCTCAACGCAGTCTCCTTCGCGCTGTCGGCGGTCTTGCTGCAATTCGGCGTACAGGAACGGCCTGTTCCGGAGCGGAACGATGCGGCGGTCAAGCCGAGTTGGTGGGGATCGCTGGCGGCCGGAGCACGGCTCGTCTGGCGGGACAAGAAGTTGCGGTACCTGGCAGCCCTGGCCTGCGTGCCCGGCTTCTACATCACGATCGAGGGCCTGGCCGCTCCGTACGCCGCGGCGCTCGGCGAGGGCTCATTGGCCGTCGGCGTCCTCTTCGCGGCCAACCCGGCCGGACAGGTGGTCGGGATCCTGCTGTTCTCCCGCGCGAGCCCGTCGCGGCGCCTGTCGTTGATGGGACGCCTCGCGATCATGTCGTGCGCTCCGCTGATCTTCTGCGTCTTCGAGCCCGGGCTCTGGGTGACCGTGGCGCTCTGGGCGTTGTCAGGGGTGTCCGCGTCGTACCTGGTCACCACGCAGGCGACCTTCGTCCAGCACGTCCCTGACGCGCAGCGGGGTCAGGCCATCGGCCTGGCCCGCACTGCGCTGATCGTCTCTCAGGGGATAGGGGTCCTGGTCGCCGGGGCGGCGGCGGACCGCTGGCGGCCGGCTCTGGTGGTCGCGGCCGCGGGTGTTTTGGGAGTCGCCTTCGCCGCCGGTGCCGCCCGGGGCTACCAACGCGCGTAATGTGTTGGTGCCGGTGGAGGGAGAACCGCAGTGAGGCGCGGAGAGAATCACCACTCGTTGTTCTGCATCACGACGCACCTCCTTCCCGGAGCTGGACGCCGAACGCATTTCTGGTCGGCGCAGTGACATTGGGTGATGTCACGTTTACGCTGATCGTGAGGAAAATAGTGAGGTTGGGGGAACGTTAATGCCGAGTATCCGCCATTGGAGACCAAAGCGCAGACGCCGCCGCGGGAGCGACGGCGGCTCCGCCGTGTCGCCGAAACGCTGGGCGTTGTGGTCAGCACCCTCCGTCGTGATCGGCTATGTGCTGGCCGTTGACCTGCTCACGCTGGGCGTGCTGGCGGCCTCGTTCATCGGGGTCGACATCGTCGCCGGCGACTGGATCCGGTTCGCCGTGCTGGCGGTCGGATCGGCGATCCACATCGAGGCCGGGCGGGAGATCGAGCGGCTCCGCCGCAGCGCCGCCGAGGGCACTCCCTATGTGAACCTCAAGGGGATGTGGACCTTCGCCGGTGTGCTGGTGCTGCCACCGCCGCTGGCCGTCGCGATCATCGCGTTGAGCTTCCTGCACTCCTGGTGGCGGCTCCGCCGGATCTCGCCGTACCGCAGCGTCTTCTCCGCGGCCACCGTCGTGCTCGCCGCCGCTGCCGCGGCCGTCTGCCTGAACGCGATCAACCCCGACGCCCATCCCCGCTACACCGGTGGCCTGGTGGGCCTGGTCGCCGTGGTCGCCGCCGCGACGGCGTACTGGTTCGTCAACTACGCGCTGGTCGTCGGCGCGATCATGCTCTCCACCCCGGACAGCCCCGCGCGCAAGGTGCTCGGCCGGCTCTCGGACCAGTTCATCGTGGCCGGCGCCCTCGGGCTCGGGATCGCGACCGCGGCCCTGCTGCACGACCAGCCCTGGCTGACCGTCACGTTGCTGATCACCGTCCTCGGCCTGCACCGCTCGCTGCTGGTCGGGCAGTTCCAGTTCGCGGCCCGCACCGACCCGCAGACCGGGCTGACGAACACCGTGTTCTGGCACGAGATCGCCACCAAGGAGCTCGAGCGCGCCGTGCACGACAACACCTCGCTCGGCGTGCTCTACCTGGATCTCGACCACTTCAAGACCATCAACGACACCTACGGTCACCCGGCCGGTGACCAGATCCTCAAGGCGATCGCGGCTGAGCTGAAGCGCGACATCCGGACCGACGACCTGGTCGGCCGGCTCGGCGGCGAGGAGTTCGCGATCCTGCTGCCGAAGACCAGTGAGGACGAGACCGCGCAGGCGGCCGAGCGGATCCGGCGCCGGATCGCCGCCCTGTCGATCAACGTCACCACCCATACCGGGCCGACCACCGTGGACGGTCTGACCTGCTCGATCGGTGCCGCGACCTATCCGGCCGCGGGGCACAGTCTTGACGCGCTGCTACTGGCCGCCGACTCCGCGACGTACGCCGCCAAGAACGCCGGCCGCAACCGGGTGGTCACTGCCCCCTCGGTAGCCGCCTGACAAAACCGGTCCAGAAAGAAGGCAGGCCCCGGACGAAACATCCGGGGCCTGATTCTTTACAGATTCTTTTCAGTCTTTGTCGTCGGCCTTCTTCGCTTCCGGCGTTTCTTCTTCGTCGTCGTCGTCCGAAACCTCGCGGAGTTCTTCGGGCAGTTCGTCCTCGTCGAATTCCTCGGGCAGGATCTCTTCGTCCTGTGCCCCGCCGCCCGGCTTGATGGCGTTCCGGAGCCGGCCGAGGATCCGGTCCGCCTCGGTGCCGAACGGGTTGTCGTTGACCAGGTAGGTCCAGGTCGCCGTCGGACGCGGTACGCCGGAGGCCTCCTCGTCGAACCCGTCGGCGGTGATCTCGGCTTCCTTGAAGGTCTCCGCCGCGTCCTTCCAGGCGTCCGCGATCAGCGGGTCGAAAGAGGCGATCGCCGACTTGTTGAACTCGTCGATCGGCTTCATGTGCACGATGCCACCGGCCAGCGAGCGCAGGTGGATGCCTTCGCGCAGGTCGGCGAGGTAGGCCAGGTGGTCGGTCCACTTGCGGTCCAGGTGGTGCAGCGCGATCCGCCGGGCCGCGTCCTTGACCGTGTCCTCGTCGAGCTCCTCGACCAGCTCGTCGTACCGCTCCTTCGCCAGTTCGGCGAGCTTCTCGGCGGCCAGGTCCTCGGTGAGGACCTTCTCCCGGGTGTCGAGCAGGATCGCCCGCTGCTGACCGGTCAGCCGGTGGTAGGACCACGTCGTACGGTGCAGTTCCGCGTTCGCGCCGTCGGCCACCCGCTGGGAGTGCTCGAGCATCCCGATCGCCTTGCGGTCGGTCAGCCGGCCCTTCTCGTCCGGCGACGGCCGCAGGCCGCTGGTGACGGAGTACCGGGTGACGAGCTCGTCGCCGAGGCTGGCGAAGAACAGCGAGCCGCCCGGGTCGCCCTGCCGGCCGGCGCGACCACGCAGCTGGTCGTCGAGCCGCTGCGACGCGTGCAGGCCGGTGCCGATCACGTACAGCCCACCGAGCTCGGCCGCGCGGTCCTTGTCGTGCGACCCGTCGCGCCCGCCCAGCCGGATGTCCGTACCGCGGCCGGCCATCTGCGTCGACACCGTGACGGTGTCCGGTACGCCGGCCTCGGCCACGATCGCGGCCTCCTCGGCGTCGTTCTTGGCGTTCAGTACGACGTGCGGCACCTCGGCCGCCTCGAGCCGGTCGCTGAGCTGCTCGGACTCCTCGACGCTGTGCGTCCCGATCAGGATCGGCCGCCCGGTCTCGTGGATCTCCTTGATGTGCTCGACCAGCGCCTCGTTCTTCTGCTCGACGGTGAGGTAGAGCCGGTCCGCCTCGTCGATCCGGATGTTCGGCGTGTTCGGCGGCACGACGGCCACCTCGACCTCGTAGAACTCCTGGAGCTGCTCGCCGACGACGACCGCAGTACCGGTCATGCCGCACAGGGTCGGGTAGCTGCTGACCAGCGCCTGCACGGTGATGCTGTCGAGCACCTCACCGGAGTCGCTGACCGGGACGGCCTCCTTGGCCTCCACGGCCGCCTGCAGGCCGTCGGGCCAGCGCTGCAGTTTGGCGATCCGGCCGCGGCTGTTGTTGATCAGGCTGACCTTGCCGTCGCGGACCAGGTAGTCGACGTCCTTGCGCAGCAGCACCTCGGCGTGCAGCGCGACGTTGATCTGGGTCAGCCGGTCGAGGTTCTCGTCCTCGTACAGGTTGATGTCGCCGAACGACTTCTCGACCTTGTCCGTGCCCTTGTCGGTCAGCGCGACCGTCCGGCCGTCGCCGTCGATCTCGTAGTCGACCCCGGCCCGCAGCGTGCGGACCAGCGCGACCACGTCGTCGTCGAGCTCCTCGGTCCGGGTCGCACCCGCCAGCACCAGCGGCACGCGGGCCTCGTCGATCAGCACCGAGTCGGCCTCGTCGACCAGGGCGACGTCGGGCTTCACCGTGACCCGGTCGGCGACGTCGGTGACGAGGCGATCGCGCAGTACGTCGAAGCCCAGCTCGCTGACCGGGGCATAACAGACGTCCGCCTGGTACGCCGCACGCCGCTCCTCCGGGGTCGAGGCCTGGCCGATGTGGCTGACGCTGACGCCGAGCAGGGCGTAGATCGGGCCCATCCACTCGGAGTCGCGCTGGGCCAGGTAGTCGTTGACCGCCATCACCTGGACGCGCCGGCCGCCGATCGCGTACCCGGCGGCCGCGAACGCACCGGCCAGGGTCTTGCCCTCACCGGTGGCCATCTCGACGATCCGGCCCTGCAGCAGCGCCAGCGCGCCGACGATCTGGCCGTCGAAGGCCCGCTCGCCGATCGCCCGCTGACCGGCCTCCCGGGCCAGCGCGAGGAACTCGATCAGGTCGTCCTCGTGCAGCCCACCCGTGGTCCGCATCTCGGTGACGACCTCGGTCAGCTCCTCGTCGGACAGGGACTGGACCGACTCCTCCGCCTCGGCGACCAACTGGGTCAGCCGCTCGTACGGGCCGAGGTCGATCGAGCCGGGGCGCTGCAGGAGCCGGCGGAAGCGCGAGGTGATTTTCGTCAGTGCCATGGTCTCCGCAACGTACAACCTCACCCGGTCGTTCCGTGCACCAACCCCGCGTGTTCAGATCGTGAAGGTGTACGGCGTGGTGGTGGTGACGCCGTGCAGGCCCAGTTTCTGCAGGATCGGGCGGGAGTCGTCCGAGGCGTCGACGCGGAGGAACTGGTAGCCGCGAGCCTTCGCGATCCGGGCCCGGTGGACCAGGATCGCGGAGTACAGGCCTTGTTTGCGCCACTCCGGCAGGGTGCCGCCGCCCCAGAGCGAGGCGAAGCCGGTGCCGGGGTGGAAGCGGATCCACGCCGCAGTCAGGGCGGGGCCGTCGGGCCCCTTCAGCGCCTCCTCGATGAGGCTGACGACCAGCCGGTCCGGGAACATCCGCGCCTCGGCGGCGAGCCGCTCCTCGACCCCCTCCAGCCCGTTGTGCCAGAGCGAATCCATCAGCACGGCGATCCGGTGGAAGTCGTGCTGCTCCTCAACATCGCGGAGCACAGTTTTGGACGGCAGTGCGGACGGCCGCTCGAGGATCCGGTCGACCTCGCCGAGGATCAGCGTCTCGGGGTCATCCTGGTCGAATCCGGCCGCGATCAGGCGCGCGCCGAGGTCCTTGGGTTCGTCGTACGCGTAGGTCTTCCACTCGAACGACAGGCCGCGCTCGCGGAAGAAGGCGACCTCGGTGGCGATCACCGCGTCGGGGTCGTCGCCGAGGCCGCGTGGTGCCTCGACGAATCCGCCGCCGCCCGGCCCTTCGAGGTACGAGCGGTGGATCAGGCCGACATGCTCGACCTTCCAGCCCGGAATCGTGTCGGCATCCGGCAGTCGGATCCGGCGGTGAAACACATCAAGAAGCTCATCAGGTGTCATCAGACGCCATCCTGCCCCTGACCGCCCCGCCCGTCATCCGCATTGTTCCGGTGCGCGCCGGTCGGCAACCTTTCGGGCCCCGGCAGCAACGGAGAGCTGGAACGCCGAATCGACCGGACGCGGTCGGCAACCTTTCCGGGCTGCCGGACTACTGAAGGTCGTCGGATCGACTGACACGATCGAAAGAGAGCTCTGCATGCCCGCTCCACATCCGCGCCGCCCGTGGCGTTTCACGTCGGCGAGTGCCGTGTCGGTGACCCTGCTTGCGGTGGTTGCCGGTTGCGGTCAGCCGTCGCTTGCCGGGAATGTCGCCGCGAGCATCCCCACCGAGGGGGCACCTGCGGCGGCAGCCGGTATCGCCCACCCCATCGGCGCCTGCGACGACAGCGGTTTCGCCGACCCCATCGGGTAAAGCGACCCCCAGCAAGGCATCGGCTAGTACGACCCCCAGCAAGACGGCGAGCCCGTCGGGTAAAACCTTCATGGGCAAGAACACGGTGATGATCGGAAGAATCTCGAACGACAAACCTTCGGTTGCCGCACCCTTCGACGCTCAGTACCAATACGTCGTCAGTCCGCCTGCACCGTCGAGCGCCGTGTACACGGCGAAGTCCTGCCCGGATGGGACGAACTGGTGGGGATGCGTGTGGGGTGGGCGCGGGGGGCTCGTTCCCCATCTGCAAGCCCGCGCTGCGCAGGCCACCTACAAGGGTCAACCGCATCCGCAGACGATGGTGTGGTCGTGGTTCGTACTCCCCCACCTCACCCCCAATGCGGCGTGGCAGGACGAGGTGAAGGCGGTCAACCGGGTCGACCTCCTCACCAGATACCTGAACGACTACCGCTTCTTCCTCCAGAAGATCGGCACCTCGCACGACATGATCGATCTCGAAGCTGATTTCTGGGGATTCGCACGAGCAACGGGCAATGTGAACAAGGTCCCGGCGCAGGTGACTGCTGCGGCTCCGAAAGACTGCGCAAATCAGGCGAACACTATTGCGGGTCTGGCCCGCTGCCTGATCGCAATGACCCGCAAGTACGCTCCTCACGCCACCGTCGGTCTGCACCTCACCTGCTGGGACTGGCCGGGCAACGAGCAGAAATGCGCCAAGGATTACATGGCCCTCGGGGCAAAAGGTGCGGACTTCCTGGTCGGGGAGGTTGAAGATATGGACGCCGGCCTCAAAGCCTTGCCGGCGAACGGCGGACACAACTCGTTCTGGAGCGAAAAGAAGTGGTCCGCGCAGCTCGCGTACTGGAAGACGATGGCGGAGAAGGTCGGCAAACCGATCGTGGTCTGGCAGATCCCGGTCGGCAACATGCGACAGAACAACACCCCGTACCACTATCAGGACGACAAGGTGGACTGGCTGTTCTCGCACATGGACCGGGTCGCGAGCGCCCATGTCGCGGCTCTGCTGTTCGGCCAAGGATCGGACAAGTCGACCACGATTGAAACCGACGGCGGCAACTTGTTCGCGAAGACGATCGCCTACCGAAAGTCGGGTGGCACGCGGCTCAAATAGCGTACGAAGGCCGCTGCCGGCGGGAAGGACGCGAACCCTTCCCGCCGGAGCGTGCCGGCTCAGAGCACGCGGTTGAGCAGGTCGAAGAAGGTGTTGCCCAGGACTAGTTCGTAGGGGTCTTTGAGAAGTCCTGCGAGGTCGGCGATGTCTGAGGGAGTCCAGGACCAGGCGTTGATCCCGCCGGAGATGAAGAGGGGCTTCGTGCCGTCCCACTGGGCGACGCGGGCGTCTAGAGCAGCCTTGTACTCCGCTGCCTTGCCGGGTGCGCCCCACTGCCCGACAATCGGCAGACCGCCCTGGCGTACTGCGAGCAGGTCGCCGTCCCAGGTCTGCATGATCCCCTTCAACGGCGTGTACTTGTTGAAGCCGCCGGCGATCTCCGGTGAGAGCAGCACCCACTTGTCGTTCTCACGGTGGCTGTAGGAGTAGACGAGGTCCATCCCGGTCCGCCGTAGTACCGAGCCTGTCAGCTTGAGGAACTCGGTGAACTGGGCAGGGACCCACGACCCGGGGTAGGTGTAGCCCGCACCCGACGGGCCGCAGACCAGCAGGTCGTTGGCCGTTGCAGTTCGCTGGTAGTGGCTGAACAGTCCTGGACCGGTCTCCAGGAGCAGCGGGCTGATCGTCCAGTTGGCCGGCGCCTCGCCACGCTTCGGGTCGTCCCAGAGGTCGCGCATGTGCCGCTGGCAGTACTGGATGTTGTCGCCCTCGCCGAAGGTCAGGGTCAGATAGACCTTGTTCTTCGGCTTGCTGATCCGCCGTACCGGCCGGACCTTCTCGGAGATCGGTGCAGTGAAGCCGGCGTGGACGGTCCCGTTCATGTAGAAGTCGGCCGCGATCACCGGCGAACCGCCTTGTGACGCGAGGTCAACGCCGTCCCACTCGCCGGAGACGTCGTTGGCGAACCAGCCCATGTACGGCGCCAGGGTCGGGTACTTCGCGAAGTGCTCGACCAGCAGGTCGCCGGTCTCACCGCCGGGTGGTAGCCAGCTCACCAGGGCCTTGGTGGCTACCACGTAGTCGCGGAAGTAGGCGAACGGCTCGATCCTGGTCGGTGAGGTGTCGGTCGCGGTGACCAGGTACTGGTTCCACATCGTCACGGTCACCACGAGGGACGTCGTACCGGCGGGTGGTTCGAAGCGGTAGATGAAGTAACCGCCGCCGTCGGAGAAGCGGTTGGCCTCGCCGCCGATCGACGAATTGACGCCGTCGAAGAGGAACGGCGCCTCCTCCGGCGTACCAGGGAGGAAGTTCGCGATCTCGGTGCCGTTCGCCTTCACCGAGACCGTCGAAACCGAGGCGCCCCAGCCGTCGTCGATGAACGAGTCGGCGAACCGGACGAAGACCTCGCCCTTGCCGAGCTTGGCCGAGACGTCGAGGTCGTAGCTGCCGCGGTTCGACGAGTCCCGGATCTGCCTTGTCTCGCGGGCGATCTCCTGCCACTGAACGTTCTCGACCGCGACCACCTTGGTCGGCGGCAGGCCCGCGAGCAGCTTATGAGTGACCCGCGGGAACAGGTTGTCGAGCTGCCACCGGTAGGTCTTCACCCGGTCGTCGTCGAACTTCCCGCGCAGGTCCTGGACGATCCGCAGACCGTAAGCCTTCGCCTGCTCGGCATCGGCGACGACGGCGTTCTCCAACCCTGCGAGGGTTGTCGCGACATTCAACGAGTCTGGTACTGCGGGATCGTGGATGATGGCGCCGCGGACGCGATGCCGATACTTGGCGACCAGGTCCATCGGGTTCTTGTACGTCGTCGTCGGCAAGTGCATGTCGGCGAGCCACTTGGCGTCCGGCGTACTCATGGTGCCTGTGTCGTAGCTGAAGTAGAGCTCGGGCTGGGTGCGGTTGACGACACCTTGCAGCGTGGTCAGCAGCGTCTGATCGGCGCCGTTGAGTTTGCTGGCATCGCCGTAGTGCAAGTGCTTGGGGCGACCGAAGGCCGGCAGCAGCCGGGCGGGACTGCCGGACGCCGATGAGGTGGCAGCCTGCGCGGCATCGGTGAAGGCCGGAACGAGTCCGAACCCACCCGCAACCACACCACTACCCGCCAGGAACGTTCGTCTCGAGACCATCGTGACCACTCCCCTGTCGCTGACATCGCTGTCAAATGCCGGCGAGGTTAACAACGGTGAAGACGCGTGTCGAGACCTCGACAACGTTGTCGAGTGAGCAATTTGGAATCGTTTCCGGGCATCGAGAGTGCTACGGGAGGTAGTCCCGACCGACAGGATCAAATGGCGCCGGGCGTGGGGTGCAGGCTCAGCTGGGCCAGGTTGGAGAGCGAGCTGGCGCATTGATCCTGTCGAGCGGGACACTCACCCGGCCGGAGTGTTGGGCCGGGGGTTCTCGAGTTGGTTGATCAGCAGGGCTATCCGCGAGCCAACCAGTTGCAGGTCCCCCGGCACTTCGGAGCTAGGCAGCGGAGGCGCGACGAAGGAGTGCCGCAGCTGGGGGGTGGGGAGCAGGCGAGCCGGCGCGACGAAGGAGCGTCGGGCCGAGCCCGCGGGGGCGGAGTTCCCAAAATCACCAGGCGTTCTGGAGGACTCGGATGGCTTCGGCGACGCTGAGGCCGGCTCGGCGGGCCGAGCGGGCGAAGACGGTGGCGGCGGCCAGGGTTTCCTCGTCGTCGACCTGGCTGCGGGAGGCGAGGACGAAGGTTCCGTTCCGGCCACGTGTCTCGACGAGCTGGTCGGCTTCGAGTTCCTTGTACGCCCGCGCGACCGTGTTCACCGCCAGCCCGAGGTCACCGGCCAACTGCCGCACCGTCGGCAACCTGGTCCCCTGCGCCAGCTCCCCCCGCCGGATCAACCCCTCGATCTGCACCTTCACCTGCTCGTACGGCGGCTTGGCGGCTGCCGGATCAACCGAGATCTGCATTCACATCTCCTCGCTCTGTCTGTCCCAACCGTATTGAGACAAACAGAGCAAGGTCAACTGAAGTCTTCGGGGCTTTAAGGCTTGGACTCGACCAGGACGAGCCAGTTGCCGGAGTTGTCGCGGAGGACGGCCTCCACGCCGTACGGGCGGTCGGAGGGTTCCTGGATGAACTCGACTCCCCTGGCGACGAGTTCCTCGAAGGTCTTGTGGCAGTCGGCGGTGGCGATGCCGAAGCCCGACATCATCCCCTTCGCGACGATCCGGCGGATCGCGTCGGCGGACTCCTCGTCGAGCGGCGGGCCGGGGATCCGCAGGGTGATCTCCAGCTCCGGGTGGTCGGCCTGGTACACCGTGCACCAGCGGAATTCCGGGCTCAGCGTGATGTCGTCCTTCAGCACGAACCCGAGCTTGTCGGTGTAGAACGCTTTGGCCTCGTCGATGTCGTTCACGTAGACGGTGATCAGGCTGACGTTGGTGATCAAGGTTCCTCCTCGTCGGTTGATGCTCCGACGCTACGGCTCCCCGGCGCCGGCGGCTTCTCCGGAATTGCGGACTTCAGCCCGAGCATGAAGACGTAGCAACCAGGAATCCGCGCCCCCGACTGGGTCCGCTGGTACTCCGACGGGCTGATCCCGACCAACTCGGTGAACCGCTGCGAGAACGACCCGAGACTCGAGTAGCCGACCAGCAGGCTGACCTCGGTGACGGTCAGGTTGGTGGCCCGGAGCAGATCGGTCGCGCGCTCGATCCGGCGCCGGCCGACGTACTGCATCGGCGTCTCGCCGTACGTCGCGGCGAAACACCGCAGGAAGTGGTACTTCGAGACGCCGGCCGCCGTCGCGAGCGCCTCCAGATCGAGCGCCTCCGCGAAGTCGCGATCCGCCACGTCCCGCGCCCGCCGCAGATGCGGCAGCAACTCCACGGGCACACCCACCATCCCCCGAGCGTAATCCCCGGACCGCCAACACTGTCCAACCTCGAAATCTCCGGCCCGACCGGGATCGCCAGGCTCAGCACATGCCCACCTTCCCCGCTTGATCAGTGTTGGCGGTCCGCCCGGGCTTTCGGCCGGACCCGAAACTCTGGGAACCGCCCGACACATCGGCTGAGGTGGAGGCATGACTGTGCGGAAGAGTGTGGGACAGAGCGGAACCGGTCCGGGTGCCATCGCCCCCGACGGGAGCCCAGTGGAGCTGTACGTACTAGCGGACTCTCGCGGTGAGGAGCAGCTGATCCACCAGGCGGCCGGACCGGGAGCGAGCATTCTCGAGCTGGGCTGTGGCACCGGCCGGATCACCCGGCCATTGGTTGCCCTCGGCCACGAAGTGGTGGCGGTCGACGAGTCGCCCGAGATGCTCGCCCGGATCACCGAGGCGGAGACCGTCTGCTCGACGATCGAGGACCTCCGGCTGGATCGCCGCTTCGATCTCGTCCTGCTGATGTCCTACTTGATCAACGTCCCCGACGACGCCGTACGCCGGCGCATGCTCGCCACCTGCGCCCACCACCTCAAGCCGGGCGGCACCGTCCTCCTGCAGCAGCACGACCGCGCCTCGTTCGCCGAGGACGTCACCTTCGACAGGCCGGCCCGCCGCCTCGTCATCTCGGACACGAAGCAACTCCCCGGCGACCGCCAGTCGGCCACGATGACCCACACCGTCGACGGCCGCACCTGGTCCCAGCACATCTTGGTACAAAACCTCACCGACCATCAGCTAAAGCACCAACTAGCCGAAGCCGGCCTCACCCTGATCGACTACCTCACCCCAGACAAAACCTGGCTCCACGCGCGACAGGCAACCTAGCTCCGACCTGCGGACCCTGTTGGGTATGACCATGACTTCGAGTCGGCCCGACAGACCGCCTCCAGCCGTGCCTCCGCAGCCGTCGGACCGCGAGCTGTGGGACGCGCTGCGCCGTTGTGAGCCCGAAGCCCTCGGTGAACTCTTCAGCCGGTACTCCGCGGTCGTGCACGCGTACGCCGTACGCCACACCGGCTCGTACGCCGTCGCCGATGACGCCGTGCAGACGACCTTCATCAACGCCTGGCGGCAGTTCACCCGCTCGGACCCCGGTCCGCTCCAGCACGAGACCGCGAAGGCCTGGTTGCTGACGATCGCCCGCAACGAGCTCCGCAACGTCGCCCGGGCCAAGCGCCGCCTGACGCATTTCATCAGCCGGCAGCCCCAGCCGGGCCACCAACCGGATCACGCCGACGCGATCGCTGCCCGGCTCGACTCGGAGGAGCACATCCGCGCCGTACGGCAGGCCCTGCGGCAACTCCCGGCGCACGAGCGGGAGACGATCGAACTCGTCTACTGGGCCGAGCTGCGGCTCGCCGAAGCCGCCGAAGTACTGGGTGTCGCCGAAGGCACGGTGAAGGCACGGCTGTCCCGCGCCCGCCGCCGGCTTCCCGCCCTGCTCGACCACCCCGGACCGGAGGAGTCCTGATGAACCTCACCACGCCACCACCGGTCGAAGACCTCGCCGGAGCCGATGAAATTCGCGCGGACCTGGTCCGGCGCGCCCGCCTGTCCCAGCGCAGTCGCCCGGCCTGGGTGCCCGTCCTCGCCGCCGCCTGCGGCATCGCCGTCATCACCACCGGCGTCGTTGTCCTGACGAGACCCGGTCACGACGGCTCGGCGCCACCCGTCGCCTCAACGCCGAGCACTCCCGCTCCCACTCTCCGGGAAGTGCAGAAGGTCCCAGCGAACGCCTCCCCCGAGGTCTCGCTGGATCTCGGACCGGCCAGCCGGAACATAGCGCTCGCCGACGCGCGGGAATGCCTGGCCGACGCGGCGGCCGCGAACGCGGGCGAGACGACCGTGACAGACGGCAGCGGGGACCGGGTGGCAGTTCCGTTGCCCGCCGAAGCGAACACCGCGACCGTCCACGACGCCCGCTGGGTGCGGACCCTGCCTGGTTACGACCGCAAGGTCAGTCCGGGCCAGCAGGCGGTGATGCAGACCTTCACCACCGCGAAGGGCGTGTGGGTGATGTGCATCGACAACCATTACCAGCGGCTGGAGAAGAACCGGCCCGCGAGCGGCAGCGCCAACTTCGACTTCCCGGTCAACGGTCAGTGGAACGTCTCGAACCATCCCAGCGGCGGCGGCAAGTCGACCTTCTACACCGACTTCGCCTTCGACGCGCTTCCGCAGGTGGCACGGGTCGAGCTCCGGCTCCGCTGGTCGGGCGGCGCCACCCCCTGGTACGGCGTGACCGTCAAAGGCGGCGCCGGGTTCGTGCAGGCGTCCCAACTCGTTCACGACCAGGAGCGGGCCGAGACGGACATCCGCGCATTCGATGCCTCAGGCAAGCAAATCTTCGAGGACACCCAGTAGCACCGCAGTAGTACGGGCGGAGCCGGCCGGGACCCCAGTGGTGCCCGGCCGGCAGGTTCGGAAGGGGTCAGCCGAGGCCGCCGCCTACCTTGCTGAGGGCATCGAACTGGGCGCGGTTCAGCTTGCTGGTGTCGCCGGCGAGGGCCTTCGAGCGGGTGCAGATCACGCCGGCTGGAACGGATCCGGTCAGGTAGTTGATCGCGGCCTTGAAGGAGTCACAGCGGCGCTGGTCCTCGGCGCCGGCCGGGTAGCCGATCGCCGCGTTCACCTTGCCCATGTTCAGCTGGTCGGCGAACGGGTTGATGTTGCGGTTCACGGTCCAGTACCAGCGGGCGATCGGGGCACTCCACTGCAGCGACAGGGCCAGATCCGGATTGCCGAGCAGGTTGATGCCGAAGTAGTTGCCGGCCGGCCCGTAGTTGAAGTCACCGGTCAGCTGGATGTAGCCGCGACCGCCGTACACGCGGGTGTCGCCGATCTCGCGGATGTTGTACTCGAGTCGCGACTCGTGCACCAGCGTGGCCAGGAAAGCGGCCTTCCGGTACGGCGTATTGATGTTCGCGTCTCGCATCGCCTGGTTCAGCGACGGCAACCCGGTCTGCACGATCGACGGGTTCGCGATCTTGCCGGGGAACATCGCCTGGACGTCGGCCAGCGTGATGTCGTCACCGGACGGCGGCGGACCACCGCACTCCGGTACGCCGGGCAGCTTGTCTTCCGGGATCGCCACATAGGCGACGGTCACGTACCCACCAAAGGCGGGGATGTGCGCCCACCACTTGCTGGAGCCGCCGGAGACGGTGACGAGATCGCCTTCCTTCTGGCAATCGACGTCGATGGAGGTCGGGCCGGGAAGGGTCCGGACCACCGCCGACGAGAGATACGCGTCGGCGCGGACGTTCACCCCGCTCCCGTAGGTCTGGAAGACGGTGGCGTGGGCCGGAGTGGCGGCGACCAGGCCGCCGACGGTGATCCCGGCCAAGGCCAGGACCGAGGTGAGCAATCGACGGAATCTGGGGTTCGGCATGACAATCTCCCGAGCGGGGCGGTCTGGGAAGGTTCAGTGAAAAACTGTCTAATGCGAGTAGCTACGCAGTTACTTTCCGCCCAACCCGGCCAATGCTCAACCCTTTCGACCGCAATGCAGCATGCCGTGGCAGGTAACTGCCACGGCACGCTGAGTGATCGAGTTGCTGGTTACTGCTTGGCTTCGGCCTTCTCGTCGCCCTTCACCTCGGGCTTGGCGTCGACGCCGGCTTCCTTGCGTTGTTCGGGGGTGATCGGGGCCGGGGCCGCGGTGAGCGGGTCGTAGCCACCGCCCGACTTCGGGAAGGCGATCACGTCGCGGATCGAGTCGGCGCCGGCCAGCAGCGCGGTGATCCGGTCCCAGCCGAACGCGATCCCGCCGTGCGGCGGCGCGCCGAACTTGAACGCGTCGAGCAGGAAGCCGAACTTCTCGGTCGCCTCCTCGTCGGTCAGCCCCATCACCTTGAAGACCCGCTTCTGCACGTCCTCGCGGTGGATACGGATCGACCCACCACCGATCTCGTTGCCGTTGCAGACGATGTCGTACGCGTACGCCAGCGCCGAACCCGGATCGGTGTCGAACGTGTCCATCGAGTCCGGCTTCGGCGACGTGAACGCGTGGTGCACAGCAGTCCAAGCACCCGAACCAACAGCGACATCACCAGCAGCGGTCGCGTCATCAGCCGGCTCGAACAGCGGCGCGTCGACGACCCACACGAACGACCAGGCCGACTCGTCGATCAGCCCACCGCGCCGGCCGATCTCCAGCCGTGCAGCACCGAGCAGCGCCCGCGACGACTTCACCGCACCAGCAGCGAAGAAGATGCAGTCACCCGGCTTCGCACCAACGTGGTCAGCCAGCCCGGCGCGCTCTTCCTCGGACAGGTTCTTGGCGACCGGACCCGCGAGCTCGCCGTCCTGACCGACCAGCACGTACGCGAGACCGCGCGCACCACGCTGCTTCGCCCAGTCCTGCCACGCGTCCAGCTGCTTGCGCGGCTGGTCGGCGCCACCCGGCATCACGACCGCGCCGACGTACTGCGCCTGGAACACCCGGAACGGCGTGTTCTTGAAGTAGTCGGTGCACTCGACCAGCTCCAGGCCCATCCGCAGATCGGGCTTGTCGCTGCCGAAGCGAGCCATCGCCTCGGCGTACGTCATCCGCTGGATCGGCGTCTGGATCTCGTGCCCGGCGAGCTTCCACAGCTCGGTCAGGATCTCCTCGGACAGCGCGATGATGTCGTCCTGGTCGACGAAGCTCATCTCGACGTCCAGCTGGGTGAACTCCGGCTGCCGGTCGGCGCGGAAGTCCTCGTCGCGGTAGCAGCGCGCGATCTGGTAGTACCGCTCCATCCCGGCCACCATCAGCAGCTGCTTGAACAGCTGCGGCGACTGCGGCAGCGCGTACCAGGATCCCGGCTGCAGACGCGCCGGGACCAGGAAGTCGCGCGCGCCTTCCGGCGTCGACTTGGTCAGCGTCGGCGTCTCGATCTCGACGAAGTCGTGCTTCGCCAGGACGTCGCGCGCGGCCTTGTTCACCTTGCTGCGCAGCCGAAGCGCGGCACCCGGGCCCTGACGACGCAGGTCGAGGTAGCGGTACTTGAGCCGGACCTCTTCGTTCACCGGCGTCGCGTGGTGCTCCTCGACCGGGAACGGCAGCGGCGCGGCCTCGTGAAGGACCTCGATCTCCTCGGTGATGATCTCGATCTCACCGGTCGGCAGGTCCGGGTTCGCGTTGCCCTCGGGACGCGCCGCGACGGTGCCGACGATCTTCAGGCAGTACTCCGAACGCAGGCCGCTGCGCGGCCTCCTCGTCCCGGATGACGACCTGGACGGTGCCGCTGGAGTCGCGCAGGTCGATGAACGCGACGCCGCCGTGATCACGCCGCCGCGCCACCCAGCCCGCCAGCGTGACGGTCTGCCCGGTGTGCTCGGCCCGCAGCGAGCCGGCGGAATGGGTACGGATCACGAGTTCTCCTGAGGGGTTTCGATACTGGGTCGTACGTCGTGCGCGGGCGGGGTCCAGGTGGCCGGATCGGCCGGCACCTGCTCGCCGCTGCGGATGTCCTTCACTTCGGCGCCGTTGTCGGTGCTGAACCACACGAACGGGATGCCCCGGCGATCCGCGAACTTGATCTGCTTGCCGAACTTCGCCGCCGCCGGCGCGACCTCGACCGGGATGCCCCGGGCCCGCAGCGCAGCCGCGGTACGCAGTCGCTTCGTCGCGCTCGTCTTCGTTGTTCAGGGCAACCAGTACGGCGGTCGGCGTACTGCGGGTGCTCTTCACCAGGCCCTGGCTGACCAGCCGGTGCACCAGCCGCGAGACGCCGATCGAGATGCCGACGCCCGGGTACGTCGTCTTGCCGTCGGTCGCGAGCGCGTCGTACCGGCCACCGCCAGCCGATCGAGCCGAAGGACTCCTGGCCGACCAGGTAGATCTCGTAGACCGCGCCGGTGTAGTAGTCCAGGCCGCGGGCGATCCGGAGGTCGGCCATCAGCAGGCCGGGCGCGTGCTCGGCCGCGGCCGCCATCACCGCGGCTCAGCTGCTCGAGGCCCTCGTCGAGGATCTCGTGCTCGACGCCGAGCGCCCGCACCTGCTCCACGAACGACGTGTCGGTGCTGGAGATGTCGGCCAGCTGGACGGCAAGGCTTGGCGGCCTGCTTGTCGGTGCGCGCCGGACTCGACCAGTCGCTCGACGACCTTCTCCGGGCCGATCTTGTCGATCTTGTCGACGATCCGCAGCACGGTGGTCACGTCGTCCAGGCCGAGCCCGCGGTAGAACCCCTCGGGGATCTTGCGGTTGTTGACCTTGATCACGAACTCCGGCACCGGCAGCTTGCGCAACGCGTCCGCGATCACCAGCGGCAGCTCGACCTCGTAGTGGTTCGGCAGCGCGCCGTGGCCGACGATGTCGATGTCGGCCTGGGTGAACTCGCGGTACCGGCCCTCCTGCGGACGCTCGCCGCGCCAGACCTTCTGGATCTGGTAGCGCCGGAACGGGAACGCCAGCTTGCCGGCGTGCTCCAGCACGTACCGCGCGAACGGCACCGTCAGGTCGAAGTGCAGACCGAGGCCCGGGCCCTCGTCGTCGGGGCCGGCCGCGAGCCGCCGTACGCCGTAGATCTCCTTGTCCGCGTCCTCGCCCTGGTTCGAGAGTCGCTCGACCGGCTCGACCGCGCGCGTCTCGATCGAGGCGAAGCCGTGCAGCTCGAACGTCTCCCGGATCACGTCGAGGAAGTGCTGCTCGACGATCCGGTCCGACGGGAAGGAATTCGGGGAACCCACTGATCGGGGCCGACCTTGCTCATGCGCTTGCTCATTTCGATATCTCCAGGTCCTGCAGGTAAGGGTTGGTCGCCTTCTCCCGGCCGATCGTGGTCTGGCCACCATGACCCGGCAGCACGACGATCTCGTCGCGCATCGGCAGGATCTTGGTGGCCAACGTATGCAGCATCGCCGGATGGTCGCCGCCGGGCAGATCCGTCCGGCCGATCGACCCCGCGAACAACACGTCCCCGGAGAACAGCACCGCGGGCACATCTTCCGGCCCGTCGTACGGCGTGGTGAAGGTGACCGAGCCCTTCGTGTGGCCCGGAGTGTGGTCGACCATGAACTGCAGGCCGGCGAGCTCGAGGCTCTGGCCGTCCTTGAGCTCGGCGACGTCGTCCGGCTCGGCGAACGTGTGGTCACCGCCGAGCAGCATCCGCGCGCTCTCCGCGCTGATCCCGGCCATCGGGTCGGCCAGCAGGTGCCGGTCGTCCGCGTGGATCCAGGCGGTGCTGTCGTACGTGCCGCAGACCGGCAGGACCGAGAACATGTGGTCGATGTGGCCGTGCGTGAGCAGCACGGCGACCGGCTTCAGCTTGTTCTCGCGCACCACCTGGTCGACGCCCGCGGCCGCGTCCTGGCCGGGATCGATGACGATGCATTCCGCGCCCTGGCCGGTGGCGACGACGTAGCAGTTCGTACCCCACGGACCCGCGGGGAACCCGGCGATGAGCACGACAGACCTTCCTGGAACAGATCGGGACCAGCCAAGGCTACCGGTCGGGTGTTGTGACTTTCGAACCGGATTGGGCCTGCGCTCACCAGGAATGTCCGCCGATGTTCCTGATTGTGACGGCAACCCCGTTGCGTAGCGGCGGGGAGTTTGTGATTGTTCAGTGATAAGCGTCGGGACAGCTCCCCGACGCGCCCGACTGGACCCTGTTGGCCCGGATGAACCGGCGACTGACCAGAATGGGCACGAGCGCAGTACATACCGCCGGAAGGGGCGAGTTGTGGCCGAGGAAAGCTGGGGCCGGGTAGCAGACGACGGAACGGTGTTCGTCCGGACGAAGGACGGCGAACGAGCGGTCGGCCAGTGGCCGGACGCCAACCCGGAGGAGGCGCTCGCCTTCTACACCCGGCGGTACGACGCGCTGGCCTTCGAGGTCGACCTGCTGGAGAAGCGGGTCCAGGCCGGCACCGTCTCCCCCGACGACGCCCGCGCCGCCGTGAAGAAGGTGACCGCGGCCATCGACGAGGCCCAGGCGGTCGGCGACCTGGACGGTCTGCGGTCCCGGCTCGACGCGCTCACCCCCCTGGTCGCCCAGCAGCGCGAGAAGAAGAAGGCCGAACGCGCGGCGAAGGTCGAGGAGGCCCGCGAGGCCAAGACCAAGATCGCCACCGAGGCCGAGACGATCGCGGCCGGCACCGATTGGCGGCACGGCGTCACCCGGCTGCGCGAGTTGCTGGACGAGTGGAAGGCACTCCCCCGGCTCGACAAGTCCAGCGACGACGAGCTGTGGCACCGCTTCTCGTCCGCCCGTACGACGTACACCCGGCACCGCAAGCAGCACTTCGCCGAGCTCTCCTCGAAGCGTGACGAGGCGGCCGTGGTGAAGGAGCGGCTGGCTGCCGAGGCGGAATCGCTGTCGTCGTCCACCGACTGGGGACCGACGTCGGGCCGCTTCCGCGATCTGATGCGGCAGTGGAAGGCGGCCGGCCCCGCGCCGCGCGAGGTCGACGACAAGCTCTGGGCCCGGTTCCGCAGCGCCCAGGACGCGTTCTTCGGCGCGCGCGACGCAGTACAGGCCGAGGAGAACCAGGAGCAGGTCGCCAACCTCGCTGCCAAGGAAGCCTTGCTCGTCGAGATCGAGGCGATCCTGCCCGTCACGGACGCCAAGGTCGCCCGCGACCAGCTCCGCGACCTGCTCGACCGCTGGGACGCCATCGGCAAGATCCCGCGCGACTCGATGCGCCCGATCGACACCCGCCTGCGCGCCGTCGAACAAGCCGTCAAGTCCGCCGAGGACGACGTCTGGGCCCGCTCCAACCCCGAAGCCAGAGCCCGCGCCGAAGCCACCGTCAAACAACTCCAGTCCCTGATCGCCGACTTGGAGAAGCAGGCGGCGAAACACGAGGCCCAAGGCAACGCCAAGAAGGCCAACGACGCCCGCGAGTCGATCGCCGCCCGCCGAGAATGGCTGACCCAGGCCCAGAACGCGCTCTCCGAATTCAGCTAGCTACTGGCCTCAATTGATCGCAGCACCAGCATGAGTGCGTGATCGCCCCCAGTGGGATGGACGTACGCGGCGTGTGCGGCAGCGACGATCGCCGCCAGGTCGCGGTCATCGATGTCGGGACGGACGACCCCTGCGTCGCGGGCGCGGGACAGGAGCAGACCCATCGCGCGGTCGAGCTCAGCAACCGGTCCGGCCACCGCTGCATCGACGTTGCCTGCACCGACCTGCAGCCGCGCGGCGAGTTCGTGGGCGGCTGCTCCCTCGGTGACCAGTCGCACCAGAAAGTCACGCAGTGCAACGCCGGGGTCGTCCGACTCGGCAGCGGCGTTCGCCGTCACGACGAGGTCCTCGACCGCTGCGGCGAGGACCGTGTCGACGAGCTCCGCCTTGGTCCTGAAGTGCCGGTGAACCGTGCCCGCACCCACGCCGGCCCGCCGGGCGATCTCGTCGAGGGACACGCTGAGCCCCTCCGCCTCGAACGCCGCACGGGCCGCGGCCACCACCTTGGCGCGGTTGGCGACGGCGTCCTTCCGGCGATACCCGGTTGAAGCGGGGCGCACGCCCCGTTTATGATCAGTCATCGCCACTATCCTCTCCCACGATCGCCCAGGAGTGCCGATGCCACTGACCACCGAAGACCGGCTGGCCATCCACGAGCTGGTTTCGCTGCACGGGCACCTCGCGGACGACCGGCGCTCCGGCGACCTCGGACTACTGCTGACACCCGACGCGTCGTACGACGTGACCGCCTATGGCCTGGGCATCGTCCGCGGACTGCCGGCACTCATCGAACTCTTCGACTCGGCGCCCGGCGACCAGCCCGTCGGGCACCACGTCACCAACGTGATCGTCACGACCGACCCTGACCTCGACGACCGTGCCTCGGTGCGTTCGAAAGGCCTCTCGGTGATGGCCGACGGCCGGGCAGGCACCGTCGTCTACGAGGACGAGGTCGTCCGCACACCGAACGGCTGGCGAATCAGCGCCCGCGCAGTCATCCCGCCACGCCGCGCCTGACCCCCATCCCTTGTGGATAACGCAAAGCACGCCCCAGCCTGATCCAGCCATCCTTCTCAGATGCTGCCTGCTGAGTTTCCACTGTTCTTCTGCGGATTACCGTTCCGGGCACACCAGGTCCGCGGCAAACTCCGCTGGCTGCTGAGCGCTGGCGAGATCCGGCAGGTGGTCAAAGGTGTGTACGTCGACGTCCGCGTACCCGACTCGCGTGAGCTCCGCGCGGAAGCAGTCGGGCTCCTGCTGCCGCCAGGCGGCGTCGCCTGTGGCCTGACCGCCGCCTGGATCCACGGCATCGAGACCACCGCACTACAAGCCAGCGCGGAAGTCGACGTGCAATGGACCCGCGAGGCCACCGACATGGTCGAGGTGGCCGGCCTGCCGGTGACCAGCCCGATCGCCACCACCGTCGAACTCGCCATGCAACTCCCCCGCCCCTTTGCCCTCTCCGCGGTCGACGCCATGCTCCGCTCCGGCATCGCAGACCGCTGGGCAGTCCGCGCAGCCTCAACGGCGTACGACGGCCGCCCCGGCATCATCCAGGCCCTCCAGATCCTGTCCTACGCCGACCGCCGCGCCGCCTCGCCCGGCGAATCCTGGCTCCGTCTCCGCCTGATCGACGCCGGCTTCGGCAAGCCCGACCTGCAGGTCCGCGTCCAAGGCCCCCAACGCGAGTACCGAATCGACGTCGGGTATCCGGAACCGATGGACGACGGCCGTCATCTGGGCCTCGAATACGACAGCGACCGCTGGCATTCCCAGCCCTGCGCCGAAGCACGCGACGAACGCCGCCGCGCCGAACTGGCCGACCTCGGCTGGCACATCATCTCTGTGCGACGCCCCGACCTCTGGGGTCCTACCCCGCCCTCGAACTGGCGGTGGGCAGCTATCTGAGCATCTACCCTCGCCTGCCGCGCCGTTGGTAAGCCGTCGTACCGGACACCCGTTCGTCTTGACCGGTACGGCGGCGCGATGCGAGGCTGACTCGCTGGATTGAGCCCGGTAGCAGTACCGGGTCTAGCGGTGGCGTACGTACTGGTAACGGCTGTATTCCTCTATGCCTCGACCGAACTCCTTCGCAACGCAAAGCGCAGAGAAGGCACCGGAAAGGAGGTGGTGGTTATGGCAGATAAGCAGATGTTTCGCCACATGGCTTCGGCTACTGCGTTGGCGCTGAGCGGGGTGACGTCAAACCTCGCTGCCACCGCAGTACTGGGCTGAGTCCAGCAACATCTACACGGTGGAACGCCATCTGCGGGCGAGTTTCTGCCAAGCCGACCACGGCTACGAAGTGGACTGCTGCCGGTGAGTCAGGGTTTGGGGCGTTCGGCGGCGACCTTGATCCAGCCGGCGGTTTCTTCTTGTTCTCTGCGGGTGATCTCGCGGGTCAGTTCGCCGTCGCGGGTGGCGGGGTCGTCGTACGGTGCGGCTCCGATGTCGTACAGACGGCGTTGGTTTGACTGCTTCGCGGGCGCCGCTGAAGCGGAGGTAGTTCTCTTGCCAGTGGAAGATGGGGCGGAGGCCGGCGAGGATGACCACCAGGCCGCCGAGGATCGCCGGGATGCGGGCGTCGTTGTGGGTCAGCACCGCCGAGGCGGGGATTGCGGCTGCGACGATGAGGGTCACCGTCTCCTGGATCTGATAGCCGCGACGGCAGGCGAGTGCGCGGTCGTGGTACCAGCGGTAGGAATCCTGAGCCAGCTTCATCGCGTAGCCGTCGTCGCTCGCCTTATTCATCGCGGCGCCCTCCCAAGGCTTGAGGGGTGACGTGCGGATGCCGGCTAGGTGTCGAAGCCGGCGTGGATGTGGTCGTGGTGGGTGTTGTCGGAGAAGTAGGTGGGGCCGGGGAGTTGGTAGGGGCCGCCTACGTTGTAGGAGCCGGTGGAGGCGGCGGCTCGCATGTAGGCGGTGATGAGGGTGCGCGGGGTGGTGGGGTCTACTACGGCGCGGTCGTTGATCTGCCAGGTGTCGAAGGCTCGGCCTCGGGGGTGGTCGCTGGGGCGGGTGGTGCCGAAGACGTCCAGGGGGTGGCCGGAGCGGATGACGGAGATGCCGATTCGGTAGGTCTTCGCGAGGTCGAGCATCGCGGTGAGGACGGTGTCGTGGATCATCCCGGAGCGAATGTCGGCGGCCGAAGCGGGCGGGAGGACGATGCGGTCGTTGGCCAGGACCTGGCGGGCGGCGTTGGTGAGGGTCTTCGCGGGGGCGCCGGGTTGAGCGGGATGCATGGCGGTGACGTGCCAGGTCTGGCCTGAGCGGCTGAGGCGTACGTCGACCGTGGTACCGCCGGTGGTCAGCTTGCCGTTGGCAACGGTGTAGACGCGGCAGGGCACCAGCACGCTCGCGGTGCTGCAAGAAGTCCGCCGTACTGCGCGTCGATGACCTCGACGACCGAGTTGGCTTCTGGAGCAGTTTGACGACCGCGGCCACGGCGGCGGCTTTCACCTCCGGCTTGATCTCGCCTCGGCCAGGTGTCCAGGCTCGAACAGCAGGCAGCGAGGGGCCCGGAGGCGTTGGCAGCACGGTGGGAGAGGACCCTGGCGCCGAGGTCGACGGCGCCGAGGCTCGGAGTCACCGGACCCGTCTGGGTCGGCACCTCAAGTGAAGCGGATGCCGCAGGCTTGGCCCCAGGATCATCGCTGCAGCCGGCCAGGAAGCCGGCGCCGGCGATCAGCAGGCTGCGGCGCCCGAACTCACCCGAGGAGACCATGCCTGCAGTCTCCCCGGCCTCACAAACTCGCTACTGGGTGACGCGGTAGACGTCGAAGACGCCTTCTACGGAGCGGACGGCCTTCAGGACGTGGCCCAGGTGGGTCGGGTCGCCCATCTCGAAGGTGAAGCGGGACTTGGCGATCCGGTCGCGGGTCGTCGTCAGCGCCGCCGACAGGATGTTCACGTGGTAGTCCGACAGCACCCGCGTGATGTCCGACAAGCAGCCGTGCCCGGTCCAGCGCCTCGACCTGGATCGCGACCAGGAAGACCGATTGCGCGGTCGGAGCCCACTCGACCTCGACGATGCGCTCGGGCTGGGTCTGCAGGTTCTCGACGTTGGCGCAGTCGGCCCGGTGCACCGAGACGCCGGCGCCGCGGGTGACCCAGCCGATGATCTCGTCGCCCGGCACCGGCGTACAGCAGCGGGCGAGCTTCGACAGCACGTCCGTCGCGCCCTTGACGATGACACCGGCGTCGCCGCGAGCAGTGCGCTTGCGCCGCTCGCGGGTCTGCGGCAGCCGCAGGCCCTCGGCCAGATCCTCGGCCGCGCCCTCTTCTCCGCCATACGTCTCGATCAGACGCCGTACGACGGCCTGCGCGCTCACGTGGCTCTCGCCGACCGCGGCGTACAGACCGGTCACGTCGGGATAGCGCAGCGAGTTGGCGACCGCGGTCAGCGTCTCGTGCGACAGCAGGCGCTGCAGCGGCAGGCCCTCCTTGCGGAGCTGCTTGGCGATCGCGTCCTTGCCGTGCTCGATCGCCTCGTCGCGGCGCTCCTTGGAGAACCAGTGCTTGATCTTGTTGCGCGCCCGCGGGCTCTTGACGAAGGTGAGCCAGTCGCGCGACGGTCCGGCGCCCTGCGCCTTCGAGGTGAACACCTCGACCACGTCGCCGTTCTCGAGCGTGCTCTCCAGCGGCACCAGCCGGCCGTTCACCCGGGCGCCGATACAGCGGTGCCCGACCTCGGTGTGGATCGCGTACGCGAAGTCGACCGGCGACGAACCGGTCGGCAGCGACATCACGTCGCCGCGCGGGGTGAAGACGTAGACCTCGGAGTTGTTGATCTCGAACCGCAGCGAGTCGAGGAACTCCGACGGGTCGGAGGTCTCCCGCTGCCAGTCGACCAACTGCCGCACCCAGGGCATCTCGTTCGGAGCGCCGATCTCGGTGGTCGGCGGCGCGCCCACCTCGGGCGCCGGCGCGTTCGGGTCTTCCTTGTACTTCCAGTGCGCGGCGATGCCGTACTCCGCGCGCCGGTGCATCGAGAACGACCGGATCTGCAGCTCCACCGGCTTGCCCGAAGGGCCGATCACCGTGGTGTGCAGCGACTGGTACATGTTGAACTTCGGCATCGCGATGTAGTCCTTGAACCGGCCGGGCACCGGATTCCAGCGCGCGTGCAGCACACCGAGCGCGGCGTAACAGTCCCGGACCGACTCGACCAGCACGCGGATGCCGACCAGGTCGTAGATGTCGCCGAACTCGCGGCCGCGGACGATCATCTTCTGGTAGATCGAGTAGTAGTGCTTCGGCCGGCCGGTGACGGTCGCCTTCACCTTGGCCGCGCGCAGGTCCTCGTGCACCTGGTCGATCACCGTGGCCAGGTACTCGTCGCGGGACGGCGCGCGCTCGGCGACCAGCCGGACGATCTCGTCGTACACCTTCGGGTGCAGGGTCGAGAACGACAGGTCCTCGAGCTCCCACTTGATCGTGTTCATACCCAGCCGGTGCGCCAGCGGGGCGTAGATCTCGAGCGTCTCGCGGGCGATCCGCTCCTGCTTCTCCTGCCGCAGGAAGCCGAGCGTGCGCATGTTGTGCAGCCGGTCGGCGAGCTTGATCACCAGCACCCGGATGTCCTTGGCCATCGCGACGACCATCTTGCGGATCGTCTCGGCCTGCGCGGACTCGCCGTACTTGACCTTGTCCAGCTTGGTGACGCCGTCGACCAGCATCGCGATCTCTTCGCTGAAGTCCTTGGTCAGCTCGTCGATCGTGTAGTCGGTGTCCTCGACCGTGTCGTGCAGCAGCGCCGCACACAGGGTCGGTGCGGTCATACCGAGCTCGGCCAGGATCGTCGCCACCGCGAGCGGGTGGGTGATGTAGGCGTCACCGCTCTTGCGGAGCTGGCCGGTGTGGTGCTTCTCGGCCGTCCGGTAGGCCCGCTCGATGATCGCCAGATCGGCCTTGGGGTGGGTCGCCCGGACGACCCGGAACAGCGGCTCGAGCATCGGCGCCCGGTTCGGGATGCCGGGTGCCGCCGAGCCGGGCCAGCCGGGCGCGCACCCGGGCGGGTGCGATGCGCGGCGGCTGAGCACTGGGCGGAGCGGGCGTGGGCGGCGAAGGATTGGCCACCGGGCGCACGGCGGGCGCGCGCGGAGGCTCGTGCGGCACCACATCCGGTACCGCTGAAGTCATCGCCGGGTCTTCGCCCACGTTCGTATCCCTCCGCCGACAGACCACCAGTCTAGGGGGCAGCGGCCAACGAGGCGGACACGGGCTGTGGACAACACGCCGAATTGACGTTATGCCCGATTTCGGACAGTGACGAGCGCAGTCCTCAGACGGTGAGGAGGGCGCTTACCCGCTCCCCCTCGAGCCGCTTACGCCCGGGCAGGAAGGACAGTTCGAGCAGTACCGTCGTACCGACCACCTCGGCGCCGCACCGGCGTACGAGGCGTAGGCAGGCCTCGACCGTCCCGCCGGTGGCGAGCACGTCGTCGATCACCAGCACCCGGTCGCCCTCGCGCGAAGGCGTCCTGGTGCACCTCGATGGTCGCCTCGCCGTACTCCAGCGCGTACGACTCCTCGTACGTCGCGGCCGGCAGCTTGCCCTTCTTCCGCACCGGGACGAACCCGGCGCCCAGGGCAAGCGCGACCGGGGCGGCCAGGATGAAGCCACGGGCCTCGATCCCGACCACCTTGTCGACCACGACCTTGCCGTCGGCATCCCGGCCCGCAGCCGCCAGCGCCTGCACCACGATGCTGAAGCCCTCGTGGTCCGCCAGCAGCGGGGTGATGTCCTTGAACAGCACCCCTTCCTGCGGGTAGTCCTGGATGTCGCGGATGCCGTCCTTGAGGACCTGCTCCAGCGACCGCATCACTTACCGCGCTTGGACCGCGGCTTGCGGGTCGGTTGCGGGCGTCCGGCCGAGCTCGTCGACTTCACCGGCCGGCTCGACGTGACCGGCGAACCGGCCTTCGCCGGGCGGTCCTGTGTGCGGGTCGTCGGGTCGTTCGCGACCGTCGCAGTGGCTCCGGCGGCCACCGGCACCGGCGTACCGGAGGCCGTGGTCGACCGTCGTGCCGCGCTTGGCGAGCACCCGGCGGCGCAGCGCCTGCATGCCCGGCTCGCGCTCCTTGAAGGTGGCCAGCAGCGCCGGAGCGATGAAGATCGAGGAGTACGCACCGACGGCGATACCGACGAACAGGGCCAGCGACAGGTCCTTCAGCGGTCCGGTCCCCAGTACTACGGTGCCGACGACCAGGATCGACCCGACCGGCAGCAGCGCGATCAGCGTGGTGTTGATCGACCGTACGATGGTCTGGTTCACGGCGAGGTTGGTCGCGTCGCTGTAGGTGTAGCGGTTCGAGCCCGGTGATGCCGCGGGTGTTCTCGCGCACCTTGTCGAACACGACGACCGTGTCGTACAGCGAGTACCCCAGGATGGTCAGTACGCCGATCACCGTGGCCGGCGTGACGTCGAAGCCGATCAGCGCGTAGACGCCGACCGTGATCAGTGACGTCGTGGACCAGCGCGATGATGGCCGCCATCGACGCCTTCGGTTCCCGGAAGTAGATCCAGATCACGCCGAAGACCGAGGACCAGGAACACGATCAGGGCGAGGATCGCCTTGTTCGCGATCTGCGAGCCCCAGGAGGCACCGATCTGCTGGGTACTGACCTGGTCGACGGCGGCGACCCCGGCCTCCTTGCGCGATCGCGTGCGCGGACCTTGGCGATGTCGTCCTGAGCCAGCGGCCGGGTCTGGACCCGTACCTTGTCGCCGCCGACCGTGGTGACGACCGGGTCGCCGAGGTCCTTGGCGTTGGTCGCCTTCACCGCGGCGGTGAAGTCGTCGACGGTGCTGCTGGTGACCTTGACCGTTGGCCTGGTACTCGACGCCGCCCTTGAACTCGATGCCGAGCGCCAGGCCGCGGACGAACAGCCCGCCGAGCGAGATGACGACCAGCGCGATCGAGACGGCGAACCACAGCTTGCGCTTGCCGATGAAGTCGTAGGAGACCTCACCGCGGTGCAACTTGGCACCGATGGTTCCGAGCTTCGACATCAGACCTCGCCTCCACGGGCTTGCGCGTCGACGGCTTGGCCGGACCGGGCCGATCGGTTTCATCTGGCCGGGCAGCCGTTCGACGCCGAGATGCTCGGGGTCGAGGCCGGACAGCTTGTGGCCGTGGCCGAAGAAGTCGGTCCGGGCCAGCAGCGTGACCAGCGGCTTGGTGAAGATGAACACCACCAGCAGGTCGATCAGCGTGGTCAGGCCGAGCGTGAACGCGAAGCCCTTCACGCCGCCGACCGCGAGGATGTAGAGCACCACGGCGGCGAGCAGCGAGATCGAGTCGGCCGCGATGATGGTGTGCTTGGCGCGGGCCCAGCCGGTCTCCACCGAGGAGCGCAGGCTGCGGCCCTCGCGGACCTCGTCGCGGAGTCGTTCGAAGTAGATGACGAACGAGTCCGCGGTGATACCGATCGCCACGATCAGACCCGCGATACCGGCCAGCGTCAGGGTGAACCCGATCGCCTTGCCGAGCAGGACGACCGAGCGCGTAGGTCAGCGCCGCCGCGACCGCCAGCGACAGCACGACGACCAGGCCCAGGCCGCGGTAGTACAGGAACGAGAAGATGATGACCAGCGCGAGGCCGATCAGGCCGGCGGTGATACCGGCCGACAGCTGGTCACCACCGAGCTGCGGCGAGACGGTCTCGACCGACGAGATGTCGAACGAGACCGGCAGCGCGCCGTACTTCAGCACGTTGCGCCAGGTCGCGCGCCTCGGTCTCGGTGAACGAGCCGGTGATCTGCGCCTGGCCACCCGGGATCGGCTGTCGTCACGCTCGGGGTCGAGATGGTCACGCCGTCCAGCACGATCGCGAACAGGTTCTGGCCCTGGCCGCGCTGCGGAGATGCGGTGGTGGCGTTGAGGAACTTCTCGCCGCCCTCACCGGTGAAGTTCAGGTTGACCTGCCAGGGAAGCCGCCCTGCGGGATGCCCGCGCTGGCGTCGGACAGGTCGGTGCCCTTGAGGATCGCCGGACCGAGCAGGTACTTGTACTGACCGTGCCTGGTCGCAGGAGAACAGCGGCTTGTCCGGCGCGTCCGTTCGGGTCGGTGTCCTTCTTGTCGTCGCGCACTTGGACGCCGCGAACGCCGCGGTGGTGGCGGCGTCCGGGGTCCACGTCAGCGGGTCACCGGTGACCTTGGGCAGCGGCACGCCCGGCGTCGCCGGGGTGCTGGGCTTGGCCGTCGGCGTCGGGGTGGCTTCGGCGTCGGGGTCGGGGTCGGCGTGGCATTGCCGAGCGCGCTGCTCCAGGCGCGGCCGTTCGGCGTCGGGCCGGTGTCGACGGCGGCTTGATGGTCGAACTCGGCTTCGGCGTGGTGCTCGGCTTCGACGTCGGCTACCGGTCGGCGTGGCGGACGGCGGCGTCGTCGGCACCGGGGCGCCGGCCTGCGCGTCGTACACGATCCGGAAGTACAGCAGCGCGGTCTGGCCGACCTGCTTGACCAGGCTCGTCCTGGTTCGCGCCCGGCACCGCCACGTTGATGTGGTTCACCGCCGGAGGTGGTGATCTCGGACTCGCCGACACCCGCACCGTTCACCCGCTGCGGAGATGATGTTCTTCGCCTCGGAGAGTTGCTCCGCGGTCACCTTCCCACCACCGGCCAGCGTACTTGGCGGTCAGCGTGATGGTGGTACCACCGCGCAGGTCCAGGCCGAGCTTGGGCTTCCAGGACTTGGTGAGTCCCATGATCCCGAACAGCAGGACCAGGATGACTCGCCAGGACGATCAGTAGCCGTCCCGGGCGGGATGTCGTCGTCGTTGCCACGTCAGATTCAACCTTTGCGCTTACTGGGCGCGCCGCAGAGTCACCAGGACGCTAGCGCGCCGCACGCCGATAGGACGGGAAGATCAGTTCTCGGTGTGCGTCGGCGGGAGCTTCGCCTTGTCCTGCACCTTGTCGCCGGTCTCCGGCACGTCGACCGTGTCCTCGCACCTCGTCGACGGCCGGCTCCTCGGCGTCGGCGGCATCGGCGGTCGGCGGCAGCCTCGTCTGCCGGCTCCTCGACCTCGTCCGGGATGACCCGGCCGACCGCGGCCTTGACGAGCTGGATCAGGACGCCGTCGGAGATCTCCAGCGTCACGTACTCGTCGTCGACCTCCTCGACGATGCCGACCATGCCGCTGGTGGTGATCACCTTGGTGCCCGGCGTCAGCGCGCGACGGTGTCGGCCTGCTTCTGGCGCTGCTTGCGCTGGGTGCGGCTCATGAACCAGATCATCCCGACGATCAGGATCAGCGGGAGCAGGAGCGTGATGCCCCCTCCGCCGGAGGAGGCCATCGGTACGGCGATCAGTTGCATCGGGGCTCAGAATCCTTCGTCGAGAGTACGGGTGTCCGGCACGCTCTGCTCAAGCGCGCAGGTCGCGCGGGATGGCCCGAGGTCAGGCCACCGGGGAGTCTAACCCTGAGCGGCAACAAGTACCTCATAACAGCGGGTCACGTTTGCGTTACTCGCCACCCGTTCCAACGTCCGCTGCCGGCCGAAATGGTGCCCGGCTACTCGTCGTCGGTGTCGAAGAGGGTGTCGGCGAAGGTGGCGCCCTTGGGGACCGTGAGGCCGAGGTGCCGCCAGGCGGCCGGGGTGGCGACCCGGCCGCGCGGCGTACGGGCCAGGTAGCCGGAGCGGACCAGGAACGGTTCGGCGACCTCCTCGACCGTCTCGCGTTCCTCGCCGACCGCGACCGCGAGGGTGGACAGGCCGACCGGTCCGCCGCCGAAGCGGCGGCAGAGCGCGTCCAGGACCGAGCGGTCGAGCCGGTCCAGGCCCATCTTGTCGACCTCGTACAGCTCCAGGGCGGACCTTCGACAGCGCGATCGTGACGATGCCGTCGGCCCGCACCTCGGCGAAGTCGCGGACCCGGCGGAGCAGCCGGTTCGCGATCCGGGGTGTGCCGCGGGACCGGGAGGCGATCTCGGCCGCGGCCTCGTTGGTGATGTCGACCTCGAGCAGCGCGGCCGACCGGTTGACGATCTTCTCCAGCTCGGCTGCCTCGTAGAACTCCAGGTGCCCGGTGAACCCGAACCGGTCCCGCAGCGGTCCCGGCAGCAGACCCGGCCCGGGTGGTCGCGCCGACCAGCGTGAACGGCGGGATCTCCAGCGGGATCGCGGTCGCGCCGGGGCCCTTGCCGACGATCACGTCGACCCGGAAGTCCTCCATCGCCATGTAGAGCAGCTCTTCGGCCGGCCGCGACATCCGGTGGATCTCGTCGAGGAACAGCACTTCGCCCTCGTTCAGCCCGGACAGGATCGCGGCCAGGTCGCCGGCGTGCTGGATCGCCGGACCGCTGGTCACCCGCAGCGGCGCCGACATCTCGCTGGCGATGATCATCGCCAGCGTGGTCTTGCCCAGCCCGGGCGGGCCGGAGAGCAGCACGTGGTCCGGCGTCCGGTTGCGGCCGCGGGCCGCGTGCAGGACCAGCTCGAGCTGCTCGCTGACCCGGCGCTGGCCGCCGAACTCGGCGAGCGTGCGCGGCCGCAGCGCGGACTCGATCTTGCGTTCCTCGAGATCCACGAGCATCCGCGGAGACCAGCGGCCTGACGTTGTCGTCCATCCGCTACGCCTTGGACAGGGCGCGCGAGGGCGGCGCGGAGCAGGTCGGGCACCGAGGGTTCGCCGTTACCGGCGGCCAGCGGCGACACGGCGATGACCGCGTCATCGGCGTCGCGGGCCGACCAGCCGAGGCCGACCAGACCGGCGTGCACCTGCTCGCGCCAGGCCTCGGCTCGACTGCAGCGGGCGTCCGGCGACCGTTCGCGACGGCGCACCGATCTTGTCCTTCAGCTCCAGCACGAGCCGCTGCGCGACCTTCTTCCCGACGCCGGGGATCTTCACCAGCATCGCCAGGTCCTCGGTGGCGACGGCTTGCCGCAGCTGGTCCGGGCTCAGCACTGCGAGCGCCGCCTGCGCCAGCTTCGGGCCGACCCCCGACGCGGTCTGCAGCAGCTCGAACAGCTCCTTCTCGTCGGCGTCGGAGAAGCCGTACAGCGTCAGCGAGTCCTCGCGCACCACCATCGAGGTGGCCAGCTTGAACTCCTGCCCCGGCCGCAGCGTCGCCAGCGTGCCCGGGTGGCAGTAGACCTGCAGCCCCACTCCCCCGACCTCGATCACGCAACTGTCCAGCCCGATCGCCGCCACCGGCCCGCGCACGAACGCGATCATCAAGACCTCCCCGTACTACGACGCACCGTCATCTTCGCCCCGTACTGCGGGGCGCCCACCGCCAACCGCTCTGCGAGCAAGCCGCCGTCATCGCTTTCCACCCTGCGCAGCCACCGCTGCCCGCAGCCGGGCGACCTGCAAACGCGACTGCGCCTGTGCTTTCGCCTCCAGCTCGGCCCGGCTCCCAGCCGCCTCTTGCAGCCGGCTCGTCACCCCGCCCCGCCAGACATGGCAGATCGCCAAGGCCAGCGCGTCCGCCGCGTCGGCAGGCGTCGGCCGCTCGGCCAGCTTCAGGATCCTGGTGACCATCGTGGTCACCTGGTCCTTGTCCGCGCGCCCGGACCCCGTCACGGCAGCCTTGACCTCGCTGGGCGTGTGCAGCGCCACCGGCAACCCGTGCCGAGCCGCGACCACCATCGCCACCCCGGAGGCCTGCGCGGTCCCCATCACCGTCCGCACGTTGTGCTGGGCGAAGACCCGCTCGACAGCAACCGCGTCCGGCTTGTGGGTGGCGATCCACTCCTCGATCTCCGCCTCGATCCGGACCAGTCGCTTGGCGACATCCAGATCGGCGGGCGTCCTGATCACGCCGACCGCGACCAGCGCGGGCGGCCGTCCGGGCGATGCCCTCGACGACGCCGAGGCCGCACCTGGTCAGACCAGGGTCGACACCGAGTACGCGCATGGACTACCTCCGAACGTGTGTTCGACAACCCTAGTAGTCCGGCACACTCCGGAAGAAATCGACGCGCCGACCGGCCCGCGCCAGGCGTCAGCGGTGTTGCGCCTGTCCCCCGACCTGATCGCCCCAAGCCGCCCGGGCGCCCGAATCACCGACCCGGTAGACCTGAACGCTCGCACCGACAGCCGCCAGCACCGCGACGATCGACACGACAGCGCCCGCCAGCGGACGGCGCGCGATCCGGTCGGTGATCCCACGGTCGACCAGCACCAAGGCGATCGCGGTGATCAGCAGCGGAATGGCGAACCAGATCAGCTGATCACCCAGTTCTGCGTGCCGGCCAGGATCGCCGACGTGCCTCTCCAAGGACTCCCCGCTCGAGGTCGCCACCGGGATGAGCCCCGTGACCACCAGCGCGCACGCGGCCACCAGTACGCCGTACCGGCCTCGCCAGGCGGGGCGGATCACCAGAGCGAGCACGCCCAGGATCGTGAGCGGCAGCAGAACCACAACTGCGTGCACCACGAGCGGATGGATCGGCAGACCGTTGATCGTGTCGAACATAGGGGCGGTGCCCTCCTCTAGGAGTTCAGGAGGGCACAGCCTAGGAACGCGATTCTTAGCTGCGGCTTAGAACTAGAAGTAGTCGAGCATGTACGACGCGCTGGTGAAGGCGGTGTTCAAGGCGGCATCGTCCGGCTGCGAACCCCCGGCCGCGAGTCCTGCCCGACGCAGGGTCGCGAGCGGCGTACCGGCGTACAGGGCGGCTAGGCCTCGGGCGTTGAGGCGGAGCGCTTCGCCGGAAGCAGTGGATGGGGTCAGCGATCCGGAGCCGTCCGCAACCGAGAGGTGCCAGCGACCGGTGTTGCTGGGGAGCTCTGCATCGTCCAGCTCCAGGTCGACCTCTAGCGAAGCACCAACTGCGAAGCCTCGTGCAGCGATTGCTGCTGGCGCGTCGAGCAGTCGGAGCATCCACCGCTGGAGCTGTGCGTGCTTGTCGGCCTCCTGCTCGATCAGCAGATGGATCGGGTCACTCGGCGGCACATATGCGTTCACAGTGCGCGCGATGGAAGAGCCAGAGCCGACAGTGGCCCACAGTGCTCGCGCAGTCGCTTCGGAGCCGGCGATGATCTCGTCGACGCGCAGGTCGCCGCCATCCCAGTTGTAGACGACGAAGCCGTCATCTGCGAGGTAGCCGAAGTTGTCGTCGTCCGCGAGCCAGTCGGCGACCTTCGACTCCGCCCAGACCAACGGGCCACTCGTACGACCGGCAGTGTGCGCCTCCGCGACCAGTTCGAGGATCCGGGCGGCGTCGTCGGCACCAGCACGGCGTACCGGAACTTCCTTGCCACCAAGGGCTCGCAGGCCGTGCGAGGGGAAGCTGAACCGGTACCGGCCGCCGCCGTACTCGTAGCCGAGGTGCCGGTAGATCACCGTGGTCGCCGGGTACAGCGCGGTGAGCGGGTAGCCCTGCTCGACCGCGCGCCGCAGTACGCCACGCATCATCATGCTGCCGACACCACGACCTCTGTACTCCGGGGAGACGACCACCCCCGCGACCCCGGCCATCGGCACCTGCCGGCCACCCCACCACTGCTTGAAGTCCCAGTACCGGGCTCCGGCGACCACCTCGTCGCCGTCCATCACCCCCAGGAACCGGCGATCGTCGACGAACTCCTTGGCGTCCTTGATCCAGTCGTCCCGACTGGCGGCATCGAGCGGTCCGAACGACCTGGACCTGACCCGGATCACATCGTCGAGGTGCTCAACAGCAATGTCGACGAGTCGCAAAGCATCAGTCACGGCACGACCCTACGATGCGCTCACTCAGCCCGGCGAGGGCATTAGCCCTTCTTGTCCGTGACCCACAGATTGATCGTGCCTTCGACGACCACCGTGCCGTCCGTCCGGACTGCCTTCACGTGCACCGGTACGTCGGGTCCGGCGGTCCAGGCATCCGGATCGGTCTCGGCCGAGCAGGTCAGATCGGAGGTCGATTTGGCCAGGTACGCGACCTCCATCCCCTTGGGCAGCCAGCGCTTCCCACTGGGGATCGTCGCCTCGGCCAGGGCGCCCATCGCAGCCTCCAGACCGTTGCACACGGCAATGGCATGCACGGTGCCGATGTGGTTCTGCACGGCCCGCCGCTTCGGCACCACGAGCGCCGCGTAGTTCGGACTCACCTGAACGAACCGCGGCCGGATGGACCGGAAGTACGGCGCCTTCCAGGCAAACGCGAACGAGAACACCCGCGTCCCACCCGGCATCCCGCGCAACTTCTCCCACATCCCGAGCACCTGAGTCGCCATGGCAAGGATGTTACTCATCAGTCACTTAGGTGTCGAGCTGTCCGTTGGACCGGTGCATCAATCCGGCGCCGATAGGCTGACTGGCCCCATGAGCTACCAGAACGCACTCGCCTCAGCCGATGACCTGGACGGCTGGCGACTGGAAGGCGACGGCGCCGTCTCCTTCCCGCTCGGCCGGCTCCGGCTGGAGAGCAGGCGGCCACCGGAGGACGGGCAGGATGCGAACGTCGTGCTCTGGTGCCCGGAGGACTTCGGACCGCACCTCAGGGTGGAGTGGGATTTCTGGCCGATCCGCGAGCCCGGCCTGTGCATCCTGTTCTTCCACGCCAGGGGCCGCAACGGCGAGGACCTCTTCGACCTCGCACCGCGGACCGGCCCGTACGAGCAGTACCACCACGGCGACCTGGACACCTACCACGTCTCGTACTTCCGTCGCCGCTGGCCGGCCGAGCGCGCTCTGCATACCTGCAACCTGCGCAAGAGCTACGGCTTCGAGCTCGTCGCCCAGGGGGCTGACCCGCTTCCGTCGGTGCTGGACGCGACAGGCCCCTACCGCCTCCGGCTGACGATCCACGACGGCCTGATCACCTTCGCGATCAACGACCTGGTCTCGTTCAGCTGGCGAGACCAGCAACCGCTCAGCGGCGGGAAGGTCGGCTTCCGGCAGATGGCGCCGATGATCGGCGACTACGCGAACCTGCGGATCTCCCGGCCCTGAGGCCGGTTTCGGGCAACCGCTTACCCAAGCCTTGACAAGCGCTTTCCAGGACCTGAGATTGAGACGATTCAATTCAACCTGACAGAGGTGCCACAGCATGGAGATCACCCGTCGACAAATCCTGGCTACCTTGGCTGCCGCTCCGGTGGCCTCCCTGATCGATCTGCCGACCGCGGCCGCGCGGCCGGCCGCAGTACCGGCCGTGAACCTGACCTGGCTCGAAGGCCGGCCTGCCACCGCGGCCGTGACGACGTGGGGTACGCCGTGGCCGAAGGGAGCGGTGCCGCCGGACCAGACGTTCTCGCTCACAGCAGCCGACGGCAGCGCAGTACCGGTGCAGAGCTGGCCGACGGCGTACTGGCCGGACGGCACGCTGAAGTGGAGCGCGCACGCCATTGCTGCGCCGACTCCTGCTCACTCCTACACACTGGCGCCCGGTACTGCGGCCGTCCCTGCGACAGCCGTGACGGTGAAGGACGAGAAGAACTACCTCGATGTGGACACCGGGGTGATCAAGGCCCGGATCCGCAAAAGCGGGTCGGAGCTGATCAGCCAGATCTGGCGTGCCGGGGTCGAGATCGCTCGCAAGGGCACCCTGGTCAATCTCAAGCAGGACAAGATCGCGGAGGACGAAGAGGGCGGCACCGCCCGGGAGCGCTTCGAGAGCGCGATCGAGAGGGTCACTGTCGAGCAGTCCGGTCCGGTGCGGGCCGTCGTACGGATTACCGGCAAGCACACGAATTCGAAGGGCAAGGCATGGCTGCCGTTCACGGTCCGGCTGTACTTCTACGCGGGCGCCGAGAACGTCCGGATGATGCACACCTTCGTGTACGACCGGGATGGTCAGCACGACTACATCGCCGGGCTCGGTGTGCGGTTCCGGGTGCCGCTGCGCGACGCGTCGTACGACCGGCATGTCCGCTTCGCTGGTGAGTCCGGTGGAGCGCTGAGTGAAGCAGTGAAGGGCATCACCGGGCTGCGCCGCGATCCAGGGGCTGCTGTCCGGGCTGCACAGATCGCTGGGACGAAGCTGCCGGATCCGGCCACGTGGGATCAGCGGGTGACGACGCGGCTGCAGTACATCCCCGAGTGGGGCGACTACACACTGAGCCAGCTGTCGGCCGACGGCTTCACGGTGAAGAAGCGGACGAAGAAGGGGTACGGCTGGATCGCGGTCGATCAGGGCAAGCGCGCACCCGGTCTCGGCTACGTGGGTGGTGTCAGCGGTGGCCTGGCCTTCGGACTGCGCGACTTCTGGCAACGGCATCCGACCCAGCTCGACATCCGTGGTGCGCACACCGACGAGGCCGAGGTGACTGTGTGGCTCTGGTCGCCCGACGCCGGCCCGATGGACACGCGGTTCTACCACGACGGGATGGGCCAGGACACGTATCCGGAGCAACTCGAGGGCCTCAACATCACCTATGAGGACTACGAGCCGGCCTTCGGTACGCCGTACGGCATCGCCAGGACCAGCGAGCTGACGTTCTGGGCGCTGGCCGCGACGCCGACCGCCGAGCGGCTCGCCTCCATGGCGGACCAGGTCCGCACTCCCCCGCAGCTGGTGAACCCGGTGGACCAGTTGGTATCGACGAAGGTCTTCGGTGGGCTGGTCACGCCGGTCGACCGCTCACACCCGGCGAAGAAGGCGATCGAGGACCACCTGGACTTCCTGTTCGACTACTACCGCGGCCAGGTGGAGCAGCGGCACTGGTACGGGTTCTGGGACTACGGCGACATCATGCACACGTTCGACGAGGACCGGCTGGTCTGGCGGTACGACGTGGGCGGCTACGCGTGGGACAACTCGGAGCTGTCACCGGATCTGTGGCTCTGGTACTCGTTCCTCCGGTCCGGCCGGGCCGACATCTTCCGGTTCGCCGAGGCGATGACGCGACACACTGGCGAGGTCGACGTCTACCACCTCGGGCAGTGGGCAGGTCTGGGGACCCGGCACGGCGTACAGCACTGGGCGGACAGCGCCAAGCAACAGCGCATCAGTACTGCGATCTACCGGCGGTTCTACTACTACCTCACGGCCGACGAACGCACCGGCGATCTACTGTCCGAACTGGTCGACTCCGACCGGACCTTCCTGGTACTCGATCCACTCCGGAAGATCCGCACCGAGCCGTACACACCGGACCCGCATGCGTTGGCTATCGGCCTCGGCACCGACTGGAGCGGGCTGGCCGCCGCCTGGCTGACCGAGTGGGAGCGGCACGGCCCGAAGGCCGAGCTGGCGAAGACCAAGTTGCTGGCGACGATGGAGACCATCGGTGCGATGCCGAACGGCTTCGTGACGGGTGGCGGCCTCTACGACCTGGACACCGGCCGGTTCGCGCCGGTCACCGAGAAGACGGTCAGCGTCTCGCACCTGAGCGCGATGTTCGGCCAGGTGGAGATCTGCGCCGAACTGCTCGATCTGGTCGAGCTGCCGGCCTTCGAGCAGGCGTGGCTGCAGTACTGCCGCCTCTTCAACGCCACCAGGGAAGAGCAGACCGCGGAGTGCGGCGCCTACTTCGGCAATCTCATCCTGCGGCAGGGTCACTCGCGACTCACCGCCTACGCGGCCGTCCGGCTGAACCGGGACGATCTGGCTGCCCGTGCCTGGAAGGAGTTCTACACCGGCGACGGCTACGCACCAACGCTGCCGTGGAGCGCGCAGCCCGTCACGAAGACGCTCAACCCGACAGAGGCCGCCACGTGGGTCTCCACCAACACCACGGCGCTCTACGGCCTGGCCGCGATCCAGACGCTGGCCCTCGTCGGCGACCAGATCGTCAACCCATGACGCCGCGCAAGGCCGCAGGTGCACTCGCGCTCTGCGCCGGCCTGACCTTCACCCAACCAGCAGCCGCCGGCGGGCTCGGTCCGGCGCCGCGTCCGGACCCCGCGCTGCTCTCCCAGTGCAGCGGCTCGCAGCCGATCACGTGCACCTTCGACGTACCGCCTGGTCACTACGACGTGACGGTCATGCTGGGCGATCGGCACGAGGCTGCCCGGACGGAGGTATCCGCCGAGGCGCGACGGCTGATGGTCGCCTCGACCGCTACCGCGGCGGGTGAGCTGGTACGGCGTACGTTCACCGTGAACGTCCGGACCCCCGAGGGACAACAAAACGGCTTCGGCGGCCCCGGTACGCCAGGTCTCACGCTGACCTTCTCCGGATCGGCGCCGAAGGTCAGCGGGATCGGTCTGGCGGCGACTGCTGCCGCGACTCCCCGGTTGTTCGTGGCCGGCGACTCGACCGTCACGGACCAGGAGACACCGCCGTACACCGGGTGGGGGCAGCGCCTACCGAAGTGGTTCCGGCACGGGCTGTCGGTGGTCAACCACTCGGGTTCGGGTGAGAGCTCGGTGTCGTTCCTGGCCGAGCCGGCGATGTGGACGGAGCTGCAGCCTCAGCTCCGGCCGGGCGACGTCGTACTGGTCCAGTTCGGTCACAATGACAAGCAGACGACCGCCGAACAGTTCCGGGTGAATCTGACCGAGATCGTGCGAGGTGTTCGGGCGAGTGGGGCGTCGCCGGTGCTGGTGACGCCGATCGTGCGGCGCTGGTTCACCGGGAGCACGCTGAACTCGACCGGGTTGATCATCAACGGGCTGGGCGTCGATCTCCCGGCGGAGATGCGGTCGGTCGCGTCGACCGAGGCGGTGCCGCTGATCGACCTGACGGCCCGGACCCAGGCGGTGGTGGAAGGGCTCGGGCCGGAGCAGGCCAAGGCGCTCTACCTCACGCGCGAGAAACGGGACGACACCCACACCTCGGAGTACGGCGCGACGGTCTATGCCGACCTGGTCGCCGCCGGGCTCCGCGAACTCGGGCTGGTGGGCGACCGCTACTGGGCGGGCTGAGCAGGACCAGGGCGTGTCCGGTCTTCCGGACACGCCCTGGTGCTCAAAGCAAGGAGTCGGCTCAGCCGACTTGTTCCATGACGTCGTCGGAGACGTCGAAGTTGGCGTAGACGTTCTGGACGTCGTCGCTGTCCTCGAGGGCGTCGATCAGGCGGAAGATCTTGCCGGCGCCGTCGGCGTCCAGCTCGACCGTCATCGACGGGACGAAGGAGGCGTCGGCCGACTCGTAGTCGATGCCGGCGTCCTGCAGCGCGGTGCGGACCTTGACCAGGTCGCTGGACTCGCTGATCACCTCGAAGGACTCGCCGAGGTCGTTCACCTCGTCGGCGCCGGCCTCCAGGACGGCCTCCATCACGTCGTCCTCGGAGTAGGTCTTACCGGCCTGCTCCTTGTTGACGACGATCACGCCCTTGCGGTTGAACAGGTACGCGACGCTGCCCGGGTCGGCCAGCGAGCCGCCGTTGCGGGTCATCGCGGTCCGGACGTCGGCCGCGGCCCGGTTCCGGTTGTCGGTCAGGCACTCGATCAGCATCGCGACGCCGTTCGGCCCGTAGCCCTCGTACGTGATCGACTGCCAGTCCGCGCCACCCGCCTCGGCCCCGGAGCCGCGCTTGACCGCGCGGTCGATGTTGTCGTTCGGGACCGACGACTTCTTCGCCTTCTGGACCGCGTCGTACAGGGTCGGGTTGCCCGCGAGATCGCCACCGCCCGTCCGGGCGGCCACCTCGATGTTCTTGATCAGCTTCGCGAAGAGCTTGGCGCGCCTCGAGTCGATGACCGCTTTCTTGTGCTTGGTGGTGGCCCATTTGGAGTGGCCTGACATCGCGAACCCAACCCTTCTACCGCTTGCTGCTGACTAAAGGTCGCGCACCAGATCGGCGAAGTAACCGTGCAGCCGGGCGTCACCCGTCATCTCCGGGTGGAACGAAGTGGCCAGCAGCCGATCGTGGCGAACCGCCACGATCCTACCCGCGGCCGGTCCAGAGCTCACGGTGGACAGTACTTCGACCTCCCGGCCGACCCGTTCGACCCAGGGTGCCCGGATGAACACCGCGTGGTACGGCGTAGCGAACGCCGCGAAGGTCGAGGTCCGCCTCGAACGAGTCCACCTGCCGCCCGAACGCGTTCCGCCGGACCGTCACGTCGAGTCCGCCGAGCGTCTCCTGGCCCTCGATCCCGCCGGTGATCTCGTTCGCCAGCATGATCATCCCGGCGCAGGTCCCGAACGTCGGCATCCCGTCCGCGATCCGCTTCTGCAGCGGCTCGAACAGCTCGAACGACCGGGCCAGCTTGTCCATCGTGGTGGACTCACCACCGGGCAGCACCAGGCCGTCGACCTCGGCCAGCTCCGACGGCCGGCGTACGGCGCGGGCCTCGACGCCGACCTGGCCCAGCATCGCGAGGTGCTCGCGCACGTTCCCCTGCAACGCGAACACGCCGATCACAGGCTTGCCCATCAGACTCCTCCGGTCAGAACTCGACCCGGCGTTGCCAGGTCAGGGTGGTTTCGATGCGGCCCTCGTCGAAGGTGGCTGCGAGGTCGCGCTCGCGCAGCAGAGCCAGTACGTCGTCCAGCAGAGGCTTCACCGGGAGCGACGTTCGCCGTGTCGGGGTGCCAGACCTTCAGCTCGAGCATGCCGAAGTCGACGGCGTGCCAGACGTCGGTGTCGGTGAAGAACACCAGCCCCTTCGGCTCCGTCGCAGCCTCGAGTGCCTTCCGCGCCTCGTGGTGATCCGAGCAGTACCGCACCACCACGACACCCAGCGACTCCAGCTCCCGCAGTACTCCGTCCAGCCGGTCGACATCAGTCTCGTCGGCCCAGCCCCCAGCCTCTTCCCGCAGAGACCCCACAGCTTCGTCAATCAACTGCGGGACCAACACGGCCGAGTCAGCTGCCGGCGCATCCTCGGTGACAGCTTCGGTGAGAGCAGCCGTGACGGCGGACCGGTCGGCGTAGCCCGACCGGACCAGCACGCGAGCGAGCCCACGCAACTCCCGCCCGGTCCGCTCGCTGACCCCGCTCACCGCAGCACCGCCGAACGGACCGACTCGGGGTGGATCACCAGCCGCGGTCGGCGAGGCGGTGGGGTTGGGGGATCTCGTCGACGTTGATGCCGACCATGGCTTCGCCGAGGCCGCGGGAGACCTTGGCGAGGACGTCCGGGTCGTCGTAGAAGGTGGTGGCCTTGACGATCGCCTCGGCGCGCTGGGCCGGGTTGCCGGACTTGAAGATGCCGGAGCCGACGAACACGCCCTCGGCGCCGAGCTGCATCATCATCGCGGCGTCGGCCGGGGTGGCGATCCCGCCGGCGGTGAACAGCACGACCGGGAGCTTGCCGAGCTCGGCGACCTCCTTGACCAGCTCGTACGGCGCCTGCAGCTCCTTGGCCGCGACGAACAGCTCGTCCTCGGGCAGGTTCTGCAGGTGGCGGAGCTGCTGGCGGATCTGGCGCATGTGGGTGGTCGCGTTGGAGACGTCACCGGTGCCGGCCTCGCCCTTGGAGCGGATCATCGCCGCGCCCTCGGTGATCCGGCGCAGCGCCTCGCCCAGGTTGGTCGCGCCACAGACGAACGGAACGGTGAAGTTCCACTTGTCGATGTGGTTGGCGTAGTCGGCCGGGGTGAGCACCTCGGACTCGTCGATGTAGTCGACGCCGAGGCTCTGCAGCACCTGCGCCTCGACGAAGTGACCGATCCGGGCCTTGGCCATCACCGGGATCGAGACGGCGTTGATGATCGAGTCGATCATGTCCGGGTCGCTCATCCGGGAGACGCCGCCCTGGGCGCGGATGTCGGCCGGGACCCGCTCGAGCGCCATCACCGCGACGGCACCGGCGTCCTCGGCGATCTTCGCCTGGTCGGCGGTGACCACGTCCATGATCACGCCGCCCTTGAGCATCTCGGCCATGCCCCGCTTCACCTTCGCGGTTCCGGTCTGCGGGCTGTTCTGGGTCTCGGTCACTGCATCCTCCTGGTCGCGGCTCGTCACGCAACCAAGACTAGGTCGCCGGACCGACCGAACTTCAGTCCACCTCACATCAACTGGACTGATGCCAGTCGACAGCCAAGTGGACTGATCCAAGTGGACTGACGGTCAGCGAGCCTGTGCCAGCGCCGCACCGAGCCGAGTGGCCACCAGACGCAGCGTGCCCGGCGTCGCGGTGAACGGGATCCGGATATGCCGGCGGTCAGTCCCGTCAGGCGTGAAGAGATCCCCCGCACCCAGCAGCAGCCCCTGGTCACGGGCGGCCTCCAGCACTCGCCGCGCCCGTACCTCTGTCAGCTCCAGCCAGAGCGTCATCCCACCAGTCGGCGTAGCCCAGGCAACTCCATCGAGAGCCTTCAGCCCGGTCTCCAGCGCTTGCAGATTGCCTCGCAGCCGCTTCTTACGCCGTGAGAGCACCCCGTCCAGCCTGCCGAGGATCTCCTGAGCCAGGAGGTCGTCCAGCGCGCTAGGTGAAACCACGCTGAGCTGGGCCGAGGTATTGATGCGCCGACGCAGCTGCCGCCCGGTCCGGACCCAGCCGACGCGCAGGCCACCCCACACGGTCTTACTGAGCGACCCAACGCTCACAGTCCGCGGGTAGCGACTCAGCGGCTCAGGCTGGTCGCCACTGGCCAACCAGAGCGGCCGCATGGTCTCGTCGCTGATCAACGCTGCGTCGTACCGACGAGCGATCTCGACCACCGCAGTGCGGCGATCCGCAGGCAGGCTCAGGCCGGTCGGGTTGTGGTTGTCGGCCTGCAGGTAGATCACCTTCGGCTTGTGCCGCCGGCAGAGATGCGCGAGCTGATCCGTATCCCACACGCCAGCCGGCCAGCCCACGACATCCAGGCGGTGCTTTCGCAGCAGGTCAAAGGCCGCTGGGTACGTCGGAGACTCGGTGATCGCGACACCTGGTCCCAGGTCCAGCCCGGCGAGCGCTGCGTTCAACCCGGCTGCGGCTCCGACGGTGAGGGTCAGCTGGCCAGGCTCGGTGGGCACACCTTCCCTCGTGAGGCGCTCGGCTAACGCAGTACGGAGCTCTATTGAGCCGCCTGAAGGCGGGCCGTCGCCGCCCATCGCCTGCGGGAGTCCGCCGGCTACGAACTGCGCTACGACCTCTGCAACGTCATGCGGAGCAGCTGTAGTGGCGAACCGCAGATCCAGCATCGGCTGGTCCCCTGCGGTGACAGTCGACACCGGGCGCGATCGGGTCCAGCAGGCGATCCAACGGCCGCACATGCGTTCCAGAGCCCCGCTTGGTCTCCAGTACGCCGTCCGCGCGCAACTGATCCAGAGCCCGTACTACGGTCACCCGGCTGAGCCCGAGACGCTCCGACAGCACCCGCTCGGACGGCAGCCGCGAGCCGATCGACAGGTCACCCCGTTCGATCCGGCGCAGCACCAGCGCCTCGACCTGCTCGGTCTTGGTCCCGTCCGCCGGATCCAGATCGCTCCCCCGCCACATAAGTCCAGTCTGACATCACTGGACTACCACCCTGCTCCCCAGGCGGACGGTGCGGGAAATGTCGGTCCTGGGTGTGAGGATCTGGGTATGGACGAGCGGTGGGCGGTTGCGCCGGAGGAGGGTGGCGGGGCGGTTCTCGTCGCGCTGCATCCGGACGGGCAGCCTGCCGGTGAGGTGCTGCACGAGCCGAATCTTGCAGAGGCGGTCGCGAGCCGGCCGCAGGTGAGCCGGTGGGTGTGGAGATCGAGTGCGGAGATCTACCCCCGGCTGCTGGCGTCCGGCGTACGGGTCGAGCGTTGCTACGACATCGAGAACAGCGAGACGTTGCTGCTCGGGCACGAGGGTCGCCTGGGTGAGCCACACTCGGCTGCGGCGGCGTGGGCGCGGCTGACCGGCGGGCCGGTGCCGCCAGATCCGCCGTTGCGGGGCGTCGATCCGGGCGAGCAGTCGTCGTTGTTCGAGATCCAGGCCGAGCCGGTTTCGTTCGAGGCACTGCTCCGCGTGTACGCCGACCAGCTGCGGCGCCACCAGCTGGCCGAGTTCCCGGACCGGATGCGGCTGCTCACCGCGTCGGAGTCGTCCGGCTGGCTCGTCGCGGCCGAGATGGACCGTGCCGGGCTGCCCTGGAGTGCGGAGGCTCATCGGGCCTTGCTGACCGAGTTGCTCGGCGAGCGGTTCGCGGGTGGCGGTGAGCCGCGGCGGTTGACCGAGCTCGCCGACCAGGTCTCGACCGCGTTCGGGCGACGCGTGCGCCCCGATCTGCCGGCCGATGTGCTGAAGGCGTTCAAGCAGGCCGGGCACCAGTTGAAGACGACTCGTCGGTGGGAGCTGCAGACGATCGACCACCCGGCCGTCGAGCCACTGATCGAGTACAAGAAGCTCTACCGGATCTACACCGCGAACGGCTGGAGCTGGCTGAACGACTGGGTCCACGACGGTCGCTTCCGGCCAGGCTTCGTCCCGGGCGGCACGGTGTCCGGGCGATGGATCACGAACGGCGGTGGCGGGCTGCAGATCCCGAAGGTGATCCGCCGGGCTGTCGTGGCCGATCCCGGCTGGCGGCTGGTGGTGGCCGATGCGGCGCAGATGGAGCCGCGGGTGCTGGCGGCGATCTCACGCGATCCCGGGCTGATGGAGGTCGCGGGGAATGCGGGAGATCTCTACAAAGCCGTGTCGGACAAGGCGTTCTCGGGTGATCGCGCGATGGCCAAACTCGCCGTACTGGGTGCTGTCTATGGGCAGACCTCGGGTGACGGGTTGCAGAACTTGGCCGCGTTGCGGAAGCGGTTCCCGAAGGCGGTCGCCTATGTGGACGACGCGGCGCGGGCTGGTGAGGAGGGGAAGCTCGTGAGGACCTGGCTCGGGCGTACGTGCCCGCCCGACGGGGCTCCGATCGACGCGGCGATGCTGGAGGGTCCGCCGGCTGATGAGCCGCAGAAGGACAGTCGCCAGGCGCGCGCCCGCGGGCGGTTCACCAGGAACTTCGTGGTTCAGGGCAGTGCCGCCGACTGGGCGTTGCTGATGATGGCGGCGCTCCGGCAGACGATCGCGCCGTGGAAGGCCGAGCTGGTGTTCTTCCAGCACGACGAGGTGATCGTCCACTGCCCCGCCGACGAGGCCGATCAGGTCGCGGCCGCGATCCAGGCAGCGAGCGACCTGGCCGGCCGGATCACCTTCGGCGAGACCCCGACCCGCTTCCCCTTCGACACCGCGATCGTCGAGTGCTACGCCGACGCCAAGTGATCCGGCAGGCCTAGCCGGGCGAAGTCGACAAGCTCGAAGGCGGTCATCTCGGCGATCAGTCCCTCCTCGATGCGGAAGACGTCGACGCCGAAGGGGCTGTACTGCGCATCTCCAGGCTCGCGTAGGTAGGCAGCCAGCGCGGGCTGGCGGTTGATACCGACTGGGAGGAACCGCCAATGGCCGCGGTAGGCGGCGCCCGACGGCTCCAGGTTCGCCGCCGTGATGCGGTAGGCGTCGGCGCGACCGGAGAACCAGAACGGGTACGGCGGCATGGTGATCCGCACGTCCTCGTGCATGAGCGCCGCGATCGCAGCCGCGTCCGCACGCTCCCACGCTTCCATGTACTTCGCCAGCAAGGCCTTCTCGGCAATCGACGGGTCCTGCGTCGGCGCCCAGTCAGTACGGCGAGCCGGCAACCGCTCGCGCAGTACGGGCCGAGCTCTTTGCAGCGCACTGTTCACTGCGGCCACACTCAGCTCTGTTACCGAGGCTGTCTCCTTCGCTGACCAGCCAAGGACGTCACGGAAGATCAGTACTGCGCGCTGCCGCGCCGGGAGGTGCTGGATGGCTACCAGGAAGGCCAGCTCGATCGTCTCGCGCCGTACGAGCTCTGCGTCCGGCTCCTGAGCCCTGTCGAGCAGTACGTCGGGGAAGGGCTGCAGCCAAGGCAGGTCGCTCCGCGCGGGGATCAGCGATGTCGGGAAGGACGCAGGCTCCAGCTGGTAAGGCAGGACGCGCTGCGGCCGGCGGGTCTCGTCGATACAGGCGTTGGTGGCGATCTTGTACAGCCAGGCGCGGAAGCTCGAGCGGCCTTCAAAGTCGGTACGGCGACGCCAGGCACGCAGGAAGGTCTCCTGCACCAGGTCCTCGGCCTCGTCGAACGAACCGAGCATCCGGTAGCAGTGCACGCGCAGCTCATGCCGGTAGCGCTCCACCTGTTCGGTGAAGTCGTCCTCGGTCATCAGCTGCCGTCCTCCAGTTCGATCGTGCACGGCATCGGCGCGTGCCCAGCCAACCGGAACCAGCTAACCAGCCGCCTGGTCCGCAGGTCTCGCGTCGACACCACTATGTCGTTGTGGAACCGCCGGGCCATCTGCACCCGCCGCATGGCGACACCCAGCTCGACAGCCCAGGGCTCGACGTCAGTACCGGTCGCAGCGATCGCCCTGCTCAGCGCCGACTCACACTGCTCGCGATCCTCCGGCTCAGCCGCTCGTGCTCGATGGGCTGCGTCCAGTAGAAGCAGAGACGAGGCCGGGTCGAGCACTCCACTACTAGCCAGCTCTGCAACCAGCGCGGACCGACGGGCCAACTCCGTCTCGAACGAAGCCCGCGCGGTAGCCACCCGGTGATGCAGGCGATCCAGGCGCCCGGCAGTCCAGCTCATGTAGGCACCCAGCAGCAACAGCACACCCCCCACCACGACCAACACCCAAGGAGCCTGCACGACCACATGTTAGAGGAGCGGATTTTGTGTCGTGCCCTGTCGGATTGGAGGGGTTCGCCGTCGTCAGGCACTCGAACGTCGCAGCCTTACATCGAGCGGGCGGGTAGTCGTAGGGTCCGTTCATGCTGCTGTCGGTGGATGCAGGACCTTGGCCGTTCGAGGTGATTCCAGCCGTTCGGTATCGCAGGCTGCGGGATCGGCCGGCGTGGGAAGCAGACCTCCACCTGGACCTACTCAGGCCGCAGGGTCCCATCGGCATACGGACTCCGCTGGTCGTCTACTTTCACGGCGGGGCCTGGGAATCAGGCGGGCGCGAGCTGGGGATGTATCCGTGGATCAACCCTGTCCTGGCCGCGAACGGTATCGCCACAGCGAGTGTCACCTATCGCCTCACAACGACCGATCCGTTTCCGGCCCAGCTAGAGGACGCACAGGCAGCGCTCCACTGGCTATCAGGTCACGCTGACGAGCTCGGCTTCGACCCCGCTCGCCTTGGTGTCTGGGGCGATTCGGCGGGCGGACATCTGGCGCTACTGCTCGCGACTCAGCCGGCAACGCGTGTGCGAGCCGTCGTCGCACGCTGTGCACCCACCGACTTCCGCGACTGGCATCTGGACGATGAGGACCGGCCGGGATCCGTCTTTCATCGCCTTTTCGGCGGCCCCAACAGCGCCGACACCGCACTCCGAGCCGCTGCCAGCCCAGCGAGCTACCTCGAGTCATGCGAGCCGGGCAGCGCGACCGTGCCGCCGATGCTGCTTTTTCACGGTGATCGCGACGAGACCGTCCCTTACCGCCAGAGCCTCGACTTCGCCCGCAAGGCCCGCTCCATCGGTGTCGACATCACCCTCCACACCATTCGCGGCGGACATCACAACCTGACCACAGACGAATTCGCACCGTGGACCAACCAGCCCTGGGAAGCCCTGGCCTTCGAAGTCCGGCGTTTCTTCCTCCACCACCTGACCGACTAGACCACCTACGACCATCCGTCCGCAAACGGCCGGGCGTCAGGCGGGGGGCGATTACGGAGTGCTGACGGTGCGGGCGAATCGGGTAGTCGGGGCGATTTCGGATTCTAGGGTCGGGGGTATGGCAGAAATCGGTGTGATCGGTGGATCCGGCTTCTACTCCTTCCTCTGGGGTGCGCGGGCAGTCGAGCTGGACACCCCGTTCGGGCGGCCGAGCGAGCCGCCGGTGGTGGGCCAGGTGAACGGCCGCGAGGTTGCGTTCATCCCGCGGCACGGCGCGGATCACCGCTTCCCGCCGCACCAGGTGAACTACCGCGCGAATCTCTGGGCGCTCCGCGAACTCGGCGTACGCCAGGTGCTCGCGCCTTGCGCGGTCGGCTCTCTCAAACCGGAGCTGACCCCCGGCACCTTCGTCGTCCCCGACCAATTCGTCGACCGGACCTGGGGCCGCGAACACACCGTGTACGCCAACGGCCGCCCGGTCGTCCACGTCTCCCCCGCCGATCCCTACTGCCCTACCGGCCGGGCCACTCTCATTGCCACCGGCAACCAAGGGCTGGGCGACGGCGGAGCCGGGGTGGTGGCCGGCGGGACCATGGTGGTGATCAACGGACCCAGGTTCTCGACGCGGGCCGAGTCCCGGTGGCATGCCGCGCAGGGATGGTCGGTGGTAGGGATGACCGGCGCTCCGGAGGCGGCGATCGCCCGGGAGCTGGCTCTCTGCTACACCTCGGTTGCCGTGGTGACCGACCACGATGCAGGCATCGCCGACGGCGAAGGCGTGACCGAAGCGGAGGTGTTCGCGGTATTCGGCCGGAGTATCGAACGACTCAAGAACCTCCTCGCCGAGGTGATCGGTAAGTTACCCAAGGCCGATGAGGACTGCAGCTGCAGGCATTCGCTGGACGGTACGGCCGCGGCGGAGCTCTGGTGAGGATCCTGCTCACCGGCGGCGCCGGGTTCATCGGGCAGCACGTCCACCGGCAATTGGTTGCCGAGGGCCACGAGGTTGCCGTCCTCGACTCGCTCCGCCCGGACGTCCATCACGAGAAGCCAAGGATCGATGGTCTGATCGTCGGAGACATCCGCGACGCAGCGGCGGTCGACCAGGCGCTGGACGGAGTCGAGACGGTGATCCACCTCGCGGCGAAGGTCGGGCTCGGTGTCGATCTCGACGACATGGACGACTACGTCAGCAGCAACAGTCTCGGTACGGCGGTGTTGCTGCGCGCGATGGGTCGCCGGAAGGTGCGTCACCTGGTCTACGCGAGCTCGATGGTCGTGTACGGCGAAGGCCACTATGAGTGCGACCGGCACGGGAAGGTCAGTCCGGGTCCGCGTCGCATCGAGGATCTGGACAAAGGTCAGTTCGAGCCGCCCTGTCCGGTTTGCGGCGATCCGTTGCGTCCTGGTCTGGTCGACGAAAGTGCGCCGACCGATCCCCGCAACACCTACGCCGCTACCAAGCTCAACGGGGAACACCTGGCATCCGCATGGGCTCGCGAGACCGGTGGGCGGGTCGCGGCGATGCGGTTCCACAACGTATACGGACCGGGGATGCCGCGCAATACGCCGTACGCCGGGGTCGCGGCGCTCTTCCGTTCCGCGTTGGAGCGGGGCGAGGCGCCGCGGGTCTTCGAGGACGGCCGTCAGCGCCGCGACTTCGTCCACGTCCGCGACGTCGCCACGGCTGTTACTGCTGCGACGGCTCCATTGGACGACCAATTCGCAGCCTTCAATGTAGGCAGCGGAACCGTCCGGACCATCGGTGACCTCGCAGCAGAACTATCCCGCGCCTACGGCGGTCCACCACCAGTAGTCACCGGTGACTACCGCCTAGGCGACGTCCGCCACATCACCGCATCATCCGCACGCCTCCGCCAAACCCTCCGATGGAAGTCGGACTACGACCTCAGAACAGGAATCGCAGACCTCCTCAAAGGCTGAGGTGGTCGGTGGCTGAGGTAAGCGGGGTGGTGGTTGCGGATCTTCTACGGAGTGGCGGGGACCGGGGGTAGGTCGATTTGGAAGGCGCAGCCGCCGGTGACGTTGGTTACGGCGATGGTGCCTTCGTGGGATTCGACGACGCCTCGGGCGATGGCCAGGCCCAGGCCGCCGCCGCTGCTAGCTGTGCTGTTGGCGGGGGTGCGTTGTTCGTCGCCGCGCCAGCCGATGTCGAAGACGCGTTCCAGGTCGTCGTCGGGGATGCCGCCGCAGCCATCCGTAACGGCTAGCCGAACCCGCCCGTCGGACTCGCGGTCGACCGCCAGCCGCACGGTCCCGCCGCGATCGGTATGACGGATCGCGTTGCCGACCAGGTTCGTCACGGCGCGGGTCAGCTCGTCCGCATCACCGTGCACCGCCAGCCGGTCATCATCGTCCGGCGCGTCCACGGTCAGCTTCACGCCTTCAGCCCGCGCGTGCTCGCACGTCTCCCCCGCCACGTCCTCCGCAAGCTCCCGAAGGCTCACCGCTGAGCGACGCCGCGGCGGCGGTGCGGCCGACAACCGCGACAGCTCGAACAGGTCGTCCACCAGCCCGGTCATCCGATCGACAGTCGACCGCATCTGCCGCAGCGCCCCGGGCACATCCTCGATCACCCCGTCCTCCAGCCCCTCGGACACAGCCCGCAGCCCGGCGAGCGGCGTACGGAGGTCGTGGGACATGAACGCGACCAGCTCCCGCCGGCTCGTCTCCAGCGCCCGTTCGCGTTCGGATGAGGCGGCCAGCTTCTTCCGCGTCATTTCCAGCTCATCGGTCAGCGCAGCAAGCTCCAGCGGCACGCTGCCCCGATTACCAACCACAGCAGGCTCGTACGACGTACCGAGGTGCCGTAGGCGAAGCCCGACCTCGCGAGAGCCCGCAGTGATCCAGTGACCGAGCAGAACCGACATCGCGAGCCCGAGCAGCGCCGAGAACGCCAGCGTCCACAGCACCACGAGCGAGTCGTGCTGCGAGATGAACATCGCCCGCACACTCTGCAGTACTGCGGCCAGCGCGGCCGCCATCGGCGCGAGGCCGACCACGATCATCGTGACCCGCAGGGAGCGCCGCCGGAACTGCCAGAGGATCCCGCCACCGATCGCCGCGACAGCCAACGTCCACAGCGTTGTCAGGGCGAGAATCGTCATCGTGTCGTGGTTCATGACTCCTCCCCCACGAACCGGTAGCCCGTCCGCGGCACCGTCAGCACCAGCTGCGGATCCGACGGGTCCACCTCGATCTTCTCCCGTAGCCGGCGGACGTGGACCGTCACCGTCGAGGAGTCGCCGAAGTCCCAGCCCCACACGCGACGGAGCAGCTCGGCCTTCGTGTAGGCCTTGCCGGGATGGGCCACGAGGAATGCGAGCAGGTCGAACTCGCGGTGTGTCAGCGACAGCTCAGCGCCCGCCAAGGACGCAGTACGGGCTGCTGTGTCGACAGTGATCGGGCCACCGGTCAGCTTGGTCGGTGTGAGGTCCACGCCGCCCAGCCGCTCCTCCCGGCGCAGCATCGCCTGCACCCGCAGCGTCAGCTCGCGCGGGCTGAACGGCTTCACAACGTAGTCGTCGGCGCCGACCTCCAGCCCCACCAGGCGGTCCTCCTCCTCACCACGGGCGGACAGCATGATCACGGCGGCACTGTCGTCAGCCGCGCGCATCCGACGCAGCACGTCCAGCCCGGACAGACCAGGCAGCATCACGTCCAGCACGACGACCGACGGCTTCCACTGCTGCCAGACCTCGAGCGCCAGGACGCCGTCGGCCACCACCCGGGCGTCGTACCCGGCTTTGGTCAGGTACGCCGAGACCACGTTCGACACCGTCGGGTCGTCGTCCACCACAAGTACACGAGTAGCCACGCTCTGAGCCTAGATCTTCCGGCTGCTGCCGAGTGCCATGCAGGAGCAACCGATGACCTGCCGTAAGCGAGCCGTAGCCGCGTTCCGGCCCAGTACGACCGGGAATATCCCTACCGTCGAAGAGTGCCGTCAGCAGAGGTCGACCTCATCCTCCCGTGCCTGAACGAAGCCGCTGCCCTGCCCTGGGTGCTCGGCCGGCTCCCTGACGGCGTCCGGGCGGTTGTCGTCGACAACGGTTCCACCGACGGTTCACCGGAGATCGCGGCAGGGCTGGGAGCAACAGTGATCAACTGCGAAGTCCGGGGGTACGGCGCTGCCTGCCACACCGGGCTGGAAGCTGCAAAGGCAGATGTAGTCGCGTTCCTCGATGCGGACGCCTCACTGGACCCACAGCAGCTCGTCCGCGTCACTGCGCCCCTACTAGCCGGCCGAGTGGACCTCATGCTCGGCCGCCGCAAACCTGTCTCCCGCGACGCGTGGCCCTGGCATCTACGGCTCGCCAACGCGGAACTGTCGAGAAGGATCAGGCGGCGGACCGGCGTACGGCTGCGGGATCTCGGACCGATGCGGGCCGCACACCGTGAGGCGCTGCTGGCTCTCAACCTGCAGGACCGGCGCTCCGGCTATCCGCTGGAGACAGTGGTCCGCGCAGCTGACGCCGGCTGGCGCATCTCCGAGGTGGAGGTCGACTACCTGCCTCGCTCCGGCCGCTCCAAGGTCACCGGTACGCCGCTGGGCGCGGCCCGGGCGGTCCTGGACATGACGAAGGTGCTCAGCCGATGACCGCCGAGACCCTGATCGTCATCGCGAAGGAGCCGGTGCCGGGCCGGGTCAAGACGCGCCTGCAGACCGAGTTCACCCCAGCCGAGGCAGCTGCCCTGGCTCGGGCCTCCCTTGGCGACACACTGGCCGCAGTACGAGCTACCGACGTACGCCGGAAGGTTCTCGCGCTGGAAGGTGATGCCGGCAACTGGTCCGGGTTCACCGTGGTGCCGCAGCGTGGCGACGGACTCGACGAGCGACTAGCTGCCGCTTTCGAGGACGCGTACGCCGGTACGCCGATGCTCCTGATCGGCATGGACACCCCGCAGGTCACCCCGGCGTTGCTGCAAGCCGACTGGTCCCAGTACGACGCTGTGCTCGGCCTGACCGAGGACGGCGGCTACTGGTGTCTTGGACTGCAACAGCCAGACCGCCGGGCGCTAGTCGGCGTGCCGATGTCCACGGAGCACACCGGCAAAGACCAACTCGCCCGATTGCAGTCGCTCGGCTACAAGGTCCTCCTGCTGCCAACCCTGCGCGACATGGACACACCAGCCGACGCAGCTGCCCTAGCGATGATGTACCCGGCACTACGAACCTCCCGGCTCCACCGGAAGCTTCAGCACGCGGCTCACCCATCACTGCTGTTCGACAAGGCACTGGAAGGCGCACCGATCGTTGCTGTCGGCACCGACGGCCGCACAGTGACCTCCTTGTCGGAAGTGGACCGCTGGCAGGCACCGGCCGACGCAGTGGACCAGCTGGCGCTGAGCCGCTGCGAGGGACCCGTGCTGGACATCGGCTGTGGTCCCGGCCGCATCGTCACCGCACTGGCCGAGCGAGGCATCCCAGCGCTTGGCGTCGACATCTCCGCCCAGGCAGTGATGCTCACCAACGAGCGGGGCGCCCCAGCACTCAAGCGACCAGTACAGGAGCCCCTACCAGGCGAGGGCCGTTGGGGCAGCGTCCTCCTGATGGACGGCAACATCGGCATCGGCGGCGCACCTGAAGCGCTGCTGCGGCGCTGTGCCGAGCTGGTCCGGCCAGACGGCCTGGTGCTGGTCGAGGTCGATCCAGACGACAACCTGGACGACCCAGCGCCGATCGTCCTGCGCAGCGCGAGCCGCCGCTCCTCCCCGTTGCCCTGGGCAAGAGTAGGAAGCCGTGCCGTACTCCGGTACGCCAGCGCCGCAGATCTCCTCGCCACTGAGGAGTGGCGTGCCGACGACCGGGCGTTCCTCACCTTCCGCCGCTGTAGTACCAGCGTCCTCTCGGCAGCCAACGGATGACCGGCAGACTCGCAGCAGGCGGGCTGATAGCTGTCGCCGCCAGCGCAGGAGTGATCGCGGCCGAGTCCGCCAACTGGTGGCAGAACGTAGTCCTGCTCACGGCCTTCGCCATAGTCACAGCATCGGTCTGGCGGATCACAAAGCACACGGAAGGCAACCGCACGGTCGTCACAGTCGTTGCGTTCGCCGCTCTCTGCCAGCTACCCGGCCTGACGACGGCACCGATCACCAGCACCGATGCCTACCGCTATGTCTGGGACGGCCGTGTCCAGCTCTCTGGCAGTTCGCCCTACTCGCACGTGCCACTCGACGACGCGCTAGCCAAACTCCGCGACCCAGTACTCTTCCCCGGCCTCTCCCCCACGGACAAGTCAGGCGTCACCGGCCCACCGCGAGTTCCTCACGACCCTGCGGCTCTGACGGCGCTCTCGCAAGACGACCCACGCACCAGGATCAACCGCCCACGCGTGCCGACCATCTACCCACCCGTCGCCCAGGCCTACTTCACCGCGGTTGCCCTGTTCACTCCGCGCGAAGCAGGCACCCTAGGACTCCAGGTGGCCGCAGCACTGCTGGCAGTAGTACTCACGGCGTTACTCGCTGTGGAACTACGGCGTCGCGGACGTGATCCACGCTGGGCGGCCATGTGGGGTTGGTCACCGATCGTCACCTTGGAGGCCGGCAGCGCCGCCCACATCGACGTCCTCGCAGCCCTCCTCATAGTGGCCGCAGTGATCGCGGTAGCCCGCAAGCCGATCATCGCCGGCCTACTGCTCGGCGCCGCAGCCAGCGTGAAGCTCCTACCCCTCCTACTGATCCCCGCCTTCACAGCACGCCGCCACCTCCGTACGCCGTTGGTTGCCATCGGCACCTTCTTGGCGTAGCTACGTCCCGCACCTGCTCGCCGCCGGCACCCTCGTGATCGGGTTCCTGCCCGGCTATCTCACCCAGGAAGGCTTCTCCGACGGCAGCTCCAGATCGGCGATTCTCGCGCTGGTACTGCCGCCTGAGGCCCGCCAGCTCGCCGCCGGCGTACTGGCCGTGAGCCTCGCTCTGCTGGCCCTTCACCAGCACGGACGCGAGCCGATCGCGGTCACCTGCTGCTGGCTGTACGGCGCCGCGCTGCTGATCACCACGCCCACCTACCCGTGGTACGGACTGCCTCTGATCGCCCTGGCGGTCCTCGCCGGGCGGCTCGAATGGCTGGCCGTACCAGCTGGCCGCCTACATCGCCTACGCCAGCTTCGGACACGAGCATGAACAGGGCCTGGGGTACCTGGCAGCCGCAGTCATCGTCGTCACCGCCATCACGCTGCGTCACCGCTCGAACGCCGGACGGCAGTTTGACGTCCCGGCCGAAGCGCTCCGACACTGAACGGCGTGACTACACGTATCGCTCTCGCCAACTCCGCCGACCACGCGGACCTGCACCAGGACGACCTGCCGCTCGCGGCGGCGCTCCGGGCCGCAGGGCTCGACCCGGTGGCCGAGGTGTGGACCGACCCGTCGGTGGACTGGTCGGCGTACGACGCGGTGCTGCTCCGCTCGGTCTGGGACTACCACACCCGGTACCTGGAGTTCACCGAGTGGCTCGGCCAGCTCGACAAGGCCGGCGTACCGGTCCTCAACGACAGCGACCTGGTCCGCTGGAACGCCGACAAGCGATACCTGCTGGAGCTCCGCGAGCGCGGCGTCGCGATCGTGCCGTCCCAGGTGGCGGCCGGTGCCTGCCTGCGCGAGGTGGTCGGCGGGCTGGCCGGCCAGGAGATCGTCATCAAGCCGACGGTGAGCGCCACGGCGTACAACACCGTCCGTGGTCTCGCCGGCTCCGAGGAGCTCAGCCAGAAGATCGACGAGCTGCCGGACGACGTCTACCTGGTCCAGCCGTTCCTGCCGGAGATCCAGTCCGAGGGCGAGTGGTCGCTGATCTACTTCGACGGCGAGTTCAGCCACGCGACCCTGAAGCGCCCGGCCGACGGCGACTACCGGGTCCAGGACGACTTCGGCGGTACGTCGACGCCGGCCGACCCGGCGCCCGTAGTACGGGCTGGTGCCGACGCGGCGCTCGCCGCGCTCGACAGCCGGACCCCGCCGGTCTACGCCCGCGTCGACGGCGTCGTCTCGGCTGGCCGCTTCCTGCTGATGGAACTCGAACTCATCGAGCCCTACCTCTTCCTCCCCCACCACCCGTCAGCAGCCACCCGCCTCGCAGAAGCAGTCGCCAAGCGAATCAAGTGAAGTAAATCAGTAGAGTTACCCATATATTTGGCCGCCGATCCCCAGGATCACCCGGAAGGCGTTCTGCGACGGGACGCTGACGGTGCCGAGGTTGACGGTCAGCTGCGCCAGCCATCGTCGGGCTCTACCTCGCGCCGTACACAGTCTGACTAAGGTCGGCATATGCCGAATCTCGAGGACATCCGCCGGGCCGCCGACGCACTGCACGGACGCATTCACCGTACGCCGATGCTCGAGTCCTCGGCCTTGGACGAGTTCTTCAAGGCCCGACTGACGCTCAAAGCCGAGCTGTTCCAGAAGACGGGCAGCTTCAAGGTGCGCGGGTTGCTCCACAAGACGCTCGGCTTGAGTCCTGAAGAGCGCGGGCGCGGCGTGATCACGGTCTCCGCCGGGAATGCCGCGGGGGCGCTCGCCTGGGCCGCCCGCGACGCCGGCGTACCGGCGACCGTGGTGATGGCGAAGACCGCAGTACCGGCCAAGATCGACGCTGCTCGGGCGTACGGCGCTCAGGTCGAACTGGTCGAGGGCGACCTGATCGCGGCGTACGAATCGATCCGGGACGAGCGGAAGCTGACCGGCGTGCACCCGTTCGACGACCTGGATGTGATCACCGGGCATGCCAGTCTCGCCCTCGAACTGCTCGCCGATCGGCTCGACCTCGACACCGTGCTCGTACCGGTCGGTGGTGGCGGACTCATCTCCGGCGTCGCGCTGGGGATCAAGCTGATCAAGCCGTCGATCCGGGTGATCGGGATCGAGCCGGAGAACGCCGATGTGGTCAGCCGGAGCCTCGAAGCCGGCGAGCCGCAGAAGCTGCCGACGGCCAAGTCGGTCGCCGACGGGCTGGCGGCGCCGGTCTGCGGGACGCACAACTTCGCGATCATCCAGCAGTACGTCGATCAGGTGGTCCGGGTGAGCGAGGACGCCCTGATCGAGGCGACCCGGCTGGTGATGTCCCGCACCAAACTCGCCCTCGAACCAGCCGCCGCCGCATCCTTCGCCGCCCTGCTGGAAGGCAAGGTCGAACTCACCGGGTTGACCGCCGCTGTGGTCAGCGGCGGCAACCTGGACGTCTCAAAGCTGAAGCTCTAGGCGTGAGCCGGGTCTAGTTGCCGGGGAGGAGCACCGGACGGTACGCCGTCGCTCGGGTCGTCGACGAGGTCTCCCTGGCGCACCGGATCGTTCTCCGGGAGCAGGATGTCGCGGCTGACCACGAGCATCAGCCACAGCGTCCCGGCCATCCGCAGGATCACCGCGAACCAGTAGATCTTGTCCGGCGCGTCCGGCTGCCCCGGCGCCAGGAACTGCGCCAGATGGAGCCAGACCATCATCCAGTAGAAGCACTCGCACGCCTGCCAGATCAGCCAGTCCCGCAGCCTCGGCCGGGCCAGCGCGACCAGCGGCAACAGCCACAGCACGTACTGCGGTGAGTAGACCTTGTTGACCAGCAGGAACGCGGCGACCACCAGGAACGCCAGTTGCGCGAAGCGTGGCGGTCTCGGCGCCATCAGCCCGAGGATCGCGATCGACAGACAGAGCCCGGCGAAGATCACGAGGTTCAGCTGATTGACGTCGGTGACCTCGTGTTTGGCCAGCTTCAGCACGTACCAGATCGAGCCGTAGTCGCTCTCGCGCTCGTCGTTGAAGACCCAGAACGACATCCACTCGTTCTTGGCCAGCAGGTAGATCGGCGCGTTCACCAGACCCCACGCGAAGATCGCGGCGACCGTCGCCTGGAACCACGGCCACAGCTTGCGGCCGCGGAGGCAGACGATCAGCAGCGGTCCGAGCAGCAGGAACGGGTAGAACTTCGCCGCCGTACCGAGCCCGAGCAGGATGCCGAACCAGATCGGCTTTCCGCGCGACCACGCGAACATCGCCCCCGCTGTCAGGACGACGGCGAAGAGGTCCCAGTTGATCGTCGAGGTGAAGGCCAGCACGGGGGCGGCCGCGACGTAGAGGGCGTCGAGTGGTTGGCCACGAGCCGCGCCGGGGCGTGATGCGACGCCCCGCGCGGTGGCGACCGTCAGGCCGACCAGGAGCAACGTGCAGAGGAAGAGCAGGATGACGTTGACGACGAAGAAGACGCCTGCGGTGTCACGCTTCTGCTCCGCGGTGAGGTCCTTCTTCGGATCACCGGTGATCTGCCAGGTGATCTTCGCGGCGACCTCCATGAAGCCGCCGGTGAGCACCGGGTACTCCAGCACCGGGTAGTTGCCGGTGTCGAGGAACGGCCGGTTGCCCTCGGCGAAGCCACGCTCCTGGTAGAGGTAGCCGATGTCGGAGTAGCAGAGCGCCTTGAACGGCCGCCAGTCCTGCCGGTCCCAGCCGTTCGACATACAGGGCGCCTTCTGCAGTACGCCGAGCGCGAAGGTGATCGTGCAGACCGCGAGCGCGATCCGCAGCGGCGTCCACCAGGAGCCACCGAGCCGGGCGAACCGGCCGGCCACACCACCGAGGCCCACACTCAGACTCGCGACGGCCGGATCGACCTCGGTCGGCGCCGGCCGTTGCTGAGAGTCCTGGGTACGTCGTGAGGTCACGGTGGACATCGTCTCCTATCCAGTCGGCGGCGGTCGCCAGGGTACCCAGGAACGCTCCCGACTGGTGTGACCCCGCCCCTACCGCGCGTGGGCCCGGATGATCCGGGGTGGCGCGCGGAGGTCGTGCTGTGCGGTGGATGCGCGTTTACCATCGGTTGATGGAGTGGCTCGTGTTCCTGTTGGGTGGGGGCGGTGCCGCGCTGGCTGGGAGGTACTTGTGGGACCGGCGAGCGGCCCGCAGGCTGGATGCTGCCGAGTTGGCGGAGATCCGGAAGGTCGCCGACGAGGACGTCACCCAGTTCGGTGAGGAACTCAGCCGGCTCGACGTGGCCATCGCCGGCCGGGAGCTCGACGTCGACACCAGGCACGACTACCAGCGCGCCCTCGATGCCTACGAGTCCGCGAGCCGCAAGGTCGCGCACCTACAGGCTGCCGACGCGATCAGCACCGTCGTCGACGCCCTCGCCGAAGGCCGGTACGCCGTCGCCTGCGTCCGGGCGCGCGACGCGGGACACCCCGTGCCGGAACGCCGCTCCCCCTGCTTCTTCAATCCGCAGCACGGCCCGTCGGCCCTCGACATCCAATGGACCCCGGCGAGCGGCGGAACGCGCAGAGTTCCGGCCTGCACCCAATGCGCCGCCCGGGTGAAGGCCGGCGACGAACCAGCGGTCCGGATCGTGCGGTACCAAGCCCAGTCGGTGCCGTACTGGGAAGCCGGCGCACTCATCGAGCCGTACAGCCTCGGCTACTTCGGCAGCAGCATGACCCGCGTCACCGTGATGGAACTGTCGATGACGATGCGCGGCGAGGGCGGCGGCCGCTGGGGCAACGCTCCCGAGAAGGACAACACCCGCACCCCCGGTTAACCGCGCGGCAGCTTCCGGGTGTCGACGAGTTGCTGCGCCACCTCGCGCAGCTTGATGTTGCCGTCCTGCGAGTAGCGCTTCAGTACTTCGAACGCCCGGTCCTCGTCCAGGTCGAAGCGCTCCATCAGGATGCCCATCGCCTGGCCGATCAGCTTGCGGGCATCGACCGCATGGGCCAGGCTCTCCTCTTCCCGGGCCGAGGCCACCGCCACTGCGGCGTGCCTGGCCAGGATGTGCGCAACCGCCTCGTCGTCATCGGTGAACGCAGCCGGTGTCGTGCTGTACACGCTCAGTACACCGCCGATCCGATCGCCGACCATCAGCGGCAGGTGCAGCACGGAGTGAATGCCCAGATCGCTGACCAGCTGGGACCAGCGCGGCCACCGGGGATCGAGCTTCGCATCCCGGACATGCACCATGACGCCGTGCCGGAGCGACTCCATCAGCGGTCCGTCGCAGCCGTCGATCTGGAACGCGTAGACGGTGGTGACCGCCGGATCGGTGACGGCCGCGATCTCCGGCCGGCCACCGCGCGCCACGAAGACCACCCCGGCGTAGCTGCAGCTCAGCGCGCGCAGCGCGAACTCCACGACGGCATCGACGGTCTCCTCGACGCCGTCGGAGTCGTGCAGCTCGGTCGCCAGGCGCGCGAAAACGTCGGCTGCCGACAGCTCGGCGGGGTTGAATGCGTCCGGCTCCAGGTAGGCCTCGATACCTGGAGCACCCGCCTCCTTGGTGCGTTCCACGCCCATATGATGCATCCTCGGGGCCACTCCGGCAGCCCCCTGTGCATAACTTCGGCGTTACGTTCGCCGTCAGCAGGTGTCAGGGGATCTCCGGTCCGATCGCCGGTGCCCCGGCCCCGAACCAGGCATCGAGCAGGGCGTCGTCGGTGGCCACGTCCGCGTGGTCACCTGCCGTGCGCTCCACGATCCGGAGCAGCGCGATCAGACGTCGTGCGACATCGGTCCCCAGCACTGTTCAGAGCTCCTCTCCCCACACCCCCTATCGCTGGCCAGCCGCAAACGTTTCACCCAGGCTCCTTAACCCCTCGTTAAGAACCTGCCCGTACGCCGGCCTCAGCCGGCGCCTCGCAGTACCGAAGACCCGGCGATCAGCCCCTGCCGACGGCCTTGGCCAGCTCGGCCTTGTTCATCGTCGAGCGGCCCTTGATGTTCTTCTGCTTCGCCTCGTTGTAGAGCTGCGCCTTGGTCCGCCCCTGCGAACCACTGTGCGACCGGAGCCCGCCACGCCGACCGGAGGAGATGTCGTGCGTCGAGCTGCGGCTGGATTCCTTGGCCTCGCCCGCGCGGGCCCGCTCCTTGTTGACCGTCCGGGCGGCGATCTCCTCGGCGGTGTCCTCACTGCGGCCGCGCTTCTTCAGCCCGGCCTTGATGTGCTCGTACTGCCGCTCACGCTTCTTGCTCGAACCAGCAGGCATGTTCTGTCTCCTTTCGAACCTGCCCGCCCGGTACCCCGTCGCCGAGGCAACAATCCCGCCGCATCCTGCGGAGCTCAGGGGCACTTACGGCACATGGGTCAGCCAGTCTTCGGTGCCGAACTTCGACGTGACCCGGCGCTCGGCTTCGGCGACGGTTTCGGCGTCGATCGTGCCGTCGGCCAGGCCGTAGCGAGCGCCGAAGGTGCCGACCAGGCGGTTGATCACCTCGGCGCGTTCGAGCCCGGTCTGGCTGCGCAGTGGATCGACGCGCTTGTTGGCGCTCTTGGTGCCCTTGTCCGACATCTTCTCGCGGCCGATCCTCAGCACTTCGAGCATCTTGGTCGCGTCCATGTCGTACGCCATCGTCACGTGATGCAGTACTGCGCCGCCCGCGAATCGCTTCTGCGCGGCGCCCGCGATCTTGCCCGCGGGCGAGGTGATGTCGTTGATCGGCTGGTACGTCGCGGCGATGCCGAGCTCGTTCAGCGCACCGACCACCCAGTCGTCGAGGAACGCATACGAGTCGATGTACGACAGTCCGGAGACCAGCGACTCCGGGACGTAGAGCGAGTAGGTGATCGTGTTGCCCGGTTCGACGAACATCGCGCCGCCACCACTGATCCGGCGTACGACTGTGACATCGTGCTTCGCGGCACCGGTCAGATCCACCTCGTTGGCGAGCGACTGGAAGCTGCCGATGATGACCGCGTTCGAGGCCCACTCCCAGATCCGCAGGGTCGGTGCCCGCTCCCCCGACCCGACCTGCTCGGCCAGCACCTCGTCGAGCGCCATCTGCAGCGCGGGCTCGCGCGGCACGTCATGCACGAACTCCCACGCATGATCCGTCCACGCCGTCGCCCCGGTCAGCGCACGCCGTACGGCGACCGCCACCGCTTCGGGCGAGAACCCGAGCATCTCGACCCCGTCGCCGAGCACGCCCCGCACCCGCGCCGCGAGCTGCGCCACCGACGCCCCGACCTGTACGCCGCTCAGCGCCCCGTTGATCCGCTCCAACGCATCATCCGGTTCAAGAAAGAAGTCCCCACTGATCCGAGCCCGCCGCACCACCTCGCCGGCAACCTCAAGATCAGCCACAACCAACTTCCCACCAGGCACCTTGTATTCACCATGCACACCAGTAGCCAACCACCACCCCAGCCCAGATGTTCCGGGGCGGTGGTCACGGCTGCTACAGAACCTGAAGTGTCGGACTGTGCTGCTCCACAGGGCTGGTCTGCGAGCTGTTGTACCAAACCTTCCCCACCGAGGCATAGGCGCCCTTTGCCCGCGGGATCCAGCAATGGTCAGGCAACGTGTGTGACGTCGAATGAGCGGGGACCGTGAAATTGTCCTCGTGCCCGTCCACGCAGGTCTTGGGGACGCCGGACGAGATGTAGTCCTCGAAGGTCAGATACGGCTCCCACTGGAAGTTGCTGGAGTTGCCGAAATCGACCGTGAAGAACACATGCCCGAGATCAACCCATGCACAGGTCTGCCAGTAGCGGGTGTGCGTGGAGTCCGCGTACTTGTATCCGCTACACGTGTGCCCTCTTTCACCTGGTCCCACCACTACCGAGTTCGTGGCTGCAGTGGTGGCTGTGTCTGTTGCAGAAGCCGACGCAGCCCCGGACGATGCGACCAGCCCTGTGATCGCCAGCGGCATCGCCATCAGCACCGACGCAGCTCTGCTCAAGTTCTTCATGCCATCTCCTCATACGTAGGAAAGTAGACAGCTCGAAGCTATGGACGGATCGCCGGTGGCGATACCGCAACTACTGTGCACGTTGATGCAAACCCCTTGTTTTGCACGTTGTTGCAACAAACCACCGCCCCGGAACAAGCGTTCCGGGGCGGTGGTGTTGGAAGCTACTGGACCTGGAGGGTTGGGCTGGTCTGCTTCACACCCGCGCTGTCGCTGGTGTAGAAGACCGTTCCGACGGAGGCATAGGCGCCTGGTGAGCGGGCGACGAAGCACGCCGACCAGGGGGTTCCTCTGGTCGAGCCCTTGGGAACGTTGAAGTCGGGCTGAGCTCCGTGGCCACAGGAGTGGAAGACCGTGGACTTGTAGAAGTCCTCCTGGACCAGCTTCGGAGTCCAGTCGAACGGGCTGGTGTTGGAGAAGTTGACTGTGAACCACACGTTGTCCTTGTCGGCCCACGCGCAGGTCTGCCACTTCCTGGTGTGCGTCGAGTCGGCGTACTTGTACCCACTGCAGGCGCTGCCCTTCCCGCCGGGTGGCACCACCGTCGCGGCCGAGGCAGATCCCGTCGACACGACCAGACCCGCGACCGCCAGCGGCAGGACGGCGAGCACCGACGCTGCCTTGGTGAACTTCTTCATTCCATCTCCCTCGAGTTCGGATACAGACAACTCGACGCTATGGACTGATTGCCGAGCGCAACAGAGTTTCCCGTTGCACGTTGCTGCAAACTTCCTTGTTTTGCAGGTTGTTGCAACGGACTAGTTGCCGATGGCGTCTAGTGGCCGGCATCGCAGCCGCCCAGGCCGACGGCAAGGTGAACCCCGACCTCCCGGCCGACTTCCTGCTCACCGCCGTGATGACGCTCGCCACCGCCTACACCGCCGCAAACCCCTTCAGCCACGGCACGGCAGACCCCGCAGCCCTCCGCCACCACATCACCGAAGCCATCCGCCTCACTAACGCGCTAGTTCGGAACCGCAACAGCATTCCTGACAAAACCAGCAACCGAGTAGGCACTGAACCACCGCCGCCGCATACTGACCCCATGCGCGATCGCTTGATGTCGATGCCCGTCTGGGGCCTTCTTCCAGTTGCCTGGCTTGCCTGGGGTGCGATCTTCTTCGTGATCAACCTGATCAGCCGGGACGGCCTAGCGGATGCGGTGGTGCTGGCGGCGATCGCCGGCGCTGTGATGGCCGCGGCAACCGTCGGTCCCTTGAAGATCAGATGGCGAGTGGAGCAGCGAGCGCTAGGCGCAGTGTCGCCGAGCGAGCGGTCGACGGCGGTTCGGGCCGCCCGCACCGGGCCTGTCCCCACTGACCCCGAGGCACGGGCCGCTGCGCTCGCACTGGCGCAGGGAGACCTGAAGCGGTTGCATCGCACGCGGCCCTGGATGATCGGAGTCATCGCGCTCCTCGTGGTCTCCGAGATCGGCCTTGCCTTCACGGGCTCGCCCTGGACTCTCCTCCTCGCGGTCTTGACGGTCCCGCTGCTCGTCTTCCAGGTGATCCTTCTTCCCAAGCGGCTCCGGAACCGGATCGCCTTGCTGTCTGCGGCCCAGTAACAAACAGAAACGGCCGCAGGGAAGAACCCTGCGGCCGTTCTGGAAAAGCTGGACTACTGGATGTCGTCGTCCTGGCCGTCGAGGCTGTCGAGGCCGTCCTTGGCCTTGTCGACGCCCTGGTCGATCTGGTCGCCGTACTTGCCGCCGGTCTTCTCGTCGACCAGGTCGCCGACCTTGTCGAGCCCCTCGCCGATCTTGTCGCCCTGGGAGTCGACCAGCGCCTCGGCCTTGTCCTTGATGTTGTCGAACATGTTCATCGGGAGAACCTTTCGAAGTAGGGCCCGGCACGCCTCCGCAGAGTGCCGGTCGTTGCCGGTGTCATCTAAGCCTGTTCCTACCGAACCCACCAGTAAGCCACAAGACTTCGGGCCCGTGTTGTCCGGATGTTCAGCTTGCAGGAAACCCCTCGCATCTTTGAGTGACCATTGCATCCAGTGGCCGATCGACCCCACGCTGTGGGAATTGCAGTCCGCCCCGACTGAGGAGATCCATGAGATTCCGCCCCGTCGTGCTTGCCACGTTGTCCTCGCTCGCTTTGACCGCCGCCGCTGCCAGCGGCGCGGTCGCCTCCCTCGCCCCCGACAAGCAGCCCACGGTGGCAGCAGCCACCGACACGGACGGTGACTCCCTGCCGGATGCCTGGGAGATCAATGGGTACGACGCCAACGGTGACGGCGTCGTCGACGTCAACCTGCCCGGGATGGGCGCGTCACCGAACAAGAAGGACCTGTTCGTCGAGATGGACTACATGAGCGGTCGCCTGGCCACCACGGCCGCGTTCGATCGCATCGTCCAGACCTTCGCGAACGCGCCCGTCAGCAACCCGGACGGCACCACCGGGATCAAGATCCACCTCGACGGTGGGTCGGCAGCCGGCGCGGCGTACAACCTCGGCGGCGGTAACCAGGTGCCTTACGACAGCAACCTGCAACCCGCCGAGTCGCAGACCGACGCGATCAAGAACGCCAACTTCGCCCCGGCCCGCAAGGCCGTCTTCCACTACATGCTCTGGGCCGACGACTACGACAACAGCTGCAGCAGCGGCAACGCCTTCGCGATCCCGAACGACACGTTCATCGTCACGATGGGCCCGAAGTGCGGCTGGACCACCACCGAGAACATGAACGTGGGCACCTTCATCCACGAACTCGGCCACGACCTCGGTCTCACCCACGGTGGCACCGACCACGTCAACTACAAGCCCAACTACCTGAGCGTGATGAACTACTCCTTCCAGTTCAACGGCGTGCCGCGGACCAGCGGCGCCAACTGGTTCAGCTACTCGAACTTCGCACCGCCCGCGCTGAACGAGCGGAGCCTGAAGGAGTCGGTCGGCCTGAACACCAGCCAGGCCTCGACCTGGAAGACCTCCTGGAAGTGCCCCAACGGCACGACCCGCACCTCGGGCGCAGCCAACGCCGCCATCGACTGGAACTGTGACGGCGACACTGCGGACACCGCCAACACCAGCATCAACGGTGACAACACCAGGACGACCCTCACCGCGCAGAACAACTGGGCCAACATCCGCTTCGGCGGCGGCGACGTCGGCGGCGGCAGCCCGCAGTCCAAGACGGCCACCCATGAACTCCACGAGATGACCGTCCAGGAATACAAGAACCTCAACCACTGACAGTTGCCGAGGGCCCCGATCATGAGGATCGGGGCCTTCGGTCCGCTCTTCCGGTCAGGGCACGGAGGGGCAGATCGCGGCGCGATCCTTCGGGATGGTCTTCAGGACGGACTGGGCGCGCTGCCGGCCGAAGTTCCATTCGAGCCAGTCGTCGTCGCGGACGTCGTAGCCCTTGAGCGCGCAGCCGGCTACGTCGGCGGGGAGTGTGTTGAGTACCGGCACCGCGTCATCCGATAGCCCTTGCAGGAAAAGCCAATCGACCTTGCCGGTCTTGAGGTAGCGGTCGACGTTGTGCTGGGCGATCCAGGCATCCGGGTTGATTGCTGCCAAGCCGAAGAGGAGTCCGGCGCCGCTGAGTAACGCGGCGCGGGGTAGCCAGCTCGCCCGCAGGGTCAGGCCCGTCACGATCACACCGAGGACCAGCAGGCCCAGCCAGCCTTCGAAAACGTCGACCAGCAGGCGGAGCTGGGTGAAGCCGTACGCCTCCTGGTAGACGTGCATCCGGTAGAGAGCCGAGGCGACCACGACCAGGGTCAGTACGCACAGCAGGCCAAGGGATCCGCGCAACCAGGCCACATCCGAGCCCGTACTACGGGGAGCCTTGCGGGCGGCCGCCCAGACCACCAGGAGCGTGAGAGCGGTGGCTACCGTGAGCTGACCGAAGCCCTGATGGACGTACTCCGCGTAGGTCAGTCCGGTGATCTTCTGGAGATACGCGTGACCGCCGAAGATCGCAGTCGCCTGCGCAGCAAGGAAAACCAGGAAGACGGCGTCGACCAGCAGCACGGGCGCCAGCCATTCGTAGCGACGCGCAACCGGCCGCGCAGTACCGGTAGCCGGCTCGGCATTGGGCGGGTTCAGCGCGAGGTAGGTCGCCGCCAGCACGACTCCCCCGAAAGCAACGGTGATGAACGCCCGAAGTACGAACGTATCCATGTTGAGGTCCGGGACGATCGCACCTGTCCACTTGGCGAAGACCGCGTCAGCGGAGGCGAACAGCAAGCCGAAGACCAGAACTCCCAGCGCTGACAACACGACCGTGCGCACCGCCGCCGCGCTCGACTTCAGCCCCGTGACAGCCTGCAGCGAACGTCCGAGCCACGGGAGACCACGCAACGCGGCGAGCGGCCAGGAGATGCCGGCCAGCACGAAGGAGGGCAGGGTGCGACCGTTCACCAGCGCGGCCATGCAGACCGCGATACCGGCCAGGACGCACTGGATCGCGATCCACTCGGCGTCCCGGACGGCGGTGATTGCCGCCAGCAACACACAGAGCGCGGCACAGGCCTGGGTGAAGCGGGACCGCTTGTTGACGCTGAAGCGCATGATCACGCCGCCCGCTGCGATCAGTACGACGGACGTGCCGATCCCCATGTCGCGGAACGGGAAGACGATCGCGGCCAGCAGTCCGACGGCCAGGCAGTAGAGGACCGCGCGCAGATTGGCCGGCACGCGGGCGTCGGGCCAGAAGTTGCCGAAGATCTGGTCCAATCCCGACTCCGGCACCTTGACGGCAACCGGCGCGGGGACAGGCGCCGGGGGTGGTGCGATCGGGGCCGGGCTTTCCGGCTTCGTCATTGCGGGCTCCTCAGCTTTTGTGTGGACGGGCTCGAACGGTAGGTCGACCCGGACCAGCGCACCGGGAGTGCCGGTACTGCGGGGCTCGGGATCGACGAAGTGGATGGTGCCGCCGTGCAGGTCGGTGACCCAGCGGGCGATCGCGAGACCGAGGCCGGTTCCGCCGCCACCTTCGGCCTCGCCGAGCGTCCCGAACCGCTCGAAGACCCGGTCCCGATCGGCGACCGGGATCCCCGGGCCTTCATCGGCGACCTCGAGCCGCCAGCCAGCCAGCCGTCGTGGCGGCGCTGATCCGGACGACACCGCCGGCCGGGCTGTGCCGGGACGCGTTGTCGAGCAGGTTGGCCACCAGTTGGTGGAGCCGGGCCGGGTCGGCGGCGACGGTGAGAGTCGGTGGCGTGACGCGTACGTCGTACCGGACCTCGCGGCCGATCACCACGGCCTCGGCGACTGCGCGCTCCAGCAGTTCCTCGAGCGGCACCTGGGTGGTGGAGAGTCGTGCCTCGCCGGCGTCCACGCGGGCCAGGTCGAGCAGGTCGGAGGCGAGGGCCGCGAGCCGCTCGGCCTGGTCGAGGGCGGTTCGCAGCGTCACCGGGTCCGGTTCGGCGACGCCGTCGACGAGGTTCTCGAGTACTGCGCACAGGGCGGCCAGCGGGGTCCGGAGCTCGTGGCTCACGTTCGCCACGAGTTCGCGGCGTTGGCGATCGACGGCGGCCAGGTCCTCGGCCATCCGGTTGAAGGCCCGGGCCAGCTCACCGACCTCGTCGCTCGAGGTGGCGGTGACCCGGCCGGAGTACTCGCCGCGGGCCATCACCCGGGCGGCCGCGGTCATCTCGCGCAGCGGCGAGGTCATCCCGACGGCCAGCAGCTGGGTGACGCCGAGGGCGAGAGCCACCGTGACCGGGATGCTCATCCAGACCGGCACGCTGCCGGTCGGCGCCGATCGCAGCGAGGATCGGACGCCACCGTGACGCTCACCGCGACGAGCAGGCCGAGCTTCACCTTGACCGAGCGGACCTGGTCCAGCAGAGGGCCTGCTCATGTCGCGCTACCGGCTCGAGCGCGTAGCCGACGCCGTGCACAGTGCGCACCCGGTCGGTGCCGATCTTGGCGCGCAACGCCTTCACATGGCTGTCCACCGTGCGGGTCCCGGAGGCACCCGGCCAGCCCCAGACCTCGGCGTACAGGTGTTCTCTGCGTGAGCACGACGCCGGGACTGGCCGCCAGGCAGAGCAGGAGGTCGAACTCGGTCGGCGTCAGGTGCACCTCACCGCCGCTGACCCAGACCCGGCGGGCTGCCGGATCGATCCGCAGGTCGCCCAGATCGCTGGCGGTCCGCTCAGCCAGCTCGGCGGCCCGGTCGACCCGCCGCAGCAGCGCGCCGACCCGGGCAACCAACTCCCGCATCCGGAACGGCTTGGTGAGGTAGTCGTCGGCGCCGACGCCGAGCCCGACCAGGATGTCCGCCTCGTCGTCCCGCGCGGTCAGCATCAGCACCGGAACGGGCCGCTCGGCCTGGATCCGGCGGCACACCTCGTGGCCGTCGAACCCAGGCAGCATCACGTCCAGCACCACCAGGTCCGGCGCGGCCTCGGCGAACACGGTCACCGCTCCGGGACCGTCCCACGCCTGTACTACGTCGTACCCCGAACCCCGCAGTCGATCAGTGACGGCCTGATTGATTACCGGCTCGTCCTCGACGACGAGGACCCTCCGCTCGACACCCATGCCCTGACACTAGAAGCCCCAACGGCTAGGAACAGCGCACAACTCGTGAAGGTTCTGTGCAGGTCTCAGCGTTCTCCCGCCACGGCCCGACCGGAGACCGCCTGCCGTTTGACCCCGAGGGCGGTCGACACCCCGGGCACGCTGGACAGCAGCCAGGCGAGCAACGCCGAGAGCAGGAAGGCGGTCGGCATCAGTACGGCGTACTTCGCCGCGATGCCCGCGTCCCAGCCGACGACGTAGTACGCGATGAGCAGGATCACCGGCTGGTGGATCAGGAAGAACGGCATCGCCGCCCGGGCAACCGGCGCCGGCAAGGGGCGCTGGAACGCGGGCGCGCGCATCCCGAACCCCAGTACGCCGACCAGCCAGCCCCAGACGGCGAAGGTGATCAAGGTGAAGTACCACAGATAGGGCCACGAGTAGCCGGGGTTCTCCCACCAGGTCATCGAGGAAATCCATGATCCCGGTGGCCAGACCGAGCAGGAACGCCCCCAGTCCTAAGGCCAGCCCCGGTACGGCGTTGCTCCGGACGGTCGCGATCAGCCGCTCGTCCGAAAGGATCAGGAACCCCACCACGAAGAAGTCGAAGAAGAACACGAACTCGCCCCAGCCGTGGTCGGGACCGGGCGCGGCCTGGAACACCAGATGCACCGGTACGAGTGGCACCGCGAGCAAGAGGATTCGCCCGCGTGGCACGCAACGCTCCGCGATCCAGTCCACCAATCGCCGGCCTCGCGGACCACGGAGCCACAGGAACACCGGCAGGCCGAGGAACGCGAACTGCAGGAGATAGACGAGGAACCACAGGTGGTAGGTGTCACGCAGCCACAGCGGCGGATCACCCCGCAGGTCACTGAAGAACGTCAGCACGTCGCCCACGAACGAGTCCTGGGAGCGACCTTTGTGATGCTCCTCGAGGAAGTACTGCGGCGGCGACAACAAGACATACGCGACGGCCAGTGGCACGAGCAACCTGAGCAACCGCTCCCGCACGAAGCCCGACGCGGTCCGCCACCGCAAGGCCAGCCAGGCACCTGCCCCGGAGATCAGGAAGAAGAACGCCAGTCCCCACAACCCGAGGAACGCGATCGCCACCGAGATTCCCTCGCTCGTCTCGGCGTTCTTGATGTGCCAGTCGCCGTCGTCGAACGGGCGCAAGGTGTGGAACAAGAACACGCCGCCGACGGCGAGTACCCGCAACCAGTCCAGGAACCAGACCCGTCCCTCATCAGCCATGCGGTAAGGATCGGGCCTGGACCGGGTCAGCTCAACGGATGGATCGGGCTATTCGTGCTGGACGGCCGTCGTCCGGGCGAAGGCGGCGAGCGGTTCACGGCCGGCCGGCTGGGTCGGAGGCGGCAGCATCGGCTTGCGGGTGCGCAGCTTGCGAGTGATCGGTGCACGAGCCTTGACCAGGAGCTTCTCCCCCGCATGGAAGATGGTGACGGTCGCATCAGGGCCGTCGTGTACGTCGTACGTCACCTCGTCCGTGCCGATCTCGACGCGCAGCCGGATGCCCCGCCAGCGGACGGTGAACGTCAGTCCGGTCAGCCCACGCGGCAGCGCAGGATCGAAGCAGAGCCCCGACTCACGCTCCCGCATGCCACCGAAACCGGCGACCAGCGCCGTCCACGCACCGGCCAAGGACGCCATGTGCAAACCGTCAGCCGTGTTGTCGTGCAGGTCGAGCAGGTCGATCAGCGCGGCCTCGTAGGCGTAGTCGTAGGCGAGATCCAGGTGCCCGACCTCCGCGGCGGTGACGGCTTGCACGCACGCCGACAGGGACGAATCGCGCACCGTGATCCGCTCGTAGTAGTCGACGTTGCGCGCCTTCTGCTCGGAGGTGAACTCGTCGCCACACCAGTACATCGCCAGCATCAGGTCGGCCTGCTTGACGACCTGCTTGCGATACAACTCGAAGTACGGCGCGTGCAGCAGCAGCGGATATTTGTCGCGCGAGGCCTCGAAGTCCCACTCCGCGTAGCCGGTGAAGCCTTCGGCCTGCGGGTGGACGCCGAGCTCCTCGTCGTACGGGATGTAGACCGCGGCGGCGGCATCGCGCCAGGTCGCCTCCTCCTCCAGGCTCACCCCGAGCCGGCGGGCGTCGCTCGGTGAAGCGGGCGGCCATCTTCGCCGCGGTCCGCAGGTTGCGTGCGGCCATCAGGTTGGTGAAGACGTTGTCATCGGCAACGGCGCTGTACTCGTCCGGCCCGGTCACTCCGGCGATGTGCCATTTACCGCGCCGGTCGTGATTGCCCAGCGAGATCCACAGCCGGGCGGTCTCGACGAGGAGCTCCAGACCGCACTCCTGGATGAAGGCGTCGTCACCGGTGGCGTTGTGATAGCGATCGATCGCCGCGGCGATGTCGGCATCCAGGTGGAACGCGGCGGTACCGGCCGGCCAGTACCCCGAGCACTCCTGACCCCGGATCGTCCGCCAGGGAAAGGCCGCGCCCTGCAGACCGAGCTCGGCCGCTCGATCCTTTGCCAACTGCAACGTCGTGTGCCGCCAGCGCAACGCGTCGGCGGCCGCGTCCGGCACGGTCAGCGTCAGGGCCGGCAGCACGAATCCTTCGGTGTCCCAGAAGGTATGGCCGTCGTACCCCGCGCCGGTCAGGCCCTTCGACGGAATACCGCGCCGTTCCGCCCGGGCGCCCGACTGCAAGACATGGAACAAGGCGAACCGAACTGCCTGCTGGAGTTCGGGATTGCCCTCGACCTTCACGTCGGCGGCGTCCCAGAAGTCGTCCAGGTAGGTCCGCTGCTGCTCGACGAGACCTTCCCAGCCGGAGAACTTGGCCGCCGCCAGCGCTGCCGAGACCTGGTCGGTGACCGCGGTGTCCGACCGCAGACTCGACCAGCCGTAGGCGATGAACTTCACCACCCGCAGGGTCTCCCCCGGCTGCAGCTCGCAGATGATCGTGCTCCGGCCCCAGTCCTCCCGGACGTCGACGTCCACCTCGGTCCGGGTCGAACACTCGACCTGATGCGCCATTCCCGCGGCCATCAGCAGTCCACTCGCCCGGGTCCGATGCGCCAGCACGACTTCCTCGGAATCGGCATCCTGCGCGACCGCGACCAACGGGTTCTGCAGTACTGCGGAGACGCGCGGATCGTCGGACAACCGGGGCTGGGTCTCGTTCGCGACGAGTTCGGACTGCACGACCAGCCGGACCGGCTGGTCGACCGCCTCCACGACGTACTCGATCGCCGCGACCGCGCGCTGGGTCAACGAGACCAGGCGCTTGGACCGGACCTTGATCCGCTTGCCACCCGGTGCGGTCCAGTCGAGCTCCCGGTGCAACATCCCGCCACGGAAATCGAGGCGGCGCTCGTGCGAATGCAGTTCGCCGTACCGGACGTCGAGCGGTGAATCGTCCACCAGCAAGCGGATCAGCTTGCCGTTGGTCACATCGACGAGCGTCTGGCCGGACTCGGGATAGCTGTAGCCGGCTTCGGCGTACGGCAGTGGACGCCGCTCGTAGAAGGAGTTGAGGTAGGTGCCGGGGATGCCGTACGGCTCGCCCTCGTCGAGGTTGCCGCGCAGGCCGATGTGGCCGTTGGAGAGCGCGAAGAGGGATTCCGCCTGGGCAAGCTCGTTCAGCGGGAGCTCGGTCTCGCGCAACTGCCATGGTTCGATCGGGCGCGTTCCACGGTCGATCACCGGGCCTCCCCGATCAGCTCGGCCAGGTCGGTGACCACGATGTCGGCGCCATGTTTCTTCAGCTCTTCGGCCTGCCCGACCCGGTCGACGCCGACGACGTACCCGAACTCGCCGGCGCGACCAGCCTGTACTCCGGCCAGCGCGTCCTCGAAGACGGCGGCCTCGGAAGGTTCGACGCCGCACCACTTCGCCGCGGCGAGGAACGTGTCCGGCGCCGGTTTGCCGTGCAGATGCTGCTCGTGGATGGTGACGCCGTCGACGCGGTGTTCCACCAGCGGCGCCAGGCCGGTCACCTCCAGCACCTCGCGGGTGTTGGCGCTGGACGAGACCACGACGCGTCGGAGCCCCGCTTGCTTGGCCGCTTCGAGATAGCGCCGGGAGCCTTCGAACACCTTGACACCGTCGGTGTGGATGCGCCGGAGTACGGCCTCGTTCTTCTTGTTGCCGAGGCCATTGATCGTCCGGGCGCCCGGCTCGTCGTCCGGTGCCCCTTCCGGCAGGTCGATCCCGCGCGACGCCAGGAAGTCGCGGACCCCGTCGGTCCGCGGCTTCCCGTCGACATACTCGTCGTACTCCGCGTGCGCGTCGAACGGGACGAACTCGGTGCCGGCCCTCTCGGCCTCGGCCCGGAGAAAGTCGTCGAACATCTCTTTCCAGGCGGCCGCGTGCACCGCCGCCGTATCGGTCAGCACCCCGTCGAGATCGAAGAGGCAGGCACGAACCTGCGCGGGCAGACCCAGCATCATTCGTCCACTGTTCACGACTTTCACGGTAGCCCAGAGACCCGAAACCTCCCGGGAAGCGTCGCCGACAGGTAATCGGGCCGGCTGCCGCAGTACAGGCTCTCCCAACGAGACAATCGGCGCGGGCTCGTCCTGATACTTCTCGACAAGCTCCATGATCTGATCCCTGATCACCTTCATCCCATCAACTCTCTCAAACCCTAGTTGGGCACCACACGCCGGCGGCGTCTGCATCCAGGCACTGGAATAGCTGGGCGCTGGTTAACTAGCGGTATGACTGACGTGCAGGTGGTGCGGGTCTTCGCTGATCCGGCGGGCAACTTCGGGAACAAGCTCGGCGTTGTGCTGGACGGGGCAAAGATTCCCGATCCGGTCGATCGGCAGCAGTTGGCCGCTGAGCTCGGATACCCGGAGACGATCTTCTTCGACGATCTCGAGCGCGCCGAGTTCAAGATCTACACCCCCGCGACCGAGTTGCCGTTCGCCGGCCACCCCGCGGTCGGCGCCGCCTGGGTGCTCAATCGCGAACTAGGCAAGGCTCCCGACGTACTGCGTGTCCCCGGCGGTGAAGTGAAGACCTGGCAGGACGGCGACGACGTCTGGGTCCGCGGCCCACTCGCCTCCGCACCGCCCTGGTGGCACGAACGGCTCGACTCCCCCGAGGCCGTCGACCAGCTCACCGGCCCGCTCTCACCGGAACAGGACGCGACCCAACTCTGGGCCTGGGAAGACGAACAAGCCGGCGTTGTCCGAGTCCGCGTCTTCGCCCGCCGCTTCGGCATCCCCGAAGACGAGGCCTGTGGCTCCGCGTCCATGCGCCTCGCCGCAGCCCTGGGCCGCTGCCTCACCATCCACCACGGCAACGGCTCCCTGGTCCTGGCCCAACCCGGCCCGCCGTCGTACGCCGAAGTAGGCGGCCGAGTAGTCCCCGACTGAGCCAAAGACCTCTAGCGTCACCCGGGCCGGACAGTAGTTTGCGAGGGTCTCTTTCCTCGCGCCGAAGGTGGTCCGCAGATGCGTTTCCAGGTAGCCGTTGCCTCCTGACCGGCACCCTCCCCACCACCGACACCACCATCCCCGGCCACCCCCTACCGATCCCCTGAAAATGTCTGCTCTGACTGGGAGACTGGCCCGATGATCGACCCGACTGCGGCGAGCCCGCACAAGACCAAGCCTTCTCCGAAACCGGCCGCGCCCGGTGTGCGGATGCCGGCGGTCCGATGGTTCTCGCCCGTCCAGCTGTTCAGGACGTCGCGAGAAGCGAGCGCCGGCACGGAGTTCGCGAGGTTCGCCGACAAGCGGGAGATACAGTCCGGCGTACCGCTGGAGTTCTACGACCTGACCGACGGTGCCACCGGCGAGTACACGATCGACTATGTCGCGGACACCGGAGACGGCTTCAATGCAACGTTTGCCGTTGCTGCGCAGGTCAATGGGATGTTCGACGCACCCGAGCCGGCGGACCTGCTCGTTCTCGGCGGCGACGAGGTCTATCCGGTCGCATCGGTCATCAACTACGAAGACCGGCTGGTGTCGCCGTTCGACGCGGCCCGCCCAGTCGACAGCTACGGCCAGGCCGAGACGATCGACGGGACGTTCGTCGTCGCTCTGCCCGGCAATCACGACTGGTACGACGCGCTGGTGGCCTTTCGCCGGAACTTCTGCGAGTCCTGGATCGGGCGGCCCGCTAGCGTCAGGTCTCGTGCCGACGAAGCCCGGGGCCTGGCGGGACGTCATCCTCAGCAGACAAGCGATCCAGTCGCGCTCGTACTTCGCACTCAAACTGCCGCACGGCTGGTGGCTCTGGGGGATCGACAGTCAGCTGGACTCTCATATCGATGCCGTTCAGCTCGACTACTTCTCCCGCGCCCGGGAGCTCATCTCCGAGACCGATCGGGTGATCCTCTGTACGGCGCGACCCAGCTGGCTCGACCATGCGACGAAGGACGACCGGTACTGGATCTCGAACCGTGAGGTCCTGGTCTGGTTCCTCGACCGGATGTTCGGCAACGGGGAGAACCCCGGCAAGCCTGATCGCCGCCACCAGGTGCCCATCATGCTCAGCGGGGACAAGCACCACTACGCCCACTATCAAAGGGAATCCGGATCAGCCGACTCGCCTGAGCACCTGGTCACCTGCGGCGGTGGTGGCGCCTATCTCTCGCCGACCCATCCCTTGGAAGAGACGCTGCCGGTCGACTGGCAGCTGGCACCGGGGACGCCGCCGACCGACTACGTCTTGACGAAGGAGTTTCCCGCGAAGGCCGACTCGAAGGAACTGCGGAAGAAGTGGCCGCAGATCCCCTGGCGCAACGGCGGCTGGTGGCCAACTCTGCTGGGTGGCGTTCAGGTCCTCCTCGCCATCCTCCTCACCCTCGGAATCGCCAAGCACAACGCGACGGCGTGGGTCTTCTCCGGACTCCTCGCCGCGGTCGCGGTCGGCGCCCTGACCGCGTTCAACCGCGGCTTCACCTCGGGTTGGGTGGCGACCTGGAAGAGATACGTCCCGGGTGCGGTCCACGGCCTCGCGTACGTCGGCGCCGCCGTGGGCTGTGCCTTCATCGTGCGCTCCCTGCTCACCACCTGGTCGTGGACCCACGGCCTCCTGGCGCTGATCGCCTACCTACTCGTCGGCGCAATAGCAGTCTGGGGTTTCGCCCTCTACCTACGCATCTCAGACTTCTTGGGCTTCCACGAGGACCAGCTCTTCTCCGCCCTGCGCATCGAAGACCGCAAGTCCTACCTGCGGCTGACCATCACACCCCCCACCGACCCCGCCACCCCAGGCGACCTCCGCATCGACGCGATCGCCATCCCCAAGGTCCACCGCCAAACCCCAGCCGGACCCCTCCAAGGCTCCGCCACCGAACCCATCGAAACCTTCCACTGGCCCACCAAACCCTGACCGCCCTGCAGCCTCAGGCGGTCACTCTCTGGTTCCTGCTGCGGCCAGGGAGGGCTGCCGAAGCAGTCGGGCGATCGGCAGGATCGTCGTCCCCAGCGCGATCAGGGTTGCCCCGCCGAGGATTGCCAGTACGCCGGTCAGCGGGACGTACGGGACTGCGCCGCCGGTCAACGCGTAGACCACCGCGCTGAGGGTGACGGCTGCGATGACGCCGCCGATCAGGACCGAGACACCGAGCAGTCCGGCCTGTTCGGCGTAGACCATGCGCTTCACCTGTCGGGTGGTGACACCGGTGAGTTGCAGGACGGCCAATTCGCGACGGCGGGCGAGGGCCGCCATCGTCATCGTGTTGGCTGCGGCCAAGGCGGCGTACCCGATCATCACGGTGATCAGCAGCTTGTTGAGCCAGGCGCTGATGGCGAGGTCCTTGGAGACCTCGGACGTCGCCTGCCCGGAAGGAACCAAGGTGGTCGACGGCAGCTGGGCGGTGGCGGCTGTCAGCGCTGCTACGGCATCGGGTGTGGCTCGGATGAGGAGCTTGGTCGGTGCCTGCCCGGTTGTCGCCGGTGAGAGTACGACGTCGCCGAAGCCGAGGCCGCGTTCATAGATCGCTGCTACCCGCAGGCGCTTGGGGGTTCCGTCGCCGAGCCAGAGGTCGGCCTCGTCACCGATCTTCCAGTGCCGCGAGGAAGCCTGCGTCGAGGAGACCGCGATGCTGTCGGGCCCGACGTCTGCAAGGTTGCCTTCGCGGACCTTGAGGTCCACAGTCGCCTCGGCCTGTGCCAGGTCGATCGCCTGCGCAGGAACGATCTCGAGATCGTCCAGCACCTTCACGATCACCGAGGTCTGGCGCGTCGGTGTCACTGCCTCGACTCCCGGGATCCGGCCGAGCTTCTCGACGGCGGTGCTGGAGACTCCCTCAGGCGCGACCACTGTGTACTGCGCGAGCGTCCCGGATTCCAGCTGGTGAACGGTCTGGCGCTCCACATTGTCTTGCAGGAACCACACCGATCCGCCGAAGCCGATCGACAGCACCAGGGCGGTCAGCACGGTTGCGCCGCCCCGGGCGTTGGCGGCGAGGTTCTTCGCGGCGAGATAGCCGCTGTTGCCCCATCCGGCCCGGAGTACCGGCGCGAGGTACCTGGCGGTGGCGCTGTTGATCCAGGGTGCGAGCAGAGCCACCGCGATGACGAACAGATACAGCATGCCGACCGCTCCCGCGAGGGCAGCTTGTCCGCCGGCGCCCACCGAGACGACGCTGGACGAGAGGGCACCGGCAAGCGCCGCGACGCCGAACCCGAGCCGCACTTTGCTCAGCCGCGCAGGCTCGACCGAGATCTGCGACAGTGCCTCGACCGGGCGGATACCGGAGAGCTTCCGGCCGGCCAGCAGCGCCGAGCCGACCGCGACCAGGACGATCAGCAGGATCGCAGCGGGTGCAGCAAGGACTCCGAGGGAGAGGGCATAGTCGGCCGGCAAGAAGCCGCGCGAGACCAACTGGTCCCCCATCCAGCGGGTTGCCAGCAGGCCGGCCGGCACACCGATCACCGAACCGGCCGCAGCCAGGACGGCGGCCTCGGCCATGAGCATCCGCCGAACCTGCCAAGGTGTCGCGGCCGTTGCCCGAAGCAACGCCAGATCCCGCCGGCGGCTGCGGATCGACAGTCCGATCGTTCCGGCCACCACGAAGATGACCAGCAGGACGACGTATCCGCCGAAGGCAGCACCCACCTGCACCAGCAAGCCGCGCGCCGCGGCGAGGTCCGGTCGCTCGACCAGCACCCTGTCCTTGCCCGTGTACGCCTTCGCACCTGCTGACTCAGCGAGCTTCTCGACGGCGTCGGTGATCGCTTTCCGGTCGGTCCGAGGATCCACCGAGACTGCGAATGCGTCCGCCCGTCCGGCAGCGGCTGCGGGCTTCGTCTCAACCTTCTCGACGCCCGGTACCTTGCGCAGTTCAGCAGCCAGACCAGCCGGGACCGAACCAGGCTCGGGCAGCTGCACAGTTGCCGTGTAGGGATCACCGAGCTGCTTGCCGGTGATGGTCAGATCGCGTTTGGCGACGACGACGTCGGTGTTCGCGTACTGCTGTGGTTCGGGCAGCGGACGTAGGCCGGACTCCACCAGCGCGCCCATGGTGGTCAGAATCGCCACGCCGGCCATCAGTGCGATCAAAGTTGCCAGCACGGTGCCCGGTCGATGCCTGAGCAGACGGAGTGCGATCCCGGTCATGCCGCTGTCTCCGATCCGCGCTGGACGCGTCCGGCCGAGGCCAGTTGCGCGGCGATCCGGTCGGCGCCGAGTTGCGGGGTGTCGGCAACGATCCGGCCGTCGGCGAGCACCAGCACGCGCTCGGCGTACGACGCGGCGACCGGGTCATGGGTGACCATCACGATGGTTTGGCCGTGGTCGTCGACGATCGATTTCAGCAGCGCGAGGACGTCGGAGGCCGTCTGACCGTCCAGCGCTCCCGTCGGTTCGTCCGCGAAGACCACCTCCGGACGGATCGCCAACGCCCGCGCGATGGCAACTCGTTGCTGCTGGCCACCAGATAGCTCAGCCGGACGCCGATGCAGCAGCGGGGCGACGCCGACCCGGTCGACGACCTCCGTCAGCCAGCGCCGGTCAGGTCGCGCACCGGACAGCCGGAGCGGCAACCTGATGTTCTCCTCCACACTCAGCGCACCGATCAGATTGAACATCTGGAAGACGAATCCGACCTTGGTACGGCGCAGTCGGGTCAGCTTGGTCTCGGACAGTCCGGACAGTTCGGTGTCACCGACGAACACCCGCCCGGAGGTCGGCCGGTCCAAACCGGCCGCAGTCTGCAGAAGAGTGCTCTTGCCCGACCCCGACGGCCCCATCACTGCAGTGAAGGTTCCCCGCACGAAGCTCGCGTCGACTCCGGACAAGGCGTTCACCGGCTCACCGCCGGCGTCGTACGTCCGGGTCAGCCCCTCCACCCGCACCGCGGCGGAAGCGGCACGATCTACGGTCAGCAACGGCATGGTCTCTGTCATGCTTCGACGCTACGAAGATCCCAGCACCGCCGACATCCCGCCAACTGGCCTCCCGGACTACAGCAGGCTCTACCCTCCCGCGGACAGAAGGTCCTTGTGAGCCAGGAGGGCGTAGGCATTCGGCAGCCGACCGGACCACGCGGCAGCCGCGTATCCGTCATCCGGCCGCCAGAACGGCTCGGCGTACTCCTCCAGTACGTCGAGTCGCAGCCCCGCGCGCGTGATCGCAGTGACGAGCTGACCGAGTGTCCACTGCCATTCGCGAGCGCCGTTGCCGGGGAAACTGTCGTTGAGGTGCGACTCGGCGAAGTAGCTGCGGTCCGGCCGGATCCGCGGCTCGTCCTCGTCCCAGGTCCACAGCGGCACCGCCGGATGTGCCTCGTAGACGAACAGGCTGCCGCCCGGCCGTAGTACCCGCGCCACATCCCGCGCCCACGCGTCGAGATCGCGCATCCAGATCACGGCGCCCTTGCCCGTGTACACGAGATCCGCACACTCGTCCCGCACCGGTACGCCGGGAACCTCAGCGGCAACGTAGTGGCACGGTACGCCGACCTCCACCGCCCGGCGCTGCGCGGCACCCGCGGTCACCATGCTGTAGTCGATCCCCACCACGTTCCGGGCACCCGCCCGGACGAGCGCAATGTCGTCCAACCCGTGCCCACTCTGGAAATGCACGACAGCCGGACCAGCCGCGAGCACCGGCCCCAACAGTTCCAGCTCCCGCGGAAACAGCTCCCACCCACCGCGAGCCTGCTCCAGCAGTTCGTCGTACTCGTCAACGTACTTCGTTGCCGCCTGCTCCCAGACCGCCTGGTTACTCCGCACCGACTCGTCCATCCACCGAGTCTGTCAGCGCATCCAACAGTCAGCGACCGAAATACAGGGCGACAGCGCCCACGCATTGTGCTTCCGCAGCTCGGAAGTTAACGTCAACATCCTTGCTGCCGTTGTCCGCCCTCAGTGAGGAGACCGCCCCCATGGACTCACCCGTCACCATCGACCGCCGTACTCTGCTCGCCGCGGCCGGCGTCACCGCCGCGAGCGCCGTCCTCAGCACCGGTACGGCGCGCGCCGACGCGACCGTGCGGGTCGACCCGGCCGCCGATCAGGGCGCCTGGGAAGGCTGGGGAACCTCGCTGGCCTGGTGGGCCAATGTGTTCGGCGACCGGGACGACTTCGCCGACCTGTTCTTCACCACCAAGACCGTGAGCTACAACGGTGCCTCGTTGCCGGGCCTCGGGCTGAACATCGCCCGGTACAACCTCGGTGCGAGCAGCTGGAACGCCGTCGGCAGCGAGCGGATGGTGGCCTCGCCCAACATCCCGCGGTTCAAGCAGATCGAGGGATTCTGGCAGGACTGGAGCAACGAGGACCCGGCGTCCTCGGCGTGGAACTGGAACGCCGACGCCAAGCAACGCGCGATGCTGACCAAGGCGACCCAGCGGGGCGCGATCAGCGAACTGTTCGCCAACTCACCGATGTGGTGGATGTGCTCGAACCACAACCCGTCCGGCGCCGCGGACGGTGGCAACAACCTCCAGTCGTGGAACCACCGTCAGCACGCACTGCACCTGGCGACGACCGCCCGCCGCGCCCGCGATCAGTGGGGGGTGAACTTCCGGACCGTTGACCCGTTCAACGAGCCGTCGTCCGGCTGGTGGAAGGCCGACGGCGGGCAGGAGGGCTGCCACATCGACGCGACGACCCAGCGCAGCGTCATCGCCAACCTGCGGACCGAACTCGACCGGGTGGGCTTGACCGGGGTGGGGATCTCGGCCTCCGACGAGACGAACTACGACCTCGCCCGGACGACCTGGAGCAGCTTCGACTCCGCCACCAAGGACCGGGTCCGGCAGGTCAACGTGCACGGGTACCAGGGCCTCGACGGTCGTCGTGACCTGCTGGGCAACGATGTCCGGGCCGCGGGCAAGGTGCTGTGGAACTCCGAGCACGGCGACTCCGACGGCAGCGGCATGATGACCGCCCGCTGCCTGCTGATGGATTTCCGGTGGCTCAAGCCGACGGCGTGGTGTTACTGGCAGGTGATGGACCCCACCGCCGGCTGGGGCACGATCCGGTACGACGGCGGCTCGGCCCAGCCGGGTGCGGTGGAGACCAAGCTGTATGTCCTGGCCCAGTTCACCCGGCACATCCGGCCCGGGATGCGGATCATCAACACCGGTGTCGACTACGCCGTCGCGGCCCATGACGCCGCCGCACGCCGGCTGGTGATCGTTGCCGCCAACAACGGAGGCGCCCAGAATCTCACCTTCGACCTGGCGCCGTTCGGCACGGTACCGAACGGCACAGCCACTCGCTGGTCCACGCTGACCTCAGGTTCCGGCGACCGGTACACCCGGCGCCAGGACCTGACGGTCAGCGGGGAGCGTGTTCAGGTGCCCTTCGCGGCAGGCGCCGTCCAGACCATCCAGGTGGACGGCGTCGTCCGCTGAAGCGTCCTACCTCAGGTACGCCGACAGTGGGATCTGCTGGTCTCGCACCGCCTTGGTGACGACGCCGGCGATCTGACGGGCTCCGGCGGCTTCGAAGTGGGTGTGGTCGTTGCAGAAGAACGCACCGACCGGTCCTGATCCGTAGTCGCCGTTGTTCGGGCAGAACCGCAGGGTGTTGTAGAGCGTGTAGCTCAACCGGTGCAAGTCGATGACCGGTACCTGGTTGGCAGCCGCGGCAGCGTTCGTCTCGCTGATGAAACCGCGGTTGCCAACGGCGGTCCCGCCCGAGCAGGTGATCGCGGCGACCGGGGTCAGGAAGACCGGATGAGCACCACGAGCCTTGGCTGCGCTCGCCATCACCCCGAGCAACTCCCGGTACCGGGCCGAACCTACGTGCCGTGGGCAATTGGGATCGCCGTCGTTGATCCCGAACTGGATCAACAGGTAGTCGCCGGCCTTCATGCCGGTCGTTGCATCGAGCATCGACTGCCAGCGCGCCGCGTAGGTCACCGGGCTGATCACACACTCACCGGCCGAGTTCTTGGTACCGGTGACATTGCGCTCGTACAGCCAGGTCTGGATGCTTCGCCCGGCGACAGCGTTGTTCCGCACGGTGACATTGGCGTTGAAGTAGGGGGCGACCTGATGCCCCCAACCGACCGGGCAGGTCGCGCCGCTCGACGGCGCTGCCATGGTGGAGTCGCCGGCCAGCCACACGGTGATGGGAGCTTGCGCCGCCGGAGCAGCTGCTGCGGCTGTCGGTGACGACGCGCAGGGGTTCGCGACCGCCGGTGTCGCCGCATTCGCGGTGACCGTCGAGAACACGATGGCCGCGCCGGTCACCAGCGCCGCCCGGACGAGAGCTGTTCGAAGATTCATCGTGCACTCCTTACACGTAGTCGTCGAGGATCGCGGTCAGCCGCTGGGTGATCTTCACGTGCCCTGCTTCGGTGGGATGGACGTTGTCGCTGGTGTCCGCGGTCGTGATCCATCCCGCGGTGTCGATGAAGTGGACCTTGCTGTCACCGGCCGAGGTGCGGGCCGCCACCGCGTTGCGGGTCTCGGGGACGTAGCGGTTGCGGAAGGTTCCCATCGCGAAGATCTGAGCCGACGGGTAGGCGCGCCGGACCCGCTCGAGCATCACCACGTAGTTCTGCTGGAACGTTGCCGCCGGCACACTGTGGCCGACGTCGTTGGTGCCCAGGTTGATCACGACAGCAGCAGCCTGGTACGTCGAGAAGTTCCAGTCGTCGGTCGTCACCCACGCCGAGGACCGGCGGAACCAGTCGACCATTCCGTAGCAGTCCTGGTTGACCAAACAGGCGCCGCCTTGGGCGACCTGCGTGTGCGCGGCCTTCAGCGCCTCCCCCGTCAGCCACGGGTAGGCAGTGAACGGCCGGTTGGCGTTCGGCTGCCCCACGGTGATCGAGTCACCGATGAACTCGACCAGCTTCTGCGGCCGGCTGATCGCGGTCGTCTGCCCACCGCCGGCCAGGATCAGGCCGCCGAAGACCGGATCACCGGTGTACGAACCGGCCCGCTCCCGATAGCCGATCCGGACCTTGTGCGTGCTGCCTGACAGACCGGTGGCGAGGCTGACGTTGCCGGAGACGTTGCGTCGCCACTGCAGCGGCTTGCCGTCGATCGAGTAGTAGAAGTCGATCGCGTTGCGCTGCCGTACGCCGATGGAGCTTCCGGTGAAGCCGGCCTCGAGGTATCCGCCGGCCCAGCCCATCGAGTAGTACGACGCGTTCGCGCGGTTCCAGCGACCGTAGTACTGGATGTTCGTGTCGTTCGGCTGCCCGCCGCCGGCCAGCGTCGGAGCCTTGGCGGCGACAACAGCCGCGTTGTTGATCGCGAAGCTCGGGTGCGGCGGCTGGTTGTAGCCGGTGTTCTGCCAGGCGACGGCCAGCCGGTACTGGCGATCCTGCATCAGCGACGGCCGACTGATCGACGTACTGTCCGTTGTGGAGTAGATCCGCAGTGCCTTGTTGTCCGACGTCCGCCAGACCACTTCTTCGCGCCAGTCGCCGAGGATGTCGGCCGACAAAGCGGGCGTCGACTTCGTGCCGTTGTTGGACGACGACTCCCGAGCCAGTGAGCAGGCGGGTGTCGCCGCCGGTGCCGTACTTGTCGATGTGGGTGCCGTCGAGCAGTTCGCGCTGCGCATCGCCGTCCCACCAGATCACGAAGTTGATCGAGCCCGGTTTGCGCGCGGCGACCTGGTTGCCGTTGGTGGCACTCCGCAAGCCGTCGACCGACGACGACCAGGCCTCTGCACCTGGATTGCCGGCCCAGATGTCGTCGGCGACCGCCCGTCCGTTGTCGCAACCACACGACGGAGCGCTCCAGAGAATCTGGCCCGTGCGCGCATCACCCATCCAGTGCGCCGGCTCGCTGGTCGATTCCGACGGCTTGAAGACCTCCAGGCCAGGACGAGACGGGATGAAGTCGCCGACGTGGTAGGCATCGCCGTGGTGGGTGTTGTTCTGCCACAACCCCCGGCCGTTGTCGTCGATCGCCATCGACCCGTACAGCACCTCGTCGCGACCGTCGGCATCGACATCCGCGATCGACAACTGATGGTTGCCCTTCCCGGTCCACTGACTTCCCGCGCTGTTGGAGTCGAAGATCCAGCGCTGCGTCAGGGCACCGTTCGCGGAAGTCCCAGGCAGTGATGACCGAGCGGGTGTAGTAGCCGCGGGCCATGATGATGCTCGGCCGCGTGCCGTCCAAGTACGCCGTACCGGCCAGGAACCGATCGACCCGGTTGCCGTAGCCGTCACCCCAGTCCGACACATTTCCGCGCGGCGGCTGATAGTTCGCCGTCGCCAGCACAGCGCCGTCAGTACCGCGGAACACCGACAAGAACTCCGGCCCTGTCAGGACATAACCGCTGGAGTTGCGATGGTCAGCCGATGCGTTCCCGATCACCTGGCCGGTCCCGGAACGGGTGCCGTCGCCGGTCTTCACCGCGACCTCCGCGCGGCCGTCACCGTCGTAGTCGAAGACCTGGAACTGCGTGTAGTGCGCACCGGCCCGGATGTTGCGACCGAGATCGATCCGCCACAACCGCGTGCCGTTCAGCTTGTACGCATCCAGATAGACGTTGCCGGTGTAGCCGGCCTGCGAGTTGTCGTGCGCGTTGGTCGGATCCCACTTGACGACGAACTCGTACTGCCCGTCACCATCCAGATCACCGACACTCGTGTCATTGGCGGTGTAGGTGTACGCCTCACCCGACGGCGTCGTACCGCCGGCCGGGATCTGCAAGGGCACATCCCGGCTGCTCGCGGCCGCTCCCTTGACGCTGTCCAACGACAACGAGTCCTCGGCGGCGAACCTCGTCTGCTGCTCGACACCCGCCACCACAGCCCGTACGACGTACTTCGCGCCGGCCGCTCCTCCCGCGTCCACGAAACTCGTCGGGCCGCTGACCGGGCGCGCGTTCACCTTGATGCCGTTGCGGTAGACGTTGTACGCGACACCTGCCGGGTCGTCCGCGAGCAGCCGCCAGCTGACCCGGTTGCCTTGCGCCGTGTGCACAGCTGATCACACCGCGGTTCAGCGTCTCGGTCTGGACCTTCGATGCCGGACTGCCGTCGCTTGCCACCGCCGCGGCGCTCGGGCGCAGGAAGCCCACCAGCGAGAGATTGCGCTCGCGGACGCCCTGGACGACGAGGTCCGCCATCCGGGTCGCGCCGTACACCGAGAAGTGGGTGTTGTCGTTCGCTTCCCTGGTGAGGAACAGTTCCTGGGAGGCTGTCGGGCCGAGCGATTCCACCAGGGCCTTGCTCTTGGCGGTCAGATCGATCACCGGGACGTTCGCACTCTGACCGAGTGCCCGGATCACCGCGGGCAGGTCAACCCCGCGACCGTTGACGTGCAGCGCGGTCGGGGTCAGCTTGCTGCCGCTGAACAACCGTCGTACCGGCGGTGTCACCAGTACCGCGGTCCCGCCGCGCTCGCGAACGCCGTTGACCAGCTTCGTCAGGTTGTCCCGGAAGGCCGTCGCGGTGGTGTCCTTGTCGTTGTGCCCGAACTGGATGAAGACCAGGTCCTTGCTCTTGATCAGCGGCTTCATCGTGGGGAACAACGCGGCGTTGGCGAGGAAACTGCCGGAACTCTCGCCGGAGTCGCCGTAGTTCGCCACGACGGCGCCACTCCGCACTCGCGTGGGCAGCAACTGTCCCCACCCGGCGTACGGCGCGCCCGGCTGGTCACAGACGGTCGAGTCACCGGCGAGATAGGCGACCAGTGGAGCCGCCGCCGGTTTGACGGTGAGCGCACCGATCGCCGGCGCACTGCCGTCGAAGGTGAGGCTCAGGCCCGGCGTACCGGTTCCGCCTTGGCCGGTCGGCTGCCCTTCGGGGATGCGAACGTTGACCGTGGCGGTACTGCGGATCACCTGGCCCGCGCTGGTCGAGACGGCCGGCAGCACCTGTCTGCGGGCCTCCACCGACAGGGCGGTGGTGGCGGCCCGGGTCGGGCTGCCGAGGTCGACCGTGACGTCATAGTTGCCAGGGGCAACGTCGAAGTGGCAGGTGATCGGTGCCGTACCCGAGCAGCCCGCAGGCAGCGCGGCCGGCTGAGCAGCGACCGGCAACGGGCTCAGCGAGCCGACGATCAGCGCCGAGGCGACGGAACACTTTTCGGAAATTGGACATGGGGCGGTACCTCTTCCTCTAGGGGCGAAGGAAAAGCTGGCAGCGCGCGATCAGGAGGACCGAAGAATGGGCGCGACGTTCACGACAACGAGCGTGAACACTCTGAGCAATCGCGCGATCACCATGATGAAAGCGCAAGTTCCGGAACCTGACAAGACCTGATCAGAAAAGTGTGAGCGTGAACAGTCGCCGGGGCCCAGGCAACCAGGCGATCCGGGGCCGCACTTGTAAACTGCGTGCACAAGGCATCGATTGCTGGGACGGAGGACGATGGCGACGCCCAGCATCAAGGAAGTGGCCGAACGCGCCGGCGTCTCGGTGGGGACGGTCAGCAACGTCCTGAACCGTCCGGAGATCGTCGCACCCGCGACCAAACGGCGAGTCCAGGAGAGCATCCAGGCACTCGGGTTCGTGCGCAACGAGGCGGCCCGGCACCTCCGCGCAGGGCGCAGCCGGACCGTCGGGCTGATCGTCCTCGACGTCGCGAACCCCTTCTTCACCGACATCGCCGAGGGCGCGGAAGCCTGCGCCCAGGAGCACGAGACCCTGGTGATGCTCTGCAACAGCAAGACCGACCGGGTCCGTGAGGACAACCATCTGGATCAGCTCGAGCAGCAGCGGGTCCTCGGGATCCTGATCACCCCGCTGGACAGCAACGACCCGCAACTGACCGCCCTGGCCGCACGCGGTACGCCAGTGGTGCTGGTCGACCGCACCACGGACCGCGGGCTGTGCTCGGTCAGCGTCGACGACCAGCTCGGCGGCCGGCTGGCCGGAGCGCACCTGATCGAGGCCGGTCATCGCCGGATCGCCTTCATCGGTGGACCGTTCGGCATGCAACAGGTGTCCGACCGGATGGCGGGCCTCAGGACCACCGTCGAGCAGGCGCGCAACGTCAAGCTGCAGTGTCACGAGGTCGACGTGATGGGCGTGAACGAAGGACGGGCGATCGGCGAGCAGATCGCCCGGCTGCCGGCCCGCTCGCGACCGACGGCCGCCTTCCTGGCCAACGACCTGCTGGCGTTGGGTTTCCTGCAGGCGATGGCCGTCGCCGGCCTGCGGGTCCCGGACGAGATGGCGATCGTCGGGTACGACGACATCGACTTCGCCCGCGCGGCCGCCGTACCGCTGACCTCGGTCCGCCAACCCGCCGAGCTGCTCGGCCGATCGGCGATGGAACTGCTCCAGGAAGAGGTCGAGGCCGCCGACGGCCATCGGCACCGTCAGGTGATCTTCCAGCCGGACCTGATCGTCCGCGCGTCGAGCGACTTCACCCGCTGACCGCCGCCGCCGAGACCGCCGAAGACCGGCGATCAGTCGGCGACAAGCGCTTTCCCAACTCTTGACATTGAGACGATTCAACCATACGGTCACATCACTTTTCGCCCGCAGATCTAGTCGGCCAGGGAGTGACGATGAGCGGAACCGGTTGGTCGATCAAGCTCTATCACGCTGCGGACGAAGCGATCTGGGTCGTTCGGCTGAACTGCTGCTGGCTCGCTGCCACCCTCCTCGGCGGCGTGCTGCTCGGGATCGGCCCGGCCTCGCTCGCCGCCTATTCACTGGCTCGACGCAGGACTTTCGGTGAATCGTTTCATATCATCCCGGCCTTCACCGCCGCGTTCCGGCGCGAGTTCCGCCGTGGCACGCCTTCTGGTGCTGCCGCTCGCGGCGGCCGCGATCGTGCTGATCGGCAACTATCTGCTCTTCGCCTCCCTCGGCCCGAAGGCATCGCTGCTCCGCCTCGGCAGCCTGCTCGCGCTGGTCGCGCTCGGCGTCATCACCGCGTACCTGCTGCCGATGGCCGTGCACTTCGACCTCCGGATCCGCGAGTTGTTGCCCAAGGCATCGTTGTTCGCCCTCGCGCGGCCGGCATCCTCCGTGATCCTGCTCTTCGTCGCGCTCTCCATCGCCTACGCCTCGGCCAGGTTCCCGGTGTTCGGGATCCTGCTGGCCGGCGGCGCCTGGATCCAGCTGGACACCTGGCTCTGCCTGCGCTTCTTCGCCGAGAACGAGGCCCGCCTGCATCTGAAAGGGAACTCATGACCATCTTCTCCGCCCGGAGCCTGGCGCTGGCCGCGTCGGCGACGCTGCTCGCCGTCGCCGGTTGCTCCGGTGGCAGCGGTGACAACGGCCAGGCCACCGACGAACTCACCGTGATGGCGCCGTTGTTCGGCACCGCGCCCGACCCGGGCGGCGAGATGCAGCAGGCCGTCGAGAAGCTGATCGGCAAGAAGCTCAAGATCACCTGGGTGCCGAACGCCGACTACGGCGACAAGTCGAACGTCACCCTGGCCTCGAACAAGATCCCCGACGTGATGGTGGTGGACGAGAAGGGTCCGTCGTTCGTCAAGGCCGCCGAGGCCGGCGCGTTCTGGGACCTGACCGGCAAGCTCGACAAGTACCCGAACCTCAAGCCGGCCAACGAGCAGACCGCGCAAGAACACGATCGATCAACGGCAAGACCTACGGCATCTACCGGGTCCGGCCGCTGCTCCGCTCCGGCATCGTGATCCGCAAGGACTGGCTGGCCAAGCTCGGGCTGAAGGAGCCGCGCACGGTCGACGACCTGCACACGATGGCGAAGGCGTTCACCGAGCAGGACCCGGACGGCAACGGCAAGAAGGACACCTACGGCCTGATCATCCCGAAGTGGCCGGGCAACTACGCCAGCGCCAGCCCGTACGACGTGATCGAGACCTGGTTCGGCGCCCCCAACGGCTGGGGTGAGCGCGACGGCAAACTGGTCCCGGGCTTCGACACCCCGGAGTTCCTGGCCGCCAACCGCTGGCTGCGCGGCTGGGTCTCCGAGGGTCTGGTCAACCCCGACTTCGCCACCCTGGACAGCGCCAACTGGAACGACCCGTTCGTCCAGGGCAAGGGCGGCATCATCATCGACGTCAACGTGCGCGCCACCCAGCTGCTCGACCTGTTCAAGGAGAAGGACCCGAAGGACTTCGACAAGGTCGCCCTGGTCGGCAACCTGAAGCGCTCCGACGGGCAGAAGTTCTCCTACCCGTTCACCGGTTACAACATGGTGATGGCGATCTCCAAGCAGCACGTGCGCACCGAGGAGCAGCTCGACCAGGTCCTGCAGACGCTGGACAAGCTCGAGTCCAAGGAGGGCTCGATCCTGCTCACCAACGGCATCGAGGGCCGCAACTTCAAGGCCGAGGGCGAGTACGCCGTACCGATCAACGCCGACGACCCGAAGGTCAAGGCGATCCAGAACGACGTGGACAAGGCCTTCATCCAGCTCGGCACCCGGGCCAGCGTCGGGATGGGCGCCTACCCGCCGCGGCCGGCCGACGAAGCGAGCCGGGCGATGCGTGACAAGTCGACGTCCTGATGAACGAGGACCTGAAGACCGCGGTCTTCAACCCCGCGCTCGGCGTGATCGCACCGACCTCGGTGCGAAGGGGCAGACCATCGACACGATCATCCCGGACGCGCGGATCAAGTACCTGTCCGGCGCCATCACCGAGGACCAGCTGAAGGCGCAGATCAAGCGCTGGTACGACGCGGGTGGCACGCAGATCGCCCAGGAGGTCAACGACCTGGTCTCCAAGGTCGGCGGCTGACCCGGTGGCCACCGACCTGGTTCCCGAAGTGGCCCAGCCCGCCGCGGAGGTCTCGCGGCGGGCACCGGCCCCGAAGCGCGGCCGCCGTTCCAGGCCGTTGTGGCGGGACTGGTCCGCTACCGCTGGCTGTATCTGCTGCTGCTGCCCGGCCTGGTGTACTTCCTGGTCTTCAAGTACCGGCCGATGTACGGCCTCACCATCGCGTTCAAGGACTACGTGCCGTTCCTCGGCTACTCCGGTAGCGCGTGGGTCGGGCTGAAGCACTTCCAGGAGCTGTTCACCGGACCCGACTTCGGCCGGCTGCTCGGCAACACGATGCTGCTGGCGCTGCTGACGATCGTGTTCGTCTTTCCGGCGCCGATCGTGGTGGCGCTGCTGCTGAACGAGTTGCGCATCAGCGTGGTGAAGCGGTCCGTCCAGTCGCTGATCTACATCCCGCACTTCCTGTCCTGGACGATCGTGGCGTCGCTGACCTACCTGCTGTTCTCGGTGGACTTCGGCGTGATCGCCCACTGGATCCATGGCCTGGTCGGTGGTCGGAAGGTCGACTACGTGGCGCAGGAGGACTGGTTCCGGCCGATCATCGTGCTGCAGCTGCTGTGGAAGCAGACCGGCTGGGGCACGATCATCTACCTCGCCGCCCTGGCCGGGGTGGACACCCAGCTCTACGAGGCGGCCCGGGTCGACGGCGCCGGCCGGTGGCGGCAGTTCTGGCACATCACGCTGCCGGCCATCCGGCCCGCCGATCGTGGTCATGGCGATCCTCACCTCCGGTCACCTGCTGGATTCCGGCTTCGAGCAGATCTGGCTGATGACCACGTCGCTGAACCGCGCGGTCGCCGATGTCTTCGACACCTTCGTCTACTTCATCGGCATCACCCAGGGCGCGTTCAGCTACGCGACCGCGGTCGGCCTGTTCAAGGGCGTGGTCGGTGTGCGTGCTGATCTTCGGCTCGAACTTGCTGGCCAAGCGGCTCGGTCAACGCGGACTGTTCTGAGGAGGCGACCAGATGCTGAAGAAACAATCCGTGCGGTACTACGACTCGCGCGGCAGCCGGGTGTTCGACGTGCTGAACGCCCTGCTGCTCGTCGGACTCGGACTCGTCACCGTGCTGCCCCTGCTCTACGTGCTCGCGGGGTCGTTCGCGACCGAGTCCGAGATCGGTTCGCGGCCGTTCTTCCTGTGGCCGGAGAAGTTCGTCACCGACACCTACGGTACATCTTCTCCACCGACACGTTCGTCCGCGCGCTGCTGACCACGGTCTGCGTGACCGCGGTCGGCACCGTTGTCCAGCTGGTGCTCACGCTGACGATGGCCTACCCGCTGGCGAAGCGGTACCTGCCCGGCCGGGCGCTGGTGCTCAACCTGGTCATCTTCACGCTGGTGTTCAGCGGCGGCATGATCCCCACCTATCTGGTCGTGCGTGACCTCGGGTCTGCTGGACAGCTACTGGGCGCTGATCCTGCCGCTGGCGATCAACCCGTTCTACCTGATCATCGTGAAGAGCTTCTTCCAGGAGCTGCCCGAGGCGCTCGAGGAGGCGGCCCGGATCGACGGCTGCACCGAGCTCGGCGTCTTCCTGCGGATCGTGCTGCCGCTGTCCAAGCCGATCATCGCCACGTTCTCGCTGTTCTACGCGGTCGGCATCTGGAACGACTACATGTCGCCACTGCTCTACATCAACGACAGCAAGAAGTGGACGCTGCAGATGCTGGTCCGCCAGCTGACCGCGCCCAACGCGGACTCGGCGAACGTCCTGCAGCAGCTGGAGACCGTCACGTTTCCCGAGCAGGGCCTGAAGTTCGCGGTCATCGTCGTCGCGACGCTGCCGATCCTGCTGTTCTACCCGTTCCTGCAGAAGCACTTCGCGAAGGGCGTCCTGATCGGATCGGTGAAGGAATGACCACCACCACTGTGCACTGGCTCGAGACGCCGTGCCGGCAAGGCGTGACCTGGGGTGTTCCGTGGCCCCGCGGGACGGTTGCCGGCGGCACCCAGTTCGCGCTGACCGACGGCACCCCGGTGCAGAGCTGGACGACGGCGACCTGGCCGGACGGATCGATCAAGTGGTCGGCGCACGCGATCGGACCCGCCGAGCACCCGGCCTCGTCGTACGACCTGGTCACCGGCGTCTCCGCCGCTCCCGCGCGTCCGGTGCGGGTGCGGCAGACCGGCTGCCGAGGTTCGCGTGACGACCGGCCGGGCCCGCTGGGTCCTGCGGGCGCCGATGCTGATCGCGTCGATCGGCATCGACGACCACGAGATCGCGCGCGACGTCCGGCTGGTCAGCCTGCGCCAGGACACGCCGGACGAGGACAACAGCCGGCACCGGCAGCAGACCACGGCGACCGTGGACACGATCACAGTCGAGCAGGACGGTCCGGTGCGGGCCGTCATCAAGCTCACCGGCCGGCACGGTGACTGGCTCCCGTTCTCGGTCCGGCTCTACTTCTACGCCGATGCGACCGACGTACGGATCGATCCACAGCTTCGTCTGGGACGGCGATCCGGACCGGGACTTCCTGGCCGGCCTGGGCCTCAGCGCGGACGTCGTGCTGCGCGACGAACCGCACAACCGCCATGTCCGGCTGGCCGGCCCAGGCGGGCTTCCTCACCGAAGCTGTCCGCGGGCTCACCGGGCTGCGCCGCGATCCCGGCGAGCAGATCCGTGCGGGCCCAGGTCGCCGGCCAGGCAACCGGTGAGATCGCGAACGAGGAGGTCGCGGACCGCCTGCAGCTCATCCCGCAATGGAACGACTACACGCTCGACCAGAGCAGCGCGGACGGCTTCACCCTGCGCAAGCGCACCGGTCCCGACCATGCCTGGGTGACCGTGCCCGCCGGGACGAGGGCGCCGGGGTACGGGTACGTCGGCGGCGCCACCGGCGGTCTGGGATTCGGGCTGCGCGACTTCTGGAAGCTGCACCCGACCCGGCTGGACATCCGCAACGCGGCCACCGACCTCGCGACCGCCACCCTGTGGATGTGGTCGCCCAGCGCGCCGGCCATGGACGTCCGGTACTGCCACGACGGGATGGGTCAGGACAGCCACGCCGAGCAACTCGAAGGCCTCGAGATCACCTACGAGGACTACGAGCCGGGGTTCGGGAACGCGTACGGCGTCGCCCGCACCCACGAGCTGACGTTGCGCGCCCACGACAGCACCCCGCCGACCGAAGAGCTGGCCGACCATCGCCAGCTGCTCGACTCCCCCGGTCTGCTCACCGTCTCCCCGAGCCGGATGCTGGAAGCCGGCGTCTTCGGCACCTGGAGCCTCGCCCACGGCCAACCATCAGGACATCGAGGCCCAGCTGGACTTCCTCTTCCAGTACTACGTCGGCCAGCGCGAACAGCGCCGCTGGTACGGGTTCTGGGACTACGGCGACGTCATGCACACCTACGACCGCGACCGGCATACGTGGCGCTACGACGTGGGTGGCTATGCCTGGGACAACTCGGAGCTCTCGCCGGACCTGTGGCTCTGGTACCAGTACCTGCGGACCGGCCGGGCCGACGTGTTCCGGTTCGCCGAGGCGATGACCCGGCACACCGGCGAGGTCGACGTCTACCATCTCGGCCGCTGGAAGGGTCTTGGATCGCGGCACAACGTGCAGCACTGGGGCTGCAGCTGCAAGCAGCTCCGCATCACCAGCGCGATCTATCGGCGGTTCTACTACTACCTGACGGCCGACGAGCGGACCGGTGACCTGCTGGACGAGCTGGCCACCGCCGAGGAGACGTTCCTGACGGTGGATCCGCTCCGCAAGGTGCGCACCGACACCGTACACCCCTGATCCGCGGGCGCTGTCGGTCGGCCTCGGCATGGACTGGGGCGCTCTCGCGGCCAACTGGCTCACCCGGTGGGAACGGTACGGCGACGAGCGCGCTCGCTCCCGGCTGCTCGGCACCATGGCCGACATCGCCGCACTCCGCTACGGATTCCTCACCGGGAACGCCGCGCTCGACCTGTCGACCGGCCGCTTCGACACCAGTCGGCGAAGCGTCGTCGGTCTCCCATCTGTCCGCGGCCTTCGGACTTCCTGAGATCTGCGCCGAACTCATCGACCTGGACCTCGACGTACCGGGATTCGAGAAGGCCTGGCTCGACTACTGCCGGCTCTACCTGTTGCCGCCGGAGCAGCAGGCCGCCGAGCTCGGTGCGGCGTTCAAGGCATCTCGCTCGTCCAGGCACACAGCCGACTGGCGGCGTACGCCGCAGCACGCACCGGCGACGTTGAACTCGCCCGGCTGGCCTGGCGCGCGTTCTTCGTCGACGAGGGCGACCAGCTCAACCGCAATGCCTTACAACGCGAGACGGACTGGCGGACCACCCCCGTGACCGGCGCGCTGATGCCGGTCGACGAGGCGCCCTTCGTCAGCACCAACGACGCGTCGCAGTACGCACTCGCCGCGATTCAGAACCTGACTCTGATCCCCCACCACCGATCTAGATAGGAGTCAGATCGTTGGCCGTGCGGAGCACCGGAGGCGCGGTGACATCGACCAGGAGATCCGGGGAGGCTGTCGTGACGACGAAGGACGCCGTACCGCCTGCGGGCAGGTTCACCAGCCCTCGATCGACCGTCGCGTCGGCGGCGATCCGGTCCGCGTTCAGATGGACGGCGATCGCCAGACTCCGGGCGCTGACGTCGACGCGGTAGCCAACGTCGATACGGGACGTCCGGACGTCGAGCTGGTGCGGGATCGAGGTCGGCGGCGACCGGCTCGACGAAGAGGTGCACGAACGACAGCTCGCCGAGTGCGCCGATCAGCGCCTCGCGCCGTTCGTCGTCCGCCGAAGCCACTTCGGCAGGCAGCGCGAGCACCTGGACGGCGCGCGGTGCGACCGCGATCGGCAGCGACCCATCGGCCAGTACGGCGCCGTCGAACTTCTGCCGGCTGAGTTCGAGCGTGCCTTCCAGCGGCTCGTCGGTGTCGTTGACGACGGCAACGGACAACCCACCTGCACGTTCGGACACAGGTCAGCAGACGCGGTGCATACGCGTCCCGGAGCGCGAACCACAACGGCTTGAGGCGCTGCTCGGAGTCGATCGCGGCCCACGAGGTGACCGGCCAGCAGTCGTTCAGCTGCCAGACGATCGAGCCCGCCGTCCGCGGCCACCAGGACCGGTAGTGTTCGATGCCATAGGCAACAGCTCGCGCCTGGTTGAGCTGCGTCGCCCAGTGCCAGTCGGTGAAGTCGGCCGGTACGCCGAGGTGCGGCTTCATGCCCCGATCGAGTTTGCCGTTGCCGTCGTCCGCCTTCTGGTGCACGAGGAAGACAGGATCGTCCTTCGTCAGCTCGCCGGCACCGGACGGATGGACCCAGTCCTGCAGAGTGCGCCAGCTCGGCGGTCCCTGGAAGCCGAACTCCGAGCAGAACCGCGGCACCTCGCTGCGGTAGACGGAGTAGTCGACCCGGTTCCAGACCTCCCACTGATGATGTGTACCGCGATCGGGATCGTTCGGATGCGGCCGGTCGGCGCCCGGACTGGCCGGGCTGTTGTCGGTGTAAGGCCGGGTCGGATCGAGCTCCCGCACCAGCCGCGGAAGCAGTTCACGGGCATAGTGCTCACCCCAGGTGAGACTCTTGCCCGGCCGCCAGAGGAAGTACTTCCAGCCCCAGTCCTCGTGGCCCCACAGGTTCTCGTTCCCGCCGTTCCAGACCGCGAGCGACGGATGGGGCATCAGCCGCACGATGTTCTCCCGGGCCTCCGCCTCGATCTCGCTCCGCAGCGGCTCCTCCTCGGGATAGGCAGCGCAGGCGAGCAGAAAGTCCTGCCAGACAAGGATTCCTCGCTCGTCACACAGCGAGTACAGGTCCTCCGACTCGTAGACCCCGCCACCCCAGATCCGCACCAGGTTCACATGCGCGGCGGCTGCCTGGTCAAGCCGGCCGGCCAGCCGATCGCGAGTGATCCGGGTGAGGAAGTGGTCGTCCGGGATCCAGTTGACCCCCTTGACGAAGACCGGCCGGCCATTGACGAGCAGGGTGAACGCCGAACCGAACTCGTCCTCGGACGTGTCCACCGCGACAGTACGGAAGCCGATCCGGCGCTCCCACCGGTCGAGCGGCCGCGACGGCTCGCTATCGTCCCTGACCGTGACCGTGAGGTCGGCGAGCGGCTGAGCGCCGTAGCCTGCCGGCCACCACACCGGCGCATCGGGTACGTCGACAACGACCACCGCCGAGGTGTCGCCCGGCGCCACGATCGCCGTACTGCGGTGGGTTCGGCCGGCTGCGACAACCTCCACCACGACGAGCAACGTTGTCTCCGCGGCCCGCTCGATCTCGATGTGCGTTTCGACCCGGCCAGGCGCGACCGCCTGTCGCGGCGCCAGGGCATCGCCGGCGCCGAGATCGACAGTGACCATCGGGCGCACCTGCGCGATGCGTGCGGTGTGCCACCGCTCGACCCGCACACCCTTCCAGATCCCGGCCGTCCGCAGGTCCGGCCCCCAGTCCCAGCCGAAGCTGCACGCCATCTTGCGGACGAACTGGAACGGCGTGCCGTACGGGTTCGGCCGGTTCCCCAAGCGCTTGCGCTGAGCGGCGGCATAGTTGGTCGCCGACGCGAGGTCGACGACCAGATCGCGTTCGATGCCATCGGCAACGGCCGTCACGTCGAAGCGGTACGAGCGATGCATGTTCACCGTGCGCCCGAGTTCGGCGCCACCGAGCGCGATCGACGCGACGGTGTCCAGCCCGTCGAAGACCAGCTCGACCCGCTCCCCCAGTACGGCGGGTCGGAGGGTGAGCGGTCGACGGTACTGCCAGTCGACGCCGAACATCCACCGCAACGCCGTTTCGTTCGCATCGAGGTACGGGTCAGGAATGATCCCGGCCGCCAGCAGGTCGGTATGGACACTGCCAGGCACCTGCGCCGGTAGCCGCGCGGCAACAGCTTCCCGGGCAGCGGCCGGCGCATCCTTCGGCACCGTTGCAGGCACCGCGGCGATGGTCCAGGCGTCGTGAATCGGGTCGATGCGCAAGCGAGACTCCAGGAAGGTGAGGGCGGCGGATCGTCGGTCGGCGGAGCGCGCAGGAAGCAGGTCAGCGCTTGAGCTCCGCCAGCCGGCGCTCCGGATCCGGCGCGGCTGCGGCGAGCAGCCGGGTGTACTCGTGCTGTGGATTGAGGATCACGTCGTCGGCCGGGCCGCGCTCGACCACCTCGCCGCGGTACAGCACCATGATCTCGTCGCTGAAATGCCGCGCGGTGGCCAGATCGTGGGTGATGTAGAGGACGCCGAGGTTCTCCTCCCGCTGCAGCGTGGCCAGCAGATTGAGCACCCCGAGACGGATCGAGACGTCGAGCATCGACACCGGCTCGTCGGCCACCAGGATCCCCGGTGACGGTGCGAGGGCCCGGGCGATCGCGACCCGCTGGCGCTGGCCGCCGGACAACTCGTGCGGCTTGCGCTGCACGAAGTCCTCGGCCGGATCGAGACGTACCCGACGCAGCAACTCGAGGACTCGCCCGTCCAGTTGCTCGCGTGACAGTCGCGGATGGTGCAGCCGGAGCGGACGGGCGAGATGGTGGCCGACCGTGTGATACGGGTTCAGCGAGGCGAACGGATCCTGGAACACCATCTGGACGGCCTTGCGGTACGCCGCGGCGCGCGTACCCCGATAGACCATCGGCTCGTCGTTCACCAGGATCTCGCCTGCCGTCGGCCGGTCGAGCTGCATCAGCAGCTTGGCGATCGTCGACTTCCCCGAACCGGACTGCCCGACGAGGGCGATCGTCCGCCCCGGCTCCAACCGGAAGCTCACCTGGTCGACCGCACGCAACTTCCTGGTGTGCAGGCCGTCGCGCAACTTGTACTCCTTGACCACGTCCCGCAGCTCCAGCACAGTCATCGGCTAGGCACCTCCTCGACTTTCTGCGTGGTCTCGTCCAGCGAGGTGTCCGCGCCGAGCGATCCGGTCCGGACGAAATCGCCGCGCTCTCCGGTGAGACTGGGGAACGACGCCAGCAGGCGCCGGGTGTACGGGTGTTTCGGCTGCGTGTAGAGAATCGGAGCCGCGTCCAGCTCGACGATCCGGCCGGCCCGCATGACCGCGATCCGATCGCTGATCTCCAGCAGCAGCGGCAGATCGTGGGTGATGAAGATGACCGCGAAGCCGAGCTCCGCCCGCAGGTCGGTGATCTCCTGCAGGATCTCGCGCTGGACCACCACATCGAGCGCGGTGGTCGGCTCGTCCATCACGAGCACCTGCGGCTCGAGTGCCAGCGCCATCGCGATCATCACGCGCTGCCGCATCCCGCCCGACAGCTCGTGCGGATACGCCCGGAGGCGCGCGCGGTCGACACCGACGCGTTCGAGGAGTTCCCCGCAACGACGGCGCCGCTCGGTCTTCGTCATGCCCGGACGATGGGTGCTGAAGACGTCCTCCAGTTGCTCCGAGATCCGTAGTACCGGATTCAGGGAGTTCATCGCGCCCTGGAACACCATCGCGATCTTGTCCCAGCGAAAGGCCCGCAGGTCATCACCGCCGAGCTCGGACAGATCCAGGTCGTAGCCCTCACGCGACGAGAACAGGACCCGGCCGGCGGTGATGAACGCCGGCGGTTTCAGCAACCGGGTGATCCCGTAAGCGAGCGTGGACTTGCCACATCCGCTCTCGCCGGCCAGGCCGAGGATCTCGCCGCGGTACAGCGTCAGGGACACGTCCCGGACCGCTTCCACCGTGGTCTCGGCGAGGTAGTCGATGCTGAGGTGCTCGATCGTGAGCACCGGATGGCGTCCAACGGCCGGCGCGGTCATGTGGTCGCCTCTCTGGCCAGCTTCTGCTGCTCCCGGCTCATCACCCAGCGCTTGCGGTCGGCCCGGGTCTGCGAGCGCAGCTTCGGGTTGATGATCTCGTCGATCGAGAAGTTGATCAGCGACAACGCGGCGCCGAAGAGCGCGATCGCGAGACCCGGTGGCACGAACCACCACCAGGCGCCGAGCCGCAGCGACAGCCCGTTCTGCGCATAGAAGAGCATCGTTCCCCAGGTGAAGGACCCGGAGGCGCCCAGACCCAGGAAGGACAGACCGGCCTCACCGAGGATCGCGAAGATCACCGCGAAGACGACCTGCGAGGCCAGCAGCGGGATCAGGTTCGGCAGGATCTCGACCAGCAGGATCCGCCATCGCCGCTCCCCGCTCACCCGCGAGGCCAGCACGTAGTCCCGGCTGCGCACGCTGAGGGTGAACCCGCGCAGGACGCGCGCCGATCCGGCCCAGCTGGTGATGGCGAGGACGACGGCGACCAGCCAGACGGACTTGTCCGGAACATAGCTCGAGATCATGATCACCAGCGGCAGCCCCGGGATCACCAGCATGACGTTGGTGAACAGCGAGAACGCCTCGTCGACCCAGCCACCGACGAAGGCACCGACCACACCGAAGAAGGCCGACAGCACCAGCGTGAGCGCGCCGACCACGACACCGATGGTCAACGATCCGCGGGTGGCATAGGCCAGTTGGGCGAAGACGTCCTGGCCGGTCTGGGTCGTCCCCAGCAGGAAGCCGTTCCCCGGCGGCGTCAGGCCGAGGTCCCGGACGGCCGACGGATCGCCGACCACGAGCGGGCCGATCAGCCCGAACAGCGTGATGAGGCCGGCCAGCGTCAGGCCGATCCCCAGCTTCAAGGTCATCGGCGGCAGGACGCGCCGCCGGCGTACGGCGTCGGTCGGCAGTGGCGACGCCGAGGTCGTGATGGCCATCGGACTCAACCCCCTCTAGGTGCGCGCTCGGGTGCGCGGATCGATGACGCCGTACAGGAGGTCGACGAGCAGGTTCGCGCCGAGGACCGCGAGCGTGATGATCAGGAACACTCCTTGCATCAGCGCGTAGTCGTTGTTGCCTACGGCAAGCAGCAGCGCGGAGCCGATGCCGGGGTAGGAGAAGACCGCCTCGGTGACGATGGAGCCCGCGACCACGAAACCGAGCGAGATCGCGAACCCGGAGATCGACGGCAGCACGGCGTTGCGGGCGGCATAGCGGGAGCGGATCCGGCGCGGGGTGAGGCCCTTGGCCTCGGCGGTCAGGATGTAGTCCTCCGACAGGGTGGACACCATCATGTTCCGCATCCCGAGCATCCAGCCGCCGATCGAGGACAGCACGATGGTCAGGGCCGGCAGGGCACCGTGGTAGAGCACCGATTGCAGGAACGACAGGCTCCACCCGGGGCTGACCGAGTACACGTCGTACCCGCCGCTGAGCGGGAAGATCGGCCAGCTGCTGCCGAGCAGGAACAGCAACAGCAGGGCGAGCCAGAAGTACGGCACGGACTGCAGCATCGTCGTGAACGGGATGAGGTTGTCGACCCAGGACCCGCGGCGCCAGCCGGCCGCGCGACCGAGCAGGACCCCGATCACGAACGACATCACCGCGGCCAGCCCGATCAGCCCGACGGTCCACGGCAGGGTCTGCCCGATGACCGTCGAGACGGGGGTCGGGAAGTAGGCGATCGACGTCCCCAGCTCGCCGGAGACCAGCTGGTGCAGGTAGGTCCCGTACTGCCGCCACAGTGACACGTTCGAATCGGTCCCGAGCATTGCCTCGATCGCGGCCCGGCGTCGTCGGCGTGACCGGGCCCTTCGTCGCGAGCTTGGACAGCATCAGGTCGACCGGATTGCCCGGCATCAGCCGCGGGATGAGGAAGTTCAGCGTGAGCGCCGCCCAGCACGCCACGGCGTAGAAGACGAGCTTCTGCCCGAGGTAGCGCACGGGTCAGCCCGCGGGGGTGATCGTCTTGAGGACCACGCCGAGGTCCCAGGCCTTCCACGAGGCCGGCAGCGCGTAGATGTTGTCCTTGGTCGGCCAGCCTGCCGCACGGGAGGTGTTGAACTCGGTCAGCATCGAGTTCACGTAGATCGGGATGTACGGCATCTGGTCGGCGAACACCTTCTGGATCTCGGCGTACTGCGCCTTCTGGACCGCCTCGTCCGAGGTTCCGGCAGCGGTCCTGAGCGCCGCGTCGACCTTCGGATCCGAGAACCGGGCGAAGTTTCCGGCGCTGGCGGACTTGCCCACGTCAGCGGTGTTCTCGGTGGCCAGCCTGCCGTTGTAGGTGAAGTAGGGATTGGTCGAGGCGCCGAGCCCGACGGAGTCGAGCGAGAGCTGGAACTTCCCGTTCGTCTGGGCGGCGTTCCACTCGTTCCAGGAGACCTGGCTGGGCTTCAGCTCGATCCCGATCTGGGCGAGCTGCTGCTTCAGGGTGTCGTTGATCGAGATGTAGTCGCTCCAGCCGGTCACCGTCTGGACCGTCAGCGACAGCCTTTGGTTGCCCTTGGCCCGGATCCCGTCCGCGCCCTTCGTCCAGCCGGCCTCGTCGAGGATCTTGTTCGCCGTCGCCACGTCGGCGGCCGGCGGGATCTTCTGCAGTTCCGGGTTCGTGATCCAGCTGTCGTCGCGGCCGGGGAGCAGCAGCGTCGGCGAGGCGTCGGACGCCACCCCGCCGCCGGCGAGCTTGATCAGTTGCTCGCGGTTCATCCCGTGGTAGATCGCCTGCCGGACCGCGGGATCCGTCTGCGGGCCGGTGCAACCACGGGCCGCGTTCGAGCACGGTCACCAGGACGGTCGTCATCACCGGGGTGTTGACGTACGCGAGCTCCTTCTTGGACTTGATGATGGTGTCGACGCTCGGCAGGTAGGCGCTGATCCAGTCGACCTTGCCCGCGACCAGAGCGGCGCTGGCGGCGTCCGCGGACTCCAGCGGGATGTAGCGGACCTCCTTGATGGCGGGCTTGCCGGCCTCCCAGTACGAGTCGTTCTTCACCAGGGTGTAGCTCTGGGTGCTGAAGGCGCCGAGCTTGAACGGGCCGGTCCCGACCGGGTTGTCGTTGATGTTCGTGACCGGGTCCTTGATGTCCTTCCAGATGTGCTCGGGCACGATCGCCTGGTTGGCGAGCACCGCGGGCTCCTGCATCAGGGACTTCGACTTGAAGGTCAGTACGGCGGTGTCGTCCGCGGTGGCCTTCGCGGTGGCGGCCAGACCCGACGGGTTCAGCGCCGGGGTCTTCGCGATCAGGTTGAACGTGAACGCCACGTCCTTCGCGGTGAACGGCTGCCCGTCGTTCCACTTGACGCCAGGACGGGTCTTGATGGTGAGCTCGGTGCCCGCGTCGTTCCAGGAGAAGCTGCTGGCCAGCACCGGCGTCGGGTCCGACTTCTTGGCGAAGTTGTACCAGTAGAGCGGCTCGTAGAGTGCGCCGAGCGTGGGCTGCAGCGCGGTCGTGCTGAACGGGTTGAAGTTCTTGGTGATCGTGCCTCCGCCCACGGTGATCGAAGACTTGGTATCCGCCTTGGGTCCGCCGCCGCCGGCGGTGTTCCCCGAGCAGGCAGCCAGCAGGACAGCGGCGATCGTGGCACCGGCCGCAACGCCCACCAGGCGCCGTACGGCGGAGTGTTCGCGCAATGTGAAACCCATGTCATCGGTCCCTTCCCAGAGGCTGGAAGCGCGGGCTCGCGCCACCATGACATGAAACGGTTAAGTAAATTGCGCATGACCGTAAGCTGCGGGATCAGGCAGGTCAAGACCCAAGCGCGAGCTTTCTACTTAAACACTTAAGTAGAGTGAATCCGGCCCCGCCAGCTACCTTGGGGCGGACAGAAGGAGGCACATGGTCAAGCGACCGACCATCGCCGATATCGCGATCCGGGCCGGTGTCTCCACCGGGGCGGTGTCGTACGCCCTGAACGGGCGGCCCGGCGTCTCGCCCGCCACCCGCGACAAGATCCTCGCGATCGCCGCGGAGATCGGCTGGCGCCCGAGCATCGCCGCCCGCTCGCTGACCGGCGCCCGGGTGCACGCGGTCGGGCTGATCATCGCCCGCCCGGCGCGCGTCCTCGGCATGGAGCCGTTCTTCATGCAGTTCATCTCCGGCGTGGAGTCCGTGCTGTCGGCGAACCGGACGGCGCTGCTGCTCCAGGTCGTCCCCGACCACGACGCGGCCGACGAGGCGGTCCGGTTCTGGTGGGCCGAGCGGCGGATCGACGGCGTACTCGTGACCGATCTCTGGGCGAAGGACCAGCGTCCGGAGCTCCTCGCCGAACTCGGCATCCCCGGGGTGATCGTCGGTCTTCCGCGAGACGGCGTGGACCTGCCGGCCGTCTGGAGCGACGACGCCGCGGCGGTCGAGTCCGTCGTCGACTACCTCGTTGCCCTCGGCCACCGCCGGATCGCGCGAGTGGCCGGGCTGCCGAGCCTCGAACACACCCAGGTCCGTACTGCGGCCTTCCGGGCAGCCGCCGAGCGACACGGTCTGGAATCAGCGCCGGTGATCAGCACCGACTACACCTGGGAGGAAGGAACCCAGGCCACCCGCAAGTTGCTGACGAGCGTCGACCGGCCGACCGCCATCACCTACGACAACGACGTGATGGCCGTCGCCGCCCTCAGCGTCGCGCACGAGTTGGCGATCCCGGTCCCCGAGCAGCTCTCGATCGTGGCGGGAGACGACTCCCAGCTGTGCCTGGTCCAGCACCCTTCCGTCACCGCCCTCGCCCGCGACATCCTCGGCTACGGCGCGCGCGTGGCGCAGGCGATGCTGGACCTCGTCTCGGACGGCGCCACCGAGGCCCAGCAGGTCCCGACCGGCACCCTGGTCCCCCGCGCCAGCACCGCGGCGGCCCCGCACTAGCCGTGGATTACCGTGTGCGTTCATGATCGGTGTCCGGAGGTGAACTGGTGGCGGTGACGATGCGGGACGTCGCCCGGCAGGCGGGCGTCTCGCCGAAGACCGTCTCGAACGTGATGAACGGTTACCCGTACATCCGCGAGGAAACCCGGACCAAGGTGCTCGCCGCGATCGACTCCCTCGGGTACCGGGTGAACATCTCCGCCAGGACGCTGAAGTCCGGCCGGACCGGGGTGATCGCGCTGGTATTGCCCGAGCTGAGCAACCCGTACTTCGCCGAGCTCGCCGACGCCGCGATCGCCGCCGCGGGTGAGCACGGGTTGACCGTGATGATCGAGACCACCAACGCCGATCGCGAGCGCGAACTGACCGCGCTCGCCCGTCCCGGCGGCCATCTGGTCGACGGTCTCCTGTACAGCCCGCTCGGGCTGGGCCAGGAAGACGTGGACGAGCTGCGGACCCGCAGTCCGATGGTGCTGCTCGGCGAGCGGATCTTCCACGGTCCGGTCGACCACGTGATGATCGACAACGTCGAGGGAACCAAGGCCGTCGTCAAGCACCTCCTCGACCAGGGACGACGGCGGATCGCACTGCTCGGCAGCAAGCCCACCGAGCAGATCGGCACCGCCGCCATCCGGCACCGCGCCTACATCGCGGCGCACGAGGAGTACGGCGTACCGGCTCCGGAGGAGCTGGCCGTCTCGGGCGGCCAGTGGCATCGCTCGAGTGGCGCCGACGCGATGAACACGCTGCTCTCCCGCACCCGCGACTTCGACGCGGTGCTGGCCTTGAACGACACCCTTGCCCTCGGCGCGATCCGCGCTCTCATCGCGCACGGCCTGCGGATCCCGGACGACATCGCGGTGGCCGGCTTCGACAACATCGACGAGGCCGGGTACAGCACGCCGAGCTCTGACGACCGTCGATCCCAACCGGGTTCACATCGCCCGAACGGCGGTCGACCTGCTCGTACGCCGGATGGCCGGCGACGAATCGGAGTACCAGGAGCTCGTCGCGCCGTACCAGCTGCACGTCCGGGAATCGACCGGCGGCTGACATCTTGACCGGCCCCGGTGCTCCCGGGCATCCTTTCTACACCGATGTAGTACACCGATGTAGAAACCACTACGCACTTCGCTGACAGGAGCAACTCGGTGCCCACTGCCCACCTGACCATCGATCCCGCCTTCTCGATCGCCCCGGTGAACCGCCGGACCTTCGGGACCTTCGTCGAACACATGGGTCGCTGTGTCTACACCGGGATCTACGAGCCCGGCCACGCCACCGCCGACGAGGACGGCTTCCGCAAGGACGTCCTGGAGCTGACCCGGGAGCTCGGCGTGTCCGTGGTCCGCTATCCCGGTGGCAACTTCGTCTCCGGCTATCGCTGGGAAGACGGTGTCGGTCCACGGGAGGCCCGGCCCCGCCGGCTCGACCTCGCCTGGCACAGTGTCGAGACCAACGAGTTCGGCCTCGACGAATTCATGCGCTGGTGCGCGAAGGCCGAGGTGGAGCCGATGATGGCACTCAACCTGGGCACCCGCGGGGTCCAGGAAGCCCTCGACCTCCTCGAGTACACCAATCATCCCGACGGTACGGCGCTGTCGGAGCTGCGGCGCGCGGCACGGCGCATCGCCGTACGGAGTGAAGTTGTGGTGTCTGGGCAACGAACTCGACGGTCCCTGGCAGGTCGGACACAAGACGCCGGCGGAGTACGGCCGGCTGGCGGCCGAGACCGCCCGGGTGATGCGGATGGTCGAGCCGGACCTGCAACTGGTCGCCTGCGGTTCGTCGTCGTCGAAGATGCCGTTGTTCGGAACGTGGGAGCGTGAGGTACTGCGCGAAACGTACGAATTCGTCGACTACATCTCCTGCCATGCCTATTACGGCAACGACGACGGTGACACCGCTTCCTTCCTCGCCTCGGCCGTCGACATGGACCACTTCATCGATTCCGTGACGGCCACCGCCGACCATGTCGGCGCCGAGCTCAAGAACAGCAAGCGCATCGGCATCTCCTTCGACGAGTGGAACGTCTGGTACGGCAACCGCTCCCGCCGCACCGACGGCCCCGCCGACGCCTGGGAGGTCGCGCCGCGGCGGATCGAGGACGAGTACACGGTCACCGATGCCGTTGTCGTCGGCAACCTTCTGATCTCACTGCTGCGGCACAGCGACCGGGTCGCCGTCGCTTGCCTTGCCCAACTGGCCAATGTCATCGCCCCGATCATGACCGAGCCCGGCGGCGCCGCCTGGCGGCAACCGACCTTCCACCCGTTCGCCATCACCTCGCGGCTCGCCGCCGGCCAGGTGCTTCGGGTCGAGACCGACTCCCCCAGCGTGACCACGGACAAGTACGGCGAGGTCTCGGCCGTCGACGCAGTAGCGACGTACGACGAAGGCCGGCTGGCACTGTTCCTCGTCAACCGTTCCACGGAAGGGCCCATCGAGATCACCGTCGATCTCGCCCGGACCGGCGTGAACTCGATCGACGAAGCAGTCGTCATCCACGACAGCGACCCCCTCGCCACCAACTCCGCCGCCGCACCGGACCGCGTCACCGCCCAGTCCTTCGACTCAGCTCAACTGATCGACGGCAAACTGACCATCACCTTGCCCCCCGTCAGCTGGAGCGCCCTGAGCCTCTCCGCCTGACCCGACTGCTCCTCAGCCGTCCGCCGCCGCTGATGCCGGAGATGATGCGGCGTCGGGCGACGGGGTGCTTGCGGCGACGACGTCGACGGCGTGGCGGCGGTGGGCGGCGAACAGGGCGAGCGCTGCACCGGTGTCCCGGGCGCGGAGTGCGGTGACGAGTTCGTGGTGTTCGCTGGGGATGCAGCCGAGGTAGCCCTCGGTGCTGAGGTTGATCCGGGTCAGCAGGAACAGGTGGACCTGGCAACGGATCGCATCCCAGGCCTCGGCGAGACGTCGATGCCCGGCCGCGGCGAAGACGGCGTCGTGGAACGAGATGTCGCAGCGCACCATCTCGTGCGGGTCATCGACTCGATCCATCGCTGCCGCGGTCTTCGCGAGGAGATTCAGGTCCTCGTCCGTGGCCCGGTCGACGATGTGGTGAACGGCGAGGTCCTCCAGCGCACCGCGCAGGGAGTTCAACTCGGCGACATCGGTGCCGGACAGGGTGGTGACCGTCGCGCCGCGGTGCCAGGCAACACCGACCAGGCCCTCTCGCTCCAGGAGCCGCAGCCCTTCGCGCACCGGACCACGGCTGACATCCATGACGCCGGAGAGTTCCACCTCGCGCAACTGGGCGCCGGGCGGATAGGCACCGCTGAAGATCGCCTCGCGAATCCGGTCCGCGACCTCGTCGGCCAGGCCCCGGCGCCGGGCCGGGTTCACAGTGCTCTGATCACTCATCTCCGGCTTGCACCTCCCAAGTGTCCTGATGTTAACATCGGCATGTTGTCGCAATGTTAACATTAGGACAGAGCGAAAGGTGATGTCATGAGCGTGCTCGACTCCCCGATCCCCCGGTTCCACCTGGCCGTGCCGGTCGACGACCTGACCGCGGCTCGGCACTTCTACGGTGAGGTGCTCGGCCTCACTCAAGGCCGCAGCTCAGACACCTGGATCGACTGGAATCTGCACGGCCACCAGTTCGTCACCCACCTCGCGCCGGAACGCGCGCAACGCATCCACAATCCGGTCGACGGTCACGACGTACCGGTGCCGCACTTCGGCCTGATCCTCACGGTCGCGGCCTTCGAGGAGCTCGCCGGACGTCTGCGCGCGGCCGGCACCGAGTTCGTCATCGAGCCCTACGTCCGGTTCCAGGGTCAGACCGGCGAGCAGTGGACGATGTTCCTGCTCGACCCGGCCGGTAACGCGCTCGAGTTCAAGGCCTTCGCCGACGACTCCCAGGTCTTCGCATCATGAAGGTGTGCCAGCTCGGCGGGGCCATTCGCTACGACTGAGGTGGCGTCATTCGGGTAGGAGTACCTGCACCTGATCCCGGATCTCCTGCACGACGTCGTCGACCGGGTTGGCGGCGTTGATGGTCGCGGCCATGCTGATGAACATGATCGCGGAGACGATGTGCGCACGCGCCGCGGCCTCCTGCGGACCGGTGCGCCCGTCCCGTCGCAGTACGGCGGCGATCGCTTCCTCGGTCTGCACGGTCAGGTCCAGGGCGGCGCGGTGGTGGGGTTCGGCAGGGTCGCCGAAGACGATCTCCCGCAGGTAGGTCCGCCCGTTGTCGACCTGTTTGCGGTTGCACTCCACGACGGGGCGGACGATCGCCATGACGGCGTCGAGCGGGTCCGTGATGCCCTCGACGGCGGACCTGCCCTGGGCGAGTGCGTCGGCGTACGTCGAGTTCTGCACGAGCAGGAGCAGCTCGCCCTTGGACTTGGCGTAGAGGAACAGCGTGCCCGCCCCGATATCGGCCTTGTCGGCGATCTCCTGGGTGGTGACCTCGTCGACGCCCCGCTCGGCGAAGAGCTCCCGGGCGGCCGCCATGATGCGGTCGAGCTTCTCCTGCTTGTTCCGCTCGCGCCGGCCTGGCGACTTCGAGGGCGACTTGGAGGCGAGGGGCATGGCTGCCGCCCTTCGTTGCTGACTGGACTCGGATCTGCCGACGCTCATTCTTCCACGGTGGCCAGGGGTGTCCTGCTGTCGCGGAGCTCCGGGCAGAACCCCTCTGGCGGTACTCGAAGCGGTCAGCGGGCGAGGAACTCGACCGCGATCGGAGCGAACTTCTGGTGGTACTGGAAGATGCCGCCGTGCCCGGAGTCCGGGTAGATGACCAGCTCCGAGCCCTTGATGCGGCGGTGCAGGTCCTCGGACAGGACCGAGGGCACCATCCGGTCGTTGTCACCGTTCGCGATCAGGGTGGGCTGGGTGAGCTTCGACAGATCGGCCGGGGCCGAACGCCCGAACTTCTGGATCGCCTTCAGCTGGGTCTGGAACGCGCGCAGCTTGATGTCCGCGTCGCGGTCGACGGTGCGCTCCTGCAGGCGCTGCACGAATGCGCGAGCAGCGGGCTTACCGGTGGCGTTGCGGTTGAAGAACAGGAACTCCTTCGGGTCCTGCCGCGTCAACGTCGCGCGCAGGACGTCCCAGTAGGTGACGCCGACGACCTTGTCCATGTCCTTGCCGCCCCTGGGTCCGGTGCCGGTCAGCACGAGCTTGCGGACGAGCTCGGGGTGCTTGACCACGAGGTCCTGCGCGATCATGCCGCCCAGTGAGAACGAGAAGATGTCGATCTTGTCGAAGCCGAGCGCCTTGATGAAGGTGTAGGCGTCGTCGGCCATTTCCTCGACGCTGCCGGGAACGCTGCCGGTCGAGGCCCCGACGCCGCGGTTGTCGAACGTGATGACATGGCGCCCGGCGGCGATCGGGTCGACGATCCGCGGGTCCCAGTTGTCCAGGGTCGCGGCGAGGTGCACGAAGAAGACGACGGGGATACCGCCCTTCGGTCCGAGCTCCCGGTAGGCGTAGGTGACGCCGCCGGCGGTGACGGTGCGGGCCGGGGCTTGCGCGTACGAGGTGATGACGGGTTCGTTCGAGGTCTCGGTGTTGTTCATGATGCTCTCCTGATTCTGGTCTTGCGATTCGGTGGGATGGGCTTTCAGGCCCGGGTGATGACGGCCTTGCCGCGGATGCCGCCCTTGCCGAGCGACTGCACCGCGTCCACGGTCTGGTCGAAGTCGAAGACGCGTCCGACGACGGGACGCAGTACGCCGCTGTCGACGAGGGCAGTGATCTGGCGGAGCTGGTCGCCGCTGGCGCGCATGAAGAGGAACTCGTACGTCACACCGAGCTTCCTCGCCTGCCGGCGGATCTTGCTGCTGAGCGCCGCGATCGCGACACGCAGTACCGGGTTCATTCCGGCCTCTTTGGCGAACGCAGGGTCGGGCGGTCCGGCGATGCCGATCGCCTTGCCACCCGGACGCAGTACCCGCAGGGACTTCTCGAGGTTCGTCCCGCCGAGGCTGTCCAGCACCAGGTCGTACCCGTCCAGGAGCTGCTCGAAGTCCTGGTTGCGGTAGTCGATGACGCTGTCGGCGCCGAGCTCCCGGACGAAGTCGACGTTGCCCGCGCTGGCCGTGGTGGCGACGGTGGCGCCGAGGTGCTTGGCGAGCTGGATCGCGATAGATCCGACGCCACCGGCGCCGGCGTGGATCAGGACCCGCTGGCCCGGCCGCACGTTGCCCTTCTCGACCAGCGCCTGCCATGCGGTCAGAGCCACCAGCGGCAGCGAGGCCGCCTCCTCGATGCGTGATCGTCGCCGGCTTGAGCGCCAGATCGGCCTCGGCGACCGCGATCCGCTCCGCGAAGGTTCCGATGCGGTCCTTGTCGGGCCGGGCGTACACCTGGTCGCCGAGCGCGAACCCCCGCACCTCGGCGCCGACGCCGATCACGGTCCCGGCGACGTCGTTGCCCATGATCTGCGGCAACTCGTACCGCAGGAACTGACTTGAACGCCCCCGACCGGATCTTCTCGTCGAGCAGGTTGAGCCCGGCGGCCTGGACCTGGACGAGCACGTCGTGCTCCCCCACCACAGGCTCGGGGACATCCGCTTCCTGCAGCGGCCCCTTGTACTTGCTGACGACAAACGCTCGCATGACAACTTCCTTCTCTCGACCTGACCACACAAAACCGAAAACGCTCAATAATGAGCGCCCTCATAAATTTTGTCAAGAGTCGTTCCTCCACTGCCCCGCTACGAGTCGGGGCGGCGCAACTACGAGGAGGTACTGGCGAAAACACGAGCAGCGGCGACGACCCCGCCGCCGCCAAGGTCTCAGGACGGACTCAGATCTGGGGCATTCAGTTGTCGACTCTCTGGCGTGCGGCGGCGATCAGCTCGAGTCCCGCGACGAGTTCGTCGAGCTCGTCCGCGCTCAGTACGTCGTACGCCGGTCCCACCAGCTCGTCGGTGAGGGCGGCGTTGTGAGCGTCTCCGCGATACTCACGGAGCAGCGTCGCGGCGTGCCAGAGCCTGGCCACCGGTTCCTCGGGCACCTCGAGCGCCCGGAGCCCGGCATACAGTGCTCGACCGTCGATCGGCGGGCTGATCGCTGCCCGGGTGGCGAGGTCAGCGAGCCGCACCAGGCCGGCGGAGTCGGCGAGCTCCCCCATCCGCTGCCGGAGGGTGGCAGCGCTGCCGCGCTCGCGTACGGCGATCGCCTCCTCCGGGGTGGTCCTCTCCCAGACCCACGGGACGTGGCGCGCCAACTCGCCGTCGGCGAAGTTCTAGAAGACCGCGTGCACCACCTCAGCCGACGCCATCCCCAGCGGCGCCGCCCGGCCGGCGAAGTATCCGTCCCAGTAGTTGCGCATGCCGAGGGCCATGAACGCCTGGATCGTCACCTCGGAGAAGGACACGGTCGCGACCAGCTCGACGAGCTCGAACAACCGGTGAACCTTGGCCTGTAGGTGCGCCATCGTCGGCATCTCCTGTCATCGTGGCAGCGCCCTCGTGGCCGACCGCCGACCTCGTCGGACTGACCACCCAGCGCCCGCCACCTAGTCACGGCGTCCGGCCATCATCTGCTCGCGCAGCCCTTACAGATAAGGCTATTTGAGCTCGGCCGAGGTCTTCCCGAGCAACCGGCGAGCGACGATGAGTTGCTGGATCTGCTGGGTGCCTTCGAAGATGTCGAGGATCTTGGAGTCTCGGGCCCACTTTTCGAGGAGTTCGTGTTCGCTGTAGCCGAGGGAGCCGGCGAGTTCTACGCAGCGGAGGGTGATGTCGTTGCCTACTCGGCCGGCTTTCGCTTTGGCCATGGAGGCTTGGAGGGAGTTGGGTTGTGAGTTGTCGGCCATCCAGGCGGCCTGGAGGGTGAGGAGGTACGCCGCTTCCCAGTCTGCTTCCATCTGGAGGTAGGAGGCTGCGGCCGCCGTCTGCAGGTGGACCGGGCGGTCGTAGTCGACCTCGACGCCGGCCTCGGAGAGTAGCTTGCGAGTGAGCTCGAGGGAGGCGCGGGCGCAGCCGACGGCCATCGCGGCGACCAGCGGGCGGGTGTTGTCGAAGGTCTGCATGACGCCCGCGAAACCCTTGTCCGCATCGACTTCCGGGGAGCCGAGGAGATTGTCGGCAGGCACGCGGCAGTTCTCGAAGCGGATCGTCGCGGTGTCGGACGAGCGGATGCCCAGCTTGTGCTCGACCCGCTCGACCGTCATCCCCGGCGTGTCCTTGAACGACCACGAACGACTTGATCGCGGCCCGCCCGAGCGACTTGTCGAGCGTCGCCCACACAACCACCGCATCGCACCGGCCGCCGGCCGTCACGAAGATCTTCTCGCCATCGATGACGTAGTGGTCGCCATCGAGTCGCGCGGTCGTCTGGATGCTCGCCGAATCCGATCCACAGCCCGGCTCGGTGATCGCCATCCCCGCCCACACACCCTCGAACCGCTTCAGCTGCTCGTCCGAAGCCACCGAGGCGATCGCCGAGTTCCCGAGCCCCTGCCGCGGCATCGACAGCAGCAGCCCGACGTCACCCCAGCACATCTCCATGATCGACAACACCGACGAGAGGTTCGAGCCGTTCTTCACCTAGGCCTCGTCATCCGGCGATGATTCAGTACGCCGTACGCCGCTCGCCCCGGCCCCTTGACCGGTCCCGGACGCCCCCAGCCCGTCGACCATCGCCGCGAGCATGTCGAGCTCTTTCGGATACGCGTGCTCGGCGAGGTCGTACTCGCCGCGAGTTCGGCCGCAGCATCTCGGCCGCGACCTGGTGCGCCTGGTTGACGAAAGCGCGGAACTTCCGCGGCGTCTCCAGATTGATCATCAGACCAGCACCGCGCCTTCCATCACGCCGACGGCCCGCAGATCGCGGTACCACCGCTCGACCGGGTGTTCCTTGACGAACCCGTGCCCACCGAGCAGCTGGACGCCGTCGGTCCCGATCTGCATGCCCTTCTCGGTGCACAACCGCCGCGCCAGCGCGACCTCACGCGCATACGGAAGCCCTTGCTCAGCACGCGATCCGGCCCGATACGTGACGAGCCGCATCCCTTCGAGCTCGATCCCGATGTTCGCGACCATGAACGCGACCGACTGGCGATGGCTGATCGGCTCGCCGAATGCGGTCCGCTCATTCACGTACGGCGTGACGTAGTCGAGCACCGACTTCGCAGTACCGAGCGCGAGCGCGCACCAGCCGAGTCGCGAGAGGCGCACGCACTCGGCATAGTCATCCAGAGTCCCGAGTTGCACAGCCGGTACGTCGGTCAGGATCACCCGGCTGAGCGAGGCCGCCCGCAGACCCATCGACGGCTCGGCCTCGATCGTCACGCCGGGATGGTCCGACTCGATCAGGAACAGCGCCGGACCCTGATCCTCCAACTGGGCAGCGATGACGAAGACCTCGGCCTCGGCGCCGCGCGGTACGAGAGACTTCACCCCGTTGAGCAGGTGGCCGGTTCGTTGCCTCGTCGCGCGAGTCTTCAGCGTGAACGGATCGAAGAGCGGCCGCGGCTCCACCAGAGCGAGCGCCGCGGCGGGAACGGTTTCGCCGGTGAAGGCCGGCAGGTACGTCGCCTGCTGGGTCTCGTCGCCCCACAAAGAGATCGCCGTACTCACGGCAGCCGGCGCGAGACAAGCGACCGCCTGTCCCATGTCGCCGTGCGCCATCGCCTCGGCGACCAGTACGCCGGTCATCGTGGAGCGCTCGCTGACGATCCCGCCGAGCTCCTCGGGAACCTCGATCAGGCTCAGCCCGAGCTCGGCACTCTGCTGGAGCACCTTGGCATCCGTAGTACCGGCCACGTCGGCCTCAGCCGCTGCAGGGCGCAGCACTTCGGCGGCGTACTCCGTCACCAGCGCGACGACCATCTGCTGGTCCTCGGTCGGGGTGAGGTCGAACCGGCCGGTGCCCTTGGCGACCGGGAGGCGGGACGGTTTCGCCAGCTTGGTCGCGGCCGTGAACGTCCGGGAGAGCGCTCCCGCCGTCCGGAAACCGGTCTTGGTCGCCTCGAACACCACCCGCTCGGTCTGCTTGCGCCAGCCGAGCCTGTCGATCGCCCGCGACTTCGCCAACCGGTTCAGCAGCGCGACACCCAGCCCGATCGGGTCCCGCCTGACCCGACTCACCGCGGCTCGGCCGGCCGCACCGCCGTGCTCTTGTTAACCATGCAGTAACTGTAAACCGAAGTTACAACCCAAGTCACGTGACCCAGGCTCACTGCGACGAGGCTGCACGACGGCTGGGCGATGACGGCGCGGCTTTCGCTGTCAGGTAGCGCTGTCCGGCAGCTCGTCGTACGGCGTGCTGCCGCGAGGTAGCTGCTCGCGCTGCTCTCGCGCCGGGCGGTCCCGGCTCGCTCCAGAGCAGGTGGGCCCGTACGGCGTCAGCGGTGGTTGTCGGTCATGAGGCCTTGTCGTCCGTCGAGCGTGGCCAGCAGGTCGAGCCCGGCCTGCGGCCCCTCGACCTGGGCGAGCGCGATCGCGCGGTTGAGCGTGACCATCGGGTTCGGCGCGAGCTTCTCCAGCAGCAGGTAGAGCGCGAGGATCTGCGGCCAGTCGGTCTCGTCGGCCGTCGGCGCCTCGGCGTGAACGGCGGCGATCGCGGCCTGCAGCTGGTACGGCCCGACCTCGCCGCTGCGCCAGCGTCTCGCAGGATCAGCGCGGCGCCCTCCTCGATCGGCTCCCGCAGTTCCACAGCGTGCGATCCTGCTCGTCGATCGGGATCAGCTCGCCGTCGTCGGTCGCGTGCGGGCCGCCCGCCGCGCGTCGGTGAGCAGCATCAGCGCGAGCAGACCGGCGACCTCACCGTCGTCCGGCAGCGACTCGTGCAGCATCCGGGTCAGCCGGATCGCCTCGGCGGTCAGCTCGACCCGCTGCAACTCCTCGCCGGAGCTCGCCGTGTAGCCCTCGTTGAAGATCAGATACAGCACCTGCAGTACGACGCGCAGCCGGTCCGCGCGCTCTTCCTCCGGCGGCAGCACGAACCGGCTGCCGGCCGCCTTGATGCTCTTCTTGGCCCGGCTGATCCGCGGCGCCATCGTTGCCTCAGGCACCATAAACGCCGCGCGCGATCTCGGCCGTCTCAGTCCACCGACCGCGCGCAGCGTCAGCGCGACCTGCGACGCCGGCGTGACCGCCGGATGGCAGCACAGGAACAGCAGCGTCAGCGTGTCGTCGGCTCTCCGGCGGCTGATCCTCGTCGGCGCCCGGGCGCAACCAATTCCTCCGGACCCGCCATCGCGGCAACATTGTCCTCGCGCTTGCGCCGAGCGCTCTCACTCCGGAACTGGTCGGTGAGCTGCCGCGTCGCGACCGTGATCAGCCAGCCGCGCGGGTTCGCCGGTACGCCGTCCGTCGGCCACTGCGTCGCCGCCGCGAGCAGACGCCTCCTGTACAGCGTCCTCGCACAGATCGAACTGCCCATGCCGCCGCGCCAAGAACCCCAGCACCTGCGGCGCCAACTCCCGCAGCAACTCTTCCACCCGCTCGCCCACACTCACTCCTCCCGCTCACCCCGACCCTACTTCGGCGTCGCCAGAGGCGGTCAGCGCTGGAGGCGGCGCAGCGCGGCCGTGCTGGGCGTACGCGTGAGGGCGCCCAGCGGGGAGGCATCCCGCAAAGCCGTGCGGGCGGCGAGGTGGCCGCAGGCGCCGTGGACTCCGGGGCCGGGGTGGATGGCGGAGCTGCCGAGGTACAGACCGGAGACCACCGTGCGTGGACTGCCGAGGCCGATCGTCGGGCGGAAGATGAGCTGCTGGTGAAGCTGCGAAGTCCCACCGCCGAGCGCCCCCAGACCGAGCGCAGCGTTGGCAGCCGAGAGGTCAGACGGCCGCTGCAGTTCACGATCAAGAACCAGGTCAAGGAACCCTGGCGCGTGGCGCTCGAGAGCACGATCCATCCGTACGGCGAGCTTCTCCGCCGCCGCGTCGTCCGCGATCCCGCGCGGAAGATGCGAGTACGCCCACACCGCCTCGGTCCCGGCCGGCGAACGCGACGCATCCGCCTTCGTCGTCTGACCGATGAGCAAGAACGGCGCCGTCGGCACCCGTCCCGTATCCAGATCCGCCGACGTATGCACCAGCTCGTCCGCAGAACCACCGAGATGCACGACGCCCGCAGACCGCGCCTCCTCCGCCAGCCACGGAATCGGCCCGCTCAGCCGGTAGTTCAGCTTCACGGTCGGGTAGTCCCACTCGAACGCATCCAGATCGCGCCGCAACCCCGCCGGAACACTTGCTGATGGCAACAATTCGCCGTACAGAGCAGGAGCGGACACATCCGCGATCACAGCCCGGCGTACGACGACACGCTCGCCCGATGCGGTGCGGACTCCACTGACCTTCCCGCCCGACACCTCGATCGCCTCGACCGGCGTACCGGAAACCAGCAGCGCGCCGGCCTGCTCGGCACGGCGTACCAGTGCGGCCGACAGCGAACCAGAACCACCAACAGCAACAGGGAAACCGACGTCCTGCGCCAGCATCGCAAGGAGCCAGCCCATCGTGCCGCTCACGCTGCCCGTCAACGACGCATCCGCGTGAAACGCGTTCCCGGCCAGGAGAGCGCGACCTCGTGGACCGGCGAACAGCTCCTGCCCCATCCGATGCATCGGCATCGCCATGAAGCGCGCGAACCTCGCCAACTCCCCCGCCGAACCGAGCCGCCGAGTCAGACGCAACCCCGCGGTCACGGGCGGCCACGACGTCAGCAACGCATCCAGCAACGGCTCGCGGATCTTCGATGTACTGCGAATAGAGCCGCAGCCAGGCGTCACCGTCCGCGGGGTGATCCGCCGCGATGGATTCGGCCGTCTCGGTTGGATCCTCGTGGATCGTTACCGAGGTCTCCGGGTCCAGCAGATGCGTCAACGGCGACGGCGCGTGTCCCCAGCGCAATCCGAACTTGTCGAGCTCGAGCGCCCGTAGTACCGGGGAAGCGATCCCGAGCGGGTAGCTGGAGCTGAACCGGTCGCTGATCCAGCCGTCCTGCTCGACCGAACGCACCGCGCCGCCGAATCCGTCGGCCGCCTCGATCACGACGACGTCCCAGCCTCTGTCGGCGAGGGTGATCGCACTCACCAGCCCGTTCGGGCCCGAGCCGATCACCACAGCATCAACCACGCGCGGCAGCATGCCTTCGACCCTAGCGGTTCCGCTCTCGGTGAGCCCGGAGGTTCGCCTGGTTTCCGCAGGTCTTGACGTTGTGCCACGCGCCACTGTTGTTCCGCGAACGGTCGTAGAACGCGACCTGACACCGCTCGTTACGGCACGTCTTCAGCCGTCGCCAGGTGTCAGCCCGCTGCGCCTCGAAGACCACAGCCAAAACCTTAGAAATGACGTACGCCGAGCCCGCACCGCCAGGCTTCAACTCAATCGCCCCATCCACGCCCAGTTGCAACGCAGCAGCCCCATCCCAGGACGAGCCAGCAGATTCTCCGCGCGACAACCTCCGCAGGTCGTCACGGAAGGCCCGCAACTCCTCGAGTTCAGTCTCTCCGTCCACACCGGACCAAATCTCCAGGAGATCCGGGAAACGACCTACGGAGGCGGTGTTGAGGAGGTCCTGGACAACCGCCAACTCATCGGGTGCGGTCTCGACGTCGAAGCGCGCCGTTACGCCGAGCTCAGCCATTCAGCAACGCCACGCCGCCGTACCAGAGCGGACTCGGGTTGATCCGGTCCGGATAGATCGCCATCATCGCCTCGAAGAACTCCTCGGGCGTCGACGAGTCCGCCAGCAACTTGATCACGTCCCGAAGGTACTGCTTCGTCTGGTCCAACACGATCGGTTCGTCCGCGAACTCGACGTTCTTGTGCCCCGCCACCACGGCAGCCGGCTGCAATGCAGCGACCTGGTCGAGCGCAGCGATCCACTCCTCGAACCCACCGTCGCGACCTTCGACGATGTACTGGTGTACGCCGTTGTAGGCAACGTCACCCGCCACCACGAGACCGATCGACGGCACATGCAGAACCGTCGTCTTGTCCGTGTCGGTGTGACCCACCTCGATCGCCTGCAGAACGTTGCCTTCCAGCAGGATCCCCTCAGCGGGAATCGGCTCGGCAAGCACCGGCGACGCCGGGATCCGCCCCGGGAAGATCTTGTCCCACAACTGTTCGCGCCCCGGCCCGGTCTGCTGGATCATCAGCTCGATCGTGCCCGGAGTCGCGTAGACGCGAGCACCCGGGAAGCGCTTCACCAGCTCTGCGGTCCCGAACCAGTGATCCCCGTGCCCGTGCGTCGCATAGATCGCGGTCAGCCGTTTCCCGGACCGCTCGATCCAGTCACCGACCGCCCGAATGTGCTCGTCGATGAACGGCGGATCGACCAGTACGGCGTCGGTCTCGCCGTAGATCAGCGTCGTCGACAGCGGGTTCCAGTACAGCGGATCGCCGTTCGGCATCCGCTGCTCACCGGCGCGCCGGGCGCCGGGACTGACATGCACTTCATACGCCAAAGGAGTCGTCATGAAAGAAGCATAAGCCTTACACCTCTTTCACGCCAGGTCGAGGATCTCCCGCGCCCGGCCGACCATCGCCGGATCGACCATCCGCCCGTCCGGCAGCACGATCACCCCACCCTCGGCGACGCCCGCCTTCTCCACCGCAGCCAGCAGCGCTCTCGCATCAGCGACCTGTGCCTCCGACGGCGTGAAGCTCTCCACGATCGGCCCCAGCTGCCGCGGATGAATCGCGGTCCGCCCGACAAACCCGAGCGCCCGACCCTCCAAACACGTCTTCCGCAGCCCCTCCTCGTCACTCACCTGCGGATACACCGACATCATCGGCGCCCCCAGCCCGGCTGCACGCGATGCCGCCACCAAACGCCCACGCGCCCACGCCAACCCCGCAGCACCATCCACCCCGAGCGAACTAGCGAGATCAGCCTCCCCCAGCGCCACCGCGACCACCCGCGGATCCGCCGTCGCGATCTCGAACGCCCGTTCCAGCCCGAGCGGCGACTCGATCAACGCGGTGATCCTTGCCGTCGGCACCTGCTCCAGCACCTGGCGTACGTCGAGAGCGCTCTCCACCTTCGGCATCCGGATCCGAACGTCCGGCACCGAACCCAGCGCCGCCAGATCGTCCTCGATCCACGGCGTCCCCGGCGCATTCACCCGTACTTCGAACAGCCCGCCCGAGCGCGCCGCGACCCACGCCACCGCCCACCCGCGAGCATCAGCCTTGTCGTCGACCGGTACGGCGTCCTCCAAGTCGAACACCACCAGATCAGGCCCCGCAGCAACGGCCTTCGCAAACCGATCCGGCCGATTCGCCGGCACATACAGCGCGGTCAGCATTTAGACCACGCCGCGTTCTCGCAGCGCTGCGAGTTGCTCCGGCGTCACACCGATCTCCGCCAGCACGTCGTCGGTGTCCGCGCCATGCGGACGACCCGCCCACCGGATCGAGCCCGGTGATTCGGACAACCGGAAGAGCACGTTCTGCATCTGCACCGGCCCGCCAAGCTCGTCGTCGTCCACCTCGACGATCGTGTTCAATGCCGCGTACTGCGGATCGCTCACGATCCCGCGAATGTCATGCACCGGCCCCACCGCCGCCTCAGCCTTCTCAAAAGCGAGCATCACTTCATCCAGCGACCGCTCCCCGATCCAGGACCCGACAGCGTCATCCAGCTCGTCGGCATGCTCGGCCCGCTCCCGCCCGGTCCCGAACCACGGCTGCGCCACCAGATCCGCACGGCCGACCAGCGTCACCACCCGCTCGGCGATGCTCTGCGAACTCGTCGAGACCGCGACCCACCGCCCGTCGCCGGTCCGATACACGTTGCGCGGCGCGTTGTTCGACGAGCGATTCCCCAACCTGGGCTGGACATACCCGGTCTGCTGGTACGCCGTGATGCCGCCACCCAGCATCATCAGGATCGGCTCGATGATGGCCATGTCGATCACCTGACCAGCCCCCGACTGATCGCGCTCCCGGAGGGCAACCAGTACGGCGTACGCGGTGGCGAGCGCCGTGATCCCGTCCGCGAGGCCGAACGGCGGCAGCGTCGGCGGCCCTTCGGGCTCACCGGTGACGGCCGCGAATCCGCTCATCGCCTCGGCCAGCGAACCGAAGCCGGGGCGCCGCGACCACGGGCCGACCTGGCCGAAAGCCGTCACCCGCGCGATCACCAGCCGAGGGTTGGCTTCGAGCAGTACCTCAGGCCCGAGTCCCCAACGCTCCAGCGTTCCCGGGCGGAAGTTCTCCACCAGAACGTCATTGGCGCGGACCAGGTCGAGGAAGACCTCGCGGCCCTGAGACAGGTCGAGTGTCGCCAGGCGCTTGTTCCGGCCGAGGGTCTTGAACCAGAGCCCGACCCCGTTCTTGCTGGTGCCGTGACCCCGTGCGGCGTCCGGTCTCGACGGGTGCTCGATCTTCGTGACATCCGCACCGAAGTCGCCGAGGAAGGTCGCCGCCAGCGGCCCCGCGAACAGCGTCGCCGCCTCGAGCACCTTGATCCCTTGCAAAGGCGCAGGTCTCATCGGGCACATCTGATCGTTGATCGTCATCCGGCGCACCGGAAGCCGATCGTCTCCGACCGGTCGAGCCCGCCACCGGTGAGCACCAACTTGAAGCTCACTTCCGGTTCCTGCGGCCCACCGTCGGCGTACCAGTCGGAGCCCTCGGCAACGAACCAGGAACCGCCCTTGAGGATGCAGAACCGGCTGCGGCCGTCGCTGTGCTCGCTCTCGGTCAGGTTCCAGACCAGCGGCTCGGCGCGGGTGAACCCGTCCAGACCGGCAGCGACCTGCCACTCGTCCTCGGTCGGCAGCCGTCCACCACGCCACTCGGCATACGCCCGGGCATCCGGCAGATCGACGTACGTCACCGGCTGCTCTTCGGTCCCCGGCGCCGGAGCACCGTCGACCCAGTGCGCGAGGAACCGGTTGGCGATGAAGGGGCGATAGCCCGTCGCCGCCAGGAACGCCGCGTACTCCGCGTTGGTCACCTCCCGGATCGCCACCGAGACCCCGGAGAGCGCGATCTCCCGCATCGTCGTCTGCTCATCGTGCAGACGTGGGGGCAGCGGCTTCCACTCCTCCACGTACGGCGCTTCGTCGTACGAACCCCGTCTCGCGCCGCCGGTACCGGACCGTCAGCGAGCGCTCCCCGGCCGGCACCTCGACGACCGGTCCGAGCTCGGCGTCGCCCGACACCTCAGGAACGGCGACCCGCTGAGCCGGCGCCATCGGGAAAGCAGAGTCCTTCAGATGCGGCCGCGACATCGTCCCGAGTCGCCGAGCGGTCGCCCGGCAGGTCGCACCGGCGGTCGCACCGACCCGGACGATCCCGGTCACGCCACGACCCGGTACGACGAGGTGCACCCCGTCGTCGTCCGCGGTGATCGGGACGCCCGAAGTCACGTCGTACCAGTCGCCGACCTGATCCTCCGACCGCAGCACGATGCCGTCGAAGTCCTCGTCGTCGCGGTTGATCAACGTCCAGACCGTCACGTCGGCCAGCTCGAACCGCGAGCCGAAGACCCCGTGCTCGCGGGCCTTGTCCGGCACCTCCGGCGTCAACGGGATCCAGTCGCCGTTGATGAGGATCGGCGAGAACGCTCTCTGCGCCGCCACCATCCGGCGCAGCGTCGCCCGGTCGCGCGCGTTCCAGCCGACCCACGCGGAGAACACCGATTCCCAGACGAGCATGCCGACGCCGTTCACCCAGGCGGACTGCAGCTCGTCGCTGTGATCGCGGTTCCACCGGCGGGTGTGGTGCATCATGTGCCGGCGCTCGAACAGGTGCGCCCGCAGTACGCCGGGCGCCCGGGTGTCGGCGAACCACTGCGCCCAGGACAGCGCGTGATCGCCGATCCTTGCCATCGGCAACCGCGACTCGCCCTCGAAGGCGATCTCCGGCTTCACCCTCTGCAAAGCCCGGGTGAACGCCGGATCGCCTTCCTTCAAGGTGTCCAGGAAGACGCCGTCGGCATCCAGTTCGCCAACCAGGGCAGCGAATTCGTCGGCATCGGAGCGGGTCATCCGGCGCGTCCCGACATCCCACGGGTTGTAGTCGAGGAACACCTTCAGCCCGAGGCGATGCAGGTCGGAGACCAGCTCCTTCAGCCCGGGCGCGTCACGGTAGAAGTCGAACTGGTTGCGCGAATCGATCCCGATCACCGGATACGCGTGCCACAGCACGACCGCGTCGTACCCGCCGAAGTCGTCGATCCCGTGCTGGACGAACTTCTCCGGCGTGAACCGCCCGGACCGGACGTCGTACAGCTGCTCGTCCCACAGCCAGACCAGCGCGACCGAGTACGCCGTCTGGGTCCACTCGCGACCGGGGACCTCGTAGTGCGACCCGTCGTACGGGGTCCGGTCGTAGGCGCCCATCAGCCACTCGGCGAGCTTGCCGCGCCAGCGGGGCAGGTCCGAGGGATCCTCGGGGGCGCCGAGGATCTTGGCGTCGTCGAGGAAGCGCGAGATCCGCTCGCAGGCCGAGATCGACCTTGGCCGGGAGGTCGATCGGCCGGGGCACGAGGGGGTTCACAGGTATACCTCCGCATAACGCGCGTCGATGACATCCCCGTGCGGCACCGAAGGGATCGCTCCCGCCGTTTTAACGCTCAATGAAGCAGCAACGTTAGCGCGTCGGACCGCATTCGTCAGCTCACTTCCTGTAGTTGACGTAGCAGCTAACGTCGCGGCCAGTACTCCGCAGAAGGTGTCACCGGCGGCGGTGGTGTCCACGACCTCGACCGGTACGCCGGGAACGCGCACCTCGTCGGCACCGCGGGCAAGGATGACGGCACCCTTGCTCCCGAGCGTGATCACCGCGGCCGGGACGCGTTCGAGCAGCGAACCGCCGACCGCCTCGGCCTCGGTCTCGTTCACCACGAGCAGGTCGACGGCCGCGAGGAGCTCGTCGGAGAGCTCGGCTGCCGGTGCCGCGTTCAGGATGAAGTACGACGACGCCTCGGCCGCGGCCTGGACGGTCGCGAACGGGATCTCCAATTGCGCCAGGACGACCTTCGCCTGTTGCACCGCACGCAACGCCGCCGACGAGAGCTTCAGCTCGGCATTGGCCGACGGCGCGACGACGATCGAGTTCTCGCCATCGGCCGACACCGTGATGATCGCCGTACCGGTCGGCGTACCGGTCGTCGACACCAGCGACAGGTCGACGCCCGACTTGCTGAGGGCTTTGCGCAACAACTCGCCGGACTCGTCGGCGCCGAGCGAGGCCACGAACGCCGTCGAGGCGCCGGCCCGGGCAGCGGCGACGGCCTGGTTCGCACCCTTGCCGCCGGGGCCGCGGGTCAGGCCGCTCGCCAGGACGGTCTCGCCCGGTCGGGGGATCCGCTGGACCGGCAGCACCAGGTCCACGTTCGCGCTTCCCACGACGACGACGTCAGCCACGCTCGCCCACCATCGATGCCGCCTCCACAGTCCGTCCTGCCAGCTCGCTGATCGCGATCTGATCCATCCCCGGCAGGCTCGTGGCCAGCCGATCCTTAAGTGGTCTGGACCACTCTGCCGGAACTCCGAGCACGGCGCCAAGTACCGCGCCGGTCGTCGCTCCTGCCGAGTCCGTGTCCCACCCTCCCATCACCGCCCGACAAATTCCGGTGCCGAAGTCAGGGGCGGTCAGCGCGTACGCCGTGAGCGCACTGTTGTTGACCGAATGCACCCAGTGCAGATGCCCGTACTCCGCGTGCAGGCGATCCAAAGCGTCGTCTAGTGGATCATCCGCGAGGTCCAACCCGAACCGCACCGCCTTCGCGATCTCACCGTCTTCACTGATCACCTCCAGCGCTGCCTCCGCAACCTCGCGCGGATCATCCAGCACCATCGCCGCAGCCGACATCGCCGCCACCCACAGCGCCCCATCGACCCCTGCACCCGTATGACTCAACCGAGCATCCACCAACGCCAACCGAGCCGCACCCGACCGATCCCCCGGATGTACCCACCCATACACATCCGTCCGAATCTGCGCCCCGATCCACTCCCGAAACGGATTCCGCACCACGGCCGCCCGCTCCGGCTCCACCCCCTCGAGCAGATTCCGATAAGCCACCCGCTCGGCGGTAAACACCCGCCCCGCCGGCAACTCATTCAGCCAGGCCGTCGCAACGTCCTCCGTAGTCAGCGCACCACCATGCCGCTCGACCAGTTGCAGAGCGAGGATCGCAAAGTTCAGATCGTCATCCTCCGGCATCCCATCAATAACCTCCCGCAGACTGGTCGGCTTCGACCGCCGATTCCACGGCCACCGAGCCTGCACCTCGTCCGGTACCCCGATCGCACTCACGTACTGCGCAAGCGGCCACTGCCCCGAACTCTGCAAAATCTCTCGAATCCCCTCCCGAGGAATCTTCTCCACCGGCTTCCCCAACAGACACCCCGCAGCCCGCCCCACCCAAGCGTTCAGAACGCGCCGCTCATACCCAGGCGAGCGAAGCGAGGCCGACCCCGGGGAGCGGGCTCTCGGGGTCGCCCACCTGAGGCGAGCGAAGCGAAGCCGGATCGTGGGGCGCACCACTCCCACCCCCTCTTCCCACCCAGCCCGGCCCGCGGAGCGGAGCCGGCGTCACCGAGCAGCGGCAGCTGTGGGATCGCCGGTGGCGTCCACTCGGGTGCTCGGGTGTCCAGCTCGTCCAGGAGGTCGCGGGCGAGAGTGCGTAGTACGGGAGAGGCTGGCTTGTCCGACGCTCCGGAGGCGGGGGCTGATGTCGAACCGCCTGCGGTGCGCCAGCGGGACTCGAGGTCGGTGGTGTTGACGCCCTCGGCGCGGGATTGGTGCAGCTGGTGTGGCAGCAGGTCTTCTGGCTGCACCCAGGTCAGTCTCATCGACTCAGTCTCTCCAACGTTTCAGCTCCGACGCGACCAGCGGCGCGCGTCGGACTCGTGCAAATCGGCGGCGACCGACGCCATCACCCGCCCCGGCTGCTCCAGATCCGTCCGGCTCGCCTCGGCGATCACCGAAGACCACTCCCCCGGTACGCCGGAAGCTCCGCTGAGCGCACCCGTGATGCGCACCCGCCATCGACGCGATCGAGTCGGCATCGCGACCGTAGTTGGTCCCCCCGAGCACAGCCTGCCGCACATCGCCACCCGACACGAGCACGAATCCGAGCGCCACCGGCAACTCCTCGATCGCCTTCGTCCGACTCGGCCGCCGCGCATCAAGCGACTGATTCCGATAGTCCGGCCCAACCGTGTCGAACGGCTCAACAGCCTTACGCAGCAACGGAATCGCCTGCTCCCAGTCAGTCACCCCGTCAACCGCCGCGACCACCGCCTCAACCGCAGCCCGCGTCCCGTCCTTCGCCAAAGCAAGCGCTTCAGCAACTGCGGACGAAGCTGTTGCCTCAGGCATCATTGCCGCCGCGACAGCCGCCGCGAACACACCAGCCGCCTCCCGCCCATAGCTCGACTGATGCGCCCCCGCCAGGTCGATCGCCTCGGCATACGCCCCCGCCGGATCACCAGCATTGGCAAGACCGACCGGCGCCACATACATCGCGGCACCACAGTTCACGATGTTCCCGACGCCGGCCTCCCGCGGATCGTTGTGCCCGTAGTGCAACCGAGCCACCAACCACTTCTCCGCAAGAAACACCCGCTGCAGCAACAGCGCCTCGGTCTCCAGCTCAGGAATCCACCGCTTCTCCGTCAGCAACTTCGGCACCAACGACTCAGCGATCGCATACGCGTCGAGGTGCGTACGCCGTTCGTCGTACACCTCGACCAGCGCATGCGTCATCAACGTGTCGTCGGTGATGTGCCCATCGCCCTTGTGGTACGGCGCGATCGGCCGCGCGTTACGCCAGTCCTCGTACCAGGGACCGACGATTCCGGTCACCCACCCACCGTGCCGTTCCCGAATCGCCTCGGGCGTCCAGCCCTCGACGGCACCACCGATCGCGTCACCGACCGCCGACCCGACGAGGGCTCCTACCGACTTCTCTTCCAGCAGGGCTGTGTTGGTTTTCAGGCATCAGCCGTTGACCTGTCCCCACCCGTCGCTCAGCTTCTTCCCCAGCGCGGCCAGATCGATCTTGTTCGCCAGGAACTCCTGCAGCGCCGGCGTCGCGATCTGGTCCTTCCACTTCGGGTAGTTCTCCACGCTCTGGAACGGCGCCTTGGTCAACTCAGCACCACTCGCCAACGTCTGCGTCCACCCGTTCTTGCCACCGGTCGCCTTGGCGATCGCATCCCGCGCAGCCTGCGTCGTCGGGATCAGCCAGTCACCCTGACCAACAGCCGCAAGGTTGTCGGCCTTCATGAAGTAGTCGATGAACTGCGCTGCCTGCTTCACGTGCTTGCCCTCAGCCGGCACCGACAGCGTCTGCGGGTTCGCAGCCTGCTTCTCCGAAGTCCCCTTCAGCGGCGGCAGCACCTCCCACTGGAAGCCCTTCGGCCCCTGCTCGACGATCTGCTGCGCCGCATAGTTGCCGCCGACAATCATCGCGTACTTGCCGCCGAAGAACCCCGGCAGCACATCCGACCCACTCTGCGTCAACGAGGTCGGATCGATCGACTTGTCGTCGTACGCCATCGCGTGGATCCGCTTCGGCACCTCGAGCTCGGCATCACCGATCTTCGCCTTGGCGTCCTGCCCGCTGCCGTCGAAGAACGTCCCGTCGAAGTTCATCCCGAGGTTCAGCACGGTCGCGGTCGGACTCTTCAGCCCCCAGCCGAGCCCGTACTTGCCACCAGCCGTCAGCTTCTTCGCATCAGCCTGCAGATCGTCCCAGCTGAGCGAGTCGCCGGTCGTCGAGATCCCGGCCTTCTTGAGCAGCGCGGTGTTGCCGAACACGACGTACGACTGCAACAGTGTCGGCGCGGCGAACACCTTGCCGTCACTGGACACGGTGTCCCAGACACCCTGCGGTACGGCGTCCTTCGTCTCCTGGCTCAGGTACTGCGAAAGGTCGGCGAGGTAGCCCTGGTTCGCGAACCCGGTGATGTCGGCCGATTCGTCATGGATGATGTCCGGCGCGGTGCCACCCTGGAACTGCGTGACCAACTGGTCGTGCACCGAGTCCCAGCTGCCTTGGACGTACTCGACCTGGATGTTCGGGTTGGCCGCGTTCCAGTCCGCGACGATCTTCTTGGTCGCGGCGACGGTCGTCTTCTGGAAGGCGAGGCTCTGGAACTTCAGCGTCACCTTCTCGTTCGAATCACCGGAATCGGACCCGGAGCCGGAGCCGCTGCCACCACAGGCCGCAAGCGTCACCAGAGCGCTCGCCGCGAGCAACGCGGTCACTACTTTCTTCATTGCATCTCCTCAGGGGAAGGGGTCAGCCCTTGACGGCGCCGGACAGCAGGCCGGAGGTCAACCGGCGCTGTAGGAAGGCGAAGAACACAAGGCTTGGGACAGTTGCCAGCACGGACGCCGCCGCGAGCGGTCCGAACTGGACCTGCCCTTCGGCCCCGACGAAGCGGGCGAGGACCAGCGGAAGCGTCTTCAGTTGGGGGTCCTGCAGCAGGACCAGGGCGAAGAAGAACTCGTTCCACGCCGAGATGAAGGTGAACATCGCGGTCGCGATCAGCCCCGGCCGCAGCAAAGGCATCACGATCGCGACGATGGTCCGCACCCGGCTCGCGCCGTCGACAGCAGCGGCTTCTTCGAGCTCCCGCGGTACGGCGGACACGTAACCCTGCAGCATCCACAGCGCGAACGGCATCGACCAGACGGTGTAGACGATCACCACCCCGGGGATCGTGTTCGTCAGGTGCAGCGGCCGCAGGATCATGAACAGCGGGATCACGATCAGGATCACCGGGAACACCTGGCTGACCAGGATCCACCCGTTCGTGATCGGCCGCAGCCGGCTCCGGAAGCGCGCCAGCGCATACGCGACCGGCAGCGAGACGATCAGCACCAGCACGGTCGACGCGACCGAGATCTGCAGCGAGTTCAGCATCGACCGGACCAGCCCCTGCTCCTCCAACGCATCGGTGAAGTTGGAGAAGTCCGGATGCTTCGGCAGGAACGACGGGTCGATACTTGCGAACTCCTGCGGCGACTTCAGCGAACTGGAGATCAGCCAGACCAGCGGGAAGCCAAGAAAGATCAGGTAGCAAAGCACTGCGACGTACTGCGCTGCGCGGGTGACCGGTCGCGTCCTCATGCTTCGCTCCGCAGTCGGTTACGCAGGTAGAAGGCGAGGAACACGATGATGATCACGACCATCACGTCGCCCATCGCGGCGGCCATCCCGAAGTTCCCGTAGCGGAAGGCCTCGTTGTAGGCGAACAGCATCGGCAGCATCGTCTTGCCACCCGGCCCGCCCGCGGTCAGCACGTAGACCAGTCCGAACGAGTTGAAGTTCCAGATCATGTCGAGGCTGGTGATCGCCACGATCACCGTCCTCAGCTGCGGCAGCGTGATGCTCCAGAACTGGTGCCACGTGCTCGCGCCGTCCACCGCAGCCGCCTCATACAGCGTTCGGTCGATCCCCTGCAGTCCCGCGAGCAGCGTCACCGTGGTCATCGGCATCCCGACCCAGATCCCGACCACGATCACCGCCGGCAGCGCAGTACTGAAGTCGCCCAGGAAGTTGATCGGGTGATCGGTCAGATGCAGGTTCTGCAGGATCTCGTTGACCGGTCCGTTGGTCGGGTGCAGCAGCAACCGCCACATGATCGCGACCACCACCGGCGGCATCGCCCACGGAATCAACGCGAGCGTCCGGGCGACACCGCGGAACCGGATGTTCGTGTTGAGCAGCAAGGCCAGGCCGAGCGCTGCGACGAACTGCAGGATCGTGACGGACAGGGTCCAGATCAGGCCGATCTTGAACGACGACCAGAACAGGTCGTTGTGCAGCAGCTTGGTGAAGTTGCCGAAGCCGATGAAGTCGGTGTCGACGTGCAGACCCGCGCGAGCGTTGGTGAAGCCGAGGGCCAGACCACGCAGCAACGGGTAGACGCTGAACAGCAGGATCGGCAACAGCGCGGGCAGGAACAGGTAGATGGCCTCCCTGTTCTGCTTCGGCCTGCCGGTGGCAACGGTGCTCAAGGGGTCGACCTCCGCACACTGAGAGTCGGCTGTACGACGATGCGCCGCGGCGTCCGGGTGTCGTCCTCGATCCTTGCCAACAGCAACTCAGCCGCTCGCCGGCCACGCTCGGCAGATCCCAGGTTCACACTCGTCAACGGCGGGAAGCGACTGCTCTGCCAACTCGCTGTCATCCATCCCGACCACCGCAACATCCTTCGGTACTACGAGCCCGTCAGCGGCCAGTTCGTGCATCAACCCGACGGCCAGCAAGTCGTTGGCAGCAATCACCGCATCGAACGACGAACCTCCCGCTCCGGAGAGCAACTCGCGGCCCGCCGCCCGGCCGGCGGCGAAGGTGAAGTCGGTCGCCTCGACCTCGGCCACCGGCCGCAACTTCTTCGCCTTCATCGCCTCGGCGAATCCCTTCGCCCGAGCCGCGCCCGGCACCGTGTCGACCGGCCCGTTCACGAACGCGATCCGCCGTCGCCCCTTGGACACCAGGTGATCGACCGCCAGCAGCATCCCCTTCGGCGAGTTCGCCCGGATCGTGTCGACCCCCGCGCTGGACGGAACGTTGCCGGCCACAACCACCGGTACGTCGCATTCGCGGATCGACTTGATCAGGTCGTCGTCGACCCGGAGCGGGCTGATCACCAGCCCGTCGGCGTACCCGCGGGCCATCCCCCGGACCAGCGCCACCTCGTCGACGACGTCCGGCCCGGTGGTGGTCACGACCAGCCGATAGCCGGCCGCGGAGACGACTTCCTCGACCGCCCGCATCATCGTCACGTAGACCGGGTTACCGACATCGGCGACCGCCAGGGTGAGCTGGAACGTCCGGCCGACCTTCAGCGACCGCGCCCGCGCGTCCGGCACGTAGCCGAGCTGCTCGACGGCTCGCTGGACCCGCTCGACCATCTCCTCGGTGGCCGGCAGCCCGTTCAGCACGCGCGACACCGACGCCACCGAAACCCCGGCCGCCCGGGCCACTCCAGCGATCGTCGGACGACTCACGCCAGCCTCCTGTAATCGTTCTTGTAATCGTTTACAGATCTGACTCTAGGACCCCCTCCAAGCCGTCGTCAACAGCGGACCACCCGGTCACCTGGTCCCCACGCAGAGCAACCACTCCCGGCCCACCATCCGGTGCCTCGAACGGGACGGGCTCTGGGTGAACCCCGGCGAATCGGCGCGAGTGACGAAGAACGCCGTACCGTCCGCCGTCTGACTTACTCTTCCTGGTCGTCGGCGCCCGGGCGCTCGGCTCGACTACAACCCCGCCCTGTCTTACTCTTCCTGGTCGTCGGCGCCCGGGCGCTCGGCCCAGGGGGTTTCCTTGGCGGGGCGGACGACGATGAGCTTGTCGCCGGCGGCCAGGACCGAGACGGACGAGTCGTAGTACCGGTGGACCTTGCCGTCGCGGACGACGGAGACGACCCGGTCCGGGACCGAGGACGGCGCCTTGCCGACCTCGCGGCCGAGCACCGGGCGTTCGGCGACCTCGAGGCCCTCGCCGTACGTGAGCAGGTCCTCCATCACCTCGCCGAGGTTCGGGCTGACCGCGGACAGGCCGAGCAGCCGGCCGACCGCCTCCGACGAGGTGACGACGGCGTCCGCGCCGCTCTGCCGCAGCAGCGGGACGTTGTCCTCCTCGCGGACGGCGACGACGATGTGCGCGTTCGGGTTCAGCTGCCGGACCGCGAGGGTGACGAGCACCGCCGAGTCGTCGCGGTCGGTGGTGACGATCACCTCGCGGGCGGCGACCACCTCGGCGCGCCGCAGTACCGTGCGGTTCGTCGCGTCGCCGTGGAACGCGGCGATCTGATCGTTGCCCGCGTCACCGATCGCGGTCGCGCGCGGGTCGATCACCACGATCTTCTCGCGCTTGCACACCGTTGCTGAGCAGGGTCTGCACCGCTGACCGGCCCTTGGTGCCGTAGCCGACGACAACGACATGGTCCTTCATGCGCTTCCTCCATCGAGTGTCGCGCATGATGCGGCGACCTTCGTTCGCCAGGACTTCCAGGGTCGTGCCGACCAGCACCACCAGGAACGAGATTCGCAGTGGCGTGACGATGAAGGCGTTCACCAGCCGGGCAGTCGGGCGTCACCGGAGTGATGTCGCCGTACCCGGTCGTGGTCAGCGTGACAGTCGCGTAGTAGATGCTGTCGATGAAGCCGACCGAACCGTCATAGGTGTCCTTGTAGCCGTCACGATCGACCAGCACGATGAGCACCATCACGGATCAGCAAGCCCAGCGCGATCAGCAGTCGCCGGAACAGCTCCAGCACCGGCGAGCGAGTGCTCGCGGGCAGGTTGACCAAGTAGACCGTGCGGATTGCGACCGGTGGGCAGGGATGGCACGCGTCTGACGATAGGGCACCGACGGCCGATCCACCGCATGCGACAGGCTCTGATCGGACAGTGCAACAGTCACCATCAGATGACCGCTATCCTGCACCACCCTGGTCCGCATCCGGAGCCCTTCGACGGTCCGGAGCATCGCAATCGTTCTCCGGTTGCACCATGCAGACGGCCCGGTCCGCACCGAGGTCACGGGCTTCCTGGATCACCCGGCGGAGCAACTGACAGCCCAGGCCCTGGTTCTGCCAGCCGTCCTCGACCAGTACGGCGATCTCCATCGCACTACTGCCCAAGCTCCTCCCAGGGAGCGGCAGTGGCCATCCCGACGACCGCGCCGCCGACAGAGCGCGACCACTGAGATACCACCGGCGGGCGCGGACAGGTGCCGCGCAGTACGGGTGGTCAGCTTCGGCATAGGCACGTGATAGCGACGCGTGCGGGACTCGTAAGAACAACGCTCATGCATGGCGACGACGGCCTCGGCGTCCTCGACAGTGGCCCTCCGGAGCTCCGGTACGCCGCTGCCCGGTCGCGGGCCTTCCTGTACGACGCCCTGGTCGCGCTCGGCCAGCTTGCCGGCGATCTCCACGAGCACATCGGCCCGGGCCCACTCGGCAGGGGTGTACTCCTCGAAGCCCTGGAGATTCTCCAGCTCCTCGTCGACCGACATCGGGTCGTCGAGCAAGCCGCAGTACGGCGCGGAGGTATCTGGTCGGGCCATCACTCAGTACGTCGGCCTGGCACGGGCGGACCGTAGTACGGACGCAGCCTGCCTCGGTGACCAGTGCTGTGAGCGTCTCCGCGGTCCAGCCGACTCCGGTGGACACCACTAGTTCGTCGACAGCGCCGGACTCGGCGGTGAAGACTTCCAGGCTGAGGATGTTGATCTCGTCGGCACCACACCGTGCTGCGAGTTCGGCCAGTGCGCCCGGCCGGTCGGCGAGTTCGGTCCTGATCTTCCAGAGCATGGGTGACGCCCTCCCTCGTGGAACCCCGTCGGAAAAGGCGACGGGCATCCTTCGAGTGTGCGCGGGAGGTGTTGCCTGGCCGGGTCGCGGATGTTACGCGCGCGTCAACCCTTGCGCGGGCGGTGCGGCAACTTCGGCAGCCGGTCGGCCAGTTTCGGCTTCCGCGCGGCCAGCTCGGCCGCGTTCTCCCGGCGGTCCAGGTCGGCATGCCGGAGCAGTTCCGGGTACGCCGACTGCGGCACCGGCGGGTAGGTGGTGACGATCGCGTCGCCGCTGAAGACGAAGTAGATCGCCTGACCGTCCTTGATCACCTTCAGCAGGGACCCATCGCGCACGGTCAGCGCGTGCTCGAACGCCTTCTTCCGGGCCGACCGCTTCGCCAGCGCGGCCTGGAGCGCCTGCTGTGCCGGTTCGCGGCCGTGCTTGACGGCCTCGAACGCCATCGGCCCGTACCGCACGCCGTACTTGACCACGTTCTTCGCCAGCCGACTGCGTCCACCTGCCATGGTCACGACTGTACTGACTGCACCAGGCCGGCGGGCGGGAAACGCCTCTGCACAGCGTCGGCATGCGGGGTTGGAAGGTGTCGGGCACCATTGGGCACGTGACGGTACCTACTCCGCGCCGGCCGATCCTGCCGGGTAACAAGCTCTTCGATTCGCTGCCCGGCGCCTCCGACCCGGCGGCGGTCGCCGAGGTCGCACACCGGACCGCGGAGCTGCTGGTCCGGGGCGCACGGTCCACCGAGGACGCGGAAGTGATCGCGCGGGTGGTGAAACTCGCCGACGACTACGGACTCGACGAGCTCGCCGACCTGTGGTCCGACAGCCCCGCCGACTCGCTGCCAGGCACCTTGTGGCGGCTGTACCTGCTGCGTTCCTGGGTGCACTCGCAGGCCGAGGAGGTCTCCCGCGAGTACACGACCGGCCGCGAGTACGCCGAGGTCCACGCGGTGGTCGCAGGTGTCGCCGACCCGCCCGGCCCGACCGAGGTCCGCGACATGGTCGACGCCGTACTGCGCGGCGTGGCGACCGGCGATTTCGCCACCACTCTGGATCGGGCGGCGGCGTTCGCCCGGATCGTCGCGACCGGTCGGGCGCATCTCGCCGACGACGCGCACGGCCAGGTGCTGTCGGCCTCGAAACTCGTCGAAATGGCCGACCAGTTGCAGACCGCCGCCCGCACCGAACGAGCCGGCCAACTCTGGTAACTCGCTGGTAGTCCGGCGACGTCTCTTGCAACCTGAGCTGCTGGGTGCTATAGACCGAAACCTCAACAGGACAAGGGGTTTGGGCGCTGGTTAGACTGAGGGCGTTTCTCAAGCAAGTTATACTGTCTGAGGTGTCGGGCCGCGGTAGCCCCGGGTCCCAAATTAAGCCGCTTCGAGCGGCCACGCGCCGTGAGGCGCTTCCCGGTCCGGCACCCCAACTTCTCCCCGGCCGACAAGTTGCTCCGAGCAACCACGGCGTACGGCGTACTCTGCGGCGCTCTGTGCTGGCACGATGGGCCTGACCCTTCGCCTGGGGAGGAACTAGTGCTGGACGTGCTCGGACTCGATGACTCCGAGGAGCTGGCGTATCGCGCGCTCGTCGAGGTGCCGTCGTACGACGCCGCGGAGCTCGCCGAGCGACTCTGCTGCCATCCGCTCGATGCAGCCCGGTCGCTGGCCGCGCTCGAGACGCTCGGCCTCGCGGCTCGCTCGAGCAGTGGCACCGACCGGTACGTCGCCTCGCCACCCTCGGTGGCACTCGCTGCGCTCGCAGTACAGCGCGAGGAAGCGCTGCGGCGGGCTCAGCGGGAGATCGAGACGCTGACCGAGGTTTATCGCGGGACAGATACCGACAGATCGGTCAGCGACGTCGTCGACGTGGTGCGCGGGGCGAAGGCGGTCGGGCAGCGGTTCGTCCAGTTGCAGATGTCGGCTCGCGAAGAGGTCCTCGGCTTCGTCAAGTCCGACGTCGCCGTGGTGCCGCCGGAGGAGAACACGGCCGAGGACGCGGCGGTCAACCGCGGCGTTCGGTACCAGGTGCTGATCGAGCGCAGTGCGTTCGACCGGCCGGGATACTTCGCGATCGCCTCCGCCTCGATCCAGGCCGGCGAGGAGGTCCGGGTGGTTCCCGAGCTGCCGATCCGGCTGCTGATCGTCGACCGGCGGATCGCGCTGGTTCCGCTGATGTCGGAGTCGGAGCGCAGTATCGGCGCGTTGATCGTGCACCGCAGCGGGATGCTCGACGCGCTGTTCGCCTTGTTCGACCGGCTCTGGCGGGACGGGATCCCGCTGATGCTCGGCGCCGACGGGAAGGTCGAAGGGCCCCGGCTCGGACTGCCCGAGCTGGATGCCAGGATCCTCGGCCTGCTGCTCGCCGGTCTCACCGACCAGGCGGTCGCCAACCAGCTCGGGCTGTCGATGCGCACCGTGCAACGCCGGGTCCGCGCACTGATGGATCGGGTCTCGGCCGACACCCGCCTCCAACTCGGCTTCCACGCCGCCCGCAACAACTGGCTCTGACCGGCGAGCCGTCGTACGGGCTGGTCAGGGTCCGGTCAGGGACCGACCCCCTTCCGCGCGCACCCCGAACGCGAGCACACTCGGGGGCAATTGATCAGCCGGGGAGGGCGATGATCGGCATGGTGGGGAACACGCACGAACAGACGTCGGTCGTGGTGGCGACCGACCTGGAGCGAACGTACGGCGAGGGCGATACGGCGGTCCGCGCGCTGCGCGGAGTCAGCGTGGAGGTCGCGGCCGGCCAACTGACCGCGGTGATGGGCCCGTCGGGGTCGGGCAAGTCGACGCTGATGCACATCCTGGCCGGGCTGGACAAGCCGACCTCGGGCTCGGTGCTGATCGACGGTACCGAGATCACCACGCTCGGCGACGACGCGCTGACCAAACTGCGCCGGCAGCACATCGGCTTCATCTTCCAGTTCTTCAACCTGCTGCCGATGCTCACCGCCCGCGAGAACGTCGTGCTGCCGCTGACGATCGCCGGTGAGAAACCCGACCCGGCGTTCTTCGACGAGCTGATCGCGCGGGTCGGGCTGACCGATCGGCTCACCCACCGCCCGGCGGAGTTGTCCGGCGGCCAGCAGCAACGGGTCGCGATCGCACGGGCCCTGGTCTCGCGGCCGACGGTGATCTTCGCCGATGAGCCGACCGGCAACCTGGACTCCAAGACCAGCAACGAGATCCTGCAACTGATGCGCGGTTCGGTCGACGAGTACGGCCAGACGACGGTGATGGTGACCCACGACGCCCGCGCGGCCGCGATGGCCGACCGGGTGCTGTTCCTGGCCGACGGGGAGATCGTCAAGGAGACCGGACAGACCACCCAGGGCGAGATCCTGCAGATCATCGACTCGCTGGACCTGCAATGATCCGGTTCGCGTTGCGCGGGATGCTCGGCCGGAAGCTGCGGACCGCGCTGACCGCGATCGGGGTCGTTCTCGGCGTGGCGCTGGTGTCCGGCACCTATGTGCTGACCGACTCGATCTCGAGTGCCTTCGACTCGATCTTCTCGGAGAACTACAAGAACACCGACGCCGCGATCACCGGCAAGCCCGCGTTCGATCTGTCGGACGACGGTGCCGGTGGGACGCCGCCGTTCGATCAGGCGCTGCTGGCCAAGGTCAAGGAGCTGCCCGAGGTCGGCGTCGCCGACGGTGCGGTCTCCGGCGAGGCGCAACTGATCGGCCACGACGGCAAGGCGGTCGTCTTCGGGGGTGCGCCCAATCTCGGGTTCAGCATCAACACCGAGCGGCCCGAGTTCAACACGCTGACCCTGGTGAAGGGTGACTGGCCGACGTCGGGTCAGGTGGTGATCGACACCAAGACCGCCCAGGCGAAGGGTTTCGCGGCCGGCGACAGCATCGGCGTACAGGCTCGTGGGGCCGTGCAGCAGATGAAGATCTCCGGGCTGGTCGAGTTCGGGTCGGTGTCGTCGATCGGTGGCGCGACGCTGGCCGGGTTCGACCTGCCGACGGCGCAGCAGCTCTTCGACAAACCTGGCAAGCTCGACCAGATCCTGCTCGCGGCGAAGGACGGCGTCTCCACGCAGGAACTCGTCGAGGCCGTCCAGAAGGTGCTTCCGGAGGGGACGCAGGTTCGCAGCGCGGACGATCAGGCGGCGCAGGATGCCAAGGGCACGTCGAGTTTCCTGACCTTCTTCCGGACCTTCCTGCTCGTCTTCGGTGGGATCGCGTTGTTCGTCGGCTCGTTCGTGATCGCGAACTCGCTGTCGATCACGATCGCTCAGCGGACGCGCGAGTTCGCCACCTTGCGGACGCTCGGGGCTTCTCGTCGTCAGGTTCTCTACTCGGTGGTCCTCGAGGCGCTGCTGACCGGTCTGGTCTCTGCGGTCGCGGGGCTGTTCCTCGGTCTCGGGATCGCTACCGGGCTGTTCAAGATCTTCGATGCGGCAGGTCTGACCCTGCCCAACAACGGGCTCGTGTTCCGCACCCGGACCATCGTGGTCGCCTTGGCTGTCGGGATCTTGGTCACTCTGCTGGCTAGCCTGCGACCGGCTTGGCGTGCGACGCGTGTGCCGCCGATCGCTGCAGTCCGCGAAGGCGCCAAGCTGCCACCGGGACGCTACAACCGCTTCCGCCCGCTGGGTGCTGCACTGCTCGCTGTGCTCGGCATCGCCCTGGTGGTGATAGGCCTGTTCGTCAACGGTCTCTCCACTGGCGCATTGCTCGGTCTGCTGGCGTTCGGCGTACTGCTGATCTTCATCGGCATCGCGCTGTTCTCGGCAAGGTTGGTGCGGCCGCTCGCCGCTGCGTCGGACCCGATCGCGCGCTGGTCAGTGCTGGTGCTGACGATCGTGGTCTGGCCGCTGTTCTCCTTGCCGTACTGGCTCCTGCGCCGCGGGTTCTGGGGTACTGGATCTGGGTTGTCCCGGGCCGGCGGGTTGCTGCTGGGCGCAGTACTGAATCCGGTCCTGCTGGTGATCGTGGCGTTGATGGCCGTACGCCGGGCAGTCAGCAGTTGGCGTCCGGAGTGGCCCGCGGAGTTCCCCGGCGTACTGAGTGATCGCCCCGCGGTCGGTATCGGCGGCCAGAACAGCCGTCGCGATCCGCACCGGACCGCCTCGACCGCGGCCGCCCTGATGATCGGGCTCGCGCTCGTGACGCTGGTCGCCACCCTTGGCGCAGGCATCATCAGGCCGTTCGAGGATGCCGTCGACAAGATCTTCAGTGCGGACTACGCGATCACTGCGCAGAACAACTTCAGTCCGTTGCCACCGACCGTTGCCGCGGCCATCGAGAAGGTTCCGGGGATCGACGCGCTCTCGAGTGTGCGCGGCGGACAGGGCCGGGCGTTCGGCGAGACGATTCCGATCACGGGCGTCGACAGTCAGTCTCCGGAGGTGGTGACTTTCGACTGGAAGTCCGGTTCGCAGGCGACGCTCGGCGAGCTGGGAGCGGACGGGGCAGTTCTGGACGCCGATTACGCCAAGAAGCACGGGCTGACTGTCGGTTCGACGTTGTCGCTGGAGACCGTGACGGGCAAGACGCTGCCGCTGAAGGTCCGCGGGATCTTCCAGCCGCCGGCCGGTGGATCGCCGTTCGGCAACGTGACGATCTCGACCGAGGCGTTCGATGCGACGAACCCGCAACCGCTCAACCTCTACACCTTCGTCAGCCTGCACGGCGGAGTCACCGCTGCGAACACGGCGACCCTGCAGCAGGCGCTGAGTACGTTCCCGAATGCGAAGGCGCTGACCCGCGAGCAGTTCAAGAAGGTCCAGTCCGATGGCATCAAGAGCGTCCTCAATGTGCTCTATGTCCTGCTCGCACTGTCGGTGCTGGTCAGCCTGTTCGGCATCGTCAACACGTTGGTGCTGACCGTGTTCGAGCGGACCCGCGAGCTCGGCATGCTGCGGGCGATCGGGCTGACCCGGCGGCAGGTGAAACGGATGATCCGGCACGAGAGTGTGATCACCGCGCTGATCGGTGCGGTGATCGGGATCCTGCTCGGGCTCGGCCTGGCCTCGTTGCTCGCGGCGCGGCTGGACGAGGTGAGCTTCGCCGTACCGACTGGTCAGCTGGTGTTGTTCGGCGTCGTCTCGGTGATGGTCGGGATCTTCGCGGCGATCTGGCCGGCCCGGCGTGCGGCGCGACTCGACCCGTTGGAGGCGTTGCAGTACGAGTGAGCCGGGTGGGGTGTTAGCTTCCGGGATGCGTTTGCTCGGAGTACTGATCGGTCTTGGCCTGGTGGTGACGGGCTGCTCCACGGTCGACTCTGCCGACATCAGGACGAGTGGGATGACGGCGGACCTGCTCGTCAAGCTGCCCGAGAACGCGATCGCTGTCGACGTCACCGCGTCCTTCCGGGTCGGCAACCTGACGTATGTCGAGTTGGGTAGCGGCGAGAAGGTGTCGGTCTCGGCAGAGGGCAAGACGGAGGAGTTGCATCGCGGCAAGTTCGCCGGCGCGACCAGCTACACCGGGCAGCTCGGTGTTACCAGAGGCGAGCTCACTTTCGCCCTGAAGCGCGACGGGGACAACACGTCCGCACCGAGCTCGACCGTCGCGCTTCCCGAACCTGTTCACCTCTCCCAGCCGTCTGGTGGTGCGAAGCTGTCCCGTCGCAAGGCTGTCCAGGTCACCTTCGCGTCTGGGCCGGCGCAGACGCTCACCTGGAGCGGACCGTGCATCCAGACGGGCAGCCTGGAGATCGAGGCCGGCCGTTCCTCGACGACTCTTGCCCCTCATTTGATTCTGGCCGCCAGCCCGGCCAGCGCGGGTAGCTCCAGTTGTCAGGTGGAATTCCTCTTGAGCCGGCATACGACCGGAAAGCTCGACGGGGCGTTCAAGGACGGTCGGTCGTGGCCGTGGCCCAGTCGATCCACCAGGTGGTCTCAGCGCCCTGAGGACATCGGTCGGCCTCTTGTTGGTTACCTTCTTAGTGCCTAGTCGTCCCGTAAACGGGTAACGATCGGGCTCGTCCCCGCCTCTGACGAAGGGAACCCACCCATGCGCCGCCTGATCCCGCTGGCCCTCGCGGCCGGCCTGCTGGCCCAGGGCCTGGCCGTCGCGCCGGCCTCTGCCGCCCGCCGTGACTTCGACATCCAGGGCCATCGTGGCGGTCTCGGCCTGACGGTCGAGAGCACGATCGCGTCCTTCAGCCGCGGCCTCGAACTCGGCGTGAGCACGCTCGAACTCGACGTCCAGATCACCCAGGACGGCCAGGCCGTGGTCACCCACGACCGCCAGGTGACCGGCAGCAAGTGCAAGGACACCGGGCCGTACACGCCCGGCGATCCCGAATACCCGTACGTCGGCAAGTACATCAACACGTTGACGCTCGACCAGGTCCGCCAGCTCGACTGCGGCTCGCTGCCGCAGGCCGGATTCCCGGGCCAGACGCCCGATCCCGGGGCCCGGATGCCGAAGCTGAGCGAGGTGTTCGACCTCGTCCACCGGTTCCACGCGAACGACGTGAAGCTGAACGTCGAGACCAAGGTCGAGGCCGGTGCACCCTCGCAGACCGCGCCGCGGGAGCAGTTCGTCCAGGTGGTCGCCGCGGAGATCCGCAAGGCGCACATCGCCCGGCAGATCACGATCCAGAGCTTCGACTGGGGCTCGCTGATGCGGATGCGTCAGGTCGCGCCCGAGCTGCCGCTGGTCGCGCTGACGAACTACGACTTCCTCGAGACCGGCAAGCCGGGCAAGTCGCCGTGGCTGGGCGGTCTGGACATCGATGACTTCGGCGGCGACCTGGTGAAGGCCGCTCAGTCCTTCGGTGCTTCCGCGATCTCGCCCGTGCACGGGTTCCCGCAGGACGGCAAGGTCACCGACCCGACGTACCGGCCGTATGTCACTGCCGACATGGTGCGGTCGGCTCACCAGGCCGGCCTCAAGGTCATCCCGTGGACCGTCGACGACCCGGCGACCATGCAGTCGCTGATCGGACTGGGTGTCGACGGCATCATCTCCGACTACCCGGACCGGGTCCGTGCAGTCGCTGCTACGAACGGCTTCCGGCTGCCGCGCGCGTACGACGCTCCGGCGGTCGAGGCGCTGCCGACGGCTCACGCGCACAACGACTACGACCACCGGCGACCGCTGTACGACGCACTCGACCGCGGCTTCAACAGTGTCGAGGCAGACGTCTGGCTGATCGACGGTGAACTCCGCGTCGCGCATGACCTGGCCGATGCTCGTCCCGGCCGGAACCTGGAGAACCTGTACCTCGAACCGCTCGCCCAGCGCGTTGCTGCGAACGGCGGTCAGGTCTACCGGCACGGCCGCGACTTCCAGCTGCTCATCGACATCAAGAGCGACGGACCCACGACGTACGCGGCGATCGACAAGGCACTGGCGAAGTACAGCGACATCAGCACCGTCTTCGTCGACGGTAGGGTGCGCCGCGGCGCGGTGACTTCGGTGATCAGCGGCAACCGCCCACTCGACATCCTGCAGGCCCAGAAGATCCGGTACGCCGGGTACGACGGCCGTCTCTCGGATCTGAACTCTGGGCTACCCGCCTCCGTGATGCCGTTGGTCAGCGACAACTGGTCGAACAACTTCACCTGGCGAGGCATCGGCGAGTTCCCGGCCGCCGAGCGGACCAAGCTGCGCGACATCGTGAAGACGGCCCACCGCGCCGGCTACAAGGTGCGCTTCTGGGAGACCCCGGATGTCCGCGGAGCAGCCCGTGACGCTGTCTGGTCCGAGCTGACCGCTGCAGGCGTCGACAACCTCAACACCGACGACCTCCACGGTCTCGAAGACTTCCTCCGCGGCTAGTGAACTTTCGTGAGGGCGACGACATCGTCGCCCTCACGAAACGCCTTGCGCTGCTTGACCGCTCCGTTGCCGTCTGCGGTCAGGCGTTGCAAGGTGTCCTCCACACGATCGGTGTCACCGAGTTCCTGCAGAGCGTCGCCGATGTGATCGATCAGCCGGTCGATCAGTTGCGACATGGGGAGTGGTTCGGCGTGCAGCACGTCGAGGCCGTTTCCCTCGAGACCGTCGCGGGCGGCGAGCCAGTAGGCGGCACGTAGTACCTCCGGCTCGAGCTTCGGACCCGGCGAGCCGTCGTACGTCATCACGAGCGCGCGGACGAGCGTTGCCAGCAGCACTGTCTCGTCGACGGTCAGGGGTATGTCGCTGACGCGGACCTCCACGGTCGGGAGGTGGCTGGACGGGCGGACGTCCCAATAGACCATCTGCTCGTCCATGATGCTGCCCGACGCGACCTGCATCGCGACGAGCGCTTCGTAGTGAGCAGCTGACTCGAAGTACGGCGGTGGCCCGGAACACGGCCAGCGCGACCACATGATCGACCGCCAGCTCGCGAATCCGGTATCGGAGCCCAGGTAGATCGGCGAGTTGGCCGTCAGCGCGAGCAACGTCGGCAGCCAGGGGCGCAGGTGATTGCTGACCCGGACCGCAGTCTCCTTGTCCGGTACGTCGATGTGCACGTGACAGCCACAGACGCCTTGCTCCCGGGCAAGTAGCCCGTACCGCTGTTCCATCCGCTGGTAACGCTCCTTCTTCGTCACCAACTGCGCTGCGTCTCCACTTGGCGGTACTGCGATCGCACACAGCCGGCCGCCCTGCTCGGCTGCGGACTCGGCAAGCTGCGCACGCAACCGGTGCAGCTGATCAGACAGCTCGTCGGCGGTGTCGCAGACCGGCGCATTGATCTCGACCTGGGCCCTGGTGAGTTCCAGTTCGACGTCACGGTGACCCGCTGCGACGGCCTTGCTCCGCGGCAGCGGCTCCCCTGCTGCGGAGATCAGCAGCAGTTCTTCCTCGACGCCCATGGACGGAAGGCTCACAGCGGCTCCTTGGTTGGGATCACCCCTGGTACCCGGCGCCACGCGCGCAGAAACGATGCCCGGGCCGACCTGCTGGCCGGCCTGACGCATATGCTCTGCCGGGTGAGTCTGCCGATCGTCACCGCTACCCGGTACGTGCTGCCGCTCCGCGAAGGAGGGTCGCTGCCCGGTGTTGTCGAGGGCAACGATCTCGGCACCTACGTGCTGAAGTTCCACGGCGCCGGCCAGGGCCCGAAGGCGCTGGTCGCCGAGGTGATCGTCGGCGAACTCTTCCGCCGGCTCGGCCTGCGGGTGCCCGAACTGAAGCTGATGCAGCTCGATCCGGCGATCGGCAAGTCGGAGCCCGACGAGGAGATCCAGGACCTGCTGATCCGCAGCGCCGGTCTCAACCTCGCCGTCGACTTCCTGCCCGGCTCCTTCGGGTACGACGGCTCCAGCGGCAAACCGGACGACGCCACCCAGGCGCGGATCCTCTGGCTCGACGCGTTCGTCGCCAACGTGGACCGATCCTGGCGGAACACGAACTTGCTGGTCTGGCACAAGAACCTCTGGCTGATCGACCACGGAGCCGCGTTGTACTTCCACCATTCCTGGATGTCCGCGGAGAAGTTCACCGGGCTTTCGTACGACGCCAACGATCACGTGTTCCGCGACATCGCTCCGGCCGTGCCCGACATCGACGCGGAGTTGGCCGCGGAGATCACCCCGTCGCTGCTGACGGAGGTGGTCGGCCTGGTGCCCGACGAGTGGATCTCCGAGGGCGACCGCGAGCGGTACCTCGGGCATTTGACCGCACGACTGGCCGACCGGTCCGCATGGTTGCCGGGTGGTGCGCGGTGAATCTCGTTCCGTTCGACTACGTCATCCTTCGGGCCGCTCCGCGCATCCAGCGAGGTGAGTTCGTCAACGTCGGCGCGGTGCTCTACTGCCGTTCTCTGGACTTCCTCGGCGCAGCCTGGGACGTCGAGCCTTCCCGGCTGAGGGCGCTCGACCCGGCGGTGGACGTCGATGTGGTGTGCGCCTCGCTCGAGCACATCCGCGCGATCTGCGCCGGCGATCCCGACGGCGGTCCCGCGGCAGCCACCCGGATCGGCGAACGCTTCCGCTGGCTCGCCGCACCCCGCAGTACGGTCGTGCACCCCAGCCCCATCCACAGCGGCCTCACCAGCGACCCCACCGCCGACCTCGACCGCTTGGTCGACGCCTTCGTCCGCTAGTGTCCTGAGTCGGAAGTTCGCACACATCTCCGGCGCCCAGGCACGCACCTCGCGGCACTTGACCACCGGAGCTGTATGCGCGAACTTCCGACTCAGGACACTAGAGGGGATCTTTGGTGAGGAACACCCGGCTTGTCCCTGGCGGGTCGCAAGCCACCTCACCCACTCTGCGCCAGCCGTGCTTCTCGTAGAACCCAGGTGCCTGGAAGCTGATCGTGTAGAGCATGCCGGTGCGGCACCCTCTCCGGCGCGCTTCTGCCTCCGCCGCTTGCAACACCTCTCCTCCGATGCCTTGACCGCGTAGCTCGGCCGGTAGGTAGAAGAGGTCGACGAACAGCAGGCCGAGTGACGTCCGGCCGGTCAGTCCGCCGATCACCTTGTCCGTCGCGGGATCCCGGACCAGGACCGCCAGCTCCTGCCGGTCCTTGATCCCGCTAGCCTCGCTATTGAACTCGTCGAGGCCGGCCGAGATGACCTCGGTCGCCTCGGGTTCGACGCTGTCGCTGACCTCGATCGCCAAAGCACCCATGAACCCGACCGTAGTCACCGCCACCGACATTTGCGGGTGCTCGACCGGCGACGGCCGACGTACCGGCGTACAGGTCAGGCGAGTGCTTGGGAGACCACCTCGCGGGCCTCGGCGAAGACCTCGGCGAGGTGGTCCTCGCCCTTGAAGGACTCGCCGTAGATCTTGTAGAGGTCCTCGGTGCCGGACGGCCGCGCCGCGAACCAGGCCGACTCGGTCGTCACCTTGAGCCCACCGATCGGCGCTCCGTTACCGGGCGCGCTCGTCATCCGGTCCAGGATCGGCTCGCCGGCCAGCTCGGTCGCCGTGACAGCGTCCGCGGACAGCGCCGCCAGCTTCGCCTTCTGGTCCCGGGTGGCGGGCGCGTCGACCCGCGAGTACGCCGAGGCGCCGAACTTCGCCACCAGTTTCGCGTGCGCCTGCGACGGCGTCTCCCCCGTCACCGCAGTGATCTCACTCGCCAGCAACGCGAGCAGGATGCCGTCCTTGTCCGTCGTCCAGACCGTGCCGTCGAAGCGCAGGAAGCTCGCCCCGGCCGACTCCTCGCCACCGAAACCGACCGACCCGTCGATCAGCCCCGGCACGAACCACTTGAACCCAACCGGCACCTCCCAGAGCCGTCGGCCAAGATCCGCCACCACGCGGTCGATCAGCGAGGACGACACCAGCGTCTTGCCGACGGCCGTCCCCGGACCCCACTGCCGGTTCGCGAAGAGATAGGAGATCGCGGCCGCGAGGTAGTGGTTCGGGTTCATCAGCCCGGCGTCGGGCGTCACGATGCCGTGCCGGTCCGAGTCGGCGTCGTTACCCGTCGCCAGGTCGTACCGATCCTTCTGGGCGACCAGCGACGCCATCGCGTACGGCGAGGAGCAGTCCATCCGGATCTTGCCGTCGTGGTCGAGCGTCATGAACGACCAGGCCGGGTCGACCCGCGGGTTCACCACGGTCAGGTCGAGCCGGTGCCGGTCAGCGATCGCGGCCCAGTAGTCGACACTCGCGCCGCCGAGCGGATCGGCGCCGATCCGGACCCCGGCGCTTCGGATCGCGTCGAGATTGAGCACGGACGGGAGATCGTCGACATAGTGGCCGAGGAAGTCGTACTCCCCGGCCTGCGCCCGGGCGGCCGCGAACGGCGTACGGCGTACTTCGCGGTTGCCACCCGCGATCAGCTCGTTGGACCGGTTCGCGATCCAGCCGGTCGCGTCCGAGTCGGCGGGTCCGCCGTGCGGCGGGTTGTACTTGATGCCGCCGTCGCGCGGCGGGTTGTGGGACGGCGTGATCACGATGCCGTCGGCCCCCGCGCCGGCGCCCCGGTTCAGCCGCAGGATCGCGTGCGACACGGCCGGCGTCGGCGTCAGCCGGTCGGCGCTGTCGACCAGCGTCTGGACGTTGTTGCCCGCGAGGACCTCGAGCACGGTCCGCCAGGCCGGCTCGGACAGGCCGTGGCTGTCCCGGCCGACCAGCAGCGGCCCGGTGGTTCCCTCACCGGCACGGTATTCGCAGACCGCCTGGGTGATGGCCAGGATGTGCGCCTCGTTGAAGGCGCCGTCCAGGCTTGAGCCGCGGTGGCCCGACGTACCGAAGACGACCTTCTGAGCGGGGTTCTCGACGTCCGGCGTGATCCCGTCATAGGCAGCGAGCAGCGCGTCGATGTCGACGAGGTCCTCGGGCTGGGCGGGCTGACCTGCGCGTGGGTGCATGTGCTCATGCAACAAGCCTTCGGCCCCGATCACAACTCCATCCGGGTGGCGTGCACAACTTCCACTTCACTTTTCAGCTGGCGCACGGCGGGTCTTCAGCTTGCGCACGGCGGCTTTTCGGCGCGGGTACGGCGGATTTCAGCTCGGTACGGCGGATCGAGCTCGGTACGGCGGATTTCAGTTCGGTACAGCGGATTTCAGCTCGATACGGCGGATCGAGCTCGGTACGGCGGATTTCAGCTCGGTACAGCGGATTTCAGCTCGATACGGCGGATCGAGCTCGGTACAGCGCTTTCAGCTCGCGGTACGGCGCCTTCAGCTCGGGTACGGCGTGAGGAGCTGGTCGACGGGCGCGAAGTCGTCGGTCAGCAGCGGCGCGTCACCGATGAACGCCCGTACTGCGGCCGGGTCGTCCAGCAACTCCGCCCGCTGCCCCAGCTGCTTCCTGATGGCGCCGGTCGGCAACGGTTGCTGGGAGGCAACCAGCACGAAGTTGCCGCCTTCCTTTCCGTCCAGCTCAGCCGCCTTGGCGATCACCCCGACATGCGCGAACTCGGCCGCGACCGTCCGGACCTCCGCCTTCACGAACGCCTGCGGCCCGAAGTCGATGATGTTCACCGTGTAGAGCCCGTCGGCTTGAGCACCCGGCGAATGTCGGCGACGATCTCGCGCGTGGTCAGGTGCCACGGCACGGCGACCCCGCCGAACGCGTCCATGATGACCAGATCCCGGCTGGCCGACGGCTCGGACCGTACGCCGAGCCGCCCGTCCCGGATCCGTACGTCGAGCTCCGGCGGACCCGGCTTCGCGCCCAGATCCGCCTTGTCGACCTCGATCACTCCCGGGTCGATCTCGTACACCTTGTTCTCGGTGCCCGGCCGGGTGGCGGTCAGGTAGCGCGGCATCGTGAGTCCACCACCGCCGATGTGCAGCGCTGTCACCGGTTGCTTGTCCGGCCATTTGCTGTCGATCGCGGTCGCGAGGTTCTTGATGTAGTCGAACTCCAGGAATGTGGGGTCCGCGAGATCGACGTACGAATGCCTGAGCTGGTCCAGGTACAGCGTGCGCCCGTTGGGACGCGCCGGATCGGCGACCACGCGCGCGCAGTGGTACGCCGTCTCCACCTCGCACGGCCTCGGCGCGACCAGCGTCAACCCGGTCCCGACCAGCGCGAGCGCAACCGGCTTCGCGGCGGCCTTGATCCCGCGGAAGTAGAGCGTGAGGACCACGCCACCAAGCACGAGAACCCCGCCGAGGCAGAGCACGATCGCGCTCGTCGGCACCTTCGCCACGAACACGAACCCCGTCAGCACCGTGCCCGCGATCGCCCCCACAGTCGCGTACGCCGACAGCCGCCCAACCACCGTGCCCGTCTGCGTCAGCGTCTGAAGCCGCAACTTGGTCACCATCGGTGTCACCGCGGCCAGCAGGGACGCCGGGATGAACAGCGTGACCGTCACCGCAAGGAACACCACGTTCCCATCCGCACCACCCCGAACAGCCTCACCCGTCCACCGCACCACCGGCAGGATCAGCAACACCATCGCCCCGGCAAACAAAACCAACGGCCCCAACGACCGGGTCGGCGGCACCGTATCCGCGAACCGCCCCCCAAACGCCGCCCCCACCGCAATAGCCGCCAGCGCCACCCCGATCACAGCGGTATTGGTCTCCAGCGTCAGCCCCAGATAAGGCGCCACCAACCGCAGCGACACCAGCTCCAGCACCATCACCGCCCCAGAACTCCCCAACACCAGAGCAATGGCCCCCCGACCACCAATCCCCTTCACCGTCTCACTCACCGCGCCACCCTACCCACGCCAACCCCCACCACCCCCCACCCGCAACCCCACCCGCCCACCCACCCCCGTCCGCGAGCCCGCTCCCCTACCGAGCCACCGCCAACGCCAACGCCCACCCACCCACGCCCGGCGACCCCACGCGCCCACCCAGCCTCATCCGCGAGCCCACACGCCCACCCCACCCACCTCCGCGAGCTCGCTCGCGTACCCAGCCACCGCCAACGCCCACCCACCCCACGACCCCTCTGTGGCACCACGCCTTCCCTAACCCGCACCCAACAGCCCACAGACGCCCCCTCTCTCGACCAGCGCCGATCCCCCTCACCGACTGACCCAAAATTCCCTTGTGGACAACCCCGATCCACCGCTCGAACGCTCGTACCTTCCCTGGCATGAGCAACCGAATCGTCATCTTCTGTTCCGACCTCATCAACGCCTCCGGCCCCCTCACCCCCGACGAACTCGGCCCACAGGTCCGCGCCGCCGGCCTGACCAAAGCCGCCAACCCCGCCAACGCGATCCGCACCGCCCTCCGCCAATCCCCGGTGATGGTCCAACTCCCCGACGGCCGCTTCGACTCCGCCCGCCGCATGCTCGACGGAGTCGCCCTCACCCACCGGGTCCGCTTCGCCACCAAGGGAAGACAGGTCCTGTACGCCGGCCCCGAACTGGCCGTCCTCGACCAGATCCTGGTCCACGAAGGATCTCTGGCCCTGACCTCGGGCGGCGCCATCACATCGTCCTTCGGCGAGTTCAGCGGCTGGTGCGGCCCACCGGACTGGCTCCCCGACGTGCCGGCTGAGTCACTCCTAGCCTTCCGCTTCCGCAACGGCCGGCTAGCCGTCGAGCCGGTCCCTTACGAGCTGCCCCTCGCGAGCCCCGAGGTCGAGCGCCTCCGTCTCGTCCTCCGCCGCTACCTGATGACCTCGGACCACCTGGACTACTGGCGGAGTCACCACACACTCGGCAAAGTCATGCTCCGCGCCCTCGCCGAGGTCCCCGACCTTCTCGTGGACCCGCTACCACCCCTCGACGAGATCCTCCGTCTGGGCGACGCCCGCTGGGCAAGGGACTGGCCGGTCGGAATCAGTCGATGGCCCCCACGACGGCCACCGACTCGTGCTCGACGACGTACCAGCCGCCCTCGTCACAGCCCTGCACCGCGACGCCGACCGCCTAGGCGTCACCACCGGCGAGCTGACCGTCCTGCTCCTCTCAGCCGCCACCTACCGAACCGCCATGCCCTGCCGCCACGACGCCCAAGCCGCCTGGCTCAACCCACCTGATCCGACACCCACCCGCCCGCCGAGCGCGCCCACACCAGCGCTCCCGAGGACCCCGACGACCCGGCCCCCACCCACACCGCCACCCCGGACGACCCCGACGATCCGGCACCCACCCTCAGCGGCGCTGCAGGAAAGCTCGAGGGCGACGACGACTGCGAAGTCTCGGACGACTTCGAAGAGGTCTGGATCGACGACCTCCCAGAAGCTGTCTTAGCCCTCCGAAGGACAACCGAATGACCACCGGCAGCACCTCAGCCCTGATCGAGCTGAGCGATCAGCGTCTTCGGCGCGACCTTCCGATACGCGTCCTCGACGATCTCCTCGATCTGCTCCCAGTCCACGCCGTCCACATCCAGATACACGCCGACCCAGCCACGATGCCCGACGTACGGCGGCCGGAAGAAGTGCTCCGGATCAGCCGCGATCAACGCCTCCTGAGCCCCTTCGGGAGCCGCACACCAGAAGCCGGTCCGGTCGTCATGATGCTGATCCGCGAACATCACGAACGTCTTCTTGTCCCGCACGAACCACGTCGGCTCCCCGTGACTCAGCCGCTCAGTCGTCTCCGGCAACCTCAGACAGATCCCCCGCAACCGCTCGACCCCGTCCATCACCACACCTCCAGCTCACCGACGCGGTCCAGGGGCAACCACCCCGGCTTCGTACGCGTACACGACAGCCTGTGCCCGATCCCGCAGATCCAGCTTGGTCAGGATCCGGCTCACGTGAGTCTTCACGGTCTGCTCGGCGAGCACCAGCGTCGCCGCGATCTCCCGATTCGACTTGCCCCGCGCAATCAACCGCAGGACATCGGTCTCGCGTGGAGTCAGCCCACCAGCAGTCGCCGGAAGCACCGGCTGCACCTTCGCGAAATCCTCCACCAGCCTGCGAGTGATCGACGGCGCGAGCAACGCATCCCCCGCAGCCACGATCCGCACCGCCGCAGTCAGCTCGTCCGGAGAGGAGTGCTTCAAGCAGGAACCCACTCGCCCCCGCACGCAACGCGTCGTACACGTATTCATCCAGATCAAAGGTGGTGAGCATGATGACCCGAGGCGGCTCCCCCGGTGCCACACCGGCCAGGATCTCCCGCGTCGCGGCCAGCCCGTCCAGCACCGGCATCCGCACGTCCATCAGGATCACGTCCGGAACCAGCCGCCCGGCCAACTCGACCGCCTCGGCCCCGTTCGACGCCTGGCCGACCACCTCCAGATCGGGCTGCCCGTCCAAGAGCGCGCTGAACCCGGCCCGGACGATCTCCTGGTCGTCGACCACCAGCACCCTGACCGTCACACGTCCACCTCGTCGCTCATCGGAATGGCCACTTCCACCAGGTATCCACCGTCGGCAGTCGGCCCCGCATGGAAGGTGCCGTCCACCAACGCCACCCGCTCCCGCATCCCGATCACCCCATGCCCACTTCCCGGCGCCACCGGTACGTCGGCCCGCGCCGGCCCGTTCACCACCGTCAGCCGCAACTCGCCACCGATCACCCGAACAGCCACCTGTACTACGGCCTCCGGCGCATGCCGCACCGCATTGCTGATCGCCTCCTGCACCACCCGGTAGGCGTTCAGCTCCACCGCCGGATCCAGCCCAGCAGGCACGTCGGCCTCGAGCCGCACATCCGCCCCGGCCCGTCGCGTACCAGCCACCAGTCCTGCCAACTCCCCCAACAGAGGCTGCGGCCCGAGCTCCGCTCCGGACGCCGACGTGCGTTCTCCGCCGGAGGGTGAATGCGCCGCTGGATTCAGCTGGTCGGGCTGAGCAGCACCAACGCCACCACCGTCCTGCGGCGTCGCAGGGTCTTCGCGGAGAAGACGCAGTACGCGGCGCATCTCTGTCAGCGAAGACCTGAGCGTCCTCGGCAATACCCGCAAACTCCTCGCGCGCATCTTCAGGCAGCCCCGCCAGCCGATGCGGCGCACTGTCGGCCCGGACCACCACAACGGAGAGGTGATGAGCGACAACATCATGAAGCTCGCGCGCGATCCTGGCGCGTTCTTGCCAGCGCGCCCGCTGCGCCCGTTCCTCCGCGCTGATTACTTCCTGCGCGGCCAACTGACGCCTGGTCTCCGACCGCGAACGCAGCAGGTCCCCGACGACGACGGCAACCGCGGAGAAGATCGCCATGGTCAGCAGGCCGGGCCAACTGCCGCGATCCGGTGCAACGAGCATCGCGACGACTCCGACCAACTGGGTCACCACCCACCAGCCGGCCAACTCGCGTCGCGACGCTCCCCGCGATCCGACGATCGCCAGTACGGCGGCGAGCCCGAAGACACTCGTCACCGGCCACGGCCACGCTTCGTCCGACGAGACCGGAACACTCACCGCCGCAATCAGTGTCGCCACCAACAAGGAGACCGGAATGCCCGCCGGCGGCCGCAACCACGCCAACACCAACCCGAACCCGCGAGCGACCCCGAGCGCCAGCGCCGCCCCCACCGGAATCCGGTAATGCTGCCCAAGATCCGCAGTGGTCAGGACCAGCAACGCAGCAGTAGCAAGCCCAGCCGCCCAACCACCCCACGCGCCGGGCCATCCGCTCTGCCGCACCCCCACACCAGCCCCCATCCATTCCTTCACGAGCCGAGCCTAGGACCCGCCCGGCTCGTGAACCGGCATCAGATCTGCTGGGTCCAGGAGTAGAAGAACAGCAGCCCACCGATCGACAGCAAGATAGTTGCCGGAAGCACCCACCAGCCGACCTTCGATCCGTACAGCCGCCGGATCTCCGCCGCGTGCAGCAGCGCCAACCCACGCAGTACGAACGGAATGAGCACGATGATCGGCACCGCGATCGCGGCATGCACCGCCCAGGCTCCGGCCTTGGTCGGCCCACCCCAGGTCCCCGGCCCGAACGGCCCGTTCTCCACGAACCCGTAGAACGGACCGCGGACGATCGACAACACGAGCATCATCAGCAGGAACAAACTCAGGAACCCGAACAGCACACTCAGTACGCCGTGCAAGAACGAGTTGACCGCCCCCGGCCGCCGAAGCCGCACCGGTTCGGCCGACCCCAGATAGCCGGCCATCCGCCGCCACCGCCCCTGCACCGAGTCCAGCCGCCCCACCACCGCCTGCCCCATCGTCACCAGGCCAACCCCCAGCAACGCCACCCCGTACCCCGCCCCGCGAACCAACCGCCCACCCACCGCCCCCCGCCCGACCCGACCGGGCGTACCAGGATTCCCAGCCGAGCGGGTCGGCGTTCCGGAGAGTGGACCGGTGGGGTGCGGGTGACCGGATTGCGGTTCATCGGCGGGGATGGGGTGGGGCTGCATGGTGTCCGTCACGACTCTCTCCTAGGTCTCATCAACTGAGATAGAGCCTAGAAATCAGCGTGCTTCCAGACGTCCAGCCACAGAGCCAAATCCGATCCCCTACCCGAGTACGGGGTCGACTGTGATCTAGGTCACAGTGACCACGGTCTGTGTCACAGCGTTACACGGTCAGTGCCGATAGGTGTCAGCGGCTAGGCCGCACCGGTAGGTGTCAGCGGCGGTGCCGCGCCCGACAGGGAGGTTCGGACAGATGCGCATTCAGAACCTGGTGGTAACCGCCACGCTACTCCCGGTGCTGCTGTTCGCGGGTTGCGGCAACGACGAGTCGTCGGATCTCGCAGCCCAATCGCCTGGTGCGCAGAAGGCGGCCAAGCACGGCCTGACCGACGCGGTCGCCGAGGGCTCCGCGCAGGTGGAGGGCTCACCCGGTTCGGACGACCCGGTCGTCAATGCGTACTACAGCTACCGCGTCGCCCTCGACGTGATGATGCGCAGCGGTGGCAAGTCCACCAAACAGCTGATCCCGGTGATGACGAACGACCTCTACCGCTCGATCAGCCAGCAAGCGAAGTACTACCGCTCCAAGCGTCTCCACAACACCGGCCTCACGACGGTCGTCTGGGCCAAGCGAACCCTCCTCGCCAACGGCGTCATCGTCCGCGCCTGCTACGACACGAAGAAGGCCACGCACGGTCGATGCGAAGGGCAAGAGCGCCTTGCCCCCGAAAACCCCGACCCGCTGGCTCGACGAGATGCGCGTAGAACAGGTCCAAGGCCGCTGGGTAGTAGACGGCGGCCGCACCACAGCCCGTGAAGTGCTGACCCCCTCCACTGACCCACCCGGCAACGGGCCCCCGAACGACTCCGATCCGCTGCCCACTCCCGGGCACACCTCGCGGCGCGGAGCCAACTCGCAGCGCGGAGAGCAAACCCCTCGCTCTCCGCGCTGTCTGTTTCCCCACTTCAGCGCACACAGAGCCTGAGTGCAGCAAAGGGTGGCTTCAGATTCTTTTCACTCCGGCTCGCCCGTCTTTGCGCGAGGCTTGAGTCGCCCGACGCTAAGCGGTGCTTCAGATTCTTCTCACTCCAGCTCGCCCCGACTTTGCGCGGGGCTCGAGTCGGAGCTAAGGGTGTCGGACTTTCGATGCGGATGAGGGCTTCTACTGCGGCGTGGAGTTCGGCGTCGTGGTGGGGACCGGACCAGACGATCACCCGCGCCTTGTCGCCGAGCTTGGCGGCGACGAGTTCACGCGCTGGAGTGGGATCGCCTTGGTTGAGGAGTACGACGAGTCGCCGGCCGTCGCGCTGCAGGCGATCGAGCAGCGGCGGCAACGTCGATCCGTGGAACAACCCCGGATCGCTCTTCACCTTCGTCTCGATCATCACCCCGCGCCCGCGAACCACCAGCAGGAAGTCCGCCCGATCCCGCGTGAACTCGCGATCGTGATAAACCCGCGCCTTCGGCCACAACCGCTGCAAGGCGAGATCAACCTCCGCGTCGTACCGCGCGGACAACCGGCTCACCCGCGAACTCGTACCCCGCGGACGAAGCTCCTCAGGCGCCCGTCGCCCACGACGCCGCCGGCCCAGCAAGGGCAGAAACCAGCGGCGGAACCTGGTGTCGATCATCGGCGGACCCCCTGGCCCTAGTCCGGCACTCACCGCAAGTGTCTCAGCGCCCAAGGTGACGAACCAGACCACAACCACCCCCACCCCCGATCGTGACCCCATTGCGACGAACCCCCAACAAACCACCACCCCCACCTCACCTCCCCCGCAACCGCACCCCCTCAACCAAATCCCCACCACGACCCACCGCCCCGCCACCACACCTCACCCCCACGACCGCCCCACCGCACACCCAAGCGAACCGCCACCACTCCCCACCACCCGCCGCCCCGCACCACCAGCCGACCCCGACACCAAGCGAACCGCCAACACTGTCCAAGCACCTCCAGCACCAACCCGCTAAGCGCGCCCACCCTCCGCCAGAGCACCAACAGCGAGCTTGATCAGTGCCGGCAATCCCCCAAGACCGCAGCCCACCACCCCACCTCGCACACCGCACCACCCGATGCATCGCACCACCTCGCGCAGCGCACCGCACCACCCCGGGCGCCACACCACCCCGCGCGCGTCGCACCACCTCGCGCAGCGCACCGCACCACCCCGTGCACCTCGCCACCTCGCCACCTCGCCACCTCGCCACCTCGCCACCTCGCCACCTCGCGAAGCGCGCCACATCACCTCGCCTCGCGGAGGGCGCAGCGGGGACTGTAAGAAGTTCGGTGTAACTCCCAATCGTGGGAGTGGATCTGATGACCGAGATGATGTCTGACGTGGAGCATGCTGACGAGCCGAGGGCTGGGGCCGGGCTGGATGGTCTGGATGAGCAGCTGGTCGAGCAGTTGGTGGGTCAGGCCCGGGCCGGCGGGCTGCAGCTGACCGGTGAGGGTGGGCTGCTGCAGCAGCTGACCAAGCGGGTGCTGGAGTCGGCGCTGGAGGGTGAGATCACCGACCACCTCGGCTATGACAAGCACGATCCGGCCGGTCGAGGGACAGCGGGAACTCCCGCAACGGGGTCGCGGGCCAAGACGGTGCTGACCGATGTCGGCCCGGTCGAGATCGACGTGCCGCGGGACCGTGACGGCGAGTTTCGAGCCGCAGATCGTGCGCGAAGCGGCAGAAGCGGCTGTCCGGGGTGGACGAGATGGTGATCTCGTTGTCGGCCAAGGGCCTGACCACCGGTGAGATCTCCGCGCACCTGGCCGAGGTGTATGGCGCGAGGTGTCGCGGCAGACGATCTCCACGATCACCGACAAGGTCATCGAGGGCATGGCCGAGTGGCAGAACCGGCCCCTGGACCCGGTCTATCCGGTGGTGTTCATCGACGCGATCAACGTCAAGATCCGCGACGGGCAGGTCGCGAACCGGCCGATCTACGTCGCGCTGGCGGTGACCGTCGAAGGGCACCGCGACATCCTCGGGCTGTGGGCCGGTGACGGCGGCGAGGGCGCCAAGTACTGGCTGCACGTGCTCACCGAGCTCAAGAACCGCGGCGTCGCGGACGTGTTGATGGTGGTCTGCGACGGGCTGACCGGGCTGCCGGACGCGATCGGCGACGGTCTGGCCGCAGGGCGGTCACCCAGACCTGCGTGGTGCACCTGCTGCGCAACTCGTTCCGCTACGCCGGCCGGCAGCACTGGGACGCGATCGCCAAGGCGCTCAAGCCGGTCTACACCGCGCGCGACCGAGGCCGCGGCCAAGGAACGGTTCGCTCGAGTTCGCCGAGGCCTGGGGCGGGCGGTATCCGGCGATCGTCAGGTTGTGGGAGAACGCCTGGGCCGAGTTCGTGCCGTTCCTGGCCTTCGACGCCGAGATCCGCAAGGTCATCTGCTCGACCAACGCGATCGAGAGCGTGAACGCCCGCATCCGCGCGCGCCGTGCGAGGCCCGCGGCCACTTCCCCAACGAGCAGGCCGCGCTGAAGTGCGTCTACCTCGCGGTGATGAGCCTCGACCCGACCGGCACCGGCCGCACGACGCTGGACCATGCGCTGGAAACCCGCCCTGAACGCCTTCGAGATCGCCTTCGAGGGCCGCCTCACCGCCGGCCGCAACTAACCCTCATCAACCCGAGTTACACCGTTCGTTTGACAGACCCTGCCGATATGACTTTCAAGGCATATGACTTCAGTGCCATGCTCAGCATCTTGAAGGGCGATCGATAATTGGACAATAGAAGCGAGCTGCCGTGAGCAAGAAGAGTAAGTCCACCTTTGTCCGTGGCAATGGGCGTCTCGATCAGTTGCTGGCGCGGCCGGAGGTTGCTGCGGGGGTTGCGGATGTCGAGGTCGAGGCTCGTGAGATGGACCGTGTGTGCGCCAAGAATCTGGCGATGATCCGGCGGGCCGGTCATCTCACCCAGGTGGAGGTTGCCGAGCGGCTCGGGGTTGGACAAGCAGTTGTCTCGCGACTCGAGCGGCGCGGAGACATGTTGCT